>JBCDIT010000001.1:0-605031 GCA_038748775.1 Planctomycetota bacterium
GAAGCGATCGCTGCTGGCCCGCCTTCCGCTCCGCTCCAGGCGGCCCAGCAGCACGGAACCAATGACCAAAGACTCACATAGACTCTGGCATCAAACCCGGGGGCAGGTCACTTATGATCTCGAGACGATTCTCAGAAGCGGATCCGCTGCTTCTCGGGGCTTGCGCGTCGATTGAGGAGGCCAAACCGGGTACGGCTCAACGGCGGCAACTGCTGCGGATACGCACGCATATCACCGAGCTCTACGAGTCCTGGGGCCGACCGATGAACGCCGATCGCGGGCGGATCGATGTTGATTTGACTTCTTCGGATTGATGCCGACACTCTCGTTCATGACCTAGCCGTCGGCCGGCTCGAGTCGACGGATCTGATTGAGCGGTTCCGCCTTATCGTTCCAGAGTGTGATCCGACCGATGATGTCGGTGGTAAGGATCGTGTTGTCGGCTGGGTGCCAGGAGACGCCCCAGAGGAGATCGGGCGCGACGGTGTTGGCTTGGAGATCCCCGCTCGCTGTCCAAATAGCGAGACTGCGGCTTGACGTCGCGAATCGGGTTCCCTCCGGGTTCCAAGAAATGTTTCGTACCTCGGTGTCTCCATCGAGGTTGATGCTCCTGATGAGCGCTCCGTCGGAAGACCAGATCTGCACAACAGGATCGTCGACCTCGGTTCCATAATCACCCACGACGAAAGAATCGCCCGATGGGTGCCATGCGACGGACAGCAACAGTTGGTCCCGTTCCCGAGCTTCGGGGCGGTGCATGAACTGCCTGATCGGGATTCCGTCGCTGGCGTGCAACGTGATTCGTGAACCGATGGTGACGATGCGATCGCCGGTGGGACTCCACGCGACCCCGGTGAGTCCCTTGGCATCCTTGTAGCGAGGGATGTCGTGGAGGAGCGTGCCGTCGCGCTCATAGATTCTGAGATGGCCGTCGCCTGGACTTGAGATGGCGAGCTTATCTGCCGTGGGGCTCCAGGTGACGCCGCGGCCTGCGTTGTCGTTCGAGGGGAGCAGTTGGATGCGGCTTCCGGAATCGATGTCGAATATGCCGCACACGTTGGTGTCTTGACTTGAAATCGCGAGCACGTTGCGGCTTGGGTGCCACGCGACTTGGGTGACGGTCGGGGCGTAGCCGCCATCGGCACGCGCGGGCTCGGGCGTGGGTGGCATGATGGAACGTCGCTGGAGCGAATCGGCGTCGTAGATCCAGAGCGTGTCGTCGCCACCGACGGCAAACTTGGAACCGTCGTGGTTCCATTGCGTTGCCCAGAGCGTTTGACGTCGATCCGATGGCTGCCCGAACGCCAGCACGGGAAGAGGTTGGGCGATCAATGCGAGCAGAGCGACGACAATCGAGAGAACACGTTGTCCATGAACCTGGTGGAATCGCTGCACGGTATCGGTCTTTCGTCCGAAGTGGCCTGCCCCCACGGCGAGGCATTGTTCGACCCGACAACAGCGTACACGACCGGCCATCCCCCACTGCCGACGTGAGCGGAAAGGCGCAGCACGCGTCTCGATGGACCGGCACCGAGCGAAGGGCGTGGCCGGGAGTCTATTTGGCCAACGCCCTCCGCTTGTGCCGGGTCCTCACCAAAGGGCTGTTTACGCCGTACGGCGGCGGCGCGAGCTTGCGATGCAAAGACCCGCCAACGCAGCGGCGGCCGGTCCGGGCGCTGGTACGGCGGTGATTGCGACGTTGTCGAAGGTTGCGATGCCGCTTTGATTGAAGGTGGTCGAGCCGTACTCGCCGTCAAAGAAAGCGACGGCGTCGTATTGGGCGAACGCGGAGTCAAACGAAGAAGGCAGGAATCCTATGACGCTGCCCTCGACTTGCCCGGTCGCGATGTCGGTCACCTTGACGTCGAGGAAGCCGGTGGAGGTGTCCATGACGAAGCTGAGGTTGTACCAGGTGTCGAGACGCGTCGGCCCGGTTGAGGTGAGTGCAAAGTCGAAGACCTGCCCGCCGTTGTCGATGTAGATCCGGAACGTCGGAGCGAGGGCGCTCGCGTACACCACGGCCTGCGGGTTCTGATTGAAGTCATCTGCTGGGCCGTCTTGGATGAACCCCATCGCGGCCGTCCAGGTGCTTCCGCTGGTGTTGTCGACGAACTGGTCGAGACGGACGTCAACGCTGAGCGATAGTTCAGAGAACGTCGGGATCGCGGTCAGGATGCCCTGGCTGGTGCCGATCTCCTCTCGTGTCCGGATCGCTTGAGTCTGTGCTCCGAACGCGTCGGTGGTGTTCACGACGGTTGCCGTCGGGCTGGCGATCGTGGGGTTGTCGATCCGGGTGATGACGTCGGCCCAGGGCGCGCCGGGGAGGCCGCCGGTCGCGTAGGACTCGAAATCGTCGTTGAACGCGAATGCCTGGCCAGAAGCGGCGCCGGACAGCGCCGCGATCGCGGTCGCAAACACCAGATTCGATCGTGAGGGCATGGGATCTCCTTCTTATCCATGTGGGCCGGGGGTACGGACGAACACCCTTTCTGGCCCTTTGAAGGGGACGTAGTGGCCTCGGGAGCCAGTGTGGACACGAAACCGGGCAAAATCGGAGTCGGCCGGGATTTAGTCGTTCGCGAGGGCTTGGAGTTCGGCCAGGATCCTGGATTCGTGCTGCGGAACGCCCTTCGCAGCTGCAGCGGCGCTGGTCAGGACTTCCCGAGCAGCGGCTCGTTCTCCGGTCGACGCGCTGAGTCTGGCCGCGGATACCACGCAATACAACCATCGGAAGTCGTCCGGTCCGTTGATCGCGAGCACAAG
Source organism: Planctomycetota bacterium (assembly GCA_038748775.1). GTDB lineage: Bacteria > Planctomycetota > Phycisphaerae > Phycisphaerales > UBA1924 > DAIQNV01. The sequence continues at coordinate 2,764 of JBCDIT010000001.1, forward strand.
TTCTGCGGCCCGCAGATAGTTTCGCTTGGCCTCCGCAGGGCGTTGGAGTCGATCAAAGTCGGCCCGCGCTATCAGGACCAGCGCACCGTCGATCGGACGCCCTGGATGGAGTTCTCCTAGTCGCTCAAGTAGAAGAATTGCGTCGTTGAGCCATCGACTTGCCTCATCGTTGTTCCCGACGGATGCGTGGGCGAAGCCGAGTTCGCCCATGGCGAGCGCGTAGAGCCGCCCGTCTTTGTCTTCGACGAGGCTGATCGCTTGGCGCTGCAGTTCAACTGCGATCGGGTCCCTGCGCAACGCGGCGACGGTGCCTCGCACCATCAGGTTTCGGATGCGAACCAAGCGATCGGCACGTCGATCGGTCATCGACTTGAGGATCTCGTTCGCCTGATCGGCGAACGCCCCGGCGCGATCCATCATGCCGAACGCCATTGCCTGATCGGCGAGCCTCTGGAACAGCGCGGCACGATTTTCAGGGGAGAACCCGTCGGTGCGTGCGAGACGGTTCGCGGCGAGGTCGAGGGCGTCGCTGACGGCGATCGTGGAAGCGGGGTTGCCGGTCCCGGGCGCCACAAGACCCTCGAAGAACGACTGCACTGCCAGGCGTTGACGGGCCTCTTCGAGTGTCCGAGCGTTGTCGGCAAGATAGCGAGACACTAGCAGCGCACCGACGCAGATCATCGCGGCGACTCCAAACACCAGCGTGGGGCGTTTCCGCATCGTCGCGGTAGTCCGTTCTGAGAGGTTCCAGCGGCGAATGCTGGTCTCGGCCCCTGCTTCGATCGCAATGAGATCGCGCTCGAACTCCGCGGCAGATGGGTAGCGCTCGCTGGGATCTTCGGCGGTCGCACGAGCGATGACGGCTTGAAGATCTTGGCTTTGCCTCGCGGAGCGCAGGCGTGGCCTCGCTTCGTCGAGCATCACGCCGAGGGCGTAGACATCGGCCCCGGCGTCGGTCGCGGCGAGATCTCCCTCGACGGCCTCCGGCGGCGCGTATCTCTTCGTGCCGACGAATCCCTTTCGCGGTGGCTGCGATCCGGATTCTGCCTTCTCGATGGAGTCGATAAACCACGCGAGCCCGAAGTCGAGGACGCGTGCTCGCCCATCGTGGTCAACTCGCACGTTTGACGGCTTGAGATCGCGATGCAGGACGGCGGCGCGGTGAGCATGTGCGATCGCGGAGGCAATCTCGCGATGCACCCGGAGGACGTCGGCGTCGGTGCGGTCCGGCGAGTCGCACCAGTTCTTGAGGTAGATCCCGTCGATCCACTCCAGGACGATGAGCGGGCGATCGTCGACGATTTGGGAACTGAGGAGGGTGACGATGCCTGGGTGCGAGAGTCGACCGATCGCTTGGAGCTCTCGCTCGAACGAACGCGTCAGTTCCTTGGCCGATGCTTTGCCACCCCTAAGCATCTTGACGGCGACCGTCCGCTTCGCGCGGGTTTCAATCGCCTTGTAGACAACGCCTTGGGCTCCTCGTTCTACTTCGGAAACCAGTTCGTATCCGCCGATCGTCCCGAGATGCTGCTCGACGAGGGCTTCGGCGAGTTCGTCGAACCACTGGGTCGAGTTAAAGCCGAACGACTCAAGATCTTCCGCGATCTCTTGATCGGTGGTCAATGGCGGTTCGGGCGTGTGGTCGTCACCGGTGGGTGTCACGAGTCTCCTCGCGGATCTGTGTGTCGACGATTGTCCGAAGCCGTGCGCCGCATCGTTGCTTGATTTTGTATATCGCGTCGACCGATAGATTCATCTCTTCGGCGACGACTGCGGGCGGGATGCCGTCGAGCAGTCTCCGAAAGGCTTGAGAGGTCGAAGGGTTGACCTCGCTCGAGAGCTTCTTGAATGCCCGCTTGAGATGGTGCCGGCGCCATTCCTGTTCCCATCTGTGATCGAACTCAGCATCGTCGGGCTTCGCCTCGGCAGAGTTGGACGACACGCCGTGTTGACCTAGTCCTCTCTGCTGTGCGATCGGACGCTTCGCGAGCTTCCAAATTGCATGCCGGACCGATCTGCCCAGATATGTTCGGAATCGCCCCTTTACGGGGTCGTATCGGAAGCTCTTCATCGCGGAAGCGAGGCTCGAAGCGACTATTTGCCGAACATCCTCGGCGTCGTTGAACTGCAAGCCGCTTGAACGGCAGAAGCTTGTGATCAGCGGGCCATAGAGATCATCGAACCGGCCCCACGCTTCTTGGTCCTTCGGGTCAGCAAGCCGTGCGATGAGGCTGGGATGTGTTGATGGCCAGGCCAATGGTGTCCGAGTCCTTCGTCGTCGAGTGTCTTCGGGCGGCGGGTCACTCTACGTGTGTGGAGTAGACCGGCTTCAACGACTCCGGATAGAACCGTTTGCTCGAACGGAAACGACAAACCTTCGGTGAAGGACGTCCCCACACCAGGGACGAATACTCCGCAGGCGGATTGTGTTTGTGATGCTCGGGATGCGCTGTAAGAGCAAAGCGATGCTTTCCTTGGTTCGGCCTCCTGTTCCAGTGCAAAAAAAACAGGCCTCCGAGGAGGCCCGTCGTTGGGTGCGGATACCGGTTGGCGATTACGGGCAGCCGGCGAGGAACGACGCGATGTACGCGTCAACATCGGAGAGGTCGAGGAAGCCGAAGGGGGCCGCGATGTCGGCGAGCGAGTCACCGGCGCTGAACGCTGAGATGAAGGCGTTGGTGTCGGAGAGATCGAGCACACCGAACGGGGCCGCGATGTCGGCCGGGCAGGCGTCTGACGTGCACGAAACGCCGAGGATGCGGACGTCGTCGACACCGGCTTCGACGACGGACCCGTCACCGAGGTCGCTCGCGACGAACTTGACGCGAACGGTCGAGGTCAGGCTGACGAAATCACCGACGTTGAAGCCCGTTTCGATCCAGCCGCCCGAGGTGCCGGTGCCGGCCGGGCCAACGGTTTCGACGAGTTGGTAGGTCTGGCCGTCGTCGTCGGAGACGAATACTTCGAAGACGTCTGCGTTCGGCGCGTTGCCGGTGTCGTTGGAGTACCAGCGCGCGTACGAGATTGTCGCGGACTCGGTGCCGCTCAGGTCGATTTGGTTGCTCACCAGCGAGGTGGTGCCGCCGTCGATGTCGTTGTCGCCGAGTCCGCCGCCCGGGGTGCCCTGACCGGTGATCCAGGCGATCGTGCCGCTCGGGGTGTTGTCGTCTTCGGGCTGGGCGTCGGTGCCGTTCGGGTTCACGCGTTCCCAGATGCCGGTCGTCGCGTTGTCGCCCGGCGCGCCGGCGGTGAAGCCGACGGGTGCCTCGAAATCATACAGGTCGTTCAGGTCCACCTCGTCCGCGGCGACGGCGCTGAACACGCCCGAGGAGGGCTCGTTGACGGTCGTTCCCGACTGCAGGTCGAACGAGACGAAGTACTCCACGTCCGTCGGGCAATCGGTGGGCGCCGGGAAGGTCCCGGTGAAGCTGGTCGACGAGTTCGCGACGAGCGCGAACTCCTGGAATCCCGAGCCGGTGTCGACGTGGAGCGTGCCGCTGTCCGGAACGATGGGATCGTCGGGCGAAGGAACGATGTTGACGGTCAGCGTGTCACCACCGGCCGAGGAAAGAAGAGCGGGCAGCCCGCCGGGGAACGAGATCTCGAGGCCGGTGAAGAAGTCACCGCCGGCGGCTTCGATATCGTCGCGGTAGACCGCGGTGCCGGTCCACCAGGAGATATCACCGTACACGCTCGTGTTCGTCGTGCCGCCGGAGAGGACGCCGGCGATCACCCATTCGCTCCCGAACTGGACGAGCACCGGGCCGCCGCTATCTCCGGGCGCCGTCGTCGCCTCGAACTCGACCGGGGTCGAACTGCTGGTTGGGATGGTGTTGGCGCCGGTGGATCCGTTGTCGAAGTCGGTCGAGATGATGTTGGTGCCGCTGTTGCTCGCGGGGCTGCCGTAGCGGTCGATGATGTTCTCGCCGCCCCAGCGGAAGCCGTCGGAGGAGAACCCGTGCCCGACGCTGCCGAGGCCGTTGAACCCGTAGCCGATGGTCGCGCAGAGCTTGCCCTCGAGCTCGTTGGTCTCGTCGATGAGTCTCATGGGCTCGGCGACGTTGGCGGCGATCGATGACGAGAGGATATGGATGGACACGTCGCCGCCGTCCAGGAGCGAGCCGTTGCCATCCGGAAGGATCGAGGATTGGACGGTGGCGGTGGCGACGGCGCTGTTCGAGTTGTCACCGAACCGAACGAGGGTGCCGGCGCCGATTCCACAGTGGCGGGCGCTGAGGACGACGTTGGGAGCGATGAGCGTGCCTGTGCAACCGCCCAAACGCACGACGGCGTCGAACGGCGCGGCGTAATCGCGCGATCCTTGCGCGCCGATCGTGTTGTTGATAACGATACGGGGGAACACGCCGTCGGCGGCCTCGGGTGAGCCCAGGGCATAGGTCTTGGTATCGATCTGACGCTGTGACAACACGACGCCGGTCGCCGCGTCGATCACCATCTCGAAGTCCGTCGGGCTTGCGGGCAAACCGTTGTCGGCGAGCGAGGTCGTGACTTCCCAAGCGAGGACGGCCTCGTCGCCGGTGCGGAACCACACCTGCTGGGCATCAGAGTTTATCGCGTCGGGCAGGAAACGCTCGGCAAGCACAACGGCTTCGCCCTGCGCCACGTTCACAGGACCGGGGCGGAGCGCCAGTTGCTCGGTTGAGTCGTCGAAGACCTGGGCCACCGTACCGTCCGCGTTCTCGATCACGAAGACCCGAGCGCCGTGAAGCGGGACATCGCCGATGAACTTCTGGAACACGACGGCGTCGGTCGGGGCGTCTTTCCCGGCTTGCATCAGCTCGATGCGCACGTCATTCTGTTGCAGGTATGCCGTCGATTCGTCGTTCGCCAGGAACGCCCGGACGCTCGCCTCATCGGCGAAGCTCAGGCCGGTCATCGTGCCTGCTGCGACCACGACCGCTGTCACTCTTCGTGTCATCATCTGTTGAGATCTCCAATAGGTCAACGTGATCGACGAGGGGTCCCTTGGCAACGGCCACAACGACTGGCCAGCCCCCGTCTATCCCCGGTATAACCCCACGTGAGAGCCGAGGATACCGGGTGAGGACGGGTGATTGCGCGTCGAAAAGCCGTCTCTTGGTGACTCTTTTGGGGTATCGCTGCAGCGCGCGAAAGCGGCCCCTCGCAACGGCGGCCGGTCGGGCCCGGATTGCATGGCGACGGGACAAATGATGTGTATTTGTTTGGATATACAACAAAAAGACGATACCTTGATCGTGCTTTGGTAGTGTCACCCAATCGCATCGCCGCGTTTTCGTGACGCGACCGGATAACTGCGGATTCTCATTCCGCGTCTTGGAGCAGGTTTGATCGCTCGGTAGCGGCCTCCGGCCGCACACTCGCCTGGGGAAGCAGCGCGGGAATGAACCCGGCGGGCTTCCCTTGGCGCAAATCTCATGCCCGACGCTTCAACCTCAATGAAGACACTTAGAGCGACGGTTCTGCGAGGAGAAGGCAATCGAACGGGACGTGGTTGGCGACGTAAATATCGACGCGTCCGTCTCGGTTGAAGTCGGCTAACTCGACGTCAATCGCGTTGCCCTGGGCAGACGATGGGATCAAGTGGTTTGCCGACTCAAATCCGCCATTGCCATCATTGAGCAAGATGGTGATGGGGCGAGCAAGTCCCGGGGCGAGTCGTGCGACGACGGCGTCGAGGTCACCGTCGCCGTCGAGATCTGCGAAGTCGACATCGAGGCTGAACTCCTCGAAAGATGGCAGCGCAACTTTCGGAGCTTGCGTGAATACTCCGGTACCGTCGTTGACGAGCAGGGCGTCTTGTGGATCGTGGCCGGCCCAGCCCACGTTTGCAAAGTAGAGATCGAGATCGCCGTCGCCGTCAACGTCGGCGAGATCGGCTTCACGCGTCTCCTCGCTCGTCCGGCTTCCGATCGACTCCTCGGTGATATCCGCGAAGGTGCCGTCGCCGGCGTTTCGGAGAACACGGTTGGCGTCTTCGTTTGCGAGAATGATGTCGAGATCACCGTCTCCGTCGATATCGCCGAGTTCGATGTCCTGGGTGGCGTCGTTCGCCTCTGGGATCGCGCCGGCCGCGATGACAAACGTCGCGTTGCCGCCGTTCAGGATGAGTTGATTCTGGCCTATGTTTCCGAAGAGAAGATCGATATCACCGTCTGCGTCGGCGTCGAACGCGGCGAAGCTGTTTGACGTTCCGGCGACGGGCAGGCGTGTGGAGACATCCTCAAACCGACCTTGACCGTCGTTGAGGTACATCTCGTTGGTCTGAGTATCTTCGGATGCAAAGACGAGGTCAGGATCCCCGTCGCCGTCGAGATCCGCGATGGCGATGTCTTCGGAGTCTCCGAAAATCCCTTGCGGGAGCGCGTCGCGGCTGTAGACGTATCGCCCGTCCACGTCGAGCAAAACAGCATTCTGGTCGAACTCGACGGCGAGGACGATGTCACGTTTTCCGTCGCCGTTGAGGTCGGCATGCTCCATATCCATGGTGCGACCGTTGGTGACCGCGACCGGGAGGAGCTTTGCGGAACCGTCTACGAGTTGAACTGGTTGGATTCCGAACACGGCCCCCGACGAGAGCGAGGCCATTGCGCAGATCGACAGCATGCGTCATCCTCCGGCTTGCCGACGCCCGTCGGCGTGATTCGTCGGACGTAGGAGAGTGCCGCGACACCGACATCTGGCGGTGAAATGCGATTGTTTTGCCGGTAGTCTTGTTTAGGCGATGCCGTTCGTGCTGCGAGGCGTCAGGGTGTCTCACCGAGCAGGACGCGGACCGCAGCCTCGAGTTGGGTGTCGCGACCGTTCGCCGCGGCATCCGGCGGCATCGGCACGAGGTGGGTCGGCTCGAGTTGGTTGTTCTCGAGGTAGACCCCGTCGAGGCCCTTGGCGCCGACTTGCGGGATGCCGAAAACGAGGTCACCGGTGAAGAGCGACTCCCACCAGACGGCTGTGGTCGTACCGGGCACTGGCATTCCGACGGTGTCTCCGAGCCCGAGTTCGGTGTACACCCACGGGAAGAAGTGTGCGTCCGAATAGTTGCTCTCACTCATGACGACGACGGATGGCTTCGTCCAACGGCGGGAGGGGTCGCCGTGATAGCGGATGCCTGGGGCGAGGTCGTTGCGAGGGTAGAGATTCACGTAGGTGTTTCCGGAGAGGAATGTCGCGAGGTCGTCGTGGAGCCAGCCTCCGCCGTTGAAACGGGTGTCAACGATGAGGGCTTCCTTGTCGTAGTGCTCACCCATGACACGCTCGTAAAACTCTCGGAAGCTCGCGTCGTTCATGCCTCGGACGTGCGCATAGCCGAGGCGGCCACCCGACAACTCGTCGACGATCGCCTCGCGGGTGCGGACCCATCGCTCGTAGAGCAACTGTGATTCGGCGCGTCGTGATACCGGACGGACGACGACGTCGCGACCTTCTTGTTCGTCGTCTGATCGCACGGTGAGCCGGACGCGGTCACCCGCCTTGCCCTCGAGAAGACTGAAGAAGTTCACGGATCCTGCAACGTCGATCCCGTCGACCGCGATGACGGTATCACCGGGCTCGATGTCGATCGTGGCGCGGTCGAGGGGACCGTTCTCGAGCACTTCGGCGATTCGCGCGCCGTTGGCGGTACCGCCGGATTCCCAGATCACGCCGAGCGAAGCGGTGGATGCATCACCCGGACTCCCACCCGAGCGGTAGCGCCCTCCGGTGTGCGACGCATTGAGTTCACCGAGTAACTCAGAGAGCAACGTCGCGAAGTCTTGGTTGTTTGCGATACCTTCAAGCTTGGGGCGGTACTGCTCAAGGTAGAAGGGCCAATCGACGCCGTGCATGTCGGTTCTGTAGAACTTCTTGTTGGTCTGTCGCCAGACGTGCTCGAGCAGGTGCGCTCGCTCCGCGGACTCGTCGACCATCATTTCGGCCGAGAACGTGATCGTCTTCCGCGTCCCGCCATCGGTTTTCACTGAACTGAGCGAGCCATCGGTGAGGAGGAAGATCGTGTCTCCGTCGTCGCTCATCACCATCGACGCTGAACCGGCGTTGAGCTTGGCGAGCAGGCTGACCGATTCTTCGCGGAAGTCGCGGACCCAGAGGTCGTACCCCCGTTCAAAGCGGGCGAGGTAGTAGAGCTTGTCACCATCGGGCGCGAGGGCGAAACCGGCGAGGTCGGAGGCGTGGGTGGTGAGGCGGACGGTGCGGGTGTCGATACCTTCAAACTCGATGTCGATCGGTTCGGGGAGTTCATCGCTTTCGGGTTCCGACTCGGTGTCGTCACCGGCGCCTTCGTCGTTGGCTCCCTCGTCGTCGGCGTCGGTTCCGTTTTCGATGCTCTCTGCGTCGGGTTCCTCGTCGTTCTCGTCGGCGGCTTCCTCGTCCTTTGCCCTTTCATCGAGTTCCTTCTTGAGTTGGTACTCCTCCTTCGAAAGGCGGAATCGATCGAATGCGTCCTGGGTGAGGAAGGCCGCGACGACGTCGTACTCTGCGCCCCAACTGCCGTGCGCGCGCTCGCCGTATCGGTCCGTTTGCCAAACGATCGCGCCGCCATTCATCGCAAACATGGGAGTGACGTCGTTGTAGCCTGAGCGTGACAGGTCGAACGGTTCGTCGGCCGACGCCTCGTCGTGACCATCAGGAACAGCGGGTACGAGACCGGCTTCGCTGTAGAAGATGCGGCCCCGGTCATAGAACGCGGTCGTTAGCCACCGGGCGTCGGGCGACCAGTCGAACCAGTGGTCTCCGTCGCTGTACGAATAGAAGAGATCGCCGGCGAGCGCGCGGTGGGTCTCGCCAGTATCGCGGTCGAGGACGTTGATCTGGTTGCGCTCATACAGATAGGCGATGCGATCACCGGCCGGCGCGTAGAAAGGCTGAAACTCGTCGGACTCGGTCGCGGCTATCTCCGTCTCCGTGACCTTCGTGGCGCTAAAGAAGTACAGCTCGCCTTCGTCGGCGAGTTCGCTCTCGTAGATGTTCCAGGAACCATCGCGCTCACCGGCATACACGAGAGCACGCCCATCGGGCCGGAACGAAACCGAACGCTCCTGTTCGGGCGTGTGCGTAACTCTGCGCGTAGTCGTGAAGTCCGCCGACGTGACGAACACTTCACCGCGGAGAACAAACGCGAGCTCCTTTCCGTTCGGGGACACGGAGAACTCCGATGCGCCCGACCTCCTGGTTTCGGTTCTCGGTTGGCCGTCGCGTCCATCGACGGCAATCGTAACGTCGACACGATCCGGATCGCCGCCCTCCCGAAGAGTGTAGAGGTCGCCGTGCCAACTGAAGGCCAGGGTCCCGTTGTCGGCGACCGAGAGGTGACGAACCGGGTGATGCTCGAATGACGTCAGGCGGGTGGCGTTCGCGCCGGCGCGGCGGGCCATGCGGTAGACGTTGCTATCGCCGTCGCGCTCTGAGAGGAAGTAGACCGCACCGTCGCCCGCCGCCCAGACGGGGTTGCGGTCCTCGCCCTCAAACTGAGTCAGCTTGGTGTGCTCGCCCGACGCGGAGTCATACACCCAGACGTCACGCGCGATCGCTGAGCGGTGATGCTTGCGCAGCGCGTCCTCGTACCCCTTGATGTCCTCGTAGGTGATACGACGGCCGTCTTCGGTGAACCGAGCATTTGCGGCGGGTGTGGTGAGCACCATGGTCGGTGTGCCGCCCTCGATGCTGACGTCGTACAACTCAGGGAGAACCCCGCTCGGGAAAAGCGCCGATTCGGGCGCGTCCATGCGCGAACTGGAGAACACGACGCTCGAGCCATCTGGACGAAAGTCGGACGGGTGGTCGTCCGCCGAGTGGTACGTGAGACGCGTTGCCTGTCCTCCCTGGGAGGGCATCACAAAGACATCGTCGTTTCCGAACCGGTCAGAGCTGAACGCGATCATTGATCCGTCGTGCGACCAGACGGGATGGGATTCGTACGCGTCGTGGAGCGTGAGCGGGACGGCTCGGCCCCCGGAGACCGGAACCTTGTAGAGATCCCCTGCGTGGACAAAGACAAGCGTGCTTCCGTCGGGCGAAATAGCTGGGTGACGGAACCAATCGCCGCTGACTACCTGCGCCGACGCGACGTTGGTGAGCGCAAAGATCGCAGCCGCCGCTGCGAACTCAGCTGTCATTCGTGTTGTCGTCCGGATCGCGGTCACCGTGGTTCTCCTTGGGCCCGTCGAGGAATCGAGGTTTGCCTGAGTCTATTCGCTGACAGTATCGCTCACTTTGATTCAAGAGAGTTCAGACGACGCGCCGGCTGTGAAAGGTGAATGCTTTGCAACACGCCGCCCCGTGGTCACGGGAAGAACGCCGAATCCGATCATCCGCGAATCTGGGGTCGGGTTTGCCGGCGGGATCTCGGCTATAACAGCCTCGCTCGGGTCCGTGTTTGTAGCCGGAGCATGGCGCAGAGATCGGCTTTGGAGGGCATGTAATGGTGCGTTCGTGTGTGACCCGCGTCCGGCTGGGCGGTGCTTTGCTCAGCGTTTCGATATTCGCCGGCGTTGCGACGGCGGCGCCGACCGTGGGGCGTCAAGTCATTGGACGAAGCCCCGGTGGTTCGCCTATCGAAGTCTGGACAGTTTCCGACCGGTCCGCTTCGGACCGTGGTACAGGCGAGCGCCCGGCGATCGCGATTCTCGCCGGCATCCAGGGTCACCATCAGATTGGCGCTCGTGTCGCAGAGTCGATAAAGCGGCGGCTGATCGAGGATCACGCCGACTCGATCGCCGATCGTACGGTCTACATCATTCCCGCGGTGAACCCGGAGGGCCTGGCGCGATTCGCGTCGCCCGGAGTTCCGAAGGCGCTCTCGGGAAGAGTTCCCGACGCACGCGACTCGGACCGGGACCGTCGCGTTGATGAAGATCCGCCGAACGATCTGGACGGCGACGGTGTGATCACGATGATGCGCATACCGGCCCCGAAGACAGCCTTTGGTATTGAGCCGACCCATGTCGTCGATCAGGGGGATCCACGCATCGTTCGTGAACCCGAAGACGACGAGGTGCCAACGCACGCCGTGCTGATCGAGGGTGTCGACGACGACGGCGACGGGCGATTCAACGAAGACGGCTGGGGAGGCGCCTCCGGCGGCGGTGTCGACTTGGACATGCACTTCCCGACGCACTGGCCCGAGCACGCCGACGGCGCCGGTCGATTCCCGCTCGACCGTCCTGAGGCTCTCGCGGTCGCCGAGTGGCTGCAGGCGCGCCGCAACATCGTGGCAGTGATTGTGTATGGGCCTCACGACACGATCGTGTCGACGCCCCCGAAGGGCAAATACGGCCCCGAAGGCCGGGTTCCAAAGGGCATCGAAGAAGATGACGCGGCGGTGTACACGCTGGCCGCGGAGGCGTTCAAAGACGCAACGGGTATCACCAAGACCGAGCCGGGGCCCGATCGGGCCGGGTCACTCTTGCAGTGGTGCTACGCCGATCTCGGCGTGTACGCGTTTGGGACGCCCGTTTGGGTCCGGCCCGATCTCGTCAAGCAGGACGGTGCGTCGGTTGATGAGGCCGCATTGGATGCCAACGCCGACGATGCTGGGCCCGCGCAGGAAGACATCGAGGCCGCGGACCGTGCGGACCTCACTGAACGCGGCGGGGGAGAGGACCCGGGGCTGAGCCAGAAAGTCGACGCGTCGATCGGTGCCACCGGTGCCGACGGTGCGCAGAAGCCAAAGCCGAGCGGAGACTCCGCCGAATCTAAGTGGCTCCGGTGGATCGATGAACGAGGTGGCGATGGCTTCGTTGAGTGGCAACCGTTCGAGCATCCCCAACTCGGCTCTGTTGAGATTGGCGGGTTTGTTCCGGGCGTTCGCGTGAACCCCCCGGCGGGAAGAGAAGCCGAGCTTGTGGAACAGCAGGCGGTGTTCGCGGCAGCTGTGCTCGACATGCTGCCCCGTGTTGAGATTGACGACCCCACCGTGGAGCGGGTCGGAGCTCGTCTTTGGCGTGTTGGCGTGACGCTCCGCAACTCTGGCACGCTGCCGACGAAGTCGTCTATCGGCGTCAAGACACGGCGTCTGCCTGGGATTGTCTGCGTGATGGACCCGGACCGAGACCTTGAAACCGATCGGATCGTTTCCGGCTCGAGGGCGATTCGTTTCGCTTCGATCGATGGACGCGGCTCGTCGGAGCGGGCCGAATGGCTGGTAATCGCTGACGCAAGCGACACGGTGGACTTGGAGATTCGTACGCCGATGTTCGGCACGACGCGTTATGAGCTAACGATGGAGACCGAGCGATGAACACGACCCATATGCTCCTCAGACTGGTTGTCATCGTGGTCGCGCTGTTGAGCGTTCCCCGAGTGGGTTTCGCCCAGGCGACGGTCGAATCGAAACACGAGATTCACTGGAACCGTTACTACACCGTCGAGGAAACGAACGATCGCGTGCGTTCGCTCGCTCGCGCGTACCCCGAGCTGATTTCGGTGCGTCGCATCGGTACGAGCGGGCAAGGGCGGGAACTGCTCGTCGCGGTGATCACCAAGCCCGGTGACGACCACACTGCGAAGCCAGCGATGTGGATCGACGGCTCGATTCATGCCAATGAGGTCCAGGCGACCGAGGTCGTTCTGTACTCGCTCTGGTATCTCGCGACGTACTACGGCCACAACGAGTCGATCACCGAGCTCCTCGATGACTACACGTTCTACATGATGCCGATCGTGAGCCCGGACTCGCGAGCGAAGTGGTTCGAGGGCCCGTCGACGCCTCACAACCGCCGGTCGAACCAGATGCCGCGGGATAACGACAACGACGGCCTAATCGATGAAGACCCGGCCGATGACCTCGACGGCGACGGCAGCATCACCCAGATGTGGAAACCCGACCCTCGCGGCGACTGGGTCCGCGATCGGTTTGACGACAGGGTGTTCACCCGCGTGCCGGCGGGCGAAACGGGCGACTGGACGTACCTGGGACGTGAGGGCATCGACGACGACGGCGACGGGCGGACCAACGAGGACGGGACCGATGGCCACGATATGAACCGGAACTGGCCCGCCGATTGGCAGCCCGATTATGTCCAGTTCGGCGCCGGCGCCTACCCGCTCTCGGCCCCGGAAACTCGGGCGGTTGCCGAGTTTTGCTACGACCATCCCAACATCGCGGCGTTCCAGAGCTACCACAACACCGGAGGCATGATGCTCCGTGGCCCGGGCACCGACTATCGCACCGCTGCCTACCCCCGAGCCGATCTGCGTGTGTACGACGAGTTCGGTCGCATCGGCTCCGAGATGCTCCCCTACTACCGCTACCTCGTGATCTTCAGCGACCTCTACAACGTCCACGGCGGCGAGGCGACTTGGGCGCACGAGGGACTCGGTGTCATCAGCTTCACCAACGAGCTTTGGACCGTCGGGAAGTACTTCCAGCGCGAAGGCGAGCGTCCGGATGCCGAAGCGATGCGTTTGTTCCGTGATCGCCTGCAGTTCGGCGCCACGTTCCAACCCTTCTCGGAGGTCGACCACCCTGAGCACGGGACCGTTCTGGTCGGAGGGCTGAACAAGTGGTCGTCGCGTTCGACCCCGGTCTTCATGCTCGAAGAAGAGGCGCACCGCAACTTTGCCTTCACAATGCTCCACGGAGGCGAGATGCCCAAGATCCGTTTCGATCGCACGAGCGTCGAGCGGCTCGGCAACCGCCTCTGGGAAATAACCGTCGAGATTCGTAATGCCAAGCTCATCCCGACGCGAACGGCTCGCGCCCGCACGGCGGGCATCGGCGCTGCCGATCTGCTCACACTCGAAGGTCGCAACGCGTCGGTCGTCGCTTCGGGCAAGCTCGATAGCTGGTGGGACACAACCGTCGATGAAGTACGGCACGAACCGGGGCGTGTGCTCTACGACGAGGGCGTCGGCTCGCGAGGGACGATCGTCCACCGGTTCTGGCTGGAGGGCGCTGCCGGTTCGCCTTTCACGCTTCGCTACGCCGCGGAGAAGGCTGTCGACATCGAGATGGAGCTTCGCCTCGCGCCAAAGACCGCGGACGATTGGTACTGAGCCCGGATCGCCCCGCCGTCTCCCGCCTCGCGCGACGGCTCGGCGTTGGTGCATCGAGGTCGATGGGAATCCCCCGACGCACCGTTAGGTGCGTCGAGGTTGAAGGTGTTCGTGTTACGGGCAACCAGCGAGGAACGACTCGATGAACGCATCGACGTCGCTCAAGTCGATAAAGCCGAACGGAAAAGCGAGGTCGGCCACAGGGTCGCCGGCGGTGAACGCCGCGATGAACGCGTTGGTGTCCGAGAGATCAAGCACTCCGAACGGGACCGCGAGGTCGGCCGGGCAGGGCACCGAAGCGATGAACTGGCCGCCGGACGACTCGATGTCGTCACGGTAGACCGCGGTGCCTGTCCACCATGAGATGTCGCCGAACACGCTGTTGAACGTCGTGCCACCCGAGAGGACACCGGCGATGACCCACTCGCTGCCGATCTGAACGAGGACGGGGCCTCCGCTGTCTCCGGGCGCCGTCGTCGCTTCGAACTCAAGCGGAGTTGAGCTGCTGCTCGGGATCGTGTTTGCGTTGTTCGAGCCGTTGTCAAAGTCGGTCGAGATGATGTTGGTGCCGTTCGCATTCGACGGACGACCGTAGACGTCGATGATGTTCTCACCGCCCCACCGGCGGCCGTCGCCAGAGAACTGGTGGCCGACGCTGCCGAGACCGTTGAATCCGTAGCCGAGGGTCGCGCAGACCATGCCCTCGAGCGCATCGGTCTCGTCGATCAGCCGCATCGGCTCGGCGACGTTGGCTGGGACCGAAGACGTGAGCACGTGGATGGAGACGTCGCCGCCGTCGAGGAGGCTGCCGCCGCCGTCGGGGAGACTCGACGACTGGACCGTTGCGGTGAAGACTGGGCTGTTCTCGTTCGGACCAAACCTGACGAGGGTGCCGGAGCCGATGCCGCAGTGGCGTGCGCTGAGGACGACGTTCGGAGCGATGAGCGTGCCGGTACAGCCGCCGACACTGACGACCGCATCGAACGGGGCAGCGTAGTCCCTTGATCCCTGTGCGCCGATCGTGTTGTTGATGACGATTCGGGGGAAGACGCCGTCGGCGGCCGCGGGCGAGCCCGGGGTGTACGACTTGGTATCGATCTGCCGCTGCGACAAGACAACGCCGGTCGCCGCGTCGATCACCATCTCAAAGTGGGTCGGGCTCGCCGGTGCGCCTTGGTCGGCGATCGACGTGGTGACTTCCCAGGCCAACGCGGCTTCGTTCCCGGTGCGGAACCACACCTGCCGGGCAGCCGAGTCGATCGCGTCGGGCAAGAACCTCTCGGCCAAGTCGACAGCGACGTCCTGCGCGACGTTCACGGGCCCGCGACGAAGCACCAAGTCTTCGGTCGAGTCATCGAAGACGTCAGAAACCGTTCCGTCAGCGTTCTCGATCACAAAGACTTGCGCACCGTGGATCGGGAGATCATCGACAAACTTCTGGAACACCATCGCGTCTGACGGGGTGCCCTTGGTCGGCTCAACCATCT
This sequence comes from Planctomycetota bacterium, assembly GCA_038748775.1. GTDB lineage: Bacteria > Planctomycetota > Phycisphaerae > Phycisphaerales > UBA1924 > DAIQNV01. The sequence continues at coordinate 18,240 of JBCDIT010000001.1, forward strand.
CAAGGTGAGCGCTGTCCTGCTGCAGATAGGCAGTCGACCGATCGTTGGCCAGGTAGGCCCGCACGCTCACTTCGTCAGCAAAGCTCGCGGCGCCCATCCACAGGCCAGCTGCGAGCACGAGTCTCGTCACCCTTGGTGTCATCATCTTGAGAGTCTCCACGGTTCGGTGTGACAGGCGAAGGATCTCTTGTCAGCGACCAAAACGTCTGGCCCCGCCTTCGACCGTTCCAAGCTCTACCACACGAGGGCAAACAGAATACATCAGTTGAAGGCGGAGCCCCGCGCAGAAACCATCTCGAGCCGGTCTTTTTTGGCACGGCGACCCCAGCGCACAACATGCTCGATCGAAGACCGCCGGCGCGGACCGCGGATCTCCTAACGGAGCCTTACCGGTGTCCGGTCGCGATACGCAGACCGGGATACCCTTCGCTTCCTTGAGGAATATTTCTGGACCATTCGAGCGAGCCTGACAACGGATCCCAAAGCGAGCGTGTATTGGCGGTCAATCACCGATTCGGTTGTTCGGGCGGATCGAACGGCGCTTCTCTCGCTCAAGGACTCGGCGTGCGTCCAGGTGTCCACGGCGCGCCGAGTTCGTCGAGGTCCGCCTCGAGCGATTCCAAGCGATCGACCAGGGTGCGAAGCTCGGATCGGACGACGGCGAACGAAACAGCGGCGATCCCGTACTGCTCGCGGTGCGTCCCCGTCGGGGGGCTGGTGACGTGGAGGCGACCGGAAACGACAGCCCCGATGCGTCCGCTGATCGATGGCGTCTGCGGGATGTTTTGCGAACTGAGGGTGTCGTCCCCGGAGAGCCGCACAACGATCTGTGCTAAGTCCTTCCGTATGACTTCGAGACGCGAGACGTGCTCGGGGCCAGCGCTCGGTGTGTCGAGGATCGCCTGACGGAGGTGCTTCATGCGGTTCTCGGCTTCGCCGGCAGCGCGGATCGCCCCGATGACTTCGCGTCGGAGGTCAGAGGCCTCGCGCGCGAACTTTAGCGTGTCCTTTGGATCGTCGGAACGCATGGTCGCGAGGTCGAGCGAGTAGACCTCGAAACGCTCAGGGCCGGCGAGGCGATCGACGTTTCCGTTGTGGTGCAGATCGAGCGTGACCGAATAGGTGCCCGGAGCAACGAGGGGGCCCGCCGGTGGCATCTGCCAATCGGGAGTGTTGGCCGACGAGAGGTTCACGGCCTGCTCCGACGGGTACCGCAGGTCCCAAGCGGTGCGATGGAACCCCTTCTGGCGCGAGCCCTTGACGCGCCGGATGACGTTGTTCTCGGCATCGCGAACCGTCAGGATGACTTGTGGGTCAAGCTCAAGATCCTCATCACGGAAGTCGTCGATGCTGGGGTACTCCCAACCGTCTTCCTTTTCGCCTTCGTGGCGTTGCTCTTCAAGAGAGGTCAGCTTCTCGGCGAAGTGGTACGTGAAGATGGCGCCGAAGGGCGGGTTGTGGGCGGCGTAGAACGAGGCGCCTTGCGAGCCCTTCCCGTTGGTGTGTCCGAGGCGGCTGCGCTGGACATACAGAGGGGCGTCCTTCACACCGAAGAGCACCGGATCACCGGTGAGAACCTCTTCGCTAACGGTCCGGAGCGGCGAGTAGTCGTCGAGCACGTAGAACCCTCGTCCGAAAGTGCCCAGTACGACGTCGTTCTCGCGGCGTTGGATCTCGAGGTCCTGAACGGCGATCGTCGGCACCCCGCTCACCTTGATCCACGTCTCGCCGGCATCGACGGTGAAGTACGCGGCGAACTCGGTTCCCAGGAAGAGCAGGTCCGGGTTCTCGTGGTCTTGGCGGATGACGTAGCAAATATCGCGTTCCGGGAGGTCGCCGATGATCGGCTTCCAGTTTTTTCCCCGGTCGTCAGAGCGGTAGACGTAGGGCGCGAAGTCTCCCATCTTGTGGTTGTCAAAGGTCGCGAACACCACGTTCGGATCGAGCACGGAGGCGTGGAGGCAGCTCACGTAGGTCATCTCCGGGACGCCATCGATCGATTCGACCTTGCGCCAGGTCCTACCACCGTTTTCTGTAACGTGGATCAAACCATCGTCGGTCCCGACGTAGATGAGCCCTTCAACCACCGGCGATTCGTCGAGCGCGACCGCGTTCCCGTAGAACGAGGTCGAGTTGTGCTTGGCAACCGCGTCGGGCTTCTGGATGATGCCCATGACTTCGAGGGTGTTCCGGTCGATGCCTCGCGTGAGGTTCGGGCTGACGATGCTCCAGTTGTCGCCCTGGTCATCGGAGCGGAACAAGAAGTTGCCGGCGAAGTACAAGCGCTCGTTATCGTGCGGGCTCATGATCAGCGGCGTGTCCCAGTTGAACACGTAAGGCTCATCGCCCGGGCGAGCCATTGGTCGGATGTCGGCGATCTCGCCCGAGCGGCGGTCGTGACGCACGAGACCGCCGTACTGCCACTGGCTGTAGACGGTCATCGGGTCTTCGGGATCGACCACGGTCTCATAGCCGTCGCCGCCGACGGTGATGAACCAGTTCTCGTTCATGATGCCGGCACGGTCGGTCGTTCGCGACGGCCCGCCCTGGGTGTTGTTGTCTTGGGTGCCACCGTAGATGTTGTAAAACGGCAGGGCCTGATCAACGTTCACGCGGTAGAACTGCGTGATGGGGAGATTGGCCATGAAGCGCCAGTTCTCGCCCGCATCGTGGGTGTCATAGAGCCCTCCGTCGGAGCCCACCAGCATGTGCATCGGATCTTCCGAGTCGATCCAGAGCGCGTGGTCGTCGACATGTCGGTTCACACGGGGCACCCTCTGGAACGATCGCCCTGCGTCGCGGGTGACGTGCAAATAGGTATCGAGTGAATAGACGGTGTCGACGTCCGTGGGGTGACAGACGATCTCGTTGTAGTACTGAGGGCTTCTCGTCTCGTGGTCGCTCATCTTCGACCATGTCTCGCCGCGATCGCGCGAACGGAAGAACCCGCTCTCGCCCTTGGCCGCCTCTACGATCGCGTACACGACGTCGGGGTTGACCGGCGAGATGTCGATCCCGATCCGGCCTTTGTCTTCTTTCGGCAGTCCCTTGTTGATTTCCTTCCACGTCTTGCCGGCGTCGGTCGATTTCCAGAGCCCGCTTTCCGGCCCGCCATTGATCAGGGTCCACACGTGACGACGGCGTTGGTAGGCCGATGCGTACATGACATCGGGATTGCGAGGATCGAGGTGGATCTCGTTGATGCCCGTCTCGTCGGAAACGTGGAGGACACACTCCCAGGTCGCGCCGCCATCGGTCGTCTTGTACAGACCTCGATCGCCGCCCGAGCTCCAGAGCGGCCCTTGTGAAGCGACAAAAACCGTGTCCGAATCACGCGGGTCGATCGCGATCATGCCGATGTGCTCGGACTCGGGAAGTCCGACGTTGGTCCAACTGTTCCCGGCATCTGTGCTCTTGTAGACGCCATCACCGAACGAGACCGAACGCTGTGAGTTGTTCTCGCCGGTACCGACCCACACGACGTTGGTGTCGTTGGGATCGAGGGTCACGCAACCGATTGAGTACGAGCCTTCACCGTCGAACACCGGCTCGAAGGTGATCCCGTCATTTACGGTCTTCCAGACGTTTCCGCTCGACACCGCGACGTAGTACTCCGCGTCCCGGTCCGGATTCACAGCGAGGTCACCGATCCGTCCCGACATCAGCGCGGGGCCGATCGACCGGAACTTGAGCCCCGAGAAGGCCCCGGGGCTCATCACCGGCTCTTCTTCGTGATCGTCCTCGGTCCCGTTCGCTGGGGACGTGAACGCCAAAGCCAAACACGAGGCAAGCCCGCCCAACATCACAAGTACTCGGCTGGAGAATCGGTCGCGCACGGTGTGTCTCCCTATCTGGATCTTGTCGTCCACTATACCGGACGCCACGGGAGTTCGTCCGAGCCGCACCAGCGCAGCGCGCTGGTGCCGAATGCGTCACCTACCGGTCACCTCGGTGATCTCTGCCTTGATCTGGTTCGGGTCAATCAGGTCGCTGGCCTGAGCGTCGTCGAATCCAGGCTGGGCTTTGGCAATGCCTCAGACGACGGGCTATGCCGCGTCAGGGGTCTCGAAGCGCCATGTCCGATTCTCAGCGAGCATTGAGTCGTCGAATTCGGACCAGATGCAGGTGTTACCCGAGTGTCGGACTCGAGAACAAGCCGGAGGATCAACGACACAATTTGGCGTTCGTGAGCGACTGCCCACGACTCACCCCTCGCTCAAGAATGACGTCGGTCAGCATCGGGTTCGTATACGATCGTGCCACTTGTCATTCCTTCGGCGACACCTACCCCAAAAATCCAACCACCCCCGGGTGGCATCCTGGAGGGTTCTCGTAACCTGCTCGCATGAAGGCTTGCCTTGCCCAGTTCAAGTCCTGCAGTGACGTCCGGATCAACCTACGTCGGCACGGCGAAGCCGTGGAACGAGCGGCGGCCGCAGGGTGTGATTTCGTGTTATTCCCGGAGCTCTCACTCACCGGCTACGAGCCGCGGATCGCGAGCAGGGAGGCGGTTGCCCCCGACGACGTGCTATTCAACCCGCTCGTGGATGCCAGTTCTGTTCACGGCATCGTCATCGCGGCCGGGATGCCCCTGAAGGCAACGAACGGCACCGAGATCGGGCTCGTGGTGTGTCGTCCTGGACGGCCGGTCGCTACGTACGCGAAGCAGATCTTGCACTCGGACGAGGTGCCCTACTTCGTTCCCGGGCATCGGCAATTAGATCTGACCGTCGGTGAACACCGGATCGCGCCGGCGATCTGTTACGAGGCGATGCTCCCGGAGCACGGTGAGGCTGCTGTTGCACGCGGCGCGACGATCTACGCAGCAAGTGTGACCAAACACGCGTCCGGGATGGAGTCAGCCCGGGCGTACCTCGCGGCCTTCGCGTCCCGGCACTCGATACCGGTGCTGTTGGTGAACGCGATCGGTCCAAGTGACACGTTCGAGTCTTCGGGCGGGTCAGTGGCTTTCAATAGTGCCGGCGCGCTGATCGATTCACTCGACGACGCAGAGGGCGAACTCGTCGTCGAGTTATCGTGACGAGGCCGATCCTGTGTGCTCCTCGACATGGATCAAACGAACCTCACCCAATGAAGACCCTGCATCGCTCGCGTCCTCTGGTCCAACGAGAGCGACAAGCGTGGCGATCGCATCAGCGAGCCATCCGGCATGCGCCACGACAGCAACGGCAGGGGTCTGAGCGATCGGCTGCGCCGTCGACGGATCGATAACGTGCGAGATAGCCGTCCCGTCGAGTTCGTAGAACCGATACGTGCTCCCACTCGTGGCGATCGCCTGGTTGGCGAGTCGGACGACCGGGCCGGGGACGGTCCCGTCCGACACGCCGATGACCCAGCCGTCTCGCCCGGGGGGAGGTGCGCCGACTACGAGGTCGCCACCGATCTCAACCATCGCAACGTTGTAGCCGCTTCGCTCGAGTTCAGCCAAGGCGAGATCAGCGGCCATGCCCTTGCCGATCGCACCGAAATCGAAACGCATGCTTCGTTCATTGAGGCGAACCCGTCGCGTTCGCTCGTCGATGTCGACCAAATCCATGCCGACGCGTGTCCGAGCGCCCTCGAGTTCACCGATCTCCGGTGCGCGTCCTTCGGCGTTGGCTGAACGCCAAAGCGATGTCACCGGCCCAACCGTGATGTCGAACGCACCGTCCGAGGCGTTGAAGACACTCTGGCTGAGTACCAAGGCATAGATGAGCAGGGGGCTGGCTGGACGCCAGACGCCATGCGGTGCGTCAGTAAGCTGCCTCGCCTCGCTGTTCGGGTTGTAGTCACTCAGGGTGTCGTCACACTCATCCAGAATCGAGAACGCACGTTGCACAGCGTCGACCGGCTCGTCGCGGGCGTACACCACCAGTCTTGCCCGGCTCCCCATCACAACTCTTGCGTATTCGAATCGTTGATCGGTAGTCTGGACGGAATGGGCCGCCCGGTTGGCCCCGGCGCACCCGGAAAGGCCAAGCGTGACGATGAGGACGATCGCGGCGAGTGTGGCATGCATCGGCGCGACTCTAGCGTCCGTGGCGGCGGAACCGCCGACGCGGTCGATCCGCGTCCCGGGAACCGTCGTCGAATTCGAGATCGCCAAGATCGAACGCGACGGCGCTGAGCCGCTCTGGGTCGCTCGGACCGAAGTCACTTGGGACCTGTATGACGTCTTCCTCTACGCCCTCGACGTGCCAGAGGGGGAAACCGACGTGGACGGGGTCTCTCGCCCGAGTAAGCCCTACGTCCCTCCGGATCGTGGCATGGGCCACGCTGGGTACCCGGCAATGGGTATGACAAGGGACGCGGCCGAAGCATTCTGCGTGTGGCTCGAAGCGAGGACCGGGCTTGCCGCACGTCTTCCGACACGAGACGAGTTCTCGTTCTTCGCAGCCCAGGCTGAGCAGACAGCCTCGGCGGATATCGCGTGGTCAGAAGCCAACAGCGAGCGGACAACCCATCGGGTCGGGCGACTCGAAGGGAATCACTTCGGACTGCACGACGTCCTGGGGAACGTTGCCGAATGGGTGAGCGCGGAGGGACGACCGATCGCGATGGGTGGGAGTTATCTCGATCCCGCCGACGAGTGCACACCGACCTCCGTCCAGAAGCAGTCGCGTCGATGGAACCAGTCGGACCCACAAATCCCCAAGAGTTCGTGGTGGCTCGCCGACTGCTCCTGGGTCGGGTTCCGGTTTGTGGTCGATCATGAATCCACCCGAGAGCTCGAGGAGTCTGCTCATGAGTGACTGGTCCCGACGTGACTTCGTGAAGCAGGCCGCGGCGATCGGGGCGGCGAGCGCTCTCGTATCGCCCGCTCTCGCCCGTATGCGTCCTTCGTCAAACGAACTCCGTGTCGGCGTGATCGGATGCGGGGGCCGGGGGACCGGCGCCACGATTCAGGCGCTGCGCGCAGACCCCGGCGCCGTGCTCTGGGCGATGGGAGATCTGTTCCCCGAACGCATCGGGCCGTGCCTCGGGTACGCGACCGACGACCTGCGCGAGACCGATGAGGAGAACGGGTCGAACGACGCTGAACGCAAGATCCGTGTTCCTGAGTCGCGTCGCTATTCAGGTTTCGATGCTTTCGAGAAGGTCATCGGTTCGGGCGTCGATGTCGTTCTGCTGACCACTCCGCCCGCGTTCAGACCTCAGCACCTCGCCGCGGCGGTGGACGCTGGGAAGCACGTGTTTTGCGAGAAGCCCGTTGCGGTAGACGCGCCAGGGGTCCGGTCGGTGCTCGACTCGGCACGAATCGCCCAGAGCAAGAACCTCGCGCTGATGAACGGGTTCTGCTGGCGGTACCAAGATCAGGTCAAAGAGACCTTCGAGCAGCTTCACTCTGGGGCGATCGGCGATCTCCGAACCGTGCAATCGACATACAACACGACCGGCTGGGTGCCCGCGAAACCGAGGCACGACTCGTGGAGCGATACCGAATTCCAGACTCGGAACTGGCAGTACTTCCACACGCTCTCGGGCGACCATCTCGTTGAACAAGCGGTGCACGCGGTCGATTGGATCGGCTGGGCGATGGGCGACACGCCACCCGAGCGTTGCTTCGCTGTGGGCGGACGCCAGACGAGGCCCGACACTCCCGAGACCGGGAATGTATACGACCATTTCTCCGTGACGTACGAGTACCCCGGAGGCGTGCGTGCATACCACACGTGCCGGCACTGGCCCAACACCCCATCGGACAACACGATGTACGTCCTTGGGTCGTCGGGCAGTTGCACGATGAATCCGTGGACCAACCAGCACGTCATCGACGGCCCGAGCCCTTGGCGAGGCTCGGCGCCCGGCAATGACATGTACCAGCGCGAGCACGACGTGCTGTTCGAGGCGATCCGTTCGGGCCGTCCGGTGAACGACGGGGTTTGGATGTCCCACTCCACCATGCTCGCAATCATGGGGCGGATGGCGGCGTACACCGGGCAGGTCGTGACGTGGGACCAGGCGATGTCATCGGTCGAGGATCTGAACCCGTCACCTTGGGCCATGGGCGCGAGAGCGACGCCAGCGGTCGCGGTGCCCGGGAAGACGAGGTTCTCGTAATGCACCGGCGAGCGTTCATCGCCACCGCCGCGGCGGGCGGGCTCGTAGCATTGGGTTTCGACGCGTTCGGCTCTTCGCCTTCTGCGAGTCCTCTCGCGATCCACAAAGCACTCAAGATCGGCATGATCACCGGCGGAGCGACCCTGAGCGAGAAGTTCGCGATCGCACGCGAAGCCGGCTTCGCAGGGGTCGAGCTTGATGCTCCGGCCGAAGTCGATGCCGAAGAGCTGGCCGACGCCAAGCAGAGCTCCGGCGTCGTAGTGCCCGGTGTTGTCAACTCCGCCCACTGGTCGAAGCCCCTCAACCACCAAGATGAGTCCGTTCGTGAGGAAGGCCTCGCGGCGTTTGAGCAGGCAATTCGCGACGCCAACGCTTGGTGCGACCGCGGAGTCGGTCAGTTCAGCTTCGCTCCGACGGTGCTGCTCGTCCCCGCAGTTGTCGATGGAACGAAGTCCTATGACGAGGCATACGACCTCTCCATACGTGGGATCGCGCGCGTCCTTCCTCTCGCGAAAGAACTCGGTGTGCAGATCGCCATCGAGAACGTCTGGAACAACTTTCTGCTCAGCCCCGTCGAGGCGGCCCGATACGTCGACGAACTCAACGAGATCGCCGGTGACACCGTCGTCGGGTGGTACCTCGATGTCGGCAACCTCTGGCGATACGGATGGCCTACGCACTGGGTCCGTGCACTCGGGTCTCGCATCATGCGCCTGGACATCAAGGCGTACTCGAGGGCCAAGGCGGACAGCGAAGGGAAGTGGGCGGGGTTCGGCGCCGAGATCGGTGACGGTGATATCGACTGGGCCGCGACGAGGCGCGCGTTGTCATCAGTTGGATTCACTGGGTGGGCGGTTGCGGAGGTCGGCGGCGGAGATCTCGAACGACTCCAATCCATCAGCGCACGGCTGGACCGTGTCCTCGGTCTCGGTTGATTCACGAAAGGCAGGCGGATGAGCGAATTGACACGTCGTGATGCCCTGAGGGCGGGGCTGGCGGTCACCGCCGGCACCCTTGTGACTCCTGCCTTCGCTTCAACGCTCGCTCGATCGGGCAGCGACACGATCCGTGTCGGCGTCATCGCGTGCGGCGGACGGGGCACCGGCGCCGCGTGGAACGCCCTTGATGCCGACCCGAGCACTCGGATCGTCGCGATGGCGGACCTGTTCGAAGACCGGATCAACAGCAGCCTGAAAAACCTAACGGGAGAAGACGGCTGGCCCGAGCGTGTCAACGTGCCGCCCGAACGCCGATTCGTCGGGTTCGACGCGTACAAACAGCTTCTCGAACTCGACGATGTCGACTATGTCTGCCTCGCAACGCCCCCCCACTTCCGCCCCATCCACTTCGAGGCCGCGGTGCGAGCCGGTAAACACGTGTTCATGGAGAAGCCGGCCGGCGCCGATCCGGCCGGGGTCCGCCGCGTCCTCGCCGCCGCACAGGAAGCGGACACGAAGAGCCTGTCGGTCGTTGCAGGGACCCAGCGCCGTTACCAGGACAACTACCTCGATCTGATGGAACGGATCTCCGACGGCGCGATCGGTGAGCCCGTTGCCGCTCGGTGCTATTGGAACCAAGGTGGGCTGTGGGTAAAGGACCGCCAACCCGGCGAATCGGACATGAGCTGGCAATGCCGAAACTGGCTCTACTTCGACTGGCTCTCGGGTGACCACGTCGTCGAGCAACACGTTCACAACCTCGACGTCGTGAACTGGGTCATGGGCGGGCCACCGGTCCGGTGCGTCGGCATGGGAGGCCGTCAGGTACGCACCGAGACAAAGTACGGGAACATCTTTGACCATTTCGCCATCGACTACGAGTACGCCAACGGTGCTCGCCTGATGAGCATGTGCCGGCAGATCGATGGATGCCACGTGCAGGTCGAAGAGCACGTCCAAGGCACGAAGGGCCGCTCGCTCAGCCGGCACGGATATTCCCGGATCGATGGCGCTTCGACCTGGGACGTGCGTGGATCGGCGAACCCTTACGTCACCGAGCACCAGGCACTGATCGCATCGATCCGAGGCGACCGCCCTCGGATCAACGACGCGGAACGGCTCGCGCACGGCACGCTGACAGCCATCATGGGCCGAATGAGCGCGTACACCGGCAAAGAGGTGACGTGGGAGCAAGCGATGAACTCGTCCCTCGACCTTTCACCGGCGAAGTACTCATTCGGGACAAACCCGGTCTCCCCGATCCCCACACCCGGGCGGACGCCCCTGATCTAATCGAGAGGAACGAGCATGGATCGCAGAGGGTTTCTCGCGAGCGCCGCCGGCGCAGGTGTCATCGCGGCCACCGGAACTTCATCGGGCACCTCACAGCCGGCACGCGCCCGGTCGTCGGGCTCCTTTGGGATGCACTTCGCGCCGCACTTCGGCATGTTCAAGAGTCTGGGCGGGGACGATCTGGTTGCACAACTCGAGTTCGCGGCCAGCGAGGGGTTCACCGCCTGGGAAGACAACGGGATGTCGGGTCGGTCGTCGTCCGATCAGAAACGCATCGCGAGGGCGATGAACGATCTGGGCATGATGATGGGCGTCTTCGTGCTCAACCCCTCGACCGCGTGGGGGCCGACGTTTAGCCGCGGCAACGCGTCAGACCGGCAGAAGTTCCTTGACGAGACCAAGGCGGCGGTCGACGTTGCGAAGACGGTGAACGCAAAGTGGATGACGGTGGTCCCCGGAAAGCGTGAGAACCGGCTCGACGAAGGCTACATGACGGCCCACGCCATCGATCAACTGCGGGCCGCGGCCGAGATTTTGGAGCCCGAGGGTCTGGTGATGGTGCTCGAACCTCTGAACCCCCGAAACCACCCGGACATGCTCCTCGCGAAGATGGCGCACGCGTTTGCGATCTGCCGCGGCGTCGATAGCCCGTCGTGCAAAATCCTCTGCGACCTGTACCACCAGCAGATCACCGAGGGAAACCTGCTGCCCAACGTCGATCGGTGCTGGGATGAAATCGCGTACTTTCAGATCGGCGACAACCCCGGGCGCAAAGAGCCAACGACCGGGGAGATCAACTACGCGAACGTCTTCGCGCATATCAAGCAAAGAGGCTTCCGGGGTGTGCTCGGCATGGAGCACGGTAACTCGAAGAGCGGCGCCGACGGCGAGCGCGCGGTCATCGAGGCCTACCGCGCGTGCGATCCTGCCTAGGTTCACTCCCCGAACTGCTCGAGGAACTCCGCCTCCGATTCGTCGCTCCCGGCGAGTACCATCTCGCGTCCGGCGATGAGTTCGGTATCCGCAGCGGGGTTGATCGCCAGCGCACCGTCGTCGCCTCGGAGCGCGACGATGGTGCAGCCGGTCTTCTCACGCACCCCGCAGGCCGCGACGGTTTGACCATCGAGAGACTTCGGCACCGTTGCTCGGAAGATGTCCAGCCCCTCCGTGACAGTGACGATCCGATCGCCCTTGATCTGGTTGAAGATGCTCATCGCGCCCATCGACGCGTACGAATGCACGAAGTCGGCGCCGGCGCGGTGCAGCGTGTCGGTGTTCTGCTCGAGCGTTGCACGGCTGATGATCTGGATGTCCGGTCGGACGCTTCGGCAGTAGATCGTGAGGTAGATATTGAGGCTGTCGTCATGCGTTGTGATGAGCACAGCGGGCGCCTCGAACAAGCCGGCCTCGCGGAGAAGGTCCGGGTCCCTCGCGTCGCCAACGATGCCCCGATCCGGATCGTTGATTCGGGTCGATTCGATATCGACGATCCGGTAATCAACGCCGCGCCGCTTGAGCGCCTCCGCGGCCGCCGCCCCGACGCGTCCAGCGCCGAGGATGAGCACCGGCTCGACGGAGACGTTGTAGATGACGAAGGCCTCGTCGTACGTCGAGAGTTGTTCGACCGAACCGGCAAGCACGAGGATGCTGTGCTCACCGACCACAGTATCGGGAAGCGCCGGCTGAAAGACGCCTCGATCCCAGAGCCCGATGACGCTCACCCCGAGATCGCGGATGCGGTTCTCTCGGATCGTCTTGCCGACGAGTGGCGTTCGATGGGCGTTGGCCTCCGCGATCATCAGCTCGTCGATCCGTCCGACCACGTGCGTGACCGCGTCGCCGCCGACCATGCACCTCGCGAGCGAACGCCCCATCATCTCGCCCAAACGGAAGACACTCGTCGCACCAGCGTGCTCAAGGATCGCGGTCGCGGTCGAATCGGTCGCTGTCGCGATGACCGGCACCTTGGGAGCGACCTGCCTGACCATGAACGCGACGTTGGTGTTCACGACATCATCGTTCGTCGTCGCGACCATCGCGGCGGCGTTCGCCCTCGCCAGGCGATACGTCTCCGGGTTGTCGAGCGGGCCGTACATCACGCGGAGCCCCATGTCGTGGAATCGGCTCGCGTCGTCGAAGTCGGGAACGAGCAGGACGTACCGATAGTCGAACTGCTTGAGCTTGCGGATGAGGGCGCTCGTCACCGAGTTGTAGCGGGTGAGGATCACGTGCCCCTTGGTGCTCTCGGGCATCTCCCGGGGCGTGCGGGCCGCGTTCTGGGCCTCGACCCAAGGGGCATAGAAGAACTGGATGATCGTGAAGGGGAGCAGGATGAGCAGGAAGACGATGCCCGTTGCGAGCACGATCATCGAGAAGACCCTACCCAGATCGCTCTCGAAGGTGATGTCGCCGAACCCTAGCGTCGACATGACCGTGAGCGTCCAGTAGAACCCGGTGACCCAGCTGTGCTCCTGATCCTCGCGGATCATGATGAAGTGAAAGAGGATGCTGTAGAGAACAATGAGGAACGTCAGGATGCCGATGAAGCTGAGCAACGAGCGCATATTGCGCTGGCTCTGGCGCGTGCTGACGAAGGCGAGGACCTGGGAGGCGCTGAACTTCATGAGGGCGGACGCTCGGGGGGCCTGAAGACTCGGAAGCGCTCAGGGTATCACCGGTCGCCACCGCAGGCCCGATTCGGCTCGATAGGCTCTGTCGCAGGAGCCGTCAGGGGCAACCGGCGAGGGACGCAACGACGAAGGCGTCGAGGTCGTCAAGGTCCACAATCCCGAAGGGCGGCACGAAATCGACCAATGCCCCAGCTACGAGGAATGCCTCGATGAAGGCATCGAGGTCACCAAGGTCGACCACACCGAACGGCGCAACGAGATCGCTCAGCGAACACGCTGGAGTGATGTCGAACGTGTAGACCGCTCCGGCGTCGGCCCCGTTGTCGTCGTCGCCCGGGGCCCCGACAACCGCAGTCGCCCCCTCAAGCGCAACGCTGAGCCCGAAGCCGTCCCCAGCATCCGCATCGGTCGGGACAAGCTTGATGAGTTCTGCACCGGTATCCAGATCGAACGCATAAGCAGACCCCGAGTCAGCCTCAGGCCCCCCACCGCCGGCGCCGACGAGGACAACGCTCCCGCTTACCGCGAGGCTCTCACCGAATCGGAGACCCGCTGTCGCATCGGCCGGGACGAGTTCGCGGAGCAACACCCCGGTATCAAGGTCGAAGACGTACACAGCGCCGCGTTCCGACTCCGTCGGCGTCGAAACGAGCGGGCCCGACACGATGGCGTACGAATCGGTCAACGCCACCGCCCAACCGAAGTCGTCTCCAATCTCGGGCGTGTCGCGGCGGAGCTTCGCGATCTGCACACCGGTGTCGAGATCGAACACGTACGCCGAGCCACCCCGAGCGCCCTCCTCGGAACCAAAGGGGGCGCCCACGAGGGCAACACCATCCGTCGCCACGAGCGCGAGACCGAACCCGATCCCGTTCGTCTCGTCGTCGGCAACAAGCTCGAAATCGAGGGCGCCGGTCGCACGATCGAGCACACGGACGACACCACGGAACGCCGATCCGCCGACCGGGGCACCGACCAAGACTGAGTCGGTATTCAGGGCGGTCACCCAGCCGAAGAGCGAGCGCTCATCGGTGGGACGCGCGAACACGCCGGTCTGAGAAGCCGTCGTCGTGTCAAAGAGAAGAGCTGGGCCGTCCGGCCCATCGCTAAAGCTCGTCAAAAGGGGTGAACCAATCAAGGCATCGTCGCCATCCAGCACAACCGACAACCCAAAGCCAGCATCGGGAGCCGCCGCGGCGGGAACGAGGGTGACACCGGGCGTTCCGGTCGCGACATCGAAGGTGTACACGCCTTGGCTGAATACCCCTGAGTCCGCGTTGGCGAAGTTGCCGATCGCACCAAGCCCGCCCGCGAGAGCAACCGACGATCCCGCATGATCTCAACCAGATCCGCTGGCAGTCCGACCCCACCAATGCTGTCCCGGGCGTCGTTCCAACCGACTCTCCGCCCGCCGCGAGCACGAACTCCTTTGAGCGATCCGAGGTCTACGAAAAATGGCCCTATGCTTCGAGCTATGTCACCACAACCTACACCTGGTCGGCCGATACAGGTGAGCTTGTGCAACCGTCGTTCGACCCATATCTCTATCAGTTGCCGCGAGGATCAATGGCACTCCGCCGCTTCGACGAAGTGGTGTTCCCGAGCCAGAAGGTCCAAGAATTCGAAGAGTACGACCGGTGCAAGAAACAATACTGGGCCTACGAAGACTCCGAAGTGCCCCAGTTGTTCTTTGATGGATCGGTGCAGATCAATCGCACCGGCGACGCAAATCTCGGATGGGACGCGTCGAACCCGAACGACCAGAGCGCTTTCTTCTCCACCAACTTCTATCCCATCGACGCCGACTTCTTCCCGCCGGCCTTGTTCGACACCGATGGCGACGGAGTCGATAACGACGTACAGGTCGCCGGTCGCTTCCTATGGACCCGCGGCGGGCTCCGGGGAATCGACTACGGCGGCGATGAGATCGACACAACCTTCTTCGCTGATCCGTAAGCGACGCTCTACAAGAACAACCCAGCGATCGACGCTGTCATCCAGCACGCCAGCATCCCGCCCAGCATCGCTCGGATGACAATGCGTGCAAAGTCGCCCCGGCGCTCGGGCGCCATCTCACCCAGCCCGCCCAACTGGATGCCGATCGACGCGAAGTTGCAGAACCCACATAACGCATAGGTCGCGATCGCGACCGAGCGCGGATCAACGCTCGACGCCTCGTCGGTCGCCACCTCGGCAAGCTGCGCATAGGCAAGAAACTCGGTCGCGACGACCTGAAGCCCGATGACCCCACCGATCGTCTGAGCATCGGCCCAAGGAACGCCGATCGCCCACGCGGCCGGCGTGAAGATCACTCCGAGCACCTCGGAGACGCTCGTCCCGAGCATGCTCAAAGGCCAGTCGAACAACGCCACGATCGAAACAAAGGCGATGAGCACGGCGCCGACGTTGAGCGCCAAGAAAAGCCCGTCACGAGCCCCCCTCGCCGCCGCATCGAGCACGTTGGCCCCAGGCAGTTCCGTCTCGCGGATCGCGGCCCGCTCGTCGGGCGGGTCCTCGGTCTCCGGAAACATGATCTTCGCGATCGCGAAGGCCCCAGGGGCCGACATGAGGCTTGCGGTGATCAGGTGCATCGCGAAAACGCGTTGCTTCTCGGGATCGGCGCCGCCCAACATCGCGATGTAGCCCAAGAGCACGCTTCCAGCGATCGTGGCGAAGCCGCTCGTCATGACCACCGCCAACTGGGACGTGGTCATCTTGGGCAAGAACGGCTTCACACAGAGCGGGGCCTCGGTCTGCCCCAAGAAGATGTTCGCCGCGACCGCGAGTGACTCGAGTCCCGTCACCCCGAGCGTTCGACGGAGTAAAAACGCCAGGCATGAGATCACAAACTGCATCACCCGAAGGTGGTAGAGCACCGCGACGAGCGAGCTGAGGAAAATCAGCACCGGGAGGACGCGGAACGCGAAGACAAAGCCGGCAGGGCCCTCGGTCTCCGCGAGCGGACCAAAGAGGAACATCGCGCCCCGCTCACTGAACTGCAGCAGGGCTGCGGCAACCTCTGCGACCCAGCGAACGGCGACCGTCGCCGGCGGAAAGTTGAAAACAAGAAGAGCGATGACGAACTGGAGCCCCACCGCCCCAAGGACCGTCCGCAGACGAATAGAACCCCGATCCTTCGAGAGCAAAAGGGCCACGCCCAGGATCAGGATGATGCCAACGACACCCTGCACCGCGCGAAGATACCACGAGACGGGTTGCTCGCGTCGGGGTGCGGCGACGATACCCTCTCCGCCGTGATCCCAGACCCCATCATCGACGCCCTCGACCGCCGCCTGAGCGAGCCCGGTCGCCCACTGGTCGCGATCACCGGGCCTGTCGCGAGCGGTAAGACCACTCTCGCCGCGGCGATCGCCGCTCGCCACGCCACCGAAGCCCTGAGCACCGACGAATATCTCCCTGACTACGACGACGTACCCCGTCTCGAACGCGATTCCCCCCAGCACGCCGATCTGACCCGGCTGAAGGCCGACCTGCAGGCACTCAAATCGGGCCGCGAGACTCTTCTCCCGGTGTGGTCGTTCTTCGAACACAAGCGGACCCGCGACCGCCCGTTCGAGCCAGGCCCTGTCGTCGTCGTCGAAGGGCTCTTCGCCCTGCACCCCAGTCTTGCCCCGATCATCGATCTGGGCATCTTCGTGGACGGACCCGTCGAGACTCGCCGTGAGCGTTTCGTCGCGAGGAGCATCGATGGCGAACGGGGCTTCCCCGTCGACGTAGCCGAAGCCCATTTCGACGAAGTGGCCGAGCCAACGCTTTGGAAGCACGCGCCGGAGTATTACCCGCAGGCGACGTTCCGCTTCACGCAAGATGGCTCGGGCGGATTCCGCCCGCTCTGACCAGATCGCTTACCGCTCCGAACGCTGGTACACACGGATCCAGTCGATCTCAAACATCGCTGGGAACTCCGTCTCAGCGAGCGGCCCACCGTTATCGCCGCCGAGGGCAAGGTTCACGAGCATGTAATGCGGCCAGCGGAACGGGTTGGTCCCGTCGGGGTTGATCGTCTCGGTCAGATCGACCTCGTTCAGGAGCACCCCGTCGAGATACATCGCGATCCGGTTCTCGTCCCAGTCCATGCGCCACGTGTGAAACTGTTGCGACCATGCGTCGCCGCCGAGGTCCTCAAGGGGGGTCCGCGTCGCGTCCCACTCAGCCGTCCATTGGTTCCCGCCTTCGCTCTTCCAAGCGGCGTTGGCGAGCACCATACCCCGGTAGTACTCCATGATGTCGAGTTCTCCGCATGCCGGCCAGCCGATGCCCTCGCGGTCCGGAACGCCGATGGTCCACCACGCCGGCCAGAGGCCCGAGCGGGTGTCGATGCGGCCGCGCATCTCGAAACGCCCGTAGAGCCAGGCGTGCTTGCCCATCGTGCGGAGCGACGACGACGTGTACCGAGCAAACCTGCGTTGCTTGCGCCAGTCCCGCGAGCCGCGCTCGAACCCGGGATTCTCACGACGTTCCCTCCGCGCCTCGATGATCAGCAGGCCGTCGTCGACCCGCGCGTTGTTGGGCTGGTACCACTGCGCCTCGCGGTTGCGGCTAAAGCCCTCTTCAAACGACCAGTTGTCGGGGTTCGGCGGCCCGTCGATGTTGAACTCGTCGGCCCACACCAACTCATAGCCCTCGTCGGCGTACAGCGTCGCGGCGTCGTTGCCGCCCGCCTTCGCACCCGCGGCTCGCCCTGCGAGCGGGGCGTCGGTGCGGAACGGGACCGCGGGCAGCCCCGCGCCGTTGATGAGGTTGACCTCAGGGTTGTCGTTCCAGGCGTACATGACGCTCACCGGGTCGTCCTCGCCCTCGGCCCAGACGACCACGCTGTTCCCAACGATCTCCGCCTCGGCCCAGCGGAACGCGCCGTCATCGCCGGCAACCGCGAACGACCGCGGCGCGACGCCATCGATTGTCGTCAGCCCGTCGGCGTCGCGGAACGACACCCGGATCGCCTGACGTCCGAGATGGCTCGTCCGTCGCGAACTCGCGAACGACGGGCCACGGTACGGCTCATCGACGCCGTATGACATCGCCAAAGCCGCCTTCGCCAGCCGCTCGCCCACCGTTCGTTTGTCACGCGGATGGATGTCGTACGCGTCTCCGACGTCGAGGGCAAGCGCCATCGCCGTGTCGGGAACGCTCAGCGTCTTGGTCTGCGCGGCGCGCAGCGCCGGCCAAGCGCCGGTACCCGGCGCCTCCGGTCTCGGCTGGAAGCCGGCCAGTTGCACGAACAAAAACGGCAGGTCCCCGTTGCTCACCGCCCACCGTTCGCGCCAGGTCCGGATCATCAGCGGGAAGACCTGGGCATACTCCGCCGGGCGGCCCGCGTTCGACTCCCCCTGGTACCACAGGAACCCAGCGACGGGCTGCTCAAGCAGCGGGTGGATCATCGCGTTGTACATCCCGCCGGCGTACCGGAAGTTCCGGACGCCGCCCGGGGCACTGAGTGGCACCGGCCCCACCGGCCGATCGCGCTCGAGCTTGAGCCGCCACACGCCGGCCAACGCGACGTCTCCCGCCGCTGTTTCAAGCCGGACGTCATCGGGTTCTCCGTGGATGCCGCCCGGACCCGCGCCATCGAGCGCGTGCACCGCAACCGTGTTGGTCCCAGGGCGGAGCACCGACGCATCGATCGGGTACGCCCGACGCGCCGTCCAAGGGGACGGGACGCCGCCCGCGGTCTGACCCACGAACCGACCGTTGACATAGACCCGGTCGAAATCATCGACCATCGCGAGGTGCAACACCGCGTCCGAGCCGGCCTGTTCCTCGCTTAGGGCGAAATCGCGCGAAAGCCAGGCGAGCCCATCGTAGTTACCAACCGCGACCTCCCAGAAACCGGGCACGCTCACGTCCACCCAACCCGGCGCATCGTCCGCCGATCGGGTCAACGCCTTGAGTTCATCAGGCGTTCGCTCCATCACAAGATCGAAGAACTTATTGAACGCCCGAGCGATCGCCCCGTCGCGGACTCGGTCATCCTCCCAAGACTGCCGCGAAGGAATCGACGCCAGCAACGCATTCTCTGCGAACGCGTCGCGGGGAATCCATGACTCGATGCTGCTTCCACCCCACGCCGACTGAATGATCCCGATCGGGACGCCCGTGCGTTCGTGCACGACGCGGGCGAAGTTGAACGCAACCGCCGAGACCCGATCCGCCGCGCCGTCCGAAACCCGCTCCCATTCACCCCCCGGCTCGTCACCAACGGGCTCACGCTCGATCGCCATCGGAACGACCCGGAAACGCACGCCTTCCAGCCTCGCCGCCTGGCGACGAGCGAGATCGGCGTCGTCCGACTGAGCCACAGACCACGCCATGTTGGATTGGCCGCTCGCAACCCAGACGTCGCCGAAGACAAGGTCACCACGCCTACGGAACTGGGCGCCCGACCTCGCGACCAGATCGAACGGGCCCGACGCCTCGCGCGATGGGAACTCGGCCCGCCACCGTCCGGACGCATCCGCGACGGTGTCCCTTGTCTGATCGGCGAGAGAGACAGACACCTCGCTACCGGGCGGCGCCGTGCCGCGGACCTCGGTCGGGACCCCGCGTTGCAGGACCATCGAGTGCTGGAACTCAGAATCAAAGGCGAACGGCTGGGCGACCGCCGAAACGCACAGACAGACGACGAAGAAGAAGGGGGTCAACATACGCCGAGTGTATTCGAACCCCACCGCCCGAATTGAAAAGCCGGAGGGCGGGTGTACCCCGCCCACCCGTGCGGTTCATGCCATCAGTCCTTCGAGAGGAGGATCACCGAATAGGGGCCGATGCCCACGTTGGCGTTGTAGCCCATCCCGTCCTTCGCGCCCGACGACGCGTTGGTGTCGTACGCGGTCCAGTTGCCAAAGCTCGGGTCATACCCGTTCCAGTCCGAGTTGAAGCGAACCTTCCAGGTGCCGCTGCTCGGGAAGCCGATGTTGTAGCTGCTGTAGCCGGTGCCCGAGAAGTTCGCGACAACGATCACGTCATCGCCCGAGCCACCCGAGTCCCAGCGATGGAACGCGACCAGTTTGCCGGTGTTGTTGACGTGGTGAACGTTGACGTTGTTGCCGCGCAGGCCGGCGGTCTTGCCGCCCAGGTTGCGCCGGAGGGAGATCAGATCGGTGTACAGATCGGTAATGCCGGCGTGCGTGGTCGCCTTGGCCCAATCAAGCGGATCGGTATCGGCGAACCAGCCGTCTTCTAGGAACTCTTGGCCCTGGAACATCATCGGGATGCCCGGGCTGGTGAACACAACGCCGGCGCCGAGTGTTGAACGCTTCTTCGAGTACCAACTCGTCGCGTTGCCCGGCCAGATTTCCTCGGGAACCCGCGAGTGGCCGTTGGCTACCTCATCGTGGCTCTCTGTGTAGATCACGCGATCGAGATGGTCCCCGTTGTCGATCTTGGCGATCGCGTTGCGCACCGACCACATATCGCGGTTCGCGTCGTTCTGTTCGATGATCGCCGCGCGGATCGGGTGGACGAACGCCGCGTCCCACTGGCTGTCGAACCCAGCACCGCCGGCTCCGGTCGTCTTCGTCATCCAGTCGTTGTTCTGCAAATCTTCAGCGATCGAGATCTTCCAGCCGGCGGCCGCGTCGATCTCGTTGTTGATCCACTGCATCAACGACCAGCCCTCCGGGATGCTGCCGCCGCCGCCGTTGTTCTGCGTGCGGATGTTGACGGTCGAGTCGAACCTCAGGCCGTCAGCGTTGAACTCGTTGAGCCAGTAGAGCGCGTTATCGCGTAGGAATGTCCGGACCTCGCCGCGACCGTAGTCGGGACGGGTATCACCCCAAGGGGTAACCGCTCGCCAGTCCTGGAAGAAAAAGATGCCGCCGTAGCCCCCGGTGTGGGTCCCATCGAAACGCCACATGTCGAGATCGCTCGGGCCGAGGTGGTTGTACACGACGTCGATGATCACCGCGATGCCCCGCTGGTGGCACGCATCAACGAAGTCCTTCATATCGTCGGGCGAGCCATAGATGCTCTCCGGGGCGAACGGGTGCGCCGGGTTGTACCCCCAGGAAAAATCGCCCGCAAACTCCGCAACCGGCATCACCTTGACCGCGTTGATGCCCAGGTCCTGCAGGTGGTTCAGACGAGAGATCGCGCTCTGGAAGTTGCCCGGGCTCCCCCCAGGAGAATCGTTGAACGTCCCGATATGCATCTCGTAAATCACGAGTTCGTGCCAGCCGGGCATCGTGAACGAGCTCCACGAGTACGTGTTCGGCAAGGTCACTATCGAGTCACCAACCGAGTTGGTCACGTCCGCGGCACGAGGATCGTTTTTCCAGAGCGTCCCGTCGATGACGAACTTGTACGATTCACCGGTCTGATCACCGGGAACATCGATAGACCAGTTCCCGTTGCCCTCACTCGCGAGGGGGTGTGCCGTGGCGCTCCACAAGTTGAACGTCCCAGCCACCGAAACCGATGTCGCGTTCGGCGCCCAGACCCGGAACGTCGTATCGCCCGAATCGACCCACGCGCCCATGCCAGACTTGCTCGACGGAATCAGCGGCGCCAGGTGCGAGTAGTTCGCTCCTCCGTTGTTGTCATAAATGTGCCCGCCCCAGTTGTCGTAGCCGTGGAAGTAATACTCGACGGTGCTGCCGGGTGTCACAGGCGACCCAGGGGTGTACGTCCAGATCGAGTTCCCCGAGGCGTTGCCTGCGTACGACATCGCGTGCGTCGCCCACGAGCCCCCGTCCACACGCATGCCGACTTCGGCGTGCAAGCCCCAGTAATCCTGGTTCATCAAAATGGTGAACTCGCCTGGGTTCGCGCCGTCGTGACGCTGGTATCCCCCGTAGACACCGATCCATGACGGGAACGCGGACGCGAGACCCGAGATTGATGTAAGCGCTACCACTGATGCCGGCCAGAATGCCCTGCCAAGAGACCCGTTCATCGTGCGTGCTCCTTGACGCCCCCGGAACCGAGGACGCAATCGTGGAAAGTCCCAAAAACACCGCTTTCGAGATCGCGGTTTTTGCCCAGATTAACTTTCCGGTCATCCAAATGCGAAATCTGGACACACTTCACCACCGCTCACCCCGGAAGTGTGCTGAGTCACCGTCGCAGCACCCAATTGAGTGCATGATCACGCTCCGGCCAACAACACGGACCACCTATTCCGGGCAGAATAAAAAGACGCCCCCCCAACCGAGCCGGTCGAGGGGCGCCCTGAAATCACAATCGAAACGCGCTTGGCCGCTTACAAGTCACCAGCCGATGTCGGACCATCGTCGCATTAGAATTCGTCTTCGAGATGTTCGCCCTCGACAACATCCTGCTGAACATCCCAGCACCGAGCACCGCCGCTTTCGTGTTCGCAGGTGGTGAGCGCCGCTCCGTCGCCGCCGCTCATAGCGAGAGCGTCCTCACTGAACGTGTAGCGCCACGATTCAGCTTTCTCGACCGAAAGCCCGCCGGGTTGACTCCGGCGCGGCTTTCGCAGGCGAGCGTGCGGCAGAGGCCGCTACGGGGCGATCAAGCCTGCTCTAGATCGACTGAAACCGCTCGAACACCGCGTCGAGTTCGGTGTCATCGGCGTGCATGATCTCGCCGACGTGACGCAGCGCGAACCCTATGCCCCGCGAGCGTTGGAAACGCCAGTCGAGGTTCTGTGCGTCTTTCGCGAGCTCGATGAGAAGCCTCCGCCGGAGGAGCGAACGGTTCTCACGCTCGGAGAACGCACGATCCGTCGAGTGCACCCGGTGGAGCAACAGCGGGTTGAGCGCCCCCAACGCCGTCCGGCGGAACATCCCAAAGCGTGCCCCCGGCGCCTCGATGTGATGCACGCGTGCGTCGGGGCGATGCAGCAGAGGACCGTGCCGCGTAAGACGATACGTCGCGTCTGAGTCTTCACCGGGGCTATAGCCCTTCAGCCTTGCCTCAAAGGGCTCGCGGAGCGCCGCCTCGCGACGCACCGACAGGCAGTACCCCGCCGCCGTCTGCCACGACCGCAACTCGATCCCGTTGAGTGAAGCCGGAATCTCGTGCGCACTCGGCGAAGGGTCGTACGGCACAAAGCGCTCATCGGCCCTCAACGCAGACCGCACCGCGCGGACCACCGGGTGCCTCGACCGCTTGGGAACCGATTCAAATGCCGCTCCGTTTGCCGACGGCCCCGAAGCACCCGAAGCAGCCGACCCAGCCGGTGTTGTCCCACCAGATGCCCACGGCGTCCAATCCGGGTCGACCGGCACCGCCGGCGAGTCCTTCGCAGACACGCCCTGGACCACGCCCTGCGTATCTCTCGCGTAGACCTCGAGCAACCGCTCGGCCGTGTCAGGGAACATCAGCGTATCGTCATCGAACATGATCAAAATGTCAGACTCAGAGCGGCCGATCGACTCGTTGCGCTGCGCCGGGAGGGACGCCTTCGAGGCTTTCTCGTAGCTCAGTCGGGGCGTAGGCACGCCCGCATCGACCGCGAGCCCGATGACGCGATCGATCCGCGCCCGCCCGGGCTCCCACTCGGGGCTCGCATCGGTGATCACGATCTCTTTGGGAGGCACCGTTTGCGCGAGCGCCAACGCACAGGCTCGCTCGAGCACGTCGTGCCTGTTGTACGTCGCGATGCACCACGTCCAGGACGGCAAACCCTCGTTTGACATCACGCCGTTCCCCCCAGCCAGCTTGCCTCGAGATCCTCGCGCCCAACGCGGCGCAGGAACGCCCTCACGTTGTCCGCGACACGCTCCCGAGCCCACGATCTCGACTCGTCGTCCCATTCCGGATGCCCCTCGATCGGCTTCTTGAGGTACTTCTTCGCCATCGACCGAAACTTGCCCGGAGACGCGTTGCGAAGGGCATCGAATCCCGGGACGCTCCGGCGAAGAAAGTTCACCAATGGGCGGTCCTCGCGCTTCCCGGCGCTGCCGTACACCTTCACGTCGAGTCCGCGCGGCATGAACGCCGTGTCAACACCCAGGAAACCGAACATCGTCGACATCGACGCCGCCGCGTCGGCCTTAAAGTCGTCGTAGATAACACAATGGACGTTCCGCTCACCGAACGCCTCGGCGTACGCGTCGAGCGTGCGACAGTACATCGAGCCGTCGATGTACCACCCGTTCGACCGCAGGTCATCGGCGAAGGGCTTCATCGTGAGCCCCTGGCTGCGGAGCTCGACCCACTCGCTCTGCATCCGCTCGAAGGGATGCCGGACGCAGAACACGATCTTCGGCTCGCCCAACAGTTCGCGGATCCGGTCGATGACCATCGGGTAGGTCTCGACCAGCGCATAGTGCGTCGTTCCCTCCCCCACCGCCGGCTCACCCGCCGCGTGCTCGAAGCACGACTCGTACCACCCCACTCCACGCTTAAAGAACTTCTCCCAGCAGAAATAGAAAGGCTCTTTCGGCTTGCTGAAGCAGATCTCCGGGTGCGCGTCGAGGTGACGACAGATCGCTGTTGTCGCGCACTTGGGGCTCCCGATGACGAGAAAGTTGGGAAGCGTCATCTCGCGTTCCTATTCCGGGACCACGCGCTCGACGTACTCAAGGTACTCGTGCGCGAGGTTCTTGTCAGCGCCCGGCAACCGGTCCGCGAGCCGCTCCGCCTGACCTCGCACCCACTCCCAATGCCCGCGCCGATACTTCGACAGGTCGAGGGTCTTACCGAGCAATTCGATCGACCGCCCCTGAGTCGAGCCGTTCTTTGCGATAATCGAACGCGCCGACTCTGGGTCGCCGCCCGCGATTAGGTACACAGGCATCAGCGGGAGATTCGTCTTCGTCGGGTCGATGCCGCGGAGCCTCCCGGTCATCAGGTCGACCACGTTCGTGATCATCTGAGAGGGGTGCACAAGATCGCCCTCAGCGGTATCGGCGTACCCCGAGCGACGATGGACAAACTGCATGTAGCAGAACGTGTCGAAGTCGAATGTTCTTGCGTTGAACCGAGCGACCTTGTTGAACCCATCGATCGGCTTGAAGTTGGACCGGACCGCGGCCGCGTTCATCACCATCTCGTACGTCCGGGTGATCCGATCTCTCGTCTCAACCCCGTTGCCCTCATACCAGGACACGCCGTAGAAATCACACTCGCTCTCGACCGCCATGTCGTACCGGCGTTCAAAGAACGACCGCTCGAGCGGGATCGCGTCGAGATCATGGAGCAAGACGTGGGAAGTGCGAGACTCTGCGATACCCCTCGCCCAGTTCATCCAGGCGTAGACCCACCCCCACTCCCAGAATCTCGCCACCCTCAGTTGCCCGGGTGTGCACGTCAGCACCCGGACAGGGACATCTCCGGCGTGAGCCGTGAGCTTGGCGACTTCTTCGGGCGTTGCTTCTTCATCAGAAGCGTCGAAGGCAAGGATGACCTCACGCATCCGCGGCGCGTCTTGCTGAGCAATGAAACGTAGATTCGCGGCCGCCAACTCCCGCAACCGCCACACCCCTCCGATGATCACCGTGTACCCAGGCTCCGGATCGGTCAACGGAGCCCATTTCACCAGGCTCCGAAGCGATCGTTCCATCGCCAACCGCTTCAGCCTCGCCGCGATCAGCGTCTTCGATCCGGTGTACTTGCCGACATAGGTCATGCGCTCTGTCTCCGCCGGCCACCCCGCACGCGGCGCCCCATCGCGTGTGCAAACAAGCCGGCCGCGAACGGAAGCCCCTCAACGAGGTATCGCTTGGCCAAACGCTGCGGCTCCTGGGCGAGTCGGTGTACCCACTCCAGACCAAGAACCTGAAGGGCCCTGGGCGCCCGCTGCACGTCCCCACAAACAAAGCTAAAGCTGATCCCGATCCCCAGCCACCAAGCAGACGGCAACGTCGAACGCAGGTCGTCAATCACGAACTCTTGCTTCGGCGACCCGAGCGCCACGAACACCACGCCCGCCCCCGATCGGCGGAGCTTTGTCTTGAGTCCTTCGACGTACGCCTCGTCCTTCTCGAAGCCGAAGGGCGGACAGTCCGCGCCGGCAATCCGAAGCCCGGGGTAGCGCTCGCAGAGCACCTCGCCAGCCCGCTCCGCCGTCCCCGGATCGCCCCCCAGCATGAAGACACCAACGTCAGCCTTCGCCGAAGCCTCCGAGATCGACCAAACCAGGTCCGACCCTGCAACCCGCTCCGGAACCGGGCACCCGCCAACGCGCGACGCCCAGAGCAACGGCGCTCCATCCGCGACGACCAGATCCGCGGTCTCGACGATCGTCCGGTACCGCCCGGGCGACTGGAACCGCCGAAGATGATCGAGGTTCGCGGTCACCACCACACCACCGCGCCCCGCCGAAGCCCCAGAGACAATCCGCTCGACCGTCTCGCCCTGCGACAACGGATCGAGCATCATCCCCATGAGTTCGACGCGTGCCTCCCTCGCCGCAGTCACGGCGGGCGGCGAATCGCTCGAAGCCTGTTCCGGGGCGCGCACACCCGGCGCCGGCGCTGCGGTCATGTGGCACCCCCTGCGACCGGCTCCGAATAGTCCGCGAGCCACGCCTTGCCTTTGGTCAACGCAAACCACTGATACTTCCGAATCGCCCGGCGCATCTCGGCGTCACCGAACCGGGGCTCGCCACGCATCGCGGCGCCGAAGTACCCCCAGAGCAGCGCCGCCGATCCGACGAGCACCGGGAACTGGAAGAGACGGAAGCCGGCGCTCACGCCCATGTACCAAGGGCTCGTCCCCATAAACCATTGGCCCTTGCCGTGACGCGTACGCCCCGTCCATATGCTCTTGTGACTCGACCCCATCGCGCGCAGGTGCTCGAAAGACAGTTCCGGATCGTTGTACGCCCTCGCTCGCCAACCGAGCATCCGGCACCGATGACAGTCGATCCCATCCCACATCACCTGGCGAACAAACCCGCCGATCTCGTTGAAGCACGAAGAGCGGTAGAGCTTGGTCATACCGACCGACATCTCATCACCGCAAGGCTCAGGGAGCTTCTCGCCCGTCTTCGGATGCCTGAACCAAGGCTTCCCGGAGCACGTCCCCAGCCGCGGATCGGCGTCGAACTTGTTCAGCAACCCCTCGAAGTACCCAGGGGGTAGATCGAGGTCGACATCGAGCTTGCAGACATAGTCGAACGAACGCCAGTCCTCGCGATCGAGCCCAAAGTAGAAGCTGTTGATGACGCCAGGCCCCACCGAGCGTTCGCCGGTATTGGGTTTGTCGACGACGTGAATCCAGTCATGCTCGGAGGCCCACTTCGCCAAGATCTCCGACGTCCCGTCGGTCGAACCGTCGTCGACGATCACCCACTTGGTCGGCCGCAACGTCTGCGCCGCCATCGCTCCGAGCGTCTTCTCGACGTAGTCCGCCTCATCGCGGCACGGCGACACAATCAAAATCGAAGGCGATCCGCTCACGAAGCCACCCCCAGCGCCGGGTCCTCAGCCGGCCTTGCGTCAGCCGGTGAGAATACCGCTTGGCTCTCACGACCCTCGAAGGCCGCGATCAGCCGATCGATGTTGGTCGACAGCCCGAACTCCGCCATCACGTGTCCCCGCCCCGCTGCTCCGAGGACTCGTGCTCGCCCCGGATCGCCTACCAACTCGTCCAAAATCGCCGAGAGTGTATCGGCGTCTTCATTGGGCACGAGCCGCCCGGTCACGCCGTCTTCGATCAACTCGCGGATCGCCGGCAGGTCTCCCGAGACCGCCGGCACGCCGCACGCCATCGCCTCCATCAGCACCACCGGTATGCCGTCCTTATCGCCCGCGCCGTCCACACGGCAGGGGAGACAGAACACATCGGCTCGCGACAACGCCTCCCGAACCTCCCGATTCGGGATCGCGCCCCGGAAGGTCACCACGTCCGTCACACCCCGCTCGGCCGATAAAGCCCGAAGACGCTCGAGCTCGGGGCCGTCCCCGATGATCTCACACGTCACGCCCACGCCACGTCCCGAGAGCGCCGCGACAGCTTCAATGAGCAGATCCAGCCCCTTCTTCGGAACACACCGTCCGACCGAAACGATCCGCGTCCCCGGTGCGCATTCATCCCCAGATGGAGTGAACTCGTCGACATCGACGCCGCACCGGATCACTCGGAGCTTCGACGCGTCGAGCGTTTCAACGACCTCGCGATAGAAGCTCTGATGCCATTGGCTGATACACGAAACAAAAGACGCCCGACCGAGCTTCGCCGCGAGCAACGACCGATTCTGGAAGAGATCGTTCGCGTGACCAGTGAAGCTGAACGGGACACCGAGTTGCTTCGCGGTGTACATCGCGAACGTCGCCGGCACGTGCGCAAAGTGCGCGTGAACATGCCCAACACGAGCCCGACGACCCACCCTCGCGGCGCGAAGGGACGCAAAGCCCTGCACAACGATTTTAGCGCGCTCCGAAACCGACCTCGGCTCGGAACCCAGCGCATCACCCAATACCAAGACCGACGTCGAGGTCGTCGTCAGAGGCCGCGACACGAGTTCCAGAAGGCCATCGACAAACGGCTTGACCCCGTCATACACCTTCGTCGCCTGATCCGCGAGTTCCCCGAGCAACGGATCGTCTTCACCAGGCTCCGGTGACCGCACGCTCAGTGGGAAGACCTGCCAACCCCGGCTCCGAAGCCCGAAGACCTCGCGGTAGACGAACGTCTCGCTCCGCTTGGGCAAGTGCGTCGCGAAGTACATAACCACCGGCCGAGCGCCACCCGAGGCGTCCTTGTACTCGAGCACCGTCGGGGTCGCCCCACGCACAGTGCGCCACGCAAAGCGGATCACGCCAAGCGACTGCGGGGTCTTCCCGAGCGCCACGAAGAACCCGTAGAGCTTCAGCCCGGGACGCGAGCCGTGCATCCGCACCGCCCCACGCCAGACCCTGAAAGCGAGCAGGGCGAAGAGCCCCAGGGCCCCCACGATCGACAAACCAAAGGTAAACGGACTCAAAGCAAGCCCGACGACGGGGACACCAAGCCCCCACGCCAGCATCGAAACAACCGTCTTGACGTGCCATCGATCCGGACCGCGCCCGTGCAGCCACGCCCCCTGTGCCGCCGCGAGCCCCGCACGCTCCGCCCGTCTCCACCACTGGCCAAACCGGGTCATCGCCGCGTCGTGCAGCGCCATCGACTCGCCCAGCCGCCGGGCCGTCCAGCCTTCGCTCCGAAGCCGGAAGCACAGCTCAGGCTCCTCGCCGGCGACAACACGCTCGTTGAACCCGCCGCTCTCGCCGAACAAACCCGCTCTGTACGCCGCGTTGCCCCCGACCGACGCCACGTCACCCACCGCGGCGTTCCACTCCACGTCGCACAAGCGGTTGTACGCCGATCGCTCGGGGTACCGCTCTCGGAGCATCCCGCACACGACGCCAAGCTTGGGCTCCGCATCGAAGGCACCGACCACCTTGGCCGGCCAGCCCTCAGAAATCTCGCAGTCGCCATCCACAAAGTGGACGAACTCAACCGAGGGACTCGCGGCGTGCAACGCCTCAAAGCCCTCGTTCCGCCCTCGCGCCGCACTGAAAGGCCTCGAAGGATCGAGCCTGACGACGATCGCGCCGATGTTCTCCGCCGTCTCCGCGCTCCCGTCCGTCGAACCCGAGTCGACGTACACCAACCGAGCCCCCGGCGCGCGATCGCGGACCGACTCAAGGCAACGCACCAAGCGCTGCCCCTCGTTCCGCCCGATCACGACGAACCCGAGCCGCGCCGTCATCCGTCCCCCCGTTCTGCCCCGTGCTTCGTCGCCTTCGAGAGCGCCCCTCGCAGCTCACCCCACGCCTTCGGCCCGCCCGAACCCACGTCTCTTATCGCACGCAGCGCCGCACCAGAAAGGTAACTCGCATCCGCCAACCTGGCGCGCGCCCGCCCGCCCGTCCGTTCAAAGTATCGCCGCCGCGAGTTGTACCAGTGAGCAGACTTGAGCACCGGCCGCTTGTCGGCCGTGGTCGTCGACTGCCCCTCAAGGTGTACGACCACCGAGCCGGGCTCATACCGCACGCGATAGCCGGCCTGCTTTGCCCTCCAGCACAGTTCGACCTCTTCGTAGTAGAGGAAGAACCCCTCGTCCATCAGCCCGATTCGATCGATCACCTCGCGCGTCACCAGGAAGCTCGCTCCCGACACCCAGTCAGCGTCGACCGGATCATCCCCGACGTCGATCGGCACGAGCTTCGAGCGGAGAGCTTTGCTCACCGGCCCCGTCATCGCGCCGCGCTCGAACTCGCCCATGCAGTTGGGGAACCGGAACGCCGAGGCCTGCCACTCGCCATCGGGCCCCTTCATGCGGCTCCCGACGATCCCAACCTTGGAATCCGACATCGCCGCCCGGACCAAAGCAGGCGTCGCGTCGATCGCCGCGATCGTGTCCGGGTTGATCAGATGGAACGCGTCCGGCGGATCGTCGCGACCGAGCAAATGCTTGAGACCGACGTTGTTGCCCGCCGCGAAGCCCCCGTTCCGATCCGAAGGCACCAGCGTGCACCGGTCGCGGCGAGACGGCTGGGTAAACGCGTCGCCCAACACCTTCACCGAATCATCCGGTGAGAGGTTGTCAACAACGACGATCTCGCCATCGAAACCACCGTCCGTGAGCAGCGCATCGACCGCCTCGACAGTCAGCGACGCCACCCGGTAGTTCACGATGACAACAGCGGTTCTCATCACTTGATCGTCCCAAACCCTGGCCCGAGTCCGCCGGATGCCTCATCCGCCTTCGTTTCATCGACCGGACCGACCGGTTTCAATCGCCTCCGCCGCCTGCGCACCGGCGCCGGCATCCGGTTCGTCACCAACGCCCCCGCCGCCATCACGATGATCGGGTTCAACATCGCATTGAAGATGCAGTCCATCGCGAAGACCATCACGATGATCAGAACCGCGACCTTCACCGCCGACTCACTCCTCCGGCCCGTCGAACGCCGCTGGGCCGCCCCTCGGATCGCCGCGAGCGGAGCGCCCGCGAGCATGCCGACAAAGCCGATGAACCCGAAAAGCCCCTGGCGGCCCAACGCAATGATCCACATGCTGTCGGCCGTCGTCTCCGCGTCGCCGAACACGTCCTTGATGTGGAATTGGCTCCCATGGCCAAAGACCAGCCGCTCGAACGCCTTAAAGAGGAGACGTTCCTCGTTGTCGAGACGCGTCTGGAGAGACATCGCCCGACCCTCTTCAAACACGCCCGCCAACTCGACGACGAGGTCACCGAGCGATATCCCGATCAAACGCAACCCGATAAACACCGGCAGCACAAGGGCCATCGCATAGAGGGGCCAAATAAACCCGACCGACGTCGCAGCAAAGAACCCACCGAGAGCACCGAGCAACAGCACAAAGGCACCGGCGGACTTACACGCAACCGTCACAATCCCAACAACGACAGCGCTCACCGTCCAAACCGTCTTCGCCATCACCGACTTCGCCGTCGTCCGCAACCCGAGCAACGCAATCGTCGCCGTTGCCATCCAGAGCGCCGTCGCGAGCGGGTGCTGCATGAACACCATCGGACGGAAGCCATCCCCTCGCACCGTCTGAATAAACGCGTGCTGGTGGAAGCCGTACACGATCCGGTGCAACTGAGGACTGATCGCCAACTCGAGAACGCAGAGCGGGACGTACACGATCCCGCCGACTCCGATCGCGAACAGCACACCCTCAAGACCCGCCCGGCCGTGTAAGACCATCCTCCCCGCGAGGTAGGGCGTGGACCATGTCAAGACCTGGACCATGACCGAGGACACGCCGTCGTACAGACCCAGACCGCTGGTCAAGCTCGACGCGAGCGGCGCGATGCCAAACATGAGGACCGCACCGTCGACCCAATGGAAGCGGATCGGCCTCGCCATCGGGCTCATCAAGGCGCCAGCCAACAGGGCCAATCCGACGCCGGTGACCTTGTTCAGACCCGGGAGACCGGGCAGGTCGATCGTTCCAGCCGGCATAAAAAGCCAGGCCATCGCCAGAATCGTGCAAAACGCCCGAGGGGTCCGCACCGTGATGCAGGACACGCAAATCGCCAAGGTGGCGACGACGAGGACGATGGTGACGAAGGCGTTCATGACAGCGAGGCGAATCGACGGGCGGCGGGCCAACTCGAGTACGTCGCCCGGGGTCTCCTGGATCGCCCCGGACCGGCGGTTCATCGGCGCTGGAAGCCACTCGGGCGAGTCCGCTTGCGAACCCTCGGGCATTCCGACTCGCACTAGACTTCGCCGATGGTGGCCAACACGGTCAAACCGCTCACGTCCACGCACCGATGACCCGGTGTCAGCGGATGGACCCAGCGCGGGGCGAGGATGCGATGAGCGAAATACCACCAGAATCAGGTACCGCTCTGTCCGAGCCGCCAACCCAAAACCGGTTCACGCGCACCCTGCCGAAGTTCCGAGGAAGTATCGGATACCTCGTCGGGCACTTTCCGCGCTCGTCGCACACCTTCTTCTGGCGAGAAATCTGCCAACTCAGATCACTCGGACTGGACGTCACCGCCCTCTCGACCCGTATGCCCGAGAATGCCCCCAACGCCGACGGCTGGCGTCGAGACGCGACAGACCAGACCGAGTACATCGATCAACGGGTGCTGAAGCGGTTCCCGTCCGTGGCGCTCCGAGGCCTTGCCGTTCCGGGCGTCTTCGGCGCGATCAACGCCGCCCTCGCGAGCGAAGGCGGAAGGAAGTACAAGACCCAGTCGCTGCTCTGGCTCTCCGCCGCCGCTGCCTTGGTCGACGCGTGCAACGAGCATGGGATCAGACACGTCCACGTCGGCTTCACCGAGAACGCGTCCCAGGTCGCGATGCTCGCGCACAAGCTCAGCGGGATCACCTACAGCGTGGCCGCCGGTCACTCGATCAAGTCCGCCGGGCCCAACCAGCGCGCAAAATGGTCGAACGCGACCTTTGCGACGCCCATCTCGCGCTTCCTCGCCGATGAGGCCCGCCAGACCCTGGGCGACGCGAGCATGCCGAACCTCGTCGCACTCTCCCCGAGGGGCGTCGACACCGACGAGTTCCGCCGCACAACGCCCTACGAACCATGGACCGGCTCGGGCCCACTCCGTCTGCTGAGCTGCGGACGCATGTCCGGCGTCAAGGGACATGCAACCGTCGTCCGCGCCATTGCGCAACTCCGATCCCGAGGCATAGACGCACGCTGGGCCCACGCCGGCGATCTGAGCACGACCGACTACGTCAACCACGTCCGCGAGTTGGCCGAGGGCTTCGGCATCACCGACGCCATCGAGCTCCACGGCGTCGTCGACCCCGCCGAGGTTCGTAGGCTCCACGCACAATCGCACGCCTTCGTGCACGTCTCCCTCTCCGAGGGCCTCGGCAACGCCGTGATCGAGTCGATCTCGATGGGAACACCGGTCGTCGCGACGGGCGTCGAGGGCATCCTCGACATCGTCCTCTCAGGCGAACAAGGCGAACTGGTCGGACTCGAAGACCACGAGGCGACGGCCGACGCGATCGAACGCATCGCCCGGGATCCGGAGCGAGCCAGAGCCATGAGCGATTCGGCCCGCGAGCGTGCCTGCAAACACTTCTATCGAACGCGCGGCGCCGAAGTCGTCGCCGATTGCCTGGCCCGAGCCGGCGTGATCGAACGCGCCGATGCACCACCGCCAAACGGAACCGAACGCGGATGAGCCGTCCTTCCATCCTCTTCGTGTGCGCCGGCGTCCCCGCCCCGCCCTTCACCGGTGCCGCCCAGCGCAACCACTTGTTCTATGAGTCGCTCCGTAAGATCGGCGACGTCACAACGGTTGCGATCGCTGAGCCTCGCAAGGTCGTCAGCGACGAAGCCAAGGCTTCCCTCAGAGAATCCCACAACGTCGCCGACTTTCTCGAAGCACTCGAGATGGGCGAGACCGGACTCTTCAAGCTCATCCATGGCTTCAACCCCCGGCGGGTCGAGTACCTCGCAAGAGGCATCGGCGACGCCGACCGCGAGTACGTCCCTCAGAAACACCTCTTCGAGGTCGTCTCTGACATCGTCCATCGCGAGAACATCGACCTCATTGTGGGTCGCTACGCGAACGTGCTGGGTAAAACCGGCGCCCTCGACCTCGCACCGACGCTCCTCGACGTCGACGATCTGCAAACCGAGATGATCGAACGCTCGATCGCCGGCGCACGAGGCAAGGGCATCCCGCTCTTGCTGCAGAAGCGCCGCCTCGCACGCCTGCGTTCCAAGCTCCCGGTCCATTTCCGTCGCTACGCCGGGCGCTGGATCGCGAACGAATCGCACCGATCGTTCGAGGGGCTCGAAGACGCGACCGTACTGCCCAACATCCCCTACGCCAGCTACGAGCGCCCGGACCTGGATCCGACCCCCGCCGACCCTGAGAATCGTACCCTGCTCTTCGTCGGTAGCCTGAGCCACAACCCCAACGTCTTCGGGCTCGAACGCTTCCTCGCCGCATCCTGGCCGGCTGTTCGGGAACGCGTCCCCGACGCCAAGCTTCTCATCGTCGGAAGCGGGAACATCGAAGCAGTGAAGCGAAAGACCGGCGAACCCGAGGGCGTCGAGTTCCGGGGCCTTGTCGAAGACATCGCCGACGCCTACTCGGAAACCGCCGCGACCGTCGTCCCGATCCACTCCGGCAGCGGAACAAACATCAAGGTCGCGGAAACGTACTACTTCGGGCGTGCCGCCGTGGTGAGCGCCTTCGCCCTTCGAGGCTATGACCACGCTCTCAAGGATGGCACCTCGGTGCTCTCCGGTCACGACGATGCCCAACTCGCCGAATCGTGCGTTCGCCTGCTCCGCGAACCCGAACTCCGGGATTCACTCGCCTGCCAAGGCCGAAAGGCGATCCTCGAGCAGTACTCCTTCGACGTCTTCTCAAAGCGCGTCGGGGAACTGGCAACGAAGGCTCTCGCCGGATGACGCAGGCGGCCTCGCACATTTCACCAGAGACACCCGAAGCGCAGCCCAGCATCGCGAAGCGCGCGGTCGTTGCATCGGGCTGGATCGCGGCCCAACGCCCGATCGCGATGGCCCTTCAGATGGGCCGGAGTCTCATCCTCACCCGACTGCTTTTCCCAGAGGCCTTCGGGTTGATGGCCCTCGTCAGCGTCGTCACCCACGGCCTCAACATGCTTTCAGACGTGGGCGTACAAGCCGCGATCATCAGGTCCGACCGCGACGACGAGGCGTTCCTTCAGACCGCTTGGACACTCCAGGCGATCCGCGGCCTCCTTCTCGCACTCGTCTGCTCGGTCTTCGCCGGCCCCTTGGCCGTGACCATCGGCGGCCCAGACATGGCGCTCTACCTTGAGCCGCTGCTCCCCCTGGCCAGCCTCGGATTGCTCATCGGCGGGTTCCGGTCCATGAACCACATCATGGCCAACCGCAACCTCGACCTGGGCCGCATCACGATCATGAACGCCTGCGTCGGGTTCGCGACGCTCTTCATTACCGTTGGCTTCGCCTGGGCCGGCCACGGCGTCCTCTCGATCATCTACGGCAACATCGCCAACGCGATCATGTCGGTCAGCGTCGAGTTCTTCCTGCTCAAGGGTGTCTCCCACCGGATGCGCATCGAGAAAGCCGCCGCGAAAGAGCAACTCGGGCTCGGAGGCTGGCTCTTCTTCAGCACCGCTCTCACGTTCGGCGCTGGGCAGATCGACCGTATTATCCTCGCCAGGCTCATCGACGCGGCGACGCTCGGCCTCTATTCCGTCGCCCTCGTCCTCGCTGCCCAGCCCAAGGAAATTTCCAACCGCTTCGCCGCGTCCGTGCTCTTCCCGGCGATCTCTGAGAAGAAACGTGAGTCCGGTGGTGACTTCCGTTCCGCGTTCCGGCGAAGCCGCGGTGCCCTACTCG
This sequence comes from Planctomycetota bacterium, assembly GCA_038748775.1. GTDB lineage: Bacteria > Planctomycetota > Phycisphaerae > Phycisphaerales > UBA1924 > DAIQNV01. The sequence continues at coordinate 53,899 of JBCDIT010000001.1, forward strand.
CCGTTTCGAGCCTCATCACGTCCGGAGTCGGCATCTTTGGTCCCACGTTTTTCAACGTGCTCTACGACGAGCGATACGCCGCGTCGGGCAATCTCGCTCGCTGGCTCTGCATCCCCATGTGGGGCGCCGTGCTCTTCGGCACCAAAGACCGGGCCCTGATAACCCTCGGGAACGGACGCCTCCTCGCCTTCTCGAACGCGGCCCGCCTCATCGGTTCCGCCGGCGGGGCCTACTTCGGACACCAGGTCGCCGGCTTACCGGGCCTCATCGTCGGACTCGTCGCCGGCCCTCTGCTCGGTGCGGTGGTCGTCACGTTGGGCCTCCGCAAAGACCGGCTCATGGACCTCCGCAACGACATCGTGCTCACGTCGGTCACGTTTGCCTTCGCCTTCGTCGGATCACTCGCCGTATGGTTCGCCGAGCGCAGCGCCACCGCCGCCGGCCTCGATACCCTCGCGGTCGTTGCGTTGGGCGCCCTGGCGGGTGCGATGGTCCTCGCGATACAAGTCGTCGCGATCATCCCCGCCAGCGGGTCGGCCCCTCAAGTCCTTGGCATGCTCAAGAAGCTCGGGCTCCCCGTGGGCAGGCTCCAACGCTTTTTAAGGCTTAGAGCGTCTTCACTTCGGGTGTAGCGTCGAGCGTGAGGTTCGCGCCACGGGAAGCCCGCCGGCTCAGGCGCGGCTTTCCACAAGCGAGTGTGCGGGCGGAGGCCGCCACGGAGCGATCAAACCTGCTCTAAACGTCAACGTCCCCGTTCGAAGAACGAGGGCATCGGACGCCCTTCGCCGAGCGCCTGGTACACCTCGATCAGCTGCTCCGCCTTGCGATCCCACGTGAGCTTGCTCCGCACGCGCTCAAACGCAGCTTCACCCTTCCGGTTCACCTCGCCCCGGTTTGCCCGGAGCTCCGCGAGCAGTTCGCGAAGCTCGGTGACAATTCCCTCGCGATCCGTCAGAGCGAGCGCGAACCCGGTGTCCTCGGTCGCGATATCCATTGGGCCACCGTGCGCGACATACACCGGCGGAGTCGCGCATGCCATTGCCTCGAGCACCGCCCCACCGCCAAACTCACGCACCGCCGGCGAAACGAACAGATCCGCCTCAACCATCAGTTCGTTGACCTGCGTGTGAGGCACGCGCCCTAAGAACGACGCCGACGCACGCTCTTTCCCGACGTACCCCTCGAGCAACGTCTCAAGACGTTCCCTCTCAGGACCATCGCCAGCGACCTTCAACGTCGCAGAACCATCGGCGAGCATCGAACCCGCCGCGTCGATGAGCATGTCGACGCCCTTGTAAGGAACAAGCCGCCCGACAAAGAGAAGGCCCAGCGGACCGTCGTCCCGAGCTTCGCGCCGCCTCGGGAACCGCGCCGAATCGATCGCGTTCTCGGGCATTAGGCGGGCCTTGTCCTTCGCCCACGCCGGCAGTTGCTCGAGAGTGTCGGTCGAACCACACAAAATCCCGGTCGCGTACCGCCGCGTCGCCGTGTATCCGGGCCCGAGCGTGTACACCCACCGGAAGTACGACGCGAACTCACGTTCTTGGTGTCGGATGGAGTTGAACGCCTTCGGCCACGCCAGCCCGCCGTTCATAGGCCCGAGCAGAAAGGGCACGCCAACGCCCTCGCAAAGCTTCGCCATCGGGCTATTCAGCGTCGGGCTCATCGGCGTGATCCGGTGCACCACGTCGAACGCGCCCGCCTCGATCTTCGGCGCAAACGCCTTCCACGCCCGTTTCTCAAACGTGGGATAAGCCACAGAGGTCAACGCCATCAGCGTCGTCCATCCTCGGTTGTTTCCGAGCCGGAGCACCTCACCCAGCTTGTACATCGGGCCCGCGACGTCTTCGGTATCGATAACCGTGAAATCTTCCCCCTCAACCCAGCCCCGGGCCGCGATCGCGTCGCGATTCCGGATCTGCGTCACGAGGTGAGCGTCGGCCACCCTCCGGATCGCCTCCGCGAGCGACCAGCCAATCAGCGGGACAGACTGCCAGTCTGGGTTGGCCGCCTCGGCCAGCAGCAAGACCCTGGGCCTCCGCTCCGAGAGCGGCCGTTCGTCGGGTTGTGGGAATTGATGGGTCACGCGTGCGACGATATCGGCTCGCTCGCCCCCCGAGCTTCGAGCGCTCCCATCAGTCTCCGCGCCCTCGCCTCAGACGTGAACCCCTCGATAACCGTCTCGTGCCCCGCCTCAGCCAATCGACGAGCGAATTCCGGGCCTTCCGCCAGCCGGCCGAGCATGTCCGCAACCAGTCCGGGCCTCTCCGGTGACACCATCAGACCATTGGTTTCGTGCCTCACAAGTTCACCGACGCCACCGACATCGGTAACCACAACCGGTAACTCGGCCGCCATCGCTTCCATCGTGGCGACGCCGATCGCCTCGTTGTGGCTCGCGAGCGCGTACGCATGGGCTGAGGCGAGCCGATCGCGGATCTCGTGTTGCTCGAGCCGCCCGAGAAGCGTCACCCGTTCCCCAAGCCCCAGGTCACCGATGACCGCTTCGAGCCGAGGTCGATCTGGCCCCTCCCCAATAATCTCAAGCGACGTCTCCACGGATCGGCCCCGGAGCATCGCCACCGCCTCGATGAGATCCGAGTGCCCCTTGCCCACGTGAAGCCGCCCGCACGTCACCACACGAAACGGGTCCCCCGCCGTGCGTCGCCATCGTGCCTCGCGTTCCTCATCGGTCACACGGAACGCCGACGGATCGATTCCCATCGGGGCCACCGTGAGAGGCGGGACGAGCTCCGGGTACCCAACCTCTTCGAGCAGCCCGTCCCGCAACGCCTCCGCGACCAACAACCCAAACGACGCGTGTTCCCACTTCAAGTCCTGCATGCCACCGAACGCATCGATCCGCGTGTGCAACGTCAGCGAGTACCCGGGGCCACCGAGAAGCTTCGCAAGCGTCGCCACCAACGCCGCGTTCGCGGCCGAATGCACGTGAACATGCTCGATGCCCTCGCGCCGCGCAACCTGAACGAGCGCCGCCGCCGGAAGCAACAGCTTCGCGAGCGCGACGCGCTCCGAAGCCGATGCACGCCCTAGTACTTTGCCAAGCCGACCGGCGTTCACAAGCGATGAAACGGCCCCACCCGGACTCGCCCCGATCAAACGCCCCGGCTCCCCGAGATACACGCACCGCTTCGATTCCGACTCCGAGTCATCGCTCCGCGAGCGTTCCGATTCGGGCGGCGGTCTCGTGCTCAGCGTTCGGACGGTGTGACCCGCGTCGCGAAGAGCGCGGATCTCCCGCAGGAAGAAGGAATGCGTCTGTCCCGGGAACTCCGGGATCAAGACGCCGAGATTCACTGGGGGCTCCCCGCTGAGGGAGCAAAAATCTGATGGGATACCTCAACCTTCAAGGTCAGTTCCCGTTGATCGCGCCGCGGAGGTAGCTGATCACCGCCGCCGGGGTGTACTCGTACTGCCAGTCGGCCATCGACTGGTTGCGGGCGCCCTCGATAAACGACTCGATCGTGCCGGCGCCGCCGATGAGCGCGTCGTACGCCTCGAGCGTCGGGGTGCCATCGGGGGCCGCGAGGCCGCCGTACACAGTGTTATCGAGGTAGAGAAGGTCCGGGTTGGCGTAGTCGATGTACATCGCCCAATCATCGTACACGCTGACGTAGTTGCCGATCACGCTGACGTCCGTGCTCTGCGGACCAAAGCGGACGCCGAAGCTCGACACACTGAACGTCTCGGGCGAGTTCAGGAAGACGTTCTCTGCGATCGAGATCCCGTTGGCATCCGAGAGGTCGAACCCGAAGGCCGAGCCCTCGCGGACCTCCCCGCTCGCGAGCGCCCAACGGTGACCCGAGTCGACCACCGCGTTGCCCTCAAGCACGATGTTGCGGACCGGCTGAGCCGGGCCCGTCTTACCGATCGTGAACGCCCCTCCGTTCCCGATCAGCAAGTTGCCACGGAACGTCAGGTCGCGAGCGAGCTGGTCAACATCGTCGTTCGATGACGTCGCCGCGAAGTTCGCACCCCTCGAGAGGATGTTGTCCTGGAGGAGGAAGGGGTAGCACTCCTTGGTGTAGATGTTGTGGTTGAAGATCGAAGGCGTGCTACCGGGAAGCCAGCCGTTGTGGTCGAAGACGCACTCGACGATCTTGAGGTCCTCGATCCGGTACAAGAACGCACCCGAAGAGCGGCCCGTGTTCGAATCGAGCACAACACAACGGTAGAGAAGCACGTCCGCGATCTCGCCGAACGCGTGGTTCGCTTGGATGACAAACGCCTTCGAGAACCGACGCGCAAGCACGTCGACAAACTCAACGTCCACACCCGGCGCGAGGAAACGGACCGCGAAGTGCCTGTCGGTCGTCTCGCGATCACCGTTGTTGAACTCAAGCCCGATGAAGCGAACATGGCTCGCAGTCAACTGCATCGCGTGCTCGCCGTAGGGCATAATGACCGGACGAGGGCCTTCGCCATACGTCGAAACGACCATCGGCTCCGCCTCACTCCGCCCACTCTTGGTCCAGAGCGAACGGGGCTCCGAGGTGCGGAGACGACCAAGGCCCTCGTTATCGAACACGTCACCGCGCTTCACGAGGATCCAGTCCGGATGCCCATCGCGAAGAAGCGAGTACGCCTTGTCGATCGTTCGGACCGGCGCCGTCGGACTCATGCCCGAGTTCGAGTCGTTGCCCTCCGACCGGGAGACATACACAACGATCGAGTCGGCAGAAGGCGTCGGCGACGTCCATTCGAAGCCAGGGATGTCGACATCGATATCGATGTCGACCATGCGCGAATGCTCACTCGTCGGGAACGCGCCCGAGTTCGAATTCGCAACCACCCGAGGCGACGCCCCAGAGCCATACGGAGCGATGATCACCGGCTCGCGAGCGCTCGCTCCGTTCGGAACAACATCGCCCAAGTTCGCTTCCCACGCGTCGCCGCGCCGGAGAAGAAGCCAGTCCGGAGCACCGTCGCGGAGATCCTCCGCGGCGGCCTCGATCGTCGCCTTGGGTCGACGCGGCGTGCGCCCGTCGTTGGCGTCATCACCACGCGAACTACTCACGTAAAGGAACCGAGTTCGTGGCGAAGGCATCACCTCGCCCGGGCCCTCTGGACCGGCCGACTTCGGCCGCAGCTCGCCGTGCAAATCGATGACCTCGATACCACTCAGCATCGGGTTGCCGACACGGTGCCCGAAGTCGACGTCCACCGTGCCGTCCGACACAACAGTAAACGACCGCATCGTGCCGATGCGGTGCCCAGCCTCGCCGGAGACATCAAAGGAAGACAAGAACCGCTGACCGTCGACGCTCACGTCGAATGTCCGCTGGCCCACCTGGCTGCTTCCCGACCAGCTGTTGGCGAAGTACAGCCGAACCTCGACCTCAACCCCCTCCTGGACCGGGAAATCCCACTCCAGCGCGGTGCTGCCCGGACGGTCGAAACGCTCAGAAAGGAAAATCCCCGGGTTGGTTGACGGAGGCACCGTCAGGTCGGTCTGGTCGATCGACGCAGACGTCGTACTCGAACCGCTCGTCCGGTATCCAGCACCGGCCGAGTCCTCGGTGTTGTCCCCCATCCAGAGAGGGCCCTTGTCGTTCGGCGGGAGCGCCTCGCCGCCGGCATTGACGCGATACAGCACGTATTCAGGTTCTGCGTGTGCGGCAGCGGAGAGGGAACCGACCATCACGGCGAGAGCCGCATTGGCGGGGACCACCCGCTGCAAAAGACCACGGATCGGATCAGACTTCACGCGAACACCTCCTTGGCATCGCGAGACCGGGGCGCGGGACCTTCACCGCCCGGGACTCGGAACCAACTGGCTGGAAAGTTACCATTCGCGTCCACCAGTGTCGCCCATCAACCGCTATCGCCTGCCCGCTACAGACCGATCGATCGGCGTGATCTGATCTTGTGGGCCGCACAGGGTGGGACACCGCTGACCTCTTCGGAGCGTGATTCGACGCCAGACGTCACGAACGTCCGGTCACTCGCCGATACGAGCCCCATCGGACGCCGTTGCCATCGAAGGAAGCTCGGCGCCCGAGACCAGGCAGAACCGCACCCCGAATCGTGGTGCATGCCTGCCTTCGTAGGCAAGCCCTGGTTTGACAAACCGGGGAGCAGCCGTAGCCTTCCCAGCGTTCCCAAGTGTCCCGGATTCAGAATTGAAACCTACCTATACGAGGGCTTCATGAAAGGTGTGATTCTCGCAGGCGGGCTCGGCTCGAGACTCCGTCCGATGACGCTCGTGACGAACAAACACCTTCTTCCGGTGTACGACCGGCCAATGGTGTATTACCCCATCCAAACCCTGCTCAATGCCGCGATCGACGAAATCCTCGTTGTCACCGGAGGCGAGCACGCCGGCGATTTCCTAAAGCTCCTAAAGAACGGCAAACAACTTGGCATAAAGCACTTAGAATACGCCTACCAAGAAGGCGAGGGCGGCATCGCCGACGCTCTGAAACTCGCCGAGGACTTCGCCGACGGCCAGAAGATCTGCGTCGTGCTGGGCGACAACCTCATCCAGCACAACATCCGCCAAGCCGCTTCCGAGTTTTACGTGCAGGCGTCCGGCGCGAGGATCCTCCTGAAGCAGGTCCCCGATCCGCAGCGGTTCGGCGTGATCGAATTCGAGGGCGAGGTCGGGGGGTCCCCGATCAAGCAGATCATCGAGAAGCCGAGCGACCCACCGAGCGATTACGCCGTCACCGGGATCTACTTCTACGACGCCACCGTCTTCGACATCGCCAACGAGCAACGCCCCAGCGATCGCGGCGAGCTCGAGATCACCGACGTCAACAACGCCTACCTCGAACGCGGCGATCTCAAATACAACCTGCTCGACGGTTGGTGGACCGATGCCGGCACCATCGAGAGCCTCCACCGCGCGTCAACCCTCGTCGCCGAAGGCGGCGCCAATAACGTCCAAGACGGCGCTCGCTGACACCTGACCGGGAACGAGACGATGACAGGATTCAACCGCATCGGAATCCTCGGCGCCAACGGGATGCTCGGACGCGCCGTGGCTGAGCGGTGCCAGACCCTGGGCATCGAGCCCCGCCTACTCAGCGAAACCGATATCGATCTGAGCCGGCCGTTCAAGGACTCGGTCGTTCGTGAACTCGACGTCGACGCCGTGATGAACTGCGCCGCGTGGACCGACGTGGACGGCGCCGAATCCGCCGAAGACCAGGCGACTGTGATCAACGGTGAAGGCGTCGGGAGGCTCGCTAAGGCGTGCGCCGTCGCCGGTGTCCCGATCGTTCACTACAGCACCGACTACGTCTTCGACGGCCGAGCGACCTCCCCATACGCGACCGATCACCCCCGCGACCCTCTCAACGCCTACGGCCGCTCGAAGGCCGTCGGTGAAATAGCCCTCGAGCAGAGCGACGCCGATTGGCTTTGCGTCCGAACGAGTTGGCTCTACGCCCCCTGGGGCAAGAACTTCGTGCTCACCATGGCCAAGCTGCTCCCGGAGCGTGACGACCTAAAGGTTGTCGACGACCAGGTCGGCCGCCCCACGTCCGCAAGACAGCTCGCTGAACGCTCGATCGCGATGCTCCGACAAGGTTTCCGAGGCATGGCCCACGGCACCGACGGAGGCGAATGCTCTTGGCACGAATTCGCGTGCGCTATCGCGGACAGCGTCGGCGTTGAAACAAGGCCGGCCTCCTGCGGCTCGGACGCGTTCCCAAGACCCGCGAAGAGGCCCGCCTACAGCGTTCTGGATATCAGAGCATCGGACGATGCCCTCGGCCCAGCCCGTCCCTGGACGGACGAACTCGCATCGGTGCTCCGTGAAGCATCGCGATCGAACGGAGTACAGGCGTGAAGAAAGTCCTCGTCACCGGCGGCGCCGGGTTCATCGGTTCCAACCTGATCGCCCGAATGCTCGCGACCCACGACGGCTACGACGTCACCGTCCTCGACAACCTGTCGTACTCCGCGAACCTCGAGAACCTTGCCCGGTTCGAGGACAACCCGCGCTACGCCTTCGTCAAAGCCGACGTCTCCGACCAGGACGCGATGATGGCCCAGGTCAGCGGGTTCGACGCCGTGCTGCACCTCGCGGCAGAGAGCCACGTCGATCGGTCCATCATGGACCCAGGACCGTTCGTCACGTCGAACGCCGTCGGAACGCAGCGCCTGCTCGAGGCTTGGCGCCGAGGCCCGGGCGCCGATGGCCTGCCCTTCGTTCTCGTGAGCACAGACGAGGTCTACGGGAGCCTGCCCCTCGACGAACCCGACAAGCGCTTCACCGAAGAATCCCCCATCGAACCCAGCAGCGCGTACTCCGCGAGCAAAGCCGCCGGAGATCTCTTCGGGCGGGCCTACCACCACACCTTCGGGCTCAACGTCGTCACCACGCGCTGCTCGAACAACTTCGGTCCGTACCAGTTCCCAGAGAAAGTCATCCCGCTCTTCGTCACCAATCTCCTCGAGGGACGCAAGGTCCCGGTGTACGGAGACGGCAAGAACGTCCGCGACTGGATCCATGTCGATGACCATGCCGAGGGCATCCTGGCAGCCCTAGAGAAAGGCAGGCCCGGTGAGGTGTACAACCTCGGCGCCGACAACGAACGCACCAATCTCGAACTGACCCGATCGCTGCTCGCCATCCTCGGGCTCGGCGAAGACATGATCGAGTACGTCACCGACCGCCCAGGACACGACCGGCGTTACGCCATCGACTCGTCCAAGGCCGCCGAACATCTCGGCTGGAAGGCGACCCGCTCGGCGTGGCCCGACGCCCTCGAGCAAACTGTCGCTTGGTACAAGGACAACCCCGAGTGGTGGCAGCGCGTCAAGAGCGGCGCCTACCGCGACTACTACGCCGAGCAATACGGCGCAAGGGTCAACGGGTAACCCACGACGGGCGATCCCCCCAGGAGAGTTCCGATGCCAATCGAAACCGTCGAACGGGTCCTGGGCGATGTCCTCATCATCACCCCCAAACGCTTCGGCGACGAACGCGGCTTGTTCTGTGAGACCTACTCCGCCAAAGACCTCGTATCGCACGGCGTCGAGACGACCTTCGTGCAAGACAACCACGCGTACTCCGGCGAGATCAACACCATCCGAGGTCTTCACTTCCAGGCCCCACCCGCTGCGCAAGCCAAGCTGCTCCGTGTCACACGCGGCGCCGTCCTCGACGTCGTCGTCGACATCCGACCAGACTCAGCCACCTTCGGCCAGCACGCCTCGATCGAACTCAGCGCCGAGAACTGGCGACAGGTCTTCGTTCCGCGAGGATTCGCCCACGGCTATCGAACCCTCACGCCCGAATCTGAGGTGATCTACAAGGTAGATGGGTTCTACAGCCGCGAGCACGAGGGCGGGCTGCAATGGAACGACCCCCGCCTCGCGATCGATTGGCAGATCGGTGATGAGACACCGATTGTCAACGAGCGCGACGCGTCGTGGCCGCGTTTCGAAGGCTTCACGTCGCCGTTCTGATCTCAGCGAGAACGACGCATCACCACCCAGCCCAGCCCAGCGAAGGCAAGAGCGGCCGGGACCGGCAGCGGAACGGGCGTAAACGGAAGCGTCTGATCGGTCGAGTACGAGGAAGCAAACGGGGTGCTCGACCACTGCGCGATCGACATGTCGCTCTCGCGAGCAGTGATCGAACGGGTCGTCGTCACGACGCTTACGAGACCCGAGAAGTCGAGACCAAGGTCGTCGAGGCTTGGGTCGAACGTCGTGTCCAGACCCAAGCCGAACCCACCAAGGCGAGCAACACCAGAACCAGCCAGGCCAACTCGATCTCCGAGCGGAGAGAGCTTCGAGGAGGCGTAACCCGAGAGGCGATCAACACTGAGAACAGACGGCGCAACGCTCTGATCAAAACCGACCCCGACCGTAACCGACGTTGGTCCAGCAAAGGCCACGCCTGCCGAACCAAGCAGCCCAATCAAGACTCTAATTTCAGAACCGTTGCGAAGCATCACTCTACCACTCTCTTCCCGAAAACCAACCCACGCCGGATCGTAGACCCACTGCAGAGCTGATCAAGACTGGGAACGCAGACCGGACACACCGATCACGCGCCTATGTCCAGTTGACACCTAAACCTACGCGTGAAAAACGGCTCGGATGGCGACCAGGGTATGGAATTCACCAATTTCTCAAGACACCGCAGTTTCACCCGGGTACACCGGCTCGCATCGGACTCCGATAATCCCCACAACGCATTCCTCCACACCCGATACTTCATCCGGGCTCATCTCATACCGATGTCGCGGCCGGAAGGGCGAGCCAGTAGAGAGTGCGCGACCCCGATGATCCGATCTGCTACCTCACCATAACAGGGTGCCAAGGTGGCCCGGATGCGTGCTGATTCACACCGTTCCCTTTGGCGTAGTGCCACGACAAGGGAGGCATCCAATGCCCGGTGATCAGCATTCAGGCGGCACCTGTCCGCCATATGACACGGAAAGAGGCGTGTGTCCTCGATGAGGATCTCGCCGAATCTCGAGAGCCAATCAAATACTCGCCCCCAGTTCAGTACCCTTCTCGGACCTGGTGAACTTGGGAGCAGTGCATGTCACATCGCGTTCGCTTCGCTTCGCGGAGCACTCTCAACGGCGCCCTCGCCGTCGGCCTTCTGACCTCAGCCGGATTCGCTCAGAGCGTTCTGAGTGTTCCGAGCCAGTACAGCTCGATCCAAGCCGCCATCGACGCGGCCGAGTCGGGCGATGAAATCCACGTCTCGGGCGGCTCGTACCGCCGGTTCGAAGTCCTCGACAAGTCCCTCGCCGTCATCGCGGTCGATGGCCCCTCCGACACCATCGTCGACGGCGGCGGCTCTGGCCCCGTTCTTCACGTCGTCGCCTCATCGGAGGACACAGCGACCACCGTGAGCGGGTTCACGTTCACCGGTGGCGCCAGCGAGAACGGCGGAGGCGTCTTTCTTGTCGGCCACGCGACCCTCGAGGACGCGCTCGTGACCGGTAACGAAGCGACCAATGGTGGCGGCGCGTTCCTTTTCGGTTCCCCGATCCTCAGCAACGTCCGCTTCGAAGACAACTCAGCCGGGCAAGGCGGCGGTGCTTTCGCCGCCGGCGGCTCGACGCCGACCTTTGAGAACTGCCACTTCGGCAACAACTTCGCCCAGTACGCCGGCGGCGGCCTCTACGCCGCCCCTGAAGGCCTGGGCGAGACCGAGGTGACGCTCATCGATACCACGTTCTCTCGCAACTCGGCCACCGAGGGCGGAGCCGTCGCGGTCCTCAACGCCACTCTCGACCTTCGCGGTGGAGAGATCGAGGACAACGACGCCGGGGCCGGCGGGGGGCTCTACGCCGGCGACGCCTCGGTCGCGACCCTGACCAACGCCTCATTGGTCAACAACACCGCCCCCATCGGCGCCGCGGCCTTCGCGTCATCGGACACCGCGATCGCACTCGTCGATACCATCGTGACCGACAACGACGCCGATGACGACAGCGGAGCTCTTCACGGCGACAACGGCGAGGTCATGTTTGCCGACTCCCAGTTCGGCAACAACTTCCCCGAGGACGCCGCGGGGAACACCAACGACCTGGGCGGCAACGTCTTCGGCGCCGCCCCCTGCACCTCAGCCGACCTCGCCCAGCCATTCGGTGTCGTGGACTCGACTGATACCACGGCCTTCATCGACGCGTTCTTGAGCCGCGACATGGCCGCCGACCTCGCGGCTCCGTTCAATCAACTCGACATGATGGACATGCAAGAGTTCATCATCTCGTACCTTTCAGGCTGCCCGTAAGGGTCCCGCTCGAAAAGCGAGCTCGCCCGACAATCTGCCTTCTCCCTGAAGGCTCCCCTGCAAGGTCCAAGGAAGGCGGTGCAGAGCACCGCCTTCTTTACTTTTACGGTGTTGCTCAACGACCCCGAGTCCTGATCCAAGCGCCACGCAGCCCCGGACGCAGAGTTCGCCAGTAGAACTAGAGCAACCATGTTCGCTTCGCAGCGTCGATTTGGGATCCTGGTTCGCTTGGTCTCAGGCGACGAACAACGAGCCCGCAGCGCGAGCAAGGGATCTCCTCCGTCTTTGTTTCTCTGGTCCCTTCATTTCTCGTGTGCAAGCGAGCAACGAAGGGTCTTGAGGCCAGGAAGAACGCTCCGCTCGGGAGGGCCCTTGCTCGCGCTGCGGGCTCGTTGATACCGGGACGTCACCCGCTACGAGTTCACTTCGGCCGCTCTAGTGAGCCGTCCCGCGAGGGGCCCCGGTCCGATCAAACTCCTCGCGTTGAGTTCGAAGAGATCAGACAACACGTCGTCGGCCGCAGCCTGCCCGGTACACGTGCCAAAGGCAACCACGTGCCGGCGATGCCTTATGCCCACACGAAGATGCTCACGTCACACAATACAAAAAGACCTCCCCTTGTCGGAGGAGGTCTTTGGAGAGTATCTGACGGGCGACACAGGTGTCGCCGAATTCTGTTGCCTGCCGTTCCCTATCGGGAATGACTCAGCCGAGGCGACGGCGGGTGGCGGCGAGGCCACCGAGACCGGCGAGGGCAAGGCCGCTGGCGGTCGGCAGCGGGATGGTGACGAAGACGTCGATGTCACCGGTGTTGTCAAAGCCGCCGCTGTTCGGACGGTAGACGAACTCGATGAAGCTGCCGGGGAGCGGGGCGCCCTGGAAAGCCGAGACGTCAATGCCGGCGAAGGTGCTGTTGTTGAACGCACCGTCGAAGGTCAGGCCGAGGATGTTGAAGTTGCCGCTGGAGGGCGGGAACTCAAACACGTTGCCAACGCCGCTGACGACGCTGGCGGTGTACACGTCCGCGCCGCTCGTGATGGTCAGGCTGCCGCCGGTGACCTGGCCGTTGGTCAGCTCGATGCTCATGTCGAACAGGAAGTCGTTCGCCGTGCCCGCGCCGGCGTCGAAGCTCGACGAGCCGGCACCGTCTTCGGTGATGGCGAGGTTGCTGCCCGAAGCCGCGTTACCGGCAACAACGAGGGCGCCGGTGTGGGTGGTGCCGCCGAACGCGCTGTTCGCGCCACCGGCATCCGTCGCCTGGATGTTCAAGCCCTGGAAGTCGAACTGGACTTCGGTGCTGGCCGCAAAGCTGGCGGTGGCGAGAGCCGCGACCGCGCTGACAGCGATGATCTTCTGCATCTTTCACTCTCCAAACGCACCCAATCAGGGTGACTCTACCTCTGAACCTGACCGACGGCCCCCAAGCCGACGGCAATGGTTCACGGAGGAGTATATCCGTCACTCAGCCTACACAAACCTTTTCTCCGGCGTATTCCGCGCTCTTAGCGCCTCTTTGGTGATTGACAGCATCATCATCTGCCCTTTTTTGGTGGATATACGACTCATTTTATCTCCGATAACACCGGGAGCACGCGCGAAAAGAGACCTCCCCATGACAGGGAGGCCTTTGGAGAGCGAAATCAGGATGACACGAAAGACCGGGCCTTAGCCGCGGCGGCGACGGGTGACGGCCAGGCCGCCGAGACCCGCGAGGGCGAGGCCGCTGGCGGTCGGGAGCGGGATGGTGACGAAGACGTCGATGTCGCCGGTGCCGTCGAAGCCGCTGCTGTTCGGGCGGTAGACGAACTCGATGAAGCTGCCGCCGAGGGGCTCGCCAGCGTTGAATCGGGAAACGTCGATGCCGGCGAAGGTGTCTCCGCTGAACTCACCGTCAAAGGTGAGGCCGAGGATGTTGAAGTTGCCGCTGTTCGGCGGGAACTCGAAGACGCTGCCGACGCCGCTGACGACGCTGGCGGTGTAGATATCGCCGTTGGCCATGACCGAGAGGCTGCCGCCGGTCACGACGCCGTTGGTCAGTTCGATGCTCATGTCGAACTGGAAGTCGTGAGCGAGACCGGCACCGGCGTCGAAGCTCGACGAACCAGCGCCGTCCTCGGTGATGGCCAGGTTGCTGCCCGAGAGGGCGTTGCCGACGACCGCGAGCGAACCAGTGTGCGAGTTGCCGTCGAAGGCGCTGGCGTTGCCGCCGGCATCCTGGGCCTGGATGTTGAGGCCCTGGAAGTCGAACTGAACTTCGGTTTCGGCGGCGAGGCCGGCCGAGGCGACGGCCGCAACAGCGCCGGCCATGAGGAACTTCTGCATCTTTCACTCTCCTTTTGACCGCCCAGCTGGGGCGACTCTTTCTCAAACTCACGCCGCGGAGCTCCTGCCTTGAGGAACCCTGCCGCAGCCCGGTTGAAGGTACCCCCATTTCTGGGATATCAAAGCCGTAACCCTTTGCCCCAAAGCAGTTTCCAGCGAACACCTATCGACCATACCGCACTAGACCAACTGGAAGCGCTGTCATCGCCGATAGCCTCGACCCGCCACGTCCAAAAACAAACGCGTTCGCGGACGGCAACGTCCGCGAACGCGTCAAGGGCTGATCGGAGTTGTGCTCCGCCGGTTAATCGACCGCGCCGCGAACCACGGCGAGCCGATCGGAAAGCTCGCCATCCGGCACGTTGTCGATCGCGCCGATCACGGCACGCGCCTCGTCGATCTCACCGGCCGCGGCGAGGGCCTCGGCCAGACCGATCGAGATGTGAACAGCGTCGGGATCGAGAGCGAGTCCCTCTCGGAAGGCCTCAGCGGCACGCTCCGGCTGCTCGTCGCCCATGAGGGCAAGCCCGAGCGTGTCGTAGTACTCACGAAGGACAGACGCTGCGATGTTGCGACGCCGCCCCACTGCGACGGCCTGCTCAGCGAAACCGACCGCGTCCGAATACTTCGTCTGCTGACGGACGAGCAGGTACGCGAGGTTGTTGTTCGCGTCGGCCAGTTCTTCGTTCCTGGCGACAGCGGCTCGCAAGAAGGCTTCGGCTTCGTCGAGCCTCCCGAGGCCCTGCAGAATCGTCCCGAGGAGGGCCCACGTCGGCGCCGACTCCGACTCGGGGGAGAGCGGATCGAACGCGGCGACCGAGAACACGCGCTCAATATCGGCTCGGTCACGGGTCGCAAGACCGAGGCGGTACCACCCGTTGACCAGCCGCGATCGCCCGACTTCGTCTCCGCTCAGTTGGGGCGTCGCTTGCTCAATCATGCGACGCGCCACCGACGGGTTCCGGATCACGAGGGTTGTCGCGATCTCGATCGCGGCCGACGCGGCGATGCGATCCGACTCGATGTCGTCGACAAGCCGCTCGCCGTCGATCGCTCGCCCGAGCGTTCCGAGAACCGCCGCGTATGCAACGATCTCTTCCTCGAACGCCTCCGGATTCGCGATGAGCCGGTCGCGGTTCTTGGCGAACAGATCGGCGGCCCGCCCATGGGCATCGAGCCCAGCAAGAGCCACCGCCTCTGCGATCTCGCCCCGCCAGGCATTGACGGGGTCGCGTTCGGCCCAGAGCCTCGCGGTCCGAGCCGCGTCGTCGAAGCGTCCGAGAAGAGTCAGAAGACGCGTCGCTTCCTGAGCCAGAGATGCATCGTCGGGCAGCGCGACGAGACCACGCTCATACACGTTCACGGCGCCGCTCGGGTCACCAGTCACGACCCGGGCCTCGGCGAGCAGGCCGTACACGAGGCGGCCGTAGTTCCCACTCCGGGTGAGCGTGTCAAGATCATCGGCGAGTTCGTCCAGCGTGGTATCGCGTTCGAGGAACGCCTTGATCGGGTCGACGATCGCAGCATCGTCGGCCTCGGACTGGAGAACCGCGTACACGATGGCGCTCAGACGTCGAACAACACGCTGGGTCCCGTCGTCGGTGAACGCATCCGCGAGGAACCTCAGGCGGTCATCCTGCGGGAATCGCGACGTACCAGTGGACGCGACGCGTGCCGCCTCGTCAAACTGGCTTGTTGAGGCGTACGCACGGACGAGCACGACAAGCATGTCGCTGCTGCCCGTCTCCACAACCCCCTCGAACCGCTCGATCGTCCGGGCCGCCAACCCACCGTTGATCAGGTACTCCGCGATGATGACATCGCGCTCGCCTAGGTCACCCTGAACAGGCAACGTTTCAAGGATCGAGAGTCCCACCTCCGGCTCGCTCACCGGCAAGAACGCCCTCGCGACCACCAGCTTTGCCTGGTCTTCGAGCGAGTCGAGGTCGAGCGTCTCGAGTTCCGCTTTGGCGCCCTCGGCGTTGCCGGAACGCGCCAGCGAGATCACAAGCGACGCCTGGTCTTCCCCAAAGCCCGCCTCGGCCAATCGGCGTCGATCGGCGACAGCGAGCGCGTCGAGGCCGGCTGACTCCAAAAGGGTTGCTCGCTGACGGAGCAATCGCGGGTCGGTCACGTTCAGTTCACCGAACTCACGAGTGCGCGCGACGACCGCCTCGGGCTGCCCGTCGTCGGACAGGAGAGCGATCAATGTGGGATACAGCGACGCACGGCTCGGCTGGACCGTCCGAGCCGAATCGAAGTAGTCGATCGCGGCAGATCGGTCGTCGAGGCGAAGCGCGGCCATCCCGGCAAGGACGAGCGCGTCCGCGTTCGCCGGATCGACTTCGAGCACGGACGTCAGTTGAAGCAGAGCCTCGCTCGCCGCGGGTGTCACGTCGTCGCCCTCTGCGGTCTCAAGCTTGAGCCTCGACGAGTACACCCGCCAGCGGATGCCGCCGTCTCCGGTCAGCGTCTTGAGCCGAGCGATGGCGGCGCGAATCGCATCCGGGTACTCCCAGCCCGACTGCGACTGAAGAAGAACGAGCTGGGCATCGATGCTGTCCGCGTAGGTCGAAGCCACGTCGCGAACCGCCTGCGAAGCCTTTGGATCGCCGGCACGATCGAGCAGTTCGGCCCGCATCCCGTCGTACTCAACGGTGCCCTCGCCATCCAACGTCGCGAGCAGTTCGAGGGCCGACTTCGGGTCCTTCGCCAGCGCCACCCGGGCCACGGCCGCGAGCGGGTTGCCAGTCTCATCGAGCGAGCCGGTGACCTCCGCCTCGATCGTGTCGGCCAGCGCCGGGTCCCCGGACCGCACCGACTCGGCGAGCCTGAACGCCTCGGGACCGAGGCCGGCGATGTTCCCGCCGTCAAGAAGCTCGCGAGCGATCTCGCTCGCTTCGTCGAGGCGGTCGGCCATCGCGAGCGCCCGCGCCTGGAGCGAAAGAGCGATCGGGGTCGCGCCGCGCACGGCCATGTAGCGGCGGGTGACGTCGAGCGCGTCGTTCACGGTATCCGGATTGCCCGGAGCCAAACGCGCCGCCTCTACGACCGCGAGCGTGAACCGCCGCGCCCCCTCGGGCCAGGTCGAAAGGGTCGGCTCGACACTGAGAATGATGATCGCGTCGGACGGAGAGCCTTCTTCGATCCGCATACCGGCAAGGGTAAACCTCGCCCGCCTCCACGATGGGTGCTTCATCAACTCGGCGAAGACCTGCCTCGCACGGGCTCGCTCACCCGTCCGAAGGTCGACTTCAGCCGAATAGAACGATGCAATCTGTCTCGCGAGCCCCGGGGCCCGGCGCGCCGCATCGTCGAAACGTCCTCGAACCTCGGCGAGCGAGCCATCCTCCAACGCTCGTCGAGCAGCAACGAGGTCGAGCCACCCGCCAGCGAGTTCACTCTCAAGATCGGCCTCGTCTCTCGACCCATCGCCAGCCTTAGACCTCAAAGTCAGCTCCGAGCGCACCGCTTCGACGTTCGCCGCAGCGATGTTGTCTGGCGCTTCAACGCCGGAAAGCTCGAGCTCGAGACGAGAAAGCAGAGTCAGGCCGAGCGCGTCGATCGAGGTGCTCTCGGGCGAGGCTTCATCCGCCGCGAGCACGAGCAGCGTGCGTCCGGGCTCGCCCAGCCTCCACGCCCACCCTGCTGCGAACGTCCTCGAATCGACGTCGGCCGCGACGCTCGCGGTGGTGAGCAGATCTTCGGCGAGCGAACGCATCGATTCGTCGACCGTCGCGATGAAGTGTGCCTGGTTGACGGCGCTCGCGAGCTCCGAGGACGAGAGGCTTGACGGGTCCGCCGTCACGTCGCGCAGAATCGCCGAAGCTTCGCCGACCCGTTCGAGCTGCGCGAGCAGACCGGCGACATCGAGACGGATCACCGCCGTCGCGCCCTCGCGCCCGGCGACGACCCGCGCCGCCTCGGCAACAACATCCGCGTCCGTGTCGGCCGCCAGTAGGGCTCCGCGATACGCCCGCCAGGCGACCGCGTCGCCGGGAGCCTCGGCCGCGAACTCACTCGCCGCATCGATCGCTTCTTGATGCCTCGCAAGGGCGCTCAGCGCCTCGACGCGCCGAAGCCTTGCCGCCCGATGGTCAGGATCGAGGGCGAGCACCTCGTCGGCGAGCGCGATCAACTCCGTCGCCAGTCCTGCCTGCGTCAACAGATCAAGAAGAATCTCGTGAGACTCGTCGATCTCGGTTGCGCCGGTGATCAAG
This sequence comes from Planctomycetota bacterium, assembly GCA_038748775.1. Classification (GTDB taxonomy): domain Bacteria; phylum Planctomycetota; class Phycisphaerae; order Phycisphaerales; family UBA1924; genus DAIQNV01. Next base: position 72,175 of record JBCDIT010000001.1, read on the forward strand.
AGCTGATGCACGCGGATCGCCTGCGCGAACTTGCGGCCGTTGGGATCTTCGGTATTCAGCAGAGAATCCGCGAACGCGCGGAGCGCCTCGCGATCGTTCTTGTTCCTCGCAACGAAGTAGCTCAGCCGATCGACCGCGACCTCGTAGTCGCCCGCTTCGTAGGCGGTCATGCCATCGACGCGGGCCGCTTCAACCAGCGCCGCCTTCTGGTGCTCGCGGACCGTGCGGGCGATGAAAAGTGCGCCGACCCCGACCACACCCAACGCAACGACCAGGAGTACGCGCTTCTTTGTTCTGGGTTTCACTGTGTCGTCCCCTTGGCCTCTGAACTGGGCGTCTCTTCACTGGGCTTGCGGAAAATCCGCCAGACCGTCTCGATGATGATTCCGATGTCGCGCCAGATCGACTGGTGCCTTACGTACTCCAGGTCGTAGCGAATCCACTCCTGGAAATCGGTATCCAGCGCACGCGTGCGTCGAACCTGCCAGAGCCCGGTGACACCCGGGCGAACGCTGAGCCGCGCCTCGCGCCAGGTCGGGCAGAACTGGTTTTCCTTGTCCGGGCTGGGCCTCGGACCGACGACGCTCATGTGCCCCAACAGCACGTTCACGAACTGGGGGAGCTCGTCGATCTGGAACCGCCTCAGGATCCTCCCGACTTTCAAAATCCGGGGGTCTTCATCCATGAAGAACTGCGGACCGTCGGCCTGATTCGCTTCTTGAAGTTTGGCTTTGATCTCGTCGGCGTTCTTCACCATCGTCCGGAACTTGATGCACCCGAAATCACGCCCGCCGCGGGTCTGCCGCGCGTGCGAGAAGAAGATCGGGCGGCCATCCTCGATCAAGATGGCCAACGCCGCGATCGGATACACCGGGGCGGTAAGGATGAGCGCGAAGGTGCTGAACGCGATATCGAAGACGCGTTTGACGAAACGCCTGAGCCAATCGCGACGACGGAGCGGACGCAACGCCCAGCGATACGACCGCATGTCGGCCCACTCAACGTCCGGTCGTTTTTCACTCGTGTCGGCCGCATCCTCAACGATGGCTGGGCCGACGAGGAGCGCTTCGGGCCCGACCCGAGCCCCCGCCCCGATCCACAACGGGGCCACAAGCACGGCGCCCGGCTCGACCTCGGCGTCGACGTGCGTCCACACGCCCTCCTGAAGCTCGAAGACCGATCCGAACGGCGCATCGATGCGATCCTCGGGCCCCACCGCGGCCCGGAGCCATGATTCGAAGCTCCGCTCGTTGCTTGCGCTCGCGACCAAGCCCTCGGTTGAGAGCGGCGCCGAGGGACGCTCGCGTGCCAGATCTCTCATCATCTGGTTCGCCTCTCGGCGCTCACCAGCCTCCGCCCAGATCGACGCGACGCTGGCGCTCCGGCAGAGCCACGCACGCGATGTATCGCGCCCGAGCACCGAGTATTCGCGACGGAAACCTTCGAAGGCCGAACCATCGGGAGAGATCACCCGCTCGCGGTACGTCATAGGCCCTGCCGAAACGATCCGCAGCCGGAGAATATCGGGGTTGAGCCAGTGCATCCGCTTCACCGCTTCGGGCAGGCTGAAGCGAACGAGTTGGTCGACTCCGAGCAGCAGATAGAGCGCCGCGTCCTTGTCGGGCTTGACCCCCGACCCGGTCCGGATCACTTGGACGCCTCTCGAGGCCCAAAGCGAGTCGTGTAACTCGACCGCGCCGCAGCCCCACAGCTTGAACGGACGGTCGTCCGCCGACGCTTGCGCACCAGACACCGAAGGCGACACGTCCGCGTCCCGGGTAGGCAGAGCCCCAGAGTTCTCGCCGCCTTTGGTCTGCAAAGCGCTCACCCGGCCTTGTCCGCCGCTGAGTCTTCCGGAGATGACTTGCCCAGCCCCGCCGCGTGGATCAGCTTGAGGCGGCTGCCCCTCGGCTTCCGAACGCTGATGGTGCTAGTCGACATCGACATCGACATCGACGTCGGATCACGCGCGACATCAGCACGCGAGGCGCGGTTGAACACGACACCGATGCGCTTCACTCCGAGTTGGCTCAAGCGGCGCTGAGCCGCGTTCACCACCGACGCCTCCTGGCCACGCGAGACGACCAAGATCGTCCTGCCCGAGTTGACCGCGACCGCCGCTGCTTCCGAACTCCCCAATATGGGGCCGGTGTCGACCAGGATCGAGTCGTACGTCCCGTTGATCTGACCGATGATCGACTCGATGTCGCGAGGTCCGATCGCTCGCTTCCTCGCCTCGGCGCCGACGCCAACCGGCAAGACCTGGAACCCATACACGCTCTCGAGATTCAGGTCGTCCCACGCGACGTCGCCGGCGACGACCTCTTGAAGGCCCGGCTCATCGGTCAGACCGAACTGGTCGGTCAGCGCACGGCCGTCGACATCCGCGTCGATGACCAACGTCCGCTGCCCTTGTCTCGCGAGTACGGTCGCGAGCGCCGTCGTCAGCGACGTCTTGCCCTCACCGGCCATCCCGCTCGTCACCGCGTACACCCTCGACGCGTTCGCTTCGCGAAGCACCTCCGCCTCAAGCCGCGTCACGATCTGCCTCAGGTTGGCCTGCAGCATCTCGTCGATCGCCTCGTGGCGTGACGTCATCTCGGGGATGATGCCCAACAGCTCGAACTCCGATCCGCGGGCCGCGACGTGCTGCACCGTGCGGAAACGGGGCCACACGAGCCCGGGCAGCGCGACGAGCCCGACGCCGGCGCCGAACCCTCCGACAAACCCAGCCGCCGCCATCTGCTTGCGCTTGTCCGACGCCGGAGCTGACACGCGTTCGGCCATCTGCTTGATCTCCGCACGGCCGACGCGCGATTCGCCCTGCTCAACCCGCAGCGCCTCGATGCGCTGGTTGGTCTCCGAGAGCTTCTGCGATGCTTCCTCGGCCTTCTGACGCTCGCGATCAATCCGGAGCTGGGTCCGCCCGAGTTCGACCGACTCGGCCGCCAGTTCGGTCCGAAGACCCACCAGCCGCTGGTACTCAGCCTCAAGACCCGCCTTGGTCCGCCCCAGAACGCCCGGGCTCCCGCCACCCGAAGAAAATCTTGCCCGCACGCCCTCGGCCATGAGCTCAGCCTGCTCCTCCATCGCCGCAAGCTCACGCTTGGCGGCGCGAAGCTCGCGGTGCTCGGGCCTGAGTTGCTTCTCGAGCGAAGCGACGTTCACACGAGCCGCGGCGATCGTTCGGACAAGTCCAGAGAGCTGCTCGTCGTACGGCGCGAGTTCTTCGATCGAGATCTCGGCCGTTTTTACCTCCGCCTCGCCTTCGGTCGCAGGCTCCACATCGCCCTCCGGAGCAGACGCAATCTCGATCTGCACGGCGACGATGCGCTCGTCGATCGCGACGAGCCCGTTGTACATCGCGAGGCTCGCGCGCTTGAGATCGTCGGTGCCGTGCTGTTCGGCGAGACGAAGTCCCTCTTCGCGGGCCTCATCGAGTTCGCGACGGTACCGGTCGCGGAGCCGGACCAGTTCGGCCTGGATCGAGGCGAAAGCCTGTGACGCGGTATCGATCTCGAGCCGTTCGTACGCCCTGAGCACGGCATCGGTCGCCGCCTGCGCCACCTCGGGCGTCGCGGTACGGACGGCGACGACGATCATCTCTTCACCCCGGGGCACCTTGACAGACAGCGAATTGCGCAGCGCCGTCGAACCCGCCGGCCCTCCGGGCCACCCGGACGCCTGGAGCTTGGGATCAGCCGCCGCGAGGTCGAGCAACCGCTGGCTCTGCATCGTGCGGGCCTGGGTCAACCGGAACGAGTCATAGGTCGGGAGCCGCTCGCTGAATTCGGTCTCATAGAGAACAACAGGACGCGACGGCACGATCCGGATAAGCCCGGAGCTCTCGTAGCTGATCCGCCCCTCGGCATATTTCCAACCGACGAACGCGGCCCCGCCGCCCATGACGATCGCCAACGCGAACGCGAACACAAGCCGCCCTGACAAGGCATCGCGAACGAGCCGCACCGGGTCGAACGCCGACCCGTGGTGGGTCGACTGGGGCAGATCCGGATGGTCGAGAAGAAGGTCTGATGCCTGATTCATGACAGGTCTCCGCCTTCGTCACGCGTGGTGATCTGGCCCAACACCGGATCGATCGCCTCGAGCACAGCCCGGATCGCCTCCTCGCGATCCGACGGCTCCATGTTCTTCGGGAACATGACCTGCACCTGCGCGATGCCGCCGGCGTACCTCGTACGCGTCACCTCCAGCAGGTTGAGGCGGTCCATCGAAAGGTGGAACGTGAACTCATCGCTGGGCATCACGAAAAAGTTGACGATGTCCATCACAGCGGGACCGAACTCCCCGCCGCGGGTAAAACCGTACTCGCGGGCCGGGAGCGAGCCACGAGGAGAGTCGATCTCGATGTCGTGCGAGCCGAGCGCACGCCAACCGTGCTGCGGGTAGCAGACCGGCGGGTAGTGCCCGAGCATGTCGACCGTCTTTCCGCAATGCGAAATGAGCAGGTTGAACTGGCTCGCCGGGTTCGACGGATCGCGGTACGAACGCTGGAGGATCCGGTTGGGGCGGAGCAACTCCACCGCGGCCGGGCTCACCTCGACGTCGATGCCCAGCCAGGGGCCGATCTTGTAGGGCACGCCATCGATCGCTTCGGCGACCGCCGCCATGTAGCTGTCCGATGAAACCGGGTCGGCGAGCCACGTCTCCCGAACGCGCCACATCACCACGAGCATCACAACCGCGGACAGCGCCGCCGGTGCGAGTGACAACAAAGACATGCGTGATCGGGCCATCGTGGTTTCCTAGTCGGTGTGCACAGGAACAGGCGAAACAGGGATCTCGCACCAACGCAAGAGCCAGAGCACCGCCGACAGCATCGCCAGGGCCGCGAGCAGGGCACCCCAACCGCTGATGTCATGGAAGAAATCGGCCGTCTCCTGGTCGGAGTACCCGTACAGGAGAACCGTTGGGATGAGCCGCGTGATATTGACCGCCAACGCGACGACCGGACTCAACGCCAAGAACGCGAGCCGCACCGAGTTCCGCATCGGGACGCTGAACACGAACGCGAGCGTGACCAGCCCCAGCGCAGAGACCATCCGCATCCCGTTGCACGCCTCGGCCACCGCGACCTCGGTCCCGTTGAGCGCGAGCGCCGTGCCCGTCCTCACGACCTCGACACCGAAGATGTCGAGCCCGATCTCGACCGCCCAGGCCGAGGCATCCTGCAGGGGCAACGCGATCGCCTGGCGCACCACCCCGGGCACCGGCAACAGGAAGAGCAGCGCGAGAAATGACGGGCGGAACCGTTTGACGACCTCGATGCCGCACACGGACACGATCGCTCCGATCGCGAGCAAGACCGCCCCGAGATGGCTGAACGCATCGAACCCCAGCCCGGGGCCGATCGTGATCAACCCCATCGCGACCAAGCACGTCGCCGGCCCCGCGAAGCCAGGTTTGATCGGCAACTTACGAAGACGCCCCCGGCGCTGCCACGCGAGAAACGCGGCCACTGGGAGCGCAATCAATATGTGGCTGTTCTCCGGGTCTCGAAGCCCGATCGCCCACATCTCACCCCAAATGGGCCAACACGCGGCGATCGAGAGCGCCAGCAGCGTCGCAAGCGCAAGACCTGGCACCGGGTCTGAAGGGTTCCGAACCGAGCTCATCCCCAAACAACCTCCTGATCAGACCCGTTTACGCGACCACCTCGTTGACGATCGACTCATCGCGCCGGACGCGGGCCATAGGACCAAGCACCGACCGGTAGACCAGTGCCCCTTCTTCGACCGTCGCACCGCTCATAACGAGCGAATCGCACACCCGAGCGCCGGGTGATACCGATGCCCCCGATCCGACCATGCCAACCGAACCGCCCATCACACCATCAATCGCCCGATAACGCAAACGCGCATCGCCGATTCCGACGCTTCGTAGCAAACCCTCACGATCGTGGATCTCTCCCCAAGGGATCGAAGTCACGAATCGCGAGACACCGACAACCGCCCCACGGCTCTGAACGCGGCCGATCCACTGCTCCTTGAGATCCTGAAAGCCGACCTTTGACACGGTCGACCGCAAGAGCTCCGCATCGATGACATATATGCCCAGGAAATCACCTGTTTCAGAGCAAGCAACGGTGACGCTTCGATCGAACTCGACGTGATCCGCCGCGACGTCCGCGAGCCGGACGGCCGGACGACGCCTCGCCTCACATACAATCAAATACCGAACTGAATCAGGAAGCGTCGCCGCAGCGTCGCGAACCGCACCACCGGTGCCGCGGTACTCGTCGCTGTCTTGGACGACGCGCATCGATTCGTCGAGGATCGCCCCAAAATCCGTGCGTCGAGTGAGAATGCTGATCGGGTGGGCGTCCACGCCTTTGGCCGCACCCAGCCACTCGTTGATGAGCGTTTGCCCCGGGGACACCTCGACCGCGAGCGTCGGCAACCCGAGCTCATCCTCAAGCGGTGTTGTCCGCAGGCCGCCGGCGAGCAGCAAAACCGCGGCGTCGCTCTGGTTCACGCCAAATCCCCATCAGACCCCGACAAACCGACATGTTCCCTATTTGCCTGGGTCATCACCACTCTCCTTCGACGAACTCACCCAACGTGAAGTAGTCGCGGCTTGCCCGTTCGGTTCACCGAAACCGCCCGAGAACCCTTCCGGTCTTGTTCTTGTCCCTACTCGTCGGCCAGCCAGCGGCGTGCGCTCAACTCGATGGGCGTTCCAGAGAGGGCTCATTGGCGGAATCACCGACGCGGATGTGCTCAAGTTGCTCGGCCGTGCCTGGGACGTGATCGGCGGGGACACCGACCTCGTCGACGAGGTACCGAGACCACGACCGATTTCTTTCGATCTGGTCATCGGCTCGCGTGCGCCCTGCCGGCGTGAGCCGCACCGTCCCTCGATCCAGCTCCAGCAGCCCCGTCCGCTGGCCCTCTCGGATTGCGGCCAGGATATCTCGCCCGGGTAAGGACTCTGCGAGTTGGGTCCGATCAACCGATCGCCCCAGGGACTCGGCCCGAAGCACAAGAACGAGGCTGTCTTCCAGAGCAACCGTCCGGGCGAGCCGGCGTCTGCGGAGCCGCCTCGCGACGAAACCCTGACTGGGCGAGAAAACGAGCCCGACGCAGAGCAGGCCACCGCCGACAACCGTCATCGCCCCTGCAGCTCGTACCGGCTCACCACCGAAAGCAGCGGGAACGACACTGGCCGCGATGTACCCGCCGATCGCCGTCGCGACCGCGATCGCGACGCTCCACGCGATCTGGCCGCCGAGGCGATCGGCGAGTAAACGGGCGGTTGCGCCCGGACAGACCAGCATCGCGATGACCAAAATCGACCCGACCGCTTCGAAGCTGGCGACCGTCGCCGCGGCGACGAGGATCATCAGGGCGTAGTGCATCGCAGTGGCGCTGAACCCCTGGGCGGTTGCGAGCGCTGGGTCGAACGCGGCGATTCGGAGTTCTTTGAACAGCACGATGACAAACGCGAACGACGCAACGGCGATGACAGCAAGGGACCAGACCTGCCTGGGCACAGCCTCGATCGTGTCGGCGCTCAGAAGCCCAGAAACGGAGTCAGGAGCGCTGAACCACACCAGCGTCTCAAGCTGCCCCTGCAACACGCACTCCGCATCGAAGTGAGCGTCGCGAGCAGACCCTGATTCTAGAACCAACACGCCCAAAGCAAAGAGCACGCTAAAAACCACGCCCATCGCCGCCCCGGGCTCGACACGGCCCAGCGATTTCACAAGTTCGACCAACCCGACGGTGGCGACGCCAGCGACTGCCGCCCCAATAAACATCGCCGTTGGGCTTCGCGAACCGGCGACGATGAAGCCAATGACCAACCCGGGGAGCACCGAGTGGCTGATGGCGTCGCCCATGAGGCTGAGCCGGCGGAGCACGAGGAAGTTCCCCAGCACTCCGCACGTCACCGCGGCCAACAACGCCGCGACCAGCGGGAACAAGTCGAGTCCGATGCTGAAGTCGATGAGGGCAAGCGTCATCGCGCGCCCCCCGTCGTCGCCGATTCAGATCCCGCGAGTTCTGCCTCGAGCCTCGCGATCAACTCCGAACCAAGCACGTGCTCGACCTGATCGACCGACCAATCGACGTGACTCGGCGCGATATCCGCGTGGGTCACCAGGTACCGCTCCCAAAGCGCATGATTCCGCGCAACCCGGTCACCCCGAGCGACGCCCGCTTCAGTAAGCACCCAATCAGCACCGGACCGCCCGGAGATCATTCCGGACCATCTCAGCGTCACGAGCACCATCGTCCGGAAGACCGCCGACCAGCCCCGGAGCTTCCCGAGGCGACGAATGGAATCGGGGTTAACGCGCTCCGTGCCGGCATCGTGCGCAAGCTCAAGGAAATGATCACCCGCGAGACGGAGCCGGAGACTCAGTCGTCGCGCTGAACTCGCAAGCACGCCCCTCGGCGCACCCAGCAGGCTTATCACAAACGCCACACCCGAGGTCAAAACGATGATCGATCCAGCCGGCAGGCGGGGGAACGACGCCGACACCACCGAGCCGAGGTAACCACTGACGGCGCCGATCAGACCGGCGATCGCGAGCAGCGCCCGGAGCCGATCGGTCCAGAACCTGGCCGAGACCGGCGGGATGATCAGCAACGCAACCACCATGATGAGACCTACCGCCTGCAGCCCGGCGATCGTCACGACGGAAACGAGCGCCATGATGGCCAGATCGATCGCCGACACAGGCCACCCCGTCACCTGCGCAAAGGAATCGTTGAAGCTGACAAGCGTGAACTCTTTGAGCAACACGAGCGTCGCGATCACGCTCGCGAGCGCGATGACGACCATCAACGCGACATCTTCGGGCTGCATCGCCGCGGCCTGTCCATAAATGAACGCATCGATCCCACCCGAGCCCGATGGGGCGTGGTTTTGGACGATGCTTAGGCCGACGACCCCAGCCCCGAAGAACACGCTCAGCACGACACCGATCGCCGTGTCTTCGGTCACCCTCGGGTGCTTCGCGAGCACGTGAATGCAGACGACGCCCAACGAACCGGTGCACGCCGCACCGGCGAGAAGGATGATAATCGAACGCCCCTCCACGCCCAGCCAAGCCGCGGCGAGGAACGCGATCGCGATCCCCGGGAGTGTCGCGTGACTCAGCGCATCGGCGGTCATCGATCGCTTGCGGAGCAACGCGAACACGCCGATGACACCCGCCGCGAATCCAAGGAGGGTCGCGCCGGCGATCACGAGATTGGTCTGATATCCGCCGCCAAACGCGAGCGTGCGTGCGATCTCCTCGAGCGATACACCGGCGTCCCCGGTCATCAAGCGTCCCCAGATGCGGCGCGGCCCACCGCTTCCGCCGCCTCGGCCAGCAGCGTCAATCGACCGCCATAGGTCTGGTTCAGACGTTCCTTTGTGAAGACTTCGCCGACCGGCCCGGCCGCGACAACCCGCATGTTGAGAAGCACGACATCGTCAAAGTACTCCTGAACCGTCTGGAGGTCGTGATGGACAACAATGACCGACTTGCCGGCACCCTTCAATTCGCGGAGGACCGCGATGATCGCCCGCTCCGTCGCGGCGTCGACCCCAGCGAACGGCTCGTCCATGAAGTACAACTCGGCCTCCTGCGCGAGGGCCCGAGCCAGGAAGACGCGCTGCTGCTGGCCACCGGAGAGCTGGCTGATCTGCCGCTTGGCGTAGTCGGCCATGCCGACCTGCTCGAGGCACGCCATCGCCGCGGCCTTGTCGCGCGAGCCCACCCGCCGAAACCACCCGATGCGCCGATACCGTCCCATGCACGCGACATCGAGCGCCGAGACCGGGAACTCCCAGTCCACGCTCTCACGCTGCGGGACGTACCCCACACGATCTCTCACCCGCCGATACGGCTGACCCCAGAACTCCACCTGTCCAGAAGCCCTGGGCACCAACCCCAGGCACGCCTTGATCAACGTGCTCTTCCCGGCGCCGTTGGGACCGACGACCGCGATCAGGCGGTTGGGCTTCACGTCGAAATCGACATCCCAAAGCACAGGCTTGCGGTGATACGCGACGGTCATCGCGTGCACCGAGAGCGGGCTCTCGGGCGAGTGCTCTGGCCGCCCAGCGAGACCGATCCCACCGCCCTTCCCGGAATCCGGACTCGGCGGATGGAGGATGGTGCTCATGGGGTGAGTTTCCCGGACATCCCCGCCTCGGGCGCGTCGCCCCCAAGCGCCCTTGCGATGGTGGTCACGTTGTGGTCGATCATGCCGACATACGTGCCCTCGTACGTCCCGTCGTCCCCCATCGCGTCGCTGAAGAGCTCGCCCCCGATGACAACATCGTGGCCCGCGGCCTTCGCGCTGTTGATGAGCGCGTTCACACTTCGTTCAGGAACCGTCGACTCGACGAACACCGCGCCGACCCCACGCTCGACCAGAATCCCCGAGATACGCTCGATGTCGCGAACACCCGCTTCGGACTCCGTCGAAAGCCCCTGGATGCCCATGACTTCGTAGCCGTAGCGATGCCCGAAGTAGTTGAACGCGTCGTGCGCCGTCACGAGCACCCGGGCCGACTCGGGAACGCTCGCGAGCACACGCTCCGCATAGGCGTCGAGCGCCGCGAGCGCTTCGGCGTACGCCTCTGCGTTCGCTGTGTACACGCCCTCTCCCTCGGGATCGAACGCGATCATCGCATCACGAACAACCTCGATCGTGGCGCTCCACGCCGAAGGATCCATCCAGACATGAGGATCGGGCACACCGGCGGCCTCTTCCAAGATGACCGACTCAGAAAGCGACTCCGCGATCGCGTGGACCGGGATCCCGCTCTCGGAAGCGCCCTCGATCGCCTCGACCATCTTCCCCTCCAGGAAATGCCCGTTGTAGAAGATGACGTCGGACTCGAGCAGGCTCTTCACGTCCGCACGGGTCGCCGCGTACAGATGCGGATCGACGCCCGGCTTGATCAGCCCCACCACCTCGGCGCGGTCGCCCACGACGTGACGGACCGTGTCGGCCACCATCCCGATGGTGCACGCGACGACCACCTTCGAGTCGCCCTCAGCGCCGGAGCCAGACCCGGTCTCTGCCCCGGGCCCGGATTCTCCGCAGCCGGGAACCAAAGCCAACCCAAGCGAACAGATTGCCACGATCGCCAACCAAAGCCGCATGCAAAGTCTCCTGGACATAGCGCCGGCGTACACCGGCGGACGGCGATGCTAGTCCAGAGAGTTTGGCAAATCAAACTTTTTGCAGCACCGGCCGAAGCCCCCGCCCGACGACCCCGCCTACGCCGTGCTCACCCAGATCTTGCTCGCCGCCGCGAACGACAGGCTCACCGCCGATTTCCGCTCGGCCTTGACGCTCAGCGACTCCGCCTCGGGCACGACGGCCACGATCCCAAACCGCGTCCCGGGCTTCAGGCCGTGCTGAGCGGCAAACGCGAGGAAGCCCGGATCCTGATCGCTCACCCGCGCGACTTCGCCTTGATCGCCGGTGCTCAGTTCGGACAAGCGTATGAAATCGCCCTTCTCGAGCTTGCCCTGCGCGTCGGGGATCGGGTCGCCGTGCGGATCGATCGATGGACGCCCGAGAAACGCGTCGAGGCGGTCGAGGACCTTCTTCGACAGCGCGTGCTCAAGGCGTTCGGCCTCCTCGTGTACTTCTGCCCAATCGAACCCGAGGGTCTCTACAAGGAAGACCTCGATGAGGCGGTGCCGGCGGATCATGTCGATGGCAAGGTCGCGTCCTCGTCGGGTCAGGCGAATCCCGCCGTACCGCTCCGAGTCGGCAAGCTTGGCCTCGCGAAGCTTGCGCACCATCGATGTCACGCTGCCCTTGGTCACACCGAGCGTCGCCGCGAGGCGCGCGACGGTCGCCTCACCCGTCGGGGCATCGTTCTGAAGGAGATAGATCGCCTTGACGTAATCCTCGACCGTCGACGTCGCCATGCGATACATGGTACGGGCGTCAGTCCCCGACGCGGATCACCCCACCGGCCTCTACCCGGACCGGGTCACTCGAGGGAAGCGCGGTGCTCGCTTCGACGTGGAAACTCGAATCCAAGAACAGCCGGAACGGCCCTGTCGACCGGCCCTGCACCTTCTGGATGAGCCAGCGTGTGGCCTGGACCGCGAGCCCCGAGGCGTCCTGCGCGACCGCCGTGAAGGTCGGGAACGTGCGGTAGCGAACATCCGAATCATCGAAACCGACGACCGAAAGGTCGGCCGGAACCGCGATGCCAAGCTCGGCGCACCGGATGAGAGCGCCGATCGTGGGCATCGGATCGGTGAAGTAGATCGCCGTCGGCGGCTCGGGCAACGCGAGCAGCCGCTCAAGCATGAGCACGCCACCCCGCTGATCGTTGGGCGTGCGCACGATGTAGCGATCCTCCGGCTCGATGCCGGCTCCACGCAACGCCGCTTCGTATCCGGCGCAGCGGTCGGCGTGGTCCACGTCGTTGACGACGTGCGTCCCCAGGCCGATGCGCTTATGCCCCAACGCGAGCAAGTGCTCAACCGCCTGTCGGCTCGTCGCCCTCGAATCCGCGTCCACAAACGACACGGCCGGGTCGTCCGATCGGTTGGCGATCATCACGGCAGGGAAGTCTTCTGCGGCGAGTTCGGTCGCCACGAGCGTCGCGTCGGCGCCACGGAGAATCGCGCCGGTGATGCCCCGCCTGTGGAAGAACGCTCGGTAACTCTCGACCGGGTGCTTCTCGCGACGAGGATCGACAATCGTCACGTCGAAGTTGTGCTCGCCAGCCGCCTTGAGCACACCCGACATGATCGCCGCGTGGAACGAACCAAAGTCGCTGAATTGCTCCTCGCCGAGGAGCAAGGCCAAGAGATTCGTCGCCCGCTTGCCGACGTTCGAGGCATACCCCATCGACTTCGCGGCATCGATCACTCGCCGGCGCGTCTCATCGCTGACCTCGGGGTGGTTATTGAGCACCCGAGAAACAGTGCCGACCGAGAGATCGAGCGACTCGGCCAAATCGCGAACCGTCGGAGCTTTGCGCCGGCGCGACCCTCGGCGCCCGTTCGGGGCCGAAGACCCGCCGTTCGACGCCGCCCCGTTGGCTTCCGTCCGACTCTCGGCGGGCACGGAATCCACGGCGCCGTTGGGTACGCCCTCGGGCTCCTGGGATTGCTGATCCGATCTCTCCGCCACGTGCGCGACCTTTTCACCAAGGCACTGCCCTCAATCAGGTTCCAACACAGATGCGGAACCCAAACGACGAAGGCGTTTACAAAGTGTAGCCAAAGCAGGCCGGGGTGCGGAATAGGCGTTTCATCCTCATCGCACTTAACGAAACATACTCCATACAAAAATTCCAAACAAAGCTCTTCTTCCAAGAGCTCGGTACGGATTCGGAGGACGAAGAGCCCGATAAGGCCCACCGTTCACAGCCAATCCACAATCCCCACATCAGGGCAACGCAGACACACCCCGGACCCACGACACACCGCGAAATCGCGGCAGGACCGGATCCTCAAGACGCCCCGGACGTGCGTTCATCGCCTTCAGGGCGGCCAGCGTTGGCAGACCCGCCGATGGAATGAAAGGAACCGCGACCTCCTGAGCACGATCCGGACTCGGCGGTGCCCGAAGGGCCACCCCGACGACGATCGCCACCAAGGTCACCCCACCGACGACCGCGAGCCGACGCCGAATCACCTGCGAACGCCGGCGGCCGGTTGCCTTGAGGAACCCGCGCGCGTCGACCTCGCGCCGCGCCACAGCGTCCTCAGCCCAGCCGTCGAGTTGCCGATCGATGTTGCTAGACGTCACTGACCACCTCCATGCCCGGCTGACGCGCTGACGGCTCGATACCCGCGTCGCCCGGATCCAAGATGTCCCTAAGCCAAGTCCGTGCCCGCTCGTATCTTCGCACGGCGCTCGACCTCGAGATCCCCATCGACAATGACACCTGGTCGAACGTGAACCCGAACGCGTGCTTGAGCACCACGATCTCGCGGAGTTGTCTCGGGAGCGTTCGGATCGCGTCACCCATCGACGGACGATCGGCGTCCGATGTTTCGACCGCACGGCTCGCGTGCGCCCGCTCGCGTTGAAGTCGGCGACGCCTCGATCGGAGCATCATCAACGCCTCCCGCCTCGCGACCGTCGCGAGCCAACGCGACGGATCCTCGAGGTACCGCACCTCCCGGCGCGAGAGCTCGAGAAGCGTACAGAACGCGTTCTGCACGGCGTCCTCCGCGAGCCCGGCATCACGAGTCACCGCTTCGGCGAGAACGTATAGGCGCGGCGCAAGCAGCGAATGCAAACGGGCCGCGGAAGGCCCATGCCCGCCGTGGCTCCGTCGCACGAGCGAGCACACCTCGCTCCGATCGGCGTGGGAAGACCGATCAGTCACTGAGCATCTCGATGGTCTCGTCGAGCCGGCGCGTCATTTCTTCGTCGCGTGCCGCGACGTTGCTCAGGCTCGCTGGAGCAAAGAACTTCGCGAGCTCCCCGAAGACGCCGTCGTTCACGCGATCGTCGAGTCGCCCAAGAGCGTCGCGACGATCGTTCGACCGCCACGCAGCAAGGGCGCTGTCGTAAAACGCGTCAAGCTGTTCGAGTTCGGCCCGGAGTCTCCCCTCATCGACGAGTTCCTGCAGAACCGCAACGCTCGGAATATGCGTGACTTCGACGAGCCGGGCCGCGCCCTCGGGCCCAGAGAGGACCCGCCTCAGATACGGCACCGAGATGTCCCGCTCACCCATCAAACACGACTCGATGTTGAACGGGTCGAAGCGCCGGAACCGCGCGTACGCGTCGCGGAGAACACGACGCTGCTCGGCATCAAAGACCTCGTTCCGCAGACCGTAGCGAACAAGGTCATCGATCGGCTCGAATGTCCTGAAAGCCACGAGCGAGCTGAGCAAGACCCGGTCGTGGGTCATGTGCTCGGTTGCACGGATCGCCCCAGCGAGGCGGTTCGTTGCCGCTTCAGCCTGCCCCTTGTCGAGCCGGACCCGGGCGTCGGCCCCGAGCAGGCGAGCCGACAGTCGCAGCGGGCCCAGGTGAGGCATCAGCGCCTCGAGTCCGGCGCCGTACTCAACGCCGAAATCGCACCCAGGAATCTGGCTGGCCCGTTCGAGCCGCGTGAGCAGATCGGTGTTGTCGTCGATGAGCCGCTGCAACTCGGGAGAGGGCGCCCAGCCGTGTGCACCGAACCCATCAAGTCCGTCTTCGACGAGTGTCGCGTGCTCCGACTCGTCGAGGAAGATCCAGGCCCGCCAGTACCGCAGCGCCGCGTTGGTCGAAGGCGTGACGACGCCCGAATCAACGATAATCGCAGCAGGCTCGGCCGCCTCGCAGACGCCCGGGCTGGCCAGCAGCCCGAGGCCAATCGGGGTCGCAATGAGGATGGGAGCAACGGTTCGAATGGTGCCAAGAATCATCGGACGGGCCTCCTCCCCCACCGATCGGCAGGAGCGTTCGAAATGGTTCCCACGCAAGGAGGATGCCGCCGCCCGGCACTCATTCCGGAGCCCCCAGAGAAATTTCCGCAGCGCAATCGGAGCTGTCGGAAAGATATTGCTCATAGAACCTCCAACCGGAGCTTCAGGAACCGTCGCGTCGACGCCCGAATACAACACCCAAACACGTGAGCCCGGCGACCCCGAGATCACCGGGCTACGACGACGCCCCGGCCTACCGTCGGAACAGTGGCAGACACAGAGTCTCAACTCACCGGGTTCCTGAAACGTGCCGCCGCCGGCGATTCCGAAGCACGCGAGCAAGCGTTCGCAACCGCCTACGACGAATTGCATCGCCTCGCCAATATCGCGATGCGTACAGAACGCCACGACCACACGCTCCAAGCAACGGCACTCGTGAACGAGGCGGCCATCCGCCTGCTCGGGCAGAACACCGAATGGGCCAACAGAAGGCACTTTTTTGGCATCGCCGCCAATGCGATGCGCCGGATTCTTGTTGACCACGCCCGGGCCCGCAACGCCGAGAAGCGCGGCGGTGGAATGAAGCGAATCGAATTGAGCGGCCACGTCGCCCCGAGGATGAACGTCGATCTGGATGCGGTCCTCACCCTCGACGATCTGCTCACAAAGCTAGAGACGCTGGATAAACGAAAGTCTCGGGTCGTCGAGCTGCGCTATTTCGCCGGCCTCGAAGAAACACAGATCGCCGACGTCCTCGGTGTATCCCGATCAACGGTCTCAAAGGACTGGGCGTTCACACGCGCGTGGCTCTCCGTTCGCCTCGGAGAGTTGGAAGCGACGGATGGTTGACGACCCGCCGCCGAGCGACGAAGCCGAACGCTTCGCGAGAGCGGAGGCTCTGTTTGTTCGCGCGATGGAGCGTCCGGAGGCCGAACGAGAAGCCTTCGTGCATGACGCATGCGGCGACGACGACCTCCTCGCGACCGAGGTCGCCCGCCTGCTCGGCGCGACGGGAGACGCCGATCCGTTCGGCGGGGTGATGCCGACCGCACCAACGCCGCCCCCTGTGACGAGGACAGCGAACGCGTACGACCCCGGGGAGAGCGTCGGGCCTTACACCATCGAGAAAATCCTCGGACGCGGCGGGTTCGGAGAGGTCTATCTCGCCCAACAGAGCGAGCCGATCGAGCGTCGCGTTGCGGTCAAGGTTGTCCGATCGGGCCTCGACGGCGACGACGTCCTTGAACGATTCGAGCGCGAGCGCCGGACGCTCGCGCTGATGGAGCACCCGGGGATCGCTCGCGTGTTCGACGCAGGGATCGCGTCCGGCGGGCGTCCCTACGTCGTCATGGAGTACATCGACGGCCTCCCGATCGACGAATATTGCGATGGGCTCAGCATGCCGATCGAACGGAGGGTCGAGCTCATCGCCGGGATCGCTCGGGCGCTTCACCATGCTCACCAACGGGGGGTCATCCACCGAGACATCAAGCCATCAAACGTTCTCGTCACCGAGATCGATGGCGAGCCGACCCCGAAACTGATCGACTTCGGCATCGCGAAAGCGACCGAGGACACCGGCGTCGCGATGCACACCGTGACCGCGGCGGGCGCGACAGTCGGCACACCCCAGTACATGTCGCCCGAACAAGCATCGGGGCTCGAACTCGATACACGTTCGGACGTGTACTCGATGGCCGCGCTGGCCTTCCGTTTGCTCGCCGGCGATTCCCCGATCCCCGCATCGGAACTCAGAGCCGTATCTGTCCACGAGGCGCTCCGCCGGCTCTCCTCGCTCGAGCCTCCCCGCGCGAGCGATCGCGCCGGGCAACTCAAGCCAGAACAGGCGATGCGGATCGGGCTCGAGCCACCGAAACTCCGAACCCGCCTGCGTGGAGACCTCGATTGGATCCTGGCCAAGGCGATGGCTCGCGAGCCCGAGCGACGGTACGAGGCGGCATCGGACTTCGCCCGAGACCTTGAGAGGCACCTGGCCAACGAGCCGGTCGAGGCCGGGCCACCGAGTCTGACCTACCGCGTGACGCGCTTCGCGGCGCGAAACCGCGCTGTCGTCATAGCCGGAACGCTGACAGCAACTGCGCTCGTCCTCGGTCTCGCCGGCACCACCGCTGGCTTCGTTCAAGCCGAAGCCGCCCTGGATATCGCCCAGGAAGAGCGAGATCTGGCAAGGGCCGCGCTTGAGGAAACCGAGCGCCAACAACGCCTGACGAGCGAGATCAACCGCTTCTTCTCCGCCGACGTCTTCTCCGCCGCGGATCCGTTCGAAGACCCGGACCCCGATCGATCGGTGATCGATGCGCTCGAGCGGGCGCTCGCCAAGCTCGACGGTCGATTCGATGACGAACCTCTCATCGAGGCGGAGATCCGAAACTCCGCCGGGGGCATCCTCGACAGCCTCGGTCGCACCGAAGAGGCCCACGATCAGATCCGCGAAGCGATCAAACTGTTCGCCTCCCACGGCAGCGAAGACCCGGTGCGGATCGCGCTCTCCCGCGTCAAGCTCGGTTCCATCCTCGGTAAGCAAGGACGGTACGAAGAGGCCGCCAGCATGATCCGTGCCGCCGTCGATGTTCTTGAGTCCGAAGTCGGCGCCGATTCCGAAAACTTTTACCGCGGCACCAACGAACTCGTCTACACCCTCATCGATCTCGGACAACTCGACGAGGCCGAGACGACCAACGGCGTGCTGCTCGACGCGGCTGATGCCGGGGCGCTCACCGACCAGACGCTTGTCTACACCGCGTACGCCAACGCCGGATCGATCGCGTACAAGCGAAAGAACGCGATCGATGCCGAGCCATGGTTCCGTCGGTCGTACGAACTCTGTCTCGAAACGCACGGACCAAGCCACCCAAGCACCATCAACATGCTGAGTTCGCTCGCGGTCGTCGTCCAGCGGAACGGCGACCCGGAGGCATCACTCAAGATGCACGCCGACGCCGTCGCAGGCGCGACCGCGGCGCTCGGTCGCGATCATCCGTACACCCAGACGATCCGGAACAACCAAGGCCTCGCGCTCTCGGCGCTCGGTCGCTACGAGGACGCTCAAGAAGTCTTCTCCGAGTTGTTGCTCCTTCGCACCGAGTCGTTCGGGGAAGACCACCCGGACACGCTGGTGTCAATGATCCTCGTCGCGAATAACCTCGCACGCCTCGAGCGCTTCGAGGAAGCCGAGGAGATCGGCTTACGGGGGCACCGTCTGTTTATGCAGACCGTCGGCCCAGACCACTTCGGCACGCAAAGAGCGCGCGACGCCCTCGTGTCCATCTACACCCGGTGGAACCGTCCGGAGGATGCCGCGCGATGGAGGCCGCCAGAGGACGCACCGTCGTCGTCGCGTCCATGATCCTTCGAGTTCAGAACCTGCCGGCAGCGCCGATCGTTGGCTTCAAGACGGGCGGATAAGCCCAAGGGAGTCGCCCCGGGACCCGGGCGCTCGAAAGCAGAAAGCGGAGCGGGAGGGATTCGAACCCTCGGTAGCGGTTGTAACCACTACAACGGATTAGCAATCCGTCCCCTTCAGCCGCTCGGGCACCGCTCCGGGGAAGTGAGCCGGTAGGGTAGCCGCCCAACCACCTGGGGCCAACCGCGACACCGGCCGGCGGACCGAGAAGCCCCCGGACGGGTCCGGTTAGGCCGGTTGGAACCGTTCGGAGGCCCAAGCGCAGAAGGCCGCGTCGAAGCGATTCAGTTCCGCGAGCCGCCCGAGCGTCGGCCCCGGAGGGTTCTGAGACTCCTCGGCGGGCGCGACGTTCACCCGGATATTCTCGACGCGCTTCCAGCGAAGCGCCTTCGAGTAGGCGTCGAGCGAATCGTCGAACCGCTCCTGAAGGCCCACGAGCATCCCGGTCCGTTCGACGTTGTTCATCGCCGCGGCGAGATCTTCTTCCCCGAGCGTCCCGAAGGGCTTGCGCCACGTCTCGTGACCGGCCAGGATGCGCACCTGCTCGTTGTCGAGGGGTTGGTAGCCGGCGTCGATCAGCCGCTCGAGCGACAGGTCATCGTCGTTCACCCGAGCATGCATCGGGTGCAACGGCTCGCGACGGATGTACCGGTAGAGCGACAGCACCCTTGGGACGGGCTCGCGGACCATCGTGATGTACACCGGCTCGACGCCGCCCTCGGGGTAGAAGTCGCGGAACACAAAGTGCCCGGCAACAAACCCGAACGCTCGACGCTCGTCGAAGGGCAACGCCGCGAATCGTTCCGCGTCCGCCTCCCCGTTCATCACGAACAGCTCGCGATCCTTGTATTGGCGATGAATGATCCGGTGCAGGCTCTGCCCGCCGGTCTTCGGGAGGTGGACGAAAACGATGGGCTTGGATTGATCCGACATCGGGTCTCCCGTTCTCGCCTACGCCTTCGAAGGCGCGAGCGAACTCACCCAAGATTCCATCGCGAGCCTCGAGGCGTCCATGGTGTGCTTCGCCTCGACGATCCTCCGACCCGAAGCGCCCATCTCCTCCCGCCTTTGCGGATCGGCCACAAGCTCACGGATCGCTTGCGCAAACCGCTCGGGCTCATCGGGCACCACCACCGACGCGCTCTCGCCGTCGACCGCGATGTCGACGATGCCCCCGGACTTGCGACACACCACCGGACGCCCACACGCCGCGGCCTCCATCGCCGTCTGCCCGAACGTCTCCTCCCTCGAGAAGCTCGCGTAGATGTCCGACGCCGCGTAGAGAAGGGGCATAACGCGTTCGTCGGTAACGTGCCCGAGGCCGTGGGCGTGCTTGAGGAAGTTGGAGTTGTGCCCGAACGCGCACATCACGAGCCCCGGATCGTCCTTCAAGATCTCGCAAACCGAACGCATGAAAGGGCCGCCCTTGGCCTGGTTGGCCATGTCGGTCGCACCGAAGAGCACAATCGTCGGGCGCTGGCCCAAGCCCAGCAACCGCCTGGCGACGGCTCGATCGATCGGGCTGAACAAAGACTCGTCGAGCCCGAGCGGGACCAAGCCGATCTCCGCCTGCCCTCCGAGCCCCCGCCTCGCCATGTCCTCGGTCCACCGGCTGTTCACGCCGACCGGCACCCCGGTCGGCATCGCGAACTGCGCGCGCCGCATCGCGTGCGCCCCGGCGATCTCGCTGGGATCCAGAGGCGGGTACTCGTCCGAAGTCGGACACGCCTCATCGCAGCCCGATTCAAACTTGGGACAAGGCCCCGGGTGCACGCATCGCCCGGTGATGAAGTAGCAATCGTGCAGATAACACACGGTCGCGAAACCGCGATCGGTCAACGCCCCGGGAAGCGATGACGGCCAGCCGGTCCAGTGCAGGTTGCCGACGATGACCAAGTCGGGCGTGGTACCAGCGACCGCCTCAACCACGCGGTCGGTGATCCACTCCGGGTTCCGGACCGGGCCCTCGCGCCCGTTGAGCTCCGGCAAGCAGACCATCCCCTC
The DNA here is from genome assembly GCA_038748775.1 of Planctomycetota bacterium. Taxonomy (GTDB): domain Bacteria; phylum Planctomycetota; class Phycisphaerae; order Phycisphaerales; family UBA1924; genus DAIQNV01. Next base: position 92,976 of record JBCDIT010000001.1, read on the forward strand.
GAAACGGCCCGCCAGATCGCGTCCCCGGAGCGAAAGCGCCGGTTCTTCGTTCGGCAACGAGCACACGACGCTGACGTCGTGCCCACCGGCGAGCAAGGCGACCGCCTGCCGGCGCTGCGCCATGCCGGCACCGGCGATGAACCCGCAATCGTTCACAAACGTGACGCGCAGCTTCTCGCCCGACGCGAGCTTGTCGCGGAGCGGCGCAAACCTGGCTGACACCGGCTCGACCGCCAACGAATCGATCTCCCTGGCAATTGGGCCCACGCTCGTCATGACCGCCCCGACGGACGCTCAAGCGACCAGACCCTCGCACCCCAGTCGTAGGTCAGCCGAGGCGACCGGTGAAGCACGCCCTTGGATATGAACCAGTGCAACGCCCCGTCACTGAACAGCTTCTTCGCCATCGTGACCAAGCCGCGGGCCTTCGTCGGCGGCCCGTACCCGTTCGCGGCGTACGCCCGCCGCGCCTCCTCCAGGTACTTGGCCAGGTTTTGTCCCGACGCCTGCTCTGGATGGTATCGGAAGAGCCCGAGCGGGACGTCGATACTCACCAACTCGGCATGCTGAGCAAAGCGGCACCAAAGCTCGAAATCGCCCGCCAGCTTGTACGACGCATCGAGCTTGCCCCCGGCCCGGTTCCAGAGCGAACGCCTCCAGAACGTCCCCTCTTGTTGAAGGAAACACTCCGCCGGCCAACCAGCGTGGACGAAGTGAACGCCTCGGGCGAACCCGTGCGCACTGAAAGCCGCGTGGCGGTTGATTTTGATGATCGAGCCGCGTTCATCGATCGCGGCCGGGGTCCGTGTCGAAATCCACTCGATCTCAGGGAATCGTCCGAAGACCTCCCCCACCGTCGCGAGCGTTCCGGGCAGCAAGACGTCGTCGGCGTTGATCCAGCCCATGACTTCGCCTGAGGTCTTGGCGAAGCCCTTGTTGATCGCGTCGTACATGCCCTCGTCGGGCTCGCTCACCCAGGCGGTCAGATCCGACTCGCGCGCACGGATCGCGTCCACCGTGTTATCGCTCGATCCGCCGTCGACGACGACATATTCGAGACGGTCGTACCCCTGGGTCAGGACCGAGCTGAGGGTCGACTCGATGTACTTGCCGGCGTTGAACGCCGGGGTGACCAGAGCGATCGACGGGCCACCCGATGCGGGGCCGGGGCGTGAGCCGTCAGACATTGGTGCGCAAGAGGACGCAGAACTTCCCGGCCGGAGCGAGCGGCATCACGCGCCGCCAACGCCCGCCCGACGCTTCGACGAATTCGTCGACCGCCGACGCCGCCCCGCTCGAGAAGAATCCGTAGTCATCGACGACCACCGCGCCGCCGGGCGGCATCGCCTTGTCGAGGTACCGCATCGCGTCGAGGATCGGCTCGTAGAAATCGAAATCGACGTAGGCGAAGCACACCTTCTCTGGGACGCGCCCCTGAGCAATTGTCTCGTTGATCCAGCCGGCTTCGACCTTGATCTGCTCGTCGGGGAACCCGATCGCCGCGAGCTTCGACCTGGCCTCGTCCGACGAACACCGCATCGTGCCCGCGTAGGCCTGCATGCTGCCCAGTCCGAAGATGTCGTCGATGAGCCCGTCTTTCTCCGAGGGTTCCGGCAGGCCCTCAAAGGAATCGAACAGCCAGAGGTTCTTCCCGCTCTCGCGGATCTCGTTCGCGAGCAATCGGCTCGTTGCCCCCTGAGCGATCCCGAACTCGCAGATGTCGCCCTCAAGGTGCAACGCCCGGTTGAGGTACCCGCAGATGTACAGGCCCTCGCCGATCGTCGTTCCGATCAGGTTGAACAGATCCTCAGAGCGCCCTTCGCGCTCCGGGAGATCCTGAAACACCAGCATCCGGTAGAGCCCTTCGAGCTCATCGGCGTCGGGCCGGCGGATCTGCAGACGCTCAAGGGCCGCGGTCCGCTGCTGGTCGGGGGTGAGCTTCTGAAGCGTCTGGAGCAATGATGCCAACACGCTGTCCTTCCTTCGATCGAGGCCGGTGGGGCCGGATCCGGCATGCTAGCACAACCCCGAGGTGAGCTCCCAAGAACGCCCAAAGCCCGTCAGGGCTTGACGCCCTCGACGGCGATCGAATCCGGCTTCCGCGTCCGTCCGTCGTCGTCGATTTCGAGCAGGAACCCCTCCCAGCCCTCGATCGCGGATTCGGACGGCAGGCACCGCTGCACCTTGCTGAACCCGATCCCCCTGAGAAGCCGACGCAAGCCGAAGCGGTCGTACATCCACCGGTGGACCTCGCCCGAGCGCCGGAACTCGACTTCGGCCGACGCGTCGGGCTCGTCCGGCTCGGTGGTCGCCCACTCGGGGGCGGAGCCGTGGGCTTTGCGGTGCTCGTCGATCACCGTTCTGGACCGCCTGAACTGCTCCCCCATCCGCTGCTCGACGAAGTCGTGGGCGCGGACGTCCTCGCCGGCCCACCAACGGAGCATCCGTCCCCCTGAACGGGTGCGCACCAGTTGATCGAGCAACTCGACGAGCAACCAGTCGTACCGCTCTTCAGCGCCCTTCTTGCCGCGATCTGCCGCGTCGAGCTCCCGGAGGTAGCCCGTCACGATGCCCTCGAGGTCGGGCGCCGTCACGCGCAACACCCCGCCCGGCTTGAGCACCCGGGCGCACTCATCCATGAACGCCTTGCCCTCTTCCGGCGTGAGATGCTCGATCAGATGCGCGTGATACACCGCCTCGAATGACTCATCCGGGAACGGTAAGCCGCCGCGGACGTCGAGGTCCATCACACCATCGGCGGTCGCGTTGATATCCGCGTTCACCCACTCGCTATGGACGCGATCTCCGCATCCGAGATGAAGCCTTGGTTTGTCTGGGGTCTGCATTTCCGTCATCGAGGCCACCTCAACCATCTGCCGGTGTAGTCGATCGGGCGCAGTTCGAGATCGTGATCGAGCCCAGCGAGAAACTCGTCGACCGCCTGTTTACACCCAGACCAGTGCCCGTAATCATCGATCTGCACGAACGCGCCGGGGGCGAGCCGCGGCGTCAGGTGCTTCAAAATCGCACGCGTCGAACTCAGCCAGTCCCCATCGCAATGGAGCAGGGCAACGTGCCGGCCCTCGGACGCAAGCCGTGCAGCCAGCGGTTCGAGCGTGTCTTCAAACCGGCCCGGAACGAGCTCGACGCGCTTGTTCGTGACCCCGGTGCCCGCCCGGCCGCCGATGTCCAACAGGTTCGAGCGGACCGCATCCGCGTGCGCGGCGCAGGTTCCGGCGCCCCACCCCGACTCGGCCGCGGCCGTACCCCCGGCGGTATCTGCTTCCTCGGGCTCGGGCATGCCCTCGAACGTGTCGCAACCGATGATCCGTCGCTCAAGGCCTTCGCGCTCGGACGCGAGGGCGAGCAACCCGAGCGAGCCTCCGCCGGCGACGCCGCACTCGACGAAGTCGCCCTCGATGCCATCCCTCGCGACACCTCGAACGAGCGCGACCAGGTTCTTCAGCCGATCGATGCCCAACATCGTGTGCGGTCGAACGGCGTCGATCAGAGGGTTCTCGTGTTTCTCCGCAGGCGGCGCGACCTCGTCCAAGATCGCCTTTGCATCGGCGTGCATCGGATCGGCCCTCAGGGCCTCACGCGCCGCCTGCTCGGCGCTGGGCCGGCTGCCCTGGGCGAGAAAGCAGCGAGCCCGGAGCGCATCGGCGTCCGCCCAGATCGGGCAACCCGCCTTGGCCTTCGAGACCGATTCGAGAGCTTGGGCCACTTCGCCCGCATCGAGGGCGGCACGGGCACCGTCGAGCAGAGATCGGAGCTCAGCGGATACGTCGGAGGAAGCCATTGGTGCACCAGGTGACATTGACTCCGAACATATCGCAATACGTCGCGTCGATCTCGTAGGCCGGCGGATCGGTGTCGAGCACCTCGCGTATCGCCCTGTGAGGGCCGCTGGTGCAGCCGGGGTGCGCTTCGGGGACCAAATCGGAGATGATCCCGTCCTCGACGACGAGGTAGTCACCGGGAACAAGCCTGGGTTCGCACCACTCGGCGATGGCCTGCGAAGTGCGATACGCGTGATCGGCGTCGTCGATGACGATCCAGGGCTTAGGGAAACGGTGGAGAGCCGCATCGTCGAACCCTCGTGCCGGGAGCACCTCGTCGAGCTTTCTCGCGTCGCCCTCCAGATACGTCACCCGATCGTGCGACACTTCCGTAACGCCGACCACGTCGACCGAAACGATCTTGGTCCGAAGACCGAAAGAGTCGCACTGGTGCGCAAACCACAGCGCGCTCGCTCCGGTCTTCGACCCCAGCTCAAGGATCAGCCCGGGCCGAACGTCGTGGACGAGCTTGGCGTAGATCGCCAAATCGAAGGGGTTCTTGAGCATCGGGAGCCCGGCGTACGAGAACCGGTGCAACGCGTTCTGAATGCCCAAGAGAAACTCGCGCGGAATCGACGTGTGGTACGACCGCTCACCCTCGATCGGCGGCGGCCCCTCAAGGCTCCGCTCGATGGCCGCGAGGTGTTGCCTGGCGAAGCCGTCTGACGGATCGGCGTCGAGCAGCGTCTTCAAAATGGGCGCTGCTTCGTCATGTCGACCGAGCGCCATCAGCGTGCGGGCGAGCACCCGGCGTGCCGGGGTGTCGTCCGGGTCGGCGTTGCGTACCAACGTGAGCGCGTCGGCCGAGCGGCCCTTGGACAGCAAGAACTGAGCGTGCTCGACGGGGTTGGTGTGGGTGTCGTGCGTCACGATGCTGGGTGGTTCCTTTGTTGGTTACAGCACGTCTGCGAAAAGAGGACGCAGGGTCCGGAACACACGGTGGCCGGCCCACGCGACGACGAGCGAAATCCCGAGCACGCTGAACCACGCCGTTGAGCCGAGCGAGGACGGATCGAAGATCGAGGCCCGGAGCTGTTCCATTACCGTCGCGTAAGGGTGAAAGAACTGAACCCCTGGGAGGAACGACTCAAGGCGTTCGATCGGGTAGAAGACCGGGCTGAGGAACAGCATCGCGAGAACAGCAACCTGAACGATGTTCCGTGTGTCACGCACGAAGACGCCGATCGCGGCGATCGCCCAAGAAATCCCGAGCGAAGTGAGCACCGCCGGAAGGATGATCAGCGGGGCGAAAATGACCGTCCACGCCGGCGGCCCCTGGAGGATGAGCGTCATCAGGATCAGCGCAACAAAGCTGAACACCCAGCCGATCGTTGCGACCGTGAGCGTGACACCCGGGAGCACCTCGACCGGGAATACGATCCGTTTGACGTACTGCTCGTTCCCGGTGATGAGGACCGGCGAATTGGTGAGCACCTCGGCGTTGAATTGCTGAATGATCAACCCAGCGAAGAGGTTGAGCGTGAACAGCGTCACGCCCCCCTCGGCGATGTCCCCGCCGGCCGCTTCGACTTTCCAACGCACCCCGATCACGTACGCGAAGGCGAACGTATACGCCCCGAGCAGCAGCAAAGGCGAAAGAAGCCACCAGAGAAGACCGAGCGTCGAGCCGCGGGTTTTCTGGAGCAACTGACGCTGGGCGAGCTGCCAGATGAGCGCTCGGTTCTCGACCAGAACATCGATGAACCCCGGCAGGGGAAGCTTGCCCGGGCCAGCGGTCGCGGCGGGAGCCTGCGCAGTCAAGACGCCCCCCCTTCGCTCGCCGGGACGCTCGGGCGCCCGAAGAAGCGCTTTGCGACCGCTCGGATGCGACCCAAAGGCGAGCGACGCGCGCGATCCCGAAGGATGTCACGCTCGACCGTGACGTCGCGGAGCGAACGTTCGAGCGCTTCGACGCGCTGCGCGAGATCGACGTGTTCGCCCTCCAAGGCCGCGGCGATCGAGCGCACGTCTTCACGTACGAGACCGGATGCGTCGAGAAGCCGCCGTTCCGACGCCACGTTCGACGCAGCGATACGTTCTTCGAATCCCCCCAGCTTCGCCTCAACGCTCTGGCGGAACTCGAGGTCGCGCGCCGCCGCGTTGCCAAGCCGGTCGCCGACGGTCGAGAGATGACGCCGCACGACATCGTCGACCCGTCCGACGCGATTGGCGAGCTGCGCAACGCCGGCCTCGAGCTTGGTCTCACCGTGCTCCTTCGTAGCGAACGCGGTCAGCGCACGCCTCAACTCGACGATCTCCTCCGCCAGCCCGTTCATGTGCGCAAGGCGATCGGCCCGATCTCGCTCGCTCTCGCGGAGGCGGACCGACATGTCGCGGAGCTGTCGTTCGAGCGTGACGCGAACGAGTCGCTCGCTCCCGGACGCGGCGGGTTGATCCGCTCGGCTGATCACCGGGACTCGCGCGTCGGCGAGGGTGTGGGCGGCTCTCAAGAGCGGGCCGTCGTCTTCCGGTGTGAATCCTTCACACACAGGCGCGCTGGCCGCGAAGTCGAGCCACGCCTCGGCGTGTCGTCGGGGCTCGAACGTCTGCTCAGCCCGGGACCGACACGCCGCCCTCATTGCCGCGAGCGCCTCGGGCGAGATCGTCTGGAGCACGCGCTGCAGAGACTTCGGATCATTCACGTCGACCAAGTGACCGTTGACCCCGTCCTCGACGCAGTCCGGGATGCCCCCGACAGCGGCTCCGATAACGGGCGTCCCGCAACACAGAGCCTCGACCATCGTGTTGGGCAGGTTGTCCGCGCGGCTGGGCAAGAGCAACGCGTCCGCGGCCGCGTACGCCCTCGCGACGTTGCGCTCGTCCGAGATCGCGCCGAGCGGGCGAACTTCGATGTCGAGCGCTTCAACGGCTTCCGATGCCGACCCGACGGCGAGCAGGCCAAACCGAGCCTCGGCGTCTTCGATGCTCATGAACGCATCGACGACGATATCGAAGCCCTTGCGGCGATCGACCAGGTTGTCGGCGATGAACATAAGCCATGTCTTGCTCGTATCGAGCCCGAGTTCCGCCCGGGCATCATCGCGCCCGCCGGGGTGGAAGACACCGAGATCGCACGCGTACGGGATCACAAGGTGTTCCCAGCCGCCGAACACCGGCGACTCCTGAGACCGCTCGCCCAGCCAGCGGCTCGGCGTGACGACGCGCCCGCGCGCCCTCTGACCGAACGAGGCTCGGCGAGCGAGGACCGCTTCGGCAACCCCGAACGGGTCCTCCGCGAGCTGCGACGTGCCGGAGAACTCGCCCGGAGAGCCGTCGGCCGACGCGGTGTAGTGACAGCCACCGGTGAAGAGCCACTCGTCGTGGTGCATGAACACCACCGGTTTGCCCAGGGTGAACAGGCCTTCAAGCTGGCTCATACTCAAGAGGCCCGAAACCCAATGCACGCTGATCGCGTCGGCCTCGACGACGGCCGGGTGCTGGGCCAGGTCCACCCCATAGAGAGGCCAGCTAAACCAAGTGGTCGCGAGACTCGAGCGGTTGCGTTCGATCGCGACGGAGTGCAACAACTTCCTGGCGAGGTCGCGCTCGGGCGTCGAGGCTTCGTCGTCGATCCCGAGCACGTGGGGCGCAAGCTCCTCTGGCACGTCGGCCTGGAGGGTGAGCATCGTGCTCTCGACGCCGGCCTCGCGGAGCGCGAGATGATGGCGGAGCGCAGATCGGGCGGCACCGCCGTGGGTGGCGTAGGTGCTCAGTACCGCAACGCGTTGTGGGCAAACCGGGTCGGACACCCGTGGCAGCTCCTTAGAACAAATCGGTCAGTCTAGCGTGCGCTCACACAGACACCCCCGCCGCATCGGCCGTCGGTTTCCCGAGTCCTTTCGACGCCTCGCCGGTATCACGGATCCGCCAGAACACCTTTCCCGGGAGGTCGGCGATCCCGAAGTGCGTTGCGAAATGACCTGTGAAACGCTTGCGGAACGTCACCGAGATCGGCACGATCGGCTGGGTCCAAGCGTGGCGGACGATGCCCTGGTTGAACTCGTGGGAGATGATCCGATCACCCTCCCAGCACGATTCTGGCACCGAGATGATCGCCGCGTCGAGGGTGTAATCCCCGGGGACGAGCGCGAGCTTCAGTGTCTGTTTGACCACGATCGTGCGCCCCGCCCTAAGCACGCTCGGACCGGCCCGCCCGGTCTGGATGAGGTGCTTGGCATGGATCGTCTCGCCGCGACGATCGCGGAGCGAAACGCCCACACTCGGAGCGGGGATGTCTCGCAGCGCCTCGATCTCGTAGTGGACATTCGCTGTCTGCCCCTGCTCGAACGCCCGCTTGCCGGCCCCCGAGCGATCGCAAACCGCGATCCGGGCCACCCGGGCGTTCCCGGTCCCGAGTTGGGCATCGGCGGGGACCGGTATCCAAGCATCAGCCGAGGGATCTTCGAACGCGTCTTCTTCGACCTCGCCCCCGTCGACCCGACCACTCTGATTTGATTTCGAGGCCTCGAGGTTGGCGAGCGCTTCATCCTCCGACGAGTCCACCGGCGCCGAGAGCATGGCTCTCTGCATCGAGTCCTGGTACACCTTCGCCGCTTCGCCCGACTCGCCGGTGAAGAGGCAATTGCCCCTTTCGAGGACCATCGCTCGATCGCAGAACTGCGTCACCGCCCTCGTCGAGTGGCTCACGAACAGCACGCACGTCCCGCCGGCCAGCAGGTCCTTCAGACGGGCGAAGCACTTCTGCTGAAAGAACACGTCGCCGACCGCGAGCGCTTCGTCGATGATGAGCACGCTCGGATCGAGCATCACCTGCACCGCGAACGCGAGCCTCATCCGCATCCCGCTCGAGTACGTGCGCATCGGGCGATCGATGAAGTCGCCGATCTCGGCGAACTCGAGCACTTCCCCGAGGCGCTTTTTGACTTCTGGCCTCGACACGCCCAGGACGGCCGCGTTCAGGAAGACGTTCTCCCGGCCGGTAAACATCGGGTTGAACCCGCTGCCGAGTTGGAGCAAGGCGGCGATTCGGCCTTTGACATCGACGCTCCCCGTCGTCGGACGAAGGGTGCCGGCCGCGATCTGGAGCAGAGTGCTCTTCCCGCTCCCGTTGCGCCCCAGCACGCCGAACGCCTCGCCGGCGTTGACCTCGAGGCTGACCGGCTTGAGCGCTTCGACACGCTGCTCGCACGCACGGGCGCGGGCGTGCAACCACGACGCGAGCCGGCCTTGACCGGCCCGGGCGGCCGCCCGCCGGTAGATCGGAGCCTTGAGGCGGGCCATGGGGTCGGTCCAGACCTCGTACACCTTGCTGACATCGGTGAGCCTGACTCGCCCTGCGTCCATCCGCCCTCCGTCGCCGGCAGGCCCCCGTCGGCCACCTTTGGGTCCTGCGCCGAAACGGGCTGGACGCCGATCTACTATAGGTTCGATGCGCACCGCGAGGCTCTTACTGACCCGGACGCCAGCGCCGACGCTTGATGGCGTCCGGCCGCCTGCGTCGCTGACGCGCACCCGGGCCCCGGGGTCCCTCCGAGCAGAAGGCCGCCCGCTGGTCTCGGTCGTCTCGGTGGTCCGTAACGCCGAAGAGACCCTCGATCGCTCGATCCGATCGCTCCGCGAGCAGACCTACCCGTCGATTGAGCACCTGCTCATCGACGGGGCCTCGACCGATGGCACACTCGACGTCATCAAGTCACACGCCGACTGGGTCGCGGCCTGGTCGAGCGAGCCCGATGGAGGGCTCTATGACGCGATGAACCGGGGAATCGCCTCGGCCACCGGCGACATCATCGCCATCCTCAACGCTGACGATTGGTACGAGCCGGGCCTGGTCGAAGCGGCGGTCAACGAATTGGAACGGTCTGGAGCCGATTTCTCGTTCGGCGATATCTGGATGCACGGCTACCGGGGCCAGGACTTCCGCCTCAAAGGCGACCCGGACTACGCACACGTGGTCCGTCGCGACGTGCCCCACACCTGGCACACGACGATGATGTGCAAGCGATCGGTGTACGAGGGCGCCGGGCTGTACCGCACCGATATGCAGGTGGCGGCCGACTACGACTGGCAAATCCGTGTCTTCAATTCCGGGTTCCGCGGCTCCTACGCCCCGGACGCTGTGGCGCACGTCACCGCTGGCGGCGTCTCGACCGCTCGCCAAAGCACGGCCCTGAAAGAGGGCTTTGTCTGCTCGGTCCGGAACGGCTACCCGGTGTACAAGGCCCTGCCGCACTGGAGCTACCGCTGGCTGGCCAACGCCCACCCGAACCTGCACGGGCGGCTCCACCGCCTGAAGGCCAAGACCAAGGCCGCCGCGGCATCGGGACGAGAACGTGTCGCAACCAAGGCACAATCGGCGTGGAAAGCCCTCGGTCCGGTCCGCAAGGCGCTGCCCGGGAAATCGGTCGCGTTGCGGGTGCTCGGGGTGGCCCCCGAAGGCCCGGCTGCGACCGTGACACCCACGCCAACACCCGAGCCCACAGCGAACGGCGCGAAGAAAAGAGCCGGCTTGGCCCCGGAGGTGAAGCTGGCCGCGTTCGTCGAATCACGGCATCAGGGAGAGACGCTTCCCGAACGCGCGATCGAAGTGCTGGTCGAGCGTTCGGTGCGTTGGAAGTGGGTCCGATTCCAAGGTGATCACCCAGCCGGCGCGTCGGTCCGAGCTCTCGCACGCTCGCGAGGCCTCGAAGTCATCGGTCCTGACGATGTTCCGGCTGGGCCCGGGCTGGACGCAACGCTGGACGAGGTGCTTGATGACTCGGAAGGACCCTCACTCCCCGACTCGGACCGGCTCGTGCTCGCCCAAACGCCCCCGAAGGGCGCCGTCAAGCTCAACGATGAGTTGTGCCTCATCCCTCGGGCTCCGAAGGGTCCGTCCCAATGAAACGCTGGGCGAAGTTCGCGGTGCGCCGCGCCGTCTTGCCCCTCGGGGTCAGGCTGGGCACCTTCCGCCAGCACACGCCCAAGGCGCTCGACCCGCTTCCCTCGCCCCCTGCGAAGCCCGACGAAGACCTCCCGAGCATCCGGATCGCGACACCCACGCTGAACCAGGCCCGGTTCCTCGAAGGCGCGATCCGGAGCGTGCTCGACCAGGGCTACCCGAAGCTTGAATACGCCGTGTGCGACGCGGCCTCAGGCGACGGGAGCGGCGACATTCTCGACCGGTACCGCGACCGCCTGGCTTATGCGCGGAGCGCGCCGGACGGCGGCCAAGCGAACGCGATCAACGAGGGTCTCTCGAACACGTCGGGCGAGATCATGGCCTGGCTGAACGCCGACGATCGCCTTCTGCCCGGGTCACTGGTAAGCGTGGCCCGGTTTTTCCGCGACCACCCCGAGGTCGACGTGGTCTACGGGCATCGGGTAGTCCTCGACGAAGACGGTCGGGCGATCGGGCGCTGGATTTTGCCGCCCCACCGCCCGTCGGCGTTCCGCTGGCGCGACTACGTGCCCCAAGAAACCATGTTCTGGCGGAGCAAGCTCTGGGACAGAGCCGGCGGCGGACTCGACGAATCGCTCGACTTCGCGATCGACTGGGAGTTGCTCCTGCGGTTCGAGAAGGCGGGCGCGACGTTCCACCGGCTCCCCCTGTTCCTTGGGGCGTTCACGACACACGCCTCGCAGAAGAGCATCGCCCAGCGGGGCAACGTGGGCGAGCCCGAGTTCAGGCGTTTGCAGCACGAGGTCGCCCCCACGTTCACCGCCTCGATCATCGAGCGGGCGGCGTCGGCCGCGTACATGCTCGAATCGGCGGCCCACGACTGGGCGTGCACCATTCGGGGCTATCCGCGCCCGTCAGACACAGCGTCCGAGTCCGGAGCGCAGGTCGGTGCAAAGACGGGCCCGGTCGCGGCTTCGACCAGCGCCGGCTAGACTCGCGCGATGCTCGTGAGCCACCGATACCGCTTTATCTACACGAAGACCTCGAAGTCTGGGGGCACCAGCGTCGAGTCGTTCTTCGAACCGTTCTGCATGCCCGCAGGCGAGTGGGAACAAAGCCACCAGCGCGAGGAGCACGACTCCGACGCCGGGATCGTGGGCTACCGGGGCCCCGACCACCCGAGAGAGCACGTGTGGTTCAACCACATGCACGCCAAGCCACTCCGCGAACGCCTCAACGAACGGTTCGGCGAGCAACTGTGGAACGACTACTACAAGTTCTGCGTGATCCGCAATCCGTACGAGCGCTGCGTGTCAGCCTTCCAGTACTTCGGGCACAAGGGACACAAGCCTGCTGGCGTTGAGCCAGAGTCAAACGCCCAAACCGAACCTGTGGACGGAAGCCTGACCGAAGAGCAGCGTCTGTTTCTCGACTACGTGACCAATCGCCCTCCGATCGATCGGAATACTTACACCATCGACGGCGCGTTCTGCCTCGATGACGTTATCCGCCACGAGCGGATGCAGGCCGATCTTGAGCGGGTTTGCGCGAAACTGGGCGTCCCGTTCGACGCGGCCCAACTGCCCGAATTCAAGAAGGCCGACGCGCAAACACGCGACCCGGCACGGCGGGCGGCGCTGTTCTCGCAGGCGGCGATCGAGCAGGTCGAGAGGCACTTTGCGTATGAGATCGAGCGGTTTGGGTACACGTTTCCGTTCTAGATAATCGAACGAACCGCCCCCTGACCCGCGCCGCCACGCCATCGAGCAGGTCTTACTCCGTCCCCGTGGACGGAGCCGCTCCGCCGATAGTTTTCCTCACCCGCCCCACCGCCCACCAGTGGCCGACCGTGAACACAAGCGCCGCACCGAAGACCGCCCAAGCGCCGAACTGCAGATCGAGTTTGGCGAAGTTGCTCTGCTCGACGAGGTAGAGCAACATCCCGAACGCGAAGACGTCGAGCATTGCCCACTCGGTGATCGACCGTGCGCGCCGATACCAGCGGCGACGCTCGACCTCAGACAGCGGTGCGCAAATGGTGAATAGAAGCGCGCCGGACGCGGCGGCCGGGGCGACGACGAGGAACGCCGCGACGACGACGCCGAAGGGCGCCATGCCGTGCTCGAAGAAATGGGCGATGGCTTTCTCGAGCGACCACTCGTTGCCCCAAAGCCCGAACTGGTCGACCCGGAACATGATCAGCCAGAACGACCCAGCGACCGCGAGCAGACCGACGGCGATGATGCCCGCCGCGATCGCGCCGGGAGAGCCCATTTCCATCAGCAAGCTGGTGGACGGCGCGTCGCCCGGTTCGCTCGCTTTGTCACCGGGTCGGTCACCTCGCGAGGCTTGGGCCCGCTCGGCCGCCGCGTGGAGGAGTGCCCCGGCGATCATGCTGAAGATGATCGCGGTCGTAAAGCAGTACAAGCCGTAGGCGATGGTGGCGCCGGTGAGCCCCTGCTCGCTCAGGACGAGCACGATGAGCAGGCAGACGAAGACATCGAGCAGGCTCCACCGCCCGAGTTGCCCGAGGACACCCAGGACTTTGGCCCTCTTGGATGGGTCGACCCGGGCCCAGGCGCCCCAGGCCGCGATGGCGAGTTTGGCGGGGGGGAAGAGGACGCTGAACCCGACCACGAGGGCGACGAGTGGGTAGAGCTTGCTCTCCCACAGGAGTTCGATCACCTTGAGGATCGAATAGGGGCCCGGGGCGAGGATACCTGAGATCTGCAGGAACGGGACACCCGGGAGCAGCGCGATCGCATTGAGCACCAGCGAGGCCCCGAGCAGGAGCGTCACCGACACCCGCTCGGCCGGATTCAACTTTCTCCAAAGCTGATTCAACCGCGTCCTTTCGAAGCCGTCCGCCGATCCGCCGACGAACCCTTGTTGCGTCGGGACTCACGATAGCGGCTCCAGTTTCGTTTCAACACGGGGCTCAACGGGATCACGGATATCGTCGATGGCGGGCGCGAGAGTCTCAGGCTTGGCGGTGCCCGAGTCGAGCGCGTGCTTGGACTGCTTCTTCGTGCGCAGGTATCCGGCGCTCACTCCCAACAGCAGCAACCCCAAGACGATGAAGCTCGCGACGCGGACCACGTCGCTCGCGCCGGCGAGGTCCCAGAGCACCGCCTTGAACGTTGTGATGCTCAGGAGCCCGAGCCCGACATACCGGAGCGGGCCCCGGCCCGACGCCGCGCCGGCGACCAGGATTCCGACGCCGAAGACGCCCCACCAGATCGAGAGCATGCCCCGCTCGGCCGCCTCGACATCGGTCCAGATCGACGCGGCCCTCGCGAATTCAAAGCTCGTCGACACGAACGCGAGGACACCGGCCGAGATCATCAGGACCGCCGACATCTCGCCGGTCCAGACCCGGCCCCTCTCCTGCATCCTCGGTGCCAGCACGGCCGTGCCAACCCAGCCGGAGGCGAGGACGATCGCCGCCCAGAGCCCTGGGTGAAGCATCGGAGCGGCCTCAAAGGCCCGCCATCCTGGCGTTACGAAGCCAACGAGCCAGGAAATGGTCGCCACGAAGGACACAAAGATGGAAACCGGGGCGAGTTCCAGTCGGAGCCGCCAGAGGAAACCGGCCAGCGTCAATGCGTTCAACAGGGCCATCCCCGAAGCGATGCTCGCCTGCGCGGCGTGGATGTTTACGATCGACAGGCCCAGCACCACGACGCCAGCGGTCGCGAGCCCTCTATGGATCGCAGGCATCGCCACCGCTTTGCCGCGACGGCTGAGTTGCTCTGCCCTCAGGAGAACGACGAGACCAACGAAGGCGAGCGAGACGGCGCTCGCACCGACGTGAAGACCGAACGCCATCGGCCCCTCGTCGTTCCACCACGAACCGAGCGTCGCGAGTGCAAGCGCCACGACGAGCATGAGTTCACCGGTAACGTTTCGCGCGTTGCGACGGCCGACAAAATCCGTCGCGAACGCGACCGAGCCGAGTAACGCCCACCACCCGGTGAGCCAGCCGAATTCTGATACCCCGTGCAGTGGAGCAAAGGCCAGGGCGCCGATTGCCACAGGTGTGCAGATCTTCACCGCGATCGACCCGACGCCCTCCCCGAGCGTTGCGCGGAAGCACCGTCCGGTGACCCACCACGCGCCGGCGGCCGTGAGGGCGAGCAGGCTCCACCAAGAGAACGCGAGCCCGCCCATGTTCGTGCCGGAAGCAAGAGACACCGCCTCGATCTGATCGACGGTAAAGACCCGGAAGGTCGCGATCCCGAGCGCGATCGCGCCGTACGCAACAACGCCTGCGGAACGGATACGGACCCCGATCAACGACGCTGAGACCGCGAAGATGAGCGTGACCAGGGTCTGTGACCACCCGCTCATGCCCACGGCGAACGCCGCCAGGACGAGCCCACCGCTCTGCACCGCGAGCGCGACACCGAGGCGCTCACTCTCGGTCTTGGGAACACTGGTGAGCCAACGCAGGTGGCCGGCGAGCGCCCAGGCGGTCGGCGCGGCAACGACCGCGTACCACGCCGGCCCCATCCATTGCTGCCCGGGGGCGACTGACTCGATGAGTTCAGCGGTCGCGTAGGCCGCCCACGTCGTTGTGGAAATCGATGACGCAACAGCGCGAGCGAACGGCGAGGGCAACCACCGGAAACGACGCGCCGTTTGAACTTCGCCGCTCGGCTCGCGTCTGGAGCTAGCAAACAGCTCGACGTGGAACATCGCCCACACCACGAATGCGAACCCCATCGACATCGCGGGCGACGCTTCGTCCAAGAGCATCCACGCGCTCCCGAGCAGGACCGTTGGCCACCAGCACACGGTTCGCATGATTCGGAAGCGTTCGACAGACGCCGAAAGCGCCAAGCCGGCGGACGTGACAAGCAGCACGTATGAAGGAAGCAGCAGCGGCACATGCACGCCGCTCGGCGCCAACACCGGAGCGACGTACGCCCCCAAGAACGCGAGAACAGCCACCACCGCGAGCCTCGCATGCATCGCAACGCCGATGCCGATCGCGGTGACCGATGCGCTCAGCACGAGCACCGCAGTCGGCGATATCAGGTCGAACATACGGAACGCGCCCCAGACCGACGTGTATAGGGCCCCGACGCCGGTCGCGAAGATCGCCGCGGCCGACCGACGCCCGAATCGACGGCGGACTATCTCAGCAACCGCGATCGCTCCGGCGCCGAACGCGGCGGTGAGCGCGCACTTTCCGAAGTCGGACAGCCGGAGAAACCCGGCGTTCCAGGCGAGCCTTGCCGCGAAGCCGAGCCCGGCGACCACGATCAACGCCCCCACCGCGGCGAAGAGCTGCCCGCCAATGAGCTGCTCGACGCGGACCGGCGACATGGAACCACCTTCGGGCTCTCCCGCGGGCTTCGGCGGGCCAGCCTGTTGTCGCTGGGAATGCTGCGGCGTGGCGTCGGGTTCGACTGGCTGAGTGGTCATCGGGGCCTCCTCGTGTCTTGACTGTTCCGCGGGTCATTTACAACCCTCGTGCCAAGCACCTCCGAGGCGGGCCAGCCGGCGCAAGTTCTTTATTGACAGAGCCCAACGCGATCCATATGGACTCACTCCCCCTACATCGATATACCTTCACTGCACATTGATGTACATTTGATGTACATGCTCTTCGCAGATCCAGACCTCGTTGCCGCGGAGGCCATCGCCAAGATGGCGGCTGGGAGTCCGTTCAGCTTCGGGCGCGTCGAGCTTGAACAACTCGCCTTGGGCGATCGCGCCGCGGCTGACTCGAGGCCGCTCTGGAGCTATCGAAACGCCCAGGAAGGCGAGGCGCGGAACAATGTCGACCTGGTCGGCGAGTTGTGCAGCCGGCTCGCGACGGTGGCTCGGGAGAAAATCACCCGAGGCGAAACCGCCTCTGATCAGCAGCTTCGCCTGTACGAAGACCTCGCCCTCTACCACCTCTACGAGAAACACCGCCAGAGCTTCGACGAGTTGGCCGTCCAGGTTGAGGAATCCCCGAGCGACCACGTCGACGCGCCGCAGTGGGACGCGTTCCTCGAAGACCACGTTGCATGGCTCCGCCCGAACGGGCGCACGCTCTCAAGGGCGTACGACCCAGCCCTGCTGTTCGCATTCTTCTTCCAAGTCCGCCGCGCGTTCCGAGGGATTTTCGCCGGGTTCATCGGGACATCGAGTTCGGCCGGGCGATTGCGCGAGGCGGCGTGGGAGTCGATCTTCTCGCACGACCTCCACGTCTACCTCTTGGGTCTGCACGATCGGATGTCCGACTTCGCGACGCTGATCACCGGAGAGTCCGGCACCGGCAAGGAAATCGTGGCCGGCACGATCGGGCGATCAGGGTTCGTCGCGTTCGACACCGCTCGCCGACGATTTTCTTCGGCCTTTGCCGACGCCTTTACCCCGGTCAACCTCGCCGCCCTGAGCCCGACTCTCGTTGAATCAGAGCTATTCGGGCACAAGAAGGGCTCGTTCACGGGCGCAACGACCGACCGCGTCGGCTATTTCGAATCGTGCACGAAGCACGGGGCCGTGTTTCTCGACGAGATCGGAGAGATTGGCGAAGACCTGCAAGTCAAGCTGCTCAGGCTGCTGCAGGACCGGCGTCTGTCACGTATCGGTGAGCAGCGCCCCCGCCGCTTTGCGGGCAAGGTCATCGCGGCGACCAATCGAAACCTTGAGAACGCGATATCGGAAGGCGGGTTCCGGGCCGACCTGTACTACCGCCTCTGCGGAGACGTCATCCGGACGCCCTCACTCCGCGAGCAATTCGCCGATGCCCCCACGGACCTTGACGACATGGTCGAGTTCGTTGTGCGAAGACTTTTGCCCGGACGCCCGGTCGCGGCTTGCGCGATCAGCGAGCGGTGCGCCAAGCAGATCCGAGATACCTTGGGCGACGGCTACCACTGGCCTGGGAACTTCCGCGAACTCGAGCAGTGCGTGCGCAACCTTATCCTTCGGGGGCGATACAACTCGATCGGGAGTGACATCGGAGACACTCTGGCGGAGGCGCTCCGAGATGTTCGATGCACCGCCGATGAACTGCTCAGCGCCCAGTGCCGCGCCGCGTACGCGAGGCTGGGAACATACCAGGCGGTCGCGGCGGAACTCGGGATCGACCGACGGACGGTGCGGGCGAAGATGGAAGTACCCGCTAAGTAAAGGTTTGTCCGGTCTGCTACGTCCAGCCACACGTCATGTCACTAGAGCAGGTTTGATCGCTCCGTAGCGGCCTCCGGCCGCACACTCGGTTGCGAAAGCCGCGCCGGAGTCAATCCGGCGGGCTTCCGGTGGAGAGGGAGAAAGCTGAACTCATAACGCTAGACGTTCGTGAAGACGCGCTAGCCCCGACGCCGGCGCACAGCGACGATCCCGATGAGCGCCATGACGCCCGACGCCGGCGGGGCCGGCACGAGCGTCACTGTCACGATCGTCGTCGAATCGAAGAAATCTGTCGCGCTGAACAGGTCGTCGGTGACGTCGAACTCGAACGCCGAGCCATCGGCCAGCAGACCGCTCAGGGTGACGCCCCGCTCGCGGATGACGAACCCTCGATCGAGTTGGAGGTCTGTCAGTTCAACGCCATCGACGAAGAACTCTGATCCGAACAGGTTGACCTCGCCGCCGACGGCGTTGAAGTCACCATCGAACGTCCCACCAGCGATGTTCACCGTCCCAGAGAGGGAGGTGAAGTTACCACTGGTGGTACCCCCGGAGATGTTGGTCGTGCTATCTCGATTGGCGAAGTAGTCGTTTCCGACGGCGCCTCCCGAGATGTTGACCGTGCTCCCGCCGTTCGCGTTGAAGTTGCTGCCAACGACGCCGCCCAAGACATTGAGCTCGATGCCCGAACCGACCCCGGTGCTAAAGCCGCGGAGGATCTCGCCTCCGTCGAAGAGGTTGAGTTGGCTGTTCGAGCCGAGCGTGTCACCGTTCAACACGCGGGGCGAGATGGGCTGGGTCTGGAAAAAAGTGTCGCCATCGCCGACTTGGGTTCCGTTGGTGAGGACGCCTGGGATGTCGTTGTCATTGATGTCGAAGGTTGACCCGGCGGGTGGTGTTCCGATGTTGTACACGAAGTCGTACAGGCTCGGATCGGACTGGGCGGCGGCGGGGGCGGCGGAGCCGGCGACGATCGCTACCGCGCGGAGTATTCGGTTCGACAGATTCATCGTTGTGCCTTTCTGCTTTGTTCCTCGTCGCTTGTGCTTCAGCCACGGCGCCTGCCTGCAGCGGCGATCCCTGCCAGTGCGATGACGCCCGCTGCGGTTGGGGCCGGGACCAGTGTCACGGTCACGATCGTGCTTGAGGCGAAGAAATCGGTGGAGCTGAAGAAGTTGTCGGTGACGTCGAACTCGAAGGCAGAGCCATCGGCCAAGATCCCGCTGAGGGTGACGCCCCGCTGATCGATGATGAATGGTCGATCGAGTTGGAGGTCGGTCAACTCGACGCCATCGACGAAGAACTCTGTGCCGAAGAGGTTGAACCTGGTTCCGAAGTTGATGAAGACGTCACCAAAGGTGCCGCCGGAGACGTTGATCTCGCTGTCGAACGTCTGAAAGTCATCGCCTATGACGCCGCCTGAGATGTTGACGATGCCGTCGCTACCGGCTGAGAAGCCGGGCTGGATCATCCCACCTGAGATGTTCACGGTGCTGCCGGCGTCGGTCAGAAAGCTCGTCTCGCCAACGACGCCACCAGAGATATTGACCGTGCTGTTGGTGAAGGCGCCAACCGACTCAACAACACCGCCTGAGATGTTGACGGTGCTGCCGGCGTTGGCCGATACCCCGTCGACGAATCCGGCAGAGATGTTGACGGTGCTGCCAGAATTGGCGTCCAGATCGAAGCCCACGGTACCGCCGGAGACGTTCACCGTGCTGCTATAGGCGTCCAAGAAATTACCGACGACGCCGCCAGAGATGTTGACTTCGCTGAAGGCGACCTCGAGGGTATCGCCGACGATACCCCCCTCGATGTTGAGCGTGCCGCCGACGACTGCGAAGTTGTCGGTCAGCCTGCCACTCTCGGTCACGGTAAGCGACTCGCCCGAACGCACGCCCTTCGAGAACGCACCGGATGAGAGGACCCCGGGGTTGGTTGAAGGAGCAACGGAGACGGTGTCAAGCGTGGTCGTACCGCCGAAGCTGCCGCCCTCAAAGATAAACACCGTTCCATCTTCCAGCACGCCGGTGAACAGTCCGCCCCCAGACACGTCGGTGGACGCCGAGCCGTTGACTTGGAAATCGCCACCAGAGATGTTGACCGCGCTGCCCGAATAGGCTCGGAACGAGGCGCCGAACGTGCCGCCGGATATGTTCACCCGGCTCCCCGAAAAGGCCTCGAAGAACACGCCAACGTTACCGCCGGAGATATTCGTTTCGCTGCCGGAAAGGGCGTTGTAACCATTTCCGATGGAGGCACCAGAGAAGATGTTGATCGTGCTCAGATTGCCGGCGTTGAATGCGCCGCCGAAGGCTCCA
This sequence comes from Planctomycetota bacterium, assembly GCA_038748775.1. Classification (GTDB taxonomy): domain Bacteria; phylum Planctomycetota; class Phycisphaerae; order Phycisphaerales; family UBA1924; genus DAIQNV01. The sequence continues at coordinate 113,111 of JBCDIT010000001.1, forward strand.
CCGAACACGTTCACCTCGGTTGGGCCGGTGAAACCGTCGCGCGGTCCGGCGCTAAAGAAGCGGAGGATCTCGCCACCGTTGAAGAGATTGAGTTGGCTGCTCGGGCCGAGGATGTCTCCCCCCAGAAAGGTTGGCGAGATAAAGGCTTCATACTCCAGGAAATCCCCGTCACCAACCTGGGTGCCGGTGGTGAGGACGCCGCGGATGTCGTCATCGACGATGTCGAAGATCGATCCGGGCGTTGCCGTTCCGATGTTGTACACGTTGCCAAACAGACCAGGATCTGATTGGGCGGCGGCGCCGCCGGCGGCCACAGAAAGGGCGATCGCGAAAACGGTTCGGTCGGACAACTGCATCAGGTTCCTCTCTCACTCCCTGGTGAGCCGTGTCGCCTTGCGAAGTCACACGGTTGATCAGGGCGCGGTACGTGGGTGATGACCCCGAACACCGGGGTTCACACTTCTCCTGCAGCTCACAGCAAGCCCATAGAATTGCCTTGAGTGTGCTGAGCACAGTTTGAGGGCGTACTGAGGCTATGTCAACAGGAAACTCTGAAACCATTTGAATGTAAGCATTTACGGATCGCGTACGGATGGGCCGGAACGGCCATTCCCTTTGGGTCCATACGAACGAGCCCCTCGATTCTGAGGCTGACGCATGGTCCGAAAGCGTTCGGGACGCGGCTCAGCAAGGGCCAAGGGCCAAGGGCCAAGGGCCAAGGGCAGATCAATCAAACACCAAGAACATTCAACGCAGATAGCCGCGCGCGAACATTCGTCCTAGATCTCGCCCTGGTGCTGCGGTCCGTGTATTCGGTCGGATCGGGGACACCGACCTCCTCGTCATTTCATGCCGGTACCTTGTCGCTTGTGCTCGATCGTAAAGACAGAGCGCAGCAGGTCATCGCCTCAAGTGTCGAACCCAGGGATGAGTTCGACTTCGGGGGTGGCGTTGTCCGCGGGGCCGCCGTCGGGCACAGCGTTCCAAGCGACGGCAGGTGTCTCAGCACACGTCTCGCACGAGCCGGAGTTGCCCCGCAAGTCGCTCAGCGGATAACGCGGCATAGCGACGACCGCACGACAGCCGAGCACTACACCGTCCTCGACCTCGGCGACGCCGCAAAAGCTGTTGCAGCCCTCCGGGTCCCTGCTCAGGCTACTCAAGAGCATCCGGCGCCCGAAGCGCATCGCTGCCAGACGGTGCGACGAGGTGCCACACGAACGAAAACGGGGATCACACGATCTCGGCCTAAAACCTCAGCGAAAACCGAGTTTCCGCGGTGTCAGACCAAATGGAGCGACGGGGACTCGAACCCCGAACTTCCAGCTTGCAAAGCTGGCACTCTACCAATTGAGTTACCGCCCCTCGAACACAAGCTCTTTCTGAAAGAGACTTTGCGAACAAGATCGACCGGCAGGGTCTGCCGGGCGAGGAGAAGTGTACGACCCCTCGCCCCTCGGAGGGAGGGAAGGCCCGACGGCTATCCCAAGATCCGAACCACCACGCGGCCGTCGTCGCCGACGACGCGGTGCACCTTGACGTCGAGGAACGCCTCGATGACATCCGCGTTCGTCTCCGAATGCCGGCTCAGAGGTCCGGTCAGGTATCCGCCACCGCCCGCCAAGGCCAGCGGGAGCATGAGCTGATCGGCGAGGTACTCCCACACCGGGACATCCGCAGCGAGGTACCGCTTCACGTCGTGAGCCGTGTTCGCGGCCACAGCCTCTGCGGAGATTCCCCGTTCGCCAAACCCTGTGAACACTTCGGTCATGTCCTGGCGCGTGACCTCGATGCTCAGAATGTTGCCGGGGCCCATGTCGTCGTTGATTTGATCGATGCGCAGGCAGTCCATTGGCCACCCCAGCCTCTCGGAAAGAACCGCGAGCTCGCGCTTCGCGATCGACCCGGGCAGCCCGGCGATCGTCGCGATCGCGCGCCGACCGACGACGGGCGTTGCCTCGAACAACTCGATCGGGATCAGCTTCTCCGAGGGCTCGATGCCCACACGGATTCTGCCACCACCGGCGGGGTAGAAGCCGTGCCTTTCGAGCTCAAAGTTCACCGAAGGCGCCATCCGTTGCACGAGCGGGAGGAACGCGTGCTGCAGGAAATGGACGCTCGGTGCGTACATGTTGTGCGTGCCGCCGGAGAGAATGACGGTCGATGGGGAACTCGCGGTGACGAGCGCTGGGAGGATCGTCTGCAGCACGAGGGTCGTGCTGCCGGCGGTGCCGATCGCGAAGCTGTACTCCCCGCCCCGGATCTTGCCGGGGGTGAACTCGAGTCGGGTCGAGCCGAGTTCGGCGCCCATGACGCCGCCCTCACAGACCGACCGCGCTGCATCCACCGACGTGAGGTGCTGCCTCATGAGCCCTGGCTTCGACCGCCCGGCCCGGATGTTGTCGATGACGAACGGCTGACCGGTCACCATCGAAAGCGCCAGAGCGCTGCGCAGCACCTGCCCCCCGCCTTCGCCTTGTGAACCATCGATCGTGATCATGCCTGTTCTCCTTCGCCAGGGTACAAATCTCCGGCGGGCGGTTCCCCGCCCGCCGGTGCGTTAGTCGATGAACGCCACGTGCTGCATCGATGGCGCCTTGTGCTCGGTGTTCATCTGCACCAAGTGCCACCACGGAAGGTGGATGGTGGCGTGATCGAGGTGACGAACGCGCCCGCGAACGTACACGTTGGGGTTGATTCGCCGCACCGTCCAGTGGTCCGACCGGAGAACCGGGCGCTGATGGAGGAGCTGCTGATACCTGTTCTCGGAAACCCCGTTGGGGTAACGCCACGACACGTACCAAGGCTTACCACCGGTGCGGAACGCTTCGTCCACCACGTGCGGCTTACCCCCGCTCCGCTGGAGCGGTTCGTTGCGAAGAACCAGAGCCGGGTCGACTTTGATCCCGGGCATCGGCAAGAAGAACCACTCGCCCTGCCGAACGAACGCTTCGTTGCGCCGACGCTGACGGTTCTTGGCCCGGACTTCCGCACGCTCTTCAGCGAGGCGAACCGCCGGTGGCTTGAGCGCCTGCAACGCCGTCTTCACGCCGCTCACGCCGCGATCGTCAGGCACGCCGGCGACGAACCACTCTCGCTCGTCATGGCCGCAGAGGAATTTGTTCTTCACACCTTTGCTATCGATCCCGAGCAGGAGCAGGTGACGCATCTCCGGTCGCACGTCGACGACGCGGAGCTCGGCCTTTGCACCGACTTCGAGCTCGAACCACTCTTCTCGCCCGCGCCGGCGGACGTCGGCCCGGAGGCCTCCGTTACGCGGGTGCCCGGAGATTGCGCACCGTGCACCCATACGTTCGAAATGTCGAACGACAGTGTCGCTGTCCATAGGGACATCCTTCGTTGTTGGCGAGCCGCCACAGTGACGCGTGCGTCACCGATCGCGACACGCGAGTTCGGCCCGGCTCACGATGAACCGGGGCACGTGCTTTGATTGGATGGGATTGGTGAGAATCACGAGCGAAGGCTCGTGAGTCGGCGTCAGCAGTCGAGTTTCCGATGTTCCATCAACTACCTCGCAATCAGGGAGCGACAAGTATCTCACGTTGCGCGATCGAATCAAGCGCGACTTCGTTCAAAAGCCACATTGAATACGATTCTCAACCTCACAGGTCGTTTGAGTTCGCCTGGCCAAATCGGACAGCGTGACGAATCAACGAAGGAACGCTCCAACTCTTCGGTCCCGGAGGCGGGACTCGAAGCCGCAACCTCAGCATCTCGATGGAGTTCCTCGGGCATTCACCGAACGATCAAATTGTCAACAGCCCCGGCAGGATTCGAACCTGCGACCTCCGCGTTCGTAGCGCGGCACTCTCATCCGCTGAGCTACAGGGCCAAAGCAAAGACCGGCGACAAGTGGGCGAGAAACGAACACGCCTTGCGGCATCGCTGCGCTCTACCGATTGAGCCACTCCAGCCCTTCGGGCTCGGAAGCGGGACTCGAACCCGCAACCTCAGCAGATCGATGTAGTTCCTCAGGCATTCGCCGATCGTTCAAATTGTCAACCGCCCCGGCGGGATTCGAACCCGCAGCCTCCGCGTTCAGAGCGCGGCGCTCCTCCGTTGAGCTACAGGGCAAACCAAGAATCGGCGACAAGGGGGCGAGAAACGGTGCATGATGCTCTGCCGCTGAGCTACCCGGGGAGCGACCCCGGAGCGGGAATCGAACCCGCGACCTTCACGTTACGATGTAGTTCCTCAGGCATTCGCCGAAACTCGATACTCCAAAGGTGACCGACGAGACTCGAACTCGCAACGCCCGGGATCACAACCCAGTGCTCTACCGATTGAGCTACGGCCACAACGCACGCGCCCGGCATTCACCAGCCGCCGACTTGGAATGACCCCGGCAGGATTCGAACCTGCAACGCGCGGTTTCTGAGACCGCCTCCTCTGCCAATTGGGATACGAGGCCAAACGCAGCGACGAGGAAAGCCGAGAGGTTGACAGGAGATGTACTCCCGGCGGCATTCGCTGCTCGATCTGTTGATCACTCGGGCGGGGATCGAACCCGCGACCGACGCCTTATGAGGGCGGCGCTCTACCGCTGAGCTACCGAGCGTTCCAAAGTCTGGGCGGAGGGATTCGAACCCCCGACTTCGTGCTTCCAAGGCACGCACTCTTCCAAGCTGAGCTACACCCAGATCAAGTCGGCGACGAGTGGTGGCGAGACGGTCGCGCTCTATCCGATTGAGCTACCGCCCCACGCTGGTTCAAGCAGGGCGAGCGGGATTCGAACCCGCAACCTCGGGATAACGATTCCATGTAGTCCCACCGGCATTCGCCTCTGTCGTCTGAAGCGCGGAACGGAACGGGGCGGCAAGGTGGACGCCAGAGACGAGCTTTGGATTACAACCATGTAGTCCCTTGGCTGCATCCGACCCGGTCCGTTCCGCTGGAGAATCCTTTCACGTGCGCCGAGGGCCCCGGCCCCGATCGGCCGGGGCCCGCCGACGCTTGGTTGTCAGATGACCCGATCGTTGATCAGATCAACCCAGTGCTGCCCACCCGACCCGCTCTTGGCGAACCGGCTGATGACCTTGAACACAGCATCGGAGAAGCCCCCGACGTTGAGGATGTCCGCCCGGTCGGGCGCCTGCGTCGAGCCGTACGGCTGGATGTCAATACAGACCATCCGCGCCTTCGGGCAACGCCGCTTGACGACCGACCACTGACGCATCGTCTCGGTCCCCTGTCGCCAGGTCGCCCGCGTGTCGATCCACGACTCGTTGTCCGAGACGTAGATCACGGTGTCCACGTGCGCCATCCGACGGTTCAACTCGACCATCGGCGCCGAGCAGTTCGTCCCGCCCGAGGGCAGGTTCGCGAGCTTCTCCGCGTTCGTCATGACCGTGTCGCGCGGGTTCAGCCGCGTCTTCACGATCTGGTTGTGGAACGGGATGACCTCCGCATCCCGGTTGTTCCGCACCACCGAGGCCGCGACCAGGGCCGCGACATCGACACAACGAACCTTGCTGCTCGACCCCTTGCGGTACCCCGTCACCGGGGACCGCATCGAGCCCGAAACGTCCACGAAGACATATGTCTTCCCGGGGATCTCGGGCACGTTCCGCACCGAGATCTCGAGCGCCGACTCGAGCGACCGCAGGATGTTCCGCGGCATCGAGACCGACGTCATCGTGTGGGCCGCCAGCAACTGGTACGGGAAGGCACGCGCCTTCTGCACCAGTCCGGGGTCGGCCAGCTTCTTGGCGATCAGATCGACCATGCGATCATCCTCGAGCACGCCGTGGCGTGCGAACGTGTTCAGGTTCATCCGGGTCATCTGCCACGACCCGTTCCGCGCGATCGTCTTCCACGCGTCCGTATCCAACGGGAGCGAAGTCAACATCTGGAAGGGAACGTCGGGGACGTCCTTCGTCTCGCACGCCTTGAACGCCTTGTATTGGCGCACGACGTCCGGCAGCGCCGACGCGTCGTGGTCGCGCCCGAGCAGGTAGGCGTAGAGCGCATCACGGCTCTTCGTCGCCGGCTTGGGGTGGACCATCTTCACGATGTCGGCGAGCGACGGGTCGTTGCCCACCGAGCCGTAGAAGATCGCCTCGTCCGTTCGCGACTCGAGCCACTGGCGGACGAGCCGCTTGGGCAGCGAGCCGAGAGACTTCCGAGCGACGACCCCCGAACGCATGATCTGCACGAAGTTGCGGAGCATCTTCGGCGAATCGATCACGCGATCAAAGATCTCGGCCATCAGCCCGGGCGAGACCACACTCAGCACGGCGCACAGGAACGCCGGCAGATCCTTCATCGCGCCGTCACGCCGGGCGTACAACGCCACCCGGGCGATGAACTCGGGGCTCACGCGACCGCACAGGTCCAGCACCGTGTCGAGCTGATCCTGGGCCGAGGCGTAGAACGTCGAGTTCATGCAGCCGGTCGCCGCGTACTGCGCGAGCACGTGCTCGGGCGACATCGCGTAGGCCTTGCCGCCGGCTTCGTTGAACGTGTTCGCGTGGGGCGTGCTTCCGCCGGGATGCGAAGCAAAGAGCGTCTTGTTTGCCATCGTGTGCCTCCTGTCGTTGGTGATGAGGGAGGCATTGCATGAGGCGTGCCAATCCTGGGCACGCGCACGCATCGCTCTCAAAACCCCTTTTTTCGGCCATGAGGACCGTTTTTGTCGATCTCAGCCGAACCACGAGTGTCCCCAACTTGATCTCTTGAGATTTGAATCTATCTTTTGAGATAGACAAGGAGATACCGTGGCAAAGCCGCGCGTGCGCCCCACCGTTGTGCTGGGGATGCTGGGAACAACGCTCGACACCGGCAAGGGCCCGACGCGCTGGCAGCGCTGGCGGCCCACCGTGTCGCTCTGTCAGCACGATGACTTCCTCGTTGACCGATTTGAGCTGCTTCATCCGCTGCGGGCGACAACGCTGGCCGAGACCATCCGAGACGACATCGCTTCGGTCTCACCAGAGACCAAGGTCGTCCTGCATGAGGTTGAAGCATCGAATCCCTGGGACTTCGAGGAGGTCTACGGCGTCCTCCACGACTTCGCTACCGCCTATGCCTTTGATCCGGACCGCGAGGACTACCTGGTTCACATCACCACCGGCACACACGTCGCCCAGATCTGCAGCTTCCTCCTCACCGAGGCCCGCTACTTCCCAGCTCGCCTGATCCAATCGAGCCCCCCCCGAGGCAAAAAAGGCCAAGGCCCGATCAAGCTCGGGTCGCTTTCCATCATCGACCTCGATCTTTCCCGCTACGACCGCCTGGCGGCACGCTTCGAGAGAGAGCACACCGACGCGATCGCCTCGCTCAAGGGAGGCATTGAGACTCGGAACGCCTCGTTCAACCAGTTGATCGAGCGGATCGAACACGTCGCGGCGCGGACGACCGACCCGATCCTGATCACCGGACCGACAGGTGCCGGGAAGTCGAGGCTCGCCGGCCGAATCTACGAACTCCGGAAGCACCGACGAGTGGTTGAAGGCGAGCTTGTCGAGGTCAACTGCGCCACCCTCCGCGGCGACAGCGCGATGTCGGCCCTGTTCGGCCACAAGAAGGGCGCCTTTACCGGGGCCGCGTCGGATCGCGCCGGGCTGCTCAAGTCGGCCGATGGGGGCATGCTCTTCCTCGATGAAATCGGCGAACTCGGTCTCGACGAACAGGCAATGCTCCTCCGAGCGATCGAGGAAGGGCGGTTCCTCCCTCTCGGGGCCGACACCGAAAGCGAAAGCGACTTCCAACTCATCGCAGGAACGAACCACGACCTCGCCGATCGTGTGCGAAGCGGTGATTTCCGCGAAGACCTGCTCGCGCGGATCAACCTGTGGACCTTTGAACTCCCCGCACTCCGAGAACGCCCCGAAGACATCGAGCCGAACCTCGACTACGAACTCGATCGGTTCGCCCGCGAGCGGGGCCAACTCATCCGCTTCAGCAAAGAGGCCAGGACGCAGTTCCTCGAGTTTGCCGTCGGCGCCTCCGGCCGGTGGCCCGGCAACTTCCGCGACCTCGGGGCGGCCCTGACGAGGATGGCGACGCTCGCTCCTGGCGGACGAATCTCACGCGCCGTGGTCGCCGAGGAGATCGAGCGACTCAACCGAGCCTGGATCCCCCGAGACCGCGACTCGCAAGAACTCGCCCACCTCCTCGGTCAGGAACGCCTCAACGAGATCGACCTGTTCGACCGGGTACAACTCGAGGCCGTCATCCGCGTTTGTCGAGCATCGAGGAACATGTCCGAGGCCGGACGCATGCTCTTCGCCGCGACCCGGGCTCGGCGCGCGTCGGTCAACGACTCGGACCGGGTCCGCAAGTACCTCCAAAGGCACGGCCTGAGCTGGGAAGACGTCCGCACCACCTAGACGAGCGCACGGTTGAATCAGAGGAACTTCGACGACGCGCCACATCATGCGAAAGGAACCTCGCCGCTCAGCCACCCGGGCGTTGACTCGGGTCCTGCGTCAACCTGGTCTTCACCGTCGTGTCATAGAACTCATTGAGCTTCGTGAGTTTGGCGAGCAAGGCGGTAAATCGGGGATTGTGTATGTCGCCGTGGTTCTTGCAGATATCTTCGGTGACTCGGACAACCCAGTAAGGCGTGTCGTTGTATGCATCAGGCACCGCCTCGATTTTGACCTCGCCGTCCTCCAGCCAAGCCCTATGGCTCGTCAAGAAGTCGGAGTGACCGGTCGCCCGGTTAGAGAGGTCTCCCTGCGAGGGTACACCTTCGCCGATGTCCGACCGAAAGTCATTCGAGAGGTTGCCGAGGATCTGCCCGCCGCGGTACGCGACACGGGTCACCCAGTCGGCTTCAGACGTGATGGCAACGATAACCGGCCCGGGCGCCGGCTTCGTGCGTCCATCTTCGTAGACCAACTCCGCGCGCGTGCCGGTGCGTTTCATGAACTCGATGAACTGGTACGTCGTCAGCGCGTCGAGCGCTGGGTTCTGTAGCAAGACGAGATCGACGGGAACGAACAGCCCCTCGGGTCCCGCGGCGAGCAGGAGTGTCGAGATCGTTGGCGCCAGCGATCGTGCCGTGATCATCCCGCCCATCGAGTGCCCGGACAGCAGCACCTTCGAGTCTTCCCGTGTCTTGGCCGCTCCGACGAGGCGGAACAGGGTCTCGCGCATCTGGTAGGAAGCGACCCGCTCGCCCGTCCGTTTGCGATCCCAGAACGAGAGCGCACTCCACGCCGGAATCCGGTTCGTCGCGCCGCGCCACGCGAGGTAGACCCCCACCACCCGGTCCGGGGCCCGCTCGTCCTCTGCCTTGAGGCCAGTCGCGATATTCGCCAGATCACCCCGGAAGCGATAGAGATCGCCGTCCTCGCGATCGGGGTTGGCGTTGTTCATCCATCCGTGAACATAGGTCACGACCGCGATGCCCCTTTCAGACTCGTCGTTCCGGCGCCGAATCAGGTCGATAGCACTCTCGAGCTGGTCCCGATTCCAAAACATCCCGAACTCGTCAAACTCGATGATCGCGAGGTCGACGCCCAAAGCGTCGTCCGTCGGCTCCGAGAGCGTCTGGAGGTACTGATGCGGCTCAGGGTTAAAGGACTTGTTCGCGACGCAGCCGTTGAGCCCTATCGAGAGCACAGTCATGACACAAAGACACAAAGACCACCGTGCTGTGAAGCTACTCACCTGTCAGTCTCCTTGGCTCTGCGAATGACCACAGCGGTCAGGTCATCCGGCTGCGCTGTACCGTCCGCGAACCGTTCGACATCTTCGAGCAACCCCTGAACGACTTGCTCGGGCTCCTTTCGACCATGCCTCGAGAGGGAGCGAGCCAACTCATCGGTCCCCCACTGACGACCCGACGGGTCTGCCCACTCGAAGAACCCATCGGTCACAAGCACGAAGGCGTCGCCATCATCGAGCTCGTGCGAGACCGCGTCCACGTCCTCGCCGGTAACCGCGATGCCCAGCGGCAACACGTCCGCGTTGAACCGCTCCACCTCGCCGGTCTTCGCTCGAAAGAGCAGCAGCGGACCATGACCGGCCGAGACCGAGAGCACGTTCCCATCACTCGGCGTCAAAATCGCCGCCGCGAACGTGACAAAGCGCCCGTCGCCCAGGTCCTCGAACAGTTCCGCGTTGAGCCGCGTGAGCGCCGAGGCAACCCTCGACTCGAGCCGCAACGCGGTCCGCGCGTACGCGCGACAGAAGCACGTGATCATCGCAGGGCCGAGCCCATGCCCGGTCACGTCGGCGATACACACCGCAAAGCGCCCGTCGTCGAGCAGGAGCCAGTCGTAGTAGTCGCCCCCGGTTTCGTCAGCCGAGCGGTTCCATCCAAATACCTCGAACCCGGGGATCTCCGGAGGATCGCTGGGCATCAGGCTCTGCTGGATCAGCGCCGCGGTCTTCAGGTCACGCTCCGCCCTCGCCCTACCTTCAGCCTCCATCGCCGCCGAACGCAGATAGCGCCTGGTTTTGAACGCCACCAACGCCGCCGCGGCGCCGGTGGTAAAAACCAAGACACCGGAGAACCCCGCAAGCGAGGCCGGCAATACCTCTGTAACTTCGCCTGACTCGGGTCCAGCCGTCGTCATCAAGACCAGCGTCGTATACCCAGCCGCCGAAATGGCGCCGGCGGTCAGACTCACCGACAAACGAACGTGCAGCACCGAAAGGACGATGAACAACGCGTACAGGTCCGCCGCAGGGCTCAGGATGGCGGTGCCAAGCGGAAACGCCCCGCTCGTCCCGATCAAGAGCAGCAACACGGTTGGGAACAACCCCTCGATCACCGCGTTCGAGTAGATCCACGCAACGGGCAGCGCGCCCGTTTCTTTGCGCCTCCGGAACAACCACACGAGCACACAGCTCTGGTAGAGAACCAGGGAGAGAACAGCGAGCGGGACGACGATCGGCTCATCTTCAAACGACTGGCCTTCGCCGATTGCGAGACGGAGCGTGTTCACGATCATGGTGAACAACAACAAACCGAGCACCGCCGCCGTCCGAAAACGGACCGCCGCCGTCATCGTCTGTGTGAGCGACGCACCGCTCGATGACGCACCCTGGAACACGCGCCACGCTCCAATCAAATCAGCCACGACAGATGAACAAGAGAGCCACGAGGCCTGCAACGGCCTGGAGCCCACGATTATACAGCCGGATAGTATCTGCGCCAGCGCCGGCGCTCAAGCAATGACGCCATTCGCGTTCAGAGCGAGACGTTTCTCAGACCGTCCAGAGCCGAATTCACGATGACATCAGCGATGCGCTCGATGTCGTCGCCGGTCAACGAGTCGCGTTGCAACCGCTTCACGACGATGCCGTGACCGATCCGAATCATCACGCACTGGAAGATGAGGTTGAACGCGAGAATCTCGAGAAGATCGTTGTCTTCGATGTCCGGACGAATCGCGTTGATAATCGTCTTGATCGCCTCATGCCCAGGAGCGATGACCCGTTCATAGAACACCGGATCAGGCCCGCCATCTCGCGAAACCTCAGCGCGGAGCAAGCCGAGCGTCTTGACGCGATCGGGACCGCACTTCGCCTGGAAGTTCACGAACGATCGCACCATCCTCTTCAGCAGCGCGACCGCCGCCTCGGGGGACATATCGCTCGATGGCTTGCAGTCTCGCTGTTCGGTTCCCAGAAAGTCGCTCGACTCGAGTCGCATCAAGGCCGCGACGTAGAGCTGGTCCTTGGTGCCATAGTGGTACCGGATGCTCCCATGACTGACCCCAGCGTGTTCCGCGATATCGCGCACCGAGACGTTCTCTCGGCCGTGCTCCGTGAACAGCTCAAGCGCCGACGCGAGCAGCTTCGATTTGAGTTCGGTATCAGTCTCGAGCATGGTGCCCACCCGCGGCGCTGCCCTGCGCGGCCACGCGGCAGCGCTCGGTGCATCACGCGAATCCCATTCAACGGCCCCCCTGCCGCATCACGCCGCCCGCTCGGTCGCAGGACGGCTCGTGATTCCGAATGAAGATAGCCGGTATCAAGGGAGAACATCGGCTGCAGCCCGCTGAACACCGAATCTTGGTGACTTTTGCCTAGATGTTCTCACCGATCGGCACGCTCTAACTGCCGGGAGGCCGTTCGGCGGGCTCAAATCCAGGGCCCTCGGGCTGGCGCACCCGGAGCTTGGCCTCACCCACGATCAGCCGAGCATCGTGGCTGTTCCACACCCAGTTGAAGACCCAACTGAGCATCACCCGCAGACGATTCCGGAAACCGACAAGGAACGCGACGTGGACGCACGCCCACAAACTCCACGCGACAAACCCTGAGAACTCTTTCTCACCAAGCACCGCGATCGCGCGGTTCTTCCCGATGACCGCCATCGATCCTCTGTCTCGGTACCGAAACGCGCGCGCTCGCGCCGCCGCCCCACGCCCCGCGATTTCTTCACGGATCACGCCTCCAGCGTGCTTGCCCATCTGCATCGCGACCTGCGCTACGCCGGGCAACGCTCGACCAGAGCCCTCCGGCGTAAACGAGGCCAAGTCGCCTACTACGAAGATCTCGGGACGATCGGGCACGCTGAGGTCCTCGCCCACGATCACCCGGCCAGCGCGGTCGAGCGGTGCTCCAAGAGTCTCCGCGATCGGGCTGGCTTTGACGCCCGCTGCCCAGAAGACGTTCTGCACACCAATGGTCTCATCGCCAACAACCACGGCATCCGTCCGCACATCGCTCACGAGCGCTCCGAGGCGCACCTCGACGCCCATTCGCTCGAGGTCCTGCAGCGCGCGTTGACTCGACGCTTCGGGAAAGCCCCCGAGCAATCTGGGGCCACCCTCAAACAGGATGACCCGCGCCGTGGTGGTATCGATGTTGCGATACTCCTTTGGGAGCGTCTTGCTCGCGATCCCCTTGATGGCTCCCGCGAGTTCCACACCGGTCGGCCCACCACCCACAATTGCGAACGTCAGCGCGGCCCGCCGCGAGGCCGCGTCGCCCTCGTGTTCGGCGGACTCGAACGCGAGGAGCATCCGACGACGGATCTCCGTCGCGTCTTCGATCGTCTTCAATCCCGGTGCAACGCCCGCCCACTCGTCGCGCCCGAAGTAGTCGTGGCGCACCCCGGCGGCGAGCACCAAGTAGTCGTACGGCACCGATCCTTCGTCAACGAGCACGCGCTTTGCTTCCACGTCGACGCCAACCACGTTGGCCAGAACCACCTGGCACGCGCCCACCCCTCGTAGCGTGGAGCGAATCGGCGCGCTGATGTTCGCCGGCGACAGGGAAGCGGTGGCGACTTGGTACAGCAGCGGCTGGAATACGTGGTGGTTCTGGCGGTCAAGCAGCGCCACGTCGGCGTCCGCCCCACGAAGCGCACGCGCCGCCGCGAGGCCCGCAAAGCCACCGCCCACCACCAGCACGATCGGTCGCCTACTTCTCACGCTCGCACCTCCGATGGCCACGTCAGAGCCAGAGTATCCAATCGGACAGGCTCCACCGCCCAACCCGGCAAAACCGCCCGGATCTTGCGTGACCGATACACTCACCAGACGCTTCGTGAGGCGAGTCAACCGCTGGGGCAACGCGGTGACACAGTGCGTTGGGGCACGACGTGGAACCCGAAAACGACCACAACAACACCAAAGGCAATCTGCCTGAACTGCCTAAAGGCAAAGATGTTGCGCCGTCTAAAGCGATCGATCCTCAACCGACCGACACCCCGCTCGAAGACGCGCCCACGCTGACACTTTCGTCGTCGAAGCCGGGCGGGGCGGTCGCCGATCTCACACCCCCACCATCGGGCCAATCTCACGACGAACCAACGAAGGCGATGGGCACCATCGCCGGCGGTAAGTACCGCATCCTCGACCGCCTGGGCAAAGGCGGGATGGGCGTCGTGTACCGTGCCCTCGACGTGCACCTCGACCGGGAAGTCGCGGTCAAGCGGATCGCCGGCGCCAATATCGGCGACGAAGAGGCGGTCCAACGCTTCATGCGAGAAGCCCGGGCGATCGCCAAGCTCACCCACCCCAATATCGTCAACATTTTCACTCTCGAACGAGACGAATCCGGGCCCTTCATCGTGATGGAGCACATCCGAGGCAGCGATGCCGCGACGATGGTCGCCGAACGCGGCGCCCTCCCCGTCGACGAGGCGCTCCGGATCATCCGAGGCGTCGGCCAAGCGCTCGCGTTCGCGCACCGCAACGCGGTCTTTCACCGCGACGTCAAGCCTTCGAACATCCTCATCGACGAAGACGGCACCGCAAAGCTGGTCGACTTCGGTCTGGCGAAAATGGGTCGTGACGGGAACCTCAGCCGCACCGGAATGGGCATGGGCACGCTCACGTACGTCGCCCCCGAGCAGCTCGACGACGCCAGTTCCGTTGACCAACGTTCGGATATCTACTCGCTCGCGAAGACCGCGTATCACCTGCTTACCGGTGATCGCCCCGACGCCCCCGACCTCGAGCAAATCCCGGCTCCACTCCGCACGCCCCTGCGCAAGGCGATGCAATCCAAACCGGAGAAACGGCACTTCGCGGTCACCGAACTCGTTGACGAGCTCGATTCTGCTTCGCAGGCGTTATCCGACCCCTCGGTATCAGGCCCGACAGCGTCATCGAACGGCGGCCCTCTCAACGCTCCCTTCGGGTGCCCGTCCTGCGGCGTCCACAATCCGATCTCGGCCAAGTTTTGTCGATCGTGCGGGACCGGCCTGAGAACAACATGTCCGAGTTGCGGTCACGAAGAACTCGCCGGAGCTGCTCACTGCTCGAATTGCGGGCTCAACTTCGAGGGCTCGGCGAAGAGCGTCCAGTTGCTCGAATCCGCGAAAGAGAAAGTCGCGGAAGGTCTCTTCAAGCCCGCCATCGAAGACGCCGACCGCGGCATCCGGCTCGGGCATCAGGCCGAACCGCTCCGCGAGGTCCGCGCTCGGGCGACCCAACTCCAGAATCAACTGGACGCGATCGTTGAACCGGTGCGCGAGTTGGTCGCAAACAACGCGCTCGAGTCCGCGGTCCGCGTGTTGGCCGACGCCCTCACCCGGGCCGAAGGTCCCCTGGCCGCGGCGCTCAAAGCCGAACTCAACGCCGCCCAGCGCGCGATGAACGACGCGACAACCCGCATCGCGGTTCAGCAAGCGGCCGCGTTCGAGCAGCAGGGCCGGCTCTTCGAAGCGGTAAAGCTCCTCCGACAAGCGCATGCCCGCAACCCGGACGACTCGGCGCTCGGCTCCAGACTCGCGGCCCTCGAAAGGCGTTACTTCGAAGCGATCTATAAGACCGTCGCAGAAAGGACCGCCAAGCACGTCGCCGCCAGGCAATTCGAGCAGGCGCTCGCCGGAATCGACACGGCGCGAGAACGACTCGAGGGCGACCGATTGCTTGAGTCACTCGCCCGGCTCCGCGAGGACGTGGCCCAGGCCGTCGTAAACACAAGACTCGCAGAAGCGCGTCGCGCCGAGCAGGCCGTCGACCCTGAAACGGTCCGGGCCCATGCGAGAGGGGTATTGGCGGTGGAGCCCGAGCATCGCGAAGCCGCGAGGCTCCTCAAATCGGCCGACTCTCTCGAAACGCGGGTGCGCGAGGTCGCGTCCCACGCTCGGGCGTGCCTCGACCGCGCCGAGCCGTCCGAAGCCCGGAGACTGATCGCCCAGCACCTCCCCGAGTCGGTCGCTCAAGGACCCCTGGCCACAATCCGAGATGACGCGCTGCGACGTCTCGAGCACGCCGCGGCTCACGTGCGAGAGGCCCAGCGGCTCCTGGAACATCGACGCCCGCAAGAAGCAAGAGCGGAAGCACTCGCCGCGCTGGCTCTCGATACCAAGAACGACAACGCGGAAACGGCGAAGCTCAGCGCGAACCAGATGCTCCGCTCCAGGGCGAGGCGAACCCGGGTCGTCACGCTTGCAACGCTGATCTCTCTGAGCGCCCTCGCCGGTACAGGATGGCTCGGGCTTCGAGCCTTCGTGGCCAGCGAATTTGCGTCGATCGACTCCCTTGTCGAAGCCGGCGCTCACGAGCGGGCGGCCGAACGATTGGACCGCCTGCCCAGAGTCCTCGCCCCATCTCGGGTCACCCAGATGGAAAGCCGGATCGAAGAGGCGACCCACGCCGCGGCGAACGCCGACCTCGGCAATGCCCTCACCGAACTCCGGGCAACCCCGTCATCGGAAGCCATAGCAGCAGCAGCCACCGCCGCCGCGAACGCCACCCCTCCTGAAGACGATGGCTCGCTCGGCTCACTCGCGATCGATGCGCTCGCGACCGCGTTTCAAGCCAATCTCGATCCATCGCCCTTGATTGACCAGGTCGACCGGATCTTCCCGAACGCCGCACCCGTTCGCGACGAGTCGATTCGAGTTGCTGCACAAAGGACGTTCGACGAAGCGAAAGCGAGTTCGGACACCCGGACTCGATTTCAAGGCCTGGCCTCTGCCCTCGGGCTCGCGCCGTCTCCCCCGCTGCTCGACGAGATCGTCGACACCGCGTCGATCGAACTTTCGAACACCCTCGCGTCGCTCCGCGACGCCGCACGACGCGAGTCGTTTATCATTGAAGGCGACACAACGCTCGCCCTTTCCGATCTGGTCGCCGCGTTCGCACAAGCCGGTCACGACGACCGAGGCATCGACACCGTCCTAAAGGCGTTCGATCGACTCGGCCGAGCGCAATCCACGCGAGAAGCGCTTCCACGACAGCTTACCGCCGCGTTCGCCGCCGAAGCTCTCAGGGCCGCCGAGGACACCTGGACTGAAGCGGTCACCTCGTCGAAGGCAGGGGACTGGGCAAGCGCCTCGGCCCAAGCAACCGCCGCGCACGAACAATTCATGGCAGCGTTCGAGTCTGCGGACGAAGCATTGAAAGAAACCATCATCCAGGGAATGCGGTCGTCTGAGCGGCGCGATCTTATCGCGGCCCAGGCTCGGCTCGACGTCGCTCGCGCGGCCGCACCCGGCCATTTGGACGTAGCCGAACTCGAAAGGAGAATCACGCTCCGCCGGACCGAGACCGTTGACCTGACCGAAACCGTCTCGCTGGAGACACGGTTCTTCCAGCCACGTCCCCAGAACAGCGCCCCGGGCGTCCGCCTGCCGCCCGTCTACATCGGAACCTCGGAAGTCACGCAGGCGCAATACGCCGCGATCATGAGCCGTCCGAAGCCAGCGAAACCTGACCTTCCTCAGACGAACGTCACGTACACCGAAGCGGTGGCGTTCTGTCGGGCCCTCACCGAACTTGTTGACGAGGGCGTCTTCCGCCTTCCCACAAGCCGCGACTTCACAGAGGTGTGCGAGGCGGGAAAGAGCACGAGCGGGTACGGCTGGAACGCCAACAATTCCCAGGTTCAGGCTCAACCTGTTGGCACGCGAGCCGCGGACGCAATCGGCCTCAGCGACGTCGTCGGCAACGTTGCCGAATGGGTCACAATCCCTGGAAATACTGACGGATATCACCTCGTCGCCGGCGGGAGCTTCCAGAAACGCCCGGACGACTGCCGTTGTGATTTCCGCGAGCCGTTCGACCTCGACGCCCGCCGCCCGTCCATCGGTTTCCGGGTGCTCTGGGTCCCCCCGGTTGTGTCCGTGGACGACTGAATAAGTCGCCGGCCTTGGTACCTTGGTACACCATCATCGCTCGAAGCACGCCGGAATCCAGGAGAGCCACAATGATCACGCGCACCGCTCGGGTCCGGCTGAAGGGGACCCCGAAGCCCGGCATCCTTTTCAGCACCTTCCTCGCGGGAATCACGATCGCCCTCGCGCTCGCTGGCTGCGCTCAAACGCAGTACGACGACACCATCGGCGCCAAGGTACGACGCGTCACCACCACGTTTGATGAGACCCTCGTCCGCATCGGGGTCCTCGTTGAAACGGTGCGCACGGACCGCACGGACCGCGACCGCCAGAACAACTGGGTCCCGGAACCGGGCGTTACCGTCACACTCGACGGTCCGCAGGGAACAGCGTTGAGCGATCGGACCCAAACTGGCCAAGACGGGCTCGCTCGCTTCGAACTCGCAGAGAACCTGACGCAGCTCGACGGGCTGCGCCCTGGTCTTTACCGGGTCCGTGTCGAAGGCGTAGGCCAGCCCGATGACTTCGAGGTATCTGAGGCGATGCTCGCGAGCCTCGTCGCAACCGGCGAGCGCCGGCTCGTCGAAACCACCGGGCCATCAATCGGGACACCCCGAGCCGTCGTCGACGCGAAGTTCCATCCCCCGGGCCGACCGAAAGACGGGCGTGATCTCTTCGTGTCGCCGCCCCAAGGTGGCGACACCATCGAACTCAGCATCACGGCGCGGAACGTCGGCGACGGTGCGCTTTACCGGCTCACCGGGACCGTTGAAGCCGACGGTCCCGGAGCAACCCTCCGAAGCATCACCGGCGATCCGAATGGGCGTAAACCTTGGTTCGAGAGCACCGACCTCGAGTTCGGCAAGCTCGACCCCGGTGAGGGTGCGACACTCTTCGTCACAATCGACATCCCGCGCGCATCTCAAGGCGGGCCACTCAACGCGGCCGTCGTCTGGAGCGAATACAACGGACACGCCCCAGACCCAACGCCCATCGATCTGCCCTCGGTCCGTCCCGTAGAGAAGCCGACCGTTTCGTGCAGCTACGAACTCTCCGGGGCCGCGGGCGCGATCGAGCCTTCGATGCTGGTCAACGGACAAATCGCAGAACTCACGGCCACGGTCACACCCCGCTCCGGTGACATGCCCAACGAGCTCCGGCTCGTCATCACCGCCGAGACTCCAGACACGATCGAAATCATCAACGCCGAGTCCGCCTCCCCCACCGGTGAGTCCCGGGTCCAACTCGGGCCGGTCTCTTTTCGCCTAAAGGGCGCGAGGGGACTTATCAGCGTCGCTCTGGTCGATCTCGATCTCGGGGAGCTCTGGAATGATCATGTCGCAGTGGGCGGGGAGTAATCACAGAACGTGCCCCCCGCCACCCTCTTCGCCGCTGAGAGCCGCGCCCTCACCGTCCTGGAGGTTCGACAGGACGGTCGATTGCTTCGATCAGTCCCGGTCCGTAAAGACGCAATCGTCATCGGACGCCGAGCGGGGGTCGATTGCAGGCTTGAGCACGAAACCGTTAGCAGGCTCCACGCGGTGATCTACCGCGACCGGGGCGGCCCCTGGCGCATCCGCGACCTCGGGAGTCATAACGGAACGTTCCTCGGCTCGCGCCGCATCGACCAAGAACTCCTCGCCCCGAACGCCTCGGCAAGCGTCGGTGTGTTCGAACTCCGTCTCGTAAGGAGGCTCTCTCGCTCGGCTCAGGACCACGCCGACCAATCAACTTCGACCGACGACGCGACCCGGGCGCACCGAGCATCGTTCGATCACGATCGCACCGCGAGCTTGGTCCGCGCGGCACGCGAAGCCGAGGTCGGTGAGGACTACCGGGCTCAGCTCCAGGATCTCGCCAAGCGCGTCCGCGTACTCGAGTCGACACCGTCGCGACGAAGAGCGCTGTGCGACTTCCTGACAAGGTGCCCCGAACTCGACGCGGTCGCCGCGATGATCGCCATCGGAGCGCGACACGATCACCCCGAGGCATTCCGGGTCGCGACCGCGTCGCCAAGGGTCGAAGCGAACGACGCCCCCGCCTTCGGGCTCAGCGTCTCACTCGTCCGTCGCGTCCTCAGCGAATGGAAGCCGATCCGAGGTGCGGCCCAAAGCGAACACGCCGACGTCACGATCACCAGCCTCGGGTTCAAAGAAGCGAAGCAGATCATCGCGTGCCCGCTCTCGATCAACGCCGACGAAACAACGGAGATCCTCCTCGCCGCTGTGGGGCACGAGGCCGACGATTCCGATCTACAACGCATCGCCCTAGCGGCTCAGCGATACGCCAAAGCGCTCGAGGAAGCCGCCGATCTTGACCTGCGCGAAGAGTACAAGAGCTATCGCGATCAACTCCGGGTCGCCGAGCAGATCCAACGATCTCTCCTCCCGTCCGTCCCGCACCTCCCCGGGCTTGACGTCGCGCTCGTATCCACGCCCTCCGAACGCGTCTCGGGCGACTACCTCGACGCCTTCGCGATCGATGAACACCGCTCGCTCATCTTCCTCGCCGACGTCACCGGCCACGGCCTCGCCGCCGCTATCGTCGCAGCGCAGATCCACACGATGGTCCACGCCCATCCCTGGCACGATCGCACGTCGCTCCCAGAGTTCGTGCGGGGCGTCTCCCGATACCTCTGTCAGTTCACGCCCGACAATATCACCGTGACAGCCCTCGCGCTCGTGTTTGACAAGAAGAGCCGCACGATCGAGTTGGTCAACGCCGGTCACCACCCGGTGGTCCTCGTCCGCCCGGGTGAACCCCCGACCCCGACGCGAACCGGCGCGAACGCCCTTCTCGGGCTCGCGCAGCTCGCCGAGGACCCGATCGAAACCGAAAGGCTTCACCTCGAGCCCCAGACCTGGGTCGTGGGATACTCCGACGGCATCCCCGAGCAACGGGACGTCGCCGGCCGGTTCCTGGGTCACGCGGGGGCCGCGCAGATCATCGCATCTGCGCTCTCCGCAGACGCGAAACAGACCGCCGATGACGCCGTGAAATCCATCGGCGTCGATCTCGATGCCCACCAGGGGCTGGCGCACCAATCCGACGATCGAAGCCTCTTTGTCCTCAGGGCGTCAGACACATGTTGAGGAGTTCCTTCGTGATCCGACTCACTCTTATCCCGGTCCTGCTCGCGACGATGCCCGCACGCTCGCAGCCGAGCGACGACCAACCCCAGCCTCAGCCCCAGCCACAGCCCACGACCGAAACGACGGCCGAATCCGAGGCCACACCGGCCGACGACGCGCTGCGCCGTCGAAACCGTGACCAGGCCGATCGCCCGGTCCCGTTTCAGCGTCCCTCCGAGGGACAGCAGGACCCAAGGGCCAACATCGAGTTCCCGATCGTCATCGTTCAGCCCAACGCCAGCAGCGTCTTCCGGAGCATGTCCGACCTCGATTCAACGTCGAATGGGTTTTCGGTGGCCGCATTCGAAGCCGGCGTCGACACGCTCATCGTCGCCTCGCCGGCGTTGACGTTCCGCATCGGTGTGTCAACGGAAGTCTCGTACTACGACTGGGACGGCTCGGAGCCGCTCTTGGCCGACACGCCCGATTCTGACGATCCCTTCGACTCCGCACAGCGGCACGAGATCGGCACCACCGCCATCATCCGGTCGAGCCAAACCACAACGTGGATCGCCGGCGCCAGCATCAACTCGTCGTACGAATCCGGTGCCGATTTCAACGACTCGATCGGCGGGCAATTCCTGGGTGGAGGCACCTACGCCTTCAACGATGACCTTACCCTCGGGTTCGGGCTGAACATCATTTTCGACCTCGACGGAGAACCCGACGTCATCCCCCTCCCGTTCGTCGAGTGGCGATTCGCCGAGGGCTGGGAACTCGCCTCAAACTCAAGGGGCGTGAACATCACGTACGAACGCTCCGACACCCTCAAGTACGGAGTCGGCGCCCGTTTCCTTGGCCGCGAGTTTCGGCTCGACGACGACGGTCCGATCCCCGGGGGCATCGCCAACGATAACTCGGTCGCCGTCGCCGCCTTCGTCGAGTGGGACGTCAGCAACGAACTCAAGCTCGAGTTCGGCGCCGGTGCCCAGGTGTACAGCGAGTTCGAACTGATTAACCGACGCGATGTCCGCGTCTTCGAGAGCGATTCCGACCCAGCTTTCGTCGGCGTCTTTCGAGCCACCCTCTCGTTCTAGATCGCCGTCACCGACGGTAATAGAGCGTCTTCACTGAGGTTGTAGCGTCACGAGTTTCATTTTCTCGACCGGAAGCCCGCTGGATTCACTCTGTCGCGGCTTCCCCATGCGAGTGCGAGGAGCCGCTACGGAGCGATCAACCCTGCTCGAAACGCGACGCCGGAATCAGTTACCTCTGCGTGTCAGCGCCCGGGGCCGAAACGCGAGCCGGCCCCGTCCCGCGAGGCGGCGCAGGAATGGTCCGAGCCGTGTCGATAAGCGGCGGATTCAGCGGACGGCTGTTGTCGACCTCCGCTGCGCTAATCGCGCTGATCGTCGCCACGCCTCGGACCACCTCTGCGAAGGCGGTGTAGCTCCCGTCGAGGGCCTTGGTCCCTTCACGGCTCAGGCAGATGAAGAACTGCGATCCGTTCGAGTTTGGGTTCCCCGATCGCGCCATCGACACAACGCCGTAGTCGTGCGGGAGATCCGAGTTCTCAAGGTCAATGAAGTACCCGGGACCACCCGAGCCGGTGCCGGTCGGGTCGCCGGCCTGGATGACGAATGGATAGCCATTCGGAAGAGCCGCGACAATACGGTGCACCTCGATACTGGTGTAAAAGCCGCCCTCCGCGAGGACAACGAAGTTCCAGCACGTGTTCGGCGCGACGTCGGGACGCAACGCGATCTCGATCTCGCCCTTTGACGTCTCAAGCACGACGTGCCGGTCAACCCACGCCCGCAGACCCGAGAACGTGATCGGTCTCTCTGCCGAGGGCGCCACCCCCGCTTGATGCAAGATCTCCATCCGCCGGCTCTCGAACGTGACGCGGCCCGCCCTCGGGTTGGCGGCAGGTGAGAGCGTCTGAGGGTCGAGCAGCGAGGCCGTATCCGGAGAGGTCATCGGCTGAAGAACGACCGCCGGACCGACCGGCTCGCCGCCGATCGCGAGTTGGGCGTATCTGACCTCGTTCACCTTGTCGGTCCAAAGCGTCGGGAACAACGCGGCGAGATCAACGCCGCCGGCAACGACCGGAGCCATCGCGACTTCGTCGTTCGATGGCGTCAGGAGACGAATCGACATCCCTCCATCGAAGCCCCCGGGATCCGTCGCCTGCATCGGGATGGTGCGGTCGAGGCCGTAGAAGGTGCGATCCGGTCGGAGTTGAGCCATGCCCGAGGAAACCAGGACGCACAATGCGGCGACGCAAGTCGCGAACGATCGAGTGAACTGTTGCATAGCGAGAAGAATATCGCGACGAGCCGATGAGCGACGAACGGATCAGTTCGACGTGTGCTCGTCGTCGATGTGCGTCTCGCGACCCGGGGTGGCGTCGTCGAGCGTCCGCCAGAGGTCATCCGCCGATCCCGACCCGGTACCGCTGGCGATACTGAGCAAGACGTCGCCGGTGACGCCTTCCGCGGCCCCGATCCAATCAACGCTTAGGCCGGCCCGCAGCACGTTGACGCCAGCCTCGTGGTTCACCCAGTCCTGCAGCCCCAAGGCGTCGGAAACGATCGCCGATTCGAAGGGCATTAAGAAGAGGTCAACCTCGCCCTGCGGCCCCTCGCCGCGGAACTGGTAGTTCGACGTGATCGAAGCGACCACGCCCTCCGGCAACTCCGCGTTCGCCCCAAACAATGGGGCGTAGCGGTCGAACGTGTGTTCATCCGGGTGTGACGGGCAGAAGAAGACCTCGCCAGCCGACAGGTACCCCTCGTCGAACAGCAAACCCAGGCCATCCCACTCGCCCGCGATGTTCTGGGGGTCAGCCTGCGCCATACGGATCGTCAATGCATCCGAATACCCGGTGTTCGCCACGGGCGAGAAAGGGTGATCTTCAAGAAGCTTCGCATTCGACGACGGTAAACGGTCGCGGAAATCATCCGCGTACATGTGGATCCCCAGACCGATCTGGCGAGCGTTCGACGCGCACATGACCTTGCGGGCGGTGGTCCGGACCGCGGTCAAGCTCGGCACCATGATCACGATGAGAACTGCAATCACACCGAGCGAGACCAGGACGTCGATGAGGGTGAACCCGCGCCGGCGAACCGCGCACGATGTCTGAAGATGACACCGGCTTCGCACACCGTTCCTGACCTGCTGGTTCACTGGCGACTCCGATCCCGGCACCCGAGGCGGCCTCGGGCGATATCCCGATGAAGATGCTACACCCCGAAGCGGGATATCACAAGGGAACTCACGGCGCTCCGCATCTGTTCCCGCCTGATAACCCTTGCAGACACCTGGAATCATGCCCTCGGACCCGCGCACGCACGTGGGGTCCGCGGTAGACTCAGACACGCCTGCATGCCGCTCCGATCGGGAAGCTGCGGTGGCAGTCCTCGGAGTCGTTTATTTATATGTCTGCCCCTGACCCCGCTAGCGAGAACGGGCAACAAGCCCCCCGCTCGAGCCGCAGGGCGGAAACCGCGCACCGGGCGGCCGATGAGGCCCAACTCATGGCCCGCATCGCCCAGCATGAAGAAGCCGCGGTCGGAGAGCTGTACGACCGTTTCGGTTCACTTGTGTACCGAATGGCGGTCCAAGCCATGCCCACGCGGAGCGATGCGGAAGACGCTGTTCAAGAAGTGTTCGTGCGTTTATGGCGAACCGCGGACCGATATGACGCGGATAGGTCCGCTTTGGTGACCTGGGTCATGCTCATTTCGCGCAGGCACCTTGTCGACAAACTTCGACGGACCCGATCGCGGATTAGCGCCGTATCGGTGGATGAGCCGGCGAGTCTCGGCGAAGCGGCATCGGTTCCGGCGGGCCAGGGTCTTGTTCGGGAAGAGAGCTTCGAGCGTCTGCTCAAGAAAATCGAGTCGCTGCCTGAATTGCAGCGGACCGTTGTGACCCGGGCGTATCTTGGGGGTCAAACGCTTCGCCAGATTGGCGAGGAGTTGGACACGCCGCTCGGTACTGTGAAGTCAGCGCTCAGCCGGGCGCTGGTTCGATTACGCGAACGCGTGGGTGAGGAATTGCCGTCATGACTCCAAACGAAGTCAACAGCACCACGAAAGCCCTTTGGTCGGGTGAGAACCCGACGACGTCGGAGCTCCTTGAGTTGGCGATGTTGGACGCGCTTGGGATGCTTGACGACGCCGACGCCGACGCTTACGGCCGTGCGCTCGCCAACGCGAGCCCCGACGTTCGGGCCATGGTGCTCGACGAGCAGGCGCGTCTCGCCGTTGCCGAAGATTGGTTTGCCGACGCGGAAGCGCCGAGCGATCTCCGCGACCGGGTGATGGCCGCCGTTCATGACGCGATGTCGGCCCGTGCCGGGGACACCCCCACCACGACCGAGCCTGTGCGTCACGAGAGCGGCCGGAAGGTCCCGCGAATGGCACGCGCCCGCCGTGTTCATCCCGCTTGGCGTGCCGCCACTATGGGCCTGCTCGTCGCCGTGGTTTCGCTCGCGGTCGTCCAGCTCCAATTCCAAGGCGATTTCAAGACGATTCGCGAAGAGGCAAGCGTTCAGGAACTGTTCGATAAAGTCGGAGCGCCATTCCTTCGGGACATGCTGATCAATACGTCGACCCAGCGGATTGCTTTCAAAGTTGACCCCGAGGCGGGCAACGCTTCGGCCACGCTTTGGATCCTCCCCAGGTGGGACGAGGCGCGTCTGTTTGCTGACAACCTGCCGTCGCGTCAGACCGGGACTTTCCGCATTGTTCAGCTCAATGACGCTGGCGAGGAAGTCGCCACGCTCCACGAATTCACGTCGACCGCGAGGCTTGACGACGTCTCGATCCCGTTGGCAGGAACGCCCAGCAACATGACGCTGGCGTTGTTCCTCGATACCGACGAAGGGTCGACGCGGCTGATGGTCGCGACCATCGTTCGGGCCTGAAAAATCCTATCGGACCTTGATGCCCGATTTTGGCGGTTGAGCACTGATATCGGGTTCTCTGAATTTCATGCTGCCCTGGAATAGCCAGTCCGCTACCGTAGTTGCTGAAGAGGGGCGTTCGCTCGCCGATAGGGAATCCACGGGGTCATGATGTCATTGGCCCGTCGTGAAGTTCAAATGTAGAGTTCAGAAGATCTGAGTTCCGGAGGTTGACCTCATGCTGACCAAAGTGATCGCGACGGGTGTTGCTGCTGTTGTTGCCGGTGTTGCCGCCTACCAGGTGACGACGAACTACATGGGCGAAGGCTGCTCGGCCGGTGCGGACACCGTCCTCGCTTCGGGCGAAGGTTCGGGTTGCTGCCCGCTGAGCGGCTCGAAGGGCGCCGAAGTCCTCGCCGTGGCCGACACCGAAGGCGCCGCCTGTTCGGCCGCCGCGAGTTGCGACATGACCGCCTGTGCGGAAAAGGCTGACTGTGACGCGTCGGCGTGTACCGAAGGCAAGTCGGCTTGCTCGACCGACGAGGCTGTCGTCCTGAACGCTTCGCTCGAAGGCGAGAGCTGCTCGGCCTCGAAGGCCGCTTGCAGCAGCTCGGAAGACACCGCCGTCGAGGTCCTCCTCGTCGCCGGCGAAGAAGCCGCCGGTTGCAGCGCCGCCAAGACCTCGTGCAGCTCGGCCGAGAAGGCCGCTTGCAGCAGCTCGGAAGACACCACCGTCGAGGTCCTCCTCGTCGCCGGTGAAGAAGAAGTCGCCGGCTGCAGCGCCGCCAAGGCCGCTTGCTCGGCCAAGACCGAGTGCGAAGGCAAGGAAACCGAGCAGCTCGCCGCTGCCGGTAGCGAAGCCGACAACGGCTGATATCGCACGTCCGAGTCACTCAGCAACGCCCCGCCTCGCGGGGCGTTGTTGTGCGCCGACGGCGCATCGCCGGTAGCCTCCGGCAATGACCGTGATCGCGCTTGAGTGTCTGGACCTCAACGTCGCCGTCGATTCTGCCGTCGGGTGCGGGTTACTGGGCATCTGGCGCGTTGGAAGTGATGGTCGGCGTCCCGTTGTGCCCCCGTCGCCCTTCCCTGACACGTCGGCGCAGGAACTCATCGGGCGGTGGCAGGACGACAGGTCCCCGCGATCCGTTCCGATCCGCATCGTCCATCGCACGCCACTGTCGATCTCGTGGTGCTGGCCGGACGGCGCGACAGGCCGGTGGGAACTCGAGCCGAACGCCGTGATTGTGTCGTGGCGCGGTGTTTGCCCTCCGATGCTTCGCCTCGCGAATCGGCTCGACGTCGCACGTTCAGAAACCACGATGACGCTCACGATTCCGACGGAGGCCGCCGATGGCGATCTACTTGCTCAAGACCGAACCAGATGAGTTCAGCTACGACGATCTGGTCGCCAAGAAGGTCGAACCCTGGGACGGGGTCACCAACGCGGCGGCTCAGAAGCACATGCGCGCCGTCAAGAAGGGCGACCGCGCGTTCATCTACCACACGGGCAAGGAAAGACGGATCGCCGGCCTCGCCGAGGTCGTGCGCGGCGCGTATCCCGATCCGGACAAGCCCGGGCTCACCGCCTCGGGCGACCCGAAGTTCGTGCTCTTCGATTGCAGGCCCGTCAAAGCGGCCAAGAAGCAATGCACCCTCGCAGACGTGAAGACGGACGAGCGCTTCGCGAACTTCGCCTTGGTCAAGCAGGCCCGATTGAGTGTGATGCCGGTCCCGAGCGATCTCGCCAAAGCCCTGCGTTCGATGGCGGGGCTCTGAGTTGATCAGCTCTGCTTGACGTTCTCGATGCGCTCGTGCTTCGCTTCGCCGAATGAAGGAAGGACAGCCTCATCGTTGAAGTGATGCAGAATGAAATCGAGCCGCCCGCTCTTGAAGAGCGCCGTGAACATCTCGACCGCGTCTGCCTGGTACCGCGTCCCCTTGCCCTCAAGCAAGATATCGAGAGCGCGGTTCGCCGCTTCTTCGCCAACCTCGTGCCGATAAGGCCTGAGGCTCGTGAGCGCGTCGAACGTGTCGATGACAGCAAAGTACCTCGCGATGAACGGGATGTCATCGCCGGCGAGCCCGTCCGGATAGCCGAGCCCGTCCCAACGCTCGTGATGGAATCGGACGATGTTGAGGATCGGCTCTTCACTCACCCCCATGTCCACGAGACGCTGGTAGCCGTAGACGGGATGGGCTTTGATAATCTCGAACTCATCGTCGGTGAGCTTCCCGGGCTTCTGAAGGATCGAGTTCGGGATATCGAGCTTGCCCAGGTCATGAAGCGCCGCCCCCTGGGTCGCGACAACGAGCCGATCTCCCGTTACGCCGTGCTCTTCGGCCATCGCGCGGAGATAGAGCACCACGCGCCAGGTGTGGGCCGCGGTCGAGAGGTCCTTTGCCTCGATCGACTTGACGAGCTTCTCAACGGTTTCGGGCGACATCGCCCGATCGTATACCGGCCCCGTTCGTCAACCGGGCGTCGCCTCGACATCGGAACAAACGCGAGCCGATCCAACGCCACCAGACGATCATCGGGACGGTTCTCGGTCCCGCCAGCAGCCCTCCCAACGAGCCTTACCGGCGGTGCTCGGTCGGGCCGTCATACGCGGCTCCCTCGCTCCTCCCCCGAGTCCGTTCCGCAAGTTTCAGGGCCTCGTCGACTCCGGCGGCCGAGAGGCGATCCGCGGCGGCATCTGCAAGATAGCTCGAGCGGACCATCGGTCCGCTCATCACAACCTTGATCCCTCGCTGAAGCCCTTCGCGTTCGTACATCGCGAAGTCGTCGGGGTGTACCCACCTGGCCACCGGGAGATGGTTCCGCGTCGGCTGCAGGTACTGTCCCACCGTCACGATGTCGCACGGATCACCGAGGCCGGTTCCACCCGCTTCTTCGGGCCGGGGGTCCCTGGGGCCGTCGTGGTCGGCGGTGTACGCAACGAGCTCGTCGAAGGCGTCGATGAGCTCCGAATCGCGTTCGCCGATGCCCACCATGAAGCTCGTCTTCGCGACGACCCCTTGCTGCTTGATCCTGCGGAGCATTTCAAGGCTCCGGTCGTATTTGGCACTCGGGCGAACGGCGGGGTACATCCTCGGCACGCACTCAAGGTTGTGAGCGATGATGTTCGGTCGAGCGTCGATGACCTTCTGCAACGCGTCCCAGTCACCCATGAAGTCCGGGATAAGCACCTCGATCGAGAGATCGGGGCACGCGTCGTGGCTGCGTTTGATGGTCTCGGCCCAGATGCCCGCCCCGCCGTCAGGAAGCTCGTCACGGTTCACCGACGTGATGACGACGTGCTTGAGATCCATCAGACGGAGCGACTCGGCCACGCGCCGCGGCTCGTCGGTATCGAGGACGGGCGGCCTTCCCGATTTGACGTTGCAGAAGCCGCACGACCGGGTGCAGGTGTCGCCGAGAATCATGATCGTCGCCACGCCGCGGGCCCAGCATTCGCCCATGTTGGGGCACGCGGCTTCCTCGCAGACGGTGAACAAGCGATTCTCGTCGATGTTCTTTTTCAAATTTGCATAGGCACCGCCCCCGGGGACCCGAGCCCTGAGCCAAGCCGGTTTGCGTTTCTGTGCGAGTTGGTGCGTGCCATCCGTTCGGTTATTGAGAACCATGCTTGAAAGCGAGACCGCCGGGCGAAAGTTGCGCATCGGATCGCCCCCGAGCGGGCGGGGATGGCGTGCGAGCGTCCGTGCGATCGCCGTTTCAGAGGGGGTGTTTCCGTGCGTCTCGGTCGAGGCGGCCGGGACCGCCGGGCCTGGCCCTGGGTTGGAAGTCGGCATCTGGAATGGTATGCGCACCAAGGAAGTGGTTCGGAACAGGCGGCTCCCGGTGATGCAGGGCCATTCCTCGCTTATCTGGTCGAACCGATGGGCCGACAATGGGGTACGCGTCGGTGTCGCGGTTGATTGACACCCGCGCGGGTGGTGGTACCGTGGGTCCCCCACTGACCGAAGCGGCGCTCGGCGGACGGACCCGATCGAGGCGCCGGGCACACAGACCAGCGAGGCGGGGCTTGCCCCGACGAGGCCGATGGAAGAGCGAGACCGTAACCACGCTACCGCCCCTCACAAGGCCTGCCGCGCCCTGTTCGCCGCTCTGCTGCTCGCGGCGGGCTTGGGCGGATGCCATTGGGATTCGTACATCGATCCGAGTGTCGTGGGCCGCTGGGAGCGGACGCCGACGATCGTCCCGATCCTTGAGCACATCGCCGAGATCGAAGAAGGCACCGGTGAGTTCAGCGAGTTCACCGAGGTCCAGCCCGAGGACCTGCTGCCCGAACCTGCGACGTACTCGATCGCGGCCGGCGACATCGTGACGCTCCAGCTTTGGGACCTGGTCGTGCGAGGCCAGCCGGTTGTTGAGACCAACGTGGTCGATTCCACCGGTGCGATCGACGTCATCCAGATCGGGCGCGTCGAGATCGCAGGGTTCAACGAACAGCAGGCCGCGCAGGTCATCGCCGAGCGGATGGCGCCGTTCGTCGCCGACCCGCTCGTTTCGGTCACCGTTGAAAGCCGACGCGAAGAAGCGTTCCAAATGAGCGGCGCCGTGGCCCGACCTGGGGCGTATGCGATCCCATCGGGCGACTACCGCCTGCTTGAGGCGGTGATCACTGCCGGCGGCGTGGCCGAAACGGCGCCATATCTCTACATCATCCGGCAGGTGTCGATCGGCGACGATCGCCCGGCCCGCCCGGACCCGCTCTCGAACGACGCCGGGACGCAGTTCAACACCCAGCCGTTCCCTACGGCTCCGATCGACGCAAACCCACGCCCGTCTCGGCCGGAAGACGCGGACGTCGAGGATCTGATCGACATTATCGATGACCTTTCGTCCCCGGATCCGGCGTTCGTCGGATCGCCGTCCGCGTTCGGCGGCGCGAGCGGCGCCGGCGTCTGGGGCCAGCCGGGCGAAGCGCCCGAGCCGGTCATCGACCTTGTGGAGGAATCGTCGGAGGTTCCTCCTCCAGCGATCGATGAGACCGAAGCACCCACGCGCTGGATCTTCCGAAACGGCGAGTGGGTCCAGGTGGCGGCCCGCCACGGTCAGAGTGGCGCCAACGGGGATGGGCTCGGTGAAGCCCCGGCGGGCTTGCTGACCCAGAGGATCATCCGGATCCCGATGACGCCCGTCTTGAACGGTGACGCTCGGTACAACATCGTGGTCCGCCCCGGTGACGTGATCCGCGTCCCGCCGGCGGAGACCGGCAACGTGTATCTGGGTGGACAGATCGCCCGTCCTGGCGTGTACTCACTCCCGGTCGTCGGTCGCCTGACGCTCACCCGGGCGATTTTCGCGGCCGGTGGTCTTGGCGGCATCGCGATTCCCGAGCGTGTGGACCTCACCCGCATGGTCGGCTCCGATCGTCAGGCGACGGTCATGCTGAACTACCGAGCGATCGCAGAGGGCACTCAGCCAGACGTGTTCTTGAAGCGCGACGACGTGATCAACATCGGCACCAACTTCTGGGCTTTCCCGCTCGCGGTGGTCCGCAACGGCTTCCGTGCCTCGTACGGGTTCGGGTTCCTGCTGGACAGGAACTTCGGTACCGACGTGTTTGGTGCCCCGGTCAGCAACTCGGCGACAGGCTCGTCTGGCCGGATCACGATCTTCTGATCCAAACCGGTACACAGGCGTCGGTCTGGGTCGAACCCAGAGCGGATCGGCTCGTACGCCAGACGGAGTCCGGGGGCTACCAGACCGGACGTGGAGATCAGGAAGGGGATCGTGGGTCTGGGTCATGGGCGCGACGACAACGAAAAACGTGACCGCCGCGCCGCGCGGCCGCCCTATTCCCGATTCTGGGGGTGAGGCATCGATCTTTGCCTCGCTTTCCACCGCGCCAGGCATGGCGTTCGTCGGTGTGCTGCTGTTCGCGTACGTGGGACTGTTCTGGCGGTGGTTTGAGCGGCAGCACCTGCTGAGCTTGGACAAGCTTGAGGATTGGGGGCATGCCTACCTCATCCCGCTGATCAGCCTGTACCTCGTGTTCAAGCGTCGGCAAGAGCTCGCGCAGACAAAGTTCGAGACGTTCTGGCCCGGTCTGATGCCGGTGCTCGTGGGGATCTTCGGCTACTTCTACGCGGTGGTCGGGATCCGGAGCCACATGGTCGAGGGGCTGTTCGTCATCTTGACCGTGTTCGGTCTGACGCTGCTTTTGCTCGGGCCGGCGGCAATGCGATGGCTTTTCCTGCCCATCGGCTTCTTGGCCTTTGGCGTGACCCTGAGCGAGAGCGTGATGATCAGCATCACCTTCCGCCTGCAAGAACTTGCGGCGCAAGGGTCGTGGGTGATGCTCGGCGTCATCGGCGCCATCGGCGGGTTCAGCGTCGATATCAGCGGCAACACGCTCGAGGTGATCACGACGAGCGGAGAGGTCTACCCGCTGAACGTCGCGGAGGCGTGCAGCGGGATGCGGATGGTGGTCGCGTTCTACGCGCTCGGGGCGGCGGCGGCGTTGCTCGGCTGCTCGCTCTGGTGGCAGCGGATCGCCCTGCTTCTTCTGGCGGGACCGGTGGCGCTGCTGATGAACATGGTTCGGGTGACGGTGCTCGGGCTGCTGACGCTTGTCGACCCCAACCTCGCCGCCGGTAACGCCCACACGCTGATCGGAACGATCTTGCTCGTCCCCTCGCTCGGTTTGTTCTTGGGCGTCGTGTGGGCGTTGAATCGGGTGGTCGATACTTCGGAAGGGGGCGCTTCGTGACTTGGCGTTCACTCGCGAATCCGGCATACGTTGCGTCGGTGTTGCTCCTGGCCATCTCTGCGATCGGGTTCACCGGCGCGATCGACGCGTACCAGGTTCACCTGCGGAAGCTCCCGATCAGCCCGCCCGGAGACCGCGCGGTCGCGGCTCTTCCGACCGAGACGGCCAGTTGGGAACGTGTCGGACCGGACCGCGTGATGGCCGAGGATGTTGTCAAGACGCTCGGGACGTCGAACTACGTGTCACGCGTCTTCAAGCAGAAAGACCCAGGATCTTCAAAGCCGGTCCTCATCGAGCTCCATGCGGCGTACTACACCGGGATGATCGACACGGTGCCCCACGTTCCGGAGCGTTGCTTCGTGGGCGGAGGCCTGCAGCCGGGGAGTTCGAGCACGCGCATGCCCCTGCCCATGAACACAGACCTGTGGGCCATCGACCGGACCGTGGAGCCTGAATTTGCTGGCGAAGCGGGTGCGATCTACACGGCTCGGACGGACAACCGGCGTTCGGACGCGCCGGGCCTCCGGGTTCGCTTGCCTCGTGGCGTGACGCCCGATCGGCCGGTCCGGGCGATGGTGAGCGACTTCGTCGATCAGCAGGGCGAGGGTCAGTTGTACGCTGGGTATTTTTTCGTCGCGAACGGCGGAACGGTGGCCAGTGCGAACGATGTTCGCACGCTCGCGTTCGATCTGCAGAGCGACTACGCCTACTACCTCAAGGTCCAGGTGACGAGCGGCACCGTCTCGTCCAAGGAAGAGCTGATGGAGCATGGTGGCTCGCTTATCGGCGAGCTTCTGCCCGAGGTCATGCGTTGTGTGCCCGACTGGATAGAGGTCCAGCGAGGCAATTACCCGGAAGACAACCCTCGGGCTGAAGAGGGTCGGAGCTAGAGAGATCGCCCGGCGCGTACCGCTGGGTCAGAGAAAAACATGCGCCGGTGAGGCGCTCGGAGGCCGGAACGATGGCGGCTCGGGTCAACTTCAAGTTCGTGA
Source organism: Planctomycetota bacterium (assembly GCA_038748775.1). Taxonomy (GTDB): domain Bacteria; phylum Planctomycetota; class Phycisphaerae; order Phycisphaerales; family UBA1924; genus DAIQNV01. Next base: position 146,314 of record JBCDIT010000001.1, read on the forward strand.
TCGTCCTGTCGGCGGCTCTTCTCGGCTTTTTCGTTGCCGGCGTGCTCGCGTATCTCTTTGTCATCGATAAGTCGGGCGAGGATTACGTCCGCATGGGCGACGAGGCGATGGTCGACCAGGACTACGAAGAGGCCGCGAAGATGTACGGGCGTGCCGTCGGGCACGAGCGCACGAACATCGCGTGGCTTGAGAAGTGGCTGGGCGCGCTCGAGAAGATGACGTTCGAGGACCGGGGGGGGTACGCCCGAGCGTTCAGCCAGGAATACATGCAGATCGTCCGGCAGCTCGCCCGGGTGAAGCAGAGCGACCTCGACGCGCATGTCGAGTACTTGGACTTGCTGTTCGCGCAGTTGAGCGGGAACGACCGCCCGCTGGCCGAGCTTCTGAACACCGAAGTCGAGCAGGTGCTCCCGCTCGTCGGCGGCCCGGGCGGCCCTGGGGACGTCATTCGGCGCTACAGAGGTATCGCGTTCGTCCAGGTGCTCTCGCAGACCGGCGAGTTGCCCGAGGAAGAGTTCGAACGTACCGAGCAAGACCTGCGAGCCGCGATCGCGGTTGATCCAACCGACGGGGCCTCGGTCTTCGCTCTGATCGCGATGCTTGAGTCGGAGCTCACGGAAGCCCGCCGTCAGGATCGCTTGAGTGCGATCGATCGCCTGACTGCGGAGATCGACTCAACGCTTGGAGCGTTGCAGGAAGCGGCTCCGGATGCGCCTTGGACGAAGACGCTCACGATCAACCGTGAGATGGCTCAGATCAACGACGCCTTGGTCGCCCAGGTTCTCGATCCGGCGACGCTGAATGCGCGTCTGCGCGACAGCTTCGATGGGTTGCGAGACGAGCTCGATGACCTGCACGCCTCGCTCATGGCGACACCGGCGGCCGACGCGCAGGCGGCGGTGCTCGACCGCTTCCAGATCCTCGAGCGGTTGATCGACCCCGAGGCGACCTGGGGCCGCGTGCGTGAACTCCTCACGGCGTACCGCGATCAAGACCCAGATAACGCCGTCGTGATGGTTCGACTGGCGCTTGTTCTGGGCGAGATCGGGCGGATTGAAGACGCGTTGACGCTGCTCGACGAGGCGCGTGCTTTGCCTCCGAAGCCTCTCAGTGCCGAGGGTTTGGTCCAGTTCGGCATGCAGGCATTGGCGGCTCGCTACGCGAGTGACTTCCAGCTTCGCCTTGCGACCGGTCCGGACGCCGATGACTCGAAGCGTGACTCGCGGCTCCAGGCCGCCAAGGAAGCACGGCGTGAGTATGCGTCGCTCGTCCCGACGGACGCACCCGATCTCAAGCTTCTCGACGGGATGATCGCGGTCGCTGAAGAACGGTTTACCGAAGCGATCGCTAACTTTGCTTCGTACAACCAAGCGACGGGCTCGACCAACCGCCGTGGTTTGATGCTTGAAGCGAGGGTTGCCCAGCGGCTCAACCGCTTGGGAACCGCGCGGGACCGTCTGACTCAACTGACGGCCCTGAACGCCAACGACCCCGAGCCGCTGGTGCTGCTGGCGCGGATTGAGCGGTCGTTCAACCAGCCTTCGAACGTGAGCCGAGCGATCGACCTGTGCGAGCGGGCCCTTCGTGCAAATCCCGACTACGTGCCGGCGCAAGAGCTGCTCAGGCAACTCCAGATCGAGGCGGGTATCACCGACGCCGACGAACCGGCCCTCAACGTGATCTTCGAATCGCGTCGTGTCGCTAGGGGGAACGAAGAGGAGCCGGGGGATGGAGCTGCGGCGGAGCGGATTTTGCGCCAGGGCCTCGCGGACTTCGAATTCGATCCGCAGATCGTGCGTGAACTCGCCGGTCGGATGCTCAACGAGGAGCGGATCGAGGAGGCCCGTGAACTCGTGAGCGAGGCGCGGACCCGTCATCCGAACGATGACGCCCTTGTGCGGGTCGCGTCTTTGCTCGAGTCGGACACCGTCGAGGACGCGGTGATCACGCTCATTGACGAATCGGACGTTCCCGAGATTCAGAAGCTGCTCACCAAGCAGCGTGTCATGCGGCGCGGCGGCCGGAGTTCCGAAGCGGACGCGTTCCTCGACCAGGCGATCGCCCTTGAGCCGATGAACCCCGAGGTGCTCGACCTTCGGTTCCGGCGCGCGGTTCAGGCGGGAGACCTCGCCGATGCTGGGACGGTCGTGGATCTCGCTAAGGAATCGAACGCGGATGGCCTGGACGGTGTGACTTTCGAGGCTCGTCTCGCGGCGGCCGAAGGACGGCGCGAGGAAGCGGTCCGGCTCTTTGAAGAAGCGACCGAATCGGGCCGGGCGGACGCGACGGTGTTCCGCGCGCTCGCGATCTCGCAGCAAGGCCTCGGACGCATAGACGAGGCGCTCGAGTCGTACACGCGAGCCCTCGAGATCCGTCCGGACGATCTTACGACGCTTGTTCAGTACATCACGCTGCTCCGGGCCGCGGGACGCCAAGACGAGGCCCTCGAGTTCGCGAGGCGGTCGAGGGGCTTCGGCGAATCCAGCGAAGACTTCATGAACGTCTACCTCTCCCTGGAGGCGAACGCGGGCGGCGCCGAGGGCCGCCGGCGGGCAATCCAGCAGAGACGTCGCCTCGCGACCGAAGACCCGAGCGACCGGCGGAACCGCGCGGCCCTCGCGGTTCTGTACATCGACGATCGCCAATGGCTTGAGGCCCGTGAGTTGATCGATGGGCTTCGGAACGAAGAAGACGCCCTGGAGCTTGCTTCACTCGACGCCCGTTGGTACGCCGACCAGGGACGCGTCCGCGTCGATGGTGAGTTCCAGAGCGGGATCGATCTGGCCCAGCGCCAGTTTGTCGAGTACATCATCGGGCTTGAGGACGACGAGCTTGGCGTCGAGGCATACCTCACGCTCGCTCGGTTCATGATCCAACGCGGCCAGTACGGCGTCGCGGTCCGTGCGATCAACGACGCGCGACCCCTGCAAGACCCGGCGGAGCTGCGTGCGGAGAAGTTGTTCGGTGATCTCATGCTCACGCTCGGTCGACCGGCGGACGCAGAGGAATCGTTCCGCACGATCGTCGACGGCGGCGCGGACGATGAGGCCCAGAACTACCGCAAGCGGCTGATCGAGATGCTGCTCAGGCAGAATGAGTTCACGGAGGCGGAGACTCAGATCCAGGCGCTGGGCCCCGGCTTCGAAGAAGACCTGACGATCATGATGCAGAACGCCGACGTGCTGATCGGTCAGGGGCGGAGGGCTGAGGCGCTCGCGCTGCTCAACCGCGCCGTCTCGATTCACCAGAACACTCCGGTGGCGTACGCGAAGCGGGCCCAGGTTCTGCTCACCGACAAGGAATCGCTGAACGACGCCTTGGACGACCTCGGCACGGCTCTCGAGATCCAACCCGATGAGTGGCGAACGCTCCGCCTGCGTTCTTCGGTGTACTACCAGCTCGGGCGTGTCGAAGACGCGCTGGCCGACCTGCGTTCGACGGTCCGCGTCAACCCGACGCTGGACGACGTGCTGCTCGGGCTCATGATCGAGCTCGTGACGCTGAACCGCGACGGCGAGGCGCTCGATGTCGCCATCGAGGTGATCGACCAGCGCCCGACCGACACCACTCTGATGATTACAGCCGGTCGCGTGCTGAGCGACCGTGGGTACTGGGGGCGTGCCGCGGTGCTCTACGGGCGTGCCTGGGAGTTGAGCCAGGACCCGCAGCTGGCGATCCGCTACATCGACTCGCTGGTGAACGCGGAGCCGCCCAGGCCGGACGAGGCGGAGCGAGTGCTCCGTCGCGTGGCCGAGCTTGAGGCGGACGCCGAGTCTAACTCAGAGATCCTCATCGCGCAAGCGTTGATCGAGGACGCGCGGGGCCGAAACGCTCGGGCGAGGTCGTTCCTGGCTCGTGCGTTCGAAGTCACCGGAGACGACACAGCCTCGAAGCTCAACTGGATCCGCAACGTGGTGCGTCTGTACCAGGACGGTCCCGAAGGAACCGCGGTCGCGTTCGTGCGTGAACTTCGGAGAACTTCTGAAGATCCGATCGCTCAGGGCTGGCTGGGCTACGCCTCTGGTCGAATCCTGATCGACAACCCGGACTCGGTTTCCGACGGGGCGAGTGAACTCGAGGCGCTCGCGGATTCCGATGTACCCGATGACATCCGCTTGCTCGCTTTCCGGACCATCGGCGCGGCGTTCTACGACGCGGAACGGTTCGAGGAGGCCGAGTCGGCTTGGCGGAGCGGGCTCGAAGCCTTCCCGAACGACTGGGAGATGACCAACAACCTGGCGTACGTCATCGGCGTGAACCAGGAGCAGCCATCGGACGCGATCGATCTTGCGCGCCGGGCGGTGGAGCTTGCCCCGGGTCAGAGCCAGGCGTGGGACACGCTGGCGTTCATGCTCCTGGCCCTTGGAGAAATCGACTCGGCCGAGGACGCGCTCGACGAGGGCTCGCGTCACGTCCGCTCGACTTCGGCTCGGGTCAACATCACCCTGAATCGGGCGAGAGTTGCACTCGCAAGGGGGAACTGTGACGTCGCTCGTTCGTACGTCACGCAGGCGCGGACGAGCTCAGACACGCTCCCCCAACTCAGGGACCAGTTCGCGACCGATATCGACGAGCTCACGGCACAGATCGAAGAGGGGTGCTGACCGGACCGGGCGGGGCGTTCCCGACTCGATCCTGGTCGACCGACGACCGACGACCCGCCCAGATGCCTTTGCAGATGCAAAAGGGTAAGACCGAGGGCCCAAAGCCATGACGACCGCACCCGCACGACCGGCACCGATTCCCCCCTCGCAGAGGCCCCCTGCCTCGAGCGCTGGGGCGTCGTTCGCGACGAGCATCGATCCGGTCAAGCTCGTTCAGAAGTACCTGTGGCTTCTGGTCGTCGCTGGCATCGCAGGGATCCTGCTTGGCGAGGGCAGCTTCCACGTCTGGCGTTTGCTCCACCCCACGTTCACCGCGACCGCGATCTTTGAAGCCGAACCGCCGCTGGGCGGCCTCACCGATTCGCAGCGGATTTCGGACCAAGAGGAGATGGAGGTCTACATCGCGACGCGCCTCCAGGACTTCGAAGCGTTCGGATTGCTTGAGGGGGTGGTGCAGGACATCAAGATCGAAACCGAAGCCCCTCGCTGGATCCGACAGTATCGCGACGGGGGCGCGCTGGACGTCGCGGGCGCGGTGCAGGACCTCGAGGACTTGATCCGCGCGAAGGCTATCCCGGCGACGAACTACTTCGAGATGAGCGTGAGTTGGCGGACGCCCGAGGACTCGGCCGGCCTTGCCCGGCTGCTGACCGACCGGTTTATCGCTCGGCTGAATGACCGCGCCCGCGTGACCGGTGCCGGTCAGGCGGATGTCGTCCGCCGAATCATCGACGATCTTGACGAACAACTCGACGACCTCATGCTCCGCCGGACACGCCTTCTGCGGGACGAGGGCATCGACTCTGAAACGGCGGCTGGTGATGATGCGCAGCGTGAGCTGAACCAGGTGATCGCCGAAGAGTCGGCGATCAGGCAGAATATCGCGGCGACGAACGATCAGGTTCAGTACATGGAGAGCCAACTCCAATCTGACGCGGCGATTCCGTACAGCGCACTGACCCGCGCGGCGGTCGAAGAAGGGCCGCTCGTGGCTGGCCTGACCCAACAGATCCAGGCCCTTCGCACCGAGCAAGGGACGATGCAACGTACCGGCATCATGCCGGCGCACCGCGAGTATCGCCAGCTTCAGGCCCGGATCGACGCGGCGCAGGCCGAGCAACAAGAAGTCCGTGAGCGTGAGCTTCGCCGACAGTTCGGCGCCGAGTTGGATGCCGCCCGCCAGGCGCAGCGCGCGCTGCTCGCTCAGCTTAGCGACACCATCGATCGTCGAAACGCGCTCACGGAACGTCTCGAGACGCTGACCGAGGTCTTCATCGCGCTCGACGAGCTCGACGTTCAAGTGGAGCGTCAGAACCTCACGAGGGACAGATACCGCGAGGAGCTCAAGGAACTGGAGCAGCTCCGCAGCTTGGTGGGTGGTCGCGTCCGAGTGGTTCAGCCGCCCCGTGACCCAGACCGTCTGAGCTCGCCCCAGCGCCTCATTACGGTCGCTTTGGGCCTGTTCGGCCTTACCGGTCTCACCGGCGGCCTCGTTGTGCTCCGCGAGTTGCTCGACCAGCGGATCAAGGGGCCGAGCGACGTTGCGATGATTCCGCGGACGCGCGTCCTGGGCATTGTCCCGCTCGCCAACGAGGACCCGAGCAACCCCAAGCACTTCGAGACGATCTTCCGAGATCAGCCTGAGGGCATCCTGTCCGAGGCGGTCCGTCAGTTCCGCACGACGCTGCTCAAGCAGCTCAACCGCGGCGGGCACCGGACACTGCTCGTGGTCTCGGGCGTGCCCCGCTCGGGTGCGACGGGGGTGGTTTCCAACCTCGCGTACGCGGCGGCCGCGGTCGACCTGCGGGTGCTCATCATCGACGCGAACTACCGGCGCCCGGCGCAGCACCGGGTCTTCGGCACCGATGTCGCGCCCGGGCTCGCGGAAGTCTTGGTCGGGCACATCTCGCTCGATGAGGCGGTCCGAGATACCGGTGACCCGAAGGTGCACCTGGTCACCGCCGGTGCGAAGGAGCTGCGTGTCTTTGAGCGGCTCGGGACCGCTCCGATGGAGTCGCTGCTCGAAGAAGCCAAGGAGCACTACGACCTCGTGCTCATCGACACTGCTCCAGCCATCGTCGCCGGCGATGCCTCGGCGCTCGCGACGCGCTGCGACGCGTCGCTGCTGGTCGTGCGTGCGTTGGCTGAGAAGCGCGGCATGGTCAACCGCATCAAGAACGATCTAAGCGACTCGAAGGCCGAGTTCCTGGGCGTTCTGGTGAACGGTGTCCGCGGCGCCGCCGGCGGCTACCTGCGTCGGAACATCCGCACGTCGCACGAGTACCAGACCGGGGGCGACATCAAGCCCGACAGCAAAGACTCCAAGAACGAAGCCAAGGCCAAAGACGCCGACTCTGAGTCGTGACGCCCCACCCAGACCCAGCAAAGAACAACGGCGGCACGCCCCGCGGGGGTGATGGTGACCGCACGGGCCGACGAGCGGTGTTGGTGACAGGCGGTGCCGGGTTCATCGGGTCGCACTTGGTCCGCTCACTGGTGAGTCAGGGGCTGCGGGTCACTGTCGTTGACAACCTCTCGACGGGACGGCTCGAGAACCTCGCGGACCTCCGCGACAACCAATCGCTCACGTTCATTGAAGCCGACCTTACCGACGCGCTCCGCGATGGCGCTCTGGGCAGCGGGTATGCCGAGATCTATCACCTGGCGGCGGCGGTCGGCGTGGATTTCGTGATGAACGACCCGATCCGCGCGATCGAAATCAACGTCGAGCAGGCGGCCCCGCTGTTTCGGTACGCCTCAAACAACGGTGCTCCGCCGGTCTTCGTCGCCTCGTCGAGCGAGGTGTATGGCAAACCAACGACGGAGTTGTTCTGTGAGGACGACGACGCCGTGTACGGTGCGACCACAACGAGACGATGGTCGTACGCACTGAGCAAGGCGCTCGACGAGCATCTCGCTCTCGCGTATCACGAGTCAGGACGCTGCCCTGCGGTCGTCGGTCGTTTCTTCAACACAGTCGGTCCCAGGCAGGTCGGCACGCACGGGATGGTGCTCCCCCGCTTTGTGCGTTCGGCCCTCGCCGGCGAGCCGCTCCGGGTGTTCGGCGACGGGACGCAATCGCGTTGTTTCTGCGACGTTCGTGACGTTGTCAGCGTCGTTCCCGCGTTGGTGCGCAACGACGCGTGCCACGGGCGGGTATTCAACATCGGCTCTGACGTGCCGATCTCGATCGCCGAACTGGCGGGCGTTGTGACGCGGACACTCGGCTCTGGATCGGAGATCGAGTTGATCCCGTATTCGGACGCGTACCCGAAGGGCTACGAGGACCTTCGCCAGCGTCAGCCCGACCTGTCTCGCGTCCGAGAGGCGGTCGGTTTCGAACCGAAGATCACGCTTGAACAGACGATCACGGATCTCGCGGACGACATCCGCGGCGGCGGCCAGCCGGCCGCGGCGCAGGGAGCAACGCGATGACCGCCCTCGGACCGACCAGCGCCGCCGCGGATGCCGCGACCCGCGTGGTGCCACCGGGCGTCGCGGACCGCATCGAGCATCTCGGAACCCAGATCCAGCAGCTTTCCGCTCAGCAGCAAGAGTTGATGAGCGTGATCGGCCTGGGCGGCGCGCCTCAGCAGACCTGGCTCGAGGTGCTCAACGGATACCTCGCGGTGCTCGTCATTGCGTTCCTCGTGACGGTTTGCACGATCCCGCTGCTCCGCAAGCTGGCGGTGTCGAACGGGATCGTCGATCGCCCGGACGCGCGCAAGGTGCACCGGATGCCCATCGCTTATCTGGGTGGTGTGGGTGTGTACCTGGGCATCATGGCCGGCATCTTGATCTCGTACGTCGGGGTTCGTTACCCGGGGCTCGTGGGCTTCCATATCACTCCGTTTATCACGGCCTCCGAGCATCCGTTGCTCGTTCCGCCTTGGATCTTGGGCGGGCTCACGATCATCATGTTCATCGGGCTGTACGACGACATCATGGGCATCAGCCCGAGGGTGAAGGTCGGCGGTCAATTGCTCGCGGCGGCCGCTCTCGCGTACGGGGACGTCGGCGTCAATCTCGCCGAAGGCGTCCTGAGCCCGACGCTCGGGGCGTTGCTCAACGATCGCGATCTCGTCTGGACCTTTGACCTTCCGATGGCGCTCCCGCTGATCGGTGGGGCGCTTGAGCTCGACCTGATTTACTGGACTGGGACGGCGGTCATCGCCATCTTCGTGCTCGGGGCGTGCAACGCGTCGAACCTGATCGATGGCCTCGATGGGCTGCTATCGGGTGTCACGGCGATCGCGTGCCTCGGCCTGCTTGCGATCGCGATCATGGTGGTCTTCGACGACCCGGGTCGGCGCGACTCGCAGCGGATCGTGCTCTGCCTGGCAGTGCTCGGCGCGTGCCTCGGGTTCTTACCGCATAACTTCAATCCGGCGACGATTTTCCTGGGTGACTGCGGTTCGCTGCTGCTCGGGTTCTCGACGATCGTGATCATCCTGACCCTGGGCGACAAGGGGCGGACCGACTTGGTCATCGCCGGATTGGTCATCTACGCCATACCGATCCTGGACACCGCCCTGGCGATCGTGCGTCGAAAGCTAGCGGGCAAGAAAATGTCCGACCCCGACTCGAACCACCTTCACCACATGCTCAAACGGGCGCTCGGGGTGAAAGGAGCGGTCTTCGTGCTCTACGGGATCGGCAGTTCGTTCGCCGTGATCGGCGTCCTGCTGGCCGCCTCCGGGGCCCGCCTGATCTACACACTCGCCCTGCTCTGTGCCGCATTCATCGTGGTGTACTCGATCAAACTGGCTCGGAAGAAGCAGATCGAGGAGCAGATACTCGCGGCGGAGGCCGCCGGAGCCCAGCGAGCGATCGCGGAGGTGACCCCGGAGCCCGAGCCAGCGGGAGCCCCCTGAGGCCCCGTTCCTCCGCCCCGACCCGGACTCCCCCTATACTCGCGGCATGACCGCAGAGCAACGGACGCCCGCGCGGGTCATGGCCTTCATGAACCAAAAAGGCGGCGTCGGCAAGACCACCACAACCGTCAACTTGGCCGCTGCCCTCGCACGCAAGGGCAGGCGGACATTGCTCATAGACCTCGACCCGCAAGCCCATGCATCGATCCACCTCGGCTACGAGGGCGACGCCGATGCTCCCACTGTCTATGACGTGCTGCTGGGCGACGAAGCGCCGAGCCCTGCCCGGGCCCGGGAGCATCTCGAACTGATCCCGGCCGAGACCGACCTCGCGGCGGCGGAGAGTGAGCTTGCGACGCTCCAGGCTCCCCAGCACCGCTTGCGAAAGGCGCTGGAGCGGTTGGACAACGCTCGCCCGGAATCCGAGCGACCGGAGTTCGTGCTGCTCGACTGTCCGCCTTCGCTGGGCCAACTCACGGTGAACGCTCTGGTCGCGGCCCGCGAGGTGTTCATCCCGATGCAGGCCCACTTCCTCGCTCTGCAGGGTGTTGGCAAGCTCATCGAAACGGTCGGCTTGCTCCGGGGTACGCCCCAGCAGCCCGGGCTGAACCCCAAGCTCCGCGTGTCGGGCGTGGTCCTGTGCATGCACGACAAGCAGGCTCACCACACGCAGGAGGTCGTCGCGGACCTCGACACCTTCTTCGAACACGCCCGGACAGATCCGTCTGGGGCCGATGGGCCTCTTCGGTTTGCCAGGGTGTACCGCCCGCCGATCAGACGCAATATCAAGCTCGCCGAGTGTCCGAGCTTCGGCCAGACAATCTTCGACTACGCCCCCGACGCCAACGGCGCCGAGGACTACACGGCGCTCGCGGACAACATCCTCTCAGAGTTTGAGGGGCTGCCCAATGCATCCGCATCGACTCAACTGGCAGCGGGCGAAGGCACCCCGGACCAGCCAAAGGTCGCGGTGGTTGGGCAAGCCGCGCGGGACTCGGTTGATGCGCACGCCCCGACCGCACATAGCGCGGCACCGCACCAAGATGCCGATGCGAGCGCGGGGACTTCCCAAGACTCTCACCCGACCTCGCAGCCTGCGCCCCCGCCGGTCGCTGAATCGCACGCCAACGGGGCGGTCGACGCCCACCGGACGGTGTGATGCCAAGCGTCCCGCTCGGAGTCCGCAGGGGCGTGTTCCTTGCCTATGCGGTTGTGCTGTTCACGGCGACGCACTGGCCCTCGCTCAAGATCGATGGTCCCGTTCCTCGGACGGATCTTTGGCTGCACGTCGGGGCGTTCGGCGCTTGGACGCTGCTCTTCGGCTTCGCAGAGTTCATCGGGCGCTGGCGTGACCGAACGACTCCGTTGCGGCTCATCGCGTGCGGGATCGTGTACGCCGCGATGGACGAGTTGCTGCAGGCGATCCCGGTGCTCAACCGCTTCGCGACGATCGAGGACTACGTCGCCAACCTTGTCGGCGTCTTCGCCGGCGCCACGATCATCTTGATCGCGGCCCGCAACACAGAGCCCGGTCCCGATGGCGGCTGACTCCGGCGGTGCTGTATCTGATCGCCCGGAGACTCGGGACTCTGCCGACACCACCGGCCGCGATGTTCGCACCGTCTCTGGATTGACGCTCGCGTCGAGACTGCTGGGCCTCGTCCGCGATCTCATCACGGTTCGCGTCTTCGGAGACACGGCGATCGGGTCCGCCTTCGCAGCGGCGTTCGCGATCCCCAATCTCTTTCGTCGGCTCTTTGGCGAGGGGGCGCTCTCGGCTGCCTTTCTGCCAACGTACACGCAGCTTTCCGAGTCGGAACCGTCGAAGGCGCGAGCGCTCGCGTCGAAGACGGTCCGCTGGCTTGTCATGGTGACCGGGGTGCTCACGCTCCTCGGGGCCGGCGCGATGGTCGCCCTCATCGCGACGCTCCCGCCCGACCCGGACCGCACCCTCTCGCTGGGTCTTATCGCGGCGATGCTGCCCTTCATGCCATTGATCTGCACCGCCGCGATTCTCGGCGGGATGCTTCAGGCGCACGGCCGGTTCGGGCCTTGGGCCGCGGCGCCGATCATTTTGAACCTCTGTCTGATCGGTACGGCGGCCGGGTACTTCTTGACGGGTCGCGGCGACGCGGAGCCCTGGGCGTACGCGTTGGCGGGCGCCGCGGTGCTCTCGGGCGTTCTGCAAGTGCTCTGGTCGCTCGCGGCGCTTCGGCCATACGCTCCACCGCCTGCGTCGCTGCCCGTTGACGTGCGGGGTGAATCGCGCGATCTCTTCGCTCGTTTCTTGCCGGCTGTCATCGGATTGGGCACGCTCCAGATCAACGCGCTGATCGACACGCTCATCGCGATGTGGCCGGTCTGGGTCGGCTCAACCGTCCTGGGGTACGACTACCCGCTGGACGAAGCCTCGAACGCGATCCTGTTCTACACGCAACGTCTCTACCAGTTCCCGCTGGGCGTGTTCGGGATTGCCGTTGCCACCGTCGCGTTCCCGCAACTCAGCCGAGCGGCGGCCCGCGACCGAACGGCGGACAACGATCCGCTCGCGGACACGCTGCGTAAGGGCCTGAGGCTGAGCCTGTTCATCGGGCTGCCGGCGAGCGCCGGGCTGTTCCTCGTCGCGGACGACCTGGTGCGAACTGTGCTCACCGGAGGCGACGGGTTCTCTGAGGACGGTGCCGCCCGATCGGTCGCGGCGCTTAAGGGCTACGCGGTCGCGGTGTGGGCGTACTCACTCAACCACGTGTTCGTCCGTGCGTTCTACGCGGTCGGTGACACGGTCACCCCGGTTCGCATCGCGGCGTTCTTCGTCGGGGTGAATCTCGCTCTGAACCTCACGCTGATCTGGTTCTTCCGCGAGGCCGGCATGGCGTGGGCCACCGCCGCGTCGGCGGTGCTCCAGACCGTCACGCTCGCTTTCGTGCTGCGTTCGAAGCAACTCCGGGGTCGCTTGGCCGATCGTGACACGGTCAAGGCGGTCGGGCGAATGGCGCTCGCGACCGCAGTCATGGTGGTCGCTTTGAGCGTGCTCGACACGGCCTTCGGGACACGGGCCGACTGGGGACGGCACGCGGCGGCGCTCGGGGTTTTGACCGTCGGCGGTGCCGGCGTCTTCACCGCGCTCGCGGCTCGCCTTGAAATCCCGGAACTCAAGACCCTTATGGGCAGCGTCAGAGGGAAGCTATGAGCCGCGTCGATCTCCGGGGCAAGCCCATCGTCATCACCGGGGCCAGCAGCGGGATCGGACGGGCAACAGCGCTCGCGTGCGCACGAGCCGGCATGCCGGTCGCGCTGAACGCCCGTGGGGCGGGCAAGCTCGCACAAGTCGCGACGGACGTTCGCGCTCTGGGGGTCGGCGCCGTCGAGGTTGCCGGAAATGCGGCCGATGAGTCGGTGCGGTCGGAGTTGCTAGAAGCCGCGGCGGGGCTGGGGCCGGTCTACGCCGTCTTCGCAAACGCCGGCTATGGGCATGAAGTCCCGACGCTCGAGATGGACGACGCGGACATCCGAGCGATGTTCGAGGTGAACTTCTTCGCATCGCTGGCGCTTGTGCGTGCCGCGGCGCCGACCATGGTTGAACGACGCGAGGGGCACCTGCTGATGTGCTCGAGTTGCCTGAGCAAGATTGGGCTTCCGAAGTACGCGGCGTACTGCGCCACCAAGGCTGCCCAGGATCACTTCTGTCGAGCGATGCGCCATGAACTTGCGAGCTCGCACGTCCTCGTGTCGAGCGTGCATCCGATCGGCACGAAGACCGATTTCTTCGATCGCATGAGCGAACGAAGCGGTGGGCTGACGCTCATGGATCGATCGAAAGAGAGCTTTATGCAATCGCCCGATGTCGTCGCGGAGACCATTGTTCGTCGACTCGGTACAGGGCGTGGAGGCGAGATCTGGACGAGCATGGGAATGAGGATCATGCTCGGTCTGAGCGTCGCGATCCCCTCGGCCACTGATCGTGTTTTGCGACGCCTCGTCGCATCCCGATCTGAGCTCTAGCCGATAACAGCCTCACCTGATCCGGGGCAGCGAGAGCACAGGCTCGTTTCGAGTGAAGGCCGCGTTTCACCAATCCCCACGTTCTTGACGCAAGAAACGCGATACCGCTCATTTGTGTGTGAGTTACTCTCGGCAATCGGCTTGGTTCCACGTGTTATGAAATGAATATGAAGATGCGCCCTAGTCTTGTGATACGGTTTTCTCGTGGAAGTCAGCGGCACGATCGAGTTGAAGAAGCGCAGCATCGATCGAAAGGCTCGCGGCGGCTTTTCACTCGTCGAAGTCGTTGTCACGATTTTCGCCATTGCGGTCCTGCTCTCTTTCCTCATCCCTGCACTCGGAAAGAGCCGGACGGCGGCCCGCCAGGCGCTCGGCTTAGCCCGCGTTCGCGAACTCACGTCGCTCGTCCACCTCTACGCGACCTCGTCTTCCGATCTTGCTCCGATTGCTGATTCAAACTCGTTCTATCCAAGCGTCGTGAATCTCGGTTCGATGCAGCGACAGGGGCACTGGCAGGCCATCGAGCAATGGAGTGGTGTGCTCCTCTCGTCGGGTGTCATCACGACGGACGAGGTTAGACTTTTCAGGTCTCCCGGTGCGCACGACGAGTTCGCTCACTCCGGCGGAGATTTCACGCTCTCGGCATCCTTCGCGGGTCCGTCATTGCTCTGGACAAAGCAACGAGCGTTGCTGGATATGGATCGAGCGACGACCGAAACCGGCCAGCGGCTGAGTGATGCGGTTCACGCGAGTCGCAAAGCGCTGCTTTGGGACAGCGCAGCCGGCGCACTTGCGTGGAGTCCGTCGAGGGTTCCTCGAAACCACCAGCGTGATATCGAACTGACGGTCCCGATTGCGATGACCGACGGATCGGCATCGGTCCGTTCTGCAAGCAGCGCGTCGCGGCCATTTGAGACGCAGATCGTGCCGATTCCAATTCGGTCTATGCGTCTCCACAACACGCCGAGTGGGGTCGCGGGAATCGACTACCTGAGCTTTCAATAGCGAACATCAAGGAGATTGGAATTGGACCACCCTGTTCGACGAGCCTTCGCAACGGTCGCCGTTCTCGCCGCGGGCCCGGCCGGGTTTCTCATTTTGCGCGGCGGGGCTCCTCAGGCAACAGGTACTCATCAAGCTGCGCCGAAAGTGGAGACGCTTGGCCCTCGCTACGACGATCTCGAGTACACACCGGTTGAGCAGACTGACATCTCGCCTCTTCACGACCGACTGCCGTCCGAGCTCGTCGGGATCGAAGCCGAGTTTGTTGCAAGCGTTGAAGACACTCTGCTCGCGTTCACGTTCGACGATGTCGGTGATTTCCTGACTTGGCAAGACCGCAAGGGCGTCAACCCGATCGAGCCCTGGGCGAGTGACCTCGAACTTGGACAACGCCAATGGACGTATACGCGCCGAGTGATTCAAGAGGCACGATTCGCGGGAATGCACACAACGGCACGCTGGATCAACGACCGAGGAAGCATCGAACCGCCGGCGGGCGCCGGACATGTCCGGTTCGACGCGACGACACGCGATAAAGCTCGCCGGTTCCTTTCTTCGACGAACCTTGCGGTCGTCGAAGTTCTTCTCCCTGGTGACTTCCCGAGCACTGTCGGCGATGAACGAATCCGCGCCGACCTGGGCATTGAGATGACGTACGACGACGCCTCTGGGGCGTGGGCACCAAGCGCGTTCCGCGTGTACTACCACGATTCTGGAAGAACCGTAAACGGTACTGCGGTGTTGCTCCCGGCGATGCCTCCTCTGTAACTCGTCCCATCAGAAAACGAGAGTAGGAGAAATCAATGATGAAATTCATGACAAAGGTCGCTGTCGCCACACTCACTCTTTGCTCGAGTTCCACGCTCACGCTCGGAAGCGGGAACGAACCGAATACGATCTCATGCGGAGTTTCGGTCGAGGGGTGTTTCGTCGCGACGTACACGACCACCGGCTGTTGCAGCTACACGCAGTTCTGCTGCATCAAGTATGCGCTCGACCCGAACAATGACTGCTGTATTTACGGCGCCTCTGCAACATGTAGGGACAATGTCTTACAGTGTCACCCATCACGTTGCAACCACTCCGGAGGCGGTCATGTCTGAACAGACGTGAGCTTCCGTTCCAGCAACACGACAACGTGAACTTCGACCGCGCGGCCCTCTCCCACCGCGTCGACCTTCTCGTGGGTCTTTCCCTTCACGTTGACCTGTCCAATGGGCACCCCCAGTGCCTTCGCGATGTTGGCCCTCATCTGGTCCTTGTGGGGGCTGAGCTTGGGGCGTTCGAGGATCACTGTCGCGTCGAGGTTCGACACCGTGTATCCGCTCTCGTGGATGATCCTGACCGCTTCCGCGAGGAATACCACTGAGTCTTCGGACTCGTTCCGCGGATCGTCATTGGGGAAAAGCTGACCGATGTCAGGTTTCGCGATGGCCCCGAGCAGGGCGTCGGTCACGGCGTGGTAGAGCGCATCGCCATCGGAATGGGCAACGGGCCCTCGATCGTGCTCGAGCCGCACACCGCCCAGGATCAGGGGGCGACCGTGCCCGTCGGGGGCGAGCGGTTCGAGCCGGTGGAGGTCGTAGCCGTGGCCAATGCGCAATTTCGGCGCTCCTGACGGGTTCCCGGAAGCGGGTTGGTCGCCTTCGGGCTTCTCGGTCGTTGGTGGGGATTCAGACACAAGGCGATCGTACCGATGGATCATCGGTGTCGACGATGGGCGCGTTCGGAGCGAACCCAGAGCGGCCGGGCTTCGTTGTGTAGAGACCGGCGTGGGCCGAGGATCTACACTCGCGGCCGCGAGAGCAGCGTCCGGCGAACGGGCGGGCCGACGTGCGGATGATCGGCTGAGGAAGACTGGAGCGGGCGATGGCGCGATCGAAGAACCTGGGTATGAACGTGCTGGCTGGCCTCGCTGGGGCCGCGGTTGCTCTGAGCACCGTTGGCGGCTGTGCCTACATGATGGGTCAGGAGCCGGGCGGTCGCGGTGCGTCGCTCGATCAGTTCTCGTACGTGAGCACTCCGTTCGCGCCGATGACGGTGACGCTCCGCGACGTGCGTGACGGATCGGAGATCTGGAGCCTCGACGTCCCGGTCAACCGCAAGCTGATCGTTCGGTTCGACCATGCCGACGACAAGCACAGCGACACGCTCCGTCCCGACGTGATGTGCTGGGATGTTGTGGGTGTGGACGACTGGTCTTCTCTCGAAAACGAGATCCCGGTGCCGGCCGACCCGATGCGCCGGCTGGAAGTGACGCTCCGCGATACGCCGGAGTACGCCGACGCTTCGGTCCCGTTCACGACGATCGAGCCTGAGGAAGAAGTGGCGGCCGAGACGCCGCCGCCCGCCGCGGCCTCATCGGAACCGATGGTTGATACCCCTGTCGCGCCTCGCCAACCTGAGGACGTGCCACCGGCGTCGCCCGAAGACCCGGACGTGCCCGACCTCGACCTCGAAGACATCGAAGTCAGCCCGGCGCCGAGTGATCCGGTCGACCCCGATCCCGAGATCGATGCCGGTACCGAGCCTCTGCTCAGCGAGCCTGACTGAGCTCGATAAAGGGCCTTACTCGCTCACGAATGAACGACTTTACGCCGGCTGCAACGCCGGCTTTTTTTCGTTCTCTGGCGCCGGCGCCGGGTCGGGTGTCACGCGCGGTGCTTGTGACTCCGCCTTGGCAAACACCGCCTTGAGCCCGTCCATCGATTGGAGCGTCAGGCTGAAGAGCAACGGGACGAGCAGGAGCGTGAAGACGGTTGAGACGAGCAGGCCCCCGACGACGACCGATCCCAAGCCCCGGTACATCTCTGACCCAGCGCCGGGGAAGAGCACGAGCGGGAGCATGCCCCCCACCGATGTCAGCACCGACATGAAAATGGGGCGGATGCGGGTTCGGACCGACGCGGCGATCGCCTCGAGTGGCGGGAGCGCGTCGACGCGATCGTCGTCGGACTCACCGACGCCCTTCATGAAGTTGAGCGACTGGTGGACGAGCAGGATCGCGTTGTTCACGACAACGCCCACGAGGATGACGAACCCGAGCATCGTGAGGACGTCGAGTTGCTGGGGAGCGATCGTGGGGTTCGCGAGCGACGCGTTGTGCACGATCGCCAATCCGGCGAATCCGCCGACGACCGCGAGCGGGACGGTGAACATGATCACGAACGGGTAGACGAACGAGTCGAACAGCGCGGCCATGAGCAGGTAGGTCACGAGCAACGCCCAGGCCATGCGAGCCATCACGAGTTGAGGCTGGAGCCCGAGGATGAGCAAGGGAAGCCCGATGGCGAGCGCCAGCCCGAGGGCACCCAAGATCCCGTACGCATGAAGCGACGACTTTCGCTTCGCAGCCCGGGCTGCGGCGATGACGGCTGTCACAAGGCCGGCAGCGAAGAGCACGGCCGTGATCGCGAACGCGGCCTTCGCGAACGGGCCCGAATCTTCTCCGACGGGAGCGACACCGAAGAGAGCCGCGTTGACCTCATCGAGCTTGGCCGCGGTGCCCTCGAGATTGATCCGCATCGTGCGATCGAGGAGACCGGCCTGGCGGGCGGGCTCGACGACTTCGGCGCGTAGCTTCGTCTCCGCCTCCTCAACGGTCATTCCCTGAGGTGGTTTGACTCGAAGAATCACAGCCGGCAGTTCCTCGATACGGAGTATGTCCTGAGGCGCGAGCGCTGGGATCACGTCCACGAGCGTGTCGACAGGAACGACGGGACCGGCCGGGGTTGCGATCGGGACGGAAAGAAGGCTCTCCTTAAGTTCGAGCTCTCCGTCGCGCGGGAGCACACGGATATCGATCGTGTCGTCGGCAAGCTTAAAGTCACCCGCAAACGCACCATCGAAGAGACCGCGGATGGCGACGCCGACTGTTTCGGTGTCGAATCCGAGTTCGCGTGCCTCATCCGTCAGCCTGAGCTGCCATTCCTGTTGACGGAGATTGAAGTTCCCCGGTTCTGGCGAAACGCCGGTCGGACCGTAACCGAAGTTCGCGTGCTCTTTGTCCGCCGCGAGGAAGAACATGTAGCCGGCGGCCGCGAGCACCGCTTCGAGACGTTCGCCTGAGATCTCAAGATCGACAGTGTTGCCGCCACCTGGACCACGGCCGAAGATCGACGATTGCGACGCACCCCCAAAGACATCGGGTATCGGGCCGATGGCGTTGCTCAGGAGTTGACCAACTGGTATGACGACCTGCTCAAGATCCGACGTCCCACCAGCGAACATCTCAGAGCCGAACGCGCCGAGGAAGAAATTTTGCACCGGAACCGGATCGAAGCTCGGTGTGTCGGGCCCGGGGGGGCCGAAGCCAATCGGGATCGGCGCAAGGTCGGCCGCGAGATAGTTTGTCTCGTCGGCCTCAACGTACGGAAGCATGACCTCTTCGATCCGTTCCGCGATCGAGATCTTCTCTTCGATTGATAAGCCTGGTGGGATGTTGAGGCCGCCGAAGACGAGATTCCGGTTGCCGGCGGGAAGGTAATCGAGCGGCGGCGCGAGCATCGCGGCGCCTCCGAGGGAGACTCCGGTCAAGATCAGAATCAGAGCTGGACGGAGTGTCCAGCCGCGCCAGGATGTCATCAGCCAGAGGATGATGACCTCGGCGCGGCGCACGAACCAACCGGCGACCGCGTCGATGCCAAAGAGGGTCGAGAACATCTTGCCGAGCGCCGTGCGGTGGGTCTTCTTTTCGCGAAGGAATCGAGCTGTCGCGGTGGGGATAACAGTGACCGAGACAACGAGTGAAAGGAGGACAGCGGCCACGATCGCGATCGCGATGTCGCGGAAGAGCTGACCCGCCTCTTCCTGGATCGTAAGGACCGGGACGAACACCGCCGCGGTGGTGAGCGTTGAGGCGAGGATGGCACCCCAGACTTCCTTTCCGCCCAAGTACGCGGCACGGAGCGGCGGATCACCGTTTTGGAGGCGCCGGTAGATATTCTCTAGAACGACGATCGCGTTGTCCACGACCATGCCGACAGCGAACGCGAGGCCGGCGAGTGAGATGATGTTGAGTGTTCGCCCCATCGCCAGCATGATGAGGAAGGTGCCGATGACCGAGATCGGGATGGCGATCGCGATGATCGCCGTGGAGACGAACGAGCGGAGGAAGACCATGAGCACGACGGCGGCGAGCGCCCCGCCGATGAACAGGTTCGTGGTCACCAAGTTCATCGCGGAATCGATATAGGTCGTTTCGTCGTAGACCTGCCTGATCCGGAGGTGCTGCCCGAGCGTCGGGTATCCCTCGGGGGCGAACTTGGGCAGACGCTCGGCCCTGACCTCTTCGAGCCTTCCCCGGAGATCATCCATGACGGCAACAACGTTCGCACCAGACTGACGAATGACGTTCATCGCGACAGAAGGATGACCAAATGTCCGGACAAAGCCGCGCTGTTTCTCAAGGCCGAGTTCAACCGTTGCGACGTCACGCAAACGAGTTTCGACCCCGTCGCGGACGGCGATGATGACTTCTTCGAGCTCGTCGACGCGCTCGAACTGCCCCACGACGCGGACGCGGTAGTCGCGCTTGCCCTCCGCGATCGTGCCGGCAGAGATGGTCTGATTCTGACTCCGGATCGCGTCGATGACGTCAAGATGATTGAGGTTCCGCTGCGCAAGGGCGATCTCATCGATGAGCACGCGGACTTCGCGCTCGCGGCCCCCGAAGATGTTCACCTCCGCGACCCCGTCCACACGCTCGAGGAAGGGCTTCACTTCCTTGTCGAGCGGGTCGTACAGCGACGTGATGTCGAAGCTGGGGTACCTTTCGACGTGCTCGGGATCGACGTCAACGATGATCCAGGCGATCGCATTCTCGCTCGCCCCATCGGCGGCCTCGACGCGGGGCTCCTCGACTTCCTCTGGGTAGTCGGGCACTTGCCGGAGGTTGTCGGAGACTTCCTGCAGCACGCGTGGGATCGACGTGCCCAGGTAGAACTCGAGCTCAATGACCGCTTCGCCCTCGGTGGCGGTGGCCTTCATGCGCTTGAGATTGCTGACGTTCTTGAGCTCTTCTTCTTGGTCCTTGACGATCTCGTCGACGACCTCTTCGGGGCTCCGCCCGGGCCACTCGGTGGTGACGGTGATGATGGGGCGATCGACGGTCGGCGTGAGCTGCACCGGGATCGCCGTGACTCCGATGAGCCCGAAGGCGACAACCAGGATGACGCCGACGGCGACGCCTACAGGCTTATTGATGGCGAGCTTGACGAGGTCCATGCGTTGATCTCGCGTTGGGTGTTCGCGTGGGCGATCAGTTCGAGGATGGGGCGTTCGCGTTTAGAATGACGAGCGACTGCGTCGGATCGACGCGTTCGTTGCCCTCAACGAGAACCTTGGTCTGCGGCGGGAGTGATCCGGGGCGAAGGGCAACACGATCAACGGTCGCGAAGAGGATCTCGATGCGCATCGGGGTTGCCTGGGGCATCGGCTCGCCGGGCATCGCCGCGTAGACGAACGTACCGGCATCGTCTCGCAGGATGGCGTCTTTGTGTACCGTGAGGTACTCGCTCAGCGTTCCGGTGGGCACGAGCGCGGTCAGGCTCATTCCGGGCTTGAGTGTCCTGCGCGGGCGTGCAGGCGATTCGTCACCCGGAGCAACCGGTGCTTCAAACGAAAGCGAGCGTGGGCGGAGCCTTGCCGTGAAGTTTCGGCTGAGCGAGTCGCCCAGAGGAACGAGCCCGATGAAGTCGGCTTCGACACCCACCCCGGCCCCGAGTGCCGGCACGTTGAGCGTGACGCTTTCGGCGGTTTCCAAGTAGGGCAGCAGGCGTTCGGGCACGTCGATCCGTGCTTCGAGCGTGTCGAGCGCGATCAGTTCGATAACCGTGTCGCCCTGATCGAGCCACTCGCCCAGTTCGGTGCCGGCGGAGATCACCGCGGCATCGAACGGAGCGATGACCGTCTTATCACGAAGCCGACGCTCGGCGTACGCCAGCGCTGCCTTCGCCTCGGCGACGTCCGCCTCTGCCTGCGTCAGCATCGCCTTTGTCGAGGCGTCCTGCGTCTCGGCGTCGTCGAGCTCCGACTCGGAAACCGAGTTGCGCTCGACAAGCCGCTGCACGCGATCGAGGTCGCGCTGCGCGTTGTCGGCCTCGGCCCGGCGCTGGGCGACGAGTCCCTCCGCCGCGGCGAGGCGAGCCTGTGCCTGCTCGACGTCGAGCGTCGCGAGTTCGGCGTCGAGGCGTGCGATGACGTCGCCCTTACGAACCGTGTCGCCCTCGATCAGATCAAACTCGATGATGTAGCCATCGGCCTGCGCAGCGACGAGGGAGCGGCGCGTCGACACGATCTCGCCGGTCACCGAACGACGCTTTACAAGCGACTCGGTGCGAGCCGCGTCCACGACGACGTTGGCGGGCGGCAGCCCGCCCTGGGCCTGGGCAACCCCGCCGAGTATCAACGGGAGGAGAGCGAACCATCGGATCATCGGGGCTTTCCTTCGGTTTCAGAGGGTTCCGCGGCTTCCGCGATCAGTCTCTGTTCAAAGCGAACGAGGTTTTCGGTGAGGTGGTCGAGTGCCGAGGTGATGCGTGATACTTCATCATCAGAAACACCTTCGAGGAACGGGCCGCGAAATCGCTTCGCGAGTTCCACGGTGGCGAGATGAGCGGCCCGGCCGGCCTCGGTGAAACGAACGGTGACCATCCGGGCGTCGTCGGGTGATCGGCCGCGGTCGACGAGGCCCTCGGACTCCATCGCCGCGAGCATGCGGCTCACGGCCTGAGGGCTGAGCAACGCCTCTTCGCTCAGTTGGCTCACTGTCGGCTCGCCGAGGTCGGCAAGGGCACACACAAGCATCCAGCGGGACGCGGTCAGGCCGATCGGCGCGGTGAGCCGATCGCCGATTCGCATCATCAGGTGATGAATGCGAAAGAGCTCGTGAACGAGCGGCGTGGCATATGCAACGTCTTGTCCAATATCAGCTTGAGTGTTCCCGAGGTTTGCCATACGGATTCCCTGATTCGTCGGTAGTCGGGACGAATCGGGGAATCATCAACATGTTGATGATTTGAGTCAAGGCGGCGAGGGCCAGTTCTCAGGTTGTTTCCCGACGATCGGGCCCCGGAACAACGCGACGACGTATCCACCGTCCTTGGACTTGCTCGAGCCTGCGACGACACGATCGACCTCGTCCGACCGGAGGACCGGATCAGGCCACCCATCGGGGACGCCTTCGAGAAGTCGGGCGACAACCCAGGGGGCTTCGGCGATCTGATCGGGCGTTGGCTCGGTGGTTCGATGTCGCCCCATCATGAGCGGGGTCGGGTCGAGCCATGTTTCGACGAACACCACCTCGTCGTCGCCAACGAGGTCGCGGGCCTCGGCCGCGAATCGCCAGAGCTTGTCGCCGGTGCCGACGCGCGCCGCACGACTGAAGATCGCCTCACGCCCGGCCACGGCCGTGAGAACGATGGCGGCGAAGATCGCGACGCCGATGGGCGGGAGCGGCGAGCGCACGCGGAGGAGCGCGTACACGGCGAGGATGGCCGCGACTGGGTAGACGGGAACGAGATACGACGCGCCGCGGGTCGGCATGAGCATCGTGATGCCGATGACGAGGCACACCCAGATGCCAGCGGGCGCGAGCGGATGGGCTCGCCACCGCCAGGGTCGGACGAAAATGAACGCGGCAAGTGCCGGGACACTCCACGGGACGAAGCGTTCAACGAACCAGCCGAGCGTTTGCGGCATCCCAGAGAGATACGCACCAAGACCACCCCCACCGTCGTCGGTCTTGACCCGGGTGTCGTAGGGATCGATCTCGTCGGGGCCCGGCGGGGGAACATCGAACCCGAGCCGGCTGAGCACTTCGCCGCCGACCAGCCGATTGGCGACGAAGTCAGGATCGGCGAGGTACGCCGGCACGAGCCAGGCCGCGAAGAGAGCGCCTGCGAAGGCTGGACCCCAGATCCATGCGTGCCAGGGCGGTCGATGGTCCGCCGGACGAATGAGCATCACGAGCGCGGCATACGTCGGAATGAGCAGTGCCCAGGGCCCCTTGGCCAGGAGCGCAAGGCCAGTGACGAACCACGTGGCGAGGGACCAAAGAGCACGAGTTCGTGCCCGTGGTTCGTCTGCGACGCGGACCGCGGAGTACCAGCCGAGCGCGAGCAATCCACCGAAAATCATGTCGGGCCGGCAGAAGTAGGCGTGCTTGATCGCGGTAGGAGACGCGATCCAGACCGCGCCGGCGAGCGCTCCGACGGCGATCGGCGCCGACCGGGCGAGTTCGCCCGCGTCCGGACGGAGGTCGCCAGCGACCCGGGGAAGCAACCTCGCGGCCCCCGCCCAGGCCACGGCGAAGGCGGCGATGGCTCCGAGCAACGAGGGCGCCTTGTGGGCCCACTCCGCCCAGACACCGGAGGCGACAAGCGGCGCCGCGACCCAGTTCACCAGGGGGGGCTTGCGGGTGGTCTTCCCGCTGAGGTCGACGGGGAGAAACCAGCGGCCGTTAACCACCATATCGACGGTGTGCGACATCGTCCGGGCCTGATCAACGTTCTGCCCGAGATCGCTGGGTCCGAGCACCCGAACCGAAAGGGCCGCGAGAAAGAGCACGATCGCGACGATCGGGATCGCCCGGCGGAGCACCTTGGCCGATTCGGCGGGAGTGGCGGCACCGGGATGCGAATCGGCTCGCGTCAGCGTGGGTGGCCTCCTTGCCCCTGGGCTGCCCAGAGAGACACTACACCAACGTACCGAACGGTGCTGGACCGGGGGCCGATACCACGTCTAGTATCACTCTGGCCGGAAACGGCTCAACCGCCTCCCTAGCTCAATCGGTAGAGCAGCTGACTCTTAATCAGCGGGTTACAGGTTCGAGTCCTGTGGGGGGTACTTTGACAGGCCCTGGCTCTGCCTGGGTTTGTGTCGTCTCTGGACTACCCGATTGGGACTCCAAACACGGCCCGACTACCTTCGGCTACCCGATGGACTACCTCATCGCGTACCTCTTCTGCCGTTGCTGTAGGGCCACGGAACGCGATCAGTCTTCGTCAGACACCGCGTTGTCTTGGAGGTCGATCGCGAAGCGATACTCCAACGATTCCGCGACTTGTGGCCATAGCAGCCGGTGGTAGACAAACGCCTCCTGGGTTGCGGACTCCAATGACGCTCCCGATGGGCGCACGTCAATGCGACGACCGGCATTGATTAGTCGCTGGGCAAGGTCCATCATCGACTCCAGAGTCACTAACCGAAGATCAGTTGGCGGGTTCGCTTGCATGACCACGTCTCCATGGTCGCCGACGATCCACACATGATCGGTCATTTGCGAGTAGTTCTGCTTCAACCACTCACGGCTGTCGTGCGCTTGGCCGATGTCGCGCTTCTTGTAGACCGCCGGTTTCGCCTTCTGGGTCTTCGCCTCTAGCCCCAGCGCGTCCGCCGATTCCGGGCAGAGCCAAGCCACGTCCGGCCCCTTGTTGTCCGCCGTCTTCTCCGGCCTACTGGATTCGAGCCCCAGCAGCGAGCCCAAGTCGCAGAGGGCTTGTTCGTGCTCCTCCGCATTCTCCCCTCCATCCCCTTCCAACCGATCGAGGACGGACGTGGCGGCTGTTTCGAGCGAGCCTTTCACCGCCATGACAGAACGCTTCGCCTGGGGTGATACGGTGAGTAGGACGCTGCCCGCACCGATCACGGCCCCGGTTGGCGTCGGACGGCCCAGCATCGCCTTCAGACTTGCGGCCTGTTGGAAAGCAAGCGAGGCGGCGGCGGAATCTCCCTCTTGGAGGTGGGCAGCGCCACACCAATGAAGATGCCACGCCGCCAAGCCACGATCTTTGGCGGTTAGTTCGTTGCCAAGTCCGTTCAAGATAGCCGCGGCCGCGCCGTGACGACCTTCCCACATATGAGTCCCGGCGTCGTACTCATTCCGCGCTGTACCGTCGCCCCATGCGGGCTCCTTCGGCTTCTCTTCTGTGGCGATCTCAGCGAGTTTAGCGTTGTAAAGGTCGTCCCAATCCTTTTCGCCCTGAATGACCTTCAGCATGAGGTCTGGATACGCCGCTTCCTTTTCTCCATTTTCTTCGAGCGATTTGCGAATCGCTGCCCCGAGTAACACCTGCTGCTGGAGCAAGTCAGGGAGGTAGGCCATATTTTCCGGTTGGCGTAGCCAACTCTGTAACGCCTTGTCAGCCAGCACCACCACGCCGTGGTCCGTATTGCTGCGGAAGATCCGGCCAATCGCCTGCGTCAAACGTCCCGCGGTCTGCGAGAGGCGGAACTTCTTTGAGTCCAACACGTCCTCTAAATACCGGTCGTGAAGACATGCTCCACGCGGGATACCATCAAGAACCAGCACCTTGCACGCTTCCCCGGGAAGGTCGATGCCGTCAAATATCCCCGCCAGAACAATCTTCCGCTCATCGGTTGCGTCGGCGAACTCGGTGATGCCGGCGTTCCCCGTGCGGCTGTCGTAAACCGTCCCGATATCCTCCCATTTCCTCACCGTGTACTTGGAAGGAACGATGACACAAGTCTTGTGCGGGTCCATCAGCGTCCGCGACTGGTCATAGGCGTTCTCATCCAAGTCACCCTGCGGGAACACGAGGAGGCGCTGTGCTGCACCGATCTTCCCGGTCGGAGAGATGGTGTCGGCTCGGTCGACACCGAAAGTACGGATGCACTCGTACCGAGATGGGAGGGTGGCCGTGAGGTATAGACGCCGTACGTCAGGCCGAAAATATGACAGTGAATGGGTAGGGATGATCGGCGGAGTGATCTCGATTCCGCGCTGCGAGACAAAGAACGCACATGAAGCCAAGTGGTCCCGTAGGTGTCGATATGCGAATCGTGTCGAGGCGTCTGGCGCATCTATACCGTTTTCAGAGAGTGCCTGCTCGATCTCCGCGCGGTGCTCCCATACGAACCACGCGGGCACGAAGAGGACGCCGCTTTCGTACTTGTCGCCCTGCGTAAACCTGGAGAATCGTGTGGAGTATGGGGAGTGGTCAAAGTGGCCGCGGAAGATGCCTACAAGCGGACCCCATGCATCATGGGTTTCGTTTACGTCGATGGTGAAACACGAGCGGATCGTCGCAGGCGCTACGTGTGCATCGTCGAAGAGGATCGCGCGGATCGTATCGTTCAGGAAGGGGCTTCCGCCGCGAAAGGCGGCGTGGTAGTTCGTTATGCAGCAGCACTCAGCGGAGTGGTACCTATCTTCATTCGTCCAGGTCTTGGAGCCATAGGTCGCCACCGTGATGCCACAGTCCTCGGCCTGGGCTGCCGTCTGCTGCACGAGTTGGTTGGTGGGACACACATACAGCACTTTGCCTCGTGTCTCGTTTACCAACGACTGTGCGGCGAGAAGCCCAACGAGCGTCTTGCCGCCGCCCGTGTTCATGGAAAAGAGGACGTCGGACTTGGCGCGGTAACTCTGGTGCCAGGCGTTCAAGGCCTCTTGCTGCGGGCCATAAAGTGTCTCGACCTGTCCGCGTTGGGTCAGGCCACCGAATATCCGGATCGGATCGGTTTCCCGCTTCTTGGGGCTGAGGTCGAGCTTGAGTTTCGACAGGTCCATTTACTTCTCCGCCAATGGTATGGTGGTGCACGATTCTACCGATGTGGTCAGATATCTGGTGACCGTGTGGGTGCCGGGGCAGGATGACTACTCCTTGTTGTTCGATCTACACCAGCGTTTTCTGATGGGAAGCGACTGAAGGTGTAACGGATCCGCGGTAAGTGTGTGCCTCCGAGGGCGGATGGGCCGTCCTTTGCATGGAGGCGTCGAACCATGGGTAGCGCAGCGAGATCGATTGGGGTGACGTTCCACCCGCCGAGCAGTCAGTACAAGAAGACGATCGGACGACGTAGGGGGCCGGATGGAAAGCCGAGGCCGCAGGTCTTCTACCTGGGGACCGATCAGCGCGAGGCGAAGAACCGGGCATTCCTGCTGATGACGGAGTGGGACCGGCTTCAGGCCGACGGCGTCACGTTTTGGCCAGAGGGGACGACCGGCGCGACGGTGATGGAGCAGGATTCGATTTCCCCGCGGAAATCGGAGAACTCTCGACCTGACGCTGAACGCTTGGCTCAGCCTGGCGAACTGACCGTTGAGGACGCTGCACGAATCTACATCGGTGAACAGGAGCGACGGCTCTCGACGAAGCAGGTCTCCGCTGCCCACGTTCGCCACATGCGCTACCGGATTGGTCGCGTCGTCGAGGTCATCGGTGGGAAGACTCCTCTCATGGATGTTGGCCACGACAAGCTTCAGCGGGCGGTTGACCATTTCCTGAAGCGCCCGATGGTCCGTTGCCATGAGAAGGATGAACGCCCCGCGACTCGGATGGCGATCCCCACCGTGGTCGGGTTCATTCGCGCGATGAAGGGGATGTTTGTCTGGCTCGACGAGGACGAGGACATCCCTTGGAGCATGCCCAAGAGTCAGCGCCGCATCTTTGCGATCAAGCGTGAAGCGATGAAGACGGAAGAGGAGCGGAAGCGGGAGACCGAGGAGATGGTCACCGGACGGATCCCGCTGTTCGAGATCGACGACCTGAGGATGCTGTACGGGACGGCGAGCGGTCAAGCGAGAGCATGGATGCTCGTGGCACTGAACGCCGGGTTCACGCAGAAGGAACTGTCCGACCTGCGCGACTTCGAGGTCTGCCTCGATGTTGAGGCGCCCTACATCCATCGCAAACGCGGCAAGACAAACGCCGAGATGAAGTGGGACCTCTGGCCGGAGACGGTCGAGGCGATCCGCCGGGAGCGTGCCTTCGAGAATCGTCATTAGCGGATCTTCTTGACCGCTCACGGGAAGACACTCTGCGGGGGCAAAGAAAACGGGCGTGACGCCGTCCGGCAAGTTTGGCGGAAGCTCCGAGTTCAGGCCGGGGTAGAGATCGGCGGGACATGCTCCGGGCGTGCTTCGCCGAGGCGATGGCGCGTGAACTCGGCCGAGACGGTGGTTTTGAGATCGTGACCATGCCCGGCCCCGACGTCGCGGAGATCCATCTCGCGATCACCGACGTCCAGGAATCCTGGCCGGTCTTCGACGCCTTGCCGCGGTTCAAGTTCGCGGACGCCGGGCTTGGCGGTCTTGCGACGGAGGGCGAGATCGTCGACTCGCTCTCCGGCGTACAAGCGCGTGGCTCTTGTCGAGGCCTCGCTGGGGCGGAACACAAGGTTCGACAGGAGCCGCCTCGACAACGCGCGTGGTGCGATCGATGACTGGTCGCAACGGACCCACGCCGGGATCGATCGGATCCGCCAGCGGCTCGTCAGGATTGAGCTTGGCGGTCCCGCAAGACGGCACCTCGCACGCCCGGCGCTGGCTCACGCCGTACGCCGATTGCGTCTTCTTCACCATCTCCCGGCGACGAGCAGGCCTTACTGCTTTCCCTTGATCGCGTACTGCAAGATGTACTTGTCGAGACTGAGATCAGCGACCAACTGCTTGAGCTTGCGATTCTTGTCTTCCTACGCCTTGAGCCGACGCACCTCGGCGACGCCCATCCCGGCGAACTTCTTCTTCCGCCGGTAGAACGTCTGCTCCGAGACTTCAGGTGCGAGAGGCGATTGGCCACCATGTTGGCGGTCCTGACGCGGGATGACATCATTCGCCCTCCCCTTCAGTCTCGTCGCCATTGAACAGGTTGCCTGCGGATACCGCCGCCGCCTTGCGCCGCAGGTTCTTGGCCGCTCCACCCGCCTTCGGCTCGACCTGCGGCCCGCCGTCCACCGTCTCGGGTTCATCCTCGACGACTGGAAGCTCCTTGATCTCAAGGCTGTAGTTGTCCTGCCCCCATGCGCACTTGGACAGCACAGCCTTGGGGATCTGCTTGACCGTCAGGTTCGGCCACTCCCGTTTGTTGCAGAACGCGTTGCACATGACCAGCAGGCTCCGATCCGGACCGACCTCGTCGGAGACCTTCTGCAACGTGTCGGCGGTCATCGTCTGCGTTGTGACGAAGATGTAGTCGGTGTCGGTCGAGCGTCCCTGCTGCCAATAGACCTCGGGGCTCGGGTCGTACTTGAAGCCCTCGATCTTGCAGAGGGCCTCGGCAAGCATGGCAGCGTTGTAGTCCTTGTTGATGATCCAGTCGCCGTACTCGTCCTTCTGGAGGAGCGGCGGGACGAGGCGGTAGTAGCGGAATCCGCCACCGCCCTGCCAGCCCGTCTCTGCGGTCACTCCGCCAGGATCCTCACCATCGACGACCTTTTTGATCCGCGGGATGATGTGCGTATGACAATGGCTGCCCAGTTCGACCATGATCCAGCGCAACCCCATTTTTTGGGCGACAGCACCGGTCGTCCCCGACCCTGCAAATGAATCCAAGACAAGGTCGCCGGGCTCCGTGACCGCAGCCAAGAGCGTATGGATGAGCTTCTCAGGCTTGGGATAGTCAAAGGCCATCGATGATCCAAATAGCGCGCGACTTTCTTGTGTCGCGTCCTCATAGGTACTCATCCGATAGTGACTCATCGACAGCAGATTCTTGAGCTTTTTGTCTTCGCCCCCTGGCTTGATGTGATTAGGACGAAACGGTGCTTTGCTGATTCGGATTTCCTCACCAGCCTCGACAATCTCATCTAGCTTTGCTTGCGAGTATCTCCACTCGCCCTCAAGCCTGAACGCCTGGATATTCACACCATTTACGACCCGGACCGGATCAAGCAATCGCGTCACAATGTTCCCGCTCGACATATCCTGTGGCTTAAATACTTGATCTGCGCATGCAAATTTCACTACTCCAGCCTGGAACTCTATCTTTTTAATACTATTTCCGGCATTGTTAATAGGATATTTTTTCCCTTCCGTAGTTTTTCCACCAATGAAGGCGGGGGACAGCCGTCGATCGCGGCTATAGGCAAGAACGTACTCGGTCACCACGCCCATATTGGCATTAAGAAACGACGGTTTCTTCTTTTTTTCCCAGATGAACTGGCCACATCGGTTCTGCCTACCAAAGACTTCGTCCATCAGAATCGTCAAATACGCATATTCATTGTCATCGATTGAGACAAATATGACGCCATCAGGCCTGAGCAATTGCCGTAAAATTTCAAGCCGATCTCTCATTGACGAGAGCCAGATCGAATGCTCCAGGTCATCGCCATAATGCTCAAACGCCGAGCCTGTGTTGTACGGAGGATCAATGTAAATGCACTTTACTTGGCTTGCGCACTCCCGCTCTAGTGCCTTGAGCACGAGAAGGTTGTCACCAAAGATCACCCTATTGTCAACGGTATCCCCTGCGCGTCGGAGTGAAGGCAAGTAGGACAACTCAGGGTCTTCAATGAGGGCTCGCGGCTCAAGCCGCGGCCGGTCATACTTCCCGATCCACTGGAGTTCAAGGCGCGGCTTATTCTCACTCATCGCTGATTCGCCCCCGTTGCCTCGACGCCTTGCTTGTTTGCTGTTCACACGGGGCAAGTAGCCGGTTGTAGCTGATTGGATCTGTTGCGGCCGATACGGCTACGTATTCGAATCGGCGAACCGACAGACTTCGGACTCGCAGGACGCATGGCCGATCGCGGAAGTCCAACTCATGCAACACGATTCGCGTCGTGGAGTTCCCGTACACCGTCATCGTTTGCTCATAAAGTGCACCATCGCCGTCATGCCTTGATTCAATGCTCTGTGTTGATCCTATTGCTCCCGGAAGGCCGAAAGACGCACTTGCTGCCCTCATCGACAACTGTACCTGTTCGCCATCTGCCGCTGTCTCCCGAGGCGTGACCTGAAGAACGAGATCTCCAGCTTCAACTACGACAAGAGTATTCGCATCAGTTTCAGGTGCCGGTTGCCAACCCCTCCAGACGCGACCATTCCCCCTGAACGCATACCGGCCCGTATCTTCGGCTGGCGTATGAAACCACAAGCGTATGGAACGGATCCGGCGGCGCGAGGGCCTAAAAGTGCCGAGGAAACAGCCCAAGCGTGGTCGTCTTGGCTCAACGACGGCAGCTGCGTACGGCCGCGACCGGAGCACAAGGATCACGTCCGGGCCCACGACTTCGTGCAGACGCGGACGACGGACGGCAAGCCGCTACGGATGCTGGTAGTCGTCGATGAGGACGCTCAAGAGCGTCCATTCGTAGGGTGGGTGATTCCGGGCCGATCCGGCGTCTGGAGCATACGGCTAAAGACCATCTGCTCTCGCGGAGCGTGCCACATTTGAACGCAGTTGGCCCCGGAATGAGACACGAGTTTTCGGGTGATTTCGAAGGCCCGGGCGACCTGCGTCGCGTTGCCAAACTCCCGAGCGGCTTCAAAGTCCCCGCGCCTGTCGACGACTACAACCCGACTGGGTCATTATCAAGAAGAAATCACAGGACGATCCAACGCTTTGCTTCGTTCGTGAACCCAGAGAAACTCTGACGGCCGAAGAGCGACAGGCGCGCCAGTGTGTACAGAAGTCCATCGGGGCGTTGGACATCGAGTACGCCGTGCGCGTGACGTCCGGAGAAACATCGGAAACCCGACAGCGGCGGAACGTCGTCAGACGCCGCACAGCCCGAAACGTTATTACTCAACGTCGGCGTCGCTCGTGAACACCCACTCGGGGAAAGGATCCGCCCAAGAATTCCAGACCGCCGGCCCAGCCTCGTATTCCTTGTCCGTGAGCAAACAGCCTTCGAGCAAGGTTCGTGTGTACGCCTCGTCCATATCGACGCCGATCATCACGACCTCCTGGCGGCGATCGCCGTGGGGCTCGTCCCACTTGGACTCGATCCAGGCAATGGAGTCAGCGTCTGGCGGCCAAGCCTCGCGCGGAGCCGCGGCCCACCAGCGACCGGCCGGCGCCATGCGGAACGAACCGCCGGCTTGCGACCACATCGCCGCGAAGTCGTGCTTGGTGGCCAGCCAGCAGAACCCCTTCGATCGTGTGGTCTTCAGGAAGCCGCCGGTCACCAGGTCGTACAGCCGTTGCGGGTGGAACGGGCGGCGGGCGCGGTAGACGAAGCTGGAGATGCCGTACTCCTCGGTCTCCGGCGTGTGCTCGCTGTTGAGTTCCTTGATCCACTGGGGCGAGGTCATCGCCTGTTCCATGTTGAACTTCTCGGTCCCGATGATCTCGCGGAGATCGATCTCCGAGTTGGTCGTCCTCACGATTTTCGCGTCGGCGTTAAGCGAGCGGATCATCGCTTCCACGCGGCCGAGTTCTTCGTCATCCACGAGATCACACTTGTTGACGAGGATCACGTCTGCAAACTCGACCTGGTCGGTGAGCAGATCAGCGATCGAGCGGTCGTCTTCGTTGGACAGACCCATCTCACGATCGACAAGGTCGTCGTAGCTCTGAAACTCGGAGCGGAAGCTCGACGCATCGACGACAGTGACCATCGTGTCGAGTCGCGACAGGTTCGCGAGCGAGTATCCCTCCTCGTCTTCAAATGTAAACGTCTGGGCGACTGGGAGAGGCTCCGAGATGCCGGTCGATTCGATAATCAGATAATCGAACCGGTCCTCACGTGCCAGACGTGACACCGCCTTGAGCAGGTCGTCTCGCAGCGTGCAACAAATGCACCCGTTGGACATCTCGACGAGTTCTTCTTCGACGCGATCAAGGCTCGCGTCACCCTGCCGGACGAGATCGGCGTCGATGTTGATCTCGCTCATGTCGTTCACGATGACCGCCACGCGGAGCCCTTCGCGGTTCCGCAACACGTGGTTGAGCAAGGTCGTCTTGCCCGACCCGAGGAACCCGGAAAGGACCGTGACCGGGAGTCGCTTCGGCATGGTCTGCGAATCGATCATGATGCGACTACTTCCTTCGGAATGCCGGTCATACGTGTTGGAGATCGACCTCTGCCGATCCGAAGTCCACGCCCCGTCCCGTGACCCATCGGCCAGACGACACTCGATCTTATTGAGAACTCGTTATCATTGTCAATGCCAAAAAGATCCGCCCTGCCGACCCGCCCATTGACCTTCTCCAACTCGGAGTTCGGTACAACCGGCCGGAACATCCCCCGAGGGGAACGCCGAGAGCCCAAGTCTCCCCTCAGAACCCTTGCGCTGGGCGTCTTAGCGTGGCTCGCGGTCGCGTTGGCAATGAGCGGATGCTCCGCGGGCCCTGCTCCGACGGTCGTAAACCTCGGGTGCGAAACCACGTCGGAAGCCGACTCGTACCGGCTGCTCCGCAAGGCCGCGGATCACGAGGCCCTCTACACCCTGGCGGGCGGTCTCAAGCCGATGAGCACCGGAATATGGCGCGGGTCCTTCTCGGTCGAGGACCCTGACCTCACCGACGTCCTTCGCGTTCGAGCTGCGTTGTCTCCGTTTCGAAATGACGTGTGGTACGCCGATGTCCAAGTGTTCGACGCCGTCCACAACGACGAGCGATCCGCGGACGCCTACGTCGTCCATCGAGCGGCGATGGCCGCGATGATCAACACCTACGCAGGCTTCTGGGCGCGATGGGGAATCACGTCGTGCACCCATCCGTCGAAAGTTATCGCGATCGTCGACAGGATGCCCCGGGCGAACCGCTGGCGGGGATACGGGTATCTCTTCGGGTACCCGCCCGGGGCCATCGATTTCTTTATCGAAGTCGGCCTCGCGTCAGACGACGGCCGTGAGGTAGGACCGGGAAAGGACCGGCGCTTTATTCAGATCCCCACCTTTGCCGCCGAAACGGGCCGCTTTACGTACGCCGTGCCGCTTGATCATGCTGAGACCCCCGACGACGGACATCTTCGACGCCGATCAACAGACATCCTCTCCGCTTACTCGGAACGAGTTGATCGGGCCCTAAACACACGCTCTCTCATCGCCGAACTCCGCAGGCTCGATCGGGAGTTCTCCTCGACCACAACGACCGGCGTGCGCCCCGTCGCTGATCGACAGTAAAGCCGATTCCGCCGCCGAGCGGTCCGCAATGCGCGGTGCTTCGCTCCCGGGTGCCTCCGAACATCGACTACGGCCGATGCCACACGGAACGTCTCTCGATCGCGATTTGAAACGGAGCCGGGTTCGGCTGCGCATTCACTCCAAAGTTAGAGCGTCTTCACCGAACGTATAGCGCCACGAGTTCGGTTTTCGCGCCCGGAAGCCCGCCGGATTGACTCCGGCGCGGTTTCCGCAAGCGAGTGTGCGGCAGGAGGCCGCTACGGAGCGATCAAACCGGCTCTCGCCGCCTCGGAGCCTCCTCGATCGCGCGAACACCACTACCCGTCGCACGGACAACTTGATCGGCTTCCATCGTCACCAAGAGAGTCTATCTGCGACCGCAAGACTCTCACCGTCCGTCGCTTCTTACCGGCGGACATCTGCCCGAGGTCGCTCGAGCAAACGCGATGCGAGGAACGAAGCGGTGAATGCGATGCCCACGAGGAAGACCGCTGGGATCCATCCGACGAGTACCGCACCGAGCGCCCCGGTGTCGTTGAACGCCTCATCAGGAGCGTTTGGCATCCTCTGCCACGCGAGGAACCAGGCACCGATGCCAGCGACGAACGCGCCCCAGACGAACACGATGCACTCTGGAAGAAGGAGCACCCAGGAGACGATCGACCGACTCCACCCGGCGAACAACCCACCCCCACCACCCACGACGACCGCGACCACGACGTGTGCGAGCAACGCCGTTTCCCTCGATGTAAAGGAGATGCGGGTGAGCAAGAGCAATGCAGCGGACCCGATCACCGCAATCAGGAACGCCGCGACCAGACCGCCGGCCCAACTCCGAAGTCGATCGACAGGCGAGAGAGACACGCGGTACGTCGAGGGATCCAAAGGATCGAACAACGCCGAGCACCTCGGACAACGTCCGACCGGAAGCCCCTTCAGGTTTCGCGTGCAACTGAGGCAGTACAAAGGCACCACTCCGGTACCAGTATGGCGTGTGTCCAGGACGTCCCCCTCAGCGTCGGCGTCGTGAACTTCGCGATATCCAGCACAGTCCGATGGCAATCGCCGCACCCCCGCCCGGACTCGGCACAAGAGTGACCCTGGCCGCGTTTCTCGCTCGGTTCATAACTCCGAACGGTCCGTTGTTCGTCCGTCCGACCACCCGACCGAAGTCCCCAACGCTGTTGCGGTGCCACACCGCTTCGGTGTCGCCGCTGGTCGAGAGGACCAGGAAATAGAGATCGCCTTCCGACAGGTGAACCGCGCTGTCGATCTCAAGGGACACCGGCGTGAGATTCAACCCGACCGGGCGCATCGCACCGTCGATCTGACCGGAGTCATAGATCATGTTTCCCGGGAGAATGCCGTTTGCGTCATAGACCTGAAAGCTCAACGAGTTCGTCCCAGCGAACAAACCCAGCGCCACCTCGACCTCGTGTAGTCGCCCGCTCGCCTCGGAGACGAAGCTGATGCCCACGTCGATGTCGACCCCTAGCGCGTCAACCCCACTAAAGATGTCGGCTTGTCCGAAGTTGAATCCGTTCCCCGGGGCAAAGTTGTCGAACGCGATCTGAGCCGAAGCCCCTGAGGCGAAGTACACCGCGAACACCGATGCGACACTCACGCGCATTCTCATTTGTCTTTCCTGATCCATGAGAGACCACCCTTCCGTTGTGTGCGTCCGAACCGATCGCCTTCCCGACATACCGGTCGTCGCCTGACAAATTGCTTCAAATCCTGTCGCTCGCCCGCAAGACCTACGGGCGTTGGAGCCGCTCAAGAGGCGGCGGATCTATGACAGCGCCTTCGTCAACAGCCCGCCTGATGACACCTCGAAGCCGCCGTGTACCCATCGAGGAATCCCTCGGCCGCCCTTGTCTATCGAGCACGACGACAAGAGGGATACCCACGACCTCGTTCTCGACGACAGCCGGCGTCCGCCAACCTTCACCGGTATAGACGTGATCCCAATCGAGGCCCAGTCGTGCCGCCGCCTCGCTGATATCGTTGCGACCGGCATTCCGGTTGATGTTTACCCCAATAATCTCCACGTCCTGCTCTGAAAACTCCTCGCGAAGAGCAACCAACTCAGACGACTGCTTGACGCACCCGCTGCACGTTGAATCCCAGTAGTGCACCACAACAACCTTTCCCAGATGGGAGTCGCTGCTCACCGGCTCACCATCCAGCCCAGGGCCCGAGACGGCCCGGAACCCCATCTCGTTGACGCCAGAACTCGCCGGTGCCCACCGGCTCCGCCCCGTCATCTGCAGCCCACGGGTGGCGGCCATTGATCTCTGTCCGGGGGTCACGCGTTCGAGACGGGATTCGACCGCGAGAACCTCCGCCTGGTTTATCCGCTCGTCCTCGCGAACCACGCGGGACAGAACGTCAAGCTCGGCCCGAGCGGCAGCGATATCGAGACGGCGGAGTTCTGAACCGACAAAGAGGTACGCATCGGCCGGGGACCACACGGACGCGAGCAACCTGAAGCCCTCAACGGACTTCGACACGTTGCCCAGGCTCAACTCGCCGGCGAAAGGCATCGCGACGAACTTGTCGATGATCGTCCGGGTCATACCCGCCCCGCCGAGCCGTTCGATCTCTTCGAGGGATAGTGCGCCGGCGTTGACCATATCGTTTGACAAGTCTTTTAGAATCTGAGGCTTCGCCTCATCCGATGCTGTCATGAGCGCTGCCAACGGCAAGAGATAGTCATTCTCACCGAGCGATTCGCCTCTCCAGCGTGCGCGAAAGGCGTTGAGCGCCACGTCGCGTTCGTCTCCGTTGGGGAGGGACCACGCCGCGTCGAACTGAACCTCCGCGCGAGACGCAGCCTCGTTTTTCGGAGTCAGCGCGGCGCCTTGACCAAGCACCGCTGAAACAGAAAGTCCGAGAACCGCCGCGGCCATGAGACGGGACGTGAGTTTGAATCGCATGTTCATCGTGTTCTCCGTCATGGTTGGTTGTTCGACCGTCTCTCGTACGTCTCAAGGCGCAGATTCACGCCAGGATCCGATCCGTCGGGCATACGACGAACGGCTTCGCGTTGTGTCTCGACCGCGTTGACTACGTCGTCGTTGCGAAACTGCGCCAGCGCGAGTGTGTCGAGGTAGAGCCAGAGTTGCTCGTCGTTCGTGGTTCGTGCGAGCGACGCCGCTCGCTCAGCAAGAATCAACGCCTGCGGGTAGGCCGAGGGCGCAGCCGGGTCCTGGTTCAGCATGACCCAGGCGGTAGACCTCATCTGGGCAGCATCGGCGCCGACATCGCCGGTGTTTCCGACACCGGCAACGATACTGATGGGCTGGGCCGAAACGCCACCCCGATTCACCGTCATGGCGGGCGCTACCGAAACAAGCATCCCGGTGAGCTGTTGACCGGAGCCATCGATCTCCACGTCGCCGAGACCCTCGGTCAGAGCCTGTGCAACACGCTGGTTCCGATCGAGTTCCGCCTCCGCCGCGGCACGCGCGATGTTGGCGTCTCTCGCCTCCTGACGGGCCGTCAGCATGCCCCAAGTCGCGAGCGCCGTGCCTGCAAAGAGCGAGCACGCCGCGACCACGCCGGCCATAACGGGTAGGCGATGGCGAAGAATGAACTTCCCGGCGCGGTACCGCACCGTTGGCGGCCCTGCAAGAACCGGTTCGCCACGAAGGTGCCGTTCTATGTCTAACGCGAGATCTCTCGCCGAGTCGTAGCGACGGTCCCTTTCCTTCTCCAAACACTTCATGACGATCCAATCGAGATCGCCTCGGACAAGAGACCCGGTCTTTGTCGCATCAACGAGGTGGTCCGGAGCTGTCCCGCGCACGACCGACGACCCGTCGAACTGGGTCGAAGGAATCGGCGGTGTCTCCTCACGAACCACGCGGAGCGCCTCATCCAACGGGCGTGAACCGAGGCCCAGCGCGCCGAAGGGCGTCTTGCCGGTCAATACTTCATACAAAACGACACCGAGCGAATAGACATCACTCCTGGTATCGATGTCCGCCGCCCCGAGTCGGGACTGCTCGGGGCTCATGTACGAGGGCGTCCCCAGCAGTTGGCTCTGATGCGTCTCGTGTCCCCGTTCACCGCTCGTCGCCTTCGCGATCCCGAAGTCGATCACCCGAGGGGTGCCCGCACCGTCGCCAGGCGACACGAGGATATTCGAGGGCTTAATGTCACGGTGAATAACACCCTTCTGATGAGCGTGATGGATCGCGAGACAAACGAGCCGAAAGAGCTCTAACCGATCCCGAAGCCCCAGCCCGCTCGAGTCACAGTGCTCGACGACGGAAACGCCCTCAACGAACTCCATGACAAAGTACGGCCGTCCCCGCTCGGTCATCCCCGCATCGAAAACTTTCGCGATGTGCGGGTGATCCATTATCGCGAGCACCTGACGCTCCGCCTCGAAGCGAGCGATGACCTGCTCCGTGTCCATGCCCAGCTTGATGATCTTGATCGCAACGTTCCGCGACACCGGCTCGCGCTGCTCGGCCAACCACACCGCCCCGCACCCGCCCTCGCCGATCTTCTCGCAGAGCGTGTACCGGTCGATCACCATGCCGGCCTCTTCGCCGGCCGCCCTCAGCCCTTCGGTCACGCCGTCGATCGCGCGGTCAACGTCCGAGGTCGTTGGCTCGCTCAAGAACGTCCGCGCCTCACCCAACGCCTCAAGGAGTTCCTCGACCTCAAGAGCAACGCGATCGTCCCCCCCGCTCGCACGCCGAATGAACTCGTCGCGAGCACCGGGCGGCTTTGTGAGTGCCTCGGTGAAGATCTGATGGACGCGGTCGATCGTTGGCTCGGTCATACCTTCGTCCTTTCCTCTTTAACCACGTGCGTCCGACAGCACTCGAAACAACCACGCCCTCGCGAAGGACCAGTCCAGGTCCACAGTGCGAGGTGACACACCCAGAGCTGCCGCGGTCGAATCAACACTCAGGCCGGCAAAGAACCGGAGCCGAACAACCTGGGCGAGCCTTGGCTTCTCGATCTCCAAGCGACAGATCGCGTCGTCGAGCGCAAGGATTTCTTCGGTTCTTCCATTATTCGCCAAGTCAGCGACCCCTCGGAAATCGAGCTCAAGCCGCTCCACGGCCCCGCCGCGCTTCTTGCGTCCCTTGGACCGAGCGTGATCAATGAGGATCTGCCGCATCGCCTCAGCCGCCGCCGCGTAGAAATGCCGCCGGTCCGCCCAAGGCACCGTTCGCGGCCCCACAAGCTTCATAAAGGCCTCATGGACGATTTCTGTGGCCTGAAGGGTGTGATCCGAACGCTCGCGCGACAACTGGAATTGGGCGGCCGCACGGAGTTGGTCGTAAACAAGCGGGAGCAACCGCGATGCCGCGTCAGAATCGCCAGCGGAGGCGGCGGACATCAACAAGGTCGCATCTTCTATCGGCTTCATGTGATCAGCGGTTCGAGGCCCGACGCAGACGAGATTCGGACCGTCATCATCC
This sequence comes from Planctomycetota bacterium, assembly GCA_038748775.1. Taxonomy (GTDB): domain Bacteria; phylum Planctomycetota; class Phycisphaerae; order Phycisphaerales; family UBA1924; genus DAIQNV01. Next base: position 186,059 of record JBCDIT010000001.1, read on the forward strand.
CCACCCACGGAGCGACGCGGAAGACCACGCTCGCGTCGCCTTGGGCGACCCGCACTTCGTCGGGGTCGAACGCGGACAGCGGCGCGAGGACCGCCCCTTGGATCCGCTCTTCGGCGTACTCAAAGTCCTTGAGGACGTCGACGACCGTCGTTCCGCCCCAGTCCACCCAGGTCGCGAGTAGCTCGGGACGGACGTCGGTCACGCTGACTCTTTCTGTGGTGGGCATCCCCAAAGATATCCGCCGAAAGCGTCAATCTCGCAGCACAAAGTAGTGCGCGCCGCGGGGGCGCAACGCCCTGGGCACACGGTCCTCACCCGACAGCAAGTCGCTACCGACGCGTGACCGGACCCCCTCCGGAAGCGCCTCGACCGAGACACTCTCATCGCTCAAGTTAAAGACGCAGAGCAGTTCTTCCTCACCGAGGCGTCGGAACACGAGCAGACGATCATCACCCACCTCGACCGGAACAAGCCTGCCCTTCCGGAGTGTCTCGTTGCCGAGCCGGAGACGGACGAGCGTTCTGTAGTGCGAAAGCAGCGACGCCGGATCGCCGCTTTGGGCCGCGACGTTGACCTTGGTGTAGTCAGGCTTCGGAGCAATCCAAGGCTGCGCTGAGCTAAAGCCGGCGTTCTGCGTGTCGTTCCATTGCATCGGGGTGCGTATCTGCGGATCCGGCTTGTCGGCGGTCATGCCGATCTCTTCGCCGTAATAGATGTAGGGCACACCCGGGAGCGCAAACTGGACAGACGCCGCGAGGCGCGCCGCCTCGACATCACCGCCCATCGCGTGCATCACCCTGGGTTGGTCGTGATTCCGCAGGAACGTCGCGTACATCCCGGTCGGGTAGAGGCGGTTGACGATCGCCATCCGCTCGTTGAACGCCGTCGAGGCCCGGTCGCGCACGCTCGTGACGATCGACTCGGCCAACCAGAACTCGAAGGCGAGGTCCATCTGATCACCGACGTAGCGTGACACGTCATCGGACGGAGCCCAGATCTCCCCGACCGACATCGCGTCGGGGTCGATCGACTTGACGTGCCGGAAGTAGGTCTGAAGCCACTCGTGCGTCGCCGGCGTGTTGTCCTGAACTTGCCCGTCTTCGATAAGATGACGGATCGCGTCCATCCGGAAGCCATCGAGCGCCATGTCCTCGAGCCAAAACCGAACGACATCGAGCATCTCGCGCGTGACTTCCGGGTTCTCGTAGTTCAGGTCGGGCATCCCTCCCCAGAAAAGCCCGTAGTAGAACGCCCCGTCGCGTTCGTGCCACACCGGCTGGTTCCAGGGGCCGTTCCATCCCGGGTGTTCATCGCGCCATATGAACCAATCACGAAAGCTCCCCACGCCCTGCGCCGACCACTCAAACCAAGGATGTTCACGGGAGCAGTGGTTCAGCACCAAGTCGATTGTGACGCGGATACCCCGCGCGTCGCACGCGGCCACGAGATCGCGGAAGTCTTTGTTCGTTCCATAGTCCCGTTCGACGACCCGGTAGTCCGTCGTGTCATAGCCGTGGTAGCTGGGCGACTCGGTGATGGGCATCAGCCACAGCGCCGTGACACCCAGATCCGTGTCGGTCTCGGGGTTCCCGTCGTTGAGGTAGTCCAGCCGCTCGATGAGGCCCCGGAGGTCGCCGACCCCGTCGCCCGCGAGCGGCCCCGACGTGCTATCGGCGAACGATCGCACGAACACCTCGTAAAACACCGCGTCCTGCCACCACTCGTCGAGGACCGGCTCGAATCGCTCGGCCGCCGGAGCCGGGCGGAGCGTTTCATCCGCGCGCTCCACCGGCGTCTGCGTGGCTTGGGCGAAAGCCGCCCCCGCGGCGAACAGAACGGATAACAGCGCGGTTCCAAGCTCTGGTTTCATCGCCGGAGCGTACCCAACAGCGCGTGTCACCCGCACCCCTCGAGCGCGGAGCGGATGAACACGTCGACATCGTCGAGATCGATGACGCCGGTGCCATCAAAGTCAACCGCCGGAGCCGACTCGAGGAAGAGCAAGATGAACGCATCAATGTCATCGAGATCGTACTGCCCGTTCCCGTCGAGGTCGGCCGGGCAAGGCCCGCACGCCGGCGACGCGACGCGGACCGCGTCGATCGCCGCTTCGGTCATCGAGTTGTCGCCGATGTCAGAAATCTCGAACCGGAGCTTCACCGACGGATCGCCCGCAAACGCGGCGAGCGACACCGAACGCTCCGACCACCGAAACGTGCTCCGGACACGATCGACCTCGACCCAGGTCGCTCCGTCGTCGTTCGAAGCCGAAACGACAAGGACATCTTCGTCGTCCGCAGGAACGCCCACCGGCATCCCGATCCCTGCGTCATCGCACGCGACCCACGCGGCATAGGTCAGCATCGGCTGGGCAAGCGCAGCCAAGTCAAACACCGGTGACTCGAGCAGCGCCGGCCCCCCGGACACGTCGCGGAGCCCGGGGCCGTTTTCAGTCACCCAGCACGCACCAATCGAATCGCTATCCCAAGGCGTATCAAACGCCGGATCATTCTGCAGACCGCCGCCCGACGGGCTAGCCCACTCCCAACCACCTCGGACCGGCTCACCCGATGCACTCCACGCCCCGGGCGACGCGAAGTCTGTCTCAAGGGCCACGAGCGAATCGCCGGGATGAATCACGTGAAAGCTCCCGTCAGAAGGCCACGCCGCGACGACCGTCGTGCCCGAGACGGCTTCAATCCGTATGTCCGTGACACCTCGACAAGGGACAATCGGACCCGGCCCGACATACTCGCCGTGACCCGAGGGCGCGAGCACCGTCGACGCCACCTCGGCACCGGCGCGTCGCTCGATCAACCGGAGCGTGTCGAACGCAGGCTGACCGGCGACCCCGACGCGGATCGACCAAGGCCCGTCGGTCCGCTCGGGGAGCGGTTCGGCGAGGTACAACGTCGGCGCCGGCGATTCGACCAAAGAAGCACCCGAGACCACCAACGCAAAGCTCTGGTCGATCGGAACGGTCGACAGATCACCGTCCTCGGCAATCCCCGATGCCAAGACCCGGACAACCCAGACACCCGGGCTCGCGTCGCGATTGCTAACAAAGACGTTCTCGACGGTGTTGGCCCCGTCCGGGCGCCCCCTGGGCGTGCTCCACACCCCGTCGAAGAGCCCAGAGTTACCCCGATACACCACGCCGGCCGGAGACTCGACGACGAGGTCGAGATCGTTGATGAGCGTGCGCGTCTGAAACGGGGCAGAAGGCGGATCGGTGTACACCATCGTGACGCGCAAGTCGCGGCCGCCCTCAGACACCACCCGAAACACCGCGTGCTCATCCTGGGCCATCGCAACCGCCTGGTCGGACCACGTCAACGCATCGCGCGCCGCCCAAAGCGATCCGATATCGGGAACGCCCCAACCCTGCCTGAATCGCCCCATGTCATCCGCAGGCGATGAGAACGGATACGGCGACGCTGTGTTGATCAACATCGCTCGGGCCAGCGCCGAACTCGGCCTCTCCGCCCACGCATCCCCGCCGCTCACCGGGTTCCCGAGCGATCCGGTTGCCCAGAGTTCAAAGAACAGCCCGAAGACACCGGCGACAACCGGTGTCGAGGCACTCGTCCCGCCGAAGGTCAGATAGGCATCGGGCGCGTCGTCATCGGTTGTCAGCACGCCTCCATTGAAGTGGACCAACTCCGGCTTCACACGTCCGTCGAGCGAAGGGCCGGTGCTGGCACCGCCAGACCAGACGTCGTCCGACAAGTCAACGGTGCCCCGAGCGTCCACCCCCCCGACCGCAACAACGTTCTTGGCCCACGCCTCCGGGCGCGAGTCTTGATCGCCCGTATTGCTCTGGCTCTGCACGAGCAACGCATCCCGACGGAACACGATGTCGTCGATCTCCGCAGAGGCTGTCGAGTAGGCCCTGGTCCTGGCACCACCCCAACTGTTCGACTGGAACACGCCGCGTCGGGCCGGACCGAAAAGCTCACTGATGATGAGGTCACGATCGTCAAAGAGGTCGTAGCTCGCGAAGACGCCGACCGAGTCCGGCAACATCCCCGTCGCGAGGGCATCGTTTCCATTGGCGAAGAGGATCCCGTACGTCGCCGTGCCGTGCTCGAGAGCCTCGGTATTCGCGGTCTGCAACGTGGGTTCGCGCCCCTGGAACTCGACGTGATCGAGGAGAAGCCCTCGATCCGTCACGCCGCCGACGACCCCGGCGCCGGTGAGGCCCAATTCGTTCTCGAGGACGATCGCCCCACTGACCTCGCGCTCGATCGGTCCGTCGCCCGCCGGTTCTGACCAGAGTTCGAGCGAGGCGACGGAAGGAGAACCCAGGAGAATCGATGCTTGCGCCGGGGTCAGCATCGCGTCGACGCGAAGGCCCTCGGCAGACGCCCAGAGCACCCGTCCGCCGACCCCCTCGACCGCGCGCGAAACCGCGCTCGTCCGATCAACGTCTCGTCCCGCCGCGACGACCATGACGCGGGTGGCGGCGCCCGCGTATGCCATCCACGCCTCGGTCCGAACGTCGACGCTCGCAACGGTCGGGCTTTCGGCCCAGCCGGGGCCCGAGCAAACCACGATCGTTGAGAACAAACAGAGCCATTGCGCGCGCGCATCTCGAACGCACAGATCAGGTGCATGCATCAGGGCCTCTTCCCGTGGGACGTCCGTCCGACCGCGCCGATCACTCGGCGCTGACTCACCCTATCGGTCCAAGACCCGGAGACAAGGCCAACTCACGCACCCACCATAAACCGGTGGGAATCACCCAAATTCACATACCCAAACAAACCATTTCTGAAATGGAGGGGTCTTAGCACAACATTCATGCGCACTCGACCGCGGTTACGTTCACTTAGTCGTGCCGCGTCCCTATCGTGTGCCGTGTCACCTCTCGGTCAACCGGCAACGTAAAGACGGCCGGCCTCCGAGCAACGATACATCGTTTTGTTTACGATAGGGCTTTGGTCTATCGCTCGAGCCCATGGGGAAGCCACCGGTCGGGGAATAGTGATCCGCGATCGGGAACGTCGACACCCGGACCACACCCCGGAACAGGAGATTGGATCATGCGCACTGCGTTCGCCCTCGTCGCCGCGGCCGGCCTCGCCGCCACCGCCGTCGCCCAGGACAGTGTCTCGTCCACCGGCAACGGTGATGGCCTCAATGCCTACGCGGGCGCTGAGGCCGTTGTCGACTACGTCGTCGATCTGACCCCGTTTGCCACTTCGTGGGGCACCGAGTTCGGCATCGCCCCGATTATCAAGGCGACGGATTCGGACGGCGTCGGTGGCTTTAGCGGCTCGCTGATCAGTTCTCAGTTCATCTCGCAGGACACCCTGTTCGGAGTCTCCGCGGTCAACGAGGCTTTCAGCTTCTGGCAGGCCACCGCGGGGGCAGGCGTCAACCCGACGCAGAACACCAGCGTCAACCCGATCATGGCTCCCGCGTCCGTCAACCAGCAGGGCGTCGTGTTCGGTGAATTCAGCGGCAACTACAACGGCGTCGTTGGCGGCCTCGTCGCCTTCGACCCCGAAGTGCCGGGTCGTCTCTACGTCCGTCGCGTCACAACCGCGATCAACGGCGCCTCGAACGCGGACAACAGCTCGCAGCTCGGCTCGGGCTCGGTCGACGCGAACGGCAACGCGTATTACCGCGCCGATCAGGGCTTCGGTGACACCGCAACCTTCGGGAACGACGTCACCGGCAACAACCTCTTCCGCACCGACCTCAGCGCTCGTACATCGAGCAGCAACGAGATCTCGGGCGGCTTCGCCGGCATCCAGGCCACCGACGTTCTCCTCTCGGGCAGCACCACCACACACCTCACTCCGAACAACGTGCCCCAGTCGGTCGCCGGTGGTAGCGGCGTCATCGCGACTGCGAACTTCAACTCTCAGTACGTCGCGGGTGGCGTCGCCGCGGTCCCGAACGGCAACCTCCTCGCCAACGGAAACGCTGACAACCGCGGCTCCCTCGGCGCCACCACGGCCACTCCGCTGGGCGGCGATTACACGTTCGCTATCACGCAGGAAAGCCCCGCCGACATTGGCCAGGAGTCGATCGGCGTCTTCGCTGTCGACACCGCCGGCAACATGCTCATGCCGACGCTCATCGACCTCGACCTCCCGGCATCGATCAGCGACCCGGATACCGGCTACACCGTCACGACCGTTAACGGCGGAGGCCTCGGTGAGTTCGAGGGCCACAGCAGCCAGACCTCGTTCCGCGGCGGAAACGGCCAGATCGCGGTCCACGAGGACACCAACGGCGATCTCATCGTTGCCGGAAACGTCTACGACATCATCACGGCCGGTGACATCGCCAACGACAGCCCCTACAACGCCCTCGTCGTCGCTCGCCGCGACGCCGCCGGCAACACCGAATGGGTTGTGGCCGCCCACAGCTCGGACAACGCCGCCAACCTTTCGGCTGGTAAAGAAATCCTGGACGGCCCGGGCGGCAACGTGATCGGTCGCCTCGCCCTGCTCCTCGAGGTCACCGGCGGCAGCCCGCTGGGCCCGTCGATCTCGCAGCCCGCTTTCGACTCGGCCGGCAACATCTGGTTCATCGGCGCCGTCGCCCTTGACCGGGTCGACACGATGGGCAACTCGTTCGTCGACTTCGACAGTGCCCTCATCCGCGCCGTCTACAACCCCGATTCTTTCACCTACGAACTCGAGCTTGTGGTCGAGCTCGGTCAGGAGTTCACCGGTGTGAACTCGGGCGTTGCGTACCAGATCACCTTCATGGGCATCGCCGACAACAACTCAATCAGCTCGGGCACCATGTTCTCGGGCAACGTGAGCAAGGACAGCTACAACGGCTTCACCGGTCTCGATCCGGTTGACTCGCGCACCAACGGCGGCGTGGTCATGAACGCCGAGATCACCTACGACACCAACAACGACGGCGACTTCGACGATACGCTCGGCGACGAGTCGTACGGCGCCTTGATGTACATCGGGAACCTCAATCCGGAAGAGCCGCCAATGGGCTGCAACGCCGCCGACATCGCGCTGCCGTTCGGCATCCTCGACCTGAGCGATATCGACGCCTTCATCGCCGCGTTCGCCACCAGCGATCCGGTCGCCGACATCGCGGCGCCGTTCGGCGTCATCGACCTGAGCGATATCGACGCCTTCATCGGCGCGTTCCTCGCTGGCTGCCCGTAATCGCCCGCGACACCGAGTCGCGATAACGCAGATCCACGCGACCGCCCCTGACGGGGCGGTTGCGCTTTCCAGAGGCAGTTTGACCGCCCATAAATCCGATTCGACGGAACCGGGTCCGGGCCCCTCGTGGAATCGACCATCCACCGCACCGAAGGGATGACATCACGATGAACCCACCGACCCTCGCCCTCTCAGCCGCTCTGCTCGCCGCCGCCCCGGGCATCGCCTCCGCCCAGTGGAACCCCGCGCTCGGGCAATACGGCAAGGAAGTCTCCAGCGACCTCCGGGTGATGACGTGGAACATCGCCGACGCGGTCGTGTCCACCTCAAACCGCAAGTCGCAAGCGGTCTTCAGCAACTGGGACGCGGTCGCCCGGATCATCGCCGACCTCCAGCCTGACGTGCTCATCATCCAGGAAGCCGGCGATCGGAGCGGGAACGGCTCAGGATCGGGTGTCGACTCGGTCGCTCAGCTCGAGCGCACCTTCGAGCAACTCATCGAAGGCGGGCTCGACGAGTTCAACGGGAACGCCCCCATCGCCCACTACGTTCAACTGCACGCCCCCGACTACGACCTGCCCTTCAAGTTCGCGAGCACGTCGACGGACGGGTTTAACCGCAACGTCATCCTCAGCCGCTACCCCTTCGTTGACCTCAACGGAGACTGCATCGCCGAGCGTTCCTCGTTCGTCGTCCTGGGCGACGGCCCGGCCTTCGGCAACGGGGGCATCCGTGACTTTGCGACCGCCGAGATCGACCTGCCCGACGACGTCTACGCCCACGACGTCGTCGTCGGGAACTCCCACCTCAAGTCGGGCGGCTCAAGCAGCGACGTTTCTGACAGGCTGAACGCCGCGGAGAACATCTCCGCGTACATCCGCAACTTCTGGGACGGACGCCTCTCGGGCGAGCCGGATCCACAGAACTTCGTCAATGGCGACGACGCGGTCCGCGTTCTCATCGAAGGCACGCCCGTGATCTACGGCGGTGACTGGAACGAAGACTACCTGAGCAACGGATTCCCCGGCGCCCCCGAGACCATGGTCCAGAACGTAGGCGGGTTCAACGATGGTCCGGATCGCGACGGATCCGACAACACGTTCGACGACGCACGACAGATCAACTCGACCTCCGACGCCACGATCGGTAGCTCCAAGCTTGACTACATCGGCTGGCAAGACTCCCAGGTCGAGGGCGTCCGCCGCGAGTTCGTCTTCAATTCCGCCGTGTCCGGGCTCGTGCTTCCGGCCGCAGTCGCCGGCTACCCGATCGCCCCGACCGCGGCGTCGACCAGCGCCTCCGACCACCGCCCGGTCGTCGTTGACTTCATTCTCGAAACCGTCGAGCCGGATCAGCGCAGCTGCGATCGCATCGACCTCGCCGCTCCGTTCGGCGTCCTCGACCTCGACGATATCGACTCGTTCATCGCCAACTTCAGCACGTGCGCCTACGCCGATCTGGTCGCCCCGTTCGGCGTCTTCGACCTCGACGATGTTGACGCGTTCATCGTGTCGTTCTTCGCTGGCTGCCCGTAACACCACTCACGCGACTTCGTTGCGCGACAACACAGGTCCGTGCGACCGCCCGAAAGGGCGGTTTTTTTTCGCCCGGTGTCGCGGTCCGGTTGCGCGTCGCTCCAAACCCGCCGTCACGCCCCGTCCGCACCTCGCGCTCGACCGGCCCGCAGCGCATCGACCGCTCGTTCGGCATCATCCAGCCGGCGTTGAAGCTGACCCACCCGGAGAAGCGAACGCACCCGAACCACCAGTTCGAGACGGTTCACTGGCTTGGTCAGGAAATCATCCGCCCCCGCGTCCACCGCTCGCTCGACGTCGCCGACCTCGTTCAAAGCGGTGACGACGATCACAGGCACGCCCTTTGTCGGCTCGCGCGACTTCATCCATTCGCAGACCTGAAACCCGCTCATGCGAGGCATCATGACGTCGAGCAATACCAGGTCCGGCGGCGACGCCTCCATCGACGCGATCGCCGCGGCCCCGTCGACCGCGTGGGTCACCTGGCACCCGAGTTCCTCGAGATACGCGCTGAGCAACTCTCGATTCTGCTCGTTGTCGTCGACGACCAGCACGGTGGTATCCACCAGCACTCCGTCCTGCGCCTCACCCGACACCTGCGATGCAACCGGCTCCGACATCGCGCCTCCAGCGTGCGCGGCCCGACGATCCGCGTCGGCCCGCCGCGGCCCCGCCCTCGGGGCCGCATACCCTCACCTCGCTAAGAATACCTCCGAAACGACCGAGGCCGCAGCGGCGGCCCGCCCCTGGAGCGCCGATGTCCGCGATTGACCCCAACCTGCCCTGGCACGACCGGTTCAACACCCCCGATTCTGATGAGCTCATCGAACCGGTCCGAACGGCCGAAACCGGCATCGAGCCGTTCGAGCAACTCCGCGTGACCCTCGTGGAATCGCTGGAACTCACCGAAACCCTCGGCTGGCACGGCATCCCCTGGCGTTGGGCATTTTCGTACGCCCCGGGCGAAGAGGACCCGATCGCCTACCTCGTTCCCGAGCCGGGACGGCCACAGTTTTGCTGCCGGCTCGACGTCGACGCCGCGGATGCCGTCGCCGCGTCCAAACCGCACCGAACTATCCGAGAAGGGCTCGCCCGGGGCCGTTTGGTCGGCTCGACCCTCTGGACCGAATGGGACCTCAACGCGATGACCCGGGCCGGCGACTACGCCGATCTTGTCAAGGTCATCGCGAAGCATCGGGCCGGTTCCGGGGGTTGACCCGAACTGATCCCCCCCCACTGGAGTGGAAGCCTCCGGCAGGCCGATGCCCCTTGGCCATGATCACCGATCCACGACACGTTTCACTTCGTCGCCTGATCTGCCTCGCCGCGGTCTGGCTCTGCGCCGTCCCGGCGACCGCCGACAGCGAGGCCGATCTCGCCGCGACCCTACGAGCGCTGACCGGCCGGAGCATTGCGCTCGCGAACGCGGAAATCGGTGTTCACGTCCGAGATCTTCGCTCCGGACGTGAGGTCTTCTCGCACCGGGCCGACGAGCAGTTGATCCCCGCCTCGAACCTCAAGCTCATCACCACAGGTGCGGCCCTCGTTACCCTCGGCGTCGATCACACGTTCGACACGTCGTTCGAGATCACCGACGACGCGCTGGTCGTGGTTGGATCGGGCGACCCCGGGTTGGCCGACGCGGCGTTACTCGAGCGCTCCACACCACCCATGACCGTCGACGGACTGCTCGACTCGGTCGTTGACGCCGTCCGCAAAGCCGGTGTCACCGCGGTCGACGAGGTGATTATCGACGATCGGGTGTTCGATCGAGAGTTGGTCCACCCGTCCTGGCCCGCCGACCAACTCAACCGTTGGTACTGCGCCGGCGTATCCGGCTTGAACTTCGCCACCAACTGCGTCACCTTCGAGGTCCTCCCCTCGCGGAGCGGGCCGGGCCATGCACCGTCTGTGTCGCTGATCCCCGAGGCCGGCTGGCTGGAGTGGACGAACCGGGCGAAGACGGTCTCGAAGGGTCGCACGACCGCGTGGGTCGCCCGCCCTAGGCCGGCGAACGTGTTCACCGTCTTCGGTGACGTTCACCGGCGGGCCCCGGCCCTCGTCGACGTCACCTTGCACGAACCACAGTTGTTCACCGGCCGGCTGCTCGCCGACCGTCTCGCGAAGGCGGGCGTGACCGTCGGTGGGCATTCTGCTGCGAGCAGAGCGGTACGTCAGGCGAGGCTCGCCGAGCCCGACGAGAGGTTCGACGACGCCCGGCCGGTCGCGGTCGTGCGCACCGCCCTCCGCGACGCTCTGCACCGGTCCAACGTCAACAGCCAGAACCTCTACACCGAAGCACTGCTCAAGGCAACGGGGCACGCCGTAACGGGCGAGCCCGGATCGTGGGCCAACGGCGCCGCGGTCGTCCGGATGATCATCACCGAACGCCTCGACCCGGCACACGCCCGCTCGCTGAACATCGCCGACGGTTCCGGGCTGAGCCGGTTGAACCGTATCTCACCCGAAACACTCACGGCCTGGATCGCATCGATCGCAACCGATGAGGAACTCGGCGACACCTTTGTCGAGTCTCTCCCGATGCCCGGCGAGGGCACGCTCCGCTCGAGGTTCCGGAGCATCCAGCTCGATTCGATCGTCCGCGCCAAAAGCGGGTCGATCAACGGCGTCCGGTGCCTTTCCGGCCTCGTCATCAGTCCTCGCACCGGCCGATCGCTCGCCTTCAGCGTGCTGCTCAACGACCTGAAGTCAACGAACGCGGTCCGCGGCGCGACGAAGTACCACGAGCAGGTCGTCGACGCGATCGACGACTGGCTGGTCGAGACCGACGCAACCTTCGCCAACGCGGACGAGGGCGAGTCGGGCTTCGGCGGCTGACGCGCCGATCACACGCGGATCGACTGATTCGAAACGTCCAGCCGCGTTCGCTTTGCGAATCAGACCGCGTCGAGGCCAACATCGAGCGACGCGGCACCATGCGTCAGCGAGCCCACGCTCACCCGATCGACGCCGGTCGCGCCGATCCGCCCGATCGTGCCCAGCGAGACCCCGCCGGACGCCTCCAGCGCCACGCGCGGCGCCAGCCGATCGCGCACCAGAACCGCCGCCGCGAGTGTCTCCATATCCATGTTGTCGAGCAGCACAGCGTCAATGCGGCCCCCGCATGCGTTGAGCAGAGTGTCGAGTTGTCCGAGGCGGTCGACTTCAACTTCGATGAACCGAGGACGCGGTGCGCCACCTCTGACCGCGAGGTCTACGCCATCGAGCATGGTCGCCACGCGCCGCCCGAGCTGGCCGTCGCCTACGCCCAGGAAGTTGTCCTTGATCATTAGCGCATCGTGCAAACCCAGCCGGTGGTTTTTCCCACCTCCGCATCGCACGGCGTACTTCTCGGGCAGCCGGAGCCCGGGCGTGGTCTTTCGGGTATCCCAAAGCTCCGCCCGCCCCCCCCCGGCCTCGAGCGCATCGACGAAGATCGAGGTCCGGGTCGCGATCCCGGAGAGCCTCGCGACGAGGTTCAGAAGCGTCCGCTCTACGAGCAGCGCCGGGCCGTGCTCGCCCCACAGTTCACCCACGACCTCACCCGCCTCGACGCGCTGGCCGTCCGACACGCTCGGTTTGAACTCCAGGCGACCGGGGAAGACACCGAGAAGCGACGGAACGCACGCAAGTCCGGCGACGACGCCCTCCTCACGAAACACCACGCGTCCGGCCCACGCCCGCTTGCCCACCGTCCCCACCGTCAACGACGCGTGGTCGGCCCCGAGGTCTTCGTCACGCGAGAGCTCGAACATCCGCCCGGGCAAGCCGGTGGCCTCGAAGGAAGCCCAGAGGGCATCGAGACCGAGCGCGTTCGGGTCGTTCGAGGAACCTTCGGGGGCGGTCATGCGCGATGATACGCGCTAGACTTGCCGTTCCCGCCCCCGAGCCCGGGCGCGGCGAAAGGAGACGCCCAATGGCCCTGCTCGAAGGCAAAACCGGACTCGTGGTCGGCATCGCGAACGACCGCTCCTACGCGTTCCACATCGCCAAGGCGCTCACCGAACACGGCGCCACCTGCGGCTACACCCACCTCCCGGGCGAGAAGAACGAACGACGGACCCGCAAGGCCGTGGAGTCCATGGGCCAGACCGGTGACGAGGCGGACGGCTGGTACCGCCCCCTCGACGCCTCGAGCGACGAAGAGCTCGACAAGGTCTTCGAGGACTATGCCAAGGACTTCGGTCGGATGGACTTCCTCGTCCACTCCATCGCCTTCGCCGACCGTGAGTGGCTCCAGCCGGGCAAGTTCACCGCGACGCCCCGCGAGGCCTACCTCTCGGCCATCGACATCTCTGCCTACACCCTCGCGGCGATGGCGAACCGCGCTCGTGAACTCATGGCCAGCCCCGAGGAAGGAAAGCCGGGCGGCTCGATCATGTGCATGAGCTACTACGGGGCTGAGAAGGTCGTGCCCGGGTACAACGTCATGGGCGTCGCCAAAGCCTCGCTCGAGTGCACCGCTCGCTATCTTGCTGCCGAACTGGGCGAGCAGGGCATCCGCGTCAACAGCATCTCGGGCGGCTACCTCCGCACGCTCGCGTCGAGCGCCGTCGCCGGCACCGATGTCTTCAGCGACCACTCCGAGCAGCGCAGCCCGCTTCGCCGCAACGTCGAAGGATCGGACGTCGGCGGGACTGCTGTATGGCTCGCGAGCGACCTCTCGGCAGGCGTCACCGGCGAGACAATCTACGTCGACTGCGGCGTGAACACCATCGGGCTCTGAGCAGCCGACCCAGAACCCCGCCCCATTCAGGGCACGCCCGACGCAAGGTGTGCGCCGTAGGGCACGATTGTGCCGATACTTAGCGCGATGACCGGAGCGATCCCCAACAACCCGCTCGCCTCGTCGATCGCCGGCACCGACAACGCGGCCCGCCGTGTTCAGAGCGAGAAGAAGCGGTCCGAAAAGTCCGAACGCCCTCGCCGCACCGAAGACACCTTCGAACAGGCCGAACAGGTCACCGAGATCGACCCGGCCCGCACCGTCAAAGGCAACACCGACGAGGAAGCCCACGAGGACCGCCAAGAGCACGGCACCGACGGAGTCCGCGACGAGCGGCCAAAGCGCGGGCTCGACCTGAGCGCGTAGCGGCGCCGCCGACGCCGGATTCGGATCAACACCGTTCACGTCCTTCAGAGCCGCGTTCGTGAGAACGCGGTCCGGGCGTGCAGGGTCGGACCGGGTTCGACTCGACGCTGGACACCCTCGGTCCGCTCCGCGGATCGAACTCGGACGCACCAAGGACGCCCGGACCGCGAGCTCACGCTCGCGACTCTGAAAGACGCAAGGCCGCCAACCCCGGGGGTGGGGTTGGCAGCCTTGGTCGTCATCGAGTCGAGACGCGCATCAGGGGCAACCGGCCTGGAAGCTCTGGATGAACGTGTCGATGTCGTCCACGTCGAGCACACCGAAGGGCGCCGCGAGGTCGGCCGTGCCGCAGGTGTCGGGCACGCGTTCGAACGCTCCGCAATCGAGCTTATTCGCAAAGAGGGTGGTCACCGCCGGGTCGTCGATGATGCGATCGTTGCCCAGCAGATCGAGCACCGGACCGGTGTAGCGCACCGCGATGGCCGCGTCGATGCCGGCCGAGTCGGCGGCGAGCCGGTAGTCGCCCGACGCGGCGTCGACGAACCTCGGGAACGCGCTGATGTCAGGGGGGGTCGCGCCCGGGAAGACGTTGAAGACGGTCGTGTCGATCGAATCTTGGAACATCAAGAACGGGCCTGAGCGTTCGAAGACCGAGTTCGACAGGTCCATGCGGGAGTTCTGCCCGGCCCGGATGTCAAAGTTGGTGTCGTTGTCGGCAAAGGTGCAGTTGATGATCTCGAGCCGTGCGTCGGTTTGGGCGTAGACCGAACTGAGGCCGTCGGTGCTCCCGGTGATGAGGCAGTTGACCATGGTCAGGCGGCTGCGGAACAGCGAAGCGACGGCGGTCGAGTTGGCGTTGCCTCGACCGAGGTTGTCGCGGAAGATCGAGTTCTCGATCCGCATGGTCGAGTCGCTGCGAACCACGACGGCGCCGATCTGGTGGTCGGGCGTGCTGTTGGCCTCGAAGACACAGTTGCGGATCAGCGCGTATCCACGGTTGCGGACGTTGACGGCGCCGCCATCAGAACCCGTCGTCGTCGGGCCGACCCCGTTCGTGAAGGTGATCCCCTCGATGGTCACCCGGGCGTCGCCGGTCACGGTCAGGATGGTCTGGTTCCGGCCGCCGCCATCGAGGGTGGCCGCCCCGGGGACGCCGATCAGCCGCAGATCGCGGCTGCCGTCGATCACAATGCCCGTCTCTTGGAACGTGCAGTTTCCCACGACGAGCGTGTCGCCCGTCGAGGCCTGGTTGACCGCCGCCTTCACCGTCGTGAAGATCTCGTTCGACGTGATATTGGACACCTGGCACTGGGCGGAGCCCCGCGAGGGCAACACACAGAGCAACGCGAAAACGAGAAGCGTGATCGGGCGCATCGCACAAGACCTCCTGTGTGGCGACGCCCGTCTCGGTGAGCCGCGGCGTCGGCCTTCAAGGTCTGTCAACGCGAACGGCGTTGCCGGGGCGCAAGAGTTTCTGAGGTTTCCGGCTCCCTCTCCCCGAGGGGGAGAGGGTTGGGGAGAGGGGCTTCCCCAGCGCACCTACCTCTGACTCCTTCTTCTCCTCCGCGACGTCATCGGCAAACGAGACGTGAAGAAAACGGAGCCCCTCATCCGGCCCTTCGGGCCACCTTCTCCCCCATGGGGAGAAGGATCTACTCGGGCCTCATCAGCCTCGTGAACGACGCGACGAACAGCGTCGCGATGACCCAGCCCGAGCCGATGTGGAAGGGGAGGTACACCTGCTTGGCCCACCACCGCCCGGACCAGCGCTCGCCGTTGCGGAGGGTCCACGCCGATTCTTGGCCGAAGCTGACGAGGGGGAGGAAGGTGTCGAGCGAGTAGACCACGGCGTTGAACTGGGGGTAGGAGGCGACCCAGGACAAATCGTCGCCCTGCTTGTTGATCGGGTTGTCGAACGTGAGCAAAGAAAGCGGCTCCGAGGGCGCAGCCGTCCAGCCCGCGTCACGCGCTTCCTGCCAACTCCTCAGCGCCAGCGGCTGCGCAGGCTGAATCCGCCGGTGTTCCTGATGCCCGAAGACCCATACGCCAAGCAGCGTGAAGCCGATCGCCCACACGAGCACACGCCAGCGGGCGTAGCCGTGCCCGACGAGGAGGAGATAGATCCACTCGCTGATGAACGTCCGGACGCCCAGCAGGTACCCCGCAACCCGTCGGACAGACTTGTACTTCGCTGCATTTGTCGGCCGCTCGGCCTGCCACGCGAGCACACCGAGGCTCACAACTCCGAGCCCGATGACGACAAACGACCACACGGGCAATGGAGCGACGCCCTCGATCGACAGGACCGCCAGCAAGACGAGGAGACCACCGAGGGCGAACGGAAACGCCCAGGCCGAGCCGCCCTTGGTGAGAAACGTGTTCACACGAGGCCAAATCCGCCGCCGGGCACACGCCCGCATGACGATGTCGGCGTCACCCCCGTGCCCCTGCTTGCGAAGCACCTCGGCGAGTTGGCGGTAGGGCTGAGGATCTGGCGGGGAATCGTGCGATTGCTTCGACTCGACGACTTCGTCATGTGCCTTCAGCCATCGCAGGCGTCGTGTCGCGTCCAGTGGCGAACTCGGCCGGATTCGCTCATACCGAAAACCGGTGACGTCGAACTTGGCAGGCCAATCACTCGCGCCTTCGGGCAGATCATCTTGCAGTTCGCCTGCCTTCGCCCCGACCAGCTTGACCCGTCCTTCCGCGCGGAAACCCCGAATGAAGTTAATGATCCCTTTGATATTTGCTCTGTTCAGAGTTATCGCAACTCTTCCCGGGTTCTCCACAATACCTCGTTCAAAGCCAAGGTCGCCTTTGATTTCAGCGCCGAGAAGTCGCACCTGGCCAGTTGCGTGAAAGCCACTCGAAAGGTGGACGCTTCCGTTGGTTCGGAGACTATCTGCTTCCAACGCGACGGCGGGTGGGTTTCTGATCTTGCCGCCGCGTGCATCAAGCCCGCTGTCAAACTCTGCGCCAGTGACGTTCACGAGGCCCCTCACTCGGGCGTCAACAAGGAACATTCCGCCTTTCGCGCGAGTCGTGTTCGCGTTTAGAGCGATCTGGCCCTTGTTTCGGAAAAGTCCTTTCGAGCAATCGAGGTGACCGCCGATCTCCGCGCGGGTGAGCCCGACCTCGCCTTCCGCCCGGAAGCCATGTCGCAAGAACACGCCGCCCGTCACGCGGGCACCGTTTGCTTCCAATGTCGCCCCACCCTTGTTTCGAAATCTGCCATTATCGCAACTGAAGTTGCGGCCGATGGCCGCCCCAGAAAACCGGACCTCGCCATCGGCCCGGAAACCCTTGGACAAGAACACGCCACCGGTCACCCGGACGCGGCTCGCACTCAAAGCGTCCTTGCCTTCGTTCAGGAACACGCCCTGAACACATTCGAGATCGCTCCCGATCTCCGCACCGAGCAGCCTCACCTCGCCCTCGGAGCGGAAGCCGTTCCGAAAGAACACACCGCCCGTCACGCGGACGCCGTCGGCATTCAACGCGTACCCGCCTGCGTTCAGGAACACGCCTTGAGTGCAGTCGAGGACACTCCCGATCTCCGCACCGAGCAGCCTCACCTCGCCCTTGGACCGGAAGCCGTTCCGAAAGAACACACCGCCCGTCACACGGACGCCGTCGGCGAACACCGCGCTGCCCATCGCCCCCGCCTCGACGAACGAGCGCTGAACTGCGACCGTCTTGCACTGGGCGTAAAGCAGATCGACGCCCTTGAGCCACGCGGCGTCCGCCGTAAGCGGGCGTTCGCACACGCACGCGTGCAGATCGAGCGTGCTCTCGAGCCGCACGCCAGCGATCCACACGCCCTTGGCGTGGACGTGCTCCAGGGCCGCCTCGCTCGTCAGCAGCCACCGGATGACCGAAGGCATGACGATGGTGCTGGGCTTCGGGCGATCCGTGGCCGGAGGAAGCTCCGGGTCGTTTCTCTTGACCGCCGCCTGCTCCGCGGCGATCGCCTTCGTGAGATCCCGGTAGTACTCCGCGTCGCCGAACTCCGCGATCTCCCCCAACGCCGCGGCCTGGACGACGTCACGATCGGCCTTCGACAACCCCTCGCCGAACTCATCCTCCGCGAGCGAGAGCAGATTGGCGACCCGCTGCTCCTCGCCTGGGGTTCTGGGATCACGCACGTTGGGCATGGGCGGAATCTAACACCATCGACGACGGCTGTGGTCAAGGGTGCCACTGGCGGCTCGTCCGCCAGTGCCGCCGACACAGTGGCTGACGAGCAGCCAGTGGCACCGAGGCCTCCGGCCACCCAACGTTCAAGGATGCCAAGCCCACCCTTTGGGCTTGGCACCCTTGAGCACCATCCCACACATATGTTGATATAGAGAGAGAACGCACACATATATGAGTTGTTCAAGATGGCCAACAGCAAGGATGCCAAACCCTGAGAGAGGGTTTGGCACCCTTGCCGGGACGCCACTGCTCGGCCGTCATCACAGACCTCGATCCAAGGGTGCCACGGACGATTTAGCGCCAGCGGACGCGCTTGAACTCGCAAAGCAAGCCGCTCCAACGGGTTGCGACGTGGAACGCGCGGACCACGTACTCGTCTGCCCGTCCATTATCGATGCTTCATAACTCCCGCGCCACGGGCGCGTTGCGGCTTACGCACCTGGGCTTCGTGCGAAATCGTCCACGGCCTGACTCGCAAGCCGTGCCGTCCGAGGCGGGAGACAGGTACATCGATGACGGGCACACGTCCGGCGGCGGACCGCACGGCTTGCAAGACAAGCCGTGGCACCCTCCGTTGAGCGCAGGTTCGTTAAGCCCCGATGACCGGGGCCTCGGGGGATTAGCGGAGTTGGAAGAACTTCGCCACCGAGTGGATCGTGATGTCGCGACCGACCGCCGCGATCGACTCGGTCAGCGGGATCTCCTTCGGGCAGACTTTCACGCAGTTCTGCGCGTTGCCACAGTCGGAGACGCCGCCCTGGCCCATGAGGACGTCGAGCCGGTCGTTCTTCATCTGCTTGCCGGTGCCGTGCTCGTTGAAGAGGCGGGCCTGGCTGATCGCGTGGGCGCCGATGAAGCTCTCGTCCCACTTGTCGGCGTCGGGCTCGATGTTGAACTGGGGGCAGGCCTCGAGGCAGCAGCCGCAGCTCATGCACTCGGAGAGCTTGTAGCGGGTCTGCTGCTTGTCGGGCGTCTCCTGCGGGCCGGCGCCGAAGCTGTAGGTGCTGTCGATCGGGACCCACGCCTTGACGCGCTTGAGGTTGTGGAAGAGCCGGTCGCGGTCGACCCAGAGGTCGCGGATGACCGGGAACTTGCTCATCGGCTCGAGCGACATGACGTCGCCGTCGTTGGGCGCGTACTCGTCGATGAGGCACGAGCAACTCTGGCGGACGCGCCCGTTGATGACCATGGTGCACGCGCCGCAGACCTCTTCGAGGCAGCCCGAGTCCCAGACGACGGGCGTGGTCCGCTTGCCGTCGCGGGTGGTAGGCGTCTCGGCGATCGTCTTGAGGACCGAGATCACGTTGGCCCCGTTCTTCACCGGGACGTCGAACTCTTCCCAGCGGCTGGGCTTGTTCGGCCCGTCGCACCGCTTGACCCGCACGACGATGGTGCGGGCACCGGCGGCCTTCTTGCGGTTGGCGTCGCGTTCTTCCTTGGTCGGCACGCGGGGCTCGGCGAGTGCGGGCATGGTCGTGAACTCCGGATCAGCTCGCGGCGGTCGCGGGCTCGTTTGCGGTCGTCTTCTCTTCGGTCTTCGAATCGGTCTTGCCGTACGTGCGGGCACGCGGCTCGACCAGGCTGGCGTCGACGTCGCGCCACTCGATGGTGTGCTTCCCGGTCGACGGGTCGTACTTCGCCACAGAGTGCTTCATGAACTCGGCGTCGTTGCGGTCCTGGTAGTCCAGGCGGTAGTGGCTGCCCCGGCTCTCCTTGCGGAGCAGGCCCGCCTTGAGGATCGCCTCGCCCATGATCAGCATGTCGCCGGTGGCCCGAGCGAAGCTGAGCGACTGATTGGTCCACATCGCCGCGTCGCCGAGCTGCAAGCGGGAGTACCGCTCGCGGAGTTCGCCGATCTTGCCCAACGCCTTGGTCAGACGCTCGTCGGTCTTCACGACGGT
This sequence comes from Planctomycetota bacterium, assembly GCA_038748775.1. Taxonomy (GTDB): domain Bacteria; phylum Planctomycetota; class Phycisphaerae; order Phycisphaerales; family UBA1924; genus DAIQNV01. The sequence goes on from JBCDIT010000001.1 coordinate 205,935, forward strand.
GCTCGCGGCGGTCATCTCCTCGCCCATCTCGTTGGCGATGGTGTAGGGGTTGAGCGCCTGATCGCCCTCGGTGTCGCCGGCGGTCGCCAGCAACGCGTCCATCTTCTTGGTTTCCGACTCGAGCGCCGAATCGAATACGCCCTGCGGAACAGCCGCGGCGGGCGAGGCTTCCGAGACGTAGTTGACGACGCTGACCCCGTTGTAAAGCCCGTCGAAGATGCAGCTCAAGAGCGCGTTCGCGCCGAGGCGGGTGGCGCCGTGGTAGGCGAAGTTGACCTCGCCGAAGGCGTAGAGACCCTCGACGTTGGTCATCATGTTGTTGGGAGCGCCGAGCGCGAGGCCCTGGCCGGGCTCTGCGTCCGTCGCCGGGATCATGCCAGGTTTGTGCAGTCCGGCGCGAGCGTCGGGGTCGTAGGTGCCCTTGGTGTACTGGGTCCACATGCCGCCCATCGTGTAGTGGACGGCCGGGAAGATCTTCATGGGCGTGGTCCGGGGATCGTCGCCCACGAACTTCTCGTAGATCTCCATGATTCCGCCGAGCTTCGTCGTCAGGTAGTCGGGATCGCGGTGCGTCAGGTCGAGGTAGACCTGGTTCTTCCCGTCGACGCCCATCCCGTCGTTGACGCACACGTCGAAGATCTCACGCGTCGCGATGTCGCGCGGCACGAGGTTCCCGTAGTCGGGGTAACGCTCTTCGAGGAAGTACCAACGCTCGGTCTCCGGGATGTCCTTGGCGGCGCGGTTGTCGCCCTTGGTGCGGGGCACCCACACGCGGCCGCCCTCGCCTCGGGCCGACTCGCTCATCAGGCGGCACTTGTCGGCGCCCGGGATCGCGGTCGGGTGCACCTGGATCATCTCGCCGTTGCCGTACCAAGCGCCGGCCTGGTAACACCGGCTCGCGGCGCCGCCGGTGCAGATCACCGAGTTGGTCGACTGCCCGAAGACGATCCCGTTGCCACCGGTGGCCATGACCACCGCGTCGGCGCGGAACGCCCGGATCTGCATCGTCCGCATGTCTTGTGCAACGATGCCCACGCAACGCTTGCCGTTGGTGACCCAGCCCTCCTGCACGCCCGTCCCGCCGGAGTCGACAAGGATCGGCCACAGGAACTCCCAGAACTCGTACTTGTTGACCTTGCCCTCTGCCTCGTAGCGACGGGTCTGCTCGTCGAGGGCATAGAGAAGCTGCTGCCCGGTCGTCGCGCCGGCGAAGTGTGTGCGCTTGAAGAGAGAACCGCCGAAGAGTCGCAGGTCGCGCCGACCCTCGGACGTGCGGTTGAAGGGAACGCCCATGCGGTCGAGCAGGTCGATAACTTTCGGCGCCCAGTTGGCCATCTCGAGAACCGGCGGTTGATCGGCGAGGTAGTCACCGCCGTAAATCGTCTCGTCGAAGTGCTGGTACTCCGAGTAGCCCTGCTGGCGAGCGACGTCGTTGCAGGCGTTGATGCCACCCTGGGCACACACCGAGTGCGACCGCTTGACCGGCACCATGCTGAACAGATCGACCGCGACGTCGCGCTCCGCGATCCGCACAGCCGCGGCCAGCCCCGCCAGCCCACCGCCGACGACGATCACACGTTTCTCAGAGTTCTGGCTCACGTGACGGTCTCCCAATCAAGACGTGCCATGCCGGCGGTTCGGTCGATTCTTCGGGACAGATTCGAGAGGCCCCGATGCGTTGGAGAAACGGGATGCGTCAGCCTTCCGGTGACTCCGAGGATGTCGGGGTCTCCCCAGCAACGGTGGCCTCTGTTCCGTCGCCCGTTGGGGAAATCCCCTTCTTCTCGATGTACTCCTCGTACGCCTCTTCGCCGTGCTTCTCGACGTAAAGCTTCTTTTCGATCTGATGGGCTTCGTCGTAGTCGATGAGCAACGCACCACCCAGCGACGCCCAGCCCGCCAGCATCAGCGCGGCGCCGAGGCCGCCGCACGCGTAGCCCCAACGCTTCTGGGCTTCCTCAGAGATGGTGAGGCCCCAGGTGATGGCCGATGTCCAAAGCCCGTTGGCGAAGTGGAACACGAGCAGCGTGATGCCGACGAAGTAGAGCAAGCTGACCGCGACACCCATCGCCGTCCAGCCCTCGGTCGAGCCCTGCAGGGCGGCCGCGAGGGTGCTGGCGCTGAAGCTGTGGCTCCATGCCGTGCCGTCAGGGATCAAGAAGCTCCACCCCCACCGCAACGTGGCGACATGGTAGAAGATAAACAGCACGCCGATGTACCCGCTCCAACGCTGCAAGGTGTATCGCCAGTTGTCTTGATAGGCATAGCGCTCGGTGTTCCGCTTGCCGGTCGTGGCGTAGTAGAACCCCAAGATCGAATGGAACCCGATGGCGACCCAGAGGGTGATCTCGATCAGCAAGAGGTGAGGGACCTGGGTGTTGATCCAGGTGACTTCCTTTTGGAAGTACTTCACACCACCCTCGGACAACGAGAGCCCATCGCCCTCGCCGCGGAGCCCGAAGAGGCCCCACGCGAGCGACGAGTTCGTCACGAGGTGGACCATCAAGAACACGCCGATCGGCACGATGCCGGTCAGCGAGTGAAGGCGACGCACAAGGAAGTAGTGCTGGTCGAGGAAACCCGGCTTCTTTGGTTTGGTCTCGTCGACGACCCGGTAGCTCTGTTCCGTGGCCTTATTGGCGCTCTGTGTCTCGCTCACGATTCGAGATCCTCCGTGTGGGAAGCAGCGTGAGGACCGTGCCACGCCGACGTCGCCAGTGTATCGGCCCAGATTCTGACGAGACGAGAATCAGAGTCGTCACCCACCGGAACCTGCGCCGCGTTACACACCCGGAGGGGGTGCTCCGAGCGGGTTTCCGCCAGCAGGAGCCCCACCCGCACCCGGCTGGATCTCGCCGCCCGGGCCGATACGGCCTTCGTCGACCGCCTTTGTCACCGCCCTGGCGACCTCGACGTACTGCATACGCAGTTCGTTGAGTGTCCCGGTCATCGCGCTGGATTCCTCCTCGGACAGGTTGCCCTCGGTCTTCTCCGCGAGCACGCCCAGGAGATCGATGTTGAGCTTCGCGACGTCGAGCGCCACCACGGCCTTGCCGGTCTGCGGGTCGGGGAACGCCCCGAGGTACATCAACGCCTGCGTCGCCAGCAAGCGAATCAGGTCGACGAAGCCGACTTCCTCGGGCATCCCGCCGGCTGCGCCCGGGGCGCCGCCCGGGCCCGCCGGCTTCGAGGCCGCCTTGGCTTCGGCTTCCTTGGCGAGCCGCTCTTTCTCAGCCTTCGCCTGGCTCTTCCAATCGTCGTCGATGATCAGCTTCGGAGCGTCGCCTTCGGACATCGGTATCTCCCCTGGGGATTCGTATTCGTCTGGTACGCCTCACTGTATGGGCTCGCGAGGGCGTGGGCATTCTGGATCCAAACACTACCCAACGGGTATCCTGAGGCATGCGACCTCGATCCCGGGCGATCGTCCCGTTTGTGCACCTCGGCGTTTCGGCAGGCCTCCTCCTCGGGTGCGCCAGCGACCCGGCCCCCGAAAGACTCGAACTCACCGCGGCCGATTTCGCGGCCGAGGGCGCCGCGGTGACCCTGGGCCCGTCGGCGCGGCCGGCGGCCACCCCGGGCTCGGTCTCACCCGCACCGGCACCCGCCGCCCCGATCGAGTTGGGCATCGTGGCCAGAGCGGGCACTCCGGAACAGTCGCCGGTCGATCCGAGCCCGATCGGTCAGGAGGTGCTGGTCGAGGCCAAGGTCGGCGATGTCAACGGTCGCCCGATCTACGCCCAAGCGTTCCTCGAGCCGCTATCGGGCCGCCTCATCGCCGACGCGCGGCGCAAGAGTCCTGCCCAGTGGCGACGCGACGCGTCGATCCTGATCGGGCAGAGACTCGACCAACTCGTCCAGGACGAACTGCTCCGCGCCGAAGCCCTGAGCCGGCTCACCGTTGAGCAGAAGCAGGGCTTCCGCGCGTTCGTCGCCGGGCTCCGTGACGAACTTATCAGCCGGAGCTACGGCAGTGCCGCGCTCGCAGAGGCGGCACTTCTCGAAGAGCGAGGCCTCACCGCTTCGGAATACCTCGCCCAAGAAGAGGCGACCCTGCTCATCCGCGAGACGCTCCGGTCGGAGATCCAGCAACGCGTCCAGGTGAGCTGGCGCGACATCCGCCAGCGGTACGAGCGCGACATCGAGAAGTATCGCCCCCCACCGATCGCCAGGTTCCGCGTGATCCGAGCGGCTGGCACCGACGCGGAGACCGTCGCGGCACAGCTTGGGGCCGGGACACCCTTCGCGACGATCGCCGAGGGGGAACTCAACACGTTCGGACGCGAAGAAGCCGGGCTCGTCGAAGTCGAACTCACCGACGGCTCGCCTCGCCTGTTCGGAGCAGCGCCCGTCAACGAACTGGCGGCGGAGCTGACACCCGGCTCGTGGGGAGGCCCTGTGCGCCTCGGGTCGAACGATCTTTGGGTGTTCTTCGAGTCGGTCGAAGACAACTCGACCGACCTCTACGACGCGCAGCTCACGATCGAAGACGAGATCTTCAACGCACGATTCTCCGCCGAAGCCCTGCGCCTGTACGAGCAACTCACGGCCGGAGCAATCCGGCGTTCGCTCGATGATCTGCGACGGGCCCTTCTCGAAGTCGCCATCTCCCGGTACGGCCCGACCGGGTGAGCGATCGCGCTTCTATCGGCGCGATGGGAGAACGAGCCGCGGAGCGGTTCCTCCGCAAGAACGGGTTCCGCACGCTGGGCCGCAACACGCGCATCGCCGGTGGCGAGCTCGACCTCGTCATGCTCGGACCCGACCGGCTCACCGTCGTCGTCGTTGAAGTGAAGGCAAAGCGCTCGCGAGGCGAGGGGGGGCCACCTCCCGAGGCCAACATCACCCGAGCCAAGCGAGCCCAACTCTCGAGGCTGACCGATGCGCTCAGACGATCGAAAGGGTGGCTCGATCGCCCGATCCGCATCGACGTCGTGGCGGTGGAGTTCGAACCTGCTGGCGACAAGGAAAACCGGGCCTCACCCTGGCCCCGACGCCTCGTGGAGGTCGTCGGTCGCTGGGTGAGGCCCGGCCCGAAGGTCGTTGATTTGCGTCACTACCCCAATGCGGTCGGGGCGAGCGCCGGTTCGAGCCGGGGTTTCAAGGGCAGCCGGCGAGGAAGGCCGCGATGAACGCGTCAATGTCGCCCAGGTCGACGATGCCGAACGGCGGCACGAGGTCGGCCGCCGGACCCGCGACGAGGAAGGCCGCGATGAACGCGTCGATGTCGCCGAGGTCGGTGATACCGAACGGCGGCACGAGATCGGCCGCGTTACAGGGCCCGTCGGCCGCGGCGACACCCCAGAAGCCACCGGTCAGCGTGAAACCTCCGCCGGTGAGGGTGCCGGCATCGGGCTGGCCGATGGTGCCCGAGAGCGTGAACCCGCCGCCACTCGAAGTGCCGCCACCGCCATCGATGGTGAAGAAGTCGATCGAGAATGGCTGCGCAAGAGCAGGTGCCGAACAAAGGGCGATGCACGAAGCAGCAAGGGTCGTCGGACGCATAGACGGGTCTCCTATCACTACCGAGAGTAGCGAAATTCGTGGGATGTTCCGGAAGGGGAAAGCCAAGTTTTCTCAGATTTTGAACCGGATCCGGTCATCGACCGGTTCCCTGCCCGGTCTCGGCTCGGAGAGCCTCGATCTGGGCCTTCATCGCTGCCATCTCGGCTTGCATCCGAGCGAAGTTCGCCGCGACGGACTCGGCCTGCTCGATCGCGATCTCGTCGCCTCGCGGCGCCGGCGCCGGGACGAACGCTTCGCCGGTGTTTTGCGCATCTCCGGGTAGACGCGGCGTAATGCTGCCGTACGCGGTCGGGAAGTACATCAGTGTGAGACGCCTGTCGGCGAGGTCCGTGCTGTCGCCTCCACCCGTGGCGGACGCCCTCGCGTACACCGTCGTCGATCCCGCGCTGACGGCGAAGATGTTGTGAAGATCGATCGTCCGCGACAGGCTCAAGTCGGTCGCGACCGAGGCTTCGATCTCGGTGCGGTAGTTCGGCGTCGCGCCCGATGGGTTGGTCGTGAGCAGCATCGTGATCGCGGTGTCCGTTCCGGTCTCGTGGTCCACGAAGGCCTCGAACGAACCGAGGGCGACGACGAAGCCATCGCTCGGCACCGTGATCGTCCGCGAAAACACCGTGGTGATGGTCGGTGTGAGCCTGAAGAACGAGCTGGACCAGATCGAAGCGACTCCCGGCTCGTCGAACATCTCCGCGCTCTCGATGGCGTCGACCGGGAGCGAGACGCTGGCCGGACCGCTGCTGCTCATATCGAAAGAGGCGACGGAGTCCCCGAAAATGCCCAGCCTCGGGCTCCCCGACCCATTGAAGCTTCCGTCGAGCCGGATGCTGTTCAAGAAACTTGGATCGCTTGCGACGCTCAGAAACCCCGCCGTGCCGTCCGAGTCGCGAGCGAAGTACACCGCCGGGTTCCCGTCACCTCCGTACAGCTGGAGCGCGTCGTTCCCGAAGAGGTCACCCACTCCGAGCAACATGGTCCCGAGGCCATCGGTCAAGCTGATCAGATCGAAGCCCAGGTCGACGTCGGCGCCGTTGTCGATCGCTTCATCGAGGGTTGTTCCAGAGGTCGCCGCGAACGTCGCTTCCGCCGCGCGGACGGCGTATTGGGCGTTCGGCGTTGACAGGATTTCACGGCGGGGCAGCGCCGCGTACGCGCCGCCACCGGCGGGTCGCACGCTGACTTCGATCCAAAGCCGCTGGCCGACGAAGAAGTCGCCGAAGTCGGGCTGCTGCTGGATCAGGCCGTCGCTCACCGCTTGGTTGAGACTGGTCACCACCGGCCCGACCTGTGATCCACCAAGCTCAGCGGTGAACAACCTGAACTGGATGTCGAACGCCCCGTTGGCGGGCGAGCCGCCGTCCTCGAGCACACCCTGATAGCTAAAGGCGGTGGAAAGCTGAGCGGCGGCCGGAGCAACCGCGAGACCGAGACCGATGACGACCGACAACGCCCGCGTACACTCAAACATGCAAATTCCCTCTTGAAAACAGCGCGACCCACGGACGAAGGTAATCACAAATCGCCACCACCGAAACAACGAAACCCGACTTGATGCCCAACCGAGGCGTTCTACTCGTCCGTGCCCTGCGGGCCCTGGCCCAGCATCGCCCGCATCGCCTCCATCTCCGCCTTCATCGCCGCGATCTCCGCCTCCATCCGAGCGACGTTCACATCGATCGACGCCCCGCGTTCGGCGGCGAGATCGGCCTCGGTCGGGGCGGGAACGAGCGGCCCCGACTCGTTGTCGAGCGGAACACCCCGGCCAGCATCGCCCGGGACGCGCGACACGGTGCCGTACGACGTCGGCACGAAGATCAGCGTGAGCTGGGAATCACCCACGTCGGTGCCGGTGCCCGCGCCGGTGGCGCCGGCGTTGAGGTAGACGGTGAGCGGCGTGTTGGCCGTCGCGTCGTACACGTTGTGGGTCGTGACCGACCTCGAAAGGCTGAGATCGGTGCCGACCGAACTCTCGATCTCGATGCGGGCGCGGTTCGCGACAGACGTCGTGTCTGGTGAGAGCGCGACCGCAACGTTCACGGCGGTGTCGGACCCGGTGACGTGGTCGATGAAGAGCTGCGCGGTCGCGAGCGCGACGACGAACCCGTCCGCCGGCGGGGTGATCGTCCGTGAATCGATCACCATCGGGCTGCCGACCCCGACAACGGCGATCCGCCTCGCGAACGCGAGCCCCGCCTCATCGAGCGTCTCGTTGGCGGAAATCGCGTCGTTCGGAAGCAAGACCGCGTCGTTCCCGCTCGCGCTCATATCGAAGAAGGTGAGCACATTGCCGAACATCCGTAGAAACGGACTACCCGTGCCGAGGTAATTCCCATCAACGGCAAACCCGTTGAAGAACACGGAGTCACTCGGGATGTTGACGAATCCGGCCTGACCGTCTTGGTCTTCGGCGATGTACACCGCCGGGCTGCCGTCGCTGCCATAGATCTGGAGTACGTTGTTGTCGAAATCATCGCCGGCGCCAAGCTGCATCGTGCCGACCCCGTCGGTGATGGTGATCCGGTCGGTGCCCAGGTCGACATCGGCCCCGTTGTCGATCGCCTCGTCGAGCGTGGTGCCCGACGTGAGCGCGAACGTCGCCTCCGCGGCACGCATCGCGAATTGCGCATTGGGCGTCGACACGATCTCGCGGCGAGGCAACGCCGCGAAGGAGCCGCTCCCCGCGGGACGCACGCCGACCTCGATCCACAGACGCCGACCGTCGAACGCCGCCCCGAAGTCGGGCTGCTGCTGGATCAAGCCATCAAAGACAGCCTGGTTGAGGCTCGTGAACGTGCTGCCGACCTGAGCGCCGCCGACCTCCGCATCGAAGAGGCGGAACCGGAGGTCGTACGCCCCATTCGCAAGAGACCCGCCGTCTTCAAGCACGCCCTGGTAGCTGAACGCGGTCGAGAGTTGGGCGGAAGCCGTGGTCGTTCCGAACGCCAAGGCCGCGATAGTGCCGAGGACCGTGGGCGAGATTCGATTCAACATCACTTCTGCTCTCTTTCGAACTTGGGCACACCCGAAGCGCGGGCGCTTGGTTCTTGCGCTATGCGGACAACAAACGCCGGACGGATCAGTTCACCGGCTGGCTTTGCTGGCGCTCCGCCCTCATCGCATCCATTTCCGCCTTCATCACCGCCATCTCCGCTTCCATCCGAGCGAGGTTGGCCGCCATCGCGGCCTCGCGCTCGGCCGCGATCTCGCCGGGCGTGATCGGGCCACGAGCACCCGCAGCGACGAGCATCTCGTCGTCGCCCACGAGTTCGGGCGGCAAGCGAGGCACGTTCCCGTACGCCGTCGGAATGAAGACGAGCGTCATCTGCACGTCTGTGATATCCGAAGTACGGTTACTGCTATCCGTGCCGCTCCCGTTCAGGTAGATGGTCTGCGTCCCAGGGGTCACGTCAAACAGGCCGTGGAGCGACAGCGCTCTGAAAATGTTTGGATCGGTGGCCACGGACGCTTCGATCTCTAAGCTGTACTCCAGGCCGCTCTGGAACGCAGCAGGCGACTGGGAGAGCCCGAACGTCACCGTTGTATCTGACCCGGTCTGGTGATCGGCCCGCACCTCAACCGTCGCGATCGCAAGAACGAAGCCGACCGACGGAGCCACGATGGTCGCCGACTCAACGGTCTGGACAGTGGTGGTCAAAACGACGGGGCTGTTGGCGTTTTCGACCCCCGCGACACCGGCCTCGTTGAGAATCTCCCGGCTCTCAACAGCGTCCGTCGGCAACGCGACACTCGCACTCCCGACCTGATCCATCGAAAGATCGAGGATGGCGGCGTTTCCGAACATCGTCAGACCCGGGCTTGCCGTCCCGTTGTTGTCGCCGTCCAGGAATATACCGTTGAAGAAGGCGGGGTCGCTCGCCACACTCATGAATCCGGCGCCGCCGTCCTGGTCCTCGGCGAAGTAAACCGCGAAGTCGCCGGTGGAACCAAGGAACTGCAGCACGTTGTTGCCGAAGTCATCCCCGGCCCCGAAGAACATCGTTCCCACGCCATCGGTAATGCTGATGAGATCGCTCCCGAGATCAACATCGGAACCATTGTTGATGGCCTCGTCGAGGGTCGTTCCCGAGGTCTCCGCGAACGTCGCCTCGGCCGCGCGCACAGCGAATTGCGCGTTCGGAGCCGCAACGATCTCGCGACGGGGCAGCGCCGAGTATGCACCGCTTCCGGCAGAACGCACGCGAACTTCAATCCACAAACGCTGCCCGGTGAAAACCGACCCGAAGTCGGGCTGCTGCTGGATAAGCCCGTCCGTCACCGCTTGGTTCAGGCTGCTCACGATCGGGCCGACCGCCGCTCCGCCGATCTCGGCGTCGAAGAGCTGGAACTGGAAGTCGTACGCCCCGTTCGCCGGCGACCCACCATCATCGAGCACGCCCTGATAGCTGAATGCGGTTGAAAGCTGGGCGGTGGCCGAGCCACACGTAAGGGCAACCCCTACAAGGGCGCTCAGCGCGCTGAGTCGCAGGCCGTGAACCATAATCTCTTCCCTTCAACAGGCAGCCTTGAGTGTTATCGGCCTCCATGCCTGGAGCGCACAGCCGAGACTACAGACAAGTCGGACATAGTCAAGGGGAAGCATGGGATCTCCGAGCATCGCCGCATCGGGTACACGTCGGTCGCACCGCTTCACCGTCCGCCAGGGCAGGTTTTGATTCCAGAATCCGGTTCAGTGGCAACGTTGATTTTCTCGCTCGTACACCAACACGCTGCCAACTCGCGTGGCGCAGCATCGTCGCCGTCGCGTCTCAATGGCTTGGAACAACGAGACGAGGCGAGGTCCGCATGCGACGCTGGGGTGCAAGAGCAATACCGTCGCGTTGAGAACCCGCGAAACGAGACAACGGGAGTCGGCCGGCTGCCGATACGGGTCAGCGAGTCACTCCCACTCGTCCATGCGGCCCAATGACCCCCGAAACCTCGCCTCCAGCTTGGTTTCTGCGATCCGGCTCGCGTCGAGCTTCAAGGGCACGATCAGGCTGAACATCGCCCCCGCCCCAACCTCGCTGACGAGCTGCAACTCACCTTGGAGCACCTCGGCGAGTTCGCGGCAGATCGACAACCCCAGGCCGGTGCCACCGGTGGCCGTGGTGTGCGTGCCTTCGACGCGTTCAAACTTGCGAAACACGCGGCTCTGTTCTTCAGCGGGGATCCCGGGACCGTTGTCGATCACGCTCACGCGGATGCGGTCGCCCGCATCATCTTTCAGAGCGAGCCGCTCGGCACGCAACGCCACCCTCCCGGGCTTTCCGTCGTTGACCGCCGGATCAGAAAACTTCACGGCGTTGCTCAGAAGGTTGAACACGATCTGCTGGAACTTCTTTTGGTCGGTTTCGATCAACGGGAGCCCAGGCTCCACAGTCAGATCAACCGAGACACCAGAGCGCGACGCGAGAGGCTCGATGAGCGTGACCATGCCGCGGCATGCCTCCTCAACGCTCATCCGTTCGGTGCGGACCTCGATCCGCCCCGCCTCGATCTTCGCGAGTTCGAGGAGGCTCTCGATCAACTCGAGCAAGTTGCGGGCAGCTGTCACGATGTTGCTGAGGTACCGCCTCCGCTTCGCGATGCTCGCCGGAGGCTCGTCGCCTTCTTGAGCTGCTTTAGCGACTTCGGTCTCTGCGATAGCGAGCAGCAGCTCCGCGAACCCGATCACGCTGTTGAGAGGCGTCCGAAGCTCGTGGCTCACGTTCGCGAGGAACTCGCCCTTGAGCTTGCTCGCGCGGTCGAGCGCGTCGTTCGCTTCAGCGAGGTCGCTGAGCTTGAGGTCCATCGCCGCGTTCACGGCCTTCAGCCTCGCCTGCTGATCCTGCAGTTCATCGAGCGTGAGGTTGAACGTCTCTGCCAGTTCTTGGAACTCATCCCCGGTCGTCACCTCGCTCCGCGCGTCGAGGTTTCCATCGCGCACCCGTTCCGCCCAGTCGCGCAGGTCGCGAACGGGGCGGAGGATCACCCTCGCAACAATCAACGCGAACAGTGGAAGCGAGACCGCGAGCACGCCCGAACCGGCCGCCAAGACGTAGAGCGAGTTCACGGCGAGCAAGGCCGCGGCGCGGTCACTCGTCCGCTCGAGCACGATCAAACCGGTGAGGTCCCCGCCCGGGGTTCTCCGCGCGGCCGCGTAGCGGCTCGCCCGAGCCCAGCCGTCCCAGTCCTGCTCGAACAGTTCGTTGCGGAGCGGATCGTCCTCGAACCGCTCGACCGCCCTGGCGACGAAAGGATCAGACTTGGCGACGGTCTTCGCCGACTCGAGCCCCAGCGGGACCAGGGTCGCGTCGGCCCAGATGATCGCCCGGTCAACCGACGTGTCAGGGTCGATGGCGAGCCACGCGGCGACCAATTCCCGAGCGGTCTCCAGTTGCCCCGCCTGCACAAGGCTCTGCATGCGGAGCCAGGGCAGGCTCGACGCGACGAGCAGCAAAGCCGTGGCGGCAAGGCCGAATAACGCCAGCAGCTTGCCTGACAGGGGGAGCTTGGTGACCCACTCGGGACGCTTCATCTCCCGATGCTACCGGACCGAGCGATGACGACGGGCCAGACCCGGGTCCCGGGCGTATCGTTCGGGCCATGCCCGGACCTCAAGACCAACTCGAAGAGTCATCTGCCCTCGGAGACGCGAAGACCGTCTATCTTGAGACGTTCGGCTGCCAGATGAACGAACTCGACTCCGAGTTGGTCGTTGGACAGCTCTCGGGCTTGGGCTACCGCTTCACCACAGACGCCGCTGTGGCCGACGTCGTCCTCTACAACACCTGCTCGGTCCGCGAACAAGCCGAGCAAAAGGTCTGGTCCCGCCTGGGCGAGATGAAGAAGGCCAAGTCGACCAAGCCCGATCTCGTGGTAGGCGTCCTCGGCTGCATGGCAGAACGCGACGGGACCGACCTCATCGACCGCATGCCCGTCGTCGATCTGCTGTGCGGGCCTGCAGAACTCGACAAGCTCCCGGGTTTGCTCGACAACGCGGTGCGCACGCGCGACAGCCTGCTCGCCGACGACCCCCGCCCGCAAACCGCCCACGCCAAGTCGGCCCGAGCCGTCGCCCTGCAAGGCTCTTCGAGCCGGCGCACGTCGACCCTCGCCGCCGCAAACGACACGCTGGAGATGCTCGACCTCTCGCGCGCGGTCTCCCCCACCGATGCCAACGCCGGCAGGTCCGCCTATGTCAGGATCACGAGGGGCTGCAACAAATTCTGCACCTACTGCGTCGTGCCCTTTACGCGCGGCGCCGAGGTGCACCGCCCGCCGGATCACATCGTTGACGAGTGCAAAAAGCTCGCCGACGCCGGCGTCATCGAGATCACCCTCCTCGGGCAAACGGTCAACCACTACCGATTCGAGCACGGCGCCGCCGTGACGGTCGAGGGCGTCGTGCAACCCCAGAAGGGACGCGCGTTCAAGGGAGGGCATCGCCGCGACCCGCTCGCCGGCGAGAACACGACGACCTTCGCCGACCTGCTCGCCCGCATCCATGACGAAGTCCCGGCGATCCAACGCCTCCGCTTCGTCACCAGCTACCCGAGAGACTTTGGCGACGACGTGCTCGAGGTCATCCGCGACCACCCCCGGATCTGCCGATACATCCACGTGCCCGCCCAAACCGGGTCGAACCGGATGCTCAAGATGATGAACCGTGGCTACACCGTCGAGGAGTACGACGAGTTCGTCCACAGGTGCCGCGAGCATCTCGACCAGCCCGAGCTCGGGCGCCCGCTCATGCTCTCGGGCGACATCATCGTCGGCTTCCCAACCGAGACCGACGACGACTTCGAGATGACCGTCGACTTGGTCAGACGCAGCCGGTACAAAAACTGCTTCATCTTCAAGTACTCGCCCCGCCCAGGGACGACGGCGTACGACAAGATCCCCGACGATATCCCCGACGCGATTAAACGCGAACGCAACAACCGTTTGCTCGCCGTGCAAGCCGAGATCTCCGAGCAGATCGGCAAAGAGCAGGTCGGACGTGAGTTCGACGTGCTCATCGAGGGCTTCAGCCGGCGCGAACGCAAACGCCGCGGCGAGGACACCAAGGTCGGCAAGGGCATGGTGTCGCTCACCGTCGGCGGTCGTAAGAGTCTCATGGGCGGGGGCGATTCCTCACCCGCGACCGAAGAAGCACGTGCATCCCGAAGCGGGTCGGAAGGAACGGTTCAGCTCGCTGCCCGCACCGACGGTGACCTCATTGTTCATCTCGACATCCCGGCCGATCATCCGACGCCGGCCGATGACCTGATCGGGACGATGGCCCGCGTCCGCATCACAGACGCGAGCGGGCTCACCTGCGACGGCGCCCTCGTCTGACCGTTACTCATCGAAGCGGTATCCCAGACCGGTCACCTGCTCCCGAATCGCGGAGAGGAGCGCGTCGTTGAGCGTCTGCGGCGCCTGGGCCTGCTTCGCCTTCCAATCGACGACGAACTGGGTTCGTTCGGCTGTGATCTTGAGGATCTCGGCACGAACCCGACCCCGCTCGTCTCGTGCTTTGTTCACCTTTGCGATCTGTTCGTTGTACTCAAGCCCTTGAAGATCCTCGGGGAGTTGCTCTGCATCGATCTCACGAAGCACCACGCCGCCCTGATCGATCGCGTCAACAAGGTCCCACGTTTGCACGTACGCGCTGCTCGCCTTAGCCGCGGCCCTCGGTGCCGCTTGGCCGGCGGCCGAGTTCAACGCGTCTTGGCGCATCTGGCGGTCCGCCATCTCGACCCCTCGAACACCGAAGGGTAAATAGGTCGCGTTGAGCTCGGCGTTCAGCTCGCCTAGGCGCTTGTCGTAGGGTGTCGGCGGTTCGACGATCTTGTGGTTGCTGTCGATGCTCGCGTACAGCCCGCCCCCGAGCCTGGCGCCATCTTCCCATCCTGTGCGTGCGCCCTCGCCACGATCGCCGCAGTGAACCGTGTTCACCGTGACGTCCAACCCACGCGCGGTTGAGATCGCGCTTTGATACAACGTCGCCCCCTGGCTGAACGGCTCGTTGCCGGCGATCACGAGAAGCTTGACCACCGGCCCGGGCACGACGGAGAGCTCGATGGATGGGGCGCCGAACCCCTGCTCGACCGCCTCCATCGCCGCCTCCGAAAGAGAGTCGACCGTCGCGTCTTCGGTCGCAACCGAACCCGACCACCAACGGAGCGTGGACATCGCCTCATGGATCGCACGCCCGCACCATTCGTCGCCGCCGTTGGTTCGCAGGCCGAAAAGCTGCTCGCTCAACAGATCAAGATCCGTCGTGAAGTTGGTACGCAAACGCACGTGCCCCTTGCTCGCGGGGATCCCGTTGTTTCCGTATTCGATGAGCGCCACCTGAACGTCGGGTGCCTCGCCGTCATAGCTCGCCTTCGACAACTGGTTCACCACGGCCCAGAGCGACGCCCGGGCCTGGTCTATAAGCCCGTCCATGCTGTTCGACGTGTCCAGCAGCAACGCGAGTTGGATCACCGGTCGATCGTGAGGCGCGATCGGTTCAACAACCGCCGGCATCACCGGTGCTTCGACGTTGCCCACCGGGGTGAACCCCATCGCCATGCCCGTCACAAGCGCCAATACTCCAGCCGCCAAACGTCCGTTGTTCGTTCCCCACAACCTGTTCGTGCGCATCACGTGTCCTTTCGATTGACGCGGCCGAACCGCGTGTTCCGTTGTACGGACATCGATGCGCACGAATGCACCGTCGGGCGTCTTTCGACCCGCAGGTGACCGAGGCGTGACGAAACAGTGACCGCCGCGTGACGAAGCGGTGACGCGCCCGTGACAAACGGGCGAGCATCCGCCGCTCACTGGGCCGGACGTCTATTCGCTTTCGCTATCGAACCGCTTCTGAGCACGGCGCTTCGCCGCCAAGAGTCCCGCGGCGCCCTCCGAAACATCGCGTTTCGGAGCCTTCGGACGAGGCTGTTCTTTGGGTGTTTCCGGCGCCGACTGCTGAACCGGACGAGCCCGGGGCGTCGGGCCGTCCGCCTTCACGGTTCCAGCCTTCGCGCCATCGCCCTTCGCCGACGCGGACGTGCGCACCGCCGGACCAACGCGTTTGGCGACCGAAGCCTTGGCCGATTTGAGCTGCTTTGCCGCGTCCGCAGAACGCGCCGCCGCGGCCCGCCGGGTCGCCCGATCGCCGAACTCATTGCCGATGAGCCGGTCCCACGCGACGCGACGCGTACCGACATCCACGACGAAAACGATCAAGGTCCACACCAACAGAATCGGCCACAGAGGTGTGCTCGCCTCGCGCGGCGGAACCCCGGCTCGGTCAAACAGCGCCGCGGCCTCGGGCGCGTCGAGTGAAAGAACACGCCCGCCAGTCTCCGAAGCGATCCGCTCAAGCAGTCCTCGATCGCTTTCCAATCGGCGGAACTCAGCACCGGTCGACACGTTCACGCCGCCCATCGCCGGCGTCAGGCTCGTTCGCCCGAGTTGAGGTCTCGCGACAACGACGTACGTCCCGCTCGCATCGGCCTGTTCGACCGCCTCGTACTCGCCCGGGCCGGTCTGCGTCAGCACGACTTCACGCTCGGTTCCACTCGGACCATAAATCGTCGCCGGGACGGTGAGCAGATCGATCGGCTCGCCCTCATCGGTGTAGGCCGAATAGCGGATGCGCATGCCCTCGGGCGTCAGCACCGTTCGCAGTTCCCCACCCTCACCCGAGTTCGTCCTGCTCAACCCTCGGACCACCTGCGCCCAGAAGCCCGAGTACCCATCCCAGTTCAGCCAGCGGCGCGCCCATCGGTGCGCGTCGCTCGTGAACGCCCCGACCTGCCCAAGCTCGACCGGCCAGTGGGCCAGGACCGGTTCGGCGTCGGGTGTAGCTAGCGCATACGTAATCGTCGGCTCATCGCGTGCTTGCGTGAGCACAAGCCCCTCGAGGCGAGGCATGCTCCCCACACCAACCGTCAACGGGCTCCCCGTCGGGAGCGGCACGACATCGAACGGAACCTCCCGGATCATCGGGCTCCGCACCACCCGAACCGCCTTGAGGAACACCCTCGGCAGCACGTTCGGGTTGATCACGTTGTAGAACGCCCCGCCGCCCTGACGGGCCATCAGGTCCAGCGTCTCGGTATCCGCCCCATCGCCCACGCCGATCGTCGTGGTGTAGATGCCGTGCTGCTGGCGCATCTCGGCGCACAGGTCGGGCAGCGACTCCGGATCGCTCGAACGCCCGTCGGTCAGGACGATCACGTGCTTGAGCTTCGCGTCCACCACGCGCAACTGATCGCGGGCGATGCGCAGCGCCGGACCAATGCTGGTCCCCCCGCCGCTCGCGATCGCGCGAACCTTCTGCGCCGTCCTCCCCGGGAGCGTGTTCCGATCCAGCTCGTGCACGACCTGAGCCGTGCTGTTGAACGACATCACGCCGATCATGTCCTGCGGATCGAGCGTCATGATCGCCCTGGCCGCGGCCTCGTTCGCAATCTCCTGCTGGGTTCTCGCCGACCCGCTCACACCCCGGGCCATCGAGCCCGAGTTGTCCAGAACAAAGACGATCGCGGCCTCTGGGACAATCAACTCTTCGGGGACGTCAAGGTTGACGGGCAAGATCGGTTCGAGCGTCGAACCCTTCCAACCTCCAGCGCCGAAGCTCTGCGGCCCGCCCAGCATCAGCAGTCCACCGCCGACGTCCTCGACGTACGACACCAGCTGTGCCTGCGTCGCATCGGGCACGTCCTCTGCAGGAACGTCCTGCAAGATCACGAGGTCGTAGACCTGCAGTTCGAGCACGCTCCGCGGAACGCCCGCCGTGCCAACAACCTCTACGTCGATGCCCTGCCGCCCGAGCGCCCGCGCGAGGACGCGTCCACGCCCACCCGGGTCGCCCTGGCTCACCCCGTCAACAAGCAGAACCGTGCCGCGCCCGGGCGTGACCGTGAGCGAGGCGCCGGTGTTGTTCGCCCTCACGCGGTCGACCGGCGAGCCATCGCTCGACGGATCCGGCTCGAACACCGCATCAAAGCGATGGACGCCATCGTCGTCGAGTTTGACGATGATTTGCTCAACCCGCCGGCCGGCATCGAGCGTGATCCGCCGACCGGTGCCCGGTTCGTCCGGAGTCGCATCGACAGGCTGGCCCTTGCGGAACAGCCGGAGCGTCCCGGTGGCCGGTCCGGTCGAGCGAAGGACAACCCGCACCACGACCGTCGACTCAGCCGCGGCCTGCGGCGGCGCATCGACCTGTTCGACGATCACCTCGTTCTCGACGCGATACTCGATCGGGACCACGTCGACCGCGAGCCCGCCGGCACCGTCGATACGAGCGCTGCGTGTCCCCTGTGCCAAAGCGCGCGAGGCCGCCAGAGGGTCTCCCCCGGTCGCGTTCCCATCGCTAAAGACGACCAGCCGCCCTCCGGCGTCCGGTGGGATCAGCCCCGCCGCGTACCGCAGCGCCCCGGATAGATCGCTCCCCTCCAGGCCCGAGGGCGAGAGCGAACGCTCGAGGACGTTCGCGGTCGTCGGCGTCGCCACCGTCACCGCGCGCCCGTCGAATGTCACCACGCCCAAGAGGTCGTCGGGTCCCCGCCCGTCGCTCGCGGCCTCCAGCCACTCGCGTGCCTCCGCCGCCGCGTCGACCTCACCGAATCGATCGACACTGCCCGAGACGTCGACCACAGCAACGACCGCGAGCCGGTCGACCTCACGCACCGAGCTTGCGCCGGCGAGCAACGCGATGATCAGACCCGAAAGCAACGCCCTCGAAACGACCGCCGACCATCGCCGGAGCGAACTCATAGCGATGAACCAGCGCAGACCGAAGGCCGCGACCGGGATCGCAAGCCCCAGCAACCACAACCAACGTGGATCTTCGAAGCTCACGCCCTCAGCCTACGCGATCTCGATCAATCATCGCCGCCCGAACCACCCGAATCCGCGTCCGGACCGATCGGGGCGAGGCCCTTCTCGGTTTGCTCAGCCGTTTCAACGAAGCGTCGATACACGTCGCGAACGTATCGATGCAATCGCCGCGGCACGCCCTGCTGCTCGATCGCCCGCTCGGCGCCATCCGCGGCTTCGCGCACTGTCTGCTCAGAGAGCGTCGACGAAGTCGAGGCGCCCCCCTGCCCAGGCACGTCTTCGAGGAGGTCTGCTTTCTGACCGGAGCCCTCGACAGGGGCCTCACGACTCTCGCCTCGTGCATCGAAGAACTCGTCCTCGAAGCCCTGCCCAGACTCCTCGCGGAACCTCTGGTATTGCTCCGCAAGCTCTCGCATGCGAGCGCGTTCTTCGGGCGAGGCGTCGCTGAGCAACTCTTCGGCCCGCTCGCGCAGTTGCTGAGCACGCTCCCGGTCTTGCTCACCTTCTCTTTGCCGTTGAGCGAGGCGATCGAGCTCGCGGTTCAAACGGTCGCCCGTCCCAGCCCCCGAGCCCCCCTTGCCGTTGTCCGAATTGCTCGAGCCACCCTCGGCACTCTCGCCGGTTTCATCGCGCCCGCTGTCACCGGCATCGCCGGGCGTCATGCCCGGGCCGTCGCCACCGGGTTCGTTCGACGGCTGGGTGCCCTGTCCGGAACCATCGGGATTCGGCTGGCCCCCCTCCGGTGGTGCCCCGTCGGGTGACTGACCACCCTCCGACTGCTCACCCCCGGCCTGCTCACCCCCGGCCTGTTCATCCCCGGACTGTTCACCACCCGATTGCTCAGGTTCGGGCTGCTCACCACCCGGCTGCTCACCGCCCGGCTGCTCATCGCCCGGTTGCTCATCGCCCGGTTGCTCATCGCCCGGTTGCTCACCACTCGGCTGCTCACCGCCCGGCTGCTCACCACCCGGCTGTTCACCACCCGGCTGTTCACCGGCCGGTTGCTGCTGATTCGGGTCGGCCGGCCGCGAAGAGGGCTGCTCCCCGGGTTGGGAACCGGGTTGCTGCTGTGTTCCGCGCTCGGTCCCTTGCTCGTTTGGGTCAGCGGCTTGTCGCTGGCCTTCGCCAACGTCGCCGCGTGTTGCGTCTTCGGCGCCTTGCCCACCGCTGACATCCTCTGCCGGTTCAGCGGCATCAGATCCACCTTCGCTCGAGTTAGGCTCGCCGCCCGCCGGGTCGCCCTCGCGTGCCGCCGGGTTGGTTGGGTCGTTGGCGTCCTGCGGGCTCCGCCCCGACGCATCCTCCGATTCCGAGCCCCCCTGAGGTGAGCCCTCTTGGTCGCCCGACGTACCCTCTGACTGTGAAGGATCCGTCGCTTGGTCCGAATCGGTCTGGGCCTCGCTTGGTGTCTCACCCTCGCCCTGCGGGGCCGTCCCTTGCTCGCCTTCGCCTTCCGAAACCTCAGGCTCCAAGCGATCACCCGTCTGCTCGTCGACCGACGCGTCCTCGCTGGCTCCGTCCTCGCGGACTTCATCCGCCGTCTCGCGCAGCGCTTCACTCAGCCGCCGCGCGTCGTCCGCGGCCTGACGCTCCGCCTCTTCGCGTTGCTGCCGCTCCAACTCCTTCTGAGCCGCGTCGCGGGCCGCATCTTCGTTCAGACCTTCTTGCCTCAACCGTTCGGTGAGCTCTTCAAGCGTGGGCGGTGGCGTTGCCCCGCGTTCGCTTCCACCCTCTGGCGCTCCCGCTCCCGGCAGAGACTGCTCCGACTCCGCCCGCTCCGCATCGAGCGCATCGGCCAAGTCTTCCAGCCCCTTCGCGAGCCGATCCCGCTCCTCGGGGCTCAGGCGATCGGTCTGATCGAGCATCTCCCGCGCCGCGTCACGGGCCGCGGCCAGATCGCCTTGCGACAACTTGTCCGCGAGTTCCTGGACCCGTTCGTCTTCGGGCTCTGCACCCGACGCGGCCTCGCTCAACGCATCGGTCGCGTCCCGCTCCGCGTCCGCGCGTGCCTCGAGTTCCGACGCCTTCTGCTCGACAGCTTCTGCCGCCTGCCCAAGCGCTTCGTCGGCATCGATCTCGCCTTCCGCGAGGGCCCGCTGAATCTCGTCGAACGCGGCGAGTTCTTCTTCGCTGGCGCCGTCGACGTTCTCCTCGTCATCGCTCGCGAAGAGCTCCTCCCCCTGAACTTCGCGCTGCACGTCGCGCACCGCTTCGTCGATCTGATCGGCCGCGGCCTCGCGACGCTCCAACTCGCGCGCGTCCGGTCCCTGCTCTTCAATCGATGTCGGGACAAACGCGAAGGCCGCGGTCGCGACCGCGAGCGAGCCCGCCCAGAACGACCAAGGCGGACCGAAACGAATCTCGACCGCGCGCTCCGGACGAGCCGACGCCGCGAGCGACTCCGCCTCGGAGACCGCGATCGCCTCGAACGGGCCCTTCGCTTCGCCGAAGCCGATAGCGCTGCTCACCCGGTCGCGCCAACCCATCGCCTCGTCGAGCTTCGCGGCCGATGCGATCAGCCGGTCGGTCCGACGCCACCCGGTCACGAATCCCAGCGAGCCGGCGACGACGCTCGGGACAGCCAGCGCGAGCCACCAGGGGAGCTCCCAGCCGAACCACTTGGACGCCCCGACCGCCGCAACGCTGATAACCCCGCCGACGGCCAACGCCAGCCCAGCGGCAGAGACACCTCGAGCGAGCCGACCTCGCGAGGCCACGGCCTGGGCGGCCCTCAGGCTTTGCACCGGAGCAGTTGTCATACCTACACCTTAGGGATCGGGGAGCGACCAGTTGCACCTATCCTCGCGACGTGAATAAGACCCATGCGACGCCCGAGAATGCCTCAGAACGGGCCCACAGAGCGATTTCGGAGCTGATCCAGCGGCGACCGCTCGGGGCGAATACCACCGAATCGCTGTTCGACGACCTCCTCTCCGGGCGGCTCGACGATGCCCAGATTGGGGCGGTGCTCGCCCTCATCCAGGCGAAGGGCGTCGACGCCGACGAGTTGCTCGGTGCTGCGAGGGTCATGCGCCGGCATGTCACCACGGTGCCCTTCCAGCCGAACGACAGCGAAGCCCTCATCGACACCTGCGGGACCGGTGGCGCAGCGAAGACGTTCAATATCTCGACCGCGGCGGCGCTCGTCGCCGCATCGGTCACCCCGCCGACCGCGTCGGGTTTGTCCCGCGTCGTCGTCGCCAAGCACGGCAACCGCAGCCGAACCGGCCGCGGCTCGGCGGAAGCCCTCGCCGCGTTGGGGGTCAACATCGACGCGACGCCCAACGTTCAAGCGTTGTGTTTACGCGAGGTCGGCGTGTGCTTCTGCTTCGCGATCCGCCACCACCCAGCGATGAAACACGCCGCAGGCCCCAGGGCCAGCTTGGGGTCACCGACGGTGTTCAATCTGCTTGGACCGCTCACGAACCCCGCTGGGGCCGGCCGCCAGGTGATCGGTGTCTACCGACCCGAATTCGTCGGCCTTGTGGCGCACGCGCTCGCCGGTCTCGGCGCAACGTCCGCGTTGGTCGCGCACTCCGACGACGGGATGGACGAACTCTCCACGGCTGCGATCAATCGGGTTGCGTGGGTCCGCGATGGACAGGTCCACGAAGAAACCGTCGACGGTCGATCCTTCGGCCTCGAAGCGGCTCGCCCGGAAGACCTGCGGGCGAGCGATCTGAAACACGCGGCGTCGCTCGTCAAGGCCTCGCTCGATGGTTCGAGCACGACACACCGCGACGTTGTCGTTCTCAACGCCGCCGCGGCCCTCGTCGTGGCCGGCGCTGTTTCGCACTTAGACGAAGGCGTCGAGTTGGCCAAGGAAGCAATCAAGAGCGGAAAGGCATATCGATTGCTCGAACGTCTTGCCGTGGTCAGCCAGGGCGGCGGCGGCTGAGTCAGTTGTTCGACGGGAGCGCGTACTTCGCGATCAAGCCCGGATGGACCGAGTCGGTCTCGTCGTAATGGTATCCGCGATCTGTCGCGATGAGAACGAGCACCCGGCCATCGCGACGATCCGGCGCAATCCACAGAATCGCATCGAGGTCACGGTCGGCGCGGACGAATTCGTGGACGCGCTCCTGCGTCGCCTCCGAGTCGATCGGCGCCCGACCACGGGCATGCCGGATCTCAGCGATCGCTGTGATCTCGCGCCCAGCCTGAGCGACGTCGTCCGGCGTCGGGGTGAGGTCTCCGAAGACATCAGCACCGACGCCCTCGATCAACCCGATGATCCCGTCCGCCCCCGCCCGGATCGACGGCTTCACCGGCGGCTGAAAGTCACTGAGAAATGCAATTCGCACCCCCGGCCGAATCAACGACATCGTCCCGACGGTTGGGGGCGGCCCGCGCCGCGCGGTCCGCGACGGAGTCTTCGAGGGCGAATCCACCGAAGGGGGTGAACCGCGACCGACGCTCCGCGGAGCCGGCGGCGCCGGAACCGGCGCCGCGACGCCATCGACGGGGCCTGGTTCGATGCCGTCCAGAGCGGTCAACGCGAGCGCCTCCCGGATGCTCCTGACCTGATCGAGCGCCTTCTCCAAACTCGAGCGAGCGACCTCACCGGCCTCATCGACCGCGGCCTTGATCACCTGCTCGGTTTCCGCGAGTTGGGCTTCGATGTCGCTCTCAAACGCCGCAATGTCATGGTCGAACGCAAGGGCCAGGTCGGGGTGGTGCTCGATCACTTCAGGAGCCTTCGAATGCGTAACGGTGACCTGGCGCTCCGGCAAGCCGACGAACGCCGTCAGAACGCCGGCGCCGATGGCCACAAACACCAGCACAACGCCAACCGCAGTCCCGGTCCCTTTGCCGACGTCTTTGCTCGGACGCGAGCGCCGGCGCCCCGAGATTCGATCCTGCGCCGCCTGCCGACGCGCCTGCACACGCGAGCGGGCGTTCTTGAGCTGTTCCGCTGCTGGGGCACGGTTCGCGGGACGTTGACGAGCGACGCGCTTGGGACGACGGGCAGACCGCTCGTCGGGCACCGCGGCCTTGACCGGGTCACCGGCGTGCGCGATCTTGCCCGTCCACCAGTTTGAGACACGGATCCGCCTCGGATCAGAGGCCCGCTTCTCGTTGCCGTCATTGGGCGCTTGCTCGCCGCCGGCGGCCTGGGCCCCCCGGGCCGGCGCTGGGGCAACCGACGGGGGTGCCGGCATCTCGATCGGATCCAGCGGGACACCCGCCTCGGATCCGACCTCGGCTTCCGGCTCCCCGCCCCGCATGCTGGGCAGGTCCGCCGGCTTCACTGCAAACACGTCGTCGGCCCGGAGCACAGCCTCGAGATCAACGAGCATCGCCCTTGCCGTCGGGTACCGCTTGTCGTAATCCGTCATCGCGCGGCGGATCACCCAACGCAGCGCGTCGGGGCACCGCTTCTCGACCCGAGAGAGCCCGCCGTGGGCCGGGAACTGGGCTTCGATAACCGAGTAGAGCACCGCCCCCGCGGCGTAGACGTCGAACTTCGCGCCGTCGATCTGGTGAACCTTCACGCCCCGGAGTGCCTTGCGCACCAGTTCGGGATCGCGGAAGTACTCGGTGCCGTGGGTGGTCAGCGTCATCGCGCTGCGGAGGGGAGTGATCAAACCGAAGTCGACCAGGTGTGCCCGGCCCCCGGGCCGGGCGCCGTCCCGCGTCTCGCGCGGATCGATGATGATGTTGTCGGGCTTGACGTCCTTGTGCCACAGTCCGCCGGTGTGGTAGGTCTCGAGCGATTCGAGCAGGTCGGTGACATACCCGATGCCGACGAGCAGTTTCGCGTCGTCCAGTCCGCCCTGTGGCACCGGCGCACTCTCCGCGTGGAGTTGCTGTGTGATCGTCGCCAGACTCTCACCCGGAACGTACTTCATCACGTAGAAGAATCGCTCGTCGGTCAGCTCGTGCTCGAGCACGAGACCCAGCTTGCGGGCCGCGTCGAGGGCGCGGCTCTCGCGGACGATCTGAGGCAGGCTCGACCCGTCGGTGAGACTGAACGTCTTGAGCACAACGCGGTCACAATCGGCGAAGCCCCGCCGCTCGAACGCGGCGAGTTTCATCGGATCCGGCTCGGCGATGTACAGCTTCCCGCCCGATCCCCCGCCCTTGAGCGAGCCAACGATGGTGTACCCGTCAAACAGCCCCGTTGCGCGCCTGGGCTTGTCGGAGGTCGGCGCGTGCGCGATCGCGTTGGGCAAGCGTCCCTCGATGCCCTCGAGCGCGTGCCCCAAGCCCAAGAACCGAGCCGGGTGCCCGAGCGTGATCCGATACAAGCATGCGGCGATGGTCTGGCCCTCGGACGACAGCGCTCGCCCGTAGTGGGCCGACGCGGACCACCGCCCGATGACGACGTTCGCGAGGATCAGCGGTACAAAGACGAGCGAGACGATGAAGGCCCCGATGAAGCGGAGCGTGTCCGAGAGCATGTTCCCGATAAAGCGGAAGACGTGGGTGATCGCGGCGCCGAGGAAACGGATCACTCGGACGCCCACCCACCAACTGACCATCACCAAAAGGATCAGGGCGAGTGCACCGCCGATGAAGAGCCCGACTGTTAGAAGTCCTGATGCCACGGTTCGCCTCCGACCTGCGGTGGGCGACTGATTCGGCTAGGGGCGACGCCCCGAATCCGTGAGCCGCAATTCATCTTCTCGGCGGAGTTCCATCTGCTGGTGGTAGATCTCCGCGACGGCCTCGTCGAAGGCCTGGTCGGCTGACTTGTCGCTTCCGCTGGTCGCTGGCTGCTTGGGATTCAGGGTCAGCCCGTTTCGCTCGGCTTCGTTGAGCTCGTCATCCGTGAACGAATACGTGGAAATAATCTCGGACAGCTTGGTCCTGAGCAAGTCCCGAACCTTCGCGAGACGACGCGACACCGTCGGCTCCGACGTCCCGATCGCCGCCGCGACATCCTTACCCGACATTCCATCGAACACACGCATACGAAAAATGCTGAACTCGGTGAAGTCGCTGTCTTTCTCTACCGCACGGATCGCCGCCTCGACCTTCGAGCGGAACACCGCCGCCTCGTAGGCCGAGTCGACAGACTGCGCGGCCGAACCCATCATCCAGGACTCATCGAGTTCCGCGTTGGCTTTGCCGCCACCCCGCTTCAGGGCCATTCGGCGATCGATCTCATCCCCGAGGACGTGCTTGGCAATCGCGAGGAGCCAGGTGCTAAACCGGGCCCCGCGTTCGGGATCGAATCGATCGATCGAGTTCGACAGCGCCGCGAGCGTCTCCTGGGATAGATCGCGGACCGTCTCGGCCCCGATCCGCCCGCGCCCCCACTTGCTGAGCTGCGCCCGGATGACCGGGCCGAAGGTCTCCCACAACTCGAACCACGCGGCCTCATCTTGGGCGCGGAGTCGATTAACAAATCCTGTGGTCATTGACGTCAGCATGGTCCAGCTCGGGTCGGGGCCGGGGCCCGTCGGGACCCGTTTGTGTGTGTTAAAGGATACACGAGTCAGGTGTCAAGCCAGCACAAGGCGATCAACTCCCCGTCCTGCCGTCGATGACCCCGGCCGGCGCTCACCTCAAACACCCAATAGCAGGGGTATTTTCGGACATCGGGGACGTTCTGCGTCGGTGAGAAGCTGGTTGTGAAATCGAACAGACCAGATTCCCACAACCCCCGCATCAAGCCCGCCGCCGACCGGTGCGTTACCGGGGCCGGGTGAGCGAGCGAACCACAGGGCGGCCCGGGACGCGAACGAGCCCGAGCCGGACCCGGACCGGCTCAGACGACCACCAAGGTCGACTCGCCGGGAGCCAGGGCCGCCAAGTTCGGCGTGTACGCCACGCCCGAAAAGGAGTCGAATGATGAGCTTTGTGAAGGGTGCAGTGCGATTTGGTTTGGTAACGGCTCTTGTCGGCGGCGGTACCGCGGTTGTTGCGGAAACCGTCCGCCCGGGCAGCGTCCAGGCGATCCTCCACCAGGCCGGCAACGTCGCTGCCTCGGTGATCGACAACAACATCGACGATCCGATCGCGCTGCGGGCGCAGCTCAAGGCACTCGAAGCCGAGTACCCGGGCCAGATCGCTGAAGTCCGCCAGGACCTACACGAGGCAGAGGAGCAACTGAGCGAGTTGGAACGCCAGCACGCGATTTCTGAGCGGGTTGTCGCCCTCGCGGCCGACGACCTTGCCCGCCTCGAGCATGGAATCGCCCAGGCGCGGAGCCTCCAGGAATCTGGCGAAGCCCGATTCGTCACAATCAGCTTCAACAACAGCAAGCTGAACGTGAACAACGCCTACGGCAAGGCAAGCCAGATCGAGCAGACAAAGGCGATGTACTCGAATCGCGCCGCGGAGATCGCGACCGAGGCGGAGTACCTCACCGGACAGCGCGACCAGCTCTCGGAGCTGTTGACCAAGCTCGAGACCGAGCACGCTGAGTTCCAGGCCCAGCTCTTCCAGCTCGATGCAACCATCGACTCGATCGAGCGTTCGGACCGGATGCTCGAAATGATGGAGGCCCGCCAGGCGACCATCGACGAGCACCAGCGTTACAAGGCCCACAGCCTCGATCAGCTCCAGTCGCGCCTGGAAAGCGTCCGCGCCGCCCAGATTCACCGGCTGAACGCCCTGTCGAACCAGGAGGCCGAAGTCGACTACGTCGAGCAGGCCCGGTACGAAATTGGCCGTGACGGCGAAAGTATCGAGATCAACCCGACGGAATGGAAGCCGACGGGCATCGTTGAGATTGACGCTAACGCGTCGCCCTCGCTCGTGAGCAGCGACTAAGCCTGCCCGAGCACCCTCGGACTCCTCTGTTTGCTCGGGTGAACACGGACCATCCCGATCCCCCCGGCGGTCGTCGAAGGGCGTCCACCGGGGGTTTTTCATGACCAGATGCCCCTCGAACCGACCCCGATCCATCTTGGATCCGCGAGGATTGGTGGCCGGACCCGCCCCAACCCGATAACTTTGCGCGTTCATGCGCCTTGCCAAGGCGGGCAAGGTTCGGGACGAATGCCGTCCAGGCCCCTGATACCCGGCGCCGGCCCCCGAGGGCCAAGGCCGGACCGAGGGGCCCCGAGGGGAAGCAGGCCGCGTAGTGCTCAAACGACTCGCCCGACTTTTCACCGTTGACATGGGGATTGACCTCGGGACGTGCAACACGCTCGTCGCGGTGCGCGGCCAGGGCATCGTGCTCAACGAGCCGAGCGTCGTCGCGGTCAAGAAGGGCACCAATCAGGTGCTCAAGGACGGCCAAGCGGTCGGCTGGGTGGCCAAGGAGATGCTCGGAAAGACCCCGGGCACCATCACGGCCGTCCGCCCGCTCAAAGACGGGGTCATCTCCGATTTCGAGATCACCGAGGCGATGCTCGCCTACTTCATCCACAAAGTGACCGGCCCGAGGGCCTGGATCGCGCCGCGTGTGGTCATCAGCGTCCCGAGCGGGATCACGGCGGTCGAAAAGCGAGCGGTTATCGATTCCGCGGCCCGAGCGGGTGCTAACAGAACCTATTTGATCGAAGAACCCATGGCAGCGGCGATCGGCGCTGGACTCCCGTTCGACGAGCCGACAGCGAGCATGATCGTCGATATCGGGGGTGGGACGACTGAGGTTGCTATTTTGTCGCTCGCGGATATCGCGACGTGCGAGTCGGTGCGCGTCGCGGGCGACGACATGGACGAAGCGATCATCAACCACATGAAGCGCACGTACAACCTCATGATCGGCGAGCAAACCGCCGAGCGGATCAAGATCGAGATCGGATCGGCCGCCCCTGTCGGCGAAGAGTCGCAGATGGAGGTCCGAGGCCGCGACATGATCTCGGGCCTGCCCCGCAAGACGGTGATCACTTCCGGTGAGATCCGAGACGCGCTCTCAGAACCGGTGAACGCGATCTTGGAGGCGGTCACGCGAACGCTCGAGCGGGCCGAGCCCGAACTCGCGGCCGACCTCGTCGAGAACGGGATCTCGCTGGCCGGCGGCGGAGCGTTGCTCCGAGGGTTGCCGATCGTGCTGAATAAGGCCACCGGCCTTGAGACCAGGCTCGCGGACGACCCGCTGACCTGTGTGGCCCGGGGCACGGCGATCTACCTTGAGAATATCGAGGAGTGGAAGGACACCCTCGAGAACGACATGGACCTCTAATCGCGAGCCCGGACCATGGCGCGCAGCGGAGCACATCGGGCAGCGCGTCACGGGCTTTCGCTCGTGGTCTTGGTGCTGCTCGTGCTCAGCGTCGTGCCGGTTCGGTATCTCGGCTGGGTTGAGACCGTCGGGCACCTCCCGCTCACCCTCGTTGTTCCGATCAGCCACCCGATGACCTGGGTCGCGCGCTGGTTCGCCCCGGCGCGCCGCGAGCTCGACGACGACCGAGTCCGTCAGCTCGAACTCGAGAACGAACGTCTCAAGCGACTCTATCTCCAGCAGGTCGATCAAACCGATCGCTATCGCGACCTCGCGGAGAATCTGCAACGAGGCCGCGCGCTGCAAACCGATGTCCCGGTCGATCTCGCCGCGTTCCCGGTCGTTGGTGTTTCGAGCGACGCATCGAGCAGTCTCTTGACCGTTCGCGCAGGCGAACGCGACGGGGTGACGCCGAACACCGTCGCGACCGTGGACGCGGTCCAACTTGTCGGAAAGGTTGATGACGTCTCAGGCCGGACCTGCTCCGTCCGCCCCATCACCGATCCCTCGGTTGTGAGCATCCAGGGCCGCGTCATGCTGACCGACATCGGCCGCGAGGGTCTCGCGTGCCGCCTGGGCCCCACCGGCGACGGGCGGCTCAAGGGCGACCTTGAGTACATCGCGCCGACCGCCGAACGTCAGACCACCCCGGAAGTCGTCGCCGGCATGACCGTCAGGCTCGACGATGCCGCGTGGCCGACGGGGGCGCAGATGCTGGTGATCGGTAAGGTCGAGCGCGTCGAACGCCTCGAATCGAGCCCGCTCCGAGGCGTCGTCATCGTGAAGCCAATGGTTGACCTCCGTCGGGTCAGTGAAGTGATCCTGCGCATCCCGGTGGACACCGACGGGGGTGACCCTTGAGCTGGCTCGGGTTCGCGATCGCGCTCTGGGTCGGGCTCGGTCTCGAGTTGGGACTCCGCGACGCCCTGCGTCTCGGGGCCGGCCCGGTCGCACCAAGCTTCGTCGTGCCGATTGTTATCTGGTTTGCGCTCAACGCCTCGCAGAAATCGGCGTTGTGGGCGGCACTGATCGCCGGGGCGATGCTCGATCTCACCGCGGCGATGCCCCGGACCGATGGCGGAGACGCCCTCATCCTTGGGCCCAGGGCTCTGGGGCTGCTCTCGGCCGCGTGGCTCGTCATCAAGATTCGCCCCAAACTGATGCGGCGCCGAGCGTTCACCCTCGCCTTCACGTCCGGCCTCGCGGGGTGCGTCGTCGCCGCCGTCGTCGTCATGCTCTTCGGGGCGAGGGCCGCGCTGGGTGATCCGATCCAGTGGAGCATCGGCGGAGAATTGGCCACCCGCCTGCTCGGGGCGGGGTACACAGCGGTCGTGGGCTTCTTCCTGACCTTCCCGCTTCGCTGGAGCGAGCCGGCTTTCGGCTTCCCCGCCGACCGAACCGTCCGCCGATTCTGAGCGGCGCCGCCGCTCTCGGTACCATCCCGTCCATGACCGATCCAAGACCGGCAGTCTTCTGGGATGACGGCAAGGGCCTGCTCGCGCCCATGCGCGACCTTCGCCCGGTGTTCTCGGTGCGCACCGGTGCCCTCACGACCATGGGACGGCTCGTGCAAGCGCTCGGGGTCGAACCGGCGGCGCTGTTCGTGCCAGACGACCTCGCGGACATCACGCGCGAGTCGCACGCACCGCCTGTCAACGAACTCGACAAAGCGTCGGGGCCCGTCTTGGTCCTGAACGGGCGCTCGCCGCTCCCGCTCGAAGAGATCGACCACCTCGGCGAGGGCTCGGCGATCGTCGAGCCCTCGGGCGACGTCGTCGCGGCCTACGTCGACGCGGCCGATGCGCTGGCCCTCCTCAGAGGCGAACGCCCGGACATGGAGGAGGTCGGCCTCCAGCACGACGTGCTCATCACGCGTCCCTGGCACGTGCGCTCGAGCCGTGATCTTGCGATCTCGGTCGACCTCCAACTCCTGGCCAGTTCGATCCCCCACTTGCTCGATCCCCCCGAGAACGTGACGCTGATCGGACCCGAGCGTCCGAGGGTGCACGAGAGCGCAACGCTGTACCCCAACTGCGTCTTCAACACCGAAGGCGGCCCGATCGTCATCGACCAGGGCGCCACGATCCGCCCCCGGGCGATCCTGTCGGGGCCGGTTTACATCGGGCCCCACTCGACAGTGCTCGAAGCCTCGATCGTCAAAGCGAGCACGGCGCTCGGCCCCTGGTCGAAGATCGCCGGCGAGGTCGGCGGAACGATCATCCAGGGCTACAGCAACAAGGCCCACGACGGGCACTTGGGCGACGCTTGGCTGGGCGAGTGGGTCAACCTCGGAGCCGCGACGGTCAACAGCAACCTTCTCAACACCTACGGGGAGGTCGCGTGCATCGCCGAGCCCGGGGGCAGCCGCGAGCGGACGGGCGAGACCTTCTTCGGATGCGTTCTGGGCGACCACGTCAAGACGGCGATCGGGACGCGGATCTTCACCGGGACGATCGCCCACACCGGGGCGATGTGGGCCGCGAGCGAGCCGATGGGTGGGTGCGTGCCCCGGTTCTGCTGGAAGACGGACGGAACTGAGACGGTGTACCGGCATGAGAAGTTCGTCGAGGTAGCAAAGGCGGCGATGGCGCGTCGGAAGGTGGAGCCGGGGGAGGCGTACATCGCGCGTCTTCATACCTTGGCTTCAAAGTAGCGAAGTCGGAGGGCGTGCTGCTTAATCGCGTCGGCAGCCTTGGTTCCCGGCCAGAACCTGTGCACCCCGCGGGCGCGTTTGATGACGTCCCAGAAGGCGTTCCAAACGTGGCGCGTTGCGCGACGAACCCTGGGGTCGCCCGAGTAGAACCCCCTCCCGTGGTCTTGCTCGGGGACAAACCCACGAAACTCACCGCCTATGACATCTGGGAGAGCAAAGACACTCGCTGGGCCATGCTCGTTCCAATCATGACCGAGTCGCCGCATCTCGCCGATCACGAACGCCATCGCCTCGTCGGGCGAGGTCGCGACAACGTCAACGGGCGACCAGAACCCGAAGTCTTCAGGCAGGTCCTTTTCACGCTCGCCACGAACAAGCGTCTCGCCGGGTGACCAACTCGCGAGAACTCGATACCACTTCAGATCGTTCGATGACGACGGCAACTTTGCACTCCATCAAATGCAATCATGATATATCCGACGAGTGTTCGACGTTACACTCTCACCTATGGAAGTCCGCCGTGAGTCTCAATCCTACACCGTCGCTGACTACGAGCAACGGGATATCTGGGCGACTCGTGGCGGGGCGAGTGGGTGAACCTGGGAGCGGCGACGGTCAACACTACCTTCAAAGACTCGAGAAGTTGTCGTCCGCATGACCGAATCGATCCGAGACCTCACCGTTCGCTTCGTCGCGTATTGCGTGAAAGACGCCTGGGACGACGACAACGACCCGATTGCCGAATCAACGGACACAACGATCGCCCGCGTGTACGCCGAGCTTCTTTCGAATGGATCTGAACTGTTCGCGACCCTCACCGACAGCCAAGCTGCCGATGTGATCTGGGGAGCGTTCGGAAGCGCAACAGGACACGTGTCGTCCCTTCTCCAACCCGCTTCGCTTGCGAGCGGGCCACTGCTCGAGCAGTTGTCCACGTTCTATGTACGCGAAGTCCCGAGGCTCGAAGCCTCGTTTAGTTGTGTCGACGACAAACTCTTCACAGCCATCTACATGCTCGGCGACATGAACTCGGGGCTCTTCGACCATATTGTCAGCGACCGCCCCGATCTTCAGGAGTTAACACGCGATGCGATTGAGAGCGCGATCTGGAAATCTGGGAGCGTCTGGTCTCACGAGTCGATTTTGCACGCGCTCTACGAGCTCTATCCTCGGTGGGATCGCCGAACAGACGAGGCGTGTGCCGAGTACATCGAACAGGTACTGACCCGTGCGTCGAACGACACGTCTCTCCCACCGAACCTCAGAACGGCGGCGTACGGTGTCCTTCAAGGCATTCACCCGTGAGTGAACCCTGATCAGACAGGTACCCTCTCCCGATGCGCACGCTTTACCTCATCGACGGCTACGCACAGTTCTTCCGCGCCTACCACGCCATCCGCACGCCCATGACCAGCCCGGTTACGAAAGAACCCACCAACCTCTCGTTCGGGTTCGTCGGCATGATGCTCAAGCTCCTCAGAGCTGAGGGCGAGCACCTCGCCGGTGATGGAGCCCCCGCCTACGTCGCGGTCGCGCTCGACGTGTCGGGCGACCGAGGGACGTTCCGCAGCCAGCTTTATCCGGAGTACAAGGCCACACGCGACGCGCCGCCCGATGACCTGCCGCCCCAAATCGACCGCATGCTCACCGCCCTCCGGGCGATCGGCGTGCCCTGCATCGGCTCCGAGGGCTTCGAGGCCGACGACGTCATCGCAACCCTCGTGCACACGCTCCTCGCCGACCACGACGATCTCCGCATCCGCTTCGTCAGCAAGGATAAGGACCTCAAGCAGCTGCTTATCCCCGGTCGTGTGGAGATGTACGACATCCACACCGAGAAGCTCGTCACCGCCGATGACCTCAAAGAAGACACCGGGATCGAGCCCTCGCAGGTCGTCGACATGCTCACCCTGATGGGCGACACCGTCGACAACGTGCCCGGAGTGCCCGGGATCGGCCCCAAGACCGCGGCCCAGCTCGTCGCAGAGTTCGGAACACTCGACGCCGTGATCGCGGAGGCCACCGAGAACAAGCCTAAGAAGGACTGGAAGATCAAGGGCAAGCGGCGCGAGAACATCGCAGCCACCGCCGACGCGCTGCCCCTGAGCAAGGAACTCGTCACGCTCCGCGTCGATGCCCCCGTCGAGTTCGGCCTCGACGACGCATCGCTCGACGCCTTCGACCTGCCCGCCCTGCTCCCGATCCTCAAAGAACTCGGATTCAATCGGTATCAGGACGACCTCAAAGCGATCGTCGGCATCGCCGAGGACGCCGCGAAGCCGGCTCCGAGGTCAGCGGGTCTCGGCTTCGGGGACTCGCTGTTCGCAGCGCTCGAACCGGCGCCGGTGGCTCAGGGCGACTACCGATGCGTGAAGACCGCCTCGGAACTGGGCGAACTTCGGGTCGACCTCGAGGCGGCGAACATCATCGCGATCGACACCGAAACCACCTCGCCCCGCCCGATGCGAGCCGAACTCGTCGGCCTGTCGTTCGCGACCGAATCGGGCCAGGGCTGGTATGTCCCGGTCCGGAGCCCGGAGCCCGAGTCGCACCTCGATCAACAAACGGTCCTTGAAACCCTGCGCCCCGTCCTCGAAGACGCGACCAAGCCCAAGCTCGGGCACAACCTCAAGTACGACCTGCTCGTCCTCCGCAGGCACGGCGTCGAACTCCGCGGATTCACCGCACCGGATGCAGGTGCTTCGGCGTCGGGCGACAGCATGATCGCCAGCTACCTCATCGATGCGTCCCGGTCGAGCCACGCGATGGACGCTCTCTCGCTCGCCCTTCTCAACCGGACCAACGTGAGCATCAAGGAACTCATCGGCACGGGGAAGAAGCAGAAGACCTTCGATCAAGTCCCGCTCGACCAGGCGTCGGCCTATGCCGCGGAAGACGCCGATGTCACGCTTCAACTCTGCGACATCGAGCACAAGCAACTCGAGGCGATGGAATTGGACGCCCTCTATCGCGACATCGAGTTGCCCCTCGTTGACGTGCTGGCCGAACTCGAATGGAACGGGATCCTCGTCGACCCGGACGAACTCGACCGCCAACGCGAACGGCTCGAAGCCAAAATCGTCGAACTTAAGGACGCGATCGACGACGCGGCGATGGATTCGCTCGGGTACACGTTCGACATCGACTCGCCCAAGCAGCTCTCTCAAGCGCTTTTCGCCAAGCCCGACGCCGAAGCCCCGGGCCTGGGCATCAAACCGATCAAAAAAACCAAGACCGGTTTCTCCACCGACGCAGAGGTCCTGCAGAAGCTCACCGACGACGTCACGGTCGAATCGCCCATCCCCAGCTTGGTGCTCGACTACCGCCAGCTCTCAAAGCTGGTGAGCACGTACCTCGCGGCCCTCAAAGATGAAATCCACCCCGAGACCGGCCGTATCCACGCGAGCTTCAACCAGACCGTCGCGGCGACGGGCAGGCTTTCGTCGAGCGACCCCAACCTGCAGAACATCCCGATCCGAACCGACGTCGGGCGCGAGATCCGCAAGGCCTTCGTAGCACCCGGGGGGCGGATGCTACTCACCGCCGACTACTCGCAGATCGAACTCCGCATCCTCGCCCACCTGTCCGAAGACCCGGGCCTGTGCGCCGCGTTTGAGCGGGGCGAGGACATCCACGCCGCGGTCGCCGCTCAGGTCCACGGCGTGCCCCTCGACGAAATCACACGCGAGCAACGCTCTGGCGCCAAGATGGTCAACTTCGGGATCGTCTACGGTATCACCGCCTTCGGGCTCGCGAGACGGCTCGGCTGTTCCAACACCGAAGCCGACGAGATCATCACCGGCTACAAGAAACGGTTCGCCGGCATCACGACGTTCCTCGAAGAGTGCGTCGCCCAGGCCCGCCGCCACGGCTACGTCGAAACGATGCTCAAACGCCGTCGCCCGATCAACGACATCGACTCCAACCAACCCAACCGGCGAAGCCTCGCCGAACGCATGGCCATCAACTCGGTGGTGCAAGGCAGCGCCGCCGATCTCATCAAACTCGCGATGATCGACCTGCATCGACTGATCGAGCGATCGAACTCTTCGCATGCAGGCGCTGTGTCGACACGAAGCGATGGCGAAGGCGGTGCTCCTGAACTCCGCGACCTGCTGATGCTGCTCCAGATCCACGACGAGCTCGTCTTCGAGGCCCCGGAGGCCACCGCAGAGCCGGCAGCGGCCCTGATCGTTGATCGGATGCAACAGGCGATGACGCTCCGCGTACCTCTTGTGGTTGACTTCGGACTCGCGGGGAACTGGTTCGAGGGCAAGTGATGCGTTCGAAGCGGCAAGTACATCCATGGCAACGACCGTTGCTCTGGGTGGCACTGAGTATTCCGGTCGCCTGGTTCACGACCATATTCCATCTTCAGACGCTCCCCGCACGAGACCGTCGGTACGACACGTTGTTCCACCGCGATGGTCGATGGAGCAACGGAACCGTCACGCTATGGGAACACGACGGGCGTCAGTATTTGGTTCGCACCCGCACGCGCGATGGCGAGCTTGAGTGCTGGACCCAGCCGGTATCGCATGACTTCTCGGCCGCGGTCCTATCTCGTGACATCCAAGCCGGATATCGCGAAACCGATCGGATCCCGCTTTGGGCAGCCCACGTTGTGAGTGGCCTCGACCGGGGCGATTCGCACGACGGCATCATCGAGTTCAGTCTTCGTGGTTGGCCAGTACCGTACGAGGCGATGGGTTTCGCCGGCTCTTCCCCGTTGTCACAGACAAAGGTCATCGCGTTGCTTTTGCCCGGGCACTTGCTCCTCAGCCTTCCGGCGCTTCCGGTTGGCCTCGTCGTCTCTGGCCTGATGCTTGAGATCATTGGCCGAATCCGCTTGGGCGTATATCGCGCCCGAGTCGGTCGAGAGCGAACCCGGCGCAACCCTCATCATCGATCGCATGCAACAGGCAATGACGCTCCGCGTACCTCTTGTGGTTGACTTCGGACTCGCGGGGAACTGGTTCGAGGGCAAGTAGTGAGGACTCCGGGACGCCGACCACTCTCCGAAACGCCAGTCCGATGGGTGTGTTGCGGCATGCTCGCAAGCTGGGCCCTTATCGTTCTTGTCCCACTTGCATTTACGACAGAGCCCCTCGCCGCGGTCGAACGAGAAGCGGCCCGCACCGTGTTCGAGACTGATGTCGGGGGCCCTGGGCCGCTGGGTGAGCCGCGATGAAACCTCGGCAATCCCCGCGTCGTCAACACCCGAGTCACGACCGCCCGAGATCGGTGCTCTCGCTCCGTCACAGGCACGCGTGGTCACGCCCGGTCGCGTGGCTGCTCGGGTGCTGGATCGTTGGCAGCACGATCGTCAACCTCGCCTCCTTCTCCCCGCCGCTCAGCCACGGCGCCGGAACCTCACCGCGGTGGGCGGCCGCGTACGTCTCGCTAGTCCCATTCCGCAGCGGTGCCCTGATCATCAGGACGCGCACCGTCCGGGGCGGGACCGAGTGCTGGAGCCGCTGGATCCCCAACCGCGACGCAGCGGATGCGGTGCTGCAACGCGATCTCACCGCGGGGTACGACCGCGCCCACGCCCTTCCCTGGTGGGGACTGCCTGTGCTCTTTGCGATCCCGTTCGACCTCCGATCGCACGACAGCATCGTGCACATGAGTTCGATCTACTCAGCTCACGCCCCGCTTCTCGTCGTGGCCGGATCGAACCCCTTCGATGGGCTCTGGTTCACGCTCAGGAATTGGTTCCTTGTGCCGCTCCCAGCGATCCTCACGGTCGCTGTCGTGAGCGCGCTGCTGTACGAGGTCAACTTCATCAACCACCAAGCGACCCGCTCGTGGCGGCGGTGCACGGCGAGGAGGCTGCGTCGCGCGTTCGACGCCCGACGGTGTCACCGTTGCTCGTTCGAGATCGGCGATATGGCGCGGATCCGGATCTGCCCCGAATGCGGATGTGGGTTGCTGAGGCCGGACCACGTTCCGCGAGACCCAGAGCGCCGCCGCCCTCACCGAAGCCAGCACGGCGTTCACATCGGAACGCGCGATCCGCTCGCGATCGAGGCGCGACGGCCGACCGACGCCAGCCCCGAGCAACCCGACGCCGCTGAAGGCGTATAGACCATCGCTGGGACAACCTCGTTGGGGAATGAACCGAAGGGCAGGCGATGCGCTCGCTGCGAAGCGCCCATGCGTGGAACCGACCGGTCCGCTGGATCGTCGGTTCCTGGGTCCTTTCCGTCTATCTCGCCGGACTCTTCGGACTCTTCGGAACGATGACTCACGTGTGCGGTGGTGACTACGGCCGCTTGACACCGGGCAGCGTTGCGCTTATCCCCATCGATCGGGGCGCCCTGATCGTTCGAACGCGGTTCCGGTCCCGAGACATCGAATGCTGGGGGCGTTGGATTCCCTCATACGACGTAGCCGAGCGGGTTCTCGAACGAGACATCGGGGCCGGGTACAAGCGATCGTCCGGGATTCCTTGGTGGGGCGGAGGTGTCGTTGCCGCGGTCCCGATCGATCGATCTTCTCAAGACAGCTACGCGGTGGTCTGCAGGAATGTCTCTTTGGGTCCGTTGATCACCGTTGTGGACAGCGGCAACGCGTTCGTCGGACTACTAGGTCTTTTCACGACAAGTGTCCTCATCAGTACCGCTCCGCTCCCGGTCGTCCTCGTACTGGTCGCGGCGTTGTACGAACTCCAGTGGCTACCTCGGCGGTTCAGACGATGGTTGCGTCGCCGTCTCACTCGAAGGTATCGGCTCGATCAGAAAGCGGGGCGATGCCACCGATGCTCATTTGAGGCCGGCGACTTGGAGCGGATCCGCTTCTGCCCGGAGTGCGGTCACCGCTTGCTCAAAGCGGATCACGGCGACGGAACGCGCCGCCCAGCGTCGGGCTTCAAGGACGACACCAACTGACGCATCGCTAGAGCAATTGCGAACATCATGAACGTGCGGCTCTTTCGGACATGCTGGTCGCAACGCGTCACCGGCTCGCCATCGACAACCCCTGAGGTCGCCAGCGTCCTTCTGGTCTCGTGAGTGCCTTGACCAATTCAAGACCGCGGAGATGCAAGACGCCCACCGATACGTACCGCCGACGGCGTTCAACCAGGCCTACGCGTCGGCCGACGACGGATGCACTTCATCCGTCGCGGTCGATAAATCGGCGTGTTCGATGTCGACAGACCGAACGTCTTCAGAGGGCGTCAAATGACCGCCTCGACCTCCCCGAAGGCAAGGCGGGTTCACCTGTGAAGTATCGCCCTCACTTCTCCGTGTCTTTGCCCATCGCGAAGTCGTAATCGTGCTTGCTGATCTCCTCGCGCTCCGAGGCGCTGAGCACGATGAGCTTGCCGGTCGCGTCGTCCTCGAACTCGATGGCGCCGGACGCCTTGGCCTTCTCCAGGCTCTTCGACGTGGTGTAGTAGCTCCGACCGCTGGCCGGATCGGTGACTTTGTAGTACGTAGTGCAGCCCGCGAGCAGCAGGACACCAGCGGCGAGACCCAAACCAACAACTCGACTCCCACGCATCCTCAATCCTTTCATGATCCGAACGAGATGGACCGCTCATGATACTGTGTGAACCGAGCGCGGCCCTGCGAAGTGGATTCACACTCCTAGAGTCATCCGGTCGCCCCGCGGCCCGCCGCGAAACGCTCCCCATGCCATCAGAACGCGTACTCGTGACCTCCGGCGCCTCACGCCTGATCCCTCGGGCACGAAATTCCCTGACGATTTCGCTTCAACCGCGGTCGGAGACCCAATGAGCGACCAATGGACCACCCGCCGCTTGCTCGACTGGATCACCGGCGCCTTCACCGACCGGGACCTCGACAGCCCCCGGCTGAGCGCCGAGATCCTCGTCTCCCACGTCGTCGGGTGCGAACGCCTCCGGCTCTACATGGACCCCGACCGCCCCGCGTCGCCCTCCGAACTTGATGCGTTGCGCGATCTGGTCAAGAGAGCGTTGAACCACGAGCCCATCCAGCACCTCACCCAAACCGCCTGGTTCTTCGGGCTGCCCTTCCATTCCGACGCTCGCGCCCTCGTGCCCCGCCCGAGCACGGAGACGCTCGTAGAACACCTTCTCCAGCACTCACGCCGCTCCGACGCCGCCCCGCTGCGCCGGATCGCCGACATCTGCACCGGCTCAGGCTGCATCGCGATCTCGCTCGCGAAGAACCTTCCCGAGGCGAGCTTTGTCGCCACCGACCTCTCCCAAGATGCTCTCGATCTCGCACGCTCGAACGCCGAGAGCCACGAAGTTGCAGATCGGATCGAGTTCCGTGAAGGCAATCTCCTCGAGCCGATCGAAGGCGACGAGCCATTCGACGCCATCGTGTCAAACCCGCCCTACATCCCAGATCATGAGTGGTACGCTGTCGAGGCCAACGTGAAAGACCACGAACCGCACTCGGCTCTACGAGGTGGAACGGATGGGCTCGATCTCATCCGCCCGCTTTTCGAAGGCATCGCCGCGCGGCTCGCCCCAGCGGGCTGGGCGGTTGTCGAGGTCGCCGCGGCCCACGCGAACGACGCCGCCGGATTGGCCGATCGCGCCGGGCTGACCGACATCACGGTGCTGAAGGACCACGAAGGGTTGGATCGAATCGTCGCCGGACGGCGCGTTGGGCAGTAGCCAATGGATTCGGATGGGCTCAGGCGTCCGTTTTGGACCCATTGCCTATTGCCTACTGCCCATTGCCCTATCCCCGTCCGCACCTATCGCGCCGCGAGCGCTTTGCGTGCTTCTTCCAACAACCGCTCGACGTCGAACGGCTTGAAGAGCACGCTCTGCAGGCCCTGCTGGCTCGCACGCACGATCGAGTGGTGCGGGTCGTATCCGAAACCGGTCATCAGGATGACCGCCGCGTCGGCGCAGTGCTGGCGACAGGCCGCGAAGACTTCGTACCCGTTTCGGTCGGGCATGCGGATATCAGAGATGACCAGGTCGTAGGGCTGGCCGCCCTCGCAGGCCTCTCCGATGCGCAGGATCGCGCCGGCGCCCGATTCGCAGACGTCGACGTGGCATCCCCTCGCCCGGAGCACGGCCGTGATGATCTTGCGGATCTTCGGCTCGTCGTCGGCCACGAGCACCCGAGCGCCCGCGAGCGTCGGATCGTCCGCCGCGTTCGACATTGCCCGTTCGACACCCAGCAGGCTCCGGGGGCCCTGGGTCACGCTCTCAAGACGGGCCTTGATCGACTCGACGTCGGCACGGATCTTGGCGAGGTGCCTCGTGGTTTCGGGGTCGGCGTGCCCCTCGGCCTCGACCGCGTCGCACTCGACCATGATGTCGGCGAGCGGCTCGCTGAGCTCATCGCCGACCCGCCCGGACAAGACCTCGTTGGTCGCCGAGCGTTCGACCACGAGCAAATCGAGCATGTGCAGAGCGAGCGCGAGGTGACGCCCGAAGATCTCCGCGAAGCGGCGTTCCTCATCGTCGAAGGCCTCGGGCTCCTTGCTCTCGATGTCCATGATCCCGATCACGCGATCTTGGAGCCGCAGCGGGATCGTCATTGAGCTGCGAGCCCCGACCAGCGCCGGGATGAACCGCTCGTCGGTCTGGGCATCGCGACAGATGTACGCCTCGCCCGTTGCCGCGACCCAGCCGGAAATACCCGAGCCTTCGACCTCGGCGCTCAGGTCGAGGTCCTGTACCTCGGGCGGCAGGCCGGCGGAGATCACGAGTTCGAGCTTCTGACGGTTGTCGTCGATCAGGAATATCGCGAAGTGGTCGTACTCGAGCACGTCGTGGGCCAGGCGGACCACCTTCTGCTCGAGAAGCTGGAGCCGCTCGTACGCCGACCGCTCTCGGACCGCGTCCGCGTCGATGCGCACGATCTCGAAACCGGCCCGGTCGATCGCCCGGAGCTTCGCCTCGGACCGATGCGCCGCGGTCACGTCGCGGACCACTCCGACGACACGATCCGAGCCGAACATCGCGGCGCGGCCCTCGGCCTCGGCCCGATCGCTCGCCTTCTCGCCCAAGTCGCCGCCGGTCGTCGGACGGGGCGGGGCGGGGGCGACCATGAGCTCGTACCAGAGCCGCGTCTCCGAACACGAGAGCTCAAACCGGCGGGGACGGCGGCGGGTGCTCTCCCGCGCGGTCGCGAACGACTTGGCGGCCTCGCGCAGCACCGTCGCGGCCTGGGTCCGAACCGATTCTTCGAGCGTAGCGAAGTAACGATTGGCCCAGAGCACGCGGCCTTCACCGTCGGCGAGGCAAACGCCCTCCCCGATCGCGTCGAGCAGCACCTCGGCCTGCGACGGGCCCTCGGTCTGCGCCCGGGCTTCGTCCTCGTTCAGGAGCAGGGTGCTCAGGCCGGCCCTGCGGAGCACAGAGGCGACCCGAGCGATCGCGGCGGAGTCCATCGTCGCCGGGAGTCCGTCGGGCGTGCCCAGGGACTCGACCAACGCGGCGAGAGCGTCCGCGGAGACCAATCGTCCCTCGACGATGAGCACCTGGTTGGGCACCGTCGTATTCACAGGCTCCGGCCCGCCTTCCTTTCAATCGGGAGTCTAGTCTCGGATGACTCTGAGCCAAGCCCCCATATCGGAAGACCAACTATCCGATTCACAACCCTCGGAGGTTCCAAGGGCTTCGAGGTACTATCGGCCTTCGCCGGGGTCCAAAGAAGGTGCTCCGACGAGAGGCGGCGTAGGACGAGGCCCCGCCCGCCCTCCAGACCGACGCCATCCCGCCCCACCCCGATGGTCCGATGATCCACGCCCACCACCTCTCCAAGTCTTTCGGTCCGGTACGAGCCGTGCGCGACCTATCGCTCATGATCGATCGGCCCGGTGTGACCGGGCTCCTCGGACCGAACGGCGCCGGGAAGAGCACAACCATCCGGATGTTGACCGGTTACATCGCACCGGACACCGGGTCGACCACGATCGATGGGATCGATCTGGCCGATCGCCCGACCGAGGCCAGGTCCCGCATCGGCTACGCGCCTGAGACCGCACCGCTCTATCCAGAGCTCACCCCGGTTCAGTACCTCCAGCACCGGGCCAAGCTCTTTCGCCTCGGGAGAAAGGAACGCGACACGGCGATCGGGCGGGAAATCGAGCGGTGTGTCCTCACCGACGTCGCCCGCCGTCGCATCGGGGCACTCTCGAAGGGCTACCGCCAGCGCGTGGCCCTCGCCGCCGCCCTGATCCACGACCCACCGATCGTGATTCTCGACGAGCCGGCCTCCGGGCTGGACCCCGCCCAGATCATCGAACTCCGCAAAGCGATCGTGACCCTCGGCCAAATGAAAGCGGTTGTATTGTCGAGTCATGTCCTCGCAGAAGTCGAACGAACCTGCGACCGGGTCGTCGTCGTTGCCGGCGGGCGTGTGCTCGCCGACGGGGCGATAGACGAACTCGCACGCGGCGAACCGGCACGGCTTGTGGCAGAGTTTGCGCCTCCGAACGGCGCCGACCCGATGCTCGCCAGGCACCACGCGGCTGAGCTTCTCGCCAGGGTTCCGGGCCTCGCATCCCGGCGTTTGCTCGATGCGGGGAATCCCTGGGTCAGGCTCGAGGCCCCGCATGACCCGTCGGTCGCCGAGGCCCTCGCCAAGGTCCTCGTCGCCTCAGGATGGCGCATCCGCGAGTTGAGGCCCGAACGCCCGAGCCTCGAGGCTCGATTCGTCGAGCTCGTCGAGTCAGCAGCCGCGGAGGGCTCCGCTTGAGTCCTTCGTTCGTCATCGCGTCGCGCGAGTTCGCCGCGCCCTACCGAACCGCTTCGGGCTGGCTCATCGCGGCGTTGTTCCTTCTACTCACCGGCGCGGTCTTCACAGCAAACACTCTTGTTCCCGGAGAGCCGGCGAGCCTGCGTTACTTCTTCGGACCGGCCGCGTGGTTGCTCGTGGTCATCGCCCCGGCGATCTCGATGAGGTCCTTCGCCGAAGAAACCCGAACCGGCACCATCGAGCCTTTGCTGACGGGTCCGGCCTCCGACATCGAGGTTGTTCTCGGCAAACACCTCGGCAACGTCGCGTTTCTTGTCAGCCTCTTCGTGCCCTCGCTGGTCTTTCCGCTCCTCTTGGCCTGGGCATCGGACGCGTCGCTTGATCTTGGGCCGATCTTCAGCGGCTACCTCGGTCTCGCGCTCGTCGGGTCCACGTACCTCGCGCTCGGGCTGGTCGTCAGCTCGGTCACCGATTCGCAGACCCTCGCCTTCCTCGCGGCCTTCCTGCTCGTTACCGCGTTCCTTATCGTGACCGGGCCGATGTCCGAACGCTTGCCTTCGTGGCTCGGGACGCTCGCGGCCAAGGTCTCCGTCCAGCCGCGGATCGCCGACTTCGCCAAGGGCGTGCTCGACTTTGGCGCCGTCATCACGCTCGCGGTCATCCAGGCGGGGCTCTTGGCACTCGGGTGGGCCGCCCTTGATGCGCGGAGGTGGCGTTGACATCGAACCGCAACAACCGA
Source organism: Planctomycetota bacterium (assembly GCA_038748775.1). Taxonomy (GTDB): domain Bacteria; phylum Planctomycetota; class Phycisphaerae; order Phycisphaerales; family UBA1924; genus DAIQNV01. Next base: position 249,437 of record JBCDIT010000001.1, read on the forward strand.
TCAACCCTCTTGGCGAAAACCGGCGCGTTCACCGCCGCGAGCGTTCTCGCCGCGATCGGGCTTGGGCTCGCCGCGCGAGCGCTCCCGAGCGTCGATCTCACGTCGAGGGGCGACCATCGCCTCAGCGCGTTCTCGATGGCCGTCGTCGATGCTCTTGATGAACCAGCGACGCTCGTGCTCGCGGTCGACGACGCGCGACTCGACCGCCGCGCTCTCGATCGAGTCGACGATGTTCTCGACGCGTTCGAGCGATCGAACGCGGTGCGCATCCGACGGATCGATGCGGGCGCCGCCGACGGACCGGGGCGGCTCGGCGAACTCGCGCTCGAGCTCGTCGAGCGCGAAAGACCATCGATCGAGGCCGACCTCGCGGCCGCGAGCGATATCGCGTCCGACCTCCGCACGCTCTCGGACCGCCTCGACGCACTGAATGCGTCACTCCGCGAAATATCCGCCGACCGCTCGGTGAACGCCAGACGATGGGCGGATCAACGGGCCGCGTTCGTGCGCGTCGCGGCCTCGGAGATCCTCAAGCTTGCCGACGCCACGACGCTCGCGCTCGCGCCGGTCGACGTGCCCGACCCTGCGATCGCCATCGCCCCGGTTCCCGAGGCCCTCGCGACCCTTGACGAGCAACTCGCACAGATTCGGGGCGGACTCGGCGCTCTCGGGCCGGCGCGATCCACTGCGGAGGCAGCCCTTGACAACGTGCGCGAACTCGCGGCCCGGGCACGCGAACGAGCGCTGCTCATCCGGCGACCGGAAGTCGCAAGACTCACCGAAGCTCTCCAACGCGGAGAACTCGCCATCGCCCTCAGCGGCCGACCCCCGGGCGATGGTCGGCCGACGATCGCCGCGATCGAGCTTGAAGCGATGTTCCCGCCGCCAGCGGTCGACGCGGGGCGTGGACTCAGCGTTGCTGGCGAGGCGGGTGCCCGGGCCGAGGCGTTGTTCGCCGATGCCCTCGCGGCGATCGCGGATCCGTCGCCCCCGGTTGTGGTCTTCGTTCATGGGCAGCCCGGACGGTTCGTCACCCAGAGCTCGCTCCTGCGCGAGATGACCGGCCGGCTGCGCGATCGGGGCATCGACATCGCCGAGTGGGCTGTCGCGGTCGATCCTGAACGCCCGGGTCTCGGACGCATCAACCCCGGAGGTCTCCGCCCGGTGGTCTGGGTCGTCATAAGCCCGGACTCGGCCGCCCCGGGCGCAACGAACCAGGATGGTTCGACCGGCCCGAGCGGGATCGATCGCGCCCGAACCGTCGCCGACGCGGTCGGCCGGCTCCTCGACGAGGGAGCATCGGTCATGCTCAACCTCAACCCATCGCTTTTCCCAACGTTCGGCTCCGACGATCCGATCGCCGACCTTGCGTCACGATTCGGCGTCACCGCCGAATCGGGCCGCCCGGTGCTGCACTCGGTCATCGCCGGCGGTCGCCCGGTGATCGCCACCGACCACGCGGCCAGAGTCGGAGGGTCGCACGTCATCGCTGGAGCCGCGCGGGGGCTCGCGCTCAACCTTTCCTGGCCGGTGCCGCTCACGAGTGATACCGAACCGCTCGTGACCATCGACGACGACGACGCGTGGGCCGAATCCGAGTGGATCCGGGTTTGGCGGACGGACACCGCGTCGAGGCCCCTGCTGAGAGATCCGCCCGAGTTCGGTGAAGGCGATCAGCGAGGCCCCTTCGCGATAGGAGCAGCGATCGAACAAAGCGGGGCCCGGGCCGTTATCGTCGGCTCGAACACGTGGATGTTCGACGCACGATGGGCACAGCGCCAGGCGGTCGATGGACGTGTGGTTCTCGCGGCCCCAGGGAACCCGGCGCTCTTCGAGGCCGCGGTTCTGTGGCTCGCTCGAAAGGACGAGCTGATCGCCCGGGGGGTCGAAGCATCGAGTGTTCCCCGGGTCAAACCTCTCGGCGACGCAACGCTGACGGCGCTCCGCTGGTTGCTCATCGCGGGGGTTCCGCTTCTGGTCCTCGGGTGTGGCGGAGCCGTCTTGCTTCGGCGATCATGACCCGACGCGGATGAGCGCTGGGGTTATGCGGTATTCGATCGCACGTCCGACGCGCGGACATTCGCTCGATCGACCCCGCTTCGCCTGGTTGACCGCGCCGAAGCCTTTGTCGGTGCGCCGCACTCCGGGCAACAGTCGACGTCCGCCGCGAGCCCTCTGAGGTCGTAGTGGCACGTCCGACACTGGTACGACGCGATCCGGGGCAAGCACGCGATGTACGCCCCCACGACCCCGACGAGGCCTGTGTAGGGATACATGATCGACTGGAGGACCGGAAGGTGGATCGTCCCGTCGGTCCAGTCCTCGAGTTTGATGTGGAGCCAGTTGATCGCGATCAGCCCGAACACACCGATGACCACCGCCACGAAGCCCGACGGCGCACGACGCCACCGGGCCGCGAGGGCCCAGACTGCGAGCGCGTAGCCGACGAAAAGAACTGGCACGACGGTCCTTCCGCTGTGCTCATCGTCCGCGGCAGGCGGGCCGATTCGTTCCAGCCTACCGCCCGGCCTTAAAGAACGTCTTCAGCGCGTCATAGATGTCCTCACGCCGATCGACCTTGCTCATGATCACCCTCGGCCCCGACTGATCGGGCGATCCGTTCGGGAAAGCCTCTCGGAGAACGTTGATGAAGTTCCCCGACCCGTAGGCCGAAGTCACCTGGCAATACCCAAACATATTCGCGTTCGGGACCAGCGTTTCGTCGAGGAGCTTCACGCAGAGTCGGTTGTCCGCCTCGGACGAGTTGTCGCCATCGGAGAAATGGAACAAGTAGATGTTCCAGTCGGCCGGGTCGTAGTGCTCGGTGACAAGGTCTTTGCACAGATGGAATGCCGATGAAATCCGCGTGCCGCCGTCTTCGCGGAGAGAGAAGAAGGTCTGTTTGTCGACCTCCGCGGCGCGTACGTCGTGCACGATGTAGCGGCTCTCGATCCCCTCGTAGTTGCGCCGGAGCCACGTGTCGATCCAGAACGCGGTCATCCGCACGAGTTGCTTCTGCTCGTCGCCCATCGAGCCCGACACGTCCATCATGTAGACGATCACGGCGTTCGACTGCGGTGATTTGACCTCGTTCCAGCTCCGGTACCGCATGTCATCGCGGATCGGGATGATCACCGGATCGTCGGGGTCGTAGTCGCCCGTCGCCAACTGACGTTTGAGCGCTTCGCGGTAGCTCCGCTTGAAATGACGGAGCGAACTCGGGCCCACCGGCCGGATTCCCGAGTACTTGTCTTTGACGGTGGTGATCCGGTGCGCGCCCTTCGGTTCGATGCGTGGCAGTTCGAGTTCCTCGGCCAAGATGTCGGCCAGCTCGTTCATGGTCACGTCGACCTCGAGGATGTGCTTGCCTTCATCCTCGCCGCCAGAGTTATCGCCCTGCCCGGGCTGGCCCGAGACGGTCTCGCCCTCGCCCCCTTCGCCCATGCCGACGCCCTCGGAGTTGTCGCCGTAGCGGAACGTCGGGATGTCAATGTCGTGGACCGGGATCGAGACGAACTTCTTGCCCTCGCGTCCGATCAGCTCGCCCTTGGACAGGAAGCGACGCAAGTCTTTGCGGATCTTGCCCCGCACGATCTGGCGGAAGCGACGGTGGTCTTGCTCGATCTTGTTGATCATGGGGCGTTGCCCTCGGGTTCCGATACGACTGTACCGCCCCGAGCGTTGCCCGGATCCGGCGATCTCGCTTCCTCTGTATCGGCTTGCCCCCGGTGTTTCGCGAGCTTCCTCGCCACCCACCACGTCGAGATGATCCCCACCGGCAGCACCGCGAGCGTCTCGGCCGCCCGATTCAGCACGTCCGCCTGCAGCCCCGCCTCCGCCGCGAGCGCAACGCCCCATTCGCGGATGCCCAGCCCGTTCCCGGTCAGGGGGACCAACAGAACAAACTGGCTGATCGCCGCGACCAGCACCGTCCGCGAGGCGTCGAGCGGCGCGCCGACAAGCGAGAACACCACGGCGTACCGCGCGACCCAGATCGCCATGTCGAGCAGCTTGAACTCCAACGCCGCGGCATAGCGCCAAAGCGGGCTCCCGCTCAACCCGAGCACCGCCCACGCGAGACCGGTCACGCCCAGCGGCGCGACGCTGCTCACGATGAGCGCGGTCGTCCCAGGGGCGTTCATCATGAGGACCGCGATCGCGAGCAGCGTCGTCACGGCGACCCCGGTCAGAGCACCCGATTCAACCAGCATCCGGGCCGAGTCACGCGCGAGGACCTTGTTGACCGTCTTGTGGTACGCAACCCTCGCGACGAGCCCAGGGCGAAGGGGGAGGTAGTTGAGCAACCACGCGCTGCCGACGAGCGCCGCCATCTCACCGATGTCGACCTGTTTACCGTCCGGAGGGACGTACCGAGGGATCAAGACGACGAACGCGCCCGTCACGCTCAGCCAGTTCAGCATCGGCAGCAGCACCGCCGCAGCCAACAACCAGAGCGGCGCCCCCGACACTTTCTCGGCGGCCTGCGAGAGCCCGTCGGTGTCTCGGAACAGCACAACCAGCGCCGCGGCGAAGAGCCCGAAGCCGAAGACCGCGCCCACGACCTTGCGGTACTTCGCAAGGCCGGCCATCCGATTGGGCCGATCAGCGGACACCGGCCCTCGCCCGTTCAACGGTTTCCCGGCGCGTGGGCCCCGTCAGTTCGTTGATCCCGGGGCCCGACGTCGCCATCGTCGGAATCCCCAACTCCAGTCGAGCTCCGATACCGGAAGCCAGCGTGTTCAGGCGAGGCTCGGGAGACGCCCGGGCCATCAGGAGCACCGGGTGCCCGGGTTCATCGACGCGGCTCATCGCCACGAGGGCGCAAGCAGTTAAGTGCTCGCCGTCTCGCCAAGGCTCGGGCCTCGAGAAGTACTCGAGAACCACGTCATCGAACGGTTCCGACGCCGGCGTCACGCTCGCCGGCGGGAGCGTCGCCAACATGAACGCACGCCGAAGCGGATCAGCCGACGCAAACGCGTCACCCAGCGCCGCCGCGAGGGGCGCGAGTTCCTCGGTCGTCGGTGATCCGGGCACCGCCTCGTAGTGCGACACTTCGTTCAGAGGGATCTCGGGCTCGGGGAATCCTGGACGAGTGGGCGGCGGGAGCGTTGCCGGGGTGGCGCGGTAGAACGCCGCCGCGGCCGCTCGAACGGCGAGCATGAACTCGTCATCGGTCGACGCCTTCGCGATCGCTTCTGCGATACCGGTCGGGCCGAGCCGCGAAACGGTGTTGGCCTGAAGCAGTAGGCCCGGGGTGTCGTCGGTTGAACACAGCGCCCCTTGCTCGAACTGCCCCATCTCTCCGAGCCGGAAGCCCTGGATCGCGCGCCAGCGTTGGTCACGAAGGAGCGGCGTGTTCGCGAGATTTATAAGCCCGTTAAATCCGGCGTCGACGTCCACCTCGACGGTCAGCGATTCCCGCGGCATGAGCCTCAGTCGCCGGTCGAGTTCGACGACCTCCGGCTGCCCCCGACCGACGTGCACCTCTCGGCTATCAAACAGCGGCGTAAGCAGCACCCGGCTGTTCAGCGGACGATCGGGCCCCAGGGACAACGGGATCGAGGAGACGTTCCGGATCGTGAGCGCGAGACGCACCGGTTCGCCGGGCGCGATCGTGTGAGTCGCCGCATCGAGCTTGAACTCGAGGAACGCTGTGTGATCAACCAGCATCCGATCGAGCACCTGGGGTACCTCCACCGCCAGTGCTTCCATCTGCCGGCCCGCAGGCGTCCGCGGATCGTCGAGTTCGAGAATCTGGAGCGAACGAGACCTCGCCCACGCCCCGGTCGGTCCGAGCGGCGCCGCCACCGTCAGCTCGCGGTACACCTCGAGCGCCGCTTCGATCGACCCGAGCGACTCGAGCGCGAGCGCACGGAGCACCTGGGTGCCGACACTCACGCCGAACGCGCTCTCGATGTTCGCCGCGGTTCTGAGCGCCGCTTCCGGATCACCGTTGCGGAATTGAACCCACGCCGCGAACGGAGCGAGCGCGGCCTGGAGCGGGCCCTCAAGATTCCCGAGCGTCCGCGCTTCAGCCTCGAAGCGCTCGATATCGACGTTCGCGATCGCCCGCATGAACTGAAGATCGCTCATCGCCTGCACCGTCGCGAAACGGCGCTGAAGCTCGAGTTCGGGCTCGAGCGAGCGGTTGAGGTCAGCGAGTTCGGCCCTGGCCCGGTCGAAGATCGCCTCGAGCTCCTCAAGACCGACCTCGACTTGCACGAAGTCGCCCGCCGCGAGCGCGGCAAGAATGCGCATTTTCTCGTACAGCGGATCGAGCGAGATCGTCTCCGGCGGGACGAGCTCTTCATCGGGAACGTCGAGCTTCATCGCCTCTTCGAAGATCTCCGCCGCGACGGCCCGCTCGCCGGCGAGCCGGCCCGCGATCTCGTCCACGACGACCTGAGGCCCTTGGAGCTGCCAGGCCAGCGCGAGCCGCTCCACGTCGCGCGACGGATCGACCGCGTCGACCAGCGTCAGCATGAGCATGCCCAGGTTGTGGAAGCGTGCGCAACCCCACGCGGCGCCCTCCTGGGCGAGCAGCTTCGCGATGGACATGTGAACCAACGGATCGAGCGGATCCGCGTACATCAGGTTGAACTGTAAGCGGAGCTGGCCAACCGAATCTTCTGGCAATTGGCTCGCGTAGTAGTTGAACGCCAGCGTCGCCGCCTCTTTGTTCGTCGGGTCGAGCGCCGTCGCCGCCGAGAGCCGCTCGACAAACATGTCGTCCTCACCGCGCTCGCGATGGAGCAAGGCCGCGTCGAGCGCGAGGCGACTCCTCACAGATGGATCGAGTCGCTCGCCCGCCTTGCCCAGGAACCTGGCGTATGCGCCGAGCCGTTGCTCGACGGTCTGCATCTCCGAGATGTTCGCGGTGATCAGCCGGAGTTGGCTGACGGTGTCGCCCGGATCCAACCGAATGACGCGTCGCGTGGCGTCTTTGAGAAGCTCCGCATCACCGAGCCCGAACGCGGCCGCCGCCGACCGCCGCGCGAGACCCAGATCGTTGGGGTCGAGTTCCGCGATGATCGAGAACATGTCATGAGCGACGCGATAGTCGATCTGGGCCGGTGAATCGAGCAGGCGCAGATCGACCAACGCAACGCGTTGAGCCGCGAGCGCCGTTGCCGACAACAGCGCCTCGTCCTGCGCCGACTCCGGCTCGGGCACCGAGGTCTGCGCCGAGGACACCGACGCCGCCGCGTGCACCGAGACGAACGCGACGCAAACGGACACGAATCGAGCGACAACACCCGTCATCCACGATCTCCCTCGGAAACGACGCCCCACACGAGCACCTGAACCGCGTCCGATCCGCTCGGAGCGACATCGCGGCCCGCCCCGAAGCCGGACCTCGCCCCGGCCACGGCGAACGCCATCAACGCGGCAACGCCAGCGATCACGGCGATCGACAGCACGACGGCCATGCCTCGTCCCAGAAACAAAGGAACCTCAGGGAACAACCGTGCCCCGACGCACACCGCAAAGACCAAGTGCCCAGCGGCGATCGCGGTGCAGCCGGCGATGATCGAGCACCCCCTGGCAACCCCCCAAGAACCGCCCCAGAGCCCGCCCCACGCCTGAGCGGATGCGAGGATCAACCACAGGCCAGCGACAACCAGCACGACCGCCCAGGGCAACGCGACGGCAGCAACAGCCACCCTTCGGAGCAGGTCGGTGGGGTGGACTCGCTCGATGCCTGGCATGCGGTTCTCCGGAACCCTCCTGAGACAGCGTACGAAGTCTGCCTCGAAGGTGTTCTCGGCACGCCGGGGCCGGGTACGCGAGTTTCTTTCGACCCGCGACCTCTAGGCCGTCCTGCCCCTACCCGAGCGACATGGTCACAAGGAACTCGGCGTTGGTCTTGACCTTCTTCAGCCGCGTCTTCAGCAACTCCATCGCCTCGACGACGTTCATGTCGCTTAGGACCTTCCGGAGGCGGTAGACCAACTCGAGTTCCTTCGGATCCATGAGGAGTTCCTCGCGTCGCGTGCCCGAGGCCGCGACGTCGATCGCCGGATAGATCCGCTTCTCGACCAAGCGACGGTCGAGATGCAGCTCGGAGTTACCGGTGCCCTTGAACTCCTCGAAGATGACCTCGTCCATCTTGGAACCGGTGTCGACGAGGGCGGTACCGATGATGGTCAGGCTGCCCCCCCGCTCGATCGCGCGAGCCGCCCCGAAGAACTTCTTCGGACGCTGGAGCGCGTTCGAATCGAGACCGCCCGACATGATCCGCCCGGAGTGAGGCATCTCCGCGTTGTACGCCCTCGCCAGGCGGGTGATCGAGTCGAGCAGGATGACCACGTCATCGCCGAACTCGACCATCCGCTTCGCTTTCTCGATCACGACCTCGGCGACCGCGACGTGCCGGCTCGATTGCTCGTCGAACGTCGACGCGACGACCTCGACGCCCTTGGCCGTGTTGCGACGGAAATCGGTCACCTCTTCCGGCCGCTCGTCGACGAGCAGCACGATGATCTTGACATCCGAGTAGTTCTGCGTGATCGCCTGGGTAATCCGTTGCATCAGCACCGTCTTGCCGGTCCGCGGCGGGGCCACGATCAACGCACGCTGACCCTTGCCCAAGGGGGCCACGAGGTCGACCACACGGCACTCGATCCCGTCCGGGTTCGTCTCCAGAACGAACCGCTCTTCGGGGTGGAGCGGGGTCAGGTCTTCGAAGTGGATCAGATCGTGGATCTGCTTCGGCTCACGCCCGTTCACGTTCTCGACGCGGAGCAGCGCGAAGTACCGCTCGCTTTCCTTCGGAGGACGGATCGCACCGCGGACGGTCATGCCGCGCCTGAGCCCGAAGCGCCGGATCTGGCTGGGCGATACGTAGATGTCGTCCGGACCGGGCAGGTAGCTCTGCTCCGGGCTCCGCAGGAACCCGAAACCGTCGGACATGATCTCCAGCGTGCCCTCGCCGTACATGATGCCCAGGCGAGTCGCGCGGGTCTTCAAGATCTTGAAGATCAGGTCCTGCTTCGGGATCTGGTGAACGTCCTCGAGCCCTTCCTTCTCGGCGACCTTGAACAGCTCGTCCATCTCCATGAGCTGAAGCTCAGAGATGGTGATCTGGTCGGCCTCATCGATCGGGCCCTTCTCCGCCGCGATCCGCTCGAGTTCGGCGGCTTCGCGCTCGAGTTCCTCATCGCTCGGCAGGTGATCGAGCGGCGCACGTCCGTAGCCCCCGCCCTGGGGCTGGCCGCCACCCGAACCGCCCTTGCGCTTCTTCCGCTTTCGACGGGAGCGCGACGATCCGCCTTCGTTGCTGCCCTGCGACGGAGCGTCCTGCGTTCCGTTGGTCGATGGCGACTCGGCAGCGGACTCCGGCGCCGAGTTGGGTTGCTCGCTCCGGGCTTCTGCTGTCGGTGCGGGCTTGGCCTCGGTCTCGGTTCTGGGCTCAGCCTTGGACTCGGTCGCCGCGGCCGTATCCGCCTTCCGAGACCTCGTTTTCGCCGTCGCCTTTGAGCGCTTCACGGTCGGCTTGGGCTCCGCCTCAGCCGCGGGGGACCGCTCAGCCTCTCCGGTGGTCTTCTTCGCAACACGCTTGGGACGACGCTTCGACTTGGTGGTCGTCGGGGTCGACTCGGTGTCGCTGACATCGGTGCTCTTGGCCATGCCAAACGCTTCCTTATGCACAAGCTCTGAGAGGTGCGAGCCCCGCGAGGATCTGGGGCGGGGTTCGAGGAGAACAAGGGACGAGATGCGGCGTCCGGGCGGCTGTCCGCCGACGTTCCGCGAAGAGGCTGACGCTCCGCCTGCCGTGATCCAACTGGATCTGACCTCCCGCGACACCGCCGAGGGGGCCGCCCCTTCCGTAATTCTGCGAAAAGGGCCGACACTGGCATTCGTCGAACGTGTGAGAGCCGGCTTGAACAGACCAAGGTCCGGTCGCCGCTCGCTCGAAGTATACGCCGAAAGTCTACCCCGAGTCTCGGATCTCGCGATACCGGGCCAAAGCGGCCCGGAGGGCGTGAGCGACTTTCGACGCCAGGTCTTCCAGGGGACCGGAGTTGTCGACAACCAGGTCGCTCGACCGACGCTTGTCCTCGAGGGCAAACTGGGCCGCCTCCCGGCGATCCAACTCTCCAGCCCCCCAGCCGCGCTGCTCCACTCTCGCGAGGCGATGGGCCTTCGGAGCGTCGACAAAGACCACGACGTCGCACGTCGCGTCCAGGCCAGATTCGAAGAGCAGCGGAGCATCGACGATTACGGCGACCGCTCCCTCTCGCTCGGCACGCTCGATGACCTCGTCACGATGGGCTTTGGCAGCGGGGTGCAAAACCGCTTCGAGCCGCTTTCGCTCCCCATCGTCCGCGAACACGATCCGTGCGACCGTCGCACGATCGACGTTGCCGTCGGCGTCAAAGACCCGCTCCCCCCACCACTGACGCAGCAACCGCGCGACGCTCTCGCTCGACAGGGCCGCCCTCGTCGCGGCATCCGAATCGGAGACCAAGCAGCCGAGTCTCTCGAACGCGGCGCTGACGGCGCTCTTCCCCGACCCGATCCCGCCGGCGACGCCGATGATCGGGACCCCGCGGCCGCCCGAGCGGGCCGGCCGATCCGGGGCATTGTCACCCACCCGAGGCGCCCCCGAGCACGTGATCGGCCTTGAGCGTCGCGATGTCAGGGAGGTTTCGGTAGTACCCGTCAAAGTCGAGCCCGTACCCGACGACGAATTCGTCGGGGATCTGAAATCCCACGTGCTGAGCCAGGATCTCCTGCTCGCGCCGAGCCCGCTTCTCGAGCAGCACGATGAACCTCAAGCTCGCCGGTGACTGGGCCAGAATCGCCGACTGCACCGTCGAGAGCGTCCGACCTGAGTCGAGGATGTCGTCGATCACGACGACGTGCGCACCACCCAACCCCTCGGGAATCGAACCCCGAAGGGTCGCGCCGCGGCTCTCGGTGGTCCGGCCCGGATAGCTCGACACGGTGATCAACTCAAGGCTGAGTTTGAGGGGCAGCCGGCGGATCAGATCCGCCGTGAAGACCAGGGCACCGGTCATGATCGGCATCACCGCCACCCGATCGATGCCCGTCCGATCGATCTCAGCCTGCAGGGCGACAGCGAGCTCATCCGCCATCGCGGCAACGCGACGCTTGATAGCCTCAGCGTCGATCAGCGTTCGGTCAATCTCGCGGAACACAACAGAGCCTAGCACCGGCAGATCGCGTTGCACACCTCAAGAGGCGGGTGTTCCCTCACGAGCCGCCTTAAAGGCCAGTACGACGCCGTTAGCGGCCGATCTCGCCGCGACGTCTCATGTAGCTGTACCGCCGCATCGCGTCCTCGATGATCGCGTGGGCCGGCTCGGGGGGCATGATGTCGTCGACCTCGACTTCCTTGCCTTCAAGCGTCTTGTAGTCCTCGAAGAACCGCTTGAGCATCTTGAACGTGTGCTTCGGGAACTGGCTCGCGGTCCGGTACTCCGCGAACTCCGGATCGTGGTCGAGCACCGCGATGATCTTGTGGTCCGGGTCACCGTCGTCGATCATCGTCATCAGCCCCACGACCCGGGCGTCACACACGCAGAGCGGCGGGATTTTCTCCGAACAGAACACCAGGATGTCCAGCGGGTCGTCGTCCTCGGCCATCGTCTGGGGAACGAAACCGTAGTTCGCCGGATAGAAGACGGCGCTCGAGAGCACCCGATCCAGGCGCAGCAAGCCCGTCTGCTTGTCGAGCTCGTACTTGTTACTCGACCCTTTCGGGATCTCGATAATGGCTCGAACCGACTGAGGGAGCTCCCGTCCCTTCACGCCCGGGGTAACGTCATGCCAAGGGTGAATCATCTCCCAGGATATCCCCCGCTACAGCTTGAAAGCCGACACCAGGCCGCTCAGGTGCTCAGCCTTGGCCGCGAGTTGCGAGGCGGCGGCCGCCGACTGCTCGGTGGCCGCGACCGTTTGAGAACTCTCGGTGTTGATCGATTCGACGCGGCGCGACACGCAAGCCGCCGCCTCGCTCTGCTGCCGCGCCGCCTCCGCAATGGTCGCGATCATCGATCTCACCGAGGTCGCCGACTCAACGATCTCCTCCAGGCTCGAGCCGGCCTCGGTCGCCAGACCGACACCCGTCTCGACGTGCGTCGTGCCGTGGTTCATCCGTTCGACCGCCTGCGACGTCTCTTGTTCGGCGAGGTGCTCATCGATCCGCTCCGAAGCTTCTTCCCGCCCGATGCGGAACGAATCGTCACCGAAAACCATGTATCCCCGATACGTCGAAAGCGCGTTACGGATCTCCAACTCGAGCTTCAGGCATCGATCGACTGCCGGGATCGATGCCCGAGCCAGGCCAGCCGAAGACCCCGTCAAACCGGAAATCTCGTACGAGGCGATCGCCGCGACGACCATCACCATGCAGACCACCGATCCGAACGCGATCCCCAGCTTCGCGCCGAGTGTCCACCGCAGTTTCCGACGGCGTTCCTTGCCCTTCATCCAGACCTCCAAGCCATCGACGTTGAGTGACGACGATGGCCTGAACGAACCAAGTCAAAGACACCGATACGTAGAGATCTGGTTTCGGCGCAGGCGGTCCCCAGCGTGAGACGGGATACCGGCAGCCGCGCCGCAGACCGAAGAACCCCAACGCCGGTTCGTTCGAGGACAACAGCCCTCGCCGAAACCCGCGACGCCGGTTCGTGTGCCCCGGTTCGCGTTCGCCCGATCAGGCGATAAAACACCCGGCGTCCCCACGAGAGGCCACGCCGAGCAGTGTGTGTTAGAGCTTGAACTCGCTCACGAGCCCCCGTAGGTGCTCGGCCTTCTTGGCCAATTCCGAAGCCGCCGCCACGGCTTGCTCGGTTGCCCTTGAGGTCTGCTCGCTCTCCGCATTGATCGCGCCGATCGCCCGATCGACCTCGCCGGCCGCCGTGTTCTGCTCCTGGGCCGCCTGAGCGATCGTCTCGATGGTCGACTTCACAGACCCAGCCGAGTCGACAATCTCGCGGAGGCTCTCGCCGGCGCGGGTCGCCAGTTCCACGCCCGCCGTGACGTTCTCGGTGCCGGCGTTCATCCGCTCGACCGCGCGACCGGTTTCCTCCTGGATCGCGTTGACCGACTGGGTGACCTCATCGGTCGCGACCGTCGTCCGCTCCGCGAGCTTGCGGACCTCGTCGGCGACGACCGCGAAGCCTCGCCCGTGCTCGCCGGCGCGGGCCGCCTCGATCGCCGCGTTCAACGCCAGCAGGTTGGTCTGCTCCGCGATCTCGTTGATGGTCTCGATAATCCCGCCGATCTGCTCGCCGCGACGCCCGAGTTCTTCGACGCTCGTCGCGCTGTCGCGGACCGCCTGCTCGATCGACTCCATGCCCTCGACCGTCTCCTGAACGATCGAACCACCCGAAGCCGCGGTATCGCCCGAGGCCTGGGCTTGCTGGGCCGCCTCTTGCGACTGCGAAGCGACTTCCGCGATCGACGCGCCCATCTCGGTCACGGCGCTCGAGACCTGCTCGAACTCACCCGACTGACGACGGATCGCGTCGGCCATCTCGGTATTGCTTGCCGCGATCTCTTCCGACGCCGAACCGACCTCTTCAGTCGCACGGCTTACGTCCGAGATCACCTCGCGGAGCGACAAGGCCATCCGCTTCACGGCGTTCCCGAGCGTCCCGAGTTCGTCGTTGCGCTTCACCTCGAAGTCGCAGTTGCTCAGATCGCGGGCCGCGATCTTCTCCGAGAATTCAGCCAACTCCCCGACGGCGCGGCTCATCGAACGCCCGATGACAAACGCGATCCCGAGCCCGATGACCACCGACCCGAAGGTGATGCCAAGGAGCAGCGGGATACTCGCCTTGGCGGCCTTCCCTGCGTCGTCGACCGCGTGGGACGCGTCATCGCGGACCGTTGTCTGACCGGCGACGAGCACACCAATCAACTCCTCAGCCTGGTTCGAGAGCGGTGCCACCTGGTTCAGACACACGTCTTCGGACACGCAGTAGCCGGGCGACATCCGTGTCTCAACAACCCAACGAGCCGACTCAAGAAACCGAGCGCGGACCGTCAGATACTCCTGGAAGTGCGTCGCTTGGTCCGGGCTGAACAGCGATGCCATGCCCTGGAGCCTCTCGACCGAGGCGGAACACGCAGCCGTCTCATGATCGATCAGCGCAAGGTGCTCTTCAGCGCCCGACTCAAGGAAGGCAGAGATCGCGCTGGTCACGTGCAGCAGGTGCGCTTCAGCCTCTGCCAGAACCACAGTGAGGGCCTTCCGCTCCGGAGTCGCCGGCAGGTCGAGCTCTTCGTGGAGGATGTACTCGATGTGGTGCACGACCTCTTCGCTCAACGGAAGCGTCTCTGCCAAGTACCGCTTGCTCGCCGGAAGATCGTCGGGCGTGTTGGCCGTGTCGGCGATGACCTGCTGCGCCTCGCGGAACTCAGCCATGACTGTCTCAAGCTCGGTGAGAGCCTGAACCTGGGCCGGGTCGCTCCACGTCGCGGCCATCGCGCGAAGAGCCGCCATGTGCTCATCGATGTGTTCCCAAGCCTTCAGCCTCGCCTCGGCAAGCGCCGGCAGCCCAAGGATCATGTACCCCCGGTGCATCGAAAGGGCGTGGTGAATCTCCGACTGCAGCTTGAGAGAGTGATCCACCGCCGGGATACGAGTCCGGACGATGCCCGCCGACTCACCCGTCAGCCCGCTGATCGAGCGGTAAGAAACACCCGCGACAACGAGCACGAGCGCGACCACCGCCGCGAAACCCACGCCCAACTTCATTCCGATCGTCCACCGCATCCTGAGCCTCCTCACGTCGGCGTCCAGATCGGAACGCCCCTGCGAGGGCTCAAACGGCAAATCGAGCGGCAATACCTACAGAAACGTCGGATTTCACGTCTGGGGCATACACCCCGGTGACGCCAGAACCGACATCCGCCCCGCAACCCGCACAGGCAAACCCCAGCTCCGGGTGGCAAGTACCCACGATCGCGCCGTCCCAAAACGAAAGCCCGGCCATCGCCTCGAGGCGATGACCGGGCCACGTCACACACTTGAGATGCCGGTCAGAGCCGGAACGAGCTGACCAGGCCCCGAAGGTGCTCCGCCTTCGTCGCGAGCTGACCCGCCGCCTCGACCGCCTGCTCGGTCCCCCGAGCGGTCTGCACGCTCTCGGCGTTGATCGCCTCGATCGCTCGCGACACCTCCGACGCCGCCGCGTTCTGTTCCTCCGCGGCGGTCGCGATCGACTCGATCATGGTCTTCACCGAGGTCGCCGAGGTCACGATCTCGCGGAGGCTTTCACCCGCGCGGGTCGCGAGTTCCACACCCTGCGAGACGTTCTCGGTCCCCTGGTTCATCTGCTCGACCGCCCGCACCGTTTCGTCTTGGATCGCTCGGACCGATTGAGTCACCTCATCGGTCGCGACGGTGGTCCGTTCGGCGAGCTTGCGCACCTCGTCGGCGACGACCGCGAACCCTCGACCGTGCTCTCCGGCGCGGGCCGCCTCGATGGCCGCGTTCAAGGCGAGCAGGTTGGTCTGCTCCGCGATCTCGTTGATGGTCTGGATAATCCCGCCGATCTGCTCACCCCGACGGCCAAGCTCCTCGACGCTCGTCGCCGCGTCGCGGACAGCGTGCTCGATCGAGCTCATGCCATCGACCGTCTCCTGGACGATGTGTCCGCCGGTCGACGCGGTGTTGCCAGATTCGTCAGCCTGGCGGGCCGCATCATCCGAGCGTTGAGCGACCTCCGCGATCGACGCTCCCATTTCGGTGACCGCACCCGAGATCTGCTCGACCTCCGACGCGTTCCGCTTCACCGTCTCCGACATCTGCTCGTTGCTCGACGAGATCTGAAGGGCCGCGGCGCTGACCTCTTCGCTCGCCCCGTTCACGTCGGCGACGACCTCGCGGAACGATCCCGCCATTTTCGAGATCGAGTCCGCGAGAACGCTGAGTTCGTCCTTGGTGTTGACCTCGACCTCGATCTCAGACAGATCGCGAGCAGCGAGCCGCTCCGTAAACGCGACGACCTTCTTGAGCCCTGCGGTGATCGCTCGGGTGAGGATAAAGGCGATCAGCGTGCTGACAACGACCACCGCTCCGGCGGCCGCCAGGGCGATCATGATGGCCATCCCGATCTTTGCCTCGGCGCTCTCGCCGGCGGCGACGAGCGCAGCGCCTTGGTCGTCCGCGATAATCGTCGCGAGATCGATCGCTCGGTACGCGAGGGGCGTGACCTCCTCCGCCGTGATCGTCTCTGAGACGCAATAGCCGGGGAGGACCTTCGCTTCGACGACCCGAATCGCACCGGCGAGGAACTGCTCCCTCTCACTCAGATAAGCGTTGAAATGGTCGGACTGCGTCGGCGTCATGAGCCCGGCCAGCTTCTGGAGCTTGGTCACGGATGCCGAGCTGGCGTCCAGAGTGTGCTCAAGATGCGTGAGGGCCTTCTCGGTGCCCAGGTCGAGGTACTCCGCGATCGCCTCACGCACCTTCAGCAGATACGCCTCAGACTCCGCAACCCTCCACACGAGTTCCTTGCGCTCGTTTCCGCCTGAGACGTTCGTCTCCTCGATGAGCATCTCCTCGAGGTGCACCACCATCTGATCACCGATCGGCAGCACCTTCGAGTAATACCTTGAACGCTCGGGATAATCAGCCTCGGTGTGGCGAACATCAAGGATCCGGAGCTGGGCCGCCTCGAGCTCGGTGAGCACGCTCGCCAGCTCGTCGAACGCAGCCGTCACCTCCGGCTTCCAGCCCGGGGCACTCTCAGACAACTTGGCAACGTGAACGTAGATGTTCTCCCACGCCTTCTTCTTCTTCTCGATATCGAGCTCGGCGGCAGAGATCATGTACCCGCGCTGGTAGCTCAGCGCCGCGTTGAGATCAGCCTTGAGCTTCCGGCCCGTCTCCGCGATCGGGGCGGCGTCGTAGACCGCCGTGTGGACCGCCTCCTTGGCACCCGTTGTTTGCTGATAGACGACGCCGGTGAGGCCAACCGTCATAAGCGTCGTCGCAGCGAACCCGATCGCAAGCTTGCGTCCGATGGAAAACATGACCACAAACTCCTGATATCACAGCCTGAACCGCACCGTGCACCCGACCCCACCGCGGAAAGCGATGGGCCGCTAGGTCTATCGAGGCGCCTGTCGTTTGAATCCATCGCTTGCAACCTCCTTGGACAAGGAATCCTCCGATCGAACGGCTGGGCGCCCGCACCGCCCGCACATCTGTTGGCTGCGAATCGCATGCGATTGTCCGTGATGGGTTAAAACACCCGCCCCGGCGTTGACGTGCTAGCAAGAACGAACGGGGGCGAACACCCCAGCAAATTCACGATGCCTTCGTCGCCAATCTCACGCGTACCCCCGACAGCACGCACTCAGGATCGAATCACTACCCTCCCCGCATGCTGCAGATCGACTACGCCGGGTGCCTCGCCGAACGCGTCGGTGACGAGCACGGAATCAACGCCAAAGACATCGCGCCGGGAACGCCCGCCGCCCAGCGTGTGTCCGAACTCACGGCGCGACTGGAGCAGACGCGCGGCACGAACTGGGAACGCTGGCGTTTGCTCGCCGAACCGGGGGCCAATGGGACCCGCGACGCGCACGCGTCGGCAGTAAAGGAAGTTGCGAACGCGCACTCCGGCAAATGGGAATCGATGCTGGTCCTGGGCATCGGCGGGTCGGCGCTCGGGAACATCGCCCTGCAATCCGCCCTCAACCCCATCGCCTGGAATCTCCTGCCCAAGTCAGACCGGGGCGGACACCCCAGGGTCTTCGTCGTCGACAATGTCGACCCGGTCAACCTCGCCTCGGTGCTTGACGTCATCGACCCCAAGACCACGCTCTTCAACGTGATCTCCAAGTCGGGCGAAACAGCCGAGACCGCGGCTCAATTCATGATCGTCCGCGATCTTTTGAACAAGGCCGTGGGCGACGAGGCCAAGAACCACGTCGTCGCGATCACCGATGCCAACAAGGGCACGATGCGGACGATCTGCGATACCGAGGGCTATACGACCCTCCCCGTTCCCGACGGCGTCGGCGGTCGCTTCAGCGTGCTTTCGCCCGTCGGCCTCTTCAGCGCCGCGATGGCGGGCATCGACATCGACGCCCTGCTCGACGGCGCCCACGAGATGGAAACCCGCTGCCGCGAGGCCGACCTGCACAAGAACCCCGCCGCGATGCTCGCGACGCTGCTCGTGCATTTGGGGACGGGCTGCTACCGGTCCGAGGGCGGCGAAGCCAAGCCCAACCACGTGCTCATGCCCTACGCCAACGGGCTCTACCTGCTCGCCGACTGGTTCCGCCAGCTCTGGGCCGAGAGCCTGGGCAAGAAGGTGAACACCCAGGGCGAGGACGTCTTCGCCGGCTTCACGCCCATCAAGGCACTCGGCGCGACCGACCAGCACTCGCAGGTCCAGCTCTACCGCGAAGGCCCCAACGACAAGGTCTTCGGGTTCATGGAGGTCGAGTCGTTCGACCGCGACCTCACGATCCCCGCCGGCCTGGGCGTCGAAGCGCTGAGCTACCTCGAAGGCCAGCCGATGAGCAAGCTGCTCAACGCCGAGAAGCGTGCGACCGAGTACGCGATGTACGAGAGCAAGCGCCCCCACTTCACCCTGAAGTTCCCCAAGGTCGACGCCCACCACGTCGGCGAGTTCATCATGCTCTGGCAGGTGACCACGGCGTACGCCGGCCTGATGCTCGACATCGACGCGTATGACCAACCGGCGGTCGAGACGGGCAAGAAGGCAACGTTCGGTCTGATGGGGCGCGATGGGTACGCGGAGTGGCAGGGGAAGGTTGATGGGGCGCTAAACCGGACAGGGCACGTCGTATGACGAACGTCCCATCCGCTCGAAATCGCGTCGATCCGATTTTCGGCGAGATGAAGCCGGGTGCCGTGGTCTGAGCGAAGCGAAGCCCACGAACGCAAGCCCCCGAAAACCCGGCATCCCGTGTTCACGGCTTCCCCGTTTCACTACGTCAAACCACACACCCAACGCAAGCAGCCTCACCGAAGCCGATACCGCTCCCCATCCGCCATCGGCCCGGGCCCCGTCACGTCCAAACGGATCACCCGCCCACCGTTCACGTCGTCCGGGTCGATCGCGACCACCGAGTCCGGCCCCGAGTCGAGGGCCGTGGTCCCTGGCTCGAACGCGTTCAAGAACCCATCGCCCGGGATCGATGAGTCGATGACCGTCGTCGGCCCCCAGTCGAGCACGTAGCTCGAAAGCTCGTCGCCGACACAGCTCAGCCGGACTACACCGGTCGCGCGAAACTCGACCGTGTCGCCCGAGCCGCGTTGCGTCCACGTCTCGTTGAACTCCGCGAACCCGGTGCGATCGATGCGCACCCTGCTCACGATGTCGAACGGACCATCGACGTCCGCGGCGGTCGGTATCCCGTTCTCACCCCGGGTCGCGATATCGGATTCGAACCGATCGAGCGTCTCGGTCTCGTACGTGCCCTCGAGCGAATCGACGCCGCACTCCGCGTCGCCCCCGCCGATGTTGACCGATCCGCTGCACCCGAGCATCGCCGCGACCAGCCAGCCGATCACGGCGAGCGAAACCGACACAAACGCTGTTATTGCGTTCCACGCTGTCCGCATGCAACCGCCTCCGAACCGGGGCCTTGCCTCGTCGTGCCCGATCGATCTACAACGTAGCCATGACGGAAGGGGCGGTCGCGCGCATCTCCCCTCGAAACCCAGGGGATTTCGATGCTGTCTTTCTGTGTTCGCTCTGCAACTGCCTTGCTTCTCGCTTCGCCCGCGCTCGCGACGGTCGATCCTTCGTGGGGCACTCACGTCGAATGGACCGAGGAGGGCCCGGTCGCACGCGAGCACGCCAGCGTGATGGCGTTCGGAGACACCGTCGTGGTCTACGCCGGCTCGGGGTACGAGCCCCAGCTCCAGCCCCTCGCGGATGCGTGGGCGTACGACGTTGCCACGCGTTCATGGACCGAGCTCGAACTCGCCGGTGATATCCCGACCCCGGGCGGCTCCAAACGCGTCGCCCAAGAACCCGGCGCCGACCACGCATACCTCTTCGCCGGCTATGGCGAGGGCTTCGCGATCAACAACGACTTGCACCTTGCCAAGCTCGATGGCGAGACGCTCCGCTTTGAACGACTCGAGCAAGACAACGCCCCGCCGGCCCGCGCCCTGCACGCATTTGGGTTCGACCCGAAGGAGCGACGGTTCGTGGCCGCGCTCGGAATCGACCCGCAAACCGGGTTCCTTGCCGACACGTGGACGGGAACGTTCGACGAAACCGGCGCGGTCCGCTGGACGCAGGTCGAAGCCGCGCCGACCGAGGGCCGCTTCGGGTTCGCCTTCGGCTTCGACACCGAGACCGGCCAGCTCGTCACCCACTCGGGCCAGGTGCCCTCGCAGACCGAACCGCTCGCAACGACCCAAGCCTTGTGGGTTCTCGACACCCGGGCCGTCCCTCCCGTCTGGACCGGATTCGAAGCGCCGCCCGTTGGCCGGCGCAATCCCAACTTTGCCTTTGACGATGAACACGACCGGCTCGTCATCTGGTGCGGAACAGCCGACGCCCGGACCAACGTTCCGGGGCTCGTCACGATCGAGCGCACGCCGGCCGGCTCGTGGGTGGTCCGCGAGCACGACGACGACGAAGCCCCGCCGCGCCGCTCATCGGGCTTCGGGTTCGCCCACCCGAGCAACGACTCGGTGCTGCTCGGGTTCGGAAACTCGGCGGAGGGGCGGTACACCGACTGGGTCACGATCTACTTCAGCAAAGAGATCACAACGAAATCGGGCCTGCGATACCGCGTGATCGAACCGGGCGACGGCCCGGTCGCCGAATGGGGCATGAGCGTCACGCTCCACGAGTCGACAAGCCTCGAAGACGGAACCCCGATCTTCTCGACCTGGGACAGCGGACAACCCATCGGCTTCCCGCTCGGCGCCGACCGCGTCATCGACGGGCTTGAGGAACTCGTCACCGGGATGCGGGTCGGTGAGGTCCGCGAGGCGGTGATGCCACCCGCGATCACGAAGCGCCAGCGCTACCCCGAGACGTTCGGGCCTGAGGACACGCTCGTGTTCCGCGTAGAGCTCGTGGATATCGGCCCAGGCCCGGACGAGTTCGTTCCAACGCCGAAGCCCTGGGAAGACTGACCCCTTGGTCTGAAGCCCGAGCCGCGCTAACGTCCGCGCGGCATGAGCACCTCAGAGGCCCAATTCCCGACCCCGCTCGACGTCGCGACGTCTCCCTCGCTCGCGCCGGCGTCGTTCACCGCCTCTCGCGAGGCCTTCGTCGTTGAGCTGGGCTCGGCGCTCCACGCCGCCGGCACGCCCTGCGACCACCTCGAAGACACCCTGACCGGCGTCGCCGATCAACTCGGGCTCCAGGCCCAGTTCTTCTGCACGCCCACAAGCCTGATGTCGGGCTTCGGCGACCCCGAGAGCCAGCGCGTCGTGCTCACTCGGGTCCAGCCGGGCGAGCCGAACCTCGTCCGACTCGACGCGATCGACTACCTCGCCGGCCAAGTCGCGAGGGGCAAGATCAACGTCGCCGAGGGGCGGGCGAGGCTCCGGAGCATCACCTCCGCGCCGCGGCGGCTCACCTCGTGGATCGACCCGATCGCGTTCGGCCTCGCATCGGCCACGGTCTGCGTCTTCTTCCAGGGCTCCGCCCAAGACATCGGCGCCGCGGCGGTCCTGGGCGTCCTCGTCGGCGCGTTCCTGCTCGTCGCCAGCGCACGCCGTCGGCTCGCACGCCTCATGGACTTCGCGTCGGGCTTCTTCGCGGCCGCCGGCTCTGTTCTCTTGGCCGCCGTGATCCCGGGCATCGAAGCCAAGACCGTCATGATCTCAGGTTTGATCGTCCTGGTGCCAGGGCTCACGCTGACAACTGCGGTGAGCGAACTCGCGATGCGTCACCTCGTCGCCGGCACCGCCCGCTTCACGCACGCGATCATGATCTTCGTCTCGATCGGCTTCGGCGCCGCCATCGGCCGGCAGTTCGCGCCGATCTGGCCCCCAGCGTCCGACCCCGCAGATCCGGTGCCCTCGTGGCTGATCTGGGCCGCGTTGCCCCTCTCACCGGTGGCTCTGACCGTCCTCTTCCGAGCGCCGTGGAAAGACCTGCCGGTGGTCCTGACCGCGGCGGTCGTCGCCTTCATCGGCGCTCGTTTCGGCGCCTCGATGCTGGGCCCCGAACTCGGCGCCTCGATCGGTGCCCTCGCCTTGGGCCTCTTCGCCAACGCGTGGGCGCGACGGGCCAAACGACCGTCGGCCATCCCAAAGATCCCGGGCCTCATGCTCTTGGTCCCGGGCGCCGTCGGATTCCGAAGCCTCACCGCGATGCTCGAACAAGACACCGCCGGGGGCGTCGCAACCGCGTTCAGCATGATCCTCGTCGCCGCGAGCATCGTCGCCGGCCTGCTGCTCGCGCAGAGTGCGTACCCATCGCGGCAGCCGCTCTGACCGGGCGAATACGAGGGTGCCGGGTGCCGTGGACGATTTAGTGCCAACGGACGCACCTGTGCTTGCAACGCAAGCCGCCCCAACGGGTTGCGACGTGGAATGCGCGGACCACGTGCTCGCGTGTCAGACCGTCATCGTTGCTTCGCAACTCCCGCGACGCCAGCGCGTTGTAGTTTACGCGTCCGTGCTTCGTGCGAAATCGTCCACGGCACCCGGCTGACCGCCGGGGGAATCAGAATCTTAAATCGCGTGGGATCTTCCGCTTCGATACACGTAGGACGGTTCTCATATGGTTCTAGGCATGTATTCACGCGGGTCGGTGACGACATTGTGCATGGCTTGGGTACGGGGGGACGGATGAAGATTTTTTCTGAGTCTGCAGAAACTGCGACGGTGTCCCAAGGGCGCATCGGCTTGAGCGGAATCCCAGTGAATGCATCACGCATGGTCGGCGCCGCTGGGCAACACACGTTTAACTGCGGTACCGGGGCCTGTCAGGCTGTTCTGCGAGGGATGTTTTTGTGGCTATAGTGGTGCGGCACCATCCCCGCAAGCGAGCAAAGGAGGTCGCTTCGTAATGAGCGCAACCCACGCAACGCTTCCGCGCGTTACAGATATAACGCGGCTTGTGTCGGCGATGAACGCAACAGGCGGTCTCTCTGCATCACACTACGGAGCCTTACCTGGTGATTTCTTGGCAAGAGACTTCCCTGCACCGGCGTGGTTTAGATTCTGTAGTCTCGGCGTGATTATTGTCCAGGCAGCTGATGAGAGCGATGCGGTCATTGGCCTCCAGTCTTCAGAAGACTGGCGAAATCAGTACGGAGCCGATCCAATAGAGACTGACTCTGAGTGCACTTACTTTATAGCCACACAATCGAGGAAGCTGGCCAAACAAATCAGACGAATCGCACAACGCATCGAGGTGTATGGGCAATCATCACGGCCCCACAATCAGTGAGCCGGGTGCCGTGGACGATTTCGCACGAAGCTCAGTGTCTGAGTATGACTCTTGCGTTGTAGAGTGCGATTTTTGCGGTGACCCATCGTGTGACTCGCTCGATCCTCCTGACCCACGCTGGAAGCGGTCCGAGCCCGTTTCGGTGGCACGACAGGGCGCTGAAGGTTCGCTCGATGCCGGTCCTGAGTCGGTAGGCGGCGCGTGCGAGCAAGGGGCGATCTCGCCAGACCTCCATGGCCTGGCGTCGCTCTGGGCAGGTTCTCTTGAACGCCGCTTCGGTGCGGTGGTTCTTCTTCTGAGGCGTGAAGAGAAACGCCTCTTGCAGGCCGACAGCTGTGTAGAGCTTCTTACCGTCGTAGTTCCCGTCGGCCATCACGACCGCGCCCTTTGTCAGGTGCTGCACTAGATACTCGCGAGCGACCGTCGGCTCTCCCTCGTTCATCGGGGTGACACGGAAAGCCCTGATTCTGCCGAGTGAATCGGATAGGCCGTGGAGTTTGTACCCACGGCTGAACCGCCCGTTTCCCCGACCGGTCCGCGCATCGGGATCCTTGCTCGATTCGCTGATCGGCAACGCCTTACCGTCGATGAACGCCAACGCGACGTGTTCATCGAGACCCGCAAGCAACTCGTGCACGCGGTCGATGATTGCGTGCAACCGAGGCGTCTTCACCCGCCGACAGAACTGGCTCAGCGAAGGTAAGCTCTGGGGACGCATCAACGGTGAGTAGCTCGACCGCAGCACCGCCCAGCACAACGGCTGACTGTGAGCCACTGTCCAGAAGTACATCCGAGCGATGAGACGATCGCCGTACACCGGACGCCGGCCCGATCGTGGTAGCCTTCGGTCAGCGAGCCGGATCGCCCGCTCGATCACACGCCAGACGTTCTTGTCGATGCTTGCCTCCTCGTGGTCCTGCCAGACCGAGGGGCAAGCATGGCATGCGCAAACACTTGGCGCAAGCTAGTACGCGCTAGGCGCGAAATCATCCGTGGTCTGAGCGAAGCGAAGCCCACGAACGGACGACGCTCAAGGAAAGGAAGCGACAACGAACGCACGCCCCACCAACGCCCCCGATTCCCACGAACACCGTCCCCTCACCGGCCCATCGCTTACGCTCAGGGCTCCTCGCAATTGATTGCCCGATCACCGATGGTCGATCCTCGGGCACGAGGCCCGGTGCCGTGGTCTGAGCGAAGCGAAGCCCACGAACGGACGGCGCGCAAGGAAAGAACGCGCCGACAAACGCACGCGCCACCAACACCGACGATTCCCACGAACGCCGTCCCCTCACCAGCCCATCGCTTACGCTCAGGGCTCCTCGCAGACGATTTCCCGATCACCGATCGGTCGATCACCAGCCCCTTCCCTCCCCCTCAGCTCTTTCCGTACACCGGCACGATCCCGCTCCGCGTGACACGGTTGTCCGGACTCGCCAGGAAGCACATCACCTCCGCGAGGTCTTCGACCTTGGGCCAACTCGCGTGGTCCGCGTCCGGCATCGCGGCGCGGTTCGCCGGCGTGTCGATGATCGACGGCGCCACCGCGTTCACCAAGATCCCCTTGCTCGCCACCTCCGCACCGAGCGCCTCGGTCATCGCGGCCACCGCGGCCTTGCTCGATGCGTACGCGACCATCCCGGCACCGTTCTCGGCGCTGACTGCCGGGCGAGCTGCGACGTTCACGATCCGCCCGCCCCCACCGCCCATGTGCTTCACGGCCTCGCGGCAGCAGCGGTAGCAGCTCACCACGTTCATCGAGAGCATGCGATCAATCTCAGACCCATCTCCGTCGTCGATCGGCCCCATCGCAAACCCACCCGCGACGTGCACGCTCGCCCAAGGCGTTCCGCCCCAGTCGGCCGCTTCGGCGAAGAAAGCCTCGGTCTGCGCCGCCTGCGCAAGATCGACGCCGTGGCGCACAAACACACGCCCCTTGCCTTCGTCGAGCCAGCCCTCCGGCTCATCGTCTCGGAACTCGGGCACCGCGACCGACGCCCCCTCGGCGAGAACCTGCCGCACAACCGCGGTCCCAAGCGCCCCCATACCACCTGTCACCACCACCAAACGACCATCGAACCGCCCCATGCCAACCTCCTTGATCTACCATCCCCTGCACCTTTCAGGAGACACGCCATGCCGCTGTATGAATATGTCTGTGAGCAAGACGGCGAGGTCATCGAACTCCGTCGCTCGATGAGCGAAGCGGACACCCCCGTTGAAGACCCCCGCAACGAGGGCCGTACGTTCACGCGCAAACTCTCGACCTTCGCGGCGAAGTCGAGCAGCGGAGCGAGCGCCAGCCTCCCCATTTCAGGCTGCCCCTGCGGCGATCCCAACGGCCCCTGCTTCAACTAAGGCGCGATTCCCGGTTGGCACGCCGTTTGGTCTAGCCCATTGACGCGCGGAGCGCGATCAAAGGGGCAGATCATGAACTACGGCATCGCCATCTCGGCCTCCGGCCTCCTCACCTCTCTCTACAGAACCGACGCACTCGCCAACAACCTCGCCAACCTCAACACCACCGGGTTCAAGCCCGACATGGTGTTTACGAGGCTCCGCGACCCCGCCCGACAAGAAGACGGGGTGATGAGCCTTCCCAGCAACCGGATGCTCGAAAGGCTCGGCGCCGGCCTCCAGATCGCCCCGAATCGGGTCAACTTCTCCCAGGGTGCCCTTGAGACCACCAACAACACCCTCGACCTCGCCATCGAGGGCGACGGGTTCTTCGTCGTTCGCGCCGCGGCCGACGCCGCGACCGACAAGGTCATGCTGACCCGGGACGGCCGAATGGACCTTGACGCGAACGGCCGTCTAGTCAACGCGAGCACCGGGCTCCCGGTGCTCGACTCGGTCAACCTGCCCATCACGCTCGCCCCGACGGGCCGCGTCGAGATCTCGTCAGACGGGACCATCCGACAAGAGGGCCAGCTCGTCGCCCGCCTGCAGCTCGTCGACGTCACCGATCGAACCCAGCTCGAAAAGCAGGGCAGTTCGATGTTCGCCCCGTCGGCCGCGGCCTACGCCGGACGACGCCCGGCCGAAGGACGCGTGCACCAGGGCCACCTCGAAACCTCTGCCGTCAGCCCGATCCGCGCGATGATGGAAACGACCAGGGCCGCCGGCTCGGTCTCCAGCCACGTCCGCATGATCGACATGCAAGACAAACTCTTGGACCGCGCCATCAACACCTTCGGCCGCACGGCCTAGCCCAACAGGAAGCCCCAGAATGGCCAGCATTGCCCTCCAGAGCGCCGCTTCGGGCCTCAACGCGTTGAACACGCGGCTCGACGTCATCTCCAACAACATCGCCAACTCGAACACCGCCGGCTACAAGGCGAGCCGCGCGAACTTCCAGGATCTCATCTACATCGAGCGTGCCCAGCCGGGCGTAGAGAACTCGAACGGAGACCAACGCCCGACCGGCCTCTACGTCGGCCTGGGCGTCAAAGTCTCGGGAACCCAGGTCAACTTCGGCCAGGGCGCCCCCATCACGACCGACAACGAACTCGACATGATGATCGACGGTCCCGGGTTCTTCCAGGTCGACGTGCAAGACGACCTCGGAGACGGGACCGCCTACACCCGAGCCGGGAACTTCACCCTGAACTCGGACGGCGAGATCGTCCTCGCCACCGATCAGGGCCGCCGACTTGTGCCCGGGATCACCGTCGATGAAGACGTCATCGCGATCGAAGTTGACCAGAACGGCCGACTCTTCGTCCTTCGGCCTGGGCAGACCGACCTCGAAGAGATCGGCCAGCTCCAGATCGCGACCTTCGTCAACCCCGCCGGCCTGAAGCAGATCGGCGAGAACCTCTTCGTGGAAACCTCCGCTTCGGGCGACCCGCTCTTGGGCGAACCGGGCGAGGAGGCCCGGGGTGTGATCCGCCAGAGGGTGCTCGAGGGGTCGAACGTCGATCCGACTCGGGAACTCATCGAACTGATCCGCACGCAAAGGGCGTTCGAGATGAACTCGCAGACCATCCGCGCCGCCGACGAGGCGCTGCAGCAAATCGGCCAGCTCCGTCGGTGACACCTAGTCCTTAAAGGGCCTGCACGTGATCGAACCCTTGGTCATCTTCATCACGCTCGCGTTCGGTGCCCCGGGTGTCGACGCTTCGGCGCTCACGCCAAGCCGGAGCCAAGCGGAGTTGACAACGACCGTCGCGATGCACCGCTCGACGATGGTCGCCGCCCACGAAGAGATCACGCTTGGCGACCTCGCCGATATCGAAGGTCCGCTCGCCGACGAACTCGTGGCGGTCGTGCTCGCGCCCCGGTTCGCTCAACTCACGTCGACCAATCCTCCGGGCCGCTGGCGCACGATGAGTCCTTCGCGCGTCCGCGCTGCGCTCGCCGAAGTCGAAGGTCTCAACCTCGGACGCGTCCGGTTCACCGGAGACACCACGCACGTCCGCCTCAGCCCGGTTGTTGAGTCGAAGCAACAGACTCCCGAATCCGCCGAGCCCGAAGCCAAGCACTCGGCCAGAGGTGGCACCGTCCACGCCCACGTCCTCGCGCGGATCCGCTCGTTGCTCGATGCGTCGCGCGACGACCTGCGGATATCGTTCGATCCGGGCGACACTCCGATCCTCGCAACCAGCGCCGTCGGGCGCACCGTCGAGATCCGTCCCCTGGGAACCTCCGAACGCATGCCCTTCGCGGTCACGATCTATGAGCGTGATCGCATCGTCGCCTCCGGGACTGTCACCGCGAGGGTCAACGTTCGCCGCGAGACCGCGGTCACCTCCGCCCCGGTCGCTCCGGGCGAGACGATCGATGGCACCAACGCGACCCTCCAAAGCGTCTGGGTCGCCCCGGACGTCCGCCCCGCCTTGCCCGACGACGCGTTCGGCGCCGTCGCTCGGTCGAAGCTCGCACCCGGGCGCACGATCGAACACGAAGACATCACGTCCCCCACGCTCATCGCCCGGGGCGACCGAATCCAGGTCCACGCCGTCGGCCGAGGGCTCGTCGTCCGCATGCCCGGACGAGCCCGGGCCAACGCGAGGGCGGGCGAGACGTTCGAAGTCGAACTGATCGGTCGCAAGAGAATCGTCACGTGCCGCGCCGAGGCGGAGGGCCGGGCGGTGCTCGTCGTCGACGAGGTCACCCCCGAGAGCTCGGCCATCTTCGCCGGGCCGCCCCGACCGGGCAGAGGCGACCGAACACTTGGGGATCAGCCTTGACCAAGACAACCGCTCCGCTTGTCCTTCTCGCCGCGTGCAGCGTCGTCCAGGCCCAAAGCCTGTTTGTACGCCAGCCCACCATCGTCGGCGATACATCCGCCCAGACCACGCCGGAGCTCGCAACATCGAGCCTGTTCTACGTGTCACCGTCTCAGCCGAAGTCGTTCAGCATCCACGACATCATCCACGTCGTCGTGAACGAGACCAGTTCGGCGAGCAGTAGCCAGTCGCTCGAGACGACCAAAGAAACCACCCAAGAAAACGACCTCAACTCGATCATCGATCCGCTTCAGCTCCTCGAGCTTCGCCTCCAAGCCGCCGCGGTCCAGAACCTCAGCCTGCTCGACCTCGAATCCAGCGCCGAGTTCACCGGCGAAGGCCAGTACGACCGCTCCGACCAGCTCCGCGCTCGCATCGCCGCGGAGGTCGTCGACATCAAGCCCAACGGAACGCTGATCCTCCACGCGCGCAAAACCGTCGGCACCGACGAAGAGCGGCAGACGATCACCCTCACCGGCACCGCCCGGAGCCAAGACATCACCGAAGAGGACACCATCCTCTCAAGCCAACTCGCCAACCTCGAAGTCGGTGTGGTGAACGAGGGCGAAGTCCGCAAGGGCGCCAAGAAGGGCGTGATCACCAAGGCCCTTGAGTGGCTTTTCAACTTCTAGAAATCGAAGTCTTCTGATCGGTGGCACGCGCCTTGCGTCGTCAGATGCATGGCCCACCGGATCTCAGTCTATCTGTTCATCACGATCCTGACGTCGCTCGCCCAGGCGACCACCGTCCGTGAATTCACGCGGATCGAAGGCGAAGGCGAGTCCGTGCTCCAGGGGCTGGGGCTCGTGCTGGGCCTGAACGGAACCGGAGACAGCGGGACCGAACTCATCGTCGCCCGCCCCCTCGCCGAACTGCTCAGACGCAACGGGAACCCCGTCGCCAGCCTCGAAGAACTCGCCAACACCAGGGCCGCCGCCCTCGTCATGGTCACCTGCGTCGTGCCCCGCACCGGCGCACGCGTCGACGATGCCCTCGACGTCCGCGTCTCGGTCGTGAACTCCGCATCAAGCCTCGTCGGTGGCGAGCTCTTCGTCGCCCCGCTCACTGCGGCCGTCCCCGGCGGTGAGCTCTACGCCTTCGCCCAGGGCTCGATCACCGTCGACGACCCCGAGAACGCAACGAGCGGCACGATCTCCGGAGCCGCGCGTTTCGTGCGCGACGTCGTGACCACACCGCCCGTCGGTGCGTCGTTCACGCTCATCGTCGAGCCTCAGTACGCAGGATTCGCCGCGACGGCGCACATCTCGCAGCAGGTCAACGACGCGTACTTCCTGACAACCGACCCGCTCGCAGAGCCCATCGCCCGAGCCCTCGGCCCCCGGCGCATCCGCATCGAGGTTCCGCAGGTCGAGCGACAGCAACACGCCGCCTTCGTCGGCGACGTCTTGGGAACCGACGTCGTGCCCAGCCGCCTGGGCGTCAAGGCACAGGTCCGGGCCGACTCGCGGACCGGCGCCATCGTTGTCGATGGGCAAGTCGAGATCAGCCCAGCGGTCATCACCCACAAAGACCTCGTCATCACCACGACGATCCCGCCACCCGAACCAACGCCCGAAGCGCCTCTCATCGAACGAAACCGCTGGGCCAGCGTCGCGACCAGCCCATCCCCGCCGCAAACGACCCGGGTCGAGGACCTGCTCGCCGCTCTCAAAAGGCTCGACGTCAGGCCACAAGACCAGATCCAGATCCTCAAGCTTCTTCACGAAGCCGGCAAGCTCCACGGCCAGCTCATCATCGACGGAGTCGGCTCATGACCGAGTTCTCACTGGCTCAATCGCTGAACGCCGGACTCGACACCCGCATGCGTTCGGTCGCCGACACGACCCAGTCGCAGAGACAAAGAGACTTCGCCTCCCTGCTGAACCGCGAGATGTCGATGCCCGGCGCCGGGAAGGACACGCCCGAGCAGTCGGCCCGAGCCGCGGCCGAGGACTTCGTCGCTACCGCGCTGGTCCAACCGCTGCTCAAGGCGGTCCGCGAGGCCAACCAAGCCCCGGCCCCCTGGGGCCCCACCGATGTTGAGAAGCAGTTCGGCGGATTCATCGACGCCGACCGCTCTCGCCAGATTGTCCGAGCGGGCAACTTCGGAATCGTGGATCGTTTGGCACGCGATCTGCTGACATCTGCGACAAGAACGGAGGTCACGGATGACCACAACGCGTAGCGGATCGATGATGTGGGAACAGCTCCCGATGCTCCTCGATCGGATGATCGAAGCCCACGAACGATGGCTCGGGGCACTTGAGGCGCACCAGAAGGCCATCGGCATCGCAGACTCGACAGGAATCGACGACGCGCTCCGCGCCGAGCGCGAGCACGCCGAAGCAGTCGAGCGACTCGATCGCGAACGCCGCGAACTCCTCGAACTCCCCGCTCGCCCCGTCCCTGGCCGGCCCGAGCCGACGATCACAGAACTCGCCAAGACGCGTCCTGCACCCGAGCGCACCGAACTGCTTCAGAAGGCGAACTCGCTCCGCATCCTCGTCGAGCGCGTCCGCAGGCACCAAGCCGTCATACGCGAAGCCAGCTCGAGCGTGCTCAGCCACATGCGGGGGCTGATGCACCAACTCTCCGCTCGACTCAGCCACTCGGGCACGTACGGCGCTGGTGGAAAGGTCGCCGCCGGCCCGGTCGTCGTCTCCGGACTCGATATCAAGCAATGACGAGGCTCCCGAGCGGAGCAGGGAACCAATCATGAGCCTCACCTCGACGATGCAGATCGGACGCTCGGCCCTCACGGCCAGCCAGATCGGTCTGCAGATCACAGGCAACAACCTCGCGAACGCCGCGACGCCCGGGTACTCAAGGCAACTCGTCAGCCTGAGCCCGGCTCGAGGCCAGGACTTCGGACAGTTCGTGCTCGGGAAGGGCGTCGACTTCGCCGGTGTCCGAAGGCAGGTCGACGAAGCACTCCAAGAGCGGCTCCGTGCGAGCATCTCCGACCAGAGCGCCGCCGAAACACAGTTCAGCGTGCTCACCCAGCTTGAAACCGTCATCGGTGAACTCACGACCAGCGCCCTCTCCGACGAACTCATCAGCTTCTTCAACACCTGGTCCGACGCAACCAGCCTGCTCCAGTCCGAGGGCGTCATCGTCGAACAGGGCGCCGCGATCGCCGAGTTCATCACCTCGCTCCGCGAAGAACTCGAGCGCATGCGGAACCAGGTCGAGCAGCAGATCGACGACCGCGTCCGCGATGCCAACACGAAGCTCGATGAAGTCGCGATCCTCAACAAGGAAATCGCCGCGACCGAACTCTCGGGTGGCGGCGCGAACGATCTCCGCGACCGCCGGGATCAGTTGCTCGAAGAGCTCAGCGGATTCATGGACGTCACCCTCGTCGAAAGCGGCACCGTCGCCGACGTGCTCGTCGGCTCGATCCCGGTCGTGCTCGGGGGCGAGAATCGGGGACTCTCGGTCGAGCGCGTCGCCGAAGGCGACAAGCTCACCGCCCAGGTCCGCGTCGACGACGACGGCAGCGTTCTGAACATTCAAGGCGGCGAGATCGGAGGCTTACTCGCGAGCCGTGACGGTTCGATCGACGACACCATCGAACGCCTCGACGACCTCGCGGTGGAGCTGATCTTCGAGATCAACAAGATCCACACCACCGGCACCAACGCCGGAGGCAAAACACTCGAAAGCTCCACACTCCCAATCCCGATCGACGACCGCGCGCTGAGCCTCAACGACCCGCTCAACCCGACCTTCGCGTCGCTCCCGTTCCAAGCCGTCAATGGAGGCTTCCTCGTCAATGTCGAAAATCAAACGACGGGGGCGACCAACCAAGTCCGCATCGACGTCGACCTCGATGGACTGACCGACGCCGGAGTCGCCGGGTTCGCCGACGATACCTCGGCCGCCGATATCGTCGCGGCTCTCGACGCGATCCCCGGGATCAACGCAGGCTTCGATACTGAGGGACGGCTCGAAGTGACGGCAGAGCCCGGCTTCGGGTTCAACTTCGAAGACGATTCCTCGGGTGTCCTCGCGGTCATGGGTCTCGGTGCCTTCTTTACGGGCACCGGCTCGAGCGACATCGCGGTCCGCGAAGACCTCGTCGACAACCCGACGCGACTCAGCGTCGGACGCATGGAGAACGGATCCTTCATCGAGAACGGCACCGCCCTGGCCATCGTTGAGCTCCAAGACACCCCCTTGTCTGCCCTCGATAACAGGACCTTTCTCGAGAGCTGGTCCGACGCCAGCTACGCGGTCGGCGTCGCAGCGAACAGTGCCGAGACCCAGGCCGCCGGTGATGCGCTCGTTCGCGAGAACCTCATCGCTCAGAGGGCAGGCGTCAGCGGCGTCAGCACCGACGAGGAATCGATCAACCTCATCACTTTCCAGCGGCAGTACGAGGCCGCTGCACGGCTCATCTCCGTCGCCGACGAGATGCTGCAGACGCTCCTGAGCGTGGTCTAAAAGGAGTCCTCCGCGATGTCGAGCTTCATCCCGGGCATCAGCCGCGTCCCCGATTTCCTGGTCAACCGCCAGAGCCTCAACGCGATCACGTCCGCCAACGCCGAACTGTTTGGCGTGCAGAATGAACTGGCCACCGGCCGCGCGCTTATCCGTCCGAGCCAGGACCCTGTCCGAGCCGCCGCGGTCGCCGAACTCAACGAGAACCTCGCACGATCCGATCAGAGGTTGCGCAACTTCGACACCAGCGAGGGTGCCCTAAACGTGCTCGATTCGGCACTCGCCGAGTCAACATCGCTTGCACAAGAAGCGCTGAGCCTCGCGCTGAGTCAGATCAGCTCCGGTTCGGACGCGACCGAGCGGGCCGCCCAGGCCACCGTCGTCGAGAGCTACCTCGAGAGCATCTTCAGGATTTCGAACAGCGAGAGCCTCGTTGGCTATATCTTTGGGGGCACCCAGCCGGGTCGTGCCCCGATCGAGGAATTCAACGGCGCGTACCGATTCGTCGGGGGCGTCGGGGAGGGGCTGACGCCGGACCTTGCCGTCGGGCGCTCAATCCCGGTCACCCTCGGCGCCGGCAACGCGGTCGGCGCCGTCTCCGGACGGGTCGAAGGCTTCGTCGATCTGAACCCCGCGCTCACAGATGACACACGCCTCGCCGACCTCAACGGCGCCCGCAGTCTGGGTGTCACCGGGGGCACCGTCGAGATCGACATCGGCGCCGCCGAACCGCTCTCGGTCGACCTCACCAAGGCCGACACCATCGGCGACGTTGTCGATCTCCTCGAAGCCGCGATCCGCGAATACGAAACCCTCAACTCAACAACGATCCTCGGACCCTCCGGGATCACTCTGAATGGCGAAGCCCTCCAGATCGATGCCGCGGTCCCCATCGAGTTCAGCGACATCACCGGAAGCGAAACCGCCCGCGACCTCGGTCTCGTGCAAGACCCGCCGACCGAGTTCGCCGCCGGCGTCAGCCTGGGCGTCGACCTCGGCCCAAAGGCCACCCTGCGCACTCCGGTATCAGCGCTCCAAGGCCTGACCGGCGCCCTTGGCTCGATCCGGATCTCGAACAACGGTGTGACCCGCGATGTCGACCTCTCTGGGGCCCAGAGCCTGGGCGACATCAAGAGCCTGATCGAAGCCACCAACCTGGGCGTGCAGGTCTCAATCAACGACGCCGGAACCGGGCTCAACATCGTGAGCGAACTGAGCACGACCTCCGACAACGCGCTCTCGATCTCCGAGGTCGGCGACGGAACCCGCACGGCGACCGCCCTGGGGATCCGCTCGTTCAGCCGCGAAACCAAAATCGAAGACCTCAACTTCGGTCGGGGCGTCGAGGTGCTCGAGGGCGGTGCGAGCCCTGACCTCGACGTGGACTTCGAGATCGTCATCGCCGGCCCTACGGAGACCCGCGTCCCGATCAACCTCAGCCCCTCCGACCTGGGCACCGTCGAGGACGTGATCGACGCGATCAACGCCGACATCGCGGCCGCCGGCATCACCACGGTCACCGCAAACCTGAGCGACGACGCCAACGGGATCGGCTTCAACTACACCGGCCCGAACGGACCGGTCTCGGTCGCCCAGCGCAACAACAGCCCGGCGGCGGACCAGCTGGGGCTGCTCGACGGTTCGTGGGACGTGACCAACAACCGCTGGCAAGGGGAAGACGTCGGAACCGTCCGCGTGGAGAGCATGTTCACCCATCTGCTCGACCTCCGCGACTCGCTGCTCAACAACGACGAGTTTGGCATGCAACTTGCGGCAGATGGCTTGCAGGTCGCCGCCGACGAGCTCGCGGAGAGCCGCGCTTTGGTCGGCGGATTCGCAAGGCGGGTCTCCTCGGAGAGGGCCCGCGAAGAGGAACGCAACGCCGTGGATACCCAGGTCAGAAGCACCCTTCAGGACGCCGACTTCGCCGAAGCGGCAACCCGCTTCAGCCAGTTGCAGGTGCAACTCGAAGCCGGCCTGCAGGTGGCCGCGATCAGCAGGCAGCTCACGCTGCTCGACTTCCTCGGGTAACACCCCGCGTCGGGCCGCGAGAGCGGGCGGACGAGATTTGGAGTACAGCCGGGCGGCGTCACGGCCGCGACCGCCCGGGACCGGAGGTCTTCCCTGCCGGAGCGCAGGGTGGCTTACACCGAGTTGGCCGGATGGATCGGAGCGCACAATGGACGTGCGGACGAGCCGCTTCGGGGTGATCGAGATCGCGGAGGACCGCGTGATCACGTTCCCGCGCGGGGTGCTCGGTTTCCCGAGCAAGACGCGGTACTGCCTGCTGCAACCGGGCGACGACGCGTGTTTCTTCTGGTTGCAAAGCGTCGACGACCCAGACCTGGCCTTCGTGGTCACAGACCCGACACTCTTCGTGCCCGACTACGCGGTACCGATCAGGTCGGAGCAGATGGACTCTTTGGGCTTGGACAAGCTCGAGGACGCCCAGGTCTTCGTCATCGTCAACAAGGTCAACGACGAGTTGACGGGCAACATGCAAGGCCCGCTGATCGTCAACACAGTGGCGCGGACCGGTGAGCAGATGGTGCTCGCCGAGAAGCGCTGGACCACCCGACACCCGCTGATGCGCGTGGGTTCGTCGGCGAGCGCGGCCACGGCCTGAGGAAGGGCCACGCCGTATCTCTGCAGCGCAACGCCCGGTGAGGGGCGTGCGCGACGAACCGGGCCCCGGGCACGGATGCCCCGGGGCATGGCACGACGCCTTGCGAAGGAGCTGACCCATGTTGGTGCTCTCCAGGCAGCGGGACGAAACGATCATGATCGGCGACGAGATCGAGATCACGGTCGTGGACATCCGAGGCGACAAGGTTCGCCTCGGGATCACCGCGCCAACCAGGATCGCCGTACACCGCAAAGAGGTGTACGACGCGATCTCAGATGAAAACGAACAAGCCGCGCGTGTCGGCGGGAACGAGCTCACAGGCTCCGACCTCGCCGCACTCGCTCAAACCGTCCGGCCAGGGCCGAGACGGGCCACCGTCAACGAACGCGCTTCAGGGCTTGCGAGCCCGGCGCCCATACCCGCGGCTGCAGTTGCCGCAGGGCCACCGAGGCGGGAAACCGCCTAAGGCCAGACGTCCCGGGCAATTGGCACCGGGTTTGCGAAAGAAGCGTGGGCCCTTAGGCCCTTGCTGGACCGGACAGGAACGACCCCGATCCCCCTCAGGATGGAACCGCCGAGGGGGCGGGCCCGGGAGCGGGCCCGATCGAGCCGCAATCACGGAGGATTGTCATGGCGAGGATCAACACCAACGTCCCGAGCCTCGTCGCTCAGTTCAACCTCGCGCGAACCGACGCAGACCTTGACGTGCGCCTCAACAGGCTCGCGACAGGCCTGCGTATCAACCGAGGCGCCGACGATCCGGCGGGCCTGATTATCTCTGAGCGAATCGGGACCGACCTGGCCGGCATCGATCAGGCGATCAAGAACGGTGAGCGAGCCAGCAGCGTCATCGCAACGACCGAAGCTTCCTTAGGCGAGGTCACCCAGCTGCTCAACGAAATCAAGGGCCTCATGGTCGAGGCCGCCAATACCGGCGGCAACTCGAAAGAGGAACGCGACGCGAACCAACTGGCGATCGACTCCGCGATCCAGTCGATCACGAGGATCAGCAACACCGCAAGCTTCGGCGGGCTCCGCCTCCTCGACGGATCGCTCGACTACATCACCTCTGGCGTCAACTCCTCCGAGCTCAACAAAGCCCAGGTCTTCGGTGCAAGCTTCATTGGTACCGACCGACTCCAAGTTGAAGTTGACGTGATTAACTCAGCTCAGAAGGGCGGGCTCTACCTCCACGGCAACGGCACCCACTTCGTCGACGGGGTCGTCACCAGCAGTTCGACCTTCCAGATCAGTGGGTCGCGAGGCGTGCAGGAAATCAGCGTCCCGGCGAGTTCGACGATTACAGACTTCGCCAACGCGATCAACCAGCGAACCGCCCTGACCGGCGTCACAGCGAACGTCATCAACAGCGCCCTCGTCTTCCAAAGCGAGTTCTACGGTGCGAACGAGTTCGTAAGCGTGATCGACCGGACCCCAGGTCGCGAAAGCGGAGACCGCGTCGAGCTCTACAAGTTTGCGAATAACCAAAACCTTCCGGACCTGTCCACCGGGATCGACATCCCAACCCTGCTCGGGGCGGGCACCCTCACGGCCGCGCAACGCGACGCCGGACGAGACGTCGTCGCCTTGGTCAACGGGAGCTTGGCGAACGGCGACGGAACGACGGTGAGCATCAACTCAACGTCGCTCAGCGTCGAACTCGATCTCGCCGAGTCCTTCGCGGTCGATCCCACCGCCACGAACAGCGTGTTCGACATTACAGGTGGTGGCTCACTCTTCCAGCTTGGGCCCGAGGTCAACGCGATCCAGCAAGCCAACATCGGCGTCCGAACCGTTGCCGCCACCCAACTCGGGGGTGTCCTGAAGGACGGAAGCCTTCAGTTCCTCTCCAGCCTGTCCAAGGGTGGGGCGAACGCCATCGAGTCGAACGTTCAGGGCAACGACTTCTCGACCGCGTCGGACATTATCGATCAGGCGATCGACGAGATCACGGTCCTCCGGGGTCGACTCGGTGCCTTCGAGCGGAACACGCTGGACACCAACAGGCGAAGCCTGCAGTCCAGCTTCGAGAACCTGACCGCCAGCAAGAGCGTCATCACCGATGCAGACTTCGCCGTCGAGACGAGCAATCTGACCAGGGCGCAGATTCTGCAGAGTTCGGGCACGACCGTCCTGGGCCTCGCGAACCAGCGAGCCCAGTCCGTGCTGCAGTTGCTCGGATAATCCATGGGGCTCGTACCGCCCACAGGAAACCCCGGAAACGGACGCGGCCTAGGGGCTTGACCCCTGCCTCCCCCAAAACCGGCACCTCCAATCCGACCCATAAAGACCACCGCCCCGCCTCCGCGGGGCGGTGTCGCGCGCCGGGACGACCGGAAAGAGCCTCCCGAACCGCAAAGTGTGCGGATTCCTTCATCACGGACTCAATCGCCCCCCTTTGCGGGCCGATCGCAAAGCAGCCCAACTCGTGATGTTGGGCAACCGGGCCCGAGCGACGGAACGTGGGGCCGAGAAGTTTGGGCCGGGCTTGCAGCCAAGCGTCCGGTTGAGTTCACGGAGGATGCTCTCCAATGAGTCGGATTAACACGAACGTCCAGTCTCTGATCGCTCAGCGGGTGCTCGGTCAGAATAACTCGGACCTGAATAACACCCTCGAGCGCCTGTCGACCGGTCTGCGGATCAACCGCGGTAAGGACGATCCGGCGGGCCTGATCGCCAGCGAGAACCTCAAGAGCGAGATCACCTCGACGAACGCCGCCATCGGCAACGCCGAGCGTGCCGACCAGGTGGTCAACATCGCCGAGGGTGGTCTCCAGGAAGTCTCGGGCCTGCTCAACGAGCTCCAGGGCCTGCTGACCACCTCGGCCAACACCGCCGGCTTGTCAGACACGGAAAAGGAAGCGAACCAGCTCCAGATCGACTCGATCCTTCAGACAATCGACCGCATCTCGAGCGCGACCACCTTCCAGGGCACCAAGCTCCTCAACGGTAACTTCGACTACGAGACCACCGACATCGCCGCCGGCGTCAACGACTTCCAGATCAACGGTGCGAAGTTCGAAGGTGCCAGCCTCGACGTCAACGTCGCCATCACCCAGTCGGCCCAGCAGGGCGCGCTGTTCCTCTCGCTGGGGATCATCGGTGGTGCGTCCACCGGCCTCGACCTCAACGGAACCGGCACCACGTCGAACTCGGTCTTCTCGATCGAAATCGTTGGTTCGCTGGGCAGCCGCGAGCTGAGCTTCAGCTCGGGCCAGACGCTCACCCAGATCGTCAACGCCATCAACACCTTCACCGACGTCACCGGCGTTGAGGCCACCGCGGTCTCGTCCGCCACGACGGGCGGCGTCGCCCTCCGCTCGAGCGAGTACGGCTCGACCGACTTCGTCAGCGTCAAGGTCACCAACGACGCGGACGTCCAGGTCTCGACCGGTGGTGTCGCCAACCTTGGCGTCTACGGCTTCCTCGGTAGCGACACCAGCGCCACCGGCATCGACGTCGCCGGCGGTGAGACCGACTTCAGCGACGCCACCCAGCCGATCCGCGACTTCGGTCAGGACGTCGCCGGCACCGTCAACGGCGTCATCGGCACCGGCGACGGTCGCCAACTCCGTGTCAACACGGACTTCCTCGACCTCACGCTGAACCTCGACAACGCCGGCGGCGGCACCGCCTCTGCCGTCGACCTGGGCACCTTCAAGGCACTGACCATCGAAGGCGGCGGTGCCGACTTCCAGCTCGCCGGTCAGGTCGACATCGGCGGCAAGGTCTCCGCCGGTATCCAGGACATCGCGACTCGTAAGCTCGGCAGCTCCGACCTGGGCTTCCTCGACGAACTCGGCTCGGGCAGCACGTTCGACGTGACCAAGAACGACACCGACTTCTCGGGTGCCCAGAAGATCGTCGATCAGGCGATCGACCAGATCTCCTCGACCCGAGGCCGTCTCGGTGCGTTCCAGAAGAACGTCGTCGGGGCCACCATCCGGAACCTCGGGGTCGCCGTCGAGAACACCGCCGCGGCCAACAGCGTCATCCGAGACGCCGACTTCGCCGCCGAAACCGCGTCGCTGACCCGTAGCCAGATCCTCCAGCAGGCTTCGACCAACTCGCTGGCTCTGGCCAACCAGGGCCCGCAGGCGGTCCTCTCGCTCCTCGGCTAATCGCCGACGCGAGAACGCTCTGAACTTCAGCCGCCCCGGGCCCCGCCCCGGGGCGGCTTTCTTTTTGCACCCTCCGCCCCCCGCCGAGCCGATGCGCCCCGGTGCGCACCAAGGTCATCACACCCGATCCGCTGCCCGACGGGCCTTTCGCGAAGACCGCAAGGGGCTTCTTGGGCTACCTGCGCACCGAGGCGGGCCTGCTCCCATCCAGCGTCGAGGCGTACGCACGCGATATCCGCGACTTGGGCAACGACCTCGCCGCCCAGGGCGTCACCTCACCCACCGACATCACGCCCAAAATCCTCGCCGACCACGCCTCGAGGCTCTCGTCCGATCGAGGCCTCTCGGGCTCGTCGGTGGCCAGGCACCTCGCGACCATCCGCGTCTTCGGTCGCTGGCTCGCGGCGACGCGACGGGTCGAGCACGACACCACCACGTTGCTCGAAACACCAAGCCGCTGGAAGAAGCTCCCGGGCGTGCTCACCCCCGGACAAGTACGGCGCCTGCTCGAAGCCCCGCAAGAGAACAGCGAGAAGCCCGAAGCCATCCCGCTCTGGCAGCGCGACCGGGCCATCCTCGAACTCATGTACGCGTCAGGACTCCGAGCGTCGGAAGTCGGACGCCTCGAACTCACCGGGATCATCGACGAACTG
Organism: Planctomycetota bacterium; assembly: GCA_038748775.1. GTDB lineage: Bacteria > Planctomycetota > Phycisphaerae > Phycisphaerales > UBA1924 > DAIQNV01. The sequence goes on from JBCDIT010000001.1 coordinate 289,907, forward strand.
GGCGTCCTCCGCCTCACCGGAAAGGGCGACAAGCAACGCCTCGTACCCATGGGCGAACCGGCTCACAACGCGCTCGGGGCCTATCTCCACGAGATCCGTCCCAAGCTCGTCCAGGTCGGCCTCGCCAAGGGTGAACGCCGCGATGACGGCCGGGTGTTCCTCACCCGCTCCGGACGCCCCATCGAGCGCGTCCGTGTCTGGCAGATCGTCAAGAAATGGGCGTCGGTCGCCGGGCTCGGGCACGTGCACCCGCACGTGCTCCGCCACAGCTTCGCAACCCACCTGCTCGCCGGCGGCGCCGACCTCCGCCTCGTTCAAGAGCTGCTCGGTCACTCGGACATCTCAACCACGCAGATCTACACCCACGTCGATCGCTCGGGCCTCAAGGCAACGCACGCGCGGTTCCACCCCAGGGCCTGATCCAGGAGCATTCACTACTCGATCGGCGTCGACGGGCCGGCGGTCACCGGGTTTGCGCGCACGAACCCACCGTCGCCAAACCGGATCATGTACCGGTCGCTCACCCGCCGATCCGGGATCGGGTAGTCGGTCGTGATGATCTGCGCCCCGCTGTCGCGCGCGATGCGGAACCGGGTCAGATTGTCATCACGCGCCTCGTGCGTCCCCGCATCGGCCCGCGTGCGCACCATGTACCCCTGATCGACACGCTTGCGGATCTCGTGTTCGTCCCGAACCGGGTTGTTGATGACATAAAACCCGCTGTTCAACTCCGCCCCACCGCTCAGCGTGAAGAACGCGGCCCCGAACAGCCCCGGGTATGCCTCAAGATACCGGCTGCGAACGTCGCCGCGTTGGTCGAGTACGAACAGATACTCTCCCCGCACGTCATCGATCCGGGGCCACCCGAAGTCTCGAATCCCTTCCGCCACGCTCTCGGCGTTCTGCCTCACGTCGTCGGGGGTGAGCAGGCGACCGGCGAGTTCGGCGACGATCGTGTCGTTGAGGCGACGCAGCGCGAGTTCATCGAACGCGGCCGGGTCGACCGCGCCGGGGACATCCTGTTTGCTGTACTTCGTGTTCACCGTGACGACGATCGGCACGTGGTTCCCGTTCGACTCGGACCACGCGCGCATCTCGTTCAGCGCGTCCTCGAGACGGACATGGTGCGTCCGGAAGTCGAAGTCGGCGCCGTGAATGACCTTGAATCCAACCTCATACAAGGCCGCCGCGCCTTCGAGAGGCCAGGGTTCGATGCCCTGTTCTTCGAGCAGTCGATTGCCCAACGGATCGGCGTACGTGCCGCCCTCCGGATCCCAGTACACGTCGAGTTCAAGATTCCGAACGCCGAGCGAGAGCTGATCGGACAACGACAGATGCTGGTAGTCGCGGCTGATCGCGTCCGGGCGTTGCTCGATCATGTATTCGAGCAGTTCGGGCTGGATCGCCTTCTTGTAACTGTTGTGGGTCCCGATGACCTGCAGTTCGTTCAGCCGAAGTCCCGACCCGCGCGTCGGCCCCGACGCGGCCGAAGACCCGGCGCAGCCGGCGATCAGGCAAGCAAACCCGACGAGGACCAGTCCGCTCAGGGCGTGAAGTGTCGTGCGCATGCCCGCAGGCTACCGACTCACGCGCCGCTCGACGCCGGCGACCAGCCGAGCCAGGCCCCGTTCGCCGAAGGGGAAGAACAAAGAGGGCTCGATCAGTTCCAACTCGCTGAGCACCGTTGCCCCGGAGGGATCGACCATCACGTCGACCCTCGCGAACAGCAAATCCCCGAAGTCGGCGGCTCCGAGCACGTTCGCCGCGAACGCTCGATCCTCGTCCGACACCGGGGCAGCCTTCACCGACTCCTCGTCGTCGTCAAACCGCGGCGCCTTCTCGACCGCGTGCGTCAACTCACCGTCGATCACGACCAGCGACCGCTCACCGCCGGTCTCGACCGAGGTCATGTACTCCTGAATAAGCATGTCCTGGGCCACGGCGTACCGATCAAGAAACGCCTGGGCCTCCTCATCGCCCGCCCGGTACACGCGGGTCAAGAAGCTCCCGGCACCGATCGCCGGCTTGACCACGAGCTTGGTCCACCGCTCCTGCGAGGCCAGCGAGGCGAGGTCGAGCGACAAGCCGGCTCGGACCAATCGCGTCGGAACGATCGGAACACCCTTTAAAGCAAGCGTTTGCAGATACCCCTTATGGAGATTCCAACGCACGTCCGCCGCGGAGTTGAACAGACGCGTCTGCTTGGCTGTGTCGTCGACCCAGTCTCGGAAATCGGCGTAGCGGTTCACGTAGTTCCAGGTTGCCCGGATCACGACAGCATCGAAGCCCGACGCCGGCTCGGCGTGCGGGTCGTCCCAGTTCAGGCAGGTCACCTCGTGACCGGCACGCTCGAACGCCGCCAGCGTCGGCGCCTCGTCCATGTCGGCTTCGGGCAGGTCCAGGCAACGGGCAAGGGCGATACGCATAGGGCTCACTCCAGAAACAGGCGACCGCGGAGAGTAGCGTTGCTCGTCGGAAGGCCACCTGCCCGGGCTCCGGGACGGAGATCGGACTCTGACCACCGACGAAAGGGGGAACCATGCGAACCGCAGTCTTCGCGTGCAGCCGTTCGAGCGGGAGCCGCTCCGGGTCGCGAACGAATCGGCGTTGTCGCCTCACGAGTTCGCGCTCTTCGAGCATCGGCTCGACGCGAGCACCGCTGGCCTGGCCAAGGGCTGCCGCGCCGTGTGCTGTTTCGTCAACGACCGCCTGGACCGTGAGGCGATCGCAACCCTCGCGGACCTTGGCATCGAGCTCATCACCCTTCGCTCCGCAGGGTTCAACAACGTCGACCTCGACGCGGCGTCCGAGCGGGGGATCACGGTGACCCGCGTGCCGGCGTACTCGCCCTACGCGGTCGCGGAGCACACCGCCGCGCTCATCCTCGCGCTCAACAGGCATCTCCCGAGGGCGGTCGGCCGCGTGCGGGAGCACAACTTCAGCCTCAACGGGCTCCTCGGGTTCGACCTTCACGGCAAGACCGTCGGCGTCATCGGCACCGGTCGGATCGGCGTGTGCTTCATCCGCATCATGGCCGGCTTCGGCTGTCGCGTGCTCGCCCACGACCCCTTCGAGAATCCCGACGCCCTCGAAGCGGGCGCCGAGTACGCCCCGCTGGACGATCTCTTCGCGCAGAGCGACATCGTCAGCCTGCATTGCCCGCTGACCACTGACACGCATCATCTCATCGACGCCGACGCGTTCGCGAAAATGAAGCCGGGCGTCATGCTCGTGAACACCGGACGCGGCGCGCTCATCGACACCCGGGCCGCGATCGAGGCGTTGAAGTCACGCCACCTCGGCTCGCTCGCCCTCGACGTCTACGAGGAAGAGGAAGGTGTCTTCTTCCACGACCTGTCCGACGAGGTCTTGCAGGACGACGTCCTCGCCCGCCTGCTCACGTTCCCCAACGTCATGGTCACCAGCCATCAGGCGTTCTTCACCGGCGAGGCCCTCGGCAACATCATGGATACCACCATTGAGAACCTGACCGGATACGAACAAAGCGCCATTCCGGACGCCAACATTGTGGGTAAACCCGGCTGAACAACCGATTCCAGGCGATTCTAAAGCTATTGGGGGCTAAACTTTCAAAGGATTCTGAAAATACTGCTCCCCTTCGACGAAGGACCATCTGTGAGCCGCACGATCTACCAGCCCCGACCCGAGTACCCCCACCATTCGGCCGAAGACGCCGGCCTGCTGTCCGCAATCGTTCGGGGCGAAGCCCGCCTCACTCCGGAGCAGGGGCTCGATCTTCTCAAGGGCATGAACTTCCACACGCTCGGACGCTGGGCCGACGCGCGGTGCCGTGCGATCCACGGCGACCAGATCCGCACCTACGTCATCGACCGCAACATCAACTACACCAACGTGTGCAGCGCGAAGTGCACGTTCTGCGCGTTCCGGCGCGACGCGACGGACCACGACTCGTACACGCTCGAGCACGAAACGCTGTACGAGAAGATCGCAGAGCTCGTCGCGATCGGAGGCAACCAGATCCTGATGCAGGGCGGCATGAACCCCGACCTGCCCCTCGACTGGTACCTCGAACTCTTGCACGGCATCAAAGAACGCTTCCCGGGCGTCCACGTGCATGGGTTCAGCCCGCCCGAGTTCATCGAGTTCGTCAGCTTCTTCGATCCTCCGGGCAAGAACCTCGAAGAGAAGATCCGCTGGGTCATGGTCCGCCTGCGCGAAGCCGGCCTCGACAGCCTCCCGGGCGGAGGCGGGGAGATCTTCGCCCCTGCGGTGCGCCGCAAGATCGGGCTTGGCAAGTGCGATGCGGAGGCATGGCTCACGACGATGTACGTGGCGCACTCGTTGGGCATGTTCACGAGCGCCACGATGATGTTCGGGCATATCGAAGGCCACGCCGATCGAGTGCACCACATGAAGCTGGTCCGCGAGTGGCAGGACCGGGCGCTGACCGAATTCGGCACGCCCGGGCCGGTGGACCTGAATGAAGGCGATGACGAGTTGAGCAAGCGGTACCCGACGCGCCTCAAGGCAGACGCCGAACCGCATGGGCACTACGTGAGCTTCATCTCCTGGCCCTTCCAGCGCGAGAACACACCGCTGGGGCGGGTGAAGGACTGGAAGTCACGCCCCGAAGACCAGGGCGACTTCCCGGGCGACGTCGTCGCGACCCTCGACGGAAGCGGCACGAAAGACCAACACCCCGAGTTCGGTCGCCGCGTGCGGATGGCGGGCGCCACCGAGTACCTTCGGACGCAGGCGGTGAGCCGCCTCTTCCTGGACAACATCTACTCCATCGGCAGCTCGTGGGTCACGATGGGCCCCCACATCGGCCAGCTCGCCCTGCACTACGGCGCCAACGACATGGGCAGCGTGATGATGGAAGAAAACGTCGTCTCGAGCGCCGGCACGACGTACTGCCTCGACGAGCCGGTGCTCAACCGCCTGATCCGCACCGCCGGCTTCACGCCAGCGCAGCGCGACAACACCTACGACCTGCTCAAGGTCAACACCGGACCGGAAAGCCCGGACCTTCAGGTGACCGACTGGAGCAAGCACCGAGCGCGGACGCTGCACCAGCAGTCAGAGAAGGTTGAAGCGAAGGCGGAGTTGACCGTCGGTGAGTCGTAGTCGTCGTGTGTCACTGAAGCCTGCTCCTTCTCCCCAAGGGGGAGAAGGTGGTCCGAAGGACCGGATGAGGGGCTCCTCGGTCTCATCGCCTCCTATCTCGACCACGTAAAGAAATAGAAGGCGCTTCGCTTTGTGAAGCCCCTCGCCCCAGCCCTCTCCCCCTCGGGGAGAGGGAGCAAGACCGCGGATACGCACGCTTTGCCCTTCGGGTCAAAGCGTGGCACCCGGCCGGCGTCCCCGCTTCCAACCAAGCCCGTGTTCGACGGGCCAGGCCCGATCTCTTCGAGCCTCGCTTGGCGTCGCTCGCGCGGTCGCAGCGAAGTGCTTGCACGCCTTTCGCACAACACTATGCTGGGTGTGGGCTCGGAGCCGACTTCCAGGAGGATGCACGAAATGAAGTTGTTTATGTTGCTCGCGATCGCGGCGACGACGGCGGCTGGCGCGGTGCCCTACAGAGTCATCGCGATGACCGGAATGCTGCTGGACTACGTCGCCCCGGGCGTCAAGCTCGAATCGGCATCGCTTCAGATAAACCGGTTCGATGATGAGCTGATGGTCGCTCAACTCTTCGGCACGGGCGTCACGAACGCAAACAACTGGGCTCTGATCTTCACGCCCGCGGGCTCTTCACCCCAGGTCATCGCGAGAGAAGGCGACCAGGCATTGGGCATGCCACTGGGGACAACGTACAAATGGGTAAGGGATTTCCATCTAAGCGACGCCGGTGTCGTGACTTCCCTCATTTCGCTCGATGATCAATCATCGCCCAGTAGTGCACTTTACCGGACGGACAAAGCCGGGACGACGCTGGTTCTCTCGAACGGGATGCAGGCTCCCGGGCTCGATCCGGGCGTGCTGATCGACCGTGTCGGCGCGTTCAACTTGATTGGATCGCCCTTCAACGCTCGCGGGGACTTCGTGATCATGGCGCAGTTGGCCTCTGGGATCGAGGACGACTGGGCAGTCTTTCTTGGTCAAGGTGGCGGCCTTGAGCCGGTGTTGCATATGGGCGACCCAATCGCGGGGGGCCCGCCCGGCGCTGGGATCGATTGGTATTTCAACGGCGACGCCACGGCCGAAGCGTACCTCTCGAACTCCGGCGACCTCGCCTTCTTAGGACGGTACACGGAACACAATTTCGACGCATGGGTGATCGTCGCTTCGACCGAGTCGGGCTTCGAGTCAATCGTACGTTCCGGTGTCCCAACCCGCGACGGGTGGACACTCGACACCGACTTCATCTGGGATTTCCAAATGAACTCGCGCCGAGACCTGATCGCTACTTCGTTTATCGACCACGACACTGTGCTTGTTCACTATCCGAAAGATGCCGCCCCGCGACTCCTCGCTCGCGAGCATGACCGCGCCCCGGGGTTCAACGATGATGTTCGATTCCTTGGCGTCCCCGGGACATCGAAGCTCCACACCGACGGCTCGTTGTTGTTCGATGCACGGATAACGGGGCCCGGGATCGATTCCAGCAATCGCAACGCGATCTTCACCGCTGATCCCGACGGCGACGTCACCCTATTGCTGCACGAGGGGAAGACCGACGAAGGAATCGACTTCGTCGCCACCGGGCGACCCGACACGAACGGGGACAACGGGCTGATCGTGTTCCTGGGTCGACTCGTCACATCCGATCTCTTCGGGTATTTCGTCTACGACGAGACGAAGGGCGTCCGGCCTCTGGTCATCGAAGGGCAACTCATCGACGTGAACAACGGCGACTTTCTTGCCGTTGATCATGTCTTCGAGCAATCGGCGAAGTTTATCGATCGCAACCGTGTCCTCGTGACGATCCGCTTCACGAACACACAGGTCGGCTACGTGGTGTTCGACCTCGGCTGCGGGCCCGCCGACCTCGCCGCCAGCTACGGCGTCAAAGACCTCGACGACATTGACGCGTTCCTCGACGCGTACATCAACTCCAGCGAGATCGCCGACCTCGCGGTCCCGATCGGGAGCCTCGACGTCAACGACATCGACGCGTTCCTCGGGAGTTACGTCCAAGGGTGCCCGTAGGCCCGTCGCCGGTCAACCCGGCGCCCCCAGCCGCACCGACCCGGCGATCGCGATCGCCAGGGCATCGGCCACGTCCGGCGGCGACGGCGGCTCGGCCAGCCCGAAGACGCCCTGGATCGAGGCCTGCATCTGCTCCTTGCTCGCCCGCCCGCTCCCGGTCAGCGCCCGCTTCACGCTCGCCGGTGGGATCTCGACGAGGTCGAGCCCCGCCCGCTTCGCACAAAGGAGCACCACGCCCCGGGCGTGGGCCATAGTGAGGGCCGAGGCCGGGAACTTGGCGTGGCTGAACACCGCTTCGACGACGACCGCCTCGGGCCGGACGCGGTCGAGCAGATCGCACAGGTCGCGTTCAAGCTCAAGCAGCCGGTCGGCCACAGGAGGCGTCTCGCCCCGGACGAGCCGGATGACCCCCGCCTCGATCAGCTCCGGGCGCACCGGCTCACCGGCGACGCAGCCGTAGCCGGTGATGCGGAGGCCGGGATCGATGCCGAGGATGCGCATGGGTCTTTATCGACCACCGGTCGCGTTGATGCCCAGCCGCTGGGCATAGTGCGTCAAGGCGTGCACAACCGTCCTTGCCATCATGTCGGTCTCAAGGTTCACCCCGTCGCCCGCCTCGCGTTCGCCCAGCGTCGTGATTTCCAGCGTCGTCGGGATCAGGGCGACCTCGAACCAGTTGTCTTCCACGCTCACAGCCGCGACGGTCAGGCTGACGCCGTCGATCGCGACCGAGCCTTTGGGCACGATGCAGGGCATGAGCGCCGGGGGCGTTTCGATTCGGATCCGCCACTCGTCGCCGATCGCTTCGGGCGTGCCGGGCTTGACCACTTTGGCCACGCGGCCCGTTCCCTCGACGTGGCCCTGCAAAACGTGCCCGCCCATCAGCGTCTGCGCGGTCGCCGAGCGTTCGAGGTTTGCCAAGCCCCCCATCGCCAGCCCGCCGACGGTGGTCTTCTCGAGCGTCTCGGGGATCACGTCGAAGGCCATCGGTCTTCCGGCAGGCGTGTCGGCGACGAGGGTCAGGCAGCAACCACTGATACAGATCGATTCCCCGGCGGCCAGATCGCCGTGACTCCAGCCTTGGGCCGGCTCGATCACAAGTCTCTCGCCCGCCTCGCTCGGCTCCAGAGAAACAACCCGCCCCTTCGACTCAATGATTCCGGTGAACATACCCCGAGCGTAGGGCGGGTCTCGAACCCGCCGGAGGCGTATCGATCGCCCGCACCGGCTGCCCGATGCCCCGCCGGGCCCGGCGACCCCGCTCGCTTGACCCCCCGCGCTCCTGCCCCGATACTCCGTGTCCGCGACCGGGCCCGACGCCCGTCCGGCTCGACCAACGCGGCCAGGCGTTCCCACGCCCCCCGCCGCCGCGTCCGAGGCCCACCCGACAGCCCCGCACCGGAGGCCCGCCCTTGTCCAGCGCCCGACACCCGTTTGCCATGATCGCCGTAGCCGGGGCCGCCTTTGCCCTTTCCGCGTGCTCAGCGCCCTCGGACGACCCCGCGCCGCAGGTCGAATCTCGTCGCACGCTTGCGCCCTCGACCGGCGACGGGTTTGTCACGCAGTCGGGCGACCTCACGATCACCCACGCCGACTGGCGCTCGGTCGGCTACCGCTGGGACTGGTCGGCGATGCCCCCGATCAGCACCGGCAGTTCGCTCGAACGGGTCGACACCGCCGGCGACGTCCTGGTCGCCCGCGATTCGCGGGGCCGGCTGTCCGCTGTTGAGGTCAACTCGGGCCGCGTCCGCTGGTCGACCGAGGTCGCCGGACCGTTGACCCGGTTCATCGGTGCGGCGCGGATCAACGACAACGTCGCGATCTTTGCTCGCCCCAACCTCTTCATCGTCGACGCGGTGTCGGGCAACTTTGTCACCCGTCAGGCGATGGACGTTGTGGTCAGCACGATGCCCGTCATCGACGGCGGCGTCGCGGTCTTCGGGACGCCCACCGGCGAGGTGTACGCCCACGAGTTCGGCGACCGCCAAGGCGAGATCCTGCCTCCGCCGCTCAACCTCGGCGCCCGCCAATGGGGATATCTCATCGAGGGCTCGATCTCGGCCGACCCGGTCATGGTCGCTGGCCGCGTCGGCGTCGTGACCGACTCGGGCACCCTGTTTTTCGTCGACCCGTTCACCGCCGCCGGCCTCGGCAAGAACCGCCTCTACGACGGGCTCGACACGAACCCGGTCACCGACGGCGAACGCCTCTACGCCGCGAGCCGCGATCAGTCGGTGTACGCGTTCAGTTCCGACGGCGGCCTCGTGTGGCGCTACCCCACCGCCGACAAGCTGGACGATCAGCCGAGCGTCTGGGTCCCGGGCGGCAACGTCGCGAACACCATCCTGTACGTCTCGATCCCCAGCGAGGGGCTCACCGCCTTCGTCGGCAACACCGGCGAGAAGATCTGGGCGGCCCCGGGCGTCGGGGGCACCGTCGCCACCGTCCGCGACAACGATCCACTCGTCGTCGATGGCAGCACCGTGACGCTGCTCGATGGACGCGACGGCTCGATCATCGAACAGTTCGAAGCCCCGGGCCTCGACTACGTGCTAACCGACAACGTCGAAGCCGGCTCGATCTTCGCCGTTGCTGGCGACGGGCACCTCGCCAAGTTCTCTCCCCGCCGCTGACCGGCCAAGGCCGACCACTCGGCCTGAGCGCCGAGGCTGACCACACAGGACCACACAGAAAGTCACATGACTCAAGACCTCGTCCGCGTCCGCCGTGCACTGATCAGCGTCTCCGACAAATCGGGCCTCTCAGACCTCGCCGCCGCCCTCACGCGTCAAGGCGTCGAACTCGTCTCGACCGGGGGCACCGCTCGGGCGCTGCGCGACGCCGGCTTCGAGGTCAAAGACGTCTCCGATCTGACCGGCTTCCCCGAGATGCTCGATGGCCGCGTCAAGACGCTGCACCCCATGGTTCACGGCGGCCTTCTCTACCGGCGTGATCTGGGCGAGCACGTCAAGACCGTCGAAGAGCACGCGATCGCCCCGATCGATCTCGTCTGCGTGAACCTCTACCCCTTCGAGCAGACCATCGCCAGGCCGGGCGTCACCGACGAAGACGCGATCGAGAACATCGACATCGGCGGGCCCAGCATGCTCCGCTCGGCGGCGAAGAACCACGCCTCGGTCACCGTCTGCTGCGACACCGCCGACTACGCCGAGTTGGTCGAGCAGCTCAAGGCCAACGATGGGCAGACGACATTCGCCTTCCGGCGTTCGCTCGCGCGCAAGGTCTTCCAACGCACGTCGGCGTACGACCAGGCCATCGCGTCGTACATGGCAGCTTCCGCCGCCGACCAATCCGCGAATGACAGTCTTCCGCCGGCGCTCGCGGTCAACGCCCCCAAGCTCACCGACCTGCGGTACGGGGAGAACCCGCACCAGGCCGCCGCGGTGTACGCCGACCCGTCGTACCGGGGCCCGAGCGTCGTGACCGCCGACCAGCTCCACGGAAAGCCGCTCAGCTACAACAACCTGCTCGACGCCTCGGCCGCCCTCGATCTCGCGCTCGCTCTGCGGCGTGCCAGCACCGGTCCCTCGGCGTGTGTGGTCAAGCACACCAACCCTTGCGGCGCCGCGAAGTCATCGACGCTCGCTGGCGCCGTCCGCGGCGCGATCGCCGGCGACCCGATGGCTGCGTTCGGTGGCATCCTCGCGGTCGATTCTCCGCTGGACCGCGATTCGGCCGAACTCGTCGCCGCCCCCGATCGGTTCTTCGAGGTCGTCATCGCTCCGTCGTTCGACGACGACGCGCTCGAGATGCTGAGGGCACGCTGGGCCAATGTCCGCCTGCTCGCGGTCGGTGACCCCGACACCGAAAGCCCGGCCCTCCTTGAGCACAAGAGCGTCCCGGGCGGCGTGCTCGTGCAGCAGCGCGACTTGGAGGCGCCCGCCCCGTCGTCGTGGACCCACGCCGCTGGGCCCAAGCCCGACGGCGCCACCCTCGCCGCGGCGGCGTCGCTCGAAACGGTCGTCCGCGCGTTGACGTCCAACGCGGTGTGCCTTGGCGGGATTGATGACCGTGGCACCACCCGCCTCTTCGGCGCCGGCGCCGGCCAGATGGACCGCGTCGCGTCGTGCACCATCGCGATCGAGAAAGCGGGCGAACTCGCCAAGGGTGCGATCGCGCTCAGCGACGCCTTCTTCCCCTTCCCCGACGGGCCCGAGTTGCTCATCGACGCCGGCGTGAAGACGATCGTCCACCCGGGCGGCTCGAAGCGAGACGGGGAAACGTTCGACCTGTGCAACGAACGCGGCGTGACCTGCCTCACGACGGGCGTGCGACGGTTCCGACACTGATCACAAGACCTCACCCATCCGCGAGGGGTGAAGATCTGCGGTGCCACTGGCTGCTTGACAGCCAGTGCCAAACCACCACCCGCTCACAAACACGCTGGCGAACAATCCGCCAGCGGCACGGCTGGATGTCGTACCTCCGACGCTCAAGATGCCCAAGCCAAAGGCATGGCCTTAGCCATCTCGCCCTCTTTCAGAGCCACGAGCGTGAGCTCGCGGTCCGGGTGTCCGGGCGTGTTCCGACACCGATCCGCGAATCGGACCGCGGGCGTCCAACGTCAAGCCAACGCGTCGATATCATCTAGGTCGGTGATGCCGAACGGCATGCGGGTGCGGACCGGGTTCATACCGCTCTTGCTCGTCGCCGATCCCATCGTCGGTTTCGTTCCGCCGTTCGGCGGAGTCGATCCTGACGACCTCGCCGAGTTCCTCGCGGGCTGCCCCTGATCAGACCGGGGGCATCGAACACACGCAAACAGGCCAAGGCTGACCCACCCGGGGTGCGAGTGTGTCAGCCTTGGCGTTCTCGGGATCCGGGATCTTCTTTCTGGAACCTTAGCATCATTGCGGATACCCTTTAAGGGAGGGTGAATTTCTGAATGAATTACTTCTTTGCCACCGCTGTTGCGGTTATCGGCGTACACGCTCAAGCGCAGTCGCTGACCGAAACTACGAAGCTTTCCGCTCCTGATTCTGAGGCAGGCGATCAGTTTGGTGAGTCTGTCGGGATTTGGGGACACGTCGGTATTGTCGGAGCCCCAGGAGATGACTGGGGCGGTCTTACAGATGCCGGGTCCGTGCACGTGTTCGACGTGACCACGGGCGAGTCGATCGCGTTACTACGAGCAAACGATGCCGCTCCGGGTGACCTGTTCGGGACTTCGGTCGCCGTCTTCGACGGATGGGTCGTGGTTGGCGCACCCGCCGACGACAGAGCGGGGCTCATCGACGTCGGATCTGCGTACATATTTGACCTGTCCACCGGACAACAGGTGCGTATACGCCCCAGCGGTGGGCGGGCCGGTGACGCGTTTGGATCAAGTGTCGCGATTTCGAGCGTGAGTGTTGCGGTTGGCTCACCCTTTAACGACCACAACGGTGCCGACGACGATCGATACGGATCAGCTTACGTCTTCGATCGCGACACTGGTCAACAGAGAGTTCGCCTGAGAACCTCCGACGTACGCCCCAACGACGACTTCGGCATATCGATCGCTCTATCGGGGAGCCTCGTGTACGTTGGGGCTTCAGGAAGCGGGTTCAACATCCTCGATAGCGGGCGCGTATTCGAGTTCGACGCGAACAACGGGAGCGAGTTGCGAACGATTGTTCCTGAGTTTCGGAGTAGGACCGAGGCCTTTGGAGCGTCAGTGTCCGTCTCCGGCGATCTCGTCGTTGTCGGTGCTCCCAGATCCCCGGTTGGTATGACGAACGGCGGGCGGGTCTACCAGTTTGACGTCGTGTTCGACGAAGAACTCGACGAATTAGGCGGAGGTGCCCCACTCGAGTTTGGCGAGTTTGGAAGATCCGTTGCCGTCGATGGCGAGCTCGCCGTCGTCGGCGCCCTCACCACGTCAACATCGCCACTCGGCGACGTTTTTTTGTATCAACATGTCGACGCGGCCTTGCTCGCCCGTCTCGACGTCAGTGACGCGACAGACATCGACTTAGGTCAAAGCGTGGATATTCACAATGAGGTCATTATCGCCGGAGCGCCACTGGGCGAGGCTGCATATATTTATATGCTCGACGACTGTGACAACAACACAGTTCCAGATCTTATTGATATATCCAAGGGTGACTTGAGCGACTGCAACGCGAACCTGCTGGCCGACGATTGCGAACTCTATCAAGATCTGAGCCTTGATTGCGATGCAAACGGTGTCTTCGACGCATGCCAGATTTCCGCCGCGGGCGGCGTCGACGGCATCGGTGGCCCCCTCGACTGCGATATGGACGGCCGGCTGGACGGCTGCGACATTGACGAGGCCCCGACGCTCAACGGGCTCAGCGTGCTCGACTTCAACGACAACGGTGTGCTCGATGCATGCGAATTGGATTCGATGAACAACTGCGACGGCGACCTGGAGCTCGACGCGCTCGAAATCGCCCAAGCGATGACGTTGAACGGTCTCAGTGTCATCGATTTCAACGACAACGGTGTGCTCGACGAATGCGAGCTCGATCCGGCGAACGACTGCGACGGTGACATGCAGCTCGACGCGTTCGAAATCGCGATGGGGATCGAGCCCGACTGCAACACCAACGGCATTCTCGATAGCTGTGATCTTTCGACCGCCGACGTGCTCGATGTGGTAGTTCTCTTCGATACTTCGGGCTCGATGGACAACGAAGCCGCGGCGTTGTGTTCTTCAGTGTCCGCTCTAGATACCGGGCTCGCGGCGCTGAACTTCGATGCGGCTGTGACCGTGTACGGTATCACCAACGCGCCGGGCGGCGCCTTCTCGTGCCTGCAAGACTCGGTATCAAACGCGTTCGGCGCATCGGTCCCGAACGGGGGCACGCTGAACAGTACCGAAGACTGGGGTGAGGCCACGGCGGTGGTTGCCGAGCGTTTCCCTTGGGCGGGTGATGAGCGGATCATCGTGGTCGTCAGCGACGAAGCGGCACAGGACGGCGATCCGTGCGACGGTTCGGACGAGGCCTCGGTCACGAACGCCGTTTCGATCGCCCAGCAGAACGGGGTGCGCGTCATCGGCGTGGCCGCCGAGGGAGCCTCGCCGTGTGTTCAAGGCTTGATGTCCGACGCCGCCGGCGCGACCGGTGGACGGTGGTTCCTCTCGACAGATCCCGACGCCGATCTGGTACAGGGCATAAGCGATGCGATAAGCGCCGTCGCGTTCTCGCAAGACTGCGACGACGACGGGGTGCCAGACTCGTGCCAGATCGACGCCGACCCGTCGCTCGACTGCGATGGCAACGGGCGGCTCGATTCGTGCGAGATCGCTCAGGACGCGTCGCTCGACTGCGACAATATGGGAGGACTCGACCGTTGCCAGGTTCCCGGGATCGTCGCGCAGAACCAGACGGTCGGCCCGCTCCTCCCCAGCAACGCATTGTCTGTCGAGGTGCCCTCGGCCCCGCTGGCATCGATGCCCGTCACCGTCCGCGTCGAGATCACGGGTGACTTCGATAACCAGGTCGAGGTTGCGCAGCTGCGGGTCAACGGCACACTGCTCGAGACGTTCTTCGTCGGTACGGACGACACGTTCGGCTGCCCGGATGAGCCGTTCATGTTCGAGGTTGTGATCGATGCATCGACTTTCAACAGCGCGATCGGCGGCGGTGGCGGCGGGAACGCAACGTTCGAGCTTTCGGCGTCGCCGGCGGTGGACGCGAACGAGTGCCCGTCGGGTTCGGCCCGAGTGGATATCCAGTACTTCTACGAAGAAGCTCCTGACGACTGCAACGGCAACGGCTCACCCGACACCTGCGACCTGCAGATGTTCGGCGGCGACTCGCTCGACGACAACGCAAACTTCATCCCCGACGAGTGCGAGTCGGTCCCGCCTTGCAACCCGGCCGATCTCGTAGCGCCGTTCGGCATCACCGACTTGGATGATATCGACGCGTTCATCCCGCTCTTCCTCGTCGCCGATCCCGCTGTCGATTTCGTTCCGCCGTTCGGCGTCGTCGATCTTGATGACCTAGACGTGTTCATCGCCGAGTTCCTCGCGGGCTGCCTCTGATCAGACCGGGGCATCAAACACAAGAAGACAGGCCGAGGCTGACACACCCACACCCCGGGTTTGTCAGCCTTGGCCGTATCTGCATTGCTCTCGTCAGGGTCATGGCTGGGTCATCGCCACCCTCTTTGCCGCGTCGTTTACCAGGCTGATGAGGCCGGAGTAGCTCCTTCTCCCCGAGGGGGAGAAGGTGGCCCGGAGGGCCGGATGAGGGGCTCTTCGGTCTCCTCGCCACCTATCACGACAAAGTACCGAAGAAGAAGAAGGCGCTTCGCGTTGGGGAGCCCCTCTCCCCGGCCCTCTCCTTCAAGGTGGATTATTGAGGTGTTGTTTTGACGTGATCGTTTCTTGCTGCGTTGATGGCGAGCTTTGCGGCGAACCGTGCGTTGACTCTGTGGTGTCTTCTTGCCCATGCTGGGAGTGCGAAGAGTCCACCTCCCCAGGTGACGAGCGTCCCGAAGGAGCGCTCGACGACGGGCCGGACGCGGCGGTGTTGAGCGACGATCTCGGGGTCTGTGCCTCTTTCGAAGGCGTCGATGCTGGCGAGGCGGTTCGGGCTGCCCTCGCGGTTCTTGCACGGCTTGGTTCCGGGACGACGACGCGGTGCCACGAGCCGCACGCCGGCGTGTTCGCACTGGACATGAAGCGGGTTTGAGTCGTATGACGCGTCGGCGTACAGCACCTTTCCGTTCACCTCGTGTGGATTGATCGAAGCCATAAGCTCTGTTGTCGTCGTGCATTCTGCTTCGTTCATCGGACGCAGCGCCCAGGCGATCAGACGCTGCATGCTGTCGATGATCGCGTGCAGCTTGTAGCCAAACTGGTGTCGGCCGGCCCCCCAGCCTTCGCCCCGATCTGGGTCGGATGAGAACTTGGATACTGGGAGCGGCTTGCCATCGGCGATCAATGCCGACCCTTGAGGCAGGTCCCGCTGGAGCCGCGCGATGAGCACGTTGAGGTCATCGATCAGGGCATCGTCCCGGAGCCGACGACTCATCGTCGACTGATCAGGCAACCGCCGACGCCACGCCTGGATGGGCCAGTTGGTGCGTGTGCACGCCCAGCCTACCGACCGATCGTGCAGAGCACTCCACAAGAATACTGCGAGGATATCGCGATTCGAGTACCGTCCTCGAACCGGACACCTACGTGGTACAGCACGAAGGCAACGGGTCAATAACGTCCAAAGGCCGCGTTCCATGCGTATCTCCTTGTGTCAGCAACAAGAGCATGGACGCGGTCCGCGCACTGCGCAAGAACAATCGAGACACTTGGCGCATAATCCACCGCGGGGAGAAGGAGGCCCGGAGGGCCGGATGAGGGGCTCCTCGATCTCCTCGCCTCCTATCGCAACGAAGTACAGAAGAAGAAGGCACTTCGCTTTGGGGAGCCCCTCTCCCCGGCCCTCTCCCCCTTGGGGAGAGCGAGCACCAAGTCCTTAGGGATTCCGGTAGACGATGGTCACGTGGCCGGTGCTGTAGTTCGCATCCCACGCCGCGTAGAGGCCGTTGTTCACCAAGACCCCGAGTTCGAGCACGTCGGTGTTCTGAGATGCGTTTGTCTGACTTCCCCAGGTCGACGACACCCGTGCGACGACGGTGCCGCTCGTCGGCGAACCGAAGTTATCGACCGATCCGGGACCGTCGAAGATCGTGAGCCGGCCACCGCTGACCGAGATGCATTCCACGATGAGGCGTCCAGACTCCACGAGCACACCCTGGGCTCGATCGGAGAAGTTCCCGACCGCCGGGAAGGCGAACGTTTGAGGTAGAGGCTCGTTCGCGGCGAGATCGGAGAGCGAGGGACCGGTGTTCGTCACCGGCCCGTTGGGCGGATCCAGCGGCCCGAGCTGCGCAAGGGCGACAGAAAGAAGCGAGCCGCCGCCGATGGCGGCACCGCACACGAGCGCAACGGTCTTGTTTGAACGCATGACGACCTCTCGGGCTTTCGCGTCGGATCGAGTCATACAAGACTCAACCAATCACGTGAACAGACGACAGCGTGCCGATGCCTGCTCGGAGGCAAGGCCCAAGAGCCGAGATCGCTTGCGATCAACCGAGCACGATGTACGTCGGACGAGCTATCGGACGATAGGTCAATCGAGGCGGATGTACCGCACCATCACGAATCCGAACGAGCCTAGCTGATTCCAGGCAACGTGCGGATCGGTGACAACCCTTCCGATTTGAACCGTGTCAGTGTCATAGCTTGCCCCACCACTGTCGACGTAGGAAGCACAACGCCCAGCAACCGTGCCGGAGGTCGAAAGCCCGCTTGAGTTGAGCTGACCCGGGCCCTCGAAGAGCGTTGTTTGCGTGAGGAACGTCGAGATCGAATCGATGTACACCCGTCCGTTCGCGATGAGCGTTGACGAGAGTTGGTCGCCGAGCGAATCGGCGAGCGGCCCTTGGAAAATCTCGTACTCCACAAGCCCGCCCGGCAAACCGGTCCCGCTCTGCAAGTCTGCAAGCGAGGGACCGGTATCCGAAACCGCACCGCTCGGCGGGTTCAACGGCCCCAACTGTGCAATCGCGATCAGAGTCCCCGCGGCGATGACAGTGCCTGCCATGATCGCGGCGGTCTTGTGAGATGACATTCGGCGTTCCTTTCGGGAGAGAAATCGCCGAAGCTACGGGTAAACACAACTCGCGAAAAGCCTCAAGACTGTGTCGCGCATGCGAGCGAGGCGTTGCGGGTGCATTGACGAAGCACAAGCTCTTGTCAAAGAGGGCGTTGCATGAAACCGAGGCCACGTTGTACGAATTTCGACGGAATCTGAGCGAGGTTCAACCAGACAAAACTGATCAGGGCTCCGCTGCTCGCTCCGATCGCTCGTGTCAGACTCAGAATGCCGCGGCCCCGAACCCGGCGGTCCGGCGCCATTGACTCAACTGGCCGAGGTGGTACCCCTCGTGGTGGGCCAGCAGGTACACCGCCGCGACGCCCTGGGTCGGGAAGAACGAGCGGTAGTCGGGATTGGGAAACTCAGCCTCGAGATCGGCGTCGCTGGCGGCCTTGAACCGCGCCGTGTAGTCGTCGTGCGCCGCTTCGAGCACCTCGAGAAGTTGGTCCTTCTTTCCGAA
This sequence comes from Planctomycetota bacterium, assembly GCA_038748775.1. Classification (GTDB taxonomy): domain Bacteria; phylum Planctomycetota; class Phycisphaerae; order Phycisphaerales; family UBA1924; genus DAIQNV01. The sequence goes on from JBCDIT010000001.1 coordinate 308,138, forward strand.
GGCGTCGCGATCGGCGGTGGGCTCGCCCATGCAGCTTGCCTGCCACTCGGTCGGCACGCCGACGAACTCGGGGCTCGGGTTCTCGGGGTCGCGGAGGTGGGCGGCGCCCATGGCGCTCGCGAGGGCGAGGTGGCCAAGGACCCAGCCTGGGTGCTTCGAGGCCTCGTGCGTCACCTCTGCGAAGCGCTCGCACGGAACATCGGAGACGAGTCGCTTCGCGTCACTGAGGGTGAGGGCGTAAATACCGAGGATCTGATCGCGCATAAAAGAGCTCCGTCTATGACGTGGCCAGTTGTCGGCACAGGGTACGTTGCTGGTTCCAACCCCGCATCGGGCTATTGTCTCCCACGTGATTTCCCCGCACCGCCAACCCGTCGTTGCTATCTGTGGACCAGGGGGGAGCGTTGCGCCCGAACTCGCGGAGATCGCCCGCGAAGTTGGGCGCATGCTCGCCGAAAGGCACTACGCCGTCGCCACCGGGGGCCTCGACGGGATCATGGAAGCCGCGTGCCGTGGTGCGCGGGAAGCGGGCGGCGTTTCGCTTGGCATCTTGCCTTCGGCCGACCCGTCCGAAGCCAATCCCTACGTCTCGATCGCGATCGCCTGCGGGAACGGGCAGCAGCGCAACTCGGTGCTCGTGCAAACCGCCAAGGTGGTCGTGGCCATCGGGCGCAGCCACGGCACGCTCAGCGAGGTTGCGCTCGCGTTGAGGCTCGGGCGTCCCGTCGTCGCGCTCGACAGCTACGGGCCGGACATCGATCCGAAGATCCGCGTTGTGCGCGACGCCGGGCACGCGTGCCACGCAGCGGTGGAGCTTGCGGGGCCGGCGTAAGACCTCGGGCGACGGGTGCCCTGGATCACAGGCTTTCGACGCACGTGCAGAACGCGGATCAGCGGCGCTTTGTAACCTCGTCATAGACCACACCGATCGCGATCGGACGGAGCTGGGCGAAGCCGATGCCTTCCATCCAGTCGTACGTCTTCTTGGTCGCATCATCGCGCGAGACGCCGGCGTCGATGTCGGCGGTCACCGACTCGATGAGCCGCTCGTGGTACCGGATCATGTCGCGGACCATCGTCCGGTCGCCGACCGCGCCGTGGCCCGGAACCACGACGGTGTCCGAATCGCAGAGCTGATAGATCCGCCACAGACTCGCGATCCAGCCGAACGGATCGGTGCCTGCGTTCGCGTCGAAGAACGGGTGCAAGCCTCGGAAAACCAGGTCTCCGCAATGCACGACGTTGCGATCTGGCAGGTGAACAACCAAGTCGTTGTCGGTGTGGCCCGGGCCGAAGTGGTGCATGTCGACACCGACGCGCCGGAGTTGCGTCAGCGGAACACCAACCGGGTGCGTCGGAACGAAGTTGTGCGGTTCGAGCCGCTCGGCCCGCTCGGCCGCGGCTTCGGCCGACTTGCGCACGTCGGCGTCGAGCTGCCCGCTTTCCATCAGATCGACCGCCTGCTTCACCCCGGCGCGGGCACCTTGGACGTAGCGATCAAACTGATCACGCACGCGTTTCACGCCTCGTTCGTGGGCGTAGACGGGGTAGCGACCCGCGAACGCGAGGTTGCCGCCGGTGTGGTCGGCGTGGTGATGCGTGTTGATGACCAACAGGTCGAGGTTGTCGCCGCCGTGGGCGACCGCGTCGTCACGGATCGCCGCGGCGAGGTACGGAAACTTGGTATCGACAACAACGGTCGCGCCATCGGTCTTCGCGGCGATGACGTTGCCGCCGGTCGGGCCGACGACAAACGCGACGACACCGGGCGCGATTTCTTCCCAGGGAAGCACCGGCGCAGCACGGCGTGCAGACGACGCGAACGCGTCCATGGGCAAAGCCGCCGAGGCTGCAAGACCCCCGGCGGCGGCGAGAAACGTGCGACGATCGGTTTCCATCTCGTGGCTCCTGCTTCCCCGGCAAGGGACAGGATATCCGAGGGGCGTCGGCGACGCGGTCGGTGTAGGCGGGCTGCGCGAAGCTCGGGCCGTGGCGCCCGACGCTCTGCGGGTCAGATCCCCGTTAGCCGGCACTGTCGTAGTAGAAGCGCTCGTGAACGACTTTACCGTTCTCCCACTTCTGAACGCTCACCTGTTCCATGCGGACCTTCTGGTCTTCCTGGTTGGTGAACTCCATGAAGCTCTCGATCAGCGCGGTGCCGGTGCCGCCCTCGCCGCCCTGCACGCCGACGGCAATCGCCTTGAACGCATGGAAGTCTTTGACCTGCGCGAGGAACTGCTTCTCACGCTCGATATTGGCCGCGAGGCCAACGCAGGGGTCTTTCGCGTTCTCCTGCATCGCGGCGTTCTCGTGGTAGAACGCCTCCATCGCTTCGAGGATTTTGCCGGTGCCGATGTGCTCGTTGAGCTGGGCGACCAGTTCGGTCAGATGAGCCATGGGTGAGTCTCCTTGCGTGCGGTGTGCCTGGTGTGTTCCGGCCTACGCCTCGCCAACGCGGGCGCGGGCCTTGTGCAACAACTCGATCAACTGTGACTGCTCTTCGGGGCTCAGGTGCCCCAACTGGTCCTTGTGCAACGCCTCGAGCCGCGGCCTCAGCTCGTGCGCAACGCGCCGGCCGTCTTCGGTCGGCGAGACAAGCACGCGGCGCCGGTCGTCTGGGCATCGGGCCCGTTCGACGAACCCGAGCTTCTCGAGGCGGTCGATGAGGCGGGTCATATCGGGCTCGCGCGTGAGCATGTGCTCAGCGATCCCGGTGACCGGCATCCCATCGAACACAGCGCCGTCTCGGGCGGTGCAATCGGCGAAGCCGGTGAGGATCCGAAGGATGTTGTAGAGCGGGCCCGACAGGCCGGCGTCCTTGACCACCGACACGGTCCCGTCGTTCAGAAGCGCGGTCGTCCGGAGCAGGTTCAGGAACAGTTCCTCTTCGACAACCTCGAAGGGCTGCTGCTTGCCGATTTCCGCGGCAAGGCCGGAGACGGACGGCGAAATGGCGTTGGTGGGCTCGCTCATCATCTGCAAGAACAGTATCTGTTTCAACAGACAATGTCGACAGAGACGGGCGAAAAATCTCAGATCGAGGCCCCGCTATCATCCCGCCCACTTCAGCCGGCCGAACGCCTGGCCCAAAAGGAATACGAATATGAAGGTCAACGAGCTCAGGTCCGGCATGGCGGTCAACATCAGCGGGAAGCTCTACGTGGTTTTGAAGACCGAGCACGTCAAGCCCGGCAAAGGCCCGGCCTACGTGCAGGCCAAGATGCGGGGCGTTGACGGCTCGGGTGTGAAGGAGCAGCGGTTCAACTCGTCGGACAACATCGAGGGCGCCACCCTCGACCGCAGGACGATGGAGTTCCTCTTTCCCGACGGCTCGGGCGGGGGGACCTTTATGGATGTCGAGGACTTTGACCAGATCGAAGTCGGCGAGGACCTGCTGGGCGATGGCCTGCTCTACCTCGCGCCCAACTCACAGTGTGTCATGCTCTTCCACGACGGCAAGCCGGTAACGATCGAACTCCCCGCGTCGGTCGAGCTCACGATCACCGACACCACGCCCCAGGTGAAGGGCGCCACGGCGACGAACCAGCTCAAAGAAGCCGAGTGCGACACCGGCCTGAAGACCCGGGTGCCGCCGTTCATCGAGATAGGTGAACGCGTCAAGGTCTCGACCGAAGACGGCAGCTACATGTCGCGCGTCAAGGCCGACTGATCTCGCCGAACCCAGCGCCTCCTCACCCGTACATTCGATCGCGATGAACATGCTCAAGAAAGCGATCGTTGCGGTCCTTCTCGTGGTCGCCGTCGGCGTCGGGTCGGTTTGGCTCGCGACGTCCAACACCGGGCTCGGTCAGAGCTTGCGTGATGTTGCGTCGAATCAGATTCTGACGGCAGTGAACTCACGCCTCGAGCCACAACTCGGCTGGGAACAGGCCGAGTTTGAACGCCCGGGTACGCTCAGGCTGAAAAATCTCTCGCTCACGGCCCCCGATGGCACGCCCATCGTCACCGTCGCCAAGGCAGAGATCACGCTGGGCGAGGTGCCCAGGCCCAACCGCCCGATCCAGATCCAACGCATCGCCTTCTCCGATGGTGAGATCCGAGTGATCTCCGACGGTGAAGGCGGATACGTCGGCCTGATCCCGTTCGTAAAGGCAACCGGCGACACCGACTCCGAGTCGGATGAACCCGAAGAGCAAGCCGGCGAATCCGACTCGGGCGGGACCGACCTCACCGACATCCTCGATCTGCGCCGGTTCGAGATCGACTCGATCGATCTGGTCTACGACGACGGGAAACATGAGGAGCCCATGATCGTCCCGGGGTTCTCGCTCGCGCTCGACGTCCGTGCGACGGTTGAGGATTCAGCGAGCGAAGCGCCCGGTGAGGCAGCGAACGGTGCCGATGATGCGTCCGCTGAACCTCAGATCGCCGAAGGCCAGATTGCCGAAGGTCAGATGGGCCCGCCGGCGCCGCCCAGGGCGAACGCAACGAGCGAAGCCCCCGAGGGGCGTGCGTGGTACGAGATGCAGTTCAAAGCCGGCCGCGAGCCGGGACTTCAACTCGATATCAACGGTCGGTTCAATCTGAACACGTACGCCGTGTGGCTCGACGGGACGACGGCTCAGATCACCGTCGACGACGAGACCAAGCGGAGCCTCCCGGGCCAGGTCCGCGCGCTGCTCGAGCAGTATCGCGTGCGAGGGTTTATCGAAGCCAAGATCGATGGGATGGTCGAGCCGCTTGATTTCCAAGCCTCGAACGCAAAGCTGACGGTCAACACCTCAGACGTCAACGCCGCCCTGGGCGAGTACCAGTTCCCGCTCGACAAGCTCGAACTTGAGGCCAACATCTCCGATGGCGTCGCCAACCTCGAAAGCTTTCACCTCGACGCGGTCGGCGGCGAACTCGAGGCCTTCGCGGCGTACCCGCTCACCGGCGAAGGCGAGGCGTTCCTGAACTGGACGGCGCAGGACTTCGATCTGCAGCAATTCCTCGCATCAAAGTCAGAATCAGAACCGCCCCGTATCGCCGGCATCTTCACCACCGCTGGCCAAGCGACAGCGAAGGCCGCGGACCCGAAGGGCACCCTGGGTGGAGCCGGGGTCTTCAAGCTCACCAAGGGTCGGCTGGTCGCCTTGCCTCTGGTCTCAAAGATCGCCGACACGCTTGCGGTCGTTGACCAGCTCAGGGGCGCCACCACGCTGAACCACCGAGCCCAAGGCGAGTTCACGATCCACCCCGACCGGCTCGAGTTTGCTGAGACCACCCTGGTCACGACCGCCTTCGCGGCCGAGATCCGCGGACCGATGTACTTCGACCAGACGCTGGACCTCAAGGCGAACGCCGGCCCGTTCAGGCGTGCCCAGCAGCTCTTCGGTGAGACGCTCAGCAACATCTTCGAGAAGCTCACGCCCGACCTCGTGACGTACCTCGTCAATGGAACGATCGCGGAGCCCAAGATCAGCGTCGCCCCGCTCGAAGGCTGACGCGCTACCGTCGTCGATGCAACGCACACTCGTGCTCATCGGACTCCGCGTGAGCGGGAAGACCACGCTCGGCAAACGCGTGGCCCGCGACCTCGACATGCCCTTCGTCGACCTCGACGATCGCGTCGCCGAGGCGTTCGGCGTTGGCCATGCCGCCGACGCACTCCGCGCACACGGACTCGATCGTTTCCGCGAAGTCGAAGCGGATTGTCTGAAGAAAGCGCTGCAAGAAGACGCCGTTGTGCTCTCGCTCGGCGGCGGCGCCCCCACCGCTCCCGGAGCCTCGGACATGCTCCGGGAGGCGACAGACGCGTTCGTCGTCTACCTCCACGCCCACCCAGAAACACTCGCGGCGCGTCTGCGACACGTCGGGGCAGCTTCGCGCCCGTCGCTCACCGGAAAGGACCCCACCGAAGAATTCGAGGAGATGTACACGGCTCGGCACCCGTTGTACGCCGATCTCGCAAGTGCGGTGATCGAATCCGATGTATGGGATGAGGACCGGCTCGCGTCGAACATCGCGCAGGCGTTCACCGAAGCGGAGTGAAGATCCGCGGCTTCGCTCCATTCAACCAAGGAAACCACAGTCAAATGGCCTCGGGTGCCGTGGTCTGAGCGAAGCGAAGCCCACGAACGGTTGCGACCAACGACGTTCATCAGCCGGCGTCCGTGAGCATTCTCGCCGTCGGCTCGTCAAACCACGCCACCACACGCCCGTTCGCCAAGTCCCGGAGGGAGCACGAAGCGACCTGCTTCTACGACAATGACGCGTCGGCGGCGTGTACGGCCTCGCAGAACGCCTGGATCTTCCCAGGGTCTTTGACACCCCGCTCCAACTCCACCCCGCTCGAGACGTCGACGCCCCAAGGCTGCACAACACGCACGGCTTCCCCGACCGTTTCGGGAGTTAGGCCGCCGGCGAGGAAGACCGGCGGCAATCCCTCGACCTGATCGAGCGCCGCACGCAGCGTCGGCCAGTCGATCGGCTCGCCGCTGCCCGCTTTGGGATTGTCGATCAGTAACGCCGAGACTTCGGCCACGGCCGACCATCGTTCGATGTCGCGGACGATCGTGTCGGGAGTGAAGCCGATCGCCTTGATCACGCCCGGGCCACAGGCCTTGACGGTGCTCTCGGGCTCGTCGCCGTGGAGCTGCCAGAGTTCGCAGGGGCACCTCTGCTCGAGTTCGCAGAAGGCGTCGACGCCCTGGTCGACGATCACACCGACGGTCGACACCATCGGCGGCAGCCCGAACATGATCGAGGCACCGGCATCGGGCGCGACCCGTCTGGGCGAGCCATCGGCGAAGACCAAGCCGATCGCGTCGGCGCCCGCTTCCGCGGCGGCCCACGCCGTGTCGGGGTCGCGGACTCCACAGATCTTCACGCGTGTGCGCGCCATCACGCTCCCCCCGTTTGAGCGCGGAGCTGGGCGAGCTCGCCCTCGGCCGCCTTCTTGAGCGCATCGTCCTTGAGCTGGATCACCGCGTTGCGGAGCAAGCCCTCGGCTTCGTCGACGCGGCCCAATGCACGCTGAACCCTGCTGAGCAGCAGAGCGATCTCGCCGCGTTCTTCGTCCGTCGGAAAGGCCTGGAGGTATCGCCCGAACGCCTCGGCGGCGAGTTCGAGCCGTCCGACGCGGTAGAGATGGCCGGCGAGCGTGTACTGAGCGCGTTTGTTGAGCGTCGCAGAGGCCTCGCTATCCCCGGCGGATTCGACGAGGGCCGCGTACGCGTCGGCGGCGACGTCCATACGCCCTTCTGAGATCGCGGTGGACACCGCGGCCCGTTGCGATGCGATCTTGGCCGCTTCGGGATCCTGGGTGTACTTTTCGGGCCGACCGATACGTGCCTCGCGTTTGCGTTCAACCGTCCGAACAGCGGCTCTGAGATCTTGCCGGCGTTTGGCCTGCCTCACGAGGCTGAACATGTCGTAGGGCTCGCGTTTGAGCACGCGCGTCCCGAGCAACGCGAGGCACACACCAAGCCCGAACGCGTACCCGCCCAGGTGCGCTTCGAACGCGACACGCGACGAGTGGCCCAAGAGGACCGGGATGATGTCGCGCGCGATCGCGAGACCGATGAAGAACCAGGCAGGGATCATGAAGACCCCGAAGATGATCAGGAATACGAACGTCTTGATCCGCGCTCTCGGGAACAGGGCCAGGGCCGCCCCGGTCACGCCGGAGACCGCACCGGAGGCGCCGATGACCGGCCCGCCTCCGCTGGCGGCGTGGGCGAACCCGGCAACCACCCCTGCACCCAGATAGAACGCCAGGAATCCGGGCTTGCTCAATCGATCTTCAACGACAGGACCGAAGACCCAGAGGAAGAGCATGTTTCCCAGGACGTGGAGCATCCCGGACGAGTCGTGAAGGAACGCGTACGAGACGTACGTCCACCAAGCGCTCTCCCCCGGAACAAGCACCAGAGCGTCGAGGGCGCCGCCACCGCCGACCGAACCGCCGCTGGGCGCGTCGCCTCCAAGTACTTGCCACGCATAGACCGCGACGTTCAGAGCGATGAGCGCCGGCGTCACGCGCGTGGGATTCCGCAGTCCTCGATCCGTTCCCAAAGGAATCAGCACGAGGTCATAATAGAGATCAACCCCTCCCCAAGACAGGTCGCATCACCAAAGAGGACATCGACCAGGCTCGGGGCGCCTGAAAGACCTAGAGTGGCGCCGTTGAGGGTGCGTCCGATGCGGCGACATCCTCGAAACGGCCGTACCGGCGCCCGCCGAGCGCCCGACCGCACCGCCCGCCCTGGGCCAAAAATTGGGGACTCTCATGACCGACTTCGCCAAAGGACTGGAAGGCATCACCGCCTCCGAAACCAACATCAGCTACATCGACGGTCAGAACGGCGTGCTCGAGTACGTGGGCATCCCGATCGGTGATCTCGCGACCCACTCGACGTTCGAAGAGACGGTCTTCCTGCTCTGGAACCAGCGTCTTCCCTCGAAGAGTGAACTCGAGAAGTTCACCGCTGACCTCCGCTCGCGCTACACGCTCTCAGACAACCTCGCCGCTCGGATCGAGTCGCTGCCCAAGGACGCCCACCCGATGCACGTGCTCCGCACGATGGTGAGCGCACTGGCGATGTTCGACGCCGAGCCCAACGAGATCGATGTCGACAAGGCCCGGGAAAAAGCGCTGAACATTCTCGGGCACGCCCCGTCGATCGTCGCGGCGTTCGATCGCTCGCGCCGAGGCCTCGCCCCAATCCCGCCCGACACCTCGCTTAGCTTCAGCGCCAACTTCCTTTATATGCTCAACGGCGAGAAGCCGACCGAGGCGATGACCCGGGCGTTCGACATCTGCATGATCACCCACGCCGACCACGGCCTCAACAACTCGACCTTCACCGCCCGCGTGATCATCTCGACGCTGTCCGACGTTTACTCTGCGATCACCGGCGCGATCGGCTCGCTCCGCGGCCCGCTGCACGGCGGGGCCAACGAAGGCGTGATGCATATGCTCAACGAAATCCCGACGGTCGCCGACGCCGAGGCGTACATCATGGGTAAGCTCGAGCGCAAAGAGAAGATCATGGGCTTTGGGCACCGCGTCTACAAGGCCAAGGACCCCCGGGCCAACGAACTGCAGACGCTCGCCAAGCAGTTGGCCGAGGACACCGGCAACACCGAGCTCTACGAAAAGTCGCACGCCATCGAGCAGGTCATGGAACGCGAGGTCGCGGCCAAGGGCATCTATCCGAACGTCGACTTCTACAGCGCGACCACGTACCACTGCATCGGCCTCAAGCTCGACCTATTCACCCCGATGTTCGCGCTATCGCGCATCGGTGGTTGGTCAGGCCACGTGATCGAGCAGCTCGAGGGCAACCGCCTCTTCCGCCCCACCGCCGCGTACGTCGGCCCGCACGCCCAACCCTACACGCCGCTCGATCAGAGGTAACGGATGCCCGAGTCGGCACGAGCCGAGGGCGAGGGCCTGCTTTTCATTTACGGAACCGGCAGGTGCGGCACAACGCTCCTGCAACGGATGCTTGATGCGCATCCAAGGATCCGTGTGGTGCCCCCGGAGACGCGGTTCTTCCTCGACCTCGCTCCGCGTGCAAAGGGCCTGTCCGATCCGGTCGCGCCAGGCGACCTCCAGAGTTACGACGAGATCATCGCGGCCAATCGCTTCCTCGCCGACGCCGGTCTCGCGGACGAGTACCGCGCGTTCGTCCACGAGTCGCCGCGATCGACGCGCGAGCTCTATGAGTGGCTGGTTCGCGAAACGACGAGTGAGTCCGAAGCGGATTGGCTGGGCGAGAAGACACCCCAGCACTGGCGCAAGGTCGACGCCATCGCGGAGTGCTATCCGAAGGCCCGGTTCATCCACATTTACCGCGACCCTCGCGATGTCGTCGCGAGCCTCCTCCGGCAAACCTTCTGGACCGAGCACACCACGTCGGTCTACCGAACCGCGAAGCTGTGGCCCTCGGTTATGGCGACCGCGGAGCGATTGACCGAAACACTCGGCCCTCGACGGGCGATAGAGATCCGATACGAGACGCTGGCCGACGAACCCGGAGCGACGCTTGAGACGCTCTGCGCGTTCCTCGACGCCGAGTTCGACGAGGCGATGCTCCGGTACAACCAAACGACCAACCACGGCTTCCCGGAAGCCGAGATGGCTGGAAAGGCCGGTGCCCTCCAACCGCTTCAGAATACGAGGCACGGTCGCTACGCCAAGTTCCTCCGGCCCGATCAGATCCGCCTCGTCGAGATGATCGCTGGCGAACGCCTGCGACAGCGCGGGTACGAAACCGATCCAAACGCGGCGAAGGCACGGCACTCGATGTCGCTCCCGCTCGCGTGGGTCGCCGATGCGTCTCGCAAGCTCAAGCGAAGCGTCCGAAAGCGGCTCGGCGTCGCCGCGGCGCATCCGAAGACACCCCCGGGGACACCGAGGTAAAGTCATGAGATGCTTGAGTCCCTGAGCTTGACCCTCGCGGCCATCGCGTTGATCGCCGCGATCCCGGCCTTCAACGCCGCCAAGAAGCTGCGATCCAGACTTCGGCGCGTGGAGGCCACACTTCGAGGCCACGTCGCCATCGCCGGGGCCGCCGCCCGGTACGCCGTGGAACGCGACGCGGCGAGCCGACTCCGCGACGCCAATCGCGAGCCTCACCTCCCGATCGAGTGCCGCGGCGGCTCGGGTGAAGACGTGCTCTTATGGGCCTTGTTCGACGGCAAACTCGACGGTGGATTTATCGAAGTCGGCGCCTACGACGGCCGCCGGTACAGCATCTCGCACGTCTTCGAAGCGGTCGGTTGGACCGGGCTGCTCGCAGAGCCTCTCCCGAGCATGGCCAAGCTTTGTGCCGCGTATCGCACCAGGAGCAAGGTCGTCCAAGCGGCCCTCGTTTCTCCCGAACAGGTCGGAATACTGACTCTCGAAATCGTAGCCGATCAGGGTGAGACGGAGGGCACCATGTCCAGGGTCGTACGCGAAGGCGCAGACCGCGTCGTCGAAGTCGAAGCGATGACAGCCGACGCGGCCCTTGAGGACATAACCACACCGATCGACTTCGCGGTCATCGACGTGGAAGGGGCCGAAACCCACCTGCTACGAGGATTAGACCTCGACACCCACCCGATCGGTGTTCTGGTCGTAGAGCACACCGACGTCGAAGGCACCGAAGGTGACCGAGCCGAGAAGATCCGCGTACTGCTCGAGTCGCGCGACTACGAGCGCGTCGCAAGCATCAATCGAAACGGCTGGTTCATCCGAAACGACCGCACCGACCTCAAGGAACGTTTCGCCTCGCTCATGTTCACCTGAGCACCGAACGCTTGACGCGCGCCCATCGGGCTTTCAGAGGGACACCCCACCGCCGATGCGTGAGTTCCGCAACGACCCTTGGGTAAGTAGTGTCGTCTTTCGCGTGCTTTGCCGCCTTGATGGCCATCGCCCGCAATCGATGACGCCACACGGATGAATCGTCGTCCTCATACCACCGTCCCATGAGGTCGAGGAAGCACGAAACGATCACGTCGATCCGCGCATCGCCCGTCTGGTTGTCGCGGCGTCCCCGGGTAATCAACGTCCCGGGCGCATCGCACGCACAGATCCCCCCGAACGCGCCGGCCCGTCGCATAAAGTCGCTGTCTTCCCCGTTCTCGAGCGATTCGTCGAAACGAAGATCGCCGATCTGTTCGCGATCAACGATCATCCCGCAGGCACCAAAGATCGGCTCGTCGACGCCGAAGATCGCACCGGGCCTCGGCAGCAGCGCGTCGCGATACGCATCTGGCAGAATCAGGCGACGCTCTCGCCCGTCTGCATAGACGCGGATCCGATTGGGGCAGCCAACCGACGCGCCCGTGCGCACCATCAGTTCCAGCGTCAGGATGATCTCCGGAAGCACGCGATCGTCCGAGTCGCAGAAGCAAATAAACCGGTCTTTGGCGAGGCCGAGCCCGTTGTTCCGCGCCGCGGCGGGGCCGGCGTTGGCTTGGTGCACCACGCGGACCCGATCATCGTCAAACCCGTCAGGATCGACCGGCTCTTGCGAGCCATCATCGACAACGATAACACCTGAGCACCCTCGCACGGCCAAGCAACTCGCGACGGCGCGACGGAGCAAAGCGTCCTGGTTGTAGGTCGGAACGATGAACTCGATCGTCGGGTCGATACCCACGCGTTCATCCCTCGGTGATGCCGATTTCCCGGGCGACCTCGAGCGTGCCTTCCGCCCAGGCGTCGACGTTGAGCCGTTTCGCATGCTCGCGGGCCGCGGCGCCCAGCTCGCGCCGACGGGCTTCATCATTCGCAAGCAAGACGAAGGCTTCCGCCATCGAATGAGGATCGCCCGGAGCGCAGAGCAACCCGGTCTTTTCGTGTTCCACCAAGTCCCAGCATCCAATGACCTTCGAAGCCACCGACGTGACCCCGAGCGAGCCGGCCTCAAGGATGACCCGGGGCGACGCTTCGAGCTTTGTCGATAGCGCGAACACGTGGCCAGAAGCAACCTCTCGAAGAGGGTTGTTCAGCCATCCAGCAAATGTCACGACGTCGCTCACACCGAGGTCCCGGGCAAGAGACTCGAGCGCGTCGCGGTCGCGCCCATCGCCGACGATCTTGAGTTCGATCGAAACTTCATGCCGCGCGATCGCGATCGCCCTCAGAAGCGTTGAAACGTCCTTGTGCCGCTCGACAAGCCGGCACACAGTGACGATTCTTAGGGGCTCGGAGCCGGTGCGCTGGACGTCTTGCGGGTTCAGGTCGGGAAGACGGATGCCCTGACGAACGAGCCGAAGCACCCGTTTGTGCGACGGCAAGCGTTCGAGCGTCCACTCGTACATCGTGATGGTGGGCACCAGCAGTCGGTACCTGCTCGCGGGCCGTGCCGTGTACATCAAGCGGCGAAGCGGACCAACGCGAGCGCCGAACTTGAAGAGGTGCAAAGACTCGACGACCCGCACCCCACCGGTCGTGAGCGGCAACGCGAGCCGCGTGTCCGGCGGAAACGCCCCTGTCATGAGCCGCACCATGTCCGGGTTGAGGTCTCGAATTCGGCGCCCCGTCTCGCGCGCGTCGTCCTTCGCGTCGGGGTACAACTCGAGGCCCTCGCAGAGTTCAGCCTCACGATCACCACGCGGCTCAGCATCAGGTCCGACAATCGCGACGTCGCACCCTCGCTTCGCAAGCGCCCAACCCAGTTCCATCGAAGTCATTCGGACGCCGCCCAAGCCGAGCGAGCGAGAGGCGATCACGACACGCATTCCGCCAGGTTAGTCACCTGAGCGGCCCAAAACCTCATCGTGTGAGAGTTCAGAGCCCGATTCTTGTGAGGATCTTCTCCAAGATGTCACGCTCGACGCCGCCGCCTTCGCCCAAACCCGAAGCCACACGCACCTCGGTGGTCGTCAGCGTCCGCTTGACTCGAACCACCGTCTCCCGGGCGTGCCCAGAAAAGTTGGGCTGAGCGATGACCCGGCCGTGGTCCAGCGTGGCGGTCGATTCGATGACGACCAACCCACGCTCCGAGAGGACGTCGGTCGCCGCGGCGACCACCGCCGGCACTGGGGTCTCGGCCGGAAGAGCGCTGCTTAGACCCTGGCCGAACGATGACGCCCTTATCGGCGACCGCCCCTGCCAACCGGGTGCGACGCACCCGGACGCCAACAGCGTTGTGCCGAGGAGCAAGGTCAGATTGGGTCGACGCCTTTGATCCATCGTGACATATCGAGATCGTCTTCCGAGACCACATCTCGCCACTCCTCGAGGGCAGCGCGGAGGGCGTCGTCGATATAGAGCATCCGGGTAACGCCGGGCTGGTCCGACATCGGAGCCGACTCGGGTTCAGGCTGTGGTTCTGGTGCAGGCCCAGGAGCCGGCTCCGGAGTCGGGATCGCTGGAAGACCAAGTCGATCTCCAAACGCTGTATCAGTAGTTGTTTGTGTTTTCTCGTGCGCTTCTGCCGCCGCCTTCGTCCGGGCACGCTCGAGATATTCTGTCTTCACCGATTGCGGGGAATCGGTCGGCGGGGACTCGAATCCGAATTCCGTCATCCACGCCGCGACCGAGTATGGGTCAAGCGGAACTGCGGCCCTGGGTGCCCACCCGCCGGTCTTGTCCCGGATTGGAATCTGGCGATGGTCGTCGAGGAGGTGCTTGAGGAAGTCACGACTCGATAAACCCTCTGCGCGACCACGCTTGGCAGCCCGTTGCAGCCGTCGATCACTGCTCACCACCGTCAGCGTTCGACCTTTCGTATAGCGATCGATGAGCCGCTCGATCAGGTCATCTGCCTCACGCTCAGCCCCGCTGAAGAGCACCCGGGCGTGCCCAAAGCTGACACCTCGATCCTTTGATCCGATCCCATCGCAGACCACCGTGAGCTCGCGGTCCGCGTAGCGACTGTGGGCGATCAGCCGGATCAACCCAGGAACATCCTGACCAGCCAGGTCGGGCGGAAGCACGCCGACGGTATGGAGCACGTTGTAGGCGTCTACCAAAAGCAACCCAAACCCTCGTCGGCTGACCAGAAGGGTAACCAGCCTCGACCGCCCCGAACACTTGATCGGGCGCCTCGGCGCGTCGATACTTGAGGCCCGTCTGTCGGAAGACGGGAACGCGGCCGGGGCCTCGCCGATTCCCCGAGCTCGAAACCCCTTCGGCGACAAAGCGTCTCGAAAGAACGGAGTGCTGATGGCGATTCGGATCAAGGCCCGCGGCGGTGAGAGCGTCGAGCAGATGATGCGTCGCTTCAAGAAGCTGTGCGAGAAGGAAGGCCTGACGAAGGACATCAAGCGCAAGGAGTTCTACGAGAAGCCTTCCGAGCGTCGCCGTCGCGCCGCCCGCAAGGCTGAGAACCGGCGCTTCAAGACCGACCTGGGTCGCTAAACCGTTTCCTTCCTGAACATCCGGATCGCTGTCGAGCACCGCGCCCGACGCGCGGTGCTTTCATGCGCGCACGCATAACGGTCGATTCCCCGTTGCGTACCCCGATGTCCGAAGGCTGGGAGTGCTATATTCCGCCCCCCGACCGGGTTGGGGCATCCCAGCGCGATCGGACTCCGGGGTCGTCCAGCGCACGCCACCGCTCTCCTTAATAGAAAGACCTGCGATGATCGAGCCTCTCAGTCATTTGACGACACTCGCCGCCCTTGGCGACATCCCTTGGCCCTTCTGGCTCGCGCCGGTGGGCGGCGTCGCCGCTTTGATCATGGCCACCCAGTTCCGCGGGTCGGTCATGACCAAGACCGAAGGCGATGAGGACATGGTCACCATCGCCCAGCACGTCCGCGACGGGGCGATGGCGTACCTGACCCGCCAGTACAAGGTCGTCGCCGGCGTCTTCGTGGCGCTGCTTGTCTTCCTGGCCGGCATGGCGGCCCTGAACCTGCAGAGCTGGATCACCCTGCTCGGCGTCCCCGTCGCCGGCATCCTCAGCGGCCTCTGCGGCTGGTTCGGGATGAAGATGGCCACCGACGCGAGCGCCCGCACCGCGGCGGCCGCCAAGAACTCGCTCAACGAGGGCCTGACCGTCGCGTTCCGCTCCGGCGCCGTCATGGGCCTGGTCGTGGTCGGGTTCGCGATCATCGACATCTCGGTGTGGTTCGCGATCTTCAACGTCACCGGGCTCGCCGGCGACCTCCCGGCCCTGACCAGCGTCATGCTGAGCTTCGGCATGGGCGCCTCGACGCAGGCGTTGTTCGCCCGCGTCGGTGGCGGCATCTACACCAAGGCCGCCGACGTCGGTGCCGACCTCGTCGGTAAGGTCGAGGCGGGCATCCCGGAAGATGACCCACGCAACCCCGCCACCATCGCCGACAACGTCGGTGACAACGTCGGCGACGTCGCCGGCATGGGTGCCGACCTCTACGAGTCGTACTACGGCTCGATCCTCGCGACGATGGCCCTCGGCGTCGCCGCGGCCTTCGCCCTCCCGGGCGAGAACACCACGCTCGCCTTCACCCTCGCCGCGGCCCCGCTGGGCTTGGCCGGCCTGGGCATCCTCTGCTCGATCGGCGGCATCTTCACCGTCAAGGCGAAGGAAGACGCCTCGTTCAGCGACCTTCTCAAGGGCCTGCACAAGGGCGTGTACGTCGCCTCGGGCATGATCATCGTCGCCGCCCTTGCCCTTCTGTACTTCCTGTTCAGCGGTGGCCCGGGCGAAGCCCTGAGCGGCATCACCAGCTGGTGGGGCCTCGGCCTCTCGATCGTCTCGGGTCTCGTCGCCGGCAACGTCATCGCCAGCGCCACCGAGTACTACACGTCGTATGAGCACCCCCCGACCCAGCGCATCGCCCAGCAGGCCCTGACCGGACCGGCGACTGTCATCATCTCCGGTATTGCCGAAGGGATGAAGTCGACCTGGGCCAGCCTCATCACCGTCGTCGTCGCGATCCTCGCCGCGTTCATCTTCGCCGGCGGTAAGGAAAGCTTCCTCATGGGTCTGTACGGCGTCGGCATCGCCGCCGTCGGCATGCTCAGCACGCTCGGTATCACGCTCGCGACCGACGCCTACGGGCCGATCGCCGACAACGCCGGCGGCAACGCCGAAATGACCAGCCAGCCCCCCCACGTCCGCGAGCGAACCGACATGCTCGACTCGCTGGGCAACACGACCGCCGCGACCGGTAAGGGCTTCGCCATCGGCTCGGCCGCTCTCACCGCCCTGGCCCTCTTCGCCGCGTACATCCAGGTCGTCCAGACCCAGATCACCACACAGTCTGAGACCTTTGTCGACAAGGGCTCGTACGCCGCTCCGGCAGACGCCGAGGCGTACGCGATCTACGAGGGTTACGGGAAGTTCGCGGTCGTCCTCCCAGGCGCCGGTGAAGACGGCGCCGACCTCGTCGACGGGGGCATGCTCGTCGACCACACGCAACTCGCGAGGGGGGACCGTGATCACATGGAGATCGGTCTTGTCCTGCCGATCGTGTTCGACCACGACCACGATGAGGAGCACCACGATCACGGCGGAAACGCCGTGACCGAAGCGGTCGACGCAGCAACCGAAGCGCTCACCGGTGATGAAGCTAGTGACGAAGCCGGTGACGACACCGACCACACCCACGCCACGCACCACACCGACGACCGCGTCTACACGATCGCCGGCACCTTCCCGCACGGCGACCACGACCACACGGTGAACTTCGACATCATCTCGACCCGCAACGGCGGCGTCTCCGACGTCCTCGCGTTCTACGACGTCACGCTCGCCAACCCCCGCCTCCTGGGCGGCATCTTCATCGGCGTCATGCTCGCGTTCCTCTTCTGTGCTCTCACGATGAACGCCGTAGGCCGCGCTGCGTACGCGATGATCGACGAGTGCCGCCGCCAGTTCGGCAAGATCCGCGAAGCCCTCCGCAAGAACGGGATGCCCGAGGATCAGGTCTCCAACCCGGACAACTGGCCCAAGGAAGGCGTCGACCTCGACGGCGAGCACTACCCCAACTACGCCGACTGCGTCGACATCTCGACGAAGGGCGCCCAGAAGGAAATGGTCATCCCGGCCGTCCTCGCGATCGTCATCCCGATCCTCGTCGGCCTCACCCTCAGCGTCCCGGGCGTCATGGGCCTCCTCGCCGGTGGCCTGACCTCAGGTTTCGCGGTCGCGGTCTTTATGGCCAACGCCGGCGGCGCGTGGGACAACGCCAAGAAGCTCCTCGAGTCGTACGGCCGTATCTCGGCCGATGACTTCCTCGACAACGAGGGCGTCCGCAACCAGATCCCGGCCGCGATTCGCGAGAACATCGCGGCCCGCGCCCAGGACATGCGGGCAGCCGGCAACGGCGCCGGCCTCGTCTACGGCAAGGGTTCGGAAGACCACAAGGCCACCGTCGTGGGCGACACCGTCGGTGATCCGTTCAAGGACACCTCGGGCCCGAGCCTCAACATCCTCATCAAGCTCATCTCGATCGTCAGCGTCGTCTTCGCTGGCCTCGTCGTCGCGTACGGCCCGGTGATCGGCGGGCTACTCGGCCTGAGCTAAGGCTCGACGACTCAAAGTCACTTCGAACGCGGGCCTTCGGGCCCGCGTTTTTCATTGCGCGAAGCCAGCGACTCTCTGTTCCCAAGTCACCGACAGAGGAGAGGTCGGCGCATCGAGCGGATCACGCGTCAACGAGCCCTGAGCGTCAGCGAGGGGCTCATGGTCAGAGCAATACACTCGAACGTGAAATCGCGCACGGATTCGTGCGTGACACGAATCTCCGTGACTTGACATCAGAGCCATGCTCCGCTCAGCTCTGACTGCGATACAAGCGTCCATCGGATTCACACAGAAACGCCCACGAACGCCCGGCAAGTACACGCCCCAAGTGCGTGCTTCAGCCGTCCGTTCGTGGGCTTCGCTTTGCTCAGACCACGGCACCGCATGCCGGCACTATGCCGCGTGATGTTAACCCTGGCTGCCCTGAAGTGCCGCCATCACCTCGTCCGGATCCGCACGCTTCGTGTAATCCGCATCGAGGAACGAGTACGTGATCTTGCCGTCCTGGCCGATGACGTAGGTCGCTGAGAGTGGGAGTTCGTTCGACTCGTTGCCGTTGTATTCGAGCAGGTTGAGCCCGAGTTCGCGGTACTTGTCGGCGACGGCCGGCATGAGTTCGAAGACGACTCCGTACTGCTTGGCGACGACGTTGCGGACGTCGCTCAAGACCGCAAAGTCGAGTTCGTTCTTCTGGCGGGTGTCGAGGCTCTTGTCGGGCACCTCGGGGCTGATGGCAACGAGCGTCGCGCCCGCGGCCTTGATGTCATCCAGACGCTCCTGGTAGGCCCTGAGCGTGATGTTGCAGTAGGGGCACCAGCCGCCGCGGTACCACACGAGGACGACCGGGCCCTCGCCCAGCAGTTCGGCGAGCGAGACCGAGCGACCGACCGCATCCGGGAGAACGAACTCGGGGGCGTCGTCGCCGACGTTCTTGGCACTGGCCAGGATCCCGCTGTTCTCGACGTCGGCGATGCCCTCGGCAAAGAGCTCCTTGATGTCCGGGGAAAGCCGCGTCGTCGATGCCTCACGGGCCTCGTCGAGGGCCTTGGTCAGTGAGCCCCCGCTCGTTGCGTCCTGTGCCATGTCGTTCCCTTGCTGCTTGAGGCTGTCGGCCAAACCCTGGAGCTTGGCGTCCGCTTCTTCGGTCGCGTTCGGATTGGTGACCTCTGTGTTCGACGTGATATCCGTCGACGCTCCTGTGGATTCGCCCGTCGATTCGGTCGCCGTTTCCGACTCCGTGGACGTCGAGGCCGATTCGCTCGAACTCTGCCCACACGAGGCGAGCGTGAACACGACACCCGCCAACCCAACCGCCCCGACCAAGTTCATTGCCTGCATCTTTCGAGTCCTTCCGTGTGAGTGCGCGAACCCGCAACTCCAAGATCCTATTCCCTGGCGTCACGTCAGCCGAGCAGCGACGGCACGGCGTCCAAATCGACGTTACCCCCGCTCACGACCACGCCCACCTTGGCCCCCGGAGAGAGCCGCCCTGCGCCAGCGTCCTGGAGCATCGCCGCGAGTCCCAAGACGCCACTCGGCTCGATCACGAGCCGGAGCCGCTCGAACGCGATCTGCATCGTCGCTTTCAGCTCGTCCTCGCTAACGGTCACGAATCCGTCGACGTGAGCCAGAATCAGCGGAAACGTGTGGCGGCCCAGATACGGAGTCCGAGCCCCATCGGCGATGGTCGCCGGGTTCGACACGGTCCTGAGCACCCGATCTCGGAAGGACCGCGCGCCGTCGTCGGCCAGGGCCGGCTCGGCCCCGATGACCGAGACGGCATCGCATAGGTCCTTGGCGATCACCGCCGACCCACTCAGCAGGCCCCCACCGCCGACGCACACGTACAAACGATCGAGGTCGCCGACATCTTCGATCAGTTCGAGCGCCGACGTGCCCTGTCCGGCGATCACGTGCGGATGGTCGTACGGAGGCACAATCGTCATCCCCTCGTCAGACGCCAGCGCCCGGCCAAGTTCTTCCCGCGAGACGCTGACCGGATCGTAGGTCTGCACGCGGCTGCCCTCCGGCGCCGACTCGAGAAACGACGTGGTCCGATCGAGCTTGACCCTCGGCGCGTTCTCCGGCATTAAGATCACCGCCCGGGTCCCCAGCAGAGCCGCGGCGTGGGCGACAGCTTGGGCGTGGTTGCCCGAGGAATAGGTCAGCACACCACGCTTGCGCTCGGCTTCGCTGAGCCGACTCATCGCGTGGTACGCCCCTCGAAACTTGAACGCCCCGACGCGCTGGAGGTTCTCGCACTTCAGGAAGACCCGGGCACCGACGTGCTCGGACAGCCAGGCGCTTTCGATCGAAGGGGTGCGGATGGCGACGTTGCGAAGGACATCGAGCGCCCGCCTCACGTCGTCCGGCGTGACGCACGTCGCGAGCGTCATGTCGGGTGCTTGGCCTTCGGCCCCCCATGCTTCAAGAACATCGGTTGTCATGCGAGCATCAAACGCAGGCGGATGACACGAGTCCAAAAAAAAGACTGCCGACCCGGTGGGGTCGGCAGCCGTAGGAGCTTGGCGCCCGTTGGACCATCCTGAAGGTCAGGCATGATTTGTCCAACGGGTGATCAGGGCCATCGACGGATGGACACCGGATCTCCGTCGGGCTGCGCGTCGCGCGAGCCCCGTCGAGCTCACGCCTCAGACGCGCAGCCCCTTGGTACAGTCACAATCAATCACTGGATCACCTCCTTGCCTAAGGGTCCAAGGCAAGCCGTCGCGGGTCGTACCACCCGCCGCCGGCCATCTTTCCCCGGGCCGTCACCCGAGGCTCAACGCCCGGCCACCAACACGATGGCCGGTCGACCCGCTGCCAAAAGAACGCTCGCCGGTGGTTCTCACCGGCCCTGCGAAATTAGCCGCACGGGATACAGCAGTATCGGCATTCGTCGCGTGCGATGCAAGCCTTTTTCGACAACTCTTGACGTTCGCACGCCACCGGTTGCGGTCGGCGTCTGAGGCAGCACAAGGTATGGAATCCGCCCTGTGGTCAACGCACTCGGTCGTCGGGCTTCGCCGAACTCCGCTCACGCGTCAAGATCGTCGAACGCGCCCTTCTCAGCCTGCTCGTTGAGGTACGCCTGGAAGTCACCCAACTTGTAGCTGATGAAGCAGAACGCATGGTGAAGCGTCTGCCACTCGATGTCGGACTTGTCCTCGTCGAGGTCCTTGCGGAGTCGGTTGAGTTCGCTGAGCATCAACTCGGCCTTGATTTGTTTCATCGCGTTGCCTCCCCAGTTCAATCGGATGCTACGCCCGGACTCGACGCGTTCGAATCGGCGAACGACCACGCTCTGGCGATCGCGTACAGCACGATCTGCGCAAAGACCACCGATGGGCCCGATGGCATGTCCGTTTCGAAGCTGACCACCAACCCGATGCCGACGCCACCGAGAGCCAATCCGAAACTCCAGAGCACGACCGGCCAAAGCCGCCTGCTGAGTTCGAGCGCCGTCATCCCCGGCAAAATCAGCATCGCGGTCGCCAAGACCACGCCGGCGACCCGCACGGCCGCGAGGACTGCGAGCGCGAGCATGACGAGCAAGATCAGCTTCATCCGTCCGGTCCGCACGCCGGCGGCTTCGGCCGCCGCGTCGTCGAATGCCCAGAAGACCAGAGGCCTGCGCCACCAAACGAGCCCGAAGAGCACGGTTGCGAGCAGCAGCGCCGTCGCGATCATCGAAGGCCACCCCGCCTCCCATATCGATCCGAAGAGCACGCCCTCGAGGCTCGGCGGGGCTTGACGCCCCGCCTCGGCCGCGAGTCGCCCAGCGAAACGATGCAGCACCAATCCGAGGGCCATGCTTCCCGCCAAGACGAGGCCGATGGCCGTGTCGGCTTGGCGCGACGCCCGTCCACCGGAGGCAGTGTCACGATCGCTGAGCCACCAGATCAACAGCGCCGAACCGATGCACGAACCGCCGATGATCACCTGCCCGACCGGCCCGAAGAGACTCGCGCCGAGACCCCCGGTCACCAGCACCGCGACCCCGACCCCACCGAAGGCCGCGTGGCTCACGCCTTGGCCTACAAACGCGAGGCGCTTGAGCACAACAAAGACGCTCAGCGGCGCACACAGCAGCGCCACGAACACTGCGGCGAAGAGGCCCGGGTAGTAGAGCGGCCCCAGCATCGGATCGGTGAGGTACTCAATCGTGCGCACGAGCGGGCCCTTCCGTCGCGCGGGCGTGGCCACCGAAGACCGCTTCGACGTCGTGGTCAAACACGTCGCCGAGCACCCGCGGCGTCAATCCACCGGGCGCGTCGTGGTAGTGCAAGGTGCGCCGGAGACACGCGACGCGGTCTGACGTCATCGCGACGGTCCGCAAATCGTGGGTTACGGTGATGACCGTGAGGTCGAGTTCGGTACGCAGGCGGTCGACCAATTCTCCGAACCGGCGCTGCCCTTCGACATCGATACCCACCGTTGGCTCGTCGAGCAAGAGCACCTCGGGGCTCGTCACCACGGCCCGGGCGATCATCACGCGCTGAAGCTGCCCGCCTGAAAGGGCCGCGATGGGGCGTTCGGCGAGAGACGTCGCTCCGACCAGATCGAGCGCACGCTCGGCGGCATCGCGTGCCTTCTTGGGCGTGGCTCTGAACGGGCTCGCGTGCTGCGAGGCCGGCATCGCGACGACCTGACGGACGCTGAGCGGGAAGGTGAGGTCGGCGGTGACTTTCTGAGCGAGGTACCCGACTCGACCGGTGCGCCTGGCCTCGGAGGGCGGCATGCCCAGCACGTCGATTCGCCCGGATGTCGGCCGGATGAACCCCATGATGAGCTTCATGAGCGTCGACTTACCGCCGCCGTTGGGACCGAGGACGCCCAGTCGCTCGCCGCGGCGGACGTCGATGGTGACCCGAGCGAGGACGTGACCGGCACCGGGATACCCGAACGTCACCGCTTCGATCGAGATCGCGTGATCCGCCTGCACGTTGCCCCTATGGCTTCTCCGCGACTCCCGACGCGCCGAGCGCCCGGACGAGCTCTTCGAGGTTCGCGTCCATCATCGCGAACCAGTCGCCCGATCCTAGCGGATCGAGGCGCCCCAACTCGACTCCGGCCGCCTCAGCGATTCGCTCGGCGGCTGTGCCGTTGAACTGCGGCTCGATGAAGATCGCTCGCGCATCGTTCTCGGAAATCGCCCTGACAGCCTCGGCGAGTTCCCTCGGGTTCGGCTCGTTCGTCTCCACCGGACGGAGCACCTTCGCCACCATCAACCCGTAACGCTCAGCGGGGCGTCCGAACGCGGCGTGGTGGGTCACGATCGCCTTGCCTTCGAGGGGCCTGAGGCGCATCTCCCAAGCCGCGTTGGTTTCTTCGATCCGCGCCGCGACCGGCTCGACCAACGCCGAAGCAGAGTCGGCCAGCCCGAGCGGCAAGTCATCGGCGATGCCTCGAACAAACCGACCGGCGAGCACCGGGTCGAGCCAGAGGTGTGGATCGGGACCGCTGTGGTCGTGATCGTGATCGTGGTGATGGTCGTGATGAGCGTGCGCCTTGATTCCGACGATGTCGGCGAACGCGACCGAGCGTTTCGCGAGTTCAGGCGCCGTCCGGAGCCGCTGCTCAAGCCAAGGCTCGAGCCCTAATCCGACCGCAACGATAAGGTCGGCGCGACCCAGCGCCCGGACGTCCTGGGGGCTCATCTCGTACCCGTGCGGGCTCGCACCGGCTGGCAACAGCGTCGTGACTTCGGCGCTTTCCCCGACGAGTTCGGAAACAAGGCCGGCCACCGGGGCGATGGTCACGACAATCCGTGGCCGCCCCGGATCACGCGGGGCCGACATCTCGGACCGATCGCACCCGGTCAGCGACGCGATGACGAGAGTGATTCCCAGCAGCACGATGGCCAGTCGCAGTGTGTTCGGCACGTGGAGGCAACCTCACAAGACCCTGATGACAAGTCATTCTCAAGTGGCGAGTCTAGTCCGAGAGGTCCGCGGGGTGGGCGGACGTCTTGTCGTCGCCCGAGAACCGATCTAGAGTCGTGGCCTTCGGCGCGGCGCCGAGGGCAGGACCCCGTTTTGGGGTACCAAGGTTTGACTGGTATCGGGGCGGTAGCTCAGCTGGTAGAGCGTTCGGTTCGCAATCGAAAGGTCGGGAGTTCGAATCTCCTCCGCTCCATTGTCCCTCTCGGGACCCCCGGCTCTTTGGAGCCGATTCTCAGAAACATGCCGTCGCGAGGACGAGACTGCTCGAATCCTTCCGCAACCGCAACGGATTCCGGGCGGTAGGGATTGGCATGGCCTGGGTTTGCCGGGACAATCAGCAGTCGGGTCTAGCCGAAGGAGCCCCACGATGAAGCGAACGACTCGGTTCAACATGCTCGGGATGATCTCCGGTGCCGCCGCGGCTCTCGCCGGGGCCGGAGCCCTGACCGCGATGCCTTCGACGGTGCAGGCCCAGGCTCTGAGCGCCGACCCGATCGCGTCGGCACTGAAGCGGCAGACCCTCGCGCGGCTGATGACGCGTGTGACCGTGGATCTGAACGAGTCGCGCCTGGAAGACGTCGTCTCGTTCATCGAGTCTTTGACGGACACCGACCTCGAGCCGCTTTGGCTCGACGACCGAACCGGCGTCGGCCTCGACCCGGACGCGCTGATCACGGTCAAAGTGAAGGATCAAACGGCGCTCTCGCTCATCGAAGTCATCCTCGAAAGAGCCGATCGTACGAGCGGGTTCGGTGAGTCGACCTGGCAGTTCACGAAGACCGGCGCGTTCGAGTTCGGACCGAAGGAACGGCTCAACCGTCGCACCGCTCTGGTCATCTACGACATCACCGACCTCCTGACCGAGATTCCGAACTACGACAACGCGCCCGACTTCGACCTCAACACGATCTTTCAGCAGGGCGGCCAAACCGGTGGCGGTGGCGGAGGCCAGAGCCCGTTCGGCAACACGAACCAGGACATCGATCGAGTCGACCGCGAAGAGCTTGCGCAAGAGATCATCGACCTGATCATCACGATCGTCGAACCGGAAGAGTGGGTCGACAACGGCGGCGAAGCCTCGAGCATC
The DNA here is from genome assembly GCA_038748775.1 of Planctomycetota bacterium. GTDB lineage: Bacteria > Planctomycetota > Phycisphaerae > Phycisphaerales > UBA1924 > DAIQNV01. The sequence goes on from JBCDIT010000001.1 coordinate 333,076, forward strand.
CGCCACTACCGCGGATCTCTTATCGTCCGCGCCCCCGACTACGTTCACCGCCAGCTCGTCGGCTACCCATGGTGGCCCTCGCAGTTCCAGTCGATCCGCAACATCAACGGGCGCCGGTACGTGTCGCTGAACGTCGATACCTCGATCGGCGACGTCGATTTCACGAACGCGATGAGGCAGTTCGCGGTCGGACCCTAAGAGCCGATTCTCTATTACAAGCATGGAGCGACTCGGGAGCGGGAGCCCCAGGTACCGGGTCGTCGTCGAAGCCGACTTCTGAACCCGGCCCCGGGGCACCGCACCCGAGGAGAGAGGAGTTTGGATCGGCTGGTCGATTCAGCGTCGAGGCTTTGTGACGTGCTCGGCGCTCACGATCATCGTGAAGCGACGCACGCCGGCGTCCGTATCGGGCAACACCGCCGACGTGACGACGGCCGCCGCGTCACCCAGTGTGTACGTCGACGTCAGCGTGACAGCACCGCTGACGACCGCTCGGTCGCGGGCCGCCCCCCGCTCTTCCAGATCGATCTTGGCCGACGATGACACCCAGCGGACGTTGTCGTCGTCCAGGACGACCGGCTGTGCTTCCCAGGTCGCGCTGCGCGGCCCGTCGATGACCAAAGACGCTGTCTGCCCGACCTGCGAGAGCATCGAGGACGACCAGACGATGGCGCTGCCGGCTTCCGCCGCGTCGAAGGCGTAGCGACGCGCGGCGTCGAGTTCGTGGGCACCCAGCTTGGCCGCAGATTCGACGACGCTCTCGAAGGCGTCGAGCGCCGGGTCGGTCGAGTCTGAGGCATGCTCGACGATGATCGTGCTTACGAGTACGGAATTCGGGTCGTCCGATTTGATCCGAATTCCGTCGCTCCGATACCCACCTCCCGATAGAACGCCGGCGATAAGCACGAAGCCAACGGTGACGGCAGCAAATGAGAGCATGGGCTTCACCAAAGCGATCGCGCGTGATGCGAACATCGTGTGTGCTCCTTCTTCGAATGCATGTAGCGATGCTCCCGGCTCACCGCCGCGTCTGCAGAGCATTCGCGACCTCTATCGCTCAAGGCTCTTCTGCGAGCATCGCATTTCCCAGCACGTATCGATACGGATCGCGGCGAGCCCGGTTCGATCTGAGCGTCTCGGGAACGGGAAACGACTCTGCGTGATCGATGGAGCGACGTGATGTCCGCCTTTGAACGCGGCGGTCGTAAATGTTTCAAAACCGCGAGCGCACAAAAAAACCCGCGTCGCCGCGGGTTCGAAGCTTGTGATCGTCCTCGCTTACCAGCCGCCGTCGCCACGGCCGCCGCCGTAGCCGCCACCACCGCCGCCGCCGCGACCGCCGCCGTAGCCGCCACCACCGCCGCCGCCGCGACTGCCGCCGCCGCCACCACCGAAGCCGCCGCGGTTCTCACGTGGGCGTGCTTCGTTCACCGTCAGATCACGTCCATCGACGTTCGCACCGTTCAGGGCGTCGATGGCCTTCCTGGCCTCTTCGTCGTCAGCAAATTCAACGAACCCGAAGCCGCGCGGGCGGCCTGTCTCGCGATCCAGCACAATCGCCGTGGAGGTCACTTCACCGTGTTCACCGAACACTTCGCGCAACCGATCGTCTGTTGTGCTGTAGGGAAGATTCCCAACGTAAAGCTTCATTTCGCTTCCACTGTCATGCCCGAGTTAGTTTCAATACCGCTGCTTGAACCCGGGCAGAACGAAGCGAACGGGGAACTCTGACGGTCGCCCGCCTTCGGGCGACATATACCGTGAGGCCACCGTAATTATACAAAGACACCCCCAAACTCAACCCTGAAAATCCACCTTCCGCGCCCGTTGCCCAAGAATCTGACACGTCTTCTGCGATCACCCCACCCATTTTTGGCTGGGGATGCTCAGGGGTACTCCTGCCGTGTTGCACGGATGACAACATCTCCGATCGCGACATGCGCAGGGCGCGAGCAGATGTAGGTGATGGTCTCTGCGATGTCGTCGGGCTGAAGCACCGGACCGATCGACGTCATGAACTCGCCGAACGACTCGGGGTCGTACCCGGCGACGCGCTGGAACTCGCTCTCGACAATCCCCGGTTCGATCAGGCTGACGCGGATGCCCTTGGGGGCCAGTTCACGCCGAAGAGCTTCGGCGAGGGAGTGCACTGCGAATTTCGTCGATCCGTACATCGAGCTGAACGGTGAGATATGCCGACCCACCGTTGACCCCAAGACCACAATATCGCGCGGGCGACGAAGCCACGCTTCGGTCTCTTTCGGATCAGGCTGATCCGGGCCGGTCAACCGTTCGGCCGCGGCCCTGAGGAGCCTCGCGGCCCCGATCAGGTTGGTGCGCACGAGTTCCTCCCACTCGGAGGGGTCCGACGTGGTGACCGAACCGCTGAGCCCCCGCCCAGCGTTGACGACATACAGATCGGGGTGGTGATCGAAGTGATCGACCGCGGTCTGCATCATCAATTCGATCGTTCGCGGGTCGGCGCAATCGCCCGAGACGCACGTCGCGGTCTCAACCCCCTGGGCGGAATCGAGTTCGCGTTCGATCGCCTCGACGGCGTGGGCCCGCCTCGCGTTGAGAACGAGCTTGGCCCCGTCGCGGGCGAACCTTCGGGCAACGGCGGCTCCGATCCCGGCCGAGGCGCCGGTGATGATCGCGACACGGCCTTCGAGTGGACGTTTGGGCGGGGTCATTGGGGTCATCCTCCTGAAGATGAGAGGCTACCACTGGCCCGAGCGGCGCGGCGAGGCGACGATGCGGTCATGTTCGGGAGTCACCTTTCGGTCGCAGGAGGTATGGTCAACGCGTTGAACGACGCGGAGACGCTCGGCCTCGACTGCGTTCAGGTCTTCACAAAGAACCAGCAGCAGTGGAAGGTCAAGCCACTCAAGGACGCGGACCGCGACGTCTGGCTCACAAAGCTCGGCGCACTCGGCTGGCGACCCGGTGACGGTGAGCCGCCTCGATGCGCAAGCCACGCGAGCTACCTGATCAACCTCGCGAGCCCCGACGACGAGCTCTGGAAGAAGTCGATCGGGCTCATGGTCGAAGAGATCGAACGCTGCGAGGCGCTCGAAATCCCGCTGCTCGTTCACCACCCCGGCGCGTACACGACCTCGGACGAGACTTCGGGCCTCAAGCGAATCGCGTCGGCCTACAAGCGACTCCTCAAAGAGACCGCTGGATTCCGAACGGTGCTCTGCCTTGAAAACACGGTCGGCTCGGGTTCGAACCTCGGGGCGCCGTTCGAACAGCTCGCAACACTCCGGGGCTTGATCGTTGATGCGACGGGCGCTTCCGATCGGGTCGGGTTCTGCTTCGACACGTGCCATGCCCACGCAGCGGGCTACTCGATGGCGACGCGGGACGAGGGGCAAGCGGTTTTGTCCGAGTTCGACCGGACGTGCGGGCTCGAGCACCTCCGGGTCATGCACCTGAACGACTCGAAAGGCGAGGTCGGGTCGCGCAAGGATCGCCATGCCCACGTAGGAGAGGGCACCCTGACCCTCGCCCCGGGCCGGAGCCGCCCACGGCTCAAAGACAGCGGATTCGCGGCGGTCGTGAACCACCCCAAGCTCCGGCGCGTACCCAAGATCCTGGAGACGCCCAAAGGCGAAGATGAGCAAGGAAGGTCGTTCGACCTCATCAATGTGGGCAAGCTGAAGCGCATGATCGACCGATGATCGGCCCGAGGAAGGGCCCGAATGGGCCCCGGAACGGGGTTCGCAGGTGAGGTAAAGGCCAGCATGGCACGAGTCGGGAAACGTATTGACGGCTTTCGAGCGGTTCTGGCTGCGGCGATGGCTTTGGGGCTGGTTTCGGGGCTCAGCCTCACCGGGTGCGTCACCGATGCGACGCCGACCGAAGACCCGGCCCTGGTGGCGCTCGAGTCGGGCGAGGCCCTGCTCGACTCGGGCGACCAAGCCGCGGCCCTGGCAGAGTTTGAACGAGCCATCGCGGTCAACCCCGAGCTGAGCACCGCGTACCTCGGGGCCGGCGACGTGTACCGGCGTACGGGGAACTACCAAGCCGCCGAAGAGCGGTACCGGGCCGCGGCAGAACTCCAACCGGACAGCTTCCGGGCCCAGTACAGCCACGGTCTTTCGCTCCAGTTGCTCCAGCGCGCCACCGACGCCATCAGGGCCTACCTCCGAGCGCTCGCGATCGAACCCGGTGACTTCGCGGCCAACCTCAACCTCGCGATTGCGTACCTTTCGATGAACGAACCGGGGCAGGCACGCCCGTTTGCAGAGCGAGCCGTGGACGCGCGTCCGGACGACGGCCCGGCGCGGATCAACCTGGCCGCGACGTACTCAAGGCTTGGGCGGCACGAAGAAGCCGTCGTCGAGTACCAGCAAGCGGCGGAACTCACCGACCTCACCCCCCCGCTCCTGCTCGGTCTCGCCGACAGCCTCGGACGCACCGGGCGGTACGCGGAGATGGCCGCGACTCTCGAGCAGTTGGTCCGCGTCGAACCCAGCGCCGCGGCCTACGAACGGCTCGGGTCGGCCTGGTTCCGGCTGAAGGCCTACGAGGACGCTCTGAGGGCGTTCAGGGGCTCGGTCCGCCAGGACGAGGACTACTACCCCGCTTGGAACGGGATCGGCGTGTGTCTGCTCAACCGCTACCTGTGGGAACGGGGGGCTGACGAGCGGATCCGATCGGCGGCGATCGAGGCGCTCCGGCGGTCGCTGAGGTTGAAGCGAAACCAGCCCCGCATCGTCGAGTTGGTGAGAAGGTATGGGTAGGGCTGGGAGACGGGGCAATGGGCGGTAGGCAATGGGCACCGGGAAAGAGGCCGACGGTGGTCTCGATCGCCTATCACTCCTACACCCCATTGCCCATTGCCCATTGCCCCGGGAGCCGGCCGCATGCCTGACACCTCGGTTCTTGAGACTTTCCCGACGCCGGTCGCCCAGGGCGGCTCTCCCCTCGTCATCGAGCACGTGAGCGAGGAGTTCACGAGCGTGTGCCCGAAGACCGGGCACCCGGACTTTGGCGACGTGACACTCCGATACGAGCCGGCCTCGGCCGATGCTGGCGGCGTGTGCGTTGAACTCAAGAGCTTGAAGCTGTACTACCAGAGCTTCCGGAACGAGGGGATCTTCTACGAGGCGGTCACCCACACGATCTGCGAGCACCTGACCGAGCTCATGAAGCCGGCGTGGCTGCAGATCATCACCGACTGGAAGGGCCGGGGCGGGATCCGGAGTGTGATCCGGGCGGAAACCGGTGACGTTCCAGTTGCGTGGCGGGGTCGGTGAATCGGCGCAATGCGATCATCGCCGCCACCGGCGCGGTCGCGGTCGTGCTCTTCGGGTCGTGCGTTGGGCTGTGTTCTCTCGCGAACACCGTGCTTCCGACGGTGGTCTACCCCGAGTCTCCGAGCATCGCACGTCTCAAGGAACTGAGAGACGCCGTGTGGCGTCATCGTGAAGAGATAAGCCCTTCAACGACGCCCGCGGACCTGTGCATGCTCTCGGAGTGCGTCGACGGACGAGGTCGGATCTGCCCGATCATGATCGATTGGCCTGAGTTCGAACCAGATCGAATACGGTGCGTCATCGCGACGGACCTGAGGTGCGTACGCCCGGCCTCCGGCTGGTACTGCATCCTGGTCGTGCTCGATCGTGCGAAAGACGGCTCGTGGAACGGGCGATGGCGATACGTTGCTCGACTCCCCAGCGATGAAGACTGGGCGGGACCCGAGACGCACCCGTACGCGTGGGGTTCGCTGGGCGACTGACGCTTCAGCTCCGGGTTCCGCTACGCTCTGCGTATGCCGAACCGCGCCTACATCAACGAACTCGAACCGAGCCAGCGCATCGAAGGTGCGTTCGCGATCACCAACGCCCAGCTTGGGCGGACCCGTCAAGACAAGCCCTACCTGCGTTGTCTCTTGTCCGACCGAACCGGAGAAGCCCCGGCACGGATGTGGTCGATCGACGAGCCGACCTTCAAGGCCCTGCCCACCGACGGGTTTGTTTGGATCGAGGGCGAGACGCAGGCGTACCAGGGCCAGCTCCAGTTGATCATCCACCAAATCTCACCGGTCGACCCGAGCCCGGAGCAGATGGTCGATCTGCTGCCCGTCTCGAGCCGTGACCCCGAAGAGATGTGGGTCGAGTTCCGCCGGCTGCTCAAGTCAATGGAACACCCGGCGATGTCGGCGCTTGCCGAGCTGTTCCTCGAAGACGCGTTCTTCATTGAGGCGTTCCGCACCGCCCCGGCCGCGAAGAGCCTGCACCACGCCCACCTACACGGCCTCCTCGAGCACACCGTCACGCTGATGCAGATCGCGGATCGGATCTGCCCGCTCTATCCGAAGCTCAACCGCGACTTGGTCGTCATGGGATGCTTCTTGCAAGACATCGGCAAAACGCGCGAGCTGCAGTACGACCGCGCATTCGGCTACACCGACCAGGGCGAACTGATCGGGCACATCGTCGAGGGCACGCACATGCTCCGCGACAAGGTCCAGCAGCTCATGGTCGAAAAGGGCGTTCGGCTGCCGGCGAACACCGCGATGGTGCTTGAGCACATCATCCTGAGCCACCACGGGATTCCGGAACACGGGGCCGCCAAACGGCCCAGCACGCCCGAGGCGATTCTGGTGTCGCACATTGACGCCCTCGACGCAAAGACGACGATCGCCCAGGCCCAAGCGAGGCCGGAGCACCCGCCGGCAGCCGACCTCGGGGGGAACTTCACCGATCGGGTGTGGAGCCTGGACACGAAGCTGTTCAGGCCAGATCCGTTGGCGTGATCTCGCCGAAGGTCTGGTTTCGGATCGGATACATCGCCTGCGGCGTCGCGCTCGTCGCGTATGGTCCGGTGGCCGGTGTTGGCGGACTGCCGAAGTTCACGATGTCTGAACAGGCTTCGGCAAACATCAGCCCAGCCGAGGCCACCGTGGTTTACGCGAGCGCTTTTGTTTGTGCGGTCGCGATCGCAGCCGTTGCGATCTCAGTGATCCACCTCTTTCGCGCATTTCGCCACGATCCTGATGGATCCGTTGGTATCGCGGATATGGCTCGGACGCACCGGTTCGAGATCCTCGCCGTGTGGGTCGCGAGCGCCGTTCTCACGTTCACGTTGTACATGTTGGCGAACGATTTACACCGCTAGATGCCCTTACGCCGCCTAGAGGCCTCCCCCCGCATCGGACCCCGCCCGAGCCGCGTACCGTTCGGTATGACCGACGAAGTCTCCATCCGGGTCAACTTCTCGCGAGCAATGCCCGTGTTCCCGCTCGATTCGGTCGTGCTCCTGCCTCAACAGGTCATGCCTTTGCACGTCTTCGAGCCTCGCTATCGCCAGATGGTTGGGGCGGCGCTCGATAGCGTTGGCCAGATCGCGATGGGGACCTTTGAGGGCCAAAGCTGGAAGCAGGAGTACCACGGCTCGCCCCCGCTCCGGCCGGCGGTGTGCGTTGGGCAGATCGTCCAGCACGAGAAACTGCCCGATGGGCGGTACAACATTTTGCTGCAGGGTGTGTGCCGCGCAAAGGTCGTTGACGAGGTCCCTCCGGACGGTGAACGCTTGTTCCGCGAGGCGGTGCTCGAGCCAGTAGGCGTCGACGAGGGCGCCGACACAACGCCCGGGGCGGAGACACTTCGCCAGTGGATCGATGACGCCCTCGGAGAGGGTCCGCTGAGCAGGTTGATCGTTTCCGACCAGGTGCGGAAGTACGTCGAGAACGATGAAGTCCCGACGCCGGCCCTCCTCGAACTGGTCGCGTTTGCGATGCTCAACGATCCGGCGGTTCGGTATCGGTTGCTCGAAGAGGGGGCCCTCGAGCGACGCTGCGAACTGATCCGCGCCGGGCTCGATGACCTGGTGTCGCTGATCCGCAAAGCAGATGCCCAGCACCCCGAAGAGTGGCCGAAAGGCCTGAGCTGGAACTGAACGAGGGTCTGAAAGTACCGGCCACCCGATCGGAATGACCAGGGGTTGTGGACGGTTGTCCTGTCCGACGGTGACCCGTCGAAAGCCACGGAGCATTGGAATGCGTTTCACACGAGCGACGAAGCGGAACCTGATGTCGGTTGGTGTTGCCGGTGCGGCACTCGTGCTGGCGGGCTGCAGCAACGCGGGCGAGGGCGCCGTGAGTGGAGCCGCCCTCGGTGCGCTCGCCGGCTTTGGCCTCGGATCGCTCTCGGGCGACGCGGGCAAGGGAGCCGCGGCGGGCGCGATCATCGGCGGCGTCGGCGGCGCCGTCCTGGGCGATCAGAACTCGCGGCGGTAGAGCCTTAGAACAACCATGCTTGTTTCGTAGCGTCCATTTCGAATCCTGGCTCGCTTGGTCTCAGGCGATGAACAACGAGCCCGCAGCGCGAGCAAGGGATCTCCTCCGCCTCCGTTTCTCTGGTCCCTTTGTTTCTCGTGCGTAAACGAGCAACGAAGGGCCTTGAGGCCAGGAAGAACGCTCCGCTCGGGAGGGCCCTTGCTCGCGCTGCGGGCTCGTTGATATCGGGATGCTCTCAGACCCGGTACGTCACCCGCTCCGAGGTCACTTCGGCTGCTCTAAAACGAGTACGGGTTGGGCCCATCGACCAAGCGGCGGTCTTCGGCGGGTTCACCGATCTCCGCAGCTGCACGGCACGCGTCGGCGAGGCGCTGGTGCAGCTTTTCGTGTTCCGGCATGGCTTCCACCGCGACGAGAAGATCGTCGACGCGCCACCAAGGGTGCAGGTCTCGACCGACCGAGGCGATGGCCGCGTCGCCCAAGGCTTCGGCCGCGGAGGTGAACCAGTCGATCGGGATCGGACCATCGAACGCGTCACGCACCATGCGATCTGATCGGTACTCGAGTTCGACCGGGGGGGCGACATAGGCCCGGAACGACCGCTCTGCCAGGCTCACCATCGGCCAGGTGAGCTTCTGGGTCATCGGCTCGCGGGTGAGAACGAACAGCGGCACACGACGCTTGACCGCGGCGCGGTTCAGGGCGCGGCCATCGGCACCGATCATGGGCGGGATGACCAGGCAGCACCCCGGGCGGAGCGGCCTGGGGAGGTCGTCGGCATGACGGAGCTGGACGATGCCCTCGGTCTCGGCCGCGTCGAGGGCGGTCTGGCGAATCTGGCGCCGGGCTTCTTGTAGCGGCAAGCACACGCGGGCCATGGTCAGGAAGTCGCGCTCTGCGTGCGCACGACGGAGGGCTCGGTCGGCGAGTGACACGGCCTCGAAATAGCGCGTCGCGCCGAGGGCCTCGCTGGCGCGTTCCATGGTTTGATCGATCGTCTCGGCCAGCGCTCGTCCCCAGTGCTCACCAGACGTTAGGCGGGTCGATCGCCCAGCCCGGTTCGGGGGCCCGGGAACCTCAGGCCATAGGGAAATCGGGGGCTTACGCGGACGGTGACTCGCGAGCGGTCTCCGCGAGCAAGCGGAGCAACAGCTCCCACTGACGGGCCTGCTCGTCGAGTTCGTCGTGAAGCAGGTCGGACACCTGGCTCCAGTCCTCGTCGCCCACGGCCGACTTGACCTCGCCCAGGACACGCACCAACCCGTCGATGCACGCGGCACCGGAGATCGAGCCACCCTCAGGGTCGGCCAGTGTGAGCGTGCTGGGGTCGACGCCGATCAGTTGTCCCGACTTGTCGAGCACGTCGCGGGCCATCGCCCAGACGCCCAGGAGCTTGGCGAGCGAATCGCCGGCGGCATCGAAGCGGCCCTGGTCCATCGCATCGGCGGCATGGAGCCTGGCCTCGGTCGAAGCCCGGAGGGCATCGGCCGCGTCGGCGAGTGTGACGGAAACAAACGAGCCGAGCTCGGCGGAGGTCATGCGGAGCTCAGCGATGCCGGCGTCGGTGGTCGGGGGTTCGTCGAGAAGGGCGCCGTCGATCGGAGAGCCGTCGGCGAGAACCTCGATCACGATGCGGCCTCGGGCGCCGGCCGCGTCTCGCGCGGCTTCGATCGCGCTGGCGACGGTGGTCGAGGTCAACGGTTCATCATCGAGATACGCCTGCATCGGACACCCCTGCGGTCGCGAGCTTCGGGCTCTCGGTCTGGTCGGCCCCCGAAGGGCCGGCTTGGTCCGGGCCGGACTGGGAAGATTCGGCCTCAAGCCGCGCGGCCTCGCGCCGGTCGCGGCGTTTCTGCTTCTTGATGAGCCTGAGGTTCCGGGCGTAGATCACGACGCCGGTCGACTGACCCAACACCCCCACCACATCGGTCCGCCATACGAAATAGGTGAACAAACTGACCCCGCCGATGAGGCTGAGCCACCAGAACAGCTCGGGCACCTGACTCTTGCGGCTCTTCTCGCTGACGACCCACTGGATCATCATGCGGCCGAAGAACGCGATCTGGCCGGCGAGACCGATACCGACCCAGGCGAAGTTGGTCCAACTCGTGATGTTGAAGAACCCCAGCAGGTGGCGTTCAAACGCCGGGCGAGCCTCCCACGCGGCCTGTTCCTGCTCAACGACTTGGGTGTAGCGCGCGGTATCGACGGTGCCCAGCTCGGACAGCCGTTCAGGCGCGACGAACGCGTACTCATCGGGCGCGGGGTGGACGACGAGCATCTCGACGGCGCCGACGCCGACCCGGAAGTCGTAGTCGCCCCGGTTGAGCGAGGGCTGGAGGACGAGCCACATGCCCAGAAGGAGCAGGCCGACCATCGCGAGAACGGGACCGGCCTTCACGCGACGACCTCTCCGGCGGGGCGGGTCTCGACAGGGGGCGTTTCGCGCGTTGGCCGCGACGGGAGCAACGGCTCGACCTCGGCCGCCGTGACCGGGCGCCGGCGGTTGCTCATCCAGCGGACCGCGAAGCAATCGATGAGGCCCGGAATCGCCCGCTTGGTGATCCCGGCGCCGTACTTGGGCTCGCCCGAGTGTCGCGGATGGTGCGAGACGTCCATCTCGATGACCTTGTAGCCCATGCGCATCGCCGTGACCGGGATAAAGCGGTGCATGCCCCTGAACTCCAGGGGGAGCTTGAGGGCGATCTCACGCTTCATGAGGCGGAGCGAGCAGCCGGTGTCGGTGATCGTGTCGCCCAGCAGCGTCCGGCGGAACACACGGCCGACGATCGACCCGACCTGGCGGATCCAAGCGTCGCCCTCACGGCGGGCCTTGGAACGGTCGCCCTGGACAAAGTCAGCGCCGGTCTCCTGCATCTTCGCGAACAGCTTCGGGATGTCGGCGGGGTCGTTCTGGAGGTCGGCGTCGAGCACGGCGATGAGTTCGCCCTTGGCGGCGCGGAATCCGGCATGGAAGGCCGCGGATTGCCCGTTGCCCTTGCCCTGGGGCGTGTCGTTCATGGCGACGCAACGGAGCCAGGGCTTGCCTGGCATCTGGAAACGGATGCGTTCCCGCGTGAGGTCGGTCGAGCCGTCGTCGACGATGATGAACTCGAAGGTGAGCCCGGCGGACTCCATCGCCGCCTGGACCTGTTCCGCGAGCGGTTGGATGTTGTCTTGTTCGTTGTGGGCCGGAGCGACCACACTCACCTGCGGTCGATCCCCGGAACTCCCGGGATCCTCGGAAACTCCCCCAGGACCTGGCGACACGTTCGTCATGGGGTCAGGGTAGCGGACTCGGATGGACTTGGCCCCTGTTCAGCCCAGTCGTGGCCTGGGTGTGGCCGGGGTGTGACTCGGCGTGGCCGGGCCTCGCGTGAATCGGAGGCCAAGGTGGGATTCCGCTAGTGTCTAGAGTCATTCCAAGCTGGGATTCTGACTCTGATACGCGCTAGGAGAGACCGATGCACCTCCGCCACTCCGACCACGACCACGGGCCTGCGACCGTCCCCGTCAAGTTCATCCTCGAAGACCCGGAGAGCGTCAACGAGGACGGCTCGGACAAAGCAGAGCACGACATGTTGGCCGCGAAGGGCGAGCACCTGCTCGAGGTCGCGGTCGAGCACGGCATCAACATCGAGCACGCGTGCGGGGGCGTCTGTGCGTGTTCGACATGCCACGTGTACGTGGAACAAGGGATGGAGTGCCTGGAGGAGGCGACCGAGGACGAGGACGATCGGGTCGAGGAAGCCCCGGGACTCCAGCGGAACAGCCGGCTGAGTTGTCAGTGCGACATCATCAAGGAGCCGGAGGACGGGAAGCCGATCGTGGTGCGGGTGCCGGCGTGGAATCGGAATGCGGTGAAGGAGGTACCGCACTGACCGTTACTATCACGGTCGCATCGTTCTGCCGATCGCCATGCTCTCTTCTTCACTGCTCGTTTTGCTGTATGATAAACTCGGCGACATCATGGGGCGTAGCGATAGAATCGGAGAAGTGGCTGGCAAAACCCCATGGCAGACTCGACCGACACTCATTTCGCCCTCGTCGATGAAGACAGCGCGTCGCTTGAGCGCCGTGTCAAACTCGCTCGATTGCGTCAGCTCACCTTTGATTCGCTTGTCCAAGCAACCGTTGAATCACTCGAAGATCAACGACGTGTGTTATCCGGAGCTCTCACGCGGTTAGCAAAGGCTGTACACGCCGAGTACTGCGGCTATTTCTATGTTCTCAATCGTGACGATCGACAGTACGTGCGACAATACGCCTCTACGTCAGAGCACATTACGGCTGAAATAGAAGCAACTCCGGTTCGCAAACTTGTCTCCTCGCTCAGGCGTGCCGAGAACGACGATCAATATCTTTTTTTCGCTCGCGCTGCGAGATCTGGCAACCTCAGGGACGCCCTCGTGATACAGCGCCAGTTAGCCTTCGATGCGGACGAACAGCGTCACCTCAAACGAATCGCGCGGCGGATGGCGCTGGCGATGGATTTTCAGACAACGAATCTTGAAGCGCTGTGCCGGAGCGGCCTACGAGCAAAGCTACTTGACTTAGAAGGCCCACAACATATCTTCTACCGCATCTTGCGCACCTGCCAGCGCCTGGTCGGGTACACGCATTCGGCGACACTATATCTCCCATCCGGTTCGAAGGCTCAACCGGACGCTCCTTCCGAGCAGTTTTCTATAATGGCCGAGCGTTGCCTGTTTGATCCGGATGGCAGCAAACGCGTCCGCAAGCCGGCTAGCATTACGTCCGAGGTGTTGCTACGCCTGTGCTCCTCGAGTTTTCATGTGCTCTCGAGGCCGGATGCGTCGTCGGCTTGGACTTCTGATCGAGGCTTGCGCCTCGATGGGCTTCCGGACGCCCTCACCCCGCCGCACGAAGGAAAGAGCGGGCGTCGTGCTGACGCGCTGTCCACTTCGATCGTTTGCATCCGTAACGGAAACGATGTCCACGGGATTCTTCAGATGTCAGGCCATTCACAGGACGAATGTGCCCCGACTCGCATGGCAAGCGTAGCAAAGATGGCGGGCGAGTTTCTCATGGCGCTTTACTACGTAAACCAGCGAACAGCGGTGTTTGACGACGTTGCGCGGGCACGTCGTCGAGAGACAACGAAGATCATTGGAGGAATCTACGCACACGACATGAACAAGGCGCTTCACGCGATGTTGGGGCACATTCAGCTTGCATACGACGCGGTATCGAACGCCGAGGTGTCGCCGACGGATTCGAAGGCGCGGATTTCCCGGCACTTAACATCGGCCGAAGCGAACATCGCGGAAGCAATGCTCCTCTCCGAAGACATGCGAATGGGCGAACACGATTGGACGACTACAGAACCGATCTCCGACGTAGCTGCCATCGTAAGCCGAGCGATTGAGGCGTCAAAGCTCAGATGGAGTGTCGCAGACCGGTACCGGGTCGATCGGCATGTTGATCCGGATCTTCCACCGATTTACGTCCGCCCGCGCTTTCTCGAACTCGCCATTCAAAACTTGATTGATAACGCGGCGGACGCCTGCGGTAAATCAGGCCGGATTCGATTGACGGTTTGTGCCGAGAGGCAACCAAAATCGTCGTCATTCGTGTTGCGGATAGAGGATAGCGGCGAAGGTATAGCCGAAGACCTCCGCGAGCGCGTTTGTGAAGCGGGTTTCACGACGAAATCAAACGGATCCGGCCATGGGCTCGCGTTTTGTCGAACGCTCGCGGAAAGCAATGGCGGAAGCGTCTTCGTTGGGACATCACTGCTCGGCGGGGCGCTCGTTGAACTCAGAATCCGGGAGGCTTACGGTGCCAGCTCCTGATCAGCATCATCGCTCGAAGATCCTTTTCATCGATGATGAACCGAGCAAAATGTCAGCCTGCATTGAGCTTCTTGGCGTACGACACGACGTGAAGGTCCTCGACGAGCCGCTCGAACTGGAAAGAGCTTTGGAATGGCATCCCGATGTCGCTGTCGTAGACGTGAAGATGCCGAAACGGAACGGTCTGGATTGTGCAGACATCATTAGCGAGACCGATCCCGAATGCATCATAATCTTGGTAACGGCGTTTGCTCAGTTCGCCGATCGTGCGATCACAGAAGGGCTCAAGTCAGGAATTTATTTTTTCTTGAAACAACCGTTCTCTCCAGCGGTCCTGGACGCCATCGTTGACCGCGGTCTCGAGACACGACGACTTCGACTTCAAGCCAAGTCCGATATCAGTAGAGCAGTGCGAGTACAGAGGCTTCTGCGACCTCAGCCGCTCACGACAACAGATCACATGAAAATCTCGACGGCACAACGAGGGGCGGCCGACCTCTGCGGTGATGCTGTGGACGTTGTAGTTCTTGACAACTCGGTGTACTGCATGATCGCCGACGTCATGGGGCATGGAACAAGCGCGGCATTGTTTACGACCATGCTTCACATGGTGTTTCGCTCGACACTTTTGAAGGGCGGAGACTTAAGCGAGGCAGCACGAGGCCTTGCGCAAGTCGCGCCCATGCTCCCAGACGGGATGTTCGTTACCTGTTGCATGCTCGATCTCGATGTAAACTTCTCGAATCTTAAGTACATCTCGTTTGGGCATACACCCGGCTACTTGCTGGGCGAAGGTTCGGCCTCGCCGCTCCCTACTCAGCTCGAGTTGCTTCACAACGGATTCGCGGCACGTCTCACTATCCACGAACAGCCTCTCGATGACGTCGATGCGATCCTTCTAGTTACCGATGGGTTGACGGAGTCACGAGACCGACTCGGCGAGTCGCTTCTACCCGAGGGAGTCGTGAGCCTCTGCCAGAGCGTGTTGGGCGAACGGCAACGCGAGAACACCGCGGAGGCTCTCGTTGAACGTGTCTTTGTTCGATCGGGGAACGGAATCGATGATGATTGCACGGCTGTTCTCATAGAGAGAACTTCGCCGTAGATCTGAACGAGCGTGAACCTCCAAGTCTTCCGAAGCTC
Organism: Planctomycetota bacterium; assembly: GCA_038748775.1. Taxonomy (GTDB): domain Bacteria; phylum Planctomycetota; class Phycisphaerae; order Phycisphaerales; family UBA1924; genus DAIQNV01. The sequence goes on from JBCDIT010000001.1 coordinate 348,283, forward strand.
CAGACAACCAGGACACACCTGCTCCCCGTTTCAACGGCGACAGAAAGAACTATCCGCTGGGCTCGGCTCGTCGAGGGTTCGGCTGGCTCTGCGTCGAGTGAAATCCGAATCGTCAGAGAGCCACCGAGACTGATCACCCGCTTGTCGCGACACCATCCACTCGGCCAGCAGCATTGGCGCACCCACCTTCAGGCACGGATGAACAACAGAGTCGTTTCCGTTTAGTATTTGACTGTGCCGCGCGCCCGTCAGCTCCACGACCAGTACTTCCGCCAAGCCAAGCGCGACGGCTATCTCGCGCGGTCGGCGTACAAGCTGACCGAGATCGACGACAAGAAGAAGATCATCCCGAAGGGCGGGCGGGTGCTCGACGTAGGGTGTGCGCCCGGTTCTTGGCTACAGGTGGCCTCGGAGCGGATCGGGGCAAAGGGCTTCGTGGTCGGGATCGACCTGCAGCGGGTCGGCGGGGCGTTTGGGGCGAACGTGAAGACGATGGAAGGCGACGTGACCGAGGTCGACCCGGCGGAGCTCTGTTCGCTGGCAGGGGACTCGGAGCGGCTTTTCGACGCGGTGATCTCGGACATGGCACCGAAGACGACCGGGGCGGGCGATGGGTTTGTTTCCGTGCGGCTCTGCGAGTCGCTGTTTGAGCTTTGCCCGGAGCTTCTAGCGCCCGGGGGGAACCTGGTGATGAAGGTGTTGGAGGCGGAGTCTTTGCCGGACCTCATGGCGCGGGTGAAGAAGAGCTTTGCGAAGGCGGGGTTGACCAAGCCGAAGGCGAGCCGTGACGTGAGCAAGGAGACGTTTGTCTGGGCGCTGGGGTTCACGCCTTGACGTTGCTCGCTCCGATCACGGCCTTGATCGCCGCTGGGGTCGCGATCCCCGGGCTCTTAGCGCTGTACTTCTTGAAGCTTCGTCGACGTCCGGTGAAGGTCAGTTCGACGATGCTCTGGGAGGAGGCGGTGCACGACCTTCAGGTCAACGCGCCGTTCCGGATGATCAAGCCTTCGTGGCTCCTGCTCTTGCACCTGCTGATCATCGTGCTGCTGCTGCTTGCGCTCGGGAGGCCGGCGATCGAGAGCGGAGGTCCTCCGGGGTCGAAGGTGTTCTTCATCATCGACCGCTCGGCGTCGATGAGCGCCGAGGACATGCCCGATGACGGCTCCCGGCTCGAAGCGGCCAAGGCGAGGGCCATCGAGGTCGCGGAGAAGATGTCTCGGGGTGGCGACGCGCCGAATATGACGGTCATCGCCTTCGCGTCAGAGGCGGTCGTGGTGGCACCGCCGACGCGGCGAGCCGCGGCGGTCCGGGGGGCGGTGGAGTCGATCGAACCGACGGACCAGCCGGGCGATCCTGCGGTCGCGGTCGAGCTCGTGGAGTCACTGACGTCGGGGTCGTTCGATGAGTCGGGCGGGGACCGGCCCAAGGCGATCTTGTTCTCGGATGGCGGGGACGCGATCGAGCCTTTGACCAGCACCCAGGCGGATATCGCGTTTGAGCTTGTCGGCCCCGACCCGGAGCTGGCGCCTCGCGGGAACGTCGGGATCGTCGCGGTGAACGGGGTGCGCGACTTCGATGACCCCGGGCTCGTCCGGCTGTTCTTGCGTCTCGTGAACACCGGGCGGGGGACGGCGACCGTTCAAGCGTCGGTTCTGCGGGGCGAGGACGTCCTCGCGCGTGCGCCGATCACGGTCCCCGGGACCGTCTCGCGATCAGACGGAGCGCCCTTGGGTGAGATGTCGCGAACAATCGAGATCCGCGATACCGAGGGTGGGCCGATCACGGTGGCGCTGGGGCGGAACGACGCGCTGGCTTCCGACGACACCGCTTGGCTCGTGCTACCCCCTCCGGCGGTGCCGCGGGTCATGCTCGTTGCGCCCCAGAACGACGAAGGTGAGGCGGCCCCGTACGGGTTTTTGCGCGACGTGATCGATGCCCTCCGGACGCGGGATGTTCGAGTGGTGTCCGACGCGGACTACGCCGGCTTCAACCCCACCGAGCTGCGCCGGTTCGACCTGATCGTCTTCGACCGGGTCACGCCCGCCAGGGACCCTCCGGTGGCGTCGCTGAGCTTCGGGGCGTCTTTGCGTTCGCTTCTGGGTGCGCGGCCCGAGCCACGAGAGCGGCGCCCGGCGAGCGGGACCGAAGCGTTCGTCAGTTGGACGCGTTCACACCCGATCATGCAAGACCTCGCGCTCGACGCGGTGCAGATCTCGCGTTGGGTCGCGCTCCCTGGGGCGGGCTCGGCTTCGGTTTCCGTGCGAGAGCTCGCGCTCGGCTCGGAAGGTCCGATGATTATCGAGGTGGAGGACCAAGGCGTACAAAGACTCGTCGTTGCGTACCCGCTGCAGGCGTCGAACTGGGTGGTCGACGTGTCGTTCGCGATCTTTATGGCGACGTCGTTCGAGTATCTGAGCGCGCGCGGCGGCGATCGGGGCGTCTGGTTTGGGACGTCGGAACCTGCCGAGGCGTTGGGCGTGCGCTCCCTCACCGGTACTGCCCGCCTGGCTTCGGTGCAGGGCGGTCCGCTGCAGCGCGAGTTGTCGGTGAACGCGTCCGGCCCGGCCGTGCCGGTCGGTGTGGTCGAACGCGCCGGTCTTTATGGGGTCGATACCGGTACCGATCGAGGGTTTGTCGCGGTGAACCTTGCAAACACAAGGGAGTCTTCGATCGTGACGCGGACGGCGGACGAGATCAGCGTCGGTGGCGATCCTGCACCGGGAGTGGATGACCTGAGCGGGCCCAGAGAGATCTGGACATGGTTCATCCTCGGCGCAGGGGTGTTGCTGTTGGTGGAGTGGCTGATCTATGGGCTTCGGATGAAGGCCTAGGGGGCCGGTTGGGACCCCGACCACGCCGTCAGATCGATCGGCGCACGGCCCGGGTGCTCATCCCAGGGCAGCATGGGCCTCGGCCAGCTCGATCGGGCACCGGAGGGCCTCTCGCGCACGACAGCGAGCGCCGCGAGCGCGGCCCTTGGTTCGATCGGCAGCGGCGCGACGGTGGCCCAGCCGGACGGCGTGCGGGCGGCCGCGTTGTCGGGCGTGAGGGTGATTCGGTCGGCGGCTCCCCTCGGGCCGACGGAGATGGTCAGGGTCGATCCGGCGTTGTCGGTCGGCTCTGTCAGTTCGACATAGAGCTGCCACCGCCCGCTTTCACCCGGACCTCTCTGCAGCACGAGCAACGCCGATGTATCCGGGACCGCATCGGCTCTGGAACGCCACTCTGCGAGGGTTGGCTCAGCGAGCAATGGGCCAACAACGAGCGCTGGCGGGCGGGCACGCAAGGGCATGACGCGGGGGTAGAACGTCTCTTCAGCACCGACGAGGACGCTCGCCCCCGGGTCTTCGGCGCGGAGCGCAACCACGCCTTGGGCGGCGACGGTCGGAACAGCGTCGAGCAGGGTGCGAGCGCGACTCGGGCCGGCGGGTGCCAAGGCGAGCAGGTTCGGGGCTGTGACAACCGCGCGGAGACGGACGTCGATATCTCCCGAAGGGTCGAGGCCGGCGGCGTCGTCGATGATTGAAGCCAGAACCGGTGGGATCGCCTCGAGCCACGCCTCGGTGCGTTCACGGACCTGTGTCGGGTTCTTGGCTTCGAGCAAATCGTCGAGCAGACCTTCGTCGGGCCACCAGACGGGGACGACAGCGTCGCCTTGAAATCGGACGGCTCCGGCGAGGGCTCTGCGGACGCGGATGCTGAGTTCGCGATCGACGCGGAAGACGGTGAGCAAAGCCCGCCGCCATCGAGACTCAGCATCGGCGCGGATCAACTGGGTGAGAGCGTGATCCGGGTCGAGAGCACGCTCGGGCGGGCCAGGGGTTGGAGCGGGCCGGAGGCCCTCGGTCAGCAACGTCCATCGCCAGCTCGAAAGGGGTGACAACGCCGCGTTGGCGGCGAGGGCCTTCATCCTCGCATCGGAGCGAATCTGGCTCGGGACGACGCTTGCGAAGGGATTGCGTTCGGGGCTCGCCGAGGTCGTGTCGAGGCCGAGGGCGGTCGCTTCGCGGACCGGATCGGGGAGCCAGCGGATGGCCCAACGTTCTCCGTTGATCCAAACGCCTTGCCCAGCCGCGGCCCTGGGGAGATCAAGGCGGAGCAGCCAGACTCCGTTCAGAGCTCGGTCTTCGCGAATGACCGGGATCGCGGAAGGCCCAACCCATGACCGGTTAGGGGCCGGTGCCCGGAACTCGATCGGGATGAGGCGGGCGGGGATCGCGGTCGTGTCATCGAGCTGGGCTGAAACCTGCTGAAGGTCCCTGGCGCGTTCGAGCCTTACGGCGACCAGCAGCGGGCTGCCGGCGACGGCGATGACGGGACGGTCGATCGGCTCGATCGCGTGGGCGGCGTGAACGCAGGCCAGGAGGGCGAGCACGGCGGACACCACGGCCTGCAGCGGTTGCACGCGGCTCGGTGGCGGGGGACACTCCGCTCGGTTGTCTCGGAGGACGGTGGTCACTGGGGCATTGTCGGCGCTCGGGCGGGTGTCTGCAGAGAGGTTTCGATGAAGGACTTGGTCAGAGCCTGCGTCGCGGAGTTCATCGGGACCTTCGCGCTGGTCCTTTTCGGCTGCGGGAGCATCGTGCTCACGGCTCCAGACGTGCCCGGAGCCGCGGCCCCGGGGTCGCTTGTTTCGGTGGCGATCGCGTTCGCGACGGTGCTGATCGTATTCGTCGCGGCGTGTCTCCGGACCTCTGGGGCCCAGTTCAACCCCGCCGTGTCGCTCACGCTGCTGATGCTGGGGATGCAAGGGCTCGTTAAGACAGCGCTTTTCATCGTGGTTCAACTGGTCGCGGCGGCGTCGGCGGTCGGGGCGATCGTGTTCGTGCTCGGCGGCGACGAGGGGCACGCGGCGGCAATCGACGCAACGCGTCACGGCGCCTCGTTGGGGTCACTGAGTCTCGGCGAGCGGGCGAACCCGCTCTCGGTCCTGGTGATCGAGGCGTTGCTGACGTTCGCGCTGATGTTTGCGATTCTGACCGTCGTGGTCGGGGAGAAGGACAGGCTCAAGGCAGGCGCGGCCGTGGGCACGGTCGTCGCGGCGTGCGTCGTGGCGTTCGGCCCGGTGACGGGTGCGAGCATGAACCCGGCGCGGAGTTTCGGGCCGGCGCTGTATGGGCATTGGGAGATGCACTGGGTGTATTGGGTGGGGCCAATTGGTGGGGCGGCGTTGGCCGGGGTGGTGTGGAGGGTTGTGTTTGAAGTGAAGGACACGGGTGAGTGAGATCGGGTTGGGCGGTTCGTTCTGCGCGTCGTTAGATACAAAGAGAGCAGAGCGACCGAGGGCGGGGAGGTTTCTCGTTGGCGCTTCAGGCTATGCGGGGTGAAGTAGGCTGGGGGGATGAGCGACGATCGGATCACGCGGCTTCTGCAGGCTCCCGTCGATGACGACGCGGCTCGGGAGATGCTGCCTCTGGTGTATGACCAGCTTCGAAGTGCGGCGGAAGCTCAGATCCGTGGGGAGCCGGCGGGGCACACGCTCTCCCCCACTGCTCTGGTGCACGAAGCGTTCGTGCGGCTGTCGGGGCCGCGTGACGTCCCTTGGGAGAATCGGGGGCATTACTACGCCGCGGCGGCGCAGGCGATGCGACGCATATTGATCGACCATGCCCGGTCAAAGGGGGCTCGGAAGGCTCGGGAGGCGGCGGCGCGTGCGATCCCGGACGTCGGGTCGCTCGCGGAGCAGGATCCCGAGACGATTTTGGCAGTCGACGCGGCGCTGTCTCGCTTGGAAGGCGAGGACCCGGAAGCCGCGGCGATCGTGAAGCTGCGGTTCTTCGCGGGTCTCAGCGTGGAGCAGGCGGCGCAGGCGTCTGGGGTATCGCCCCGTACGGCGGCCCGCCTTTGGTCGCTCGCCCGGGCGAGGCTCCACCGCTTTTTGAGCGAGCCGGGCGCGGAGTCGGGCGATGACTGACGATCTTCGGCAGCGGGCGAGGGCGGTGTTCCTGGAGCTTTCGACGCTCGAGGGCCCGGGCCTCGATGATGAGATCGAGCGGCGCGTCGGCGGGGACGCGGCGTTGCGCGAGGCGGTCTTGGGATTGCTGGCGGATCGGGCGGGGGCTGATGAGGCGGGGGTGATGGATGCGCCGACGGCGGCGGTTCCAAGCCCGATCACGGAGTCGGCGGGGACGCGGATCGGGCCGTACAAGCTGTTGCAGCGGATCGGCGAGGGCGGGTTTGGCTCGGTCTTTCTTGCCGAGCAGGGCGAGCCGGTGCGCCGGCGCGTCGCGCTCAAGATCATCAAGCTGGGGATGGATACCAAGCAGGTGATCGCCCGGTTTGAGGCGGAGCGACAGGCACTAGCGCTGATGGACCACCCGCACATTGCGAGCGTGTTTGACGCCGGGGCGACAGACACCGGGCGACCCTACTTTGTGATGGAGTACGTCGTCGGCGACGCAATCACGACGTTCGCCGATGCCTTCAAACTCGATATCCGAGCAAGGCTGTCGCTGTTCACCCAGGTGTGCACCGCGGTGCAGCATGCGCATACGAAGGGCGTGATCCACCGCGACCTGAAGCCGGCGAACGTGCTCGTGAGCATGGTGGACGGGGCGCCGTTTGCCAAGGTCATTGACTTCGGGATCGCCAAGGCGACCGCGTCGCCGCTGACCGAGCGGACGCTGTTTACCGAGCACGGCCAGCTCATCGGCACGCCCGAGTACATGAGCCCGGAGCAGGCGGGCGGGTCGCCCGACATCGACACGCGGACGGACGTGTACGCGCTCGGGGTCTTGCTGTACGAGTTGCTGACCGGCGAGACGCCCTTCGACGCGGCGCGGCTTCGCTCGGCGGCATGGATGGAGATGCAACGGATCATCCGCGAAGAAGAGCCGCCTGCGCCGAGCGTGAGGCTGAGCCGTGATGTGGACCGGATCGCGGAGACGGCCGCGGCGAGGCAGGTGGAGGGCGCGAAGCTGAGCGCTTCGATTAAGGGGGAGCTCGATTGGATCGTGATGAAGGCGTTGGACAAGGAGCGGGGGCGGCGGTACGGGAGCGCGGCTCAGTTCGCGGAGGATGTGGGGAACCACTTGGCGGGCGAGGCGGTGGTGGCGGCGCCAGTGAGCGCGGGGTATCGAGTTCGGAAGTTGGTGAGGCGGAACAAGGGGGCGGTGGTTGCAGGGGGGGCGGTGGTTGGATCGATCTTGCTGGGGTTGTCGGGGACAAGCTGGTTTCTCCACACCGCACATCGACAAAACCTGGAGCTCGAGGACAAGTCGCTCGAACTGGAACGACAGACGCAGGCACTTACACAGCAAGCGGCCAGCCTTGAGAACCAAGCACATATCGCTCGTGACGCGATAGCCGAGATCAGCCGCATCGTCTACTCCTGCGAAGACTGCCCTCCAGAGCAAGCCTCGACCGTTGGCGAGGTCTTCGTAAATACCTGGCTTCAGTTCTACGGTTCGTACTTTAGCGAGGAATCGGCGGACGAACGACGGCTTCGAGCATTCGCGGCCTTAGCAGTAGGTCACGCGAAGGACATGGTCGAGGCTCGGTCCGAGGCCGAATGGAGCGCCTACACGGCGAACCTCGCACTCGCCCAGATCGCGATGGATGCGGGAGACTGGGCGGGGGCCAGAGAGCACCTTCAACGGTGTCCGGAGATCAATCGCGGGTGGGAGTGGCGGTTGCTGTCGACGGAGGTCGAAGCGATCGTGTTCCACCAACAGCGGTCGATGTTCGTGGCGTTGAGCCCCGATGGAAACCGGCTCGTTACGAACGGCTACTCCAACTCCCCCTCGATCTTCGACCTGACGACACCAGGGGCGTTGCGACCGGTTGAACGGCTTGGAGCGCTCGACTCACTCGTCACAGGGGCGGCATTCAGCCTCGATGGCCGACAAGTCGCGGTGCGCTCGGCAATCACATCACGCACACCGATCCGCAATGTCCAAGTGTGGAACTGTGACCCCGGCGAAGCGCCGACGCTCTCGCGCGTGATTGACACGCGAAGCCAGGGGGTGCTGGAGTCGGCGTTCGATCGATCCGGGACGCGGTTATTGACGCTCGCGCGCGGCGGAAACCTCGCGATTTGGGACCTCTCGAAGGAGGCGCCGCTCGCGAGGTTCGGCTCGCCCGAGTGGGCGTCGGGCTGGGCGGCCTGGAGCCCGGACGATGTCGTCGTCGCCTCGCAAGGCCCGGAGGGCACGGCGATCTGGGCGACTGACAGTGCTGGCGATCCTCGGCTGACGCTCGCTCGGGAGGACTGCCACGCGACTCGGCGGGTGTTCTCGCCGCTGACGCCTGCGATCATCACCCGTTCGGACGACAACGCGGCACGCGTGTGGAGCCTCGCTTCGGATTCACTCGGTTCTGAACTCAGCGTTTTGCGTGGGCATTCGGACTCAATCGAGTTTGCGGAGTTCAGCTCAGATGGCAGCATGATCATCACATGCTCCGCTGACGAGACTGCCCGGATCTGGGACGGGGAGCCCGATGATCTTGGCTCCCCGCTCGCGGTTTTGCGAGGGCAGTTCAAAACCGTCGCCTTCAACTCGGACCATTCGCTCCTCGCGACCGGGTCGCTGTACGGTCGCGTCGACATCTGGAACGTGGATCGAGCATCGAAATTCTTCGGCGCACTGGTTTCGTCGCGTGAATTCGGCGGGTTCATCGAATTCGTTCAGTTCACTGCGCCATCTGAAGAGATACCAGAGCTTCTCCTCGTCGATTCCGGACCGCACTATGAAGGAGGGGAACCGCCATCGGGGCTTATGGCGCTCCGCGTCGATCATCTCGTCGGAGTCCTCAGCCAAACGCTTCCTCGACGACGGCTCCAACTGGCACTCGACTCGTTTCTCGGGGTCGGGGTCATCGAGGCGCCCGAGTTGCATGCCTACTCGCCAACACCGGCACGCGCGGATGATCTCGTGCTGACAACGCCAGACGGCCAGCGGAGCATTCGCGTGTGTTCACGCGGGACGGTCGAGGTGGGCGACCGAGCCTCCGGTCGTAAGATCATCACTCTTCGGGCCTCGGGCTCCGTCATCGATGGCGCCTTCACCGAAGACGGTGGCCAACTCGTCCTGCTGCTCCACACCGAAGGGTATGGAGTTTCGGCGGAGATCTGGGATACCCGCACGCCGGAGCAACGGAAAGCTGGTCTTCTCTCCTGGCTTTCGGAGCGACGCACCGCTGACGAGCTTATCGATCAGCTTTGGGATTCTGACGTCGCCACCGACGAGTTGTCCGACGCGATTCTCGACGCCACTTTGCTCTCGGCAACCCGTCGGTACGCGGCGGCGCTCGTCCTCGATGAGCGTGTCAGTAACTTGTACACCGAGGCTCGTCTTTTGCTCGAGGACATCGCCGAAAGGCACATAGAGAAATCGGCGGTGGTTGCGGCCGCGAACGCGGCGAAACTTCGATGGAGGGTGAAGGCCGCTTTGATCGAGCTCGCCGAAGCCTGGGAGTACGAGCCTGAGCACTCGTCTGACGATGAACTCGAAGCGGAACGTCGGCAGCGTCGTCTTTCGGAGGCATCTCTCGCGCTGTCCGAGATTCTGAGGTCACAGACTCCGCCGGTGCATCTCGACGCTGAGTCGATCGCCGCCGTGATCGACACAAGGGCGGAACTCCTTGGCGAGCGTCACACGCAGACCGCTCAGGCGCGTTGGCTTTATGGCACGCTTCTCTCATACCAAGGGCATCCGAACGCTCTCGACATCCGACAGCGCGCGCTGGATGACATGGCGGCTGACCCGACGACCGAAGGCCGTCTCCTCGTTGGAGCGACGTACAACCTGATTCAGGCGGAACTCGCGTACGGGACACTTGCCGCCGCGGAAACCCGGCTGGCAGAGTTGATCCGTTACCTCGAAGTACAGCTCGAGCTTGGCTCCGACGAAGCGATCGACTTCAGATCGCGTTCACTCGGAACACCGTTTCATGTCGGATACGGACACGAACGCATACTCTGGACGCCTCTCCCAGACAACTCGAACCTTCGACCGGAGGACCGGCGGGAGCGAACCGTGGACTGGGTCGCTCGTGCTCGGGCCCTTGGGCTACGCGGGCTCTTGGCGAAGGACGGCCTGCAATATCTCACGCTCGATGTTGGCACGGAGGACGAGCCGTACCCGTTCGTCGTTCCGAGCAACGAGGCGCACGATCTCATCCGATTGATACCCGAGGAACCCGAGATTCAGTTGGTGCACGCGCTCGCCCTGCTCCGAAAGGGAGAGTACAAGGCCGCGGCCTCGAAGGCGGCCGCTTTCGAGGAACGAGGTCGGGCCCTCGGGAACTTGGTGCTGGCGTTGCCTTTGGCGATTCGTGGTGTTGCGGCGGCGAGGATGGGCGACATCGACACCGCGACAGCGGTGTACGAGGAAATTGGGACGATTCGGGACATCCCGCGCGAGGAACGGCATCGGCGGAACGCCCCGGTATGGAATGCCGTCGGCTTCCTCGAGAACTCCAACGAGGACATCGAGGTGTACATGCGGGAGCTTGCCGACACGATGCGGGGTCGACCACCGCGATAGCGGAAGGGACTTGGGGAGTGACGGTGTGGGGTGCGGAGAGCACTACCGACGAGCGGCCGATGCACGAGGGGAAGCGAGGGGGAGAGGGGAGGACTGGTGGTGACGGGCTGGAAGCCCGTCACACCGAGGGGGCAAAGGGGGCAGAAGTGATGGCTTAGGGGCAGCCTTCGTCGAAAATAATCAGGTACTCAAGCACGTCAAAGAAGTTGAGTGAGCCATCGGCATTGATATCGGCTGCGATGTCTGGGAATCCGGCGACGCCGATGAACTGCTGGCCGATCTTGTACATATCGAGGAAGGCGAGGGCGTCTTCGGGGGTGAGCATGCCGTCCGGGATGAAATCGGCGGGTGAGCAGCGCGGGAACGTCACCGGCATACCGGTGTACATGTACAGCTCGTAGCTGCCGCCGTCGGTTCCGTCTTTGCCGGTGCCGAGGAAGGGAGCCGCGGCGATGACCTCGATGACGTAGCTTCCGGTGTAGGGCAAGACGACGTCCATCAGGGTGGCGGAGCGGTAGTTGTCGAATGGCTTGCTCGCGGGAACAAGGGGAGCGTCGTCGTCGTCGTCGTTCATGGCGCCGAACGGATCTCCGTAGTACGGGATCACGCTCCCCGGGGCGAAATCGTCCGGGGAGTCTTCGCCGGCGAGGAGGACGATCGCGACGTCGGCGTTGTCGGCGTAGCGCTCGCCGTCGCTGTCGGGATCGGGCAAGATGTAGCTCATCGCTTCGATGGTCCAGGGCTCGCCCGCTTCTCCGAAGAACTCGTAGTAGTCGCTGACGAACCCGCCGCCGAAGCCAGGGGTATCGAGGGCGCCGGTGACGACGAGCGCCCGCCCGTCGAAAGCGTCGGGCCCGAGGCTAGGACGGAGCGGGTAGGGCACTCCGAAGAACATCGGGTCGATCATCTCTGCTTCTGGGAAGGTGTTGTTCCCGCCGCCTTCCGGGATGGTGAACGCAGGCTCGCTGGCGACCATCAATCGTGGAACGAGGCGTTCGGACATCACCTTGGACGTTGTGAGGCTCTCGAAGCTGAACGTGCCGCCGGCGTGGAGAGCGCTGATCGCGACCGATGCCTCGAAGGCGCCGATCGGACCGGGGTACGTCGGAACGAAGTCGCCCGGGAAGAGCCCGCCTCCGATGCCGGTGCCCAAGGGGCCCGACTTGTCGTGGTGACGCATGCCCATGAGGTGTTCGGCTTCGTGGGCGGCAACGTTCGCGGTGGCGATGACGACGTCGATGTCGGTGAAGTCGGTGACGCCCAGAAAGGTCTTGAAGATCGAGAGGATGTTGACCTTGGCGTCATCACCGCCGTCGAGGTTTCGGAAGTCGATCTGCTCAGCGCCGGCGCCGAGCCCGGAGTTGAGCGTGATGTTCGATCCGGCCCCCGGGGCGGGCTTCGTGCCCGGGAGGAAGACCATTCCGTAGAGCTCGTACCGGTCGTTCAGGTACCGGACGATCTCCTCGCGCTCAAGAGGGCCGTAGTCGTACAGGAAGGCTTCGTCGGGGCGGCCGGGGGTGCCCGGTGGCGAGCTGATGACCGAATCGAAATCGACGTAGAACAACTGCGGCCCGGTGGAAGCGGAAGCGTCGGCGGTCCCGGCGGCGAGGAGCGCGGCGATCGCGATTGTTGAGCGCAACATTTCGAATCCCCTCATGATTGGTGGGTTTGACGTGCCGGTGGGACGGAGTATCCCGGGAGTGAAACTGCCCGATGGGGCCTCATTTTGAAGCGTCAGCCGACCGCCATCGTCACGGGTTGTTTGACGGGGGTGTTCAGACCGGCTTTGAGTTGGGTTATCGGGGCGAACGCTGGCATCGGGCGGAATGCCGAATGGGAATAGGCGTCCCAAGAAGCGGATTTATCGCGTGGATCTCACGCGCTGTGTAAAGCGTGGTTTTGACTCGACCCCACCACTTCCCTTGAGGCATTCGATGCTGACACGCCGACTCGCTCTGTTCTCGATGGCTGCGTTCGGCTGGATCGCGCCGCACGCGACCGCGGCCCCGATACTGGTCGAACTGTTCACCAGCGAGGGGTGTCACTCGTGCCCGCCGGCGGACGTGTATCTGAGCGAACTCGCGAAACGTCCGGACGCGACGACGGGCGAGCTAGTCCTTATTTCGTGGCACGTTGACTACTGGGATCATCTCGGTTGGGAGGAGCCTTACGGGTTGGCGTTCGCTTCGGATCGCCAGCGGAGGTATGCCGCGGCGATGAAACGCCGGGGGACGCGTGGCGCAGGCGTGTACACACCTCAGATGGTGATCGACGGGCAGGTTGCGATCGTGGGACACGACCGGCGGAACGGGGCGGGGGCGATCGAGTGGGCGGGGAAAGGGAATACCAAGTCCCTTAACGTGAAGGCGGTTTCGATCGACGGAGAGCTCAATATCACGGCTCGATTGCCGGAGGTCTCGCGTCCTGTGCGAGTGATCGCCGTGGTGGTCGAGGACGGGCTGGAGTCAAAGATCACCGCCGGTGAGAATCGCGGGAAGACGCTCAAGCATGACAGAGTGGTCAGGGCCGTGGGCGAGGCGCAGGTTGTCAATGGCATCGGGCTGGCCAAGTTGCGTGTTCCCGAGGACGTCAGCGCGGAGAACGCGTCTGTCGTGATGTTCGTGCAGGCGGGGTACGGCGACGTGCTCGCGTTGGGCTCGGTCGCGTTGGAGACGACGAGCAGCGACGGATGATGCGACGCCACGCTTGAGCGCTGGACGCTTTCGGGCACGAAACGCGAACCGCTCGAACTCGGCACATTTTTGAGTGAAAACGAGCGGGTCCTTGAGCCGGGCGAGGCGGTCGGTGTTCGTCGGGTCAGCCCACTCCAGCTGGGCGACAAAGACGGCGGCGTCATCGTCGTCCTATGCGAAGCCGGAAGATGGCCAAGATCCGAACACCGGGAAGCGCTCGTGTCAGGTACTCGAAGGAAGACGGCAACACGCGGGCATTCGGGTGATCTTTGGGAACGGTCGCAGTCCGGCCGAAGTCAGACTTTGAAGCCTCTTCGTGGGTGTTGTGACCCAATGGAGCGCCCACCAATTCACACCCATATTGTCTTCAATGCCGATCCAGATCGGAATCCCACAGTTCACCCGGTTCAGCTGAACATTTCCAGTGAACCGCCCGATTCCGTGGGTGATGAACCCCTTCCGACGCCGTGAAGACCGTGATCCATCGAAGAACCTCCGCGTCGCGTATGCGGTGGCCTTGGCGTTGATCGCGTCGCTCAGCATCGGCGGCTTCTACTTATCGGAGTCGGTTTCCTCAAAGAACGACCGCTGGGCGTCGGTGATCAACTTGGCCGGCCATCAACGGATGCTCAGCCAGCGGATCGCGAAGTCGGTGGAACGGAACGACCGAACCGAAGTCGCTCACTCGATTCAGCCGTTTGACCGGGCCCACCGTGCTCTGCGATTCGGCGACAAATCTTTCGGCATCGTTCACCAGAACAGCGACATCGTGAACGTCATGTTCGACGGGATCGACGAGCATTTTCGGTCGCTCACGGCCGCGGCGAGGGCGGTCATCGCCTTGCCGGCGGACGAAGAGATTCCCGAAGAGCTCATCGATCAGGTGGCGACGAGCGAGGCGAGCTTCCTGCCTCAGATGCACGCGATCGTTGGGCAGTACGAGACCGAAGCACAGACCTCGCTCGCGAACTTGGCGATCATAAAACAGTCGCTCTTGATCGCCAACGTATTGACGGTGCTGGGGGTTGGACTCTTCGTGCTCGACCCAGCCGCGAAGCGTTTACGCGTGCATTGGAACTCGCTCCGCGAGAGCGAGTCGCGGTTTCAGCTCGCGGTGCGTGGCTCGCGCGACGCGATCTTTGACTGGGACCTGAACGCCGACAAGATCTACTACACGCCGATCTGGGCGGTGATGTTCAACGAGCCACGGTTTCTGGACTCGAACAGCCCCGAGCCTTGGTACCGCCTGATCGCCCCTCACGATCTCGAACGCTTTGATCAGATCGTTGAGAACATGCGATCGGGGCTGACCGACCGGATCGACGAAGAGTTCGAGATGCGTACCGGCGATGGACGCACGGTGTGGGTGCTGTGCCGCGCCGGGTGCCACATAGACGACGACGGCAAGGCGATGCGGCTCGCCGGCGCGATGGTGGACGTCTCGGTCCAGCACGAGGACAAGCAGAAGCTCCGGGATGTTGCCGAGCGTGACGGGCTCACCGGGCTCGCCAACAGGACGAAGTTCCGGGATCGTGTCGAGTTCGCGGTCGCCCAGAGCCAGAGTGATGACGGCCCGGGGTTCGCGGTTCTGTACTTCGACTTTGATGGTTTCAAGGCGGTGAACGATGCGCTCGGGCACACCGTCGGCGATGAACTCTTGCAAAGCATCGCCGATCGGATGCGGACCGAGCTTCCCGAGACGTCGGTCATCGCGCGGCTCGGCGGGGACGAGTTTGCGGTGTTGCTCACCGAACTCGACAAGCCGTCGGTCACCACGTTTTGCGATGCGTTGCTCGCGGAACTCGCCAAGCCTCACCGACTCGGTACACACGAGGTGGTCTCGACGGCCAGCATCGGCATCGTGATGAACGACGAGCGGTACGTGGACGCGGAGGCGGTCTTGCGCGACGCCGATGCGGCGATGTACTCGGCCAAATCGAACGGGAAGGCTCAGGCCCGGTTCTTTGACATCGCGATGCACGAGTGCGCGGTCGAGCAGCACCGCATCGAGACAACGCTTCGGAGCGCGAGCATCGCGGATACGTTCGAGGTCACGTACCAGCCGATCGTACTGCTCGAGAGCGGTGACCCCGAGGGTTTCGAAGCCTTGGTCCGTTGGCCCGATCGAGATGGGTCCCCTTGCAGCCCCGATACGTTCATCCCGATTGCTGAGGAAACGGGCGTCATCGTCGAGCTGGGCGAGTGGATCTTGCACGAATCGGCGGCGGCGCTGCGCGACATGGACGACGCGTTCGGCGAGTACCGGCTTGCGATGCACGTGAATGTCTCGAAGCGTCAGATCCTGCACCCGGGCTTTCTCCGAATGCTCGAGGACGTCAAACGCCGCTTCCCGGCGCTCATGGGTCGCCTGGTGCTCGAGATCACCGAAACGGCGGTCATGGACACGAGAGCGAACCTCGTGCCGCGGATGGAGAAGATGCGCGAGCTGGGTTTTCCGCTGGCGATGGACGATTTCGGGACCGGGCACTCATCGCTCAGCTGTCTGCACCAGTTCCCGCTCAGCAAGATGAAGATCGACCGGAGCTTCATCGTGGGCATCGAAGCGCGGCGCGAGTTCTCGGCGGTGTACCACTCGATCGTCGCGCTCGCGGACAACCTGAACCTGCGCGTGGTGGCTGAGGGCATCGAGACGCCCGGCCAGTTGGCGCAGATGCAGGGGATGGGGTGTCCGCTGGGCCAGGGCCATCTCTTTGGGCGTGGGCTTTCGAGGTCTGAGGCGTTTGCGTACCTCAGGGATCCCAGCGTCGGACGTCCTGCGGCCTGATCGTGCACCGCGGTTCGGACCGCGCGAAGTGCTTGCTGCTTCTGGAAGCCCGTCCAACGAAGTCAGACTTCGTCCGTTGCGTCGGCCGCGCGACCCGGTATAGGTCTACTACTCTCTGTCGTGGCCGAGGAGCAGACTGACATCATCATTGTCGGAGCGGGAGCGGCTGGGCTCATGACGGCGGTCTGCGCCGGACGCGAGCTGCAAGGGTCCGATGCGCGCATCACGCTGGTTGACGGCTCGCCCAAGGTGGGCGTCAAGATCCTGGTAGCTGGCGGGGGTCGGTGCAACGTCACGCACCACGAGATCGACGAGCGTCAGTACGCCGGCGGGTCTCGCAACACGATCCGCAAGGTGCTCAGGCAGTTTGGGGTCAGCGATACGGTCGCGTTCTTTGGCAGACTCGGCGTCGAGCTCAAACGTGAAGCCACCGGCAAGCTCTTCCCCACCACCGATGACGCCCACACGGTGCTCGACGCGTTGCTGGGCGAGATCGAGCGGCTGGGCGTTGACCTGCGGCATCCTTGGCGGATCGGCTCGGCGATCCGAGATGACCGAGGCAACTTCGTCGTCCGGCGGGCGAAATCAGAAGATGTTTTGGTTGCGCCGCGTCTCGTCCTCGCGACCGGCGGAAAGGCGTTGCCCCGCTCGGGATCCGACGGTGCTGGGTACCGATTCGCCGAACATCTCGGGCATTCGATCACGGACCATGTCTTCCCATCGCTGGTCCCCCTCGTCTCGGGAGAAAGGTCCGAATGGGTACGCGCGCTTTCGGGTGTGAGCGCACGCGCTCGTGTTGAGGTGCGTGCCGGGTCGGGCAAGCGCCTCGCTGACTTCGAGAATGACCTGCTCTGCACGCATTTCGGGCTCTCCGGTCCGGCGGTTATGGATGCGTCGCGTTGGCTGACCGATGCTCGCCACTCCGACCCCGCGGCTTCGCTCGCCATTGCGTGGCTCCCGGGTGAGACCTTCGAGTCGGTCGAACAGACGCTTCTGAGACTGGGAAACCAGAGCGTCTTGGCTTGGCTCAAGGGCCACCTTCCCGAGCGGCTCGCACGAGAGATCTGCGCCGAAAGCGGGGTCGATCCTGCGACGCCAGGGACCCAACTGCCCAAAGCGCCGCGGCGAACTCTGGCTCACGCCCTCGTGGGTATGCCCATCGATATCGAGCGTGACCGCGGGTACACCCACGCGGAGGTCACGGCCGGCGGGGTGCCGCTGAACGAGATCGATCCCAAGACGATGCAAAGCCGTGTGTGCGACGGGCTCTGGCTGGTCGGCGAGATCCTCGACGTCGATGGCCGGATCGGTGGGTTCAATTTCCAATGGGCGTGGGCGACAGGGTCGATCGCAGGGGCGTCCGTCGGCGGATCGGTCTCGTCAGAGGCCTGAAGCAGCCTGCGCCTAGCCACGTCGCGTTCAGCGCACAACGAAGATCTGAGATTTTTCGTCGAAGCGTGTCCCGCCGTGCGGCTGAGTTTCGCCTGATGGGACGTGGGCCCGCCCGACGGGCCCTCGCGGGCGAGCCACGTGCTGGCCCGACGACGTCAGGCGGGACCGACCGAGGTGAACGTCACCTGATCCCGCGCCGCATCTGAAACATGCTCCCCTCGGCTCGGCCTTGGGGTCCACACGAAAGGAGTGATCTCATGCACTCGCGTCACGCTATCGCTTGCGCTCTTGTCGCTGCCGCTGGGTCGGCCGCCTCCGCTGGAGTGTTCACTTGGACCGGGGCCATCAGCGACGCCTGGAACAATGCCGCGAACTGGGCGGGGCCAGGCGGGCTGTACCCGAGGCTGACGGTCGATACCGCGACGGTCACCGGAGCCCAGACCGACGCGTTGCTGTCGACGACGACCGCCCTCGGTGGGCTCAACGTGTTCGATGGTGCGACGGTCTACACGTCGGGCAACACGCTCTTCATCGACGGGAACGCCAACCTGAGCGGAGGCGCCGCGACTCTCACGGTGACCGACTCACCGGCAGTCCGCGACCTCGACGTCGATTCACTCCGGGTCTCTGACGCCTTCCTCGCAATGTATGACGGCCTCGCCCAGGTCGATCGCTCGATGCTCATCGAGGGCCAGCAGGGCGGCGCCGTCATCGGAACGGGCACCATCGAGATGGACTCGACCACCGGTGACCTCGTCATCGACAACGGTGCGCTTTGGGCGATGGGTGTCGCGAGTTCGGGATCGACACTCCTGATCACGAAGACCGACACGAGCACCTCGCGGCTCGACTGGACCAGCCCCGACAGCCAGGTGATCGTCTGGGACGGCAAGACGGTGCACAACACGCTGGCCTATACCGGCCCGCTGGGTGGTGAAATCTCCGTGAGCGGATTCAACGGCGGCTCCCGATTCGTGAGCGACGAGGGGTTCATCGGCGGTCCCACGTCGAGATTTGCCTTTAGCGGGGACGGCTCGGACCCAGCGAGCGTCCACGCCCCGTTCGTCGACTCATACGGCGATGTCACCGTCACGGGCGAGGGCCGATTCCACTCCCAGTTCCTCGGTCTCCGCGGGAACGGCACGATGGACACGGACGCTCAACTCACCGTCAACGCGCCGTCGATGCTGTTCGACTCGTTCTCCATCGACGCAACGGGCCCGAACACGAATGTACGCTTCCTCGCTATCGACGCCGCGATGTTGGTGCAGGGCGGCACCACCCTCTTTGATCTCGGTGAATCCGGGACCTTCGACCTCGACGGTAGCGGTCAGATGGAAATCAGCATCGCGGACGGCGCAACGCTCGACATCCGGGCGGGAAGCGTTGATCTCGGCGTCGAGAGCTTTGGTGGAACTCTGAACGTAGCGGGTGTCTTCCATGTCGAGCCGTACGGATGGCCGCAGCCGGCCTGGGTCTCGACCGGCGACGTCAACATGGAGGGCGGCGAGTTCACCGGCCGCTGGTTCATGAACGAAGGCACGATCTCCGGGCATGGCTCGATCGAGCCGATGACCCACAACAACGGCCTCGTCGAGGCCGTCGGCGGGACGCTCTCGTTCGATCAGTTCAACCCGGGCGGCACGAACGACGCGCAGGTCCCCGGCGTCGTCCGAGCGGAGCAAGGCGACATCGTGATCACCAAACCCGATTCTCAAGGGTGGATATCTTCCCTCGGGTCGATGTACGTCGGAAACGGCTCGGGCCCTCGCGAGGTGTACGAGATGAACGGCGGCCTCCTGCTTTGGGACAACGGGGTCTCGACCGGACTCCTCAGCCTGAACGGCGGATCGGCCCGGTTTGGCCGCGTCAGCCTCAAGGCTGAGTTCGAGGCCACGAACGACTCGCTGATCACGATCTCGGGCTCGAACGAGAACGACGCTCTTGAGTTTCGCGAGGGCTCCGCGTCGATCGACGGCGACCTCGAGGTCCGCGGACACGTCGTGTTTTGGCCGGCCGCGTCGATGAGCGGGGGCGGGACCATCCACGCCGCGTCAATCGTAAAGGACGTACGGTTCCGGCCCGGCTCGAGCACCGGCGATGTCGGGATCGTCGCGTCGGGCGGCGTTGGCATCGGCGGGTACGACGTGACCGTCGGAGAGGCCTCGACCGCTGCGTTGGAGCTGACGCCGACGGCCACCCTGAACATCAACATCGCGGGCGACACGTCGAGCGATGCGTTCAGCCGCATCGACGTCGCGGGCGACGCTTATCTTGACGGCACGATGAACGTCGCGTGGACGGGCGATGATGACCAGGATCCCCCGCTGGGTGAGACCTACACCGTCCTCACGGCGGACAGTGTGACCGGTTCGTTCGACGAGGTTGATTTCACTGGCCTGGGCGAGACGCGTCGGGCCCACGTGAGCGTGACCCCCACGACCGTCGAAGTCTTGGTCTCCTGCATCTCCGACTTCGACGGTAACGGCCTTCTCGACCTCAGCGACATCGATGCCTTCATCGTCGCGTTCCTGAACAACGACGAACTCGCGGATATCGCGGCACCGTTCGGTGTCTTCGATCTCGACGACATCGACATGTTCGTGACGACCTTCCAGAGCGGCTGCGCCCAATAGCTCCGGCAAGCCCGCTGACATCGAGCCCTCCGGCGAGCGTTCACGCTCGCCGGAGGGCTCTTTCCACGTGATAAGATCTCCGGGAAGCCCGGTCGATCAGTCCCGAGTGCGGAAAAACCCTCGGAATTTCTGGATCCGGGAGTACCCTCGGAATCGCCGTGAGCGCCGGTCGCTTTTCTCGCTAATCTGAGTATCCCGCCCTCGCGGGATGCGACCGGTCAAGTGGAAGAAGGAGCTCGCCGTGCGTCTGCATTCGTACCTCTCGGCTCTCGTGGCCGTCGCCGTCTTTGCTCCTTTGGTTTCGGCGCAGTGCCGCTTCTTTATTTTCTGGGATGAGCAGGCGACGGTGGTTCCGAGCTACAAGTCGCAGCCATGCGGGTCGGTCTTTCAGATCCCCTACCGCTTCGAGATCTGGCAACAGAAAGACAGCACCTCGGCGCTCGATCAGGGTCCGCTGTTCATCAAGGTCGTGCTCAGCGACCGACAAGGCTCGGTCTTCGCCGAGCAGCTTCTGCCTTGGGACCCATCGCCGATCGACACCGGTGATCCGCACAAGTTCTATGAGGGCGTCTTCGACCTTGAGTGCGAGCGGATCGGAGGCATCGACCCACTCACGACCAAGTGCCGGCTGGCGGGCAACCTCGGGCAACTCACGAGGCCGTCGTACTCACTCTCCGTGTACAAAAGCATCTTTAACGCAGACGGCGACTTCATCGGGAGCCCGGTGGTGGTCGGGCCGTCGAGTGACAACGAGGAAGAGTGCGCCACGTCGTACCAGTTCACCCGATTGAACCGCAACATCCCGACGCCCTGCTTCCAGCAGGGCCCCCAGATCACGTTCATCGAGAACAACTTCACCGACTTCCTCCCTCGCCCGCTGCCCGATCCGTTCGGGCAGTTCGACCTCGAGATCCTCCTCGGTGACACGGACGAATTGCTGAGCGGGTTTAGCTTCGATATCGCGACCGACGGACCCGGTATCGACATCACCGGCGGCTTCATCGAGAACTTCGGCGCCGTCGACTTGGTCGTCGGGCAACTGGGCGAAGGGCTCTTCAACATCCAGTTCGCCACCGAGAACGACGCGATGATCCCGGTTCGCTCGATCCGGCTCAAGCTCGACTACGTCAGGACCGACGCGACGCCCGGAACCGGCGCTTTCTCGATCCTCGAGACGTCGACGGTCACCGACCGGCTCGGCGAGTCCATTGCCATCGAACCCGTGACGCTCGAGTACAGCACGTTCGCGAGCGCCCAGGAGCCGGCTCAGTTTGAAACGAGCCTTATCCAGGTCTCGCAGCGGACCGACACGACGTTCTCGGTCGTCGGCCTTCGCGGCGCCGTATCCGCCGGCGGTGATCTGTTGGCGAGCGGCCCCGGGCTGTTCGCGAGCGTCGTCAACGCGCCGGCCGATGAAGCGACCGACTCAGATCCATACGGGATCTCTCGGGCCTCCGGGATTGAGCCCCCATCGGGTCTTGTGCGTCCGGACGGGTCGTTCAACTTCATTGTCGTCGCCGAGCCCGGCAACGGGAACGCTCGCTCGCTGGTCCTGAGCCTTATCGATGGCGTTGACGCTACGGGCAACTCCACGATCGTGCTCCCGATCTCGCAGCCTTGCGTCGCCGACATCGCTTTGCCGGCGGGCGTGCTCGACCTCTCCGACGTTGACGCATTCATCGCTTCGTTCCTCAGCGGATGCCCCTAACTTTAATCTAGGCAATGTCTTGCAAATGAACACCGTCTCCGGCGGTCGCTGAGGACCTGCGGCGGTCGCGTGGGAAGCGTTGTCTCATCCCGGCCGGTGCTTTCGCCGCAACGATCGCTGGCAGGACCTCGTGGAGCCACGCGTCACCGAGCCCGCACGGTCTGTTCGATCGGTGTGGCCATTCGGCGATGGACAACATGCAAGCCTGGACTTGCATATACTCCTCGAGAGCTGTACTGTGGACGACGTCTTGTATCGAGCCATCGCGGACCCGACTCGCCGAGCGATTCTCGACGAGCTGGTGGATCGCGACGGGCAATCGCTCTTCGAGCTCTGTGGGCGTTTAGTGATGAAGCACAACATCAGCTCGTCTCGCCAGGCGATTTCTCAGCATCTCGAGATTCTCGAGTCGGCTGGGCTTGTGGAGGTGAAACGCGAGGGCCGGTACAAGTTTCATTGGTTCAACGGAGAGCCGCTCAAAGCGATCTCGGAGCGATGGCCATCAAAGGAGTAGGGGTACGACCATGCTAAGAATCCAGGGTGTTGGGCTGATGGTTGATGACCAGGCCAAGGCGCACAAGTTTTACACCGAGATCCTGGGCTTCGAGGTCAGGCATGACATCCCGATCGGTGAGCACCGCTGGCTCACGGTTGTCTGCCCTGCCGACCCGAAGGGCCCCGAAGTCTCTCTCGAACCGGATCAGCACCCGGCCGCCAAGGTCTTCAAGGCCGCGATGGTCGAGGATGGCATCCCCTTCACCTCGTTCGCCGTCGATGACATCGAGGCAGAGCACAAGCGGCTCGAGTCGCTCGGTGTACGCTTTACCCAAGCCCCGGTTGACTACGGCACAGTGATCACCGCCGTCTTGGACGATACCTGCGGAAACCTCATCCAGATTGCACAAGAAAAGGGTGATTCATGATTTCTCCGATTCGTACCGCCGGCGTGCTCGGGGTAACTCTCACATTTCTTATGGGTGTAGCCGCATGCGATCAAACGGCAGAACCAACGCCCGCCGAACCGGAACCGGAGGTCAATGTTCAAACCCCGGAAGCGCAGGGTCCAAAGGTGTACTACCTCGAGATCGTGACGCCAGCCGTGACAGAAACGTGCGATCTGCTGGCCGACGCACACGGCGTGACATTTACCGACCCCATCGCGGAACTGGGAAACGCCCGGACTGCGGAGCTCGCGAGCGGCGGAGCCATCGGCGTTCGAGCACCGTTGCGACCGACCGAAGACCCGGTCGTCAGGCCCTACCTCTTGGTCGATGACCTTGAAGCCAGGGTGAAGGCAGCAGAAGAGGCCGGCGCTGAGATCGCGATCCCACCGATGGAGATCCCCGGGCACGGCATGTTCGCGATCTACATCCTCGGTGGGATCGATCACGGACTGTGGCAGCAATAAAATTGATTCACTCCTCTGGACGCCGTTTGCCACCCACGACGCCTCTCAGGCCTTCACGGGTTTTCACGTTCCTGGCTTTCCTGTTTGGCCTCGTGTCATTCGCTGGCTGCACGCATGAGAAGGCCACACCACTTTCAGGCACGCCCCTCCAAGAGTCCGGAACCGACGTCACGGTGATCACGGCGACGGAGGTGCTTTGGACGCCTCTCAACCCAGCACGCGGCAACGCCGGACCGCAAGCGGCGGACCTATGGGGTGATCGCACGGTCGATGGGGCTACCGGGTTTCTCGTGCGCTTCGCCGAAGGCTTCTCCTCGCCCCCACATGTTCACAACACGACCTACCGGGGCGTTGTTCTTGAGGGGCTGGTTCACAACGACGATCCAAACGCAGAACCATCGTGGATGTCCCCCGGCTCGTATTGGACCCAACCGGCGGGTGACGTTCATATCACGTCCGCCAAGGGTGATGGCCGCATTGCATACATCGAAATACAACACGGGCCGTACCTCGTGATGCCACCCGAAGAGGCATCCGATTCCGGGGAGCGTTCGATCAACGTTCACGCAGCGAACGTGGTGTGGCTCGATGCGTCTACAACGAACCGGGTCTCGCTTGGCGACCAGATTTCACCCGAGCGAGGCCCACGCATCAGTTTTCTATGGGGCGACCCACAAGACCAACGCCCGAGCGGTGCGATGGTCGCCCTGCCGGCGAACCAGCTCGTCACGATTCGCAGTCACGATCCGGCACTCCGGATCGTCGTCGTCAAAGGACAGCCCCGCCTACGTCACGGCTCGGAGCTTCAGCCAGTGGAGCTGCCTCCGGGTAGCGCCGTCTTGTCCAACGGATCGCAGAAGACCGTCATACACCTCACCGGCACGACCGAAACATGGCTCTATGTCCGATGCGCTGGCGCGTTCGAGGTATACGCCGCGTCGAGACGGCTCAGCCGCCCCGCCCTATGAATCTCTCGATCTCGGCAACCGTCCGCGGGATGCCGGTCGAGAGCACCTCGAACCCGGTCTCGGTGACGAGGACATCGTCCTCGATGCGGATGCCGATGTCCTCGTCGGGCAGGTAGATGCCGGGCTCGATGGTGATGATCGTGCCGGGCGTCAGGGGCAGGTGGTAGTTGCCGGCATCGTGGACGTAGAGACCGAGGAAGTGTCCGAGCCCATGCCTCATATCGTCGGTGAAGCCCGCTGACTCGATCACTTCCCGAGCGATGTCGTTGAGCTCGCGGAAGGTCACGCCCGGTCGGATGGCCTTGGTCGCCTCATCGGCAGCGCGGAGCACGACCTCGTACACCTCGCGCTGGCGGGGTGTAAACCGACCCGAGATCGGGAACGTCCGCGTGATATCCGCGGCGTAGTTCTCGACCTCGGCCCCCACGTCGCAGAGCACGAGCTCCCCCGCTTGCATCACACGATGATCATGCTCGCCGCGGTAGTGCAGCACGCACGAGTTGGGCCCCGATCCGACGATGCTGCCGAACGCGAGTCGACGCGAGCCCTCAAGATGAAAGGTGGTCTCGATGATGGTGCGGAGTTCGAACTCGGTCATGCCCGGGCGCACTTTGCTCATGCCCGCACGCAGCCCGGCCGCCGTGTTGGCGATCGCCTGCCGTGTGAGGTCGATCTCGAGTTCGCCCTTCGCCTGACGCATCGCGGGAAGGACTTCTCGATCGAGCCCGACCGACGCTCCCGGGATTCGCGACGTGGCGTCACGCAGCACCTCGAGTTGCTTCGGGATCGGGCTCTTGTACCCCACCACCGGCCCGAGGAACACCGCCTTGTGCGACTCGCCGGTCAGGATCGCGGTCGCGAGGGCCCCGGGGAGCGCCCCCATGCGGCGTACGCGCGCGAAGCCGGTGTTCAGTTCGAGCTCGCGACCGAGCATGGGGCGCTCGCCGTGCCAGACGTGGTCCTCGGTATCGAGCATCGGGAGGTAGAGCGACTCGACGTACTGGTCGGCGTCGGGGTCGAGCAAGAGGGCGGCCCCGGGCTCGTGCTCGATCCCGGTGAGGTAGTAGAAATCGAGCCCCGACCGGTCGGGCCCGCCCGAGGGCGAGTCCCGGGTGTCGTTGAACACCACGGCGGCGGAGTAGCCTTTCTCTTGCATGTGCGTGAGCAGCCTGAGCCGCCGCTCGCGGTACACCTCGCGCGTGACGAGTCCCCGAGGTCCGGCGACCCCAAGAGCCGCGTCGCCCATCGGGAACGTCTTGTCGGGCGTCTCATGAGGGACGAGCACCGTGATGTCGTCGACCTGAGCGGAAAGGGCGGGCGTGATGAACGCAACGAGTGCGGCGGCGAAGTGGTTGAGGTTCATACACCCCAATGTAGCCGGAGCCCCGCAGTGGTACGACGCCAGCTCGCCGACTTGAGCTCCAATCATCCGCAGACACAATGACGTCAATCTCGCCGATTCCGCCCGCACCGGCGGCGACGTCCGGCACGCGCCGGCGTGAGCGTCTGGTACAGCGCAAAAATCTGAGCCAAAGTCACCCCGATGACCATTGGAACGCGTACCGACATTCAGAGCAACGCGGTCTTTCACCGAGACCGTCGCTACACCGAGGCGATCGGGCACTTCACGACCATCAGACACGGCCCATCATCCACAGCAACTCCGTTGATGAGAACACGCCCAGCGGTGTCGGTGCGACGACCCTTGGACGCACCCGCGCCGTCAGCGAGTGAGCCACCGACGCCGGAGCGGTGGCTCCACCGGGTCTCGGGGTCCCAGATACAACCGCCGTCGTCGAGGGCCCAGACAGAACCGCGCGTAAAGATGACCGAGCCTGTGGTGCGGAACGCCCGAACGACGAAACGGCACTCACGCAGCGGTATGTTGACCGGCCCGATGACGAGCGCTCGCTATTTCTCAACGACCGTTGCTTATTGTGGTATCCTCCCCGCGGAACTCCTCCCGTGTACGGAGCCGCGTAATGCCAAAGCAACGCTTCTGTGATATCGTCGATGGGCTCGCGATCATCGGGTCCTCCGCATTCGCGGGCAGCAACCTCTTCATTGGTCTGTCTGTCGGTCTGCATTGGCTGCGGCTAGATCCGCTCGATTTCGCGTTCGGCTTCTGGGATCAGTTCGTTATGTTTACGCTGACGATCATGCCCCTGTTTACCCTAACCCTCGTCGGCCTTGTTTGTGCCGCCAAACGCGATTGGAATCACGCGCACATAAGGCGATCCCGGCTCTCCGCGATAACGTGTTTCGTGATTGTGTCGCTCATCACCGTCGTGCTTCACGTGCCGATCAACTTGGCTCTTCGGACCCCGCAGTTCACCGCAAGCGAAGCAAGTGCCATCCGCCTCAGGTGGTTGGTTGGTCACGTTCCGCGGATACTCCTCACGGGCGCGGTCGCGTGGTTCACGTGGAGAGCATGCGCGGGTCGGTTCTACCAGTCCGTCCGAGAGGAATCTTGAATCATCAGGCTACCGCCGACGACACTGCTTTGAGTCCGCGCCCCGTCCCGTCGGATCCATCGGATTCGATATTCGCGTACCGTCAACTCGGAGCGCTATACACGCCTTTAGATTCAACGGCGTCAGATCGGAACATGAAACCTTTCCGATCTGGATCCTTGCCGCGTCCCACCACAACCCCATCTCCGAGTCGTGATTCGATCGGCAGTGGTCCATGGTTGTGTCTCCACGCGGCGCCCGACGCAACCCGAACGCAACCGCGGCCTGAGCGCCGCAAGAACGCGATGCTAATTCCTAAGACACTGCTCACGGCAGAATCGCTCACCCTTATGCCTTTGGCGATCAGGCGTCAGCAGCCCCGCTAACAACAAAGGAACCGACAGTGTCTCCACAAAGCGATCCCGAGTCCAAGAACAAAGAGCCCGAGCGTCGGCCGGCGTCTGCCAGAGCACGCAATCTCGATGAACAGTTGGCGGAGTTTCGAGACTCGCAATTCATGGCCATGCCCAGCGCTGGAGCCGTGTGCTGGTCGCTCGCCGCCGGCGCCGGGTTTTTCCGTCCCGATAGATGGCACGTGCTTTCCCTGTTCATCGCGGTAGGCATGATCTTTTACGTCGGACTGTTGATCGCGAAGATCACCGGCGAGGACCTGCTGGGCCGGAACAAGTCAAGCCCGTTCTTCGATCGTGTGTTCTTTGCGAGTGTCGCCATGAGCATCCTAGTTTTCGCGATCGCAATCCCGTTCGTGCTCGAAAGTCCGACCTCGCTCCCGCTTTCGCTCGGAGTGCTCACCGGGCTGATGTGGCTGCCGATCTCGCCGCTAATCGGACACTGGGTCGGCGCCGCCCACGCTATTGCTCGAACGGCGCTTGTGTTAACCGTGTGGCTGCTGCTCCCCGACGACCGATTCACCGCGGTTCCACTGGCTGTTGTTGCCGTGTATGTCGTGACGCTGACCATCCTCTGGAAGCGTTGGATCGAGCACTCGCGGCGGGAGGCATAAAGCAAAAACTGCACGCAGCTTGACCTGGGCGCAACGACCTCCTCTGCGGTGTCGAAGGCCATCGAGCGAACGAACTCACGTTGACTACGGGCCTCCTTGGAGTACCCCGTAGACTGCTCGTGGAACGTAACGGTCATGCTGAGACCCTTGTTCATGGCCGTGTGGAACCCGTTCTGGCTGCACCTGCAAAGCTGAGGTGCATCAACTCTCGACTTACGGCCGCGCTTTCCCTTCCCCTGAATCGGCAAGGCCCTCGCTTGAGCTATCGGGATCGCTATTGCGATTGAGTGGATCCCTGTCGGCAGACTCGCTTTCGGCTCTTAACTTCTTCTGGAAATGGATGAACTGTTGAGCCAAGCGCCGCTCAAGGAGCGCTCCACTGTTGGAGATTCACTTCGGATTCTCGTAATCCCCTTGCATCGGTGCTCGGATGAGATCCGCCAATTCGTCACAATCAAATATCAGATCGCTGAGCTTCACTGAATCGGCTCTTCTTCATAGCTTCGACCTCCAAACAGAGGTCGGATTGTCCCAGAATCACTCACCTGACGAATGCATCAGGAAACGGGTACGAGCGCACTATGACCGCCAGTGAACCAGTGTTTCGCGTTCTCCTGTGTGTAGCTATGCGTTGGGCTAAGCCAGAGGATGGTGGGGCCGCGCCATCCGACGGCCCGCCTGCCCCAGGAGAGCCTGAAACGCGCCCCTACTTTTCCCGCCCGCTTCTCGTGGCCCGATCTTCGGGCCTCAAATGAGCAGCCCCAGAAATGCAAACAACCCCTGATTTATCAGGGTTTATTGTCAAAATCGGGGTGAGAGGATTCGAACCTCCGACCTTCTCGTCCCGAACGCTTTGGTCTTTGTGTCATAATCACCCTCAACGCCAGCACTTACTGACATTCTGCCTTCGAGTCCGGTAGAGCGAAACGCTGCGAATTGGTGCCGGTTTTGGCGGTGGCTTTTAGATCCTTCGTTGTGGTTCTGGTGCGCATTTGGCGCGCGTTGGAATAAGTCGTTTGGTCCGAGCTAGGGCTCGTCTGCGGACCACCACACGACACCGCCGTTTTGAAAGAGCACGTCTCGCCGGTAGCTCTCGACGAACCACGTCCACCGCTCGAAGGTCCCGGCGGCGGTTGATTCGGCGGCCCGCCGAGACGGTGAGCCCCAGGCGAGCGCTACGGCCGCCGGCGGCATTCCTGTCGTGACCTCGTTCGAGTAGATCGCTCGGATATCCTCGCGCGTGATGCCCAGCTCGTCGTGGCGGAGCATCACGGCCCTCGCGATGTCGTCGCGGGCAGACTTCGACCCGTGCCCTTGAATCCACCGGTCGAAGACCTGCTCGGACAGCTCGCCGACCGGTAGAGCGGCCAGCTCGTCGGGCGTGAGTTCCGGCGTCGTCGCGCATCCGGCCGCAAGAACAAGCGTCACCGCGACGAGCGCCCGGATCATTTCGGCACCACGTAGACGTGCGAGACGCTTCCGGGGGACCAAGCGACCTGATCGCCCGGTTGCAGTTGGTCCACGAAGCGGCGTCCTGGCAGATTGACGCCAGCGAGCCCACCGCTTACGTAGAGCAGCTCGAGGACCTGGTCGATCCCGACGCCCTCGATGAGTTCCTCTAACCAAGACGCCAGGAGGGCCGCTCGGTCGGCGTCTGACGCCCCTCTCTCGGCTTCCCATGTTGCGATGGCCGCCGAGCGGTCTCGGGGCAGCGAGATCGCCAGCAGGCGGCGGCGCTCGCCGTCGCTCAACGGCAGGACCTCGTCGAGGGCCTCCACGATCTTCGTCACAGTCGCCGGACGGGGAACCATCCCGTTTTCCCAGCGGCTGACCATTGATCTCGAGACGCCCGCCTTTCTGGCGAACTGCGTGGCGTCGAGACCCCTGGCGAGCCGTAGCTCGCGCATAAGTTCGCCGTGCATAGCAGAGATCTTCGTCGGCTTCGCGTCCATCACGCTACCCCATAATTGGTGATGGGTTGGGTTTGGCGAATACTGTTGCGTTTTGAGTGCGATTTGAGTATCGTTGTCGCATGGTTTCCGCCGAGAGCAGTGCGTTTACCGTCGCAATACCAGGCGGCCAAACTGCCCGTTTCGATTCGGTCGGGGATCTTGAGGCCGAAATCGGGCGGGTCTACGAACCGATTCGTCAAGAGAGAGAAGCTGTGAGGCGATCGATGGCCGAGGTCAGCGCAGAGCTGCTCGAGCACGAGCTTCGCCTCGGATACCTGCTTACGGGTCTCCGAAATCGACTCGGCGACGCCGTTCCGAAGACCGTGGCCGACGCTCGATACCAGCAGGCTCTCGACCGTCGCAAGATCCACGCGAAGCGCGCTCAGCGTGCTATCCGCCTCGCCAGGGGGCACCAGCTCGGTCGATTCCTTACCCCGTCCGAACGTGCGTGGACACACGTGTCCGGCGGTGTTCGGATTCCAGTAGCCCACTCGGGTCGCGAAGCGTATCAGTTTGCTGTGGATGACACGCCGACGACTGGGGCCTCTGGCGATCAGCTCGAGATGTTCGGTGGTGTCATCGACCATGCTCGTGGCGTCGTCGAGGCGGCCGCCGTGATGTACGAGAGCGCATTGCTCTCGCCCGCAGCGGCTTCGGCGTTCCGAAAGGCGATCGAGGCCGCATCGGCCGCAATTGAGGGATCTTAGATTATGAACCTGGATCTCCCTAACCACTTGCTCACGATTGATCAAGTTGCCGCTATCACACAAAAGAGCCCGGCAACGGTTCGCGCGTGGATCTATCGGGGCGTCAAGCCGCCCCACCTTGACGAACCTACACAGCTCGTGGCGTCGACGGCGGGCCGCGTCCGCATCGCTCCTAATGACTTGAAGGCGTTCTGGCATCGCATCGACCGACGTCTTCATCGACGCACCAAGGGAGACTCGCGGAAGGACAAGGCCATAGGCCCCGGTCGACATCCTCCCGAAGGTTTCTAAGTCCGATATATGAGAGGTGATGATCATGAAACAAGTTTTGCACGGCGGCGTCGCATTCGATACGGCGGCTGAACGCAATTCGCGCCCTCTTTCTGGGCATCGAGACCACCAAGCGTGGGGAACAAAGCTCATATTTGAGTGCACGCGATGGGCGGTCGGCCTCGCGACCCAACGCGGGCTCACCAGGCCCAGGATTGCCTCGGCGATCGGCATCAAGCCTCGCACGCTCGAGAATGCGATGAAGCCGAGCGAAGAGCGATCGCTCGGGTTCGGCGCATTCTGCGAGTTGATGTCACCCGACGGGCCGCTTCCGGAGGACATCCGCCGCGAGACCTTCTCGCGATTTGCTCACGAGTTCGGCTACGCGATCGCTCCGACAGAGTCGGATCCCGTGCCGGCGAGAGATGCGGCGATGGCCGTGTCCGCGAGTGTTGGTCGTCTTTCGGAGGCCGTCTTGGTCGCTACTGATGCGTGCTCTCCGGGCGGCGAAGCGATCACGGACGGCGAGCGAGTCTTGATCTCGCGCACCGCGGGCGACGTTGTCGCCGCGGTCGCACCCCTCACCTCGCCTCTGGCTTAGCGGGGCGGCTGTAGCGATGGACCGAATCGACTGGCAGAGGGTGCGGCCCAACAAGCCGTGCCCGGTATGTGGCAAGAAGAAGCTCTGCAGGTACGAGCCGCCGTATGGGCTCGCCCGGGTGCAGTGCGGGACGACCGACGCGGCGACCGTCGCGGCTGCTCAAGCGGCCGGGTGGGTTCCGGGCGCCGTCACTCCCGCGGCGGGGCAGATCCCGCAATGTCAAATCTACACCCCCGGAGGCTTCGAGCCTCCGCAGATGATCCAGCGACGGACCCGGCCCAGGGACAAGACGAGTGCAGAGCGGCGGAGCCGAAGGGCCAGGGAGCTTTATCAGGCCGCTGCGGGCGGCCAGGCCCACCCCATCGTGCGCGAGTACCTCGAGGGGCGCGGCATCGACATCGCGGGCCTCCCCGGCGGGCGTCTGCCCCCGACGCTGCGATATACGCCGGCGTGCTTCGAGTTCGTCACCGGCGACGACTCTGAGGACCTTGGCAAGGCCCGCGACATCCTCGCGCAAAGCCTCGCGCCTGCCGAAGCCATCGAGAACGTGCCCGAGGAAACGCTCACGCCGATGGGCGTCGTACGGGTTCGTCGCCGCACGAAAGACGGCAAGCGGATCGCTTGGGTCACGCGAGAGTGCCCCGCGATCGTCGGGGCGGTCCGGCCTTCGGTCGTTCAGGCCGGCGCGCCGCGTGTGCAAGCGGTGCATCGAATCTTCTTGGATCCGGGCGGCAAGGTGATGAAGCGCGGGCATGGAGAGCTTGACGCGGCCAAGAAAGCGCTCGGACCGATCGGTGCTG
This sequence comes from Planctomycetota bacterium, assembly GCA_038748775.1. GTDB lineage: Bacteria > Planctomycetota > Phycisphaerae > Phycisphaerales > UBA1924 > DAIQNV01. The sequence continues at coordinate 380,167 of JBCDIT010000001.1, forward strand.
GCTACGCGATTTGGCTGAGCGACGCGATCGAGCAAGGCGGAACGATCATCGTGGCCGAAGGGATTGAGACCGCGCTCGCCTGCTCGTGTGCAACCGGGCTGCCCGCCGTCTCCACGATCTCGGCCCACGGCATGCAGGGCTTCGAACTGCCGCCGGAGCTGGTCGATGTGATCTCGACGGTGATCGTGGCCGGGGACCTTGACCGGGTCATCGATGGTAACCGCGAGGGGTCTTGCACCGGCCAGCGGGCGGCGAGAGCATGCGTCGATGCCCTCTCGAGCCGTCACTCTGCCCTCCGGGTCGTCGCTCGGCTCCCGAGCGTCGTGCTGCCCGATGAGCGTCTGACGGTCTTCGACGGGCTCCCGGCCCCTCTGGGCGGCTCGGTTGATTGGCTTGACGCCCTCAACGAATTCGGGCCGGAGCGGGTTCGCCGAGGATTGGTCGGAGAACTAGACGAACAGGCCGAACAGGCCCTCGAGGGCGCCGGGGAACGCGCACTAGTGCGTGAGTATGGGGAGAGCGAGGGGAGACCGGTCATCCCAGAGACCTCGCGTGATCGGGCGAGGATGTACCTCTTCGAGAAGTGCAGGCCGCCAGAGGCTCGCCGTTGGTCGCTCGCGCACGTGCAGCATGACGCCGCGATGGGCTGGCATCGGTGGCGAGGCGGCGAGTGGCGAGAGCTGCCGGACCTTCGGCTCGCTGCGATGGTGCGGGGGTGGTTGTCGCGGTTCTGGAAGCGAGATCGTGCCGGGAACCTGACCGCATACGACCCAAGGGCCGCCGACGTCAAAGAGCTGATCGAGGCGCTGCGAACCGAGTGCTGGGCCGAGTTGGGCGACGTTCCCGGGTGGCTCGCGGACACGTTCGACGGTGAGACGCCGCTCTGGGCCGGTGCTGATCGGTTCGATGTGCCGATCGACCATGATCGACGGGCCGAGCGCATGTTGAGCTTCCGGAACGGCGTGTTAGACCTCGACGCGCTTCTCGCCGGCGAGCTCGAGCTGCGGCCCCATGAGCCGGGTCTCTTTGTCTCTAGCGTGTTGCCATACGACCTCCCGATCGGCGCCTTGCGGTCGATCATTAACGGCGGCGCTGATCCGCTTGATGTCTATCGAGACGTGTGCCCTGCTCTTACGCAGCTCATGCAGGTCGCGAGCGATGGGGATGACGACTGGGTCGCGTGCTGCCAGGCGATGCTCGGCGATGCCATGACCTACGACCGCACCCTGGAGAAGATCTTCATGATTCAGGGGCGGCCGCGGTCGGGCAAGGGCACGCTCATAGAGGCGATTCTCTCGATCGTGGGCGACCGTGCCGCAGCGTTCACGAGTTTCGGCGACTTGGCGGACAAGTTTGAGCTGGCGCCGCTTGTGGGTCGCAAGGTCGCGATCATGGCCGACGCTTCGGTCTCTGACTTCGCGGATGGATCACGAGCCGTCGAGCGTCTCAAGTCGATCTCGGGCAACGATGGCGTCCGTATCCGCGACCTCTATGTCAAAGCAAACCCATATGTGAGACTCACCGCCCGATTCTTTCTCTTTCTGAACGTTCTCCCCGATCTTCGAGACCCCAGCGGTGCGCTCGCACGTCGCATGGTGTTGCTGCCGATGACGGGGTCTGCCCTTGGAAACGAGGACTATTCGCTCAAGCCGCGCGTCGCCCTCGAGGGCCCGGGTAACGCCGTGTTCGCTCTCATGGGCTACTTCAACACGTGGAACGCCGAACGCCCCGAGATCTCGATGCCCTCACGTGGGCGGGCGATGGCGGAGGAGTTCCTGCGCACGAGCTCGCCGCTGGCCGAGTTCCTCGACGATCGGTGCGAACTACTTGATGATGCCAGAAAGACCGGCAATCAGGGCGACGTGAGAGAATGGTGGACGGACGCGTCCGCGGTTGAAAACGCGTATCGCGACTGGGCCCAGGCGAATGGCAAGTCGCCAAGAACTCGCCAATCACTCGGGCGTGACCTGCCGGGCCTGGTACCGGGATGGGACACGCGACGTGCCCGGGAAGGCAACAGGCGCGTCGGCCAGTGGTTCGGCTTGCGTGTCGTGGTGCCGTCGGCCAGTGAGACGAGCCAGGCATCGTGGGGCTATCAGGCTTAACGCCCGCCCCCATTCCCCCACCCTGAACAAGCGCGCAGTGGAAGCCGAGGGCGTGTTGGTCGCCTTGACCGAAGCGCACGGCATCGATGGCGTCGTCCATTACTGCGCATATCTGTTCATTTTGTCCACGGCGTGAGCGCATCGCGCGATGACCGCGTGGCCCTCGCTGCCCGCCCCCCCAGCCTAGGGGTGTTCGGGCCCGAGGCCCTTACAGGTACTACCGAACACCCGCCCCCTTATGAGGGCGCGACGCCCCGGTCGTTTAGGGCTGTTAGGTAATTGAAGTTTCTATTGCGCAATGCATTACGCGCATATGCCCTCTTGTGTGTTCGGGTACACAACTCGCCTTCTGTGTCGGTGACCGCGGCGTAGGTCGTTGCTGTGACACAGCTTCAGTGGCGGTAGTGATCTGGTCGGATCGTGTTGTTCGGGTAGGTTGTCAAACTCGCGAAAGTGTCGCATTTGTGTTGCGTTTGCGTGAGTTTCGCGTAGACTTTGCCGATTAGCATCGTGACGGGATTTGGCCCGCTCGATCGAGAGGTGATGATCATGGTTTGTGTTGCGGAAGCGGAGACGCTTGGGCCGTCGAGGCCGGTCGAACAGGCCGGCGTTGTGGTCGATCTTTTGTGCACGCCGAACTTCGAGACGCAGGAGGTTTCGGTCCGGTTCGCGCTGTGCGAGGTCGTGCCCGATGGGTTGCGGCTCGCGTACACGTCGAACCGCACGACGAAAGAGGTCCCGTGGTCCGGGCCTGTCGTGGAGAGGCTCTTCGGGGTCATCAACGGCCGACCGATCGTTGGCATCCGGATCCTGGACGCCAGGTCGGGCCGGCTTGTCCTGGCGGTGCAATGCCACTTCACCGTGGCGCTCGCGGCGATCGGGCACTTCGATCGGGTGCTCGGCTGGGCCGCGTTCGAGTTGGACCCGGGCGCCTCGGTTCGGGACGACTGAACTTCTTCCCCCCTGTCCGCCGCCGCGCTCGAGAGGGTGCGGGCGGCGGTTTGATGTTGGCGATTGGGCCGGCGTCGCTTGGAGATTCGCTATGCGTCGAGGCGATGTGTTGCGTCGGATCGACGGCGCCCTTGAGCGAAGGGTGCCCGAAGCGGTAGCGGGCCGGATCGCTGGCGCGCGTGCCGCGAACAGGGTCGGCCTTTCGCGGCGGGCCAGGCTGCTGTTGGACATTGAGCGTTCGGTTGCGGGTGCTCCGCTTGAGATCGGAGCGTTCGAGGACTGGGTGAGCGAACCGGCCAACGCGGCGAAGCTTGACGCGCTCGATGCCGAGCGCGTCGAACTGGAGCTGATTCTGCGGAGGACCGATGCCGAAGGATGAAGCGAAGCGCACCAGCACGAAGGCAACGATGATCGACCGCATCGCGCGTCGGCTGCTGCGCGATGCGGAGGCCGTGGAAGAGGGCGAGAGCTCGGCCCGGCGGTCATTGATCGATCAACTCGACCGACTCAACGTCCCGGGGCTGCTTGGTCTCGAGTCGGCACTCGACACGTCTCGTCGTCGCGGTGAAGCTGAGAGGAACGCGTCAAAGTGAAGTCCCTCGCCACCGCGGAGAATGAGTTGGCACGGATGTGGTCCGACCTCGACGGTAGGGAGCGAGAGCTGCACGCGGAGTATCAGCGGCGGCGCGAGGCTGGCGACAGCACGGTCGTGCTCGAGGCCCTTCTCACGGTACTGCTCGAGTTGAACCTCCGCCGCGCGAGGATCCTCGCACAGATGCGGAACTGACCTGCTCATGTCGGATATGGCCGAGCAGATTGGGGCCTGAATTTTGTGCGCCGACATGTGCGTTTTGCGAGCGATTTATGTAGACTGTGTGCATCATCATCTCGGGGTTCGGCCGGTTGCTCGGTCGCGCCCCTTTGCGACCCCTGCCCCGAGTGCACGGACGCACGCCCGGTAGTGCGGCGGGGTGGGTTTGTTTGGTACAGGCGTCCACCGTTTTTAGGGAGACTACCGATGCTAAGCGAGTCCGTTGAGGCCATGACCACTCTGCTCAGTGGCGTCACCGTGACCTCGCTCCCGACATTTGAGCTCGGCTACGGGGACCTCTCCGAGCTGGAGTCGGCCGTTGACGATGCGCCCGGCGCGGCTCTGATCGAAGTCGGCCGGCGAGAATCCGACGCGGTTGTCCGGCTCGACGCGTGGCCCGTGATCGAGGGCGCCGGCGCCGTCGGCGGGTCCGGGGCGTTGTGGTCAGTGCGCCCTGTCAGCGGTGGCGCCGTAGCGATTGAGCCGCTTGCGTCTTTCACCTTCGCGGCGACCGTTGGGGCCGAGTTGGACCTTCCGCCCGGGCTCGCTGAGTCGCTCAAGCTGACCGCGGCCCGGTACGCCTCGACGATCAACCTCACGGATCACGGCGTCGTTGCTGTGCGCACGAACGTCGGGATCGGCACGGTGCCCGGCGATCCGACGATCCGGTTGCCGGCGTCGCTTACGCTGTTCGACCGCGGGCCTGCAACACGGCTCATCTTCGCGGTCGCTCGTGATGCCGCGGCTTCGGTCGGCCTCGTGCGGAGCGGGTGGCGTTGAGCTCTGACGCCGCCGAGATTGTGCGCGACCAGACGGTCAAGGCGTGCTCTTTAACGCTTGGCGTCAGCGATCGCACCGTGCACGTGTGGATCCAGAAGAAGGGCTGCCCGGCGGACGTTGTTGTTCCCGAGGGCCGGGTCAAGCCTCGGGTGCGCGTATGCGTCGATGAGGTGCGCGACTGGGCGGTACGTCAGGGGTTGCTGCACCTCACGCCGCCGTCCGAGGCCCCGCCGGACGAACCTGTTACCTCGGACACACCGGCCACACCGGATGTCGCTGTCGCGCAGGACGGATCTTCGAACGGGGGTAGGGAGCCCGCGCCGTTTGAACCCGGCGAGCGGCTCGCGCCGCTGTCGCTCCCGGCGACCGGTGACTCCGATCTCGACCAGCTCATCGCGACCCTGAGCGGTGTTTCACAGCTCACGACTCGGAGCATGGCGCAACTGGGGAATATGCCCGCGGGTGATGTCGAGGGCCGATCGAAGGAGAGCCGGACGCTCAAGGGCCTCTCGCAGGAGATGCGCTCGCTGCTTGACGCCATCCTCAAGTTCCAGGAACGACAAGGGTTGGTGATCACCAAGGACGAGGCGGCCCGGGCGATGCGCGAGGTCTGCGGGGCGGTCACCGGCGAGCTCGGCGGTTTGCTGCCGCACCTCGCGGGCGCGATGGCCGATGCGACCGCGGCCCACCTCGAGACCCACGGGCTCGAGTCTGACCGTGCGGCGCTCATCCGTGCGTGCGAGCGACCGGCCCGTGAGTTGGTCGATCGCGTGAGGGAGCGACTCAGCTCAACGCTGTCGTCGGCTGCCTCTGTTGGCGAGGCGGGGGCGGCCGCGTGAGCGAACTTACCCGATTGCTCCCGTGGTTCGGCGCCAAGGTCGACCTCGCTCGCGAGATCGTCAACCAGGCGAGCGTCTCAAACGCCGGGGGAACCCGTCGCCCGAGCTTCGTCGGTGTGCCGTTCGTGGGCGGCTATAGCGTGCCGCTCGCGTTCGCTCGGGCGGGCGTGCGGTCGATCCTGTGCGGGGACCTGCACCGCGACCTCCAGAACGCCGCTCGCTGCCTCGCGTCGGAGCACGGTCCCTGGATCGTCGAGCGTCTGCGGTCGATCCCGATGAGCGAGTCGAGCTTCGGCGTCTCGATGGGGGCCCGCGTTCGGAGCGTTGCCGTCCTCGATGATCTCGACTCGGCCCCGACAGTTGACCATGCCGCGCGGGCGGTTGCGTGGATGGCGACAGAGTGGATGGGCAACAACGGCACCGCGGGCACAACCTCAGAGCCACACTTCAACGTTCGTTTCGACGACGGGGGCGGCGACCCCTCGACAAGGCTCCGCAACTTCGGGGACGGGTTGATGGGCGCCGTGGAGTTGCTGCGGTGCATGACGCACAAGTGCGAGGACTTCGGCGTGACCCTTGGCCGGATCAAGGACGGGCCGAACGTCGCGATCTACGCCGATCCTCCGTACCTCACGAAGACCCGCAGCTCTGGCGACTACCTGCACGATTTCGATGAATCGGACGGCGACGGTTTGTTCGGCGGCGGCGGCGAACGCGACGAGCACGACCGCCTGGCCGCTGCGCTCAATGGCTTCGACGAGGCTCGCGTTGTCGTGAGCTACTACCCGCACGAACGGCTCGACAAGCTGTACCCCGGCCCCCACGACGGCGGGCGGTGGCGCCGGATCGCGATCCCGTGCCCGAATCGATCGCAAGCGGCCAGCGGCGGCGACGTCGAAACGGTGATCGAGCTTTTGCTGGTCAACGGCGAGGTGGCGCCGCCGGTGCTGAAAGACGCGATGGTGCTGGGTTTCGGGGTCGGCGCATGAGCACCTTGTCCTTCGTTATCTGCCGATCCGATCGGCCCGCGATGCCCCGCCGGCGTGACACGACGTGCGGCGACGAGGGGCCTCGCACGGCCGTCGACATTGTCGGCCGTCAGGGCGACGACGTGATCGAGCTGGATTGGGATCGGGCGGTCGAGCTCGCCGGCCTGCTGTTGGTCGCCGCGGCGGAGGTCGATGGGCCCGCGTCGGATGCCGATCGGGCCGCGGACCTGAGCGAGGCCAGGGCGGTGACGGCGGCGGCCTTCGGTCTCGACGCGACCTGCCGGGCGGTCGCGCGGTGCGACACGCGACGCCGCGGTGCTTCGGCCGGCCTGACCCAGCGCGTTGACGAGTTTCTCGCGGACGTCGTGGGGTCGGCCCGGAGCGATCGCGATCGGGCTTCGGCTCTGCTCAACAAGATCAACGGGGGCCGGCCGTGATTCCTCGCGATGAGATTCGGCGTCGGGTGATCCACGTGCGCCGTGGCGACGGGTACCGCGAGGCGCTCCGGGGCGGCCTAGAGAAGTACTGGCTGCCGCGTGGTGCTGTGTACATCGGGCGGATGCATCGAAGCCTTGGGCTTCCGGAACACCCGCTTGCGAACCCGTACTCGATTCGGTCCGAGGGCGATCGGGCACGCGTGCTGGATCAGTACCGGGCCTGGCTCCGTGAAGAGCTGAAGTTCGCGCCGCGGCGCGCGTCGCTTGAAGAGCTCTGGGTTCACCTCCGACGTGGTGGAGTCCTGGCGGGCTGGTGCGCTCCGCAACGCTGCCACGGCGAGATCTTGATCGAAGCGTGCTGCGAACTCGGTTCGCCGTGGCGCGAGGATGGGCCCGATTGGCCGACGTCCGGGGCGCTCGTGCCGCCGCCGTCGGAGTGGTTTGTAAACGACACGAGGGAGACGGCATGATCAAGCACGCAACTTCAAGCGCTCGCGGCGTTGTTGTCTCAGCGGATGCCGGTGGTGGGTCGCCTCCGGCGTGGGTCAGCGACACCGTCACGTGCATCGTCAAAGGCACGTTCGTTCAGGGATCGAACCCAGACGCCTCGATCGTCTTCGCGTTCTTTGGGCACGAGCTCCGGTTTCAGGCGGGACGCATCGATCTGCTCAACCCGGACGGGGCGGTCGTCCGCTTGGACAGCGGCGCTGTCGCTCCGTACTTTCCCGGGCTCGGCACCGCTCTCACCAACAACGAGCACTTTGTCTTTGCTGTTGAGATCAACACGTCGGGCGGCCCGGGCAACCACACGATCGGTCTGCGTTTGCTCTCGACTTCGGGGCCGGTCGTGCTCGCCAGCAGCGTTAATGCGCTCGGCCAGGACGGGGTCTCTACGGCCCAGCTCGAGCTCGCCATCGGTAACGGCACAAAGCACACCAACAACTACTTCTCGTCGCCGGACGCCGAGATCTCGGGCATGGTCGTGTACCGCGGCACGATCTCGGACGCCGAGCTTGAGGAGGTCTTCGCCGATCGGGGAACAGACTGGTGGATCAACGGCGTCTTCGAGGTCGACGGGATCAACGACCGCGGGAACAACATCGTTGGTCTGTTCGGCGTTGTCACGAAGAGCGGCTTCGACGACGCGATCGAGGTAGGCGACCAGGTCGTCTTGTGGCTTGAGGGCTTGACGTCGCCGGATCGCACAACGAGCCCGTCGCTCATTGACGACACTGTCGCGGTGATCGACTCCGGTCGCGGCAATAACGCGGCGAGCTTCATCGATCCGCGTGCATCCGTGATCCCCGAGGTCATTCCCGACTTCTTGCTCACCCTCGACCCGGGCGATCAGCCCAACTACTTCACATCGCGCTCCGGACAGTGCGACGTGTACCACCGCTGGCTTGGTGGGGGCGGCGGTGTCACCGCTGACGATCGGATCATGTTGCTCGGCAACAGCCGCGGCGCGGGCGCCGGCGCCGACGAGTCGGCCTCAAGCATCGGGGCTCGCCTCTCTCGCTCATACGCCGGCGGTGCGACTGCGTACGAGATCGCACGGGGAACCCCACCCGGCGGAATCGGCGTCACCGATCCACGAGAGTTCGGGCAAGGCACCGCGCCCGAGTGGGGCTTCGCCGGCGTCGCCTCGGCCGATACGACGGCCTCGACGGCGTCGAGCGCTCGGGCCAAATTCGCGACCGGCGCGAAGAACGTCAACCGTGTCGGTGCGCCGATGCTCATTCGATCGGGCGAATTCTTTGCGGCGTACGCGGACAGACGAGACTTTGACTCGCGGCTCGTTCTTCGTCAGGTCTTGCTGTGCATCCCGGGCGAGTCGAATCTCGTCGATGCGTCGGTTCGCCGCTCTGCCTTCGCCGATGGGGCCAGTTCTTCCCCTGCGGCGGTCACAGCCCCCGTCACCGTGACATATGTCATGCAAAGCGGCGGCGTGGATCCGGTCACTGCAACGGGGGGCGCACCGGTGGTTGCTGGTGACGTCGTGTTGGGCATCCCGCTCGATACGACTCTGGCAACACTCAGCGGCCCCACCGCCAACGACGACAACGTGAAGACGATCATGCTCGCGCCCGGCCTGACCGGCGACAGCCAACCGCAGCCGGGTATGGTGCTCACCCTCGGCGATGGGGCGAATGCGGGTCGCACGAACGAGGTCGTGAGCTACGACGGCGCGACGGGGCAGACGGTGCTCCGTCACCACTGGGCGAACAACGGATACACCGGATCCTCGATCACACCGCTCGACGTGACGGACACGATGACGGTGTACCTCGGTTGGTACGGCTATTGCATCATCGAGGCTGAGGTCGACCTCACCGACTCGGCCGATGACTACTACGCGATCCACCTCGCCAACGTCGACAGCGCGAACGCGGCGATCGTCTACCTCGAGGCACGCGACCCGTCGCGTGCGGCGCCGACGTTCGTGCCGGGCGGCAGCGGCGGCAACGGCCTCACACGCCAGAACGACTCGAGCCACTCGGACAAGTGGGGATTGCTGCTCAAAGCGATCGGGGTGACCTGTCTCGATATCCACGTCGCGAACCAGGGCGACACCGCGGACACGATCACCGATGCGCTCAACCACACGATCGATTCGTTCCTCGAGTACAACCCGGGCGGCTCGGTTGCACTAGGCGACGAGCCCAGCTCAAACGCATCTTCTACGACCAACACCAACAACAACAACCAATTCATCGATTCGCGCGACAGGCTCGATTACGACGGGGCGACCGACCCCGTTGGCGTGACCTCGAGCTGGTGGGCTCATATGACAACAGTCGCCGCGGATCGGGGCGTTGTCTTCGCGTCGGGCCAACTCGGACTCGGTTCCTGGCCGAGCCAGTTGTCGCGGGGTGTGCGGTCCGACGGGTCGCACCTGTCGGTGCTCGGCAACGAGCAATACTGGGCGGCGCGCCGTGCGTTGCTCGCGACCGCTGCCCAGGCCGCCGCGCCGTCGGCGCCGCCGGCGATCAGCTCGCTCGACCCGTTCGATCCGGCGGACGGGAGCTACGGCGTCCGCGTCGGTGTGACCGTCGACGGGACCGTCGCCGCGGCGACCGTGCCGAAATCGTCTGTGCCCACGACGTACGCCGGGCTCGCCGCCCTGGGGAACGTGGTGACCGCGGCCGCTTCGGGCGGCTCGGCGAGTGTCACGGGTCTACAGGCGGCCGCTGAGGCATCGTTTCGTGACCTGGTGGTCGCGGTCGCTGTGACGGCAACGGGGCAGTCTTCGAGCGTGCGCACGGCGTCGCTGACAGGCGGCGCGGGTTCGAGGCCGAGGCTTGATCGAATCGGGAGGCCGTGACGATGGCGTGCCCACCTCCCATCCCGAGTGAGTGCATTGCGAGCCGTCCGGACTTAGGGGGACTCGATGGCTTCGCGGGACCGATCGCCATTGCGGCTTCGCTTGTCATCGTGCTCGCCGTGTTCGTCGCCGCGCCTTCGCATGAGCCTTCGGCGGCAGGGGCGACGGATATGCCGGCGGGTGTGCCTGTCTCCCGCGTCGACCTCGCCGAGCCGTACGGCGTGCTTGATCTCTGGGATATCGACGCGTTCATCGCGGAGTACACGACGGACCCGTCCGCCCTGCCCCCGCTCGCCGAGGGCCGCTGGGTGTGGCTCCCGGTCGGCGCCGAGCTGGTGCCTATCGGCGACGACGACAACGGGCTTCGGCTCGTGGTGGCGTACGGAACCGAGCAGGCTTGGTTTCGTGTTCGTGACGGACCTTGACAAACGCTAACCCGAGCTCTGTGAAGCGACTGGACGCGAGGCGTGGAGGGCGATATGCGGCGGGAGGCGGACCCGCTGGGTGAACATGGCCGACGGCGCCGGAGCGGTGAAATGCCTGGATGGTGCTGGCACGGTTGGAGCGTCGCGAACTCCGGAGGTCTGGTGAGATTCCAGGCCCACCCATTGATCCCAAGCCCCCAACGAAGCTTTCGGACGCGAACGCCGAGGGAGGCCACATCACGGCGTGCCGGGGACGAACCGGCTGCTCAAGTTCGGCTGACGCCGGGCTTGGGCATTTCAAGCGAAAGGAAACGACGCGTGAGCGCGATCGAGTGGACCAACGAAACCTGGAACCCCGTCGCGGGCTGCACGCCGGTAAGCCCAGGGTGCCTGAACTGCTACGCCGCGCGGATGTCGGTACGGCTCGCGGGGATGGGCGTCGCGCAGTACCTGACGGTCGATGGCAAACCGATCGCCGATACCCGTGAGGGCTCAAGCGGCATCAAGCGTCCGGTGTTCAACGGGACGGTCAACCTGGTCGAGGACAAGCTCACTGATCCTCTCCGATGGCGTAAGCCGCGCATGGTGTTCGTGAACTCGATGTCCGATTTGTTTCACGAAGCAGTGCCGTTCGAGGTCATCGATCGAGTCTTCGCGGTGATGGCGTTGTGTCCGCAGCACACGTTCCAGATACTCACCAAGCGGCCGGAGCGGATGCGGGCGTACCTTGTGGCCCAGGAGCATGGGCTTAGAGACCGAATCGGCATGGCAGCCCAGACCGTGGTGTCAGAAGATGATTGGCCCTCTGCTTGGGGCGAGGTCGATTCGGCCGGCTGGCCCCTCCCGAACGTCTGGCTCGGAACGTCGGTCGAGAATCAAAGCGCTGCCAGGGTGCGCATCCCTCACCTGCTCGGCTGCCCCGCCGTGGTTCGCTTCCTCTCGTGCGAGCCACTGCTTGGCCCCGTTGATCTTCGTCTCGGTCGTAAGGGCGATATGCGTTGTCGCGCACCGTACTTGCACTGGGTCATCGCCGGCGGCGAGTCGGGCCCAGGCGCACGCCCGATGGACCCCGATTGGGCCCGCTCGCTGCGCGACCAGTGTGTCGATGCGGGCGTCCCGTTCTTCTTCAAGCAATGGGGCGGCGTTCGCAAGAAGACAGCCGGCCGCGTTCTTGATGGCTGGACCTGGGACGAGTTCCCGGCTGCAGTGTGACGCCTTGACTGGGCGTCCTGATCCACGTGCCGGGCCCGCGAAGGGCGAGGCACAGCACCAGGCCCGTTGGGGCCGCTCGCCGCGCTCGGGGCGGCGTGCTCGGGGCTCGCGTGCGACGCGAGCGCCCGGGCTTATGAGCATACAGCTCCACAACACCGACGCGCTGTCGACGTTGAGAGGCCTCCCGGAGGCAAGTGTTGACGCGTTGATCACCGACCCGCCCTACTCGTCGGGTGGCTTCACCCGATCGGATAGGGCGGCGGACCCGGCGAAGAAGTATCAGAGCAGCGACGTCGTTGCGCCCCGGTCTGGCTTCATGGGCGACAACCGCGATCAGCGGTCCTTCCTGACGTGGTGCGGGCTTTGGTTGTCAGAGTGCCTTCGGGTCGTGAAGCCAGGCGGGTACGTCATGGTCTTTACCGACTGGCGACAACTCCCCACGATGACCGACGCCGTGCAGGTTGGCGGCTTCGTTTGGCGCGGCCTCTTATCGTGGGATAAGGGCGAAGGAGCCAGAGCGCCTCACAAGGGCTACTTCCGACACCAGTGCGAGTACGTTGTCTGGGGAAGTCATGGCTTTCTCAATCCGGCGACGCACGGGGGCCCTTGGGCCGGTGCCGTTCGTATCCCGGTTCGGCTTGACGACAAGTTTCATCTCACCGGGAAGCCCACCGACCTCATGCTCAAGCTCGTCGACGTCTGTCCTCCCGGCGGCGTTGTACTTGATCCGTTCATGGGCTCGGGCACGACGGGTGTGGCGGCGAAGAGGCTGGGCCGGTCGTTCATCGGCATCGAGCTCGACCCCGGGATCTTTGCGGGAGCGAGGCAGCGCATCGAAGCAGAAACGCCCGACCTGTTCGCGGCGGGCTGAGAAGGAGACGGCGATGGATGACCACACCTGTGAACGCGAAGACTGCAGGCTGTCGTTTGCTGCGCCGTGTCCGGCGTGCGGCCGGCAGTGGCCCCTTGGTGAGGTTCGAGCGCTTGAGGTTGTCACTGGTGACGCAGTGCCCCAACTTGAGCGAGGCGCGGCCTCCACTTTGTGGCGTGACGTCCCGCCTCCGCCCGCAGCGAAGGCGTTCACCGAGGATGGTCGCTTCGTCAGCGGCAACGGGTACGGCGGCGAACGCCTTTAGAGGAGGTAGCCCAAACGATGATGGCCCTCACCGTTCAACAGCCTTGGGCATCGCTGATCCTCCGTGGTGATAAGCCGATCGAGAATCGCAACTGGAAGCCGCGGACAATCCGCGTCGGTGAACGCTTCTTGATCCACGCTTCGAAGACGATCGATGTCTGGGGCTCCGATTGGATCGACGATGCGTTGCCGCTGACGACGGGCGCTGTCATCGGGTCGGTTGTGTTCGCCGGCGTCGTCGCCCCGTGCGATCTCGAAGCCGATGCCCGCGAGTGGGCGACTGGGTCGCGGTGGTGCTGGCAGCTCAGGGACCCCGAGGTTCTTGCGAAACCGATCCCGATGACAGGTCGGCGTGGCCTCTGGCACCCGGACGAGGGTCCGCCTGCGTGGGCGGCGCGTGGGCTGGCGGCCGTGTTTGGTGGTTGACGGATGAACCATGACGACGTGCATGCGATTCCTTTCGCTATTCACCGGCGTAGGCGGCCTCGACCTCGGGCTCGAGCGTGCGGGCTGGACGTGCGTCGGAATGTGCGAGCAGGACGAGTTCTGCCGCGCGGTGCTTTCGTCGCACTGGCCGGCCGTGCCGATCTCGAAAGATGTGCGAGAGTTGACGGCACACAGCGTGCCCGAGCTCGACGCGATCGTCGGCGGGTTTCCTTGTCAGGACATCTCCACCGCCGGCAAAGGTGCGGGCATCGAAGGCGAGCGATCGGGGCTGTGGCGTGAATTCTATCGGCTTATTCGAGACGCTCGACCCCGTTGGGCTATCGCTGAGAACGTCCCTGCTCTCCGAAATCGAGGCGCGGACCGGGTGCTCGGTGACTTGGAGGGATGTGGGTACACCTGCACGCCGCTCGTGGTGGGTGCTCGACATGTCGGCGCCCCGCACCGACGAGATCGGGTGTTCATCGTGGCCCACCGCGATGGCGAGCGAGAACGAGGCGCGGACGACACGTCCATCTCCGACGCATGGCGTGACTCGCGGGCGAACACCGGCGGGAGAGGCTGGGGCATGGCCCACAGCGACAGCGTCGGATTCCAACGGGAGCGGCGGCCGACCGGGCTCGGGGAACGTGACACTCACGGACGCGACGCAACGCAATGCGATGTGGGGTACGCCGTTGAGTTCGATGGGCGGCAAAGCCTCGGGGACGATGCATCGAGGCAACCTGAACTGCAAAGGCCAAGCGGAACGGTGGCCGACGCCGGACGCGTCGGTCTCGAACGACGGGGAGAGTGTGGCGAGCTGGGACGAACGAAAGACTCGCCATGCCAGCAAGCCGACGGGCGCGACGCGGGCGGGGCCGGTGCTCGCGATCGAGGGGCCCCGTTTCCCCCAGGACCTGGCAACTACTCCGGATGGCGACGCGTGCTCGAATCTGATCCCGACCTTGCCCCAGCCACGCCGGTTGAACGTCAGATTTGTCGAGTGGCTGATGGGCTTCCCGACCGGGTGGGTCGAAGGTGGCGCAAGGGAGCTTTGCGAGGGTTGGGCAACGCGGTCGTCGTCGATGTCGCGGAGATGATCGGAAGCACGATTCTTGGTGTCGATCGAGGGCTGAGGACACTGCATGTCGACCACTGAACTACAGGCGCGGGGCGCGACTATCTCGGACTGCGCTCGATACCGCTACTCGCTCTGGCGTCGGTGGGCCGATGGTCCATCCCTCGTCTTCATCGGCCTGAACCCATCGACGGCGGATGCCGACCTCGACGACCCAACCATCCGCCGTTGCGTCGGCTTTGCGAAGCGAGACGGCTACGGCGGTCTGCACATGCTCAATCTCTACGCGTTCCGATCGACGGATCCGAAGCGCGTGGTAGAGGCGGAAGACGCCGTTGGTCCCGACAACGACGCTGCACTGCGTGAAGGAACAGACGCGGCTGACGTTGTCGCTTCGTGGGGTGCCATCCACTGGTCGACCATCCGCGCGACGCGTGTGCTTTCGATGATCGATCCGAAGAACCTGTGGTGTCTCGGTCGCACCAAGCACGGCCATCCGCGGCACCCGTTGTACGTCAAGGCTGACCGTCCGTTGGAACCGTTCGGTGTGTCTGCGCTGAGGCGCAGTTAAGGAAGCTGAATGTCCGATGCAGTTTCTATGTCCAAGGCAGGCCTCGATCTCGTCGCGCTCGCGGCCGAGACCGTCGCGCCTCGCCCTGCGCCGAGGCCGAGCGACTGGGCCGCCGAGAACCTGGTGCTGTCCAACAAAGAGTCGCCCGATGCGCCCGGGCCGTTCGACCCCGATGCGCTGCCGTGGCAGCGCGCGGTGATCGACCTCCCGTTCGATCGCAACGATCGACGCGGCGCCGTGATCGTCAAGCGGAGCCAGGTCGGGATCTCGATCGCGATGCTCGTCGACCTCGCGTACTTCATGGACACGAGCGACGGGCCGATGCTCTACACGATCGCCGACGCCCTCGAGGCGACGAACATGGCGCACTCGAGGTTCCGACCGATGTGCGCGAGCTCGCCGCGGCTCGACGCGTCGATCAAGGCGGGGACGGATGGCCAGCGCGACCTCATGGCCGAGCTGCACTACGCGAGCGGCCGAATCGACTTCGTCGGCGGCGGCAGCCCGTCGAGGTATTCGACGCGGCCGTACCGGCGCATCTGGGCCGATGAGTGGGAGAACATCGAGAAGAACTTCCCGACGGGCGCCGTCGGTGACCCGCATAAGTTCCTGCTCGGCCGCATGGGCAGCTTCACCTTGGGGACGTGGTTCTGCGCGCTCGGGCACCCGACGATGATGGGCCGGGGCATCGAGGCCCTGTGGGACAAAGAGAGCGATCAGGGCGAGTGGGTCTTCGATTGCCCCCACTGCTCCGCGACGATCTACCCGAGGTGGTCGACGTGTGTCCGCTTCGGTGAGCGCGACGCTCACGGCCAGGACGTCGCGGAGTCGGCGTCGTTCTGCTGCCCTTCGTGCGCTGCGGTGATCTCGGACCGCGATCGCCGGGAGGCCGTGTGGCCCGCGAGCGAGCGCCACCCTCGGGGCTCCGGCCGACTGGGCACGCAGCTCGGTAACGCCGAGGCCGCCAAGCGGCCGTACGCGGGCGTTCGGATCTCGGGCCTTGTCGACCCGAGGCGGGACCTGATCGAACTCACGAGCGAGTGGTGCACGTGCCAGACCGACGAGGCTCGGCAGGCGTTCCTCAACACGCGGATCGGCGAGGGGTTCACGCCCGCCAGGGCCATGCTCACCATCGATCAGCTCGATCGATCGGTCAGCGATTCGGCGGTGACCGACGCGATCCCGGCCGTCCCGGGTGGTCCCGAGCACGGGGCCCGTCTGATCGTCGCGGGCATCGACGTGCAGGCGCCCCAGCAAGACCCGACGTTCTACGCGTGGGTTCGGGCCTACGCGCCGGGGGGTGTCGTGTACTCGCTCGACATGCCCCGTATCGGCGGCGTCAACAGTTGGGACGCGCTCGAGCGATGGGCGAGCGAGTGGTCGTGCCCCGTTCTCGACGACGCCGGCCAGATGATCGGGAGGATCGGGCTGCAGGGCGTCGGGATTGATGCCGCGTACCCGTCGCCGGGGATCGTCTATGACTGGTGCCGTCGTCCGATCGCGATGCGTCACGGCGTGTACGCCGGCTCATCGATCAAGCTGGTACCGGTGAGGTTCCGGTCGCAGCTCCACGGGGACGTGCCCTGGACCAAGGTCCCGGCGAGCAAGTGCATCGACAAGGAACGCCCGCAGCTCGGGCCGATCGACAGCTACTACCTGCACCGGCACACCGCGATCGATCGGACCTATCAGACGCTCGCGCAGGAGCGCACGGTGTTCTTGCACACACTCGATGACGCTCGCCGCGCTCACCTCGTGAGCCAGGTGCTGATGCCGCTGAGGAAGCAGCACGGCCAGGAGAGCCACGAGCGGCTTGAGTGGGACTGCGCCAAGGGATCGCGCGACGACTGGATGACCGCCGGCGCCTACGCCGACGCGGCCGCCGCGATCGCGCTCAGGCTCGCCCAACTGGACACGCTGCCGAGCTTGTCCGAGTTGGTTCACGCTCAGCCCTCGCCGCCTCGCGATCCGGGACGGGGTGGGCAGCCCATCGGACAAGCGACCCGACAGCCGATCGGACGCGCGGGGCCGCTTGGCTCTGCATACGCCGGGGGCTTCGGATGACGAACCACGCATCGGTCGGCTGCCCAGCCGTGAGCTACCGATCGGAGCCGGCCCGGATCGACCAGGTCCGGTGTCCGGCGTGTGGGCACTACGGGTGCCCTATACGACGCACACGCGTGCGAGGAGTGTTCGTATGCCGAACACGGCGGTGCGCGTACTGCGAATACCAATGGGTCAAACGAACCAGATTGAGTCGACAAACCCACGGATCTGTGTGACTTGCTATCGTCCGGGGATGACCCCGGAACGATTCTCGGACTTGCTCGAGTCGCTGCTGAACCAACGCCGGCCGGGCCTCAACCCCCTGGGCTGGAAACGCGTTGGATCTACGTGGTACGACACTTACGAGGAAACCGACCTCCAGTCGATGGACGCAACGGTGCGGGCGGCCTGGCTGTACGTGTGGGCCGGATGGCTCATGCAAGAGCATGGACTCAAACCCATGTACACCGGAACTGTGTGGGAATGGCATAGCAACGGCCAGCTCCTGGCCGCCCAGCCGGATCAAGGTGATGCGATCGCCCAGGCCATGTGCCTCACTTGTGGGCTCGCGTGGTCGACGTACCGATAACCGGTGCTTTGCACGGTTTTTAGGCAATTTGATCGGGGCTTGATCGCACAAGATTGCGGTCGGCAGGACGCCTGAGCGGCCGGCGGGTCATCTAAATACACAAGACGCGGTCACTTTTTTCTGCCTGTTTCGGGTATAACAACACCCAAAGTGTGACACAACTGCGCCCCGAGGGGAGGCATGGTGCGCGGGTCACCGAATCGCCCCCAGTTCTGTGCTTTTTACGGTGCATCGACACTGTTGAACCGGCGGGGTCATTCGACCATAAAACGTGTGCGGGCCGATCCGTAGCGTTCGGACCGCCCCTCCGCTCTCGGTTGAGCTGACGACATCTCGGCCCGCGATCGCGCAGAGCGCATCTGGAAACCTTGGCCTCTTTCTTGGTCCCGGTGTCGCTGCGCGTGTTGCTATTTGTGTGCGTTTTGAGGAGACTATGCGCATCATGGCGAACTCTGACGCTGAAACCCTGGAGGCCCTCAAGACCACGCGGGACCGGCTCATCGCGGGCGGCGTGACCGAGGTGGGGACAGCGGGCGGGCAAACCTGGAAGTACCAGGATCTTCCGTCGCTCCACAAGCTCATCGAGACCTACGAGGACCGCGTGGCCAACGCTGCGGGGACGCGGTTCCAGGCGGTTGCCTTTGGTAACCCAGGGGGCGGGTGATGAGTATCACCGGCCTTGACGTGCCTCCCCGGTTTGGTCCCGACATCACGGGCCTCGGTGCCGATGCGATGCTCCGACCGCCCCCCCAGGCCGATCGCATCGCGGACGGCGACGCGTTCGAAGCGGGTGAGCGGAACCGTCGTCATGCGGAGTGGCTGCCCGCTCAGAGCGGCCCGAACCTCGTCAACGACAAGAACCTCTCGGTCGTCGTTCGCCGCAGCCGTGAGTTGGCTCGCAACCATTGCATCATATCGGGCGCGATGAGGCGGCTGGCCGATCGCGTTGTCGGCCCCGGGCAGGGCGTCACCGTGCGCCCCGCGACCGCGTGGCCCGAGCTCAATCGAAGGCTCGGGGAGCTGTGGGACGAGCACCAGTCCGCGATCGACGCCGACCGGTGCCGACCGCTGAGCGAACTCGAGCACGTCACCATCCAGGAGTTGTTTGCTGCGGGTGATCTCGCGGTCCGCGACATCGTCGCCGAGGCGTGGCGAGGCGTTCCGACCGGCCCGGCCATCGAGCTGATCCCGCACGAGCGCGTCCCGCTCGAGTTCAGCGGTGAGATCACCGAGGGCGAGTTCGCAGGCCGAGAGATCCGCCAGGGCGTCGAACAGATCGCCGGTCGTTCGGCCGCGTTGTGGGTTCACGTCCGCCACCCCAGCGACGACGTGCTCCACCTGCCGGCCTTTCTTCCGTTCGGCTCTGCTCTGAGCGCCGGGCTCCCGCTCGGGGATCCGACGAAGTTCCCGGGGCTCGAGCGTCTCGATGGGCGAACGGCCAGGCTTGTGCACCAGGCGGGCCGGGTTGGTCAGGTGCGGGGCGTCCCGATGACGGCCGCGGCCGCCTTCGCGGCGCGTGACGCGAAGAACTTCGGCGAGGCCGCGCTGATGCAGGCGCAGATCGCCGCGTTCCTCGGGATCGCGGTGGAAGGCGGATACACCGGGGCGCCCAAGGATGCGACGAACTCGTTCACCGATATGAACGGGAACCCGATCACCCATATGTGGCCCGGGATGGTCGCGAGCGTGCCGCGCGGGGAGGGCAACCCGGTGCACGTCCTGTCGCCCGCGTTGCCGTCGCCGAACGTGTCCGCGTTCATCGACAAGCTCGTGGACTGGATCGCGGCCTCGGTCGGGAGCAACTACGCGGAACTCACCGGCGACTTTAGCCGGACGACCTTCGCGGCGGCCCAGGTCGGCAGCATGGGCACGCGCCGGATGGTCGCCTCGCTCCGGCAGCTCCTGCTCGCACGCATCGCTCGTCCGGCCTACCGCGAGTTCGTCGCGTGGAGCATTACGTTCGGCGGCGTCGAGCTTGATGCCGAACAAGCCCGCGTCTGGGCGGCCGAACCACAGAAGTTGTTTAAGTCGGCTCCTGTCATGCCCGGCGAGGAATGGGTGAACCCAGCGACCGAAGCCACGGCCGAGGACATCGCGCTCGGCAACGGCACGCTGACGTTCCCGATGATCGCCGCCAGACGCGGGCGGACGTGGGCCGACATGGCCGACGAGCAAGCCGAGGCCGAGCGTCAACTCTGGGACGCGAGGGTTTCGCGCGGCCTGCCGGGGCAGGGGTTGGCCGCTGCGGCTGCGACGACGCCGGGACAGCGGTCGCGGGCGGTTGACGCCGAGCGTGACGGTCCACCCCGCGAAGACAGCGACGACAACGACCAAGGCGGCGATCAGGCGAACGGGCCGATCCCGTTTGCGAACGGGAGCACAACGTGACCACCAAAACCGAAACGCACGGCTTCGACTACCTGATCAGCACGTCCGTTCAGGACGCCATGGGGAGCGCGTTCTCTTCTTCGGGTGAACTCCTCTCGTCCAATGCCGGCGAGCTCGCCGAGCACGGGCGGCGGGCTCGCGGCTTCTTTGACACGCTCTGCGCCGAGCTGGGCGACGGCGATCCGGTCGTCGTCGATCGCGTTGCGGGAGATCAGGCGCAGGGCCTCGATGGGGCTTCGCCGCCCGTGCTCTACGCCCGGGCGGGCACGGTCGCCGTTGTGCCCGTACACGGCGTGCTCGAGGACTCGCCCGAGGCCGCGGCCCGAGTGGGCGGCACGAGCTACCGCACGCTGATCTCGGCGATCGCCACGGCGAACGCGGATGATCAGGTCAACTCGATTGCCCTGCACGTCAGTTCCCCGGGCGGGTCCGCCTTCGGCGTCGAGCAGGCCGGGGACGCGATCGCCCAGAGCGGCAAACCCGTGACGACGATCTACGACCAGCTCGGGGCGTCGGGCGCGTTGTGGCTCGGTAGCCAAGCCGGGGACGTGGTCGTCGCCGATCGGGGGACCTTTGTTGGTTCGCTCGGCGTCAAGACCATCCTTATGAGCTTTGCCGGGATGCTCGCCAACGCGGGGATCCACGTCGAGGACGTGAAGACCGACCCCCGCAAGGCCGCGGGCACACCGGTCAGGATGACCGCGATCACCGACGATGACCGCAAGGCCGCCAGGTCGCGCATCGATTCGATCATGGACCGATTCGTCGAGGCGGTGTCTTCCGGTCGTGGGATCAACGCCGAGGCGATGGTCCCCATCGCCACCGGTGAGTTGTTTACCGCTGACACCGCGATCTCTCTCGGCTTGGTCGATCGCGTTGAGCGGCCCTCGACGGCCGTACGCCGGATGAACGACACCGCTCAGGGCCCCGGCGGCGTGCCGGGCGCTCCCGGTGTCACCTCCGGCGCGACCGGCCAACCCCCACCGTTTGACCCGTCCACCGTTCGGACGGACACGCCCGCCGCGGGCGATTCGATTCACACCCCCATAGACGGAGGTAGCACAGTGACCACTCCTATGAACCCCGGGGGTCAGACCGCCCCGGCCCCGACCGCAACCGCCGACCCGAGCCCGACCGATCCGGTGCACGCGTCGCAGATCGACCAGGCCCGCGCCGAGGCGGCCGCCGCCGAGCGTGCCCGTCTGCTCGGCATCGATTTCGCCGCGGCGCCGTACGCCGGTCGGCCGGGCGTTGCCGAGTTTCTGGAATCCGCCAAGACCAGCGGGACGAGTGTCGAAGGCTTCAAGTCGGGACTGCTCGACAAGCTCCAAGAACACGCGGCGCCGCTGCCCGATGCCACGGCGGTCGACGGCGGCGACGGCGACGAACGTAAGTACGGCGACATGGCGGCTGTGCTCGCCGATACCGTCTTGGGCGGCGGTCTGTCCGAGGCATTGAACAACGACGACTACTCCAGGGTGGCCAAGCAGTTCGGCGAGTCCGACGCGGCCGCCACCTCGCAGTCGATCGAGCGGGGCGAGTCCTCGGGGCTCAGTGGGCTGACAATCAGGGCCGTTGCGACGTCGTTCGCGATCGGCGCGATGGGTCTATCGCCCGTCGCGGCCTCGAACGCTGCTCGTGTGTGGGAAGCGAATATTAACGCGTACACGCGCCCCGAGAGTATCGCGGCCGGCTCGGCGCACTCGAGCGGGTCGCTCCCGGCCATCCTGCGCGACGCGATGCGGAAGATCATGCTCGTCGGCTTCATCGAAGAGCCGACGATCTACCAAAACTTCTGCCGGGTCATCACCGCGCAGGACTTCCGTGATATCTACATCAGCCGGGCGTCGGCGTTCCCGGAATTCGACGAGGTGCCCGAGGGCGACGAGCCCGACGAGGCCACCCTGCGGGATCGTGAGATCTCGATGAAGGTGACGCCGTTCGGCAAGCTACTCAGCCTGACCGAGCAAATGCTCCGCAACGACGACATGAACGCGCTGCAGCAGATTCGCATCATGGGCGGACAGGCCGCCGCTCGCGTCCCGGATCGTCTGGTCGTTGCCCAGCTCAACGCCAACCCGACCATGAAGTTCGACGACGTGCCGTTTTTCGACGAGGCCCGGAAGAACCTGGCCACGGCCGGCGGCGAGATCACACACGCCCGTCTGCTCGCGGGCATCAAGGCGATGAGCAACCAGTCGCTTCTCAACGCGGCCGGCGAGGAATCGCGCCGCACGATCTTGCGGCCGGGCTACGTCATCGTGCCCGCCGGCCTTGGCGTCGATGCCGAGCAGGTCATCAACAGCCCGGTGATCCGCGGCGCGTCCAACGACGAGCCGACCAACGCGCGCGTCCGTGCTCTCAAGGTGCTCGAGACCGAGCACAAGGACGGAGCCGCGTGGGACATGGTGACCGACCCGCGCCGGTCGAACGCCGCGGCCGCGGTCGTCGCGTTCCTCGACAACCAGCGCACGCCTGTCATCCGCCAGAAAGAGGCCGGGTTTAACAAGGTCGAGTGGGAGTTCAAGCTCCCCGGTGTGGTCGCCAGGCTCCTCGACCCCGAGGCGGCGTACCGGAACCCGGGCGCCTGAACCTGAACCTTTTTTCTCCGACCGGGCCGGTGTGAGACCCGCCGCCCCGTGATTCGCGGCCCCATCGCAAACGAGAGGACCAACTCATGGCACGGCTCATCAAGAAGCACACGCAAGACAACTCGCTGAAGTGGACGAACAGCTCCGCGGCGATCATCGCGGGGTTCGGCGTTGTCGAGACGGGACTGGCCTACGGAATCGCGCAGGCTCCGATCGGCGTCGGCGCGACCGGGGCGATCGTGTTCGGCGGCATCTGGGAGGTCGGCAAGCAGACCGGCACAGCGCTGGCGGCCGGGGCCCGCGTTGGCTGGGACGCGGACAACAACCGCGTCAGCGCCGACCTAGGCACGCTGTTCGGCGAGGTGGTCGAGGACGCCGCGGCGAGCGCGACGACCGTGAAGGTCCGCCTTTCCCTGAGTAAGCACGAGCTGGCCGGTGGTCGCAAATTCGCCGTTCGTCGTGCCGTGACGGGTGCCGAGGCCACCGCGAACCAGGTCACCATCGCCGCCGCGGAAACCGGTGGCGCCGGTGACATCGAGATCGAACACGCGTACATCCGCACCGCTTCGGGCGCCCTCAACACCGCGGGCGCGGCGTGGGGTGTGCCCGGTGACGGCACGGTTGTGCTGAGCGCGACCGCGGTCGCGTCGGACGACGAGGTCGTCGTGGTCGGGCTCGCCAAGTAAAGCGTCAGGTCGATCGTCGGCCGAGCGGTGTGAGCGAGATTCACCGTCCTGCACTCGCCGCCTCGGCCTTTTCCCCGCCCCGTTGGACACGGCGCGGCGGGGTTTGATGAGTTCGCTGCCGATCCAGCCCGGTACGTCCTCGGGGCCGGTTGCCCCGGTCGAGTCGTCGGCTCTCGTCGCCGGCTACGCCCGGCCTGCGCACGAGACGCTCGTCGCCCAGACCCTGACCGCCGTCGCTGCGGCCTCGGGCGTCCCGTCGATCGTGCGGCCCAGGGGATGCGACCCGCGGTCGGCCGACGTCGGCGTCGTCGTGTTGGTGATGGTCGACCCGGGTGACCAACAGACGAGACCGCGTCCCGCGGGCGTCGGCGCCGCGGCGCAGGCGGCCGGCCGGCTGGCGGACATTCCAGAATGGACCGTGTCGCTGTCGCTCGATCAGGGCGCGACCGAGGCCGAGGTGCACGTCGGGGCGACGCTCGAGTTCCCGAGGGCGGCGCTGGGCCTTGACCCCAATGAACAAGCGCCCACCGTCTGGCTCGAGGTTAAAGAGCGCCGCCGCGACGTCGGGGGTTGGGTGCTCGGGTGCAAGCGCACACGCGTGCAGGGGGACGTCCTTTGAGCCGCGCGCCGACCACCGTTGGAACGGCGAGCGGGTCCCGCACCGGGGTGGGTGTTTCGCTCGGGTTCTCGGCCCGCGTGGCCGAGGCGAGCGCGACGCTCGGGCTCGTCGGCGGGCTCGGGCCGACCGTGATCGCGACGCGCACCGGCGACCTGCTGAGCCACCACCGCTCTTCGGTGCTGCGGCGCGTCGGGCGAGACTTCCCGGGCAAGCGACGCGCTCAGAGGTTCATGGCCTCGAGGCTGCAGTTCTACAGCCGGACGCGCCGGCCGTACCCCAACACCTACGCCGAGGCGACGGGCGAGGCGTTCGCGGCGGGCATCAACGACGACAGCGCGGCGGGCGGGCCGATCGACATCACGCTGCTCGAGAGGGGCGGCCGGCGCGTCAGCGCCGGCGGCCCGATGGCGATCCCGCTGCTCGGCTTCCGGAACCTGCACCAGTCGGCGCCCGCGCTCGGGCGTGTCCGCCAGTTCCGCGACCAGCTCAAACGCAACCGGTACGACGTGACCCCTTCGGGTCTGCTCGTCGCCGACATCGCCGGCACGCGGGCGCGTGGGGCCCGGAGCCTTGTCGCCGGCGTGCTCCGCAGGTCGACCGTGCACCGCCCCCTGCTCGGGTTCTTCGCCGAGTTCGATCGCATCGAGCCGCGGCACGCGGTGAAACTCGAGCGGGACCTGGGCAAACTCGTCACCGTCGCCGGGCGGGCGGCCCTGCAGGACCGGCTCGTCCGGCACGAGCGGGTGCGGGCCCTGGGCGCCGCGGCATTCGCCGAGCACCTCAAGATGAACCCGGGCGATCACGCCGGCGCCCGCAAGGCCGCCCTCGAGATCAGCCGGCGTGTCAACGCCGACAGCATCGGCCGGGGTCTGCCCAGAAAGGGCGGCGCGTGAGCGAACTGCACACCGGCATCGCGGTCACGACGGTCCGCTCGCGGCTGATCGAACGGATCCGCTCGGCGATCGCGTCGCTCGACATGGTCGGCCAGGTCGACCTCGAGGGTGAGGTCGACGTCGAGGCGGATACCGCGTCGATCGATTCGAGCGTGTATGTCGTGATGGTCGTCGGCGACGACGAGGTGGTCGAGCAGCGACAGTCGGGGCTGGTCGAGAAGGCGTTCGGCGTCGCGCTGGTCGCCGCCCTGCCCACCGGCGACGTGCCCCAGAACCAGAACGGTGCTGACCCCGGTGCGTTGGCCAGCCCGGCCCAGATTGCCTCGGAGTTCTGCTCGCGGGTCTCGCTGCTCTACGCGACCGAGAGCCCATCGGCCGAAGGGCCGGACTGGGGCACTCAGTGGGGCGGGCTGGCGGTCAAGACCGACGAACTCGGCGGCGGCGGCGTCGGGTTCGAAGAGGGTCGAGCGGTGACGAGCCACGCGCTGCGGATCACCTATCGGCACTGGTACGGCGACCCGTCGCGGGCACCGTCTGAACCGGCGGGGGGTGGCTGATGCTCACCGCCGGCGACATCTTGACCCTGACCGGTTCGCACACGACCACGCTGCCCCCGTCGCCCGACTGCCCCGACGGTGTCGTGACCGGGCGGATCGCGACGTACACGCTTGAGACGACGCAGGCGTTCGTCAACGAGCCCGGCTTCGTCTACGACGGCGACTCGCGCTCGGACGCGTGGGAGTCGGCCCGTCCGATCGACATCGCGTTCCGCGGGGCGCTGAGGTTCACCAAGACGCTCTCGACCGGCGGCTCGCCCGAGGTCTTGGAGTTCCCCGACGCGGGGGTCCTGGCCAACGCCGCCGGCGGTCACTACCTGATCAGCGTGAACCGATTCAACGGTGCTTGGCAGCGCGGGCGGGCGCTGATGTGGCCGCTGCGGGTGCAGAGCGCCGACGTCGCGATCACGCCGTTCGGCTCGGCGGGCAAGGACACGCTCTTCTTCGACGACGCCGGGTTCGCGTTGATCGACGCGGACGACGCGCTCTTGCTCGAAGACCATCCCGACGTCGACGAACTCCACCGCCTCGGGCCCTCTGGGGGCACGCTCGCGTACACGGGCGAGTACCAGCCCCAGGGCCAGAACTTCCCGCCGTGCGGTCCGCCGGTGCAGCTCGAGTCGTCGGTCGCGTTGACGACGGGCGTGGTTGATGACCCGGCTGGACCGAACACCATCAACCCGCTGCTGAACCCGGACGGATCGTCGCGCTTTGTGTTCGAGCCGGGGGGCTCGGTCGGGTCGCTCTCGGCCGTGATATCCACAGAGGCGCTCGGCGCCGTCGGTGGCGCCCGCCGGCACACGCGCCGGCTGCACAACCGCCCGGCGCGTCGCGTCACGGGCGTCGCCCGGCTCGCGACCGACGGGGAACACGAGGCCGTGCGCGAAGCGCTCGAGGTGACCCGGGGCGGGGCGGTTCCGACGCGCTTTCGTACGTGGATCGACCCGCCGCCAACCGGCGGCACACCGGTCGCCGACGCCCCGCTGTACCGAATCCTGAACGCGCCCGACATCGCCCGCTCGCTCGGCGAATGCCGGGCAAACATCACGCTTGAGCTCGAACGAGTGGGCGACTGACCAAGGAAGGAACGCTGAGCCATGACCGCAACAACGCACCTCACGCGGACCCGCCAGGTGCTGCTCCAAATGGAGCCCACGCTTGGCACCCCCATCGACTTCGGCCAGTCGGGCGTGCCGGCCCGGGTCGTCGCCGACGCCGAAGAGATGGCCATGCGGTCGAGCCGCGGCGAGTTCGAGCGGGGCGGCGTGCCCGGGTCGCTGACCAATCGAACGCAACGCGTCGGCGCTTCGCCTCAGGAAGTGCATCTGACGAAGCCGATGTCGGACGTGCCGGCGAACGCGCCGCAGTGGTACGACATGATCCGGGCGATGGGCTTCGCCCCGTACGTCGTGAACACCATCGACACCGACGGGTTCAGCCCGGCCCCTCCGGCGGTCGGGGCGACGATCGGCAACAACGCGACGCTGTCGAGCGCGACCAAGACCGCGCGCGTGGCGCACGTCGAGGGCTCTCGCGTGTACTACGTCACGCTGACCGGCGCACCGTTCGCGGACGCCGACACGCTCTTCGACGACGCCGGGGTTCAGAACCAGGCGGCGGTGTCCGCGGGCCAGACCGAGCAGAGCGCCGGGTTCCAGTTCCGCCCGGTGACCGAGCGCGAGGGGCAGACGCCGGATTCTCTGACCGCCGAGTACCGCATCGGCGGTCAACGGCACACCGTGGGCGGGGCCCGTGGCCGCGGCGAGATCCGGCTCAACGCGGACCAGCCGGCGATGCTCCGCGGCGAATTCCGGGGGGCTTTCATCGACGACGGCAGCGGCGCACCGCGAGCGGGCGACCTTGTCCTGCCGTCCGACATGCCGGCGATCGTGGACGCCCCTGTTATCAAGGCCGTCCCGTTCGTGCTGACCTCGTCGCAGGGGTCGCATGTTCCCGTCGTCGCGAGCTGCACGATCAACCTCAACAACACGCTCGAGGATCGGCGCACCGCCGCGACCGACACCACCGCGAGCATCGCCGCCCAGGGCTTCCAGCCGCCCGCGATCACGGCCCGCGAGATCACCGTGTCGATCGATCCGGAGCACGACCCGGGGGCGCTCAACGTCGTGTCGTTGGCCAACTCGGAAACGACGATCGAGCTGCTCGCTCGGATCGGGTCGCTCACTGGCACGAGCGGGCTGCTGGTGGTGCGAGCTCCGGCGCTGCAGATCCTCGGCGATATCAGCGACAGCGACCGCAACGGCATCGCGACCGACAGCCTCACGCTGACGGCCGTGGGAACGGACGACGACGAACTCGAGATCACCCACATTGTCGCGCCGGCGTAACGCTGGCACGCAACCGAACCAGGAGAACCCTCAATGTCCAGCATCCCAACCCACAACTCGCCGCGGCGGATCGAGCTTTCGAACGGCGGCGCCGTGCTCGTCAAGCGCGTCGCGAAGCGTTCGACTCTCGAGAAGATCAGCAGCCGGGCCGGGCTCGCTGCGGGCGACAGCGCGAGCCAGCTCCGGATGAGCAACCTGCTGCTGCGCACCGGCATCGTCGGCAGCGAAAACCTCACGGATCCCGACAACGGAGATCCGGTGCCGTTCACCACGTTGCGCGAGACGGGCATCGGCTTGATCGCGTCCGAGGCGGTCGGTGACGCGGTGCCCGGCGACGACCTGGCCGAAGTCCTCGCTGTCATCTCGGGCGAGTCGGATGAGGCCACCGAAGGCAGCGAGCTGTCGGGCGAGCAGCAGGGAAACTAAGGGAGGCGGCGCTGTGGTTGGTCGCGATGGACGAGCTGGCCAGAGCCAAGGCGGCGGACGAGCCCCCAGGCTTGCAGGCGATGACGCTGTGCCCGCAGTGCGCCGCGGCCGGGATCACCGGCCCGGACACGCCGGGCGCGGTGCCTCCCCCCGGGGCGTGCGAGCCTGGGGGCGGGGTCTGCGGTGGCCGGCGGATGATCCCGATCGATCCCGGCTCACCGCCGGAAGGCACGCGGCGGGCCCTCGACGCGTGCGCCGGGGTGCTCGAGGTGTTCATGCTGTGGAGGTCTCCGCTCCCGCTGGCGGATGTCTTCCGGGTGTGCGAGATCGACGACCCGCACCCGGCGCTGCTCGAGGTGCTCCGGGTGTTGCCCTCGATGATCGAACAACTCCGGGAGGGGGCTGACCGATGAGAAACGCCGCCCGAGATGGAGATCCCTCGGTCCGCGCTTCGCTGGTCGAGGGGCAGCTTCGCCAGGCGTGCGCCGGCGGCGGCGTCGGCGTGGCGGTCTTCGAACACAAAGGGGCGCGCGAGGTCATTGGCGTCGACAACACCGGGGCGATGACACCGTCGACGCGGCGGCACGCCTTCGCGCGGGCGCTTGTTGAGCTGCGCCGCATGGCGCGGGACGCGGGCGAGAGCATCGACAGCATCGAACGGACCGCGGCGTCGATCGAGTCGTTGGCGGGCTCGACTGAGTCTGATGGGGGGCGGCGATGACCATGACCACGCCGCCGGCCGCGTCCTCGCTTCTTCCGATGGTGACGCTGGTCATGTCGGTCGCCGGCCCGCTGGCGATCGCGCTGTTGCTCTGGGGCCTGAAACGCCAGACCGAACAGAACGACCGGCTCGGGGACGAGAGGCACCGGGAAACGCGCCTCGCACAACAGCAGACGCTGACCGAGGTCAAGGGCCTGCGAAAGGACCATCACGAGCTTGAGCTGCAGTTGACGGCTCGGGTTTCCAAAGTTGAGGGCATCGTCGAGGGCAGGCGAGCTGGCGTTGAACAAGACGGGAAGTAGAGCAACCTCGCCCGATGGGGGCGGAAGGGATCGGGATATGAAGCGGATCGTGTGGATCGTCGTCTTGCTGGCGTTCGCGGTGTCGTTGCCGGGGTGCCAGGCGTACCGGGATGCGATGGCTGGCTACACGCGGGCCGCGGCCGACCTCGAGGCGGCGGAGGTCGAGCGTGACCGGACCGCGGCCGAGCTAGCCGCGACGCTCGAAGAGTTCAAAGCGGCCGTTGAGGCCGACCAGGACGCGGCTTCGCGGCACGCGACGGCCGCGGCGGACCTCGAGACCGCCGAACGCGAACGGCACGGCACCGAGGCCGAGCTGGCCGGCACGCTTGAGAAGTTCAGGGTCGCCGCGAAGGCGGACGCCGAAGCGGCTGAGGCCGCGTTCTCGCCGTTGGTCGAAGCGATCGAGTCCCGCCTCGAGGCGGTGAACACGAGGATCGAGCACGCGAGGCGGGACGTCGACGAGGCGCGGGCCGGGTTGAGCGCGGCGGGCGCCACCGAGCGGACCTTTGAGGCGATCATCGCCGGGATCCAGGCCAGGCTCGCCGACGCCGACGACACCGTCGACGCGGCGAGGGTCGACCTCGCGGAGGCGAGCGAGGAACTCGAGACGGTCGAGAGCGACGCCGGGCGGCTGCTCGGCGGCCTGGCGGAAACGGCGACGACTCTGGGGTTGCTGGGATCGGGCGGCGCGTTGACGGCGGTCCCCGTTGGCTTTGCGATTTGGAAGCGGTTGAGCCGACGCGCTGCCAACGTCTTGGCTTCGGTGCAAACCGCGTCGGGCGGGAACATGACCGCCGCGAATCTCGACTCAGACGAGGACGCGATGGCCCTCGAAAGAGAGCTCATCAGGCGCGGCGATATGGGTGCGGTGAAGCAGCTCGCGAAGATGCGGCATCGACCCGGGGGGGTCGGCGGTGCGGTCATGGGACGACCGTCGCCGAGTGCCCCGGCTCGTACAGAGGTCATCTCTACGCCGACGTCGGTGTAAACGGACCCTTCTTCGGTGGGCCAGCGCCCGCCGAGGGGCTTGGAGGTGCCGCGTGGCCAAGCAACTGAGCATCGTGATCAAGGCCATCGATCAGGCGACCGCGCCGATCCGTGGTGTGATCACGACGATCACGAGGCTGGCCAGCGTGGGCAAGCGACAGTTCGAATCGCTCGGACGCGTGGTCGGATCGCTGACCCGTCGGCTGACGAGCCTGCCGGTGCTGCTCACCGCGGCGTTCGGCGTGTTCGCCGGCGGCCAGGCGGTCGCCGGGATCAGCGACACCGCTCGGCAGTTGCAGGAACTGGGCAACGCGGCCCAGCGAACGACGGCGAGCGTCGAGTCGCTGAGTTTCTTGCTGTTCTTGGGCCGGCAGTTCGGCGCCGAGGCCCGGGACATCGCCGACCTGGTCGGCGATCTCAACGAACGGATCGCCGAGGGGGCCAGGCTCGGAACCGGGGCCGGGGCGGATGCGATCAAGCGGCTCGGGCTCGAGGTGTTCGATGCCAACGGTGTGCTCCGATCGACCGACGAGCTGATCGACGAGGTCATCACCAAGATCAACGCGCTGCCCGAGGCGGGTCTGCGCGAGTTCTTCGCCAAAGAACTGCTCGCCGATGAGGGCGCACGGTTCCTTGCGTTCTTCACGCTTGGGACCGAAGAGCTCGAGCGGTTCCGGCGTCAGGCCGAGGCCCTCGGCGTCATCTTCACCGAGGACCAGGTCGCGGCCGCCGTTGCGTTCCGTGAGGCGCTATCGCGGGTGGGCGCTGCGGTCGATGGTGTCAAGGCTTCGATCATCGGCCAGAACGGCCAGGGGCTCGCCGACGTCCTCGACGCGGTCGCGGTCGCGATCGCCGCCGCGCCCGAGGTCATCGGGAACATCGTCGGCTTGATCCGCCAGAATCTCGACGGGGTGTCTCACGAACTCCTTGAGTACCTGACGAACATCGGGACAGACCTTGGTGGAACGCTCGGCGATCTCGCGCTCAACCTCGTCAACGTTGCCTTTGTTGTTGTTCAGGACGTGCTGCCCGGGCTTATCGCAACGCTGGGCCTCCCGATCGCCGCCGGCATCGCCGCGCTCGCGGCACCGATTGCGGGTGCATCGGTCAGCGCGATCGCCGACGGCTTTGCGATGGCGGCGGGGGAACTCACGGGCGTCCCGCTGCTTGAGGTGGCGTTCGCGCAACAGGCCGAGGTTCTGTTTGCCTCCGCTCGGCGTCTCGGCGCCGACGTCCAGAACGAACTCGGGAGGATCCAGCTCAGCCCCGAGGGCATCGCGGCGTTCGGCGAGGCGCTCAGCAAGACAACAGCCGATCTCGGGACGGGCCTGGCCGGCGTTGCCGGGCAGGTCGATAGCCTGCTCGGCGTGAGCGAAGCGCTGCGGCGTGTCGGCTTCGACGCTCGGACGATCCGGGATATCCTCGATTCGATCCGTCAAACAACCCAGCAAGGCGCCGAGCTGCCGTCTGGGATCGACCAACTCATCGAGGGCGCGAGCAACGGGCTCGCTGAGATCAAGCGCATCGCCGACGACGTGCTGACGTTCGCCGATGGCCTTGTGCAGAGCACCGCGCAGAGCCTGAGCGCCAACCTGGCTTCGGGGTTCATCGACGCCGCCGAGGGGGCGAAGACCTTCGGCGAGGCGATGCGCGAGGCGCTGACCTCGACGCTCCGCCTGATCTCGCAGACCATCCTTCAGTTCGCGATTCTCCGCGCGATCTCGGGCATTGCGTCGTCAGTCTCCGGAGGAACCGACCCGGTCAACGGCTCGGGTGTCTTGCAGCCCGCACGGCTCCCGACGAACACCATCACGGGGGCGACACTGGTCGGGCCACCCCAGCCGACCGTCGGACCGTTCAACACCGGCGGGCGGGTGCCCGGGGTGCCCACCTCGGTCCGGCGCGTCCTCCACGCGGCCAACGGCGCCTTTGTCCGTGGTCCGAACCACGGCGTCGACTCAGTGCTCGGGATGCTCACGCCGGGCGAGTTCGTCCTCAGCAGGCGGGCCGTCGGCGCCCAGGACCCCGCGACGCTCGCCGCGATGCAACGGGGTGAGCGCATCCGTCGCGACGACCGGGACCGGGCGGCCTCGTCGATTGTCGTCGAGATCCACGCGCCGATCACGATCACCGGCGCCGCGAACGAGGACACCGTGCGACGGCTGCCCAGTGCGATCGCGGATCAGGTTGTCGCCGCGATCGAGCAGAATCCGCAGCTGAGCCGACGCGTGGGACGCGCCACGGCCCGCGTGGGGGTCACACGATGACCAACGCGGCGATCCGTGTCGCGCCCTACAGCCGCGGCCCCGACGCCGTCGCGGTGGTCAACGCCGTCAACGGCTTGAGAACGATGCTCCCGACGGCCGAGCCTCTGAGCGTTGGCGAGCCGCCGATCGAACCGAGCCGCGTCCAGCGCGCGGCGCCGGTGTGGCCCGTCCGGCGTCTGCGGCTTGCGTGCGGGCTGCTCAAGACCAGTTCGATGGACGCCGACCCCCGGACCACGTTCGACGCCGAGTGGACCGGGCTCGACGCGGGGCAGCGCGGTTTGCTCGAGGCGTTCTTTGAGGACACGTGCGGCTCGGGTGTGAACGCGATGACGCTGTACCCCGACGGTCGGGGGGGCGACCCGGTCGCGGTGCGTGCCCTAACCGCCTCGGAGTTTGTGCTCGTCGATGGCCGGTCGGGCACCCAGAGCCCGGCCGCCGTTGGCACCTACGAGTGCCGCCTGACACTTGAGGAGGTGATCGCGTGAGTCTGTACGCCCCGCCCGCCGCGAACGACAACCTTGTGACGCTCTGGCTCTCGCTCGCGAGCCGCTTCGAGGCCGTGATCTCGCTGCAGAGCGGGAGCGTCGAGCCGTCCGTCAAACCCAACGGGGCGCTCTGGCACGACACCGGAGCGTCGGCGATCAAACTGAGCGACGGTACGACCTTCGACACGCTGATTGATCTCAGCCAGGGCGTGTCGAAGGTGCTCACCGCCAACGGGGCGACGCCGCTGGCGGGCCCCTTGAACTGCGGCGGTCAGCAGGTCCAGTTTGTCGGCGCCGCGACGCTGGGATCGCACGCACCCCGACGCGATCAGGTGGTGCTTCTGACCGGCGAGCAGCCCATGTCTGGGAACCTGGACCTCGGGGGGAACCGAGCGACCAACGCGGCGCCGGGTGTCGACGCGAGCGACCTCGCGACGGTGTCCCAGTTGGGCGTCGCGTCCGGATCAGAGACGATCTCGGATGCCCAGGACACCGTCGCGTACACCATCGACACCGGGGTCGAGTTTCGCGCGCTCGTCGTCACCGTTGAGTGGCGCAACGTGCCGAGTCCGGGTTCGGGCCCCGGGCCAGAGCTGGGGGTCTTGTCGCCGACGTCGCCGGCGATCTCGCTCTCCGGCGGCAACGTCGCCGTTGACCCCGCCGGGGGCGGTGCGACCGAGTTCACGGTGACGCCCGCCAGCACCGCCGTCGATCCGAACGATGTCATCGTCCAATGGGTGGCGCTTTCCTGATGGCCCGGACCGTACCCACGTCGCTTACGACGGCGAGCCGGGCGCTGCACAGCGCCGGCCGCTGGATATGGCTCGCCGAGATCGCCTCCCAGAACGCCGGGCAGTTCTACCGGCTGTGCTCGGGACGGCGCCCCGTGCAGTTCGGCTCGATCATCTACCAGGCCGGGATCGCCTCGATCGTTCTGCCTGGTGCCGACGTCGACGCGTCGACGGGGGAGGCGACGCTGGTCGTCCCGAACGCCTCGCTGATCCCGCAGGCCATCATCGACGTCGAGGGCGACCAGCTCGGTCAGAGCGTGACGCTCAGGCTCGTGCACGACAGCGCCCCCACCGAGACCGGCGCGCTGACCTGGACCTTCCGCGTGCTCCGCGCCGAGCTCGACCCCAACCGGTGCTCGCTCGTTCTTGGGCACGCCGCGGACATCGACGAGGTGCCGGGGCCTTCGTTTGACAGGACCCGATTTCCGACCCTGGTCAGGGCGAGGGTGACGGTATGAGTGACGTTTACAGTGAGCGGACACGGCTGCTGGAACGCGGCGTCGAAGAACTCGCGGGTGTCCCGTACGGCGCCGTTGACGACGCCGACGCGGCCGAGGGGTCGCTCGATTGCTACGGGTTTGCTCGGGCGCTGGTGTCTCGGATCGGCGTCGACCTGCCCGAGCGCCCGGCCGAGTTGCTCAAGAGCGACTTGCTCGTCGACCTGCCCGACGGCGTCGTGCTTCGGCCGGGCGACATCTTGAGCGACGGACCGAACCGCGCGGTCGGCGTGGTCATCGACTCTGGCCGGGTCGCCTTTGTCGTCAGCGTGCCCAACGGGCGGGCGCTCAAGATTCAGAAGCTCGACCTCGTGTTCAAGGCCGGCATCTTCACGGTCCGGGCCAGGCCGCGATCGCTGCGGGTGGCGGCATGCTGATCGCCGCGTACGACGACGTGATCGTCAAGCGAGGCCGTCGCGTGATCGAGGTCGCGCCGGGTGTGCGAACGATCGCCGAGGTGATCTCGGACGAGCGGGGTCGGCTCGCCTTGCCGCCCGGTCCGCTCGCGATCCTGGCCGATGGCGAGCCCGCCGACGCCGACGACCGTCGCCTCGCGTCCGGCGTCGCTCGGCTGCAGCTCGCCCCGAGACCGGAGGATGCCGGGACCGTCGGGCTGTTCGTTGTCTCGAGCTTGTTCCAAGTGGCGAGCACGCTCTTCGTCACCCGCGACCTGCAGGCCCCGGTCGTCGAGACGACGCCGGAGGAGGAGCGCCCGGCGTTCGCGCGGTTCGCGTCGCCGGCGATCCCGGGGGACAAGATCCCCGTTGTCTTCGGCGCGGTCCCGCTGTGGGGCGGCAAGCTGCTCTCGTCGATCCCGGTCGACTCGACCGACGGCTCGGGGACCGGGGTCCTCCGGATGCTGATGTGCATGGGACACGGGCCGTTTCGATCGATCGGCGGGCTGGACTCCGACGTCGACGGGGTCGATAGCGAGACGATCTCGGGGGTCTACGTCAACGACAACCCGATCAGCGACTACCCGGGCGCTCGCGTCTGGACCCGCCTGGGCACCGAAACCCAATCGCCGATCACCGGCTTCGATGACGTCGAACGGCTCGAGGACGTCGCGCCGGGGCTCGGGGAGCTTCTGGCCAACGACACGGGCGCGAGCCGAACCGGACCGGCCGCGTCGTCCGATGCGGTCTTGTACAGCACCGCGGACGTCGTCGACGCCGTCCGGTTGCGCGTGCGGTTCACGGAGGGGTTGTTCGTCGTCGGGGACTCGGGCACGCTCGACACCAGGCGCGTGCGTTGGCGTGCGAGGATCCGGACGTCCGACACCGGGGGCGGCGCGGGGGCGTGGTCGGCGTGGCGGGTCGCGACCGTTGAGCGGGCCGAGCGGTCCGAGTTTGTCAGCGAGCTGCGCCTCGAGGCGGTGGAGCCGGGCGTCTTGCACGACGTGCAGGCCGAACGCGTCGACCCCGCGAGCCCGACGAGCGACGTGACCGCCTCGGACGTCATGTATTTCGAGCAGGTCGTCGAGGTGCAGGACACCAACCTCAACTACCCGGGCGTCGCCCTGCTCGCGATCGAGCTGCCCGCGAGCGAGCAACTCACGAGCGTGCCGCGTGTCTCGGCCGACGTCGAGGGACTCGCCAACCTCCGGGTGTGGGACGGGCAGAGTGATCTCGCGTCGCCGCAATTCACGCGGGGCTACTCGGCCAATCCCGCGTGGGCCGTGCTCGAGATGCTGACCAACACGGCCTGGGGCTTCGGCGCCGCCG
This sequence comes from Planctomycetota bacterium, assembly GCA_038748775.1. Lineage (GTDB taxonomy): Bacteria > Planctomycetota > Phycisphaerae > Phycisphaerales > UBA1924 > DAIQNV01. Next base: position 416,168 of record JBCDIT010000001.1, read on the forward strand.
TGGGCGATGCACGGATCGACACGCGATCGCTGATCGAGTGGGCCCAGACGTGCGACGAGCTTGTCGATCGAGTCTTGACCGACGGCCAGCGGCGCCGCTACGAGCTCAACATCGCCCTCCGTGAGGGCCGCTCGCCCCGGGAGCTGCTGCGGGTGTTCTGTGCCGCGGGGCGGTGCGTGCCGGCGTTCTCGGGTGACATCTACCGCTTCGTCGCGTTCCGGCCCCAGACCGTCGCCGTCGACACCATCACCGATCGCGAGATCATCGCGACGGACGACTCGGGCGTTCCCGACGCACGCTACATGAGGGAGGCGACGACGGGGGGGCTCGTGCGGCCGAACCAGATCGTGGCGCAGTTCGAATCGACCGACGAGGACGGCGAGCTCGACGAGGTCGAGGCACCGCCGTTGGGCACGCAATGGCTCACGACCGAGCTGGTACGGTCTCGGTCGGTTCGCCTCGAGGGGGTGACCGATCGGGAGCAGGCGTCCGCGCTTGCGAATCATTACGTGAAACGCGAGCGATACCTGGGCCGGACGGTCGAGTTCAAGGTCGCGATGCCGGCGATGGTGATCGAGCCGGGCGACCGGTTCGACCTGGCGCTTCGGCAGTTCGGCTATGGGATCGCTTCGGGCGCCTTGAGAGGGGCGACGGAGACGACGGTCCGGCTTGATCAAGAGGTGACGCTCGAGGCCGGGACGACCTACGTCGTGCGCACTGTCGCGGACGACGGGACCGCCCAGGTCAGGACGATCTCGAGCCCGGCTGGGGACTACGCCGACGGCGCCGAGCTGACGGTCTCGCAGCCGTTCGCGCCGGTGCCTCTCGAGTTCAACTCGTACGCGTTCGGGGCGGACGGGCTCGAGGCTAAGCCGTTCATGGCCACGCGCGTCGAGCTTGACAGCTTCGAGGATCTCACCTGGCGCGTCGAGGCGATCGAGTACGACGAGCGGATCGACGATGACGACGAGGATCCGAGGCCGGTGCCGCCCTATGGCGTTTTGAACCCTCGCGACGAGGCCCCGGGGCCCGTCTTCGGACTTCGGTTGACTTCCGAGCCGGATCAGTCACCGCCCCGGATCGTCTTGAGCTGGCAGCAACGCCCGCAGGACGAGCAACGGACGAGTTCGTTCTTGGTGTACAGGCGACGCATCGGGACGCAGACGTTTGTCGTCGAGCCGAACGCCTTCGTGAGCCGGGCCGCGGCGGTGGTCGATCTTCCGATCAACGGGGTCGCGTTTGAATACGCCGTTGTTGCGGTCAGCTCGTTGGGCTCTGCGCTTTCGCCCGGGAGCCCGCGCGTGCCGAAGGTCGAGGTGTTCAGCGACCTGGCGTCGCCGCCGCCACCGCCGCCCTCGAACCCGACGGCAACCCTCGAGGCCGATGGCACCTACACGCTGACCGCGGATCCGCGCGAGGGGGCGGCCGGGTACCAGTGGCTGGCCGGTGGCGACACGACGACGCGGCCCAACGTCGGCGCCGAAGACTGCCACCTGCTCGTCCGCTCGATCGAGCCCGAGGTCGCGGGCCTGCGGCTGCCGCCCGGCGTCGCGACGCGGTTCTTTGTTCGCAGCATCGCGCCGAGCGGGCGCCTGAGCTTCACTGCGTCGACCGTGGTCGTGACGTCGCCGGCGACGCCGCCCGAGCTCGCCGTGCTTTCGACCCGGGCCTACGACCTGTCAACCCAGGGGTCGATCGATAACCTCGCCTGGGACGCCGCTGACGGACGCCTGGAACTCGTCGATGCATCCTCGCCGGGAACGTGGACCTCCCCGGTGGAGGACCTCGGAGCGGAGCGATCGATCGACGTGGCGGCCCGACTCGCAACGTCCAACGACACGCGCGACATTTCGATCCAGCTCGCGCCGCTCCGGATCCCATCGATCGCGGCCGACCAGTTCGGACTGGTGACGGGCGGGCAGACGGGGCAGGTCGGGATGCTGTTCCCGCCGTACCCCGAGAGCGAGCTGAGTTACCAGCTCGAGATCCGGACGAGCATTGACGGGGTCGCCTTCGGCGCTTGGTCCTCGGTTGGGCTGTACGCCGTCAGGACGGTGACCGCGCGGTTCGTGCAGGTGCGGGTGCGTTTGGGACGGCAGCAGGCGCCGTATCGGCCGGGGCTGCGGGTGGTGAGTGTGGTGCTTTCGGGATGAGGTCAAAGGTATGGACTTGTCGCTGCTCGTCGCTTGTTGGATCGCGATCACTGCGGTCATGCTGTTCGATCGAAAGAATCATGGTGGAGTCATCGAGAACCACTATCAACCAACGGAGTCGTTTCCTAAGGACGACTGAGTGGTCACAGGGCAACCACCAACCTCTGCCATAGCTCACCCGAGATCGCGCGCGGCCTCGGCTGCCCGGGTGCTGCTCAGCTCCGCGTAGATGAGTGTGGTGCTGACGTCTCGGTGTCCGAGCATGAGCTTGGCGACCTCGAGGCCGCGCTGGCGGGTGATTTCGGTCGCGCCGGTGTGCCGAAGGCGATTCGGACTGATGCGGTATGAGGTGTTTTTCGCGTCGCGTCGCTCGCCTGATGGGTCAAACACTTTATCGCAGAGCCGCGCAAGCGCCCGCCCGTAGCTGCTCGTGGTGTAGCCCGACCCGATCTTGGCTGGCCTGCCTTTTCGGCGTTGGCGTTCGTCGGGGTCGTGAGCTCCGCCCCATCGTGGCGTCCGCCTGGCTGCTCGTTTCGCGGCGTTGCGCATCGCCTCGGCGCGCTTGGGCGACCAGATGAACGCATCCGGGTCGTCGGGCAGCCAGGGTGAAACGAGTGACCACGAGCGAGGCCCAAGCCAAACCGTCCGATCGAGTTCGAGATGGTCGAGCTTGTTGCCCTCGGGCTCGACGGCGTACGCATGCACGTCCTCAACAGGGGTTTTCAGGAGGGCCCGACGGCGCATTGTGACCAGCTCGATCGGTCGCATCGCGGTCAACGTTTGCAGCTCGATCATCGCTGCAAGCATCGGTGGAGCCATCGCGATCAGCATGCGGAGATGCTCGGGGTCGGCCGCCCGGATCTTCCGATGTTCGCGACAAGGTCCGAGGCCCTCGGCCGGGGCTCGGCCCCGCCGGAGAGGCTTCACCACGTCGAGCGCTTGGAAGATCTCCACGCGGACGAGTTCCCGCTCGACACCCCACCGGAACGCCTCGACGATCGTGCGGCTGTACTCGTTGATTGTCGGGCGAGACCACCTCTGAAGTGGATCGCCAGCCAGCCAGGTGCGGAACTCGACAAGCATGCGCGGGCCGAACTGGTGCGGCGGGCACTCGCCGAGATTCGAATACTCGAACAGCCTTGCGACGCGTTCAGCGCGGCGTGCATGCTTCGTAGGACCGTCCGCCTTGCGGTAGACCTTCATCATGTGCGCTGCGTACCGCTCGACCAGCTCGCTTGTAGTGCTCGCGGGATCGTCATAACGGTAGAGCTTCGGGCGATCTGGCAGCATCGCGCGGTGACCAACGCGACCGGGTGGCTTATCCGAACCTTTGACCGACTTGTCGACCGGGGCATCGGTCGGAGGTTCGACGTGGGCCTTGTCCGGTCGGTCTCCTAAATCACCGTCCTGCAATCGTTTAGAATCGGGGTGAGAGGATTCGAACCTCCGACCTTCTCGTCCCGAACGAGACGCGCTACCAAGCTGCGCTACACCCCGTGATGTCGTTCGCGGCCCGGCTCTGCGGATCGCGGCCCGCATGGTAGCCGGGCATCGGGGCTTCGGGCAACGCCCCGGGCCAGATCGCACGCCCGATATCGCCCCACGCCCCCGGACAGGCCCGACAGGCTCCGTGAATTGGCCGTGATGTCCGATTCAGTCGGCCGAGAACGCCGGCTCGAGCGTGTAGGCGTTGTCGTCGATCGTCGAAGCGTCGTTGTCGGGGCCGATGGAGTACGCGTAGGGCCGGCCTCCCGGGCAGATGCCCCCGTCGGAGTCGCCGATCTCGTTCGACACCCCACGATCGGCATCGGTCATCCGGTTCCGCCGGATCTGCTGGATCGGGACCACGCTGATATCCGCGAAGTTGGTCGCTTCGAACCCGGAAGGCAGGTCCGTGTCGGCGATCAGTTGGTCGTCGAACAGATCGACCGCTCCGCCGAGATCACCCGCCGTGCTGGCGGGAGAGGAACGGATCACGCCGTCCATGCGGGGGTGGACAACGCGGATCGGGTTGCCCCAGGGGTCGAAGATCGACCGCAGCTCGGGCTGGCTGTTTTCGCCTGCGAGCTCGGGGTCGTAGAAGCGCACCGCCTCGCCCTGCAGGGGCAGCAGCAGATCGCCCAGGCCCGCTTCGTCGAGCGTGCGGACCAACAAACCCGAGGTGTTGACCCAGCGCTGGGTCCCGACGCCGTTCGTCGCGTCGAGCGCATCGGCGAACGGCAGCAAGATGTTGTCATCGAGGCTCGAAGCGAGCGACGGATCAGGGTTCGGCGTCTCGACCAGCACCGGGAGCGTGCTGCTCACGTCACGGGTGAACGCGTCGATCGACGAATCGATGACGCGGATCCGGTCCTGGGCAAGCCGCGCACGCTGGCTCTGGATCACGCCCTGCCCCACGGCCAGCGTGATCGCCACGAGAACGCCGACGATCGTGATGACCACCAGGAGCTCGATCAGCGTGAAACCTGCGCTGCCGAGGTCGCCGGGGGTTTGATGGGCCTCTTGGCGTCCGAGGCGGGTCGGTCGATGTGCAATCATCCCTGGGCTCCCTTCGGTCCCTTGCGTGACTCACAGGCTATACGGGCGCCGCCCGGGCGTGATCCGGGGTATTTGCACCCGATCGCGCCCCGATTACGCATTCTCCCCAGGCTGCTCGCCATCCGGAGCCGGCTTGGCGGGGGTCTCGGCCGGTGACGACGGGGCCGGCTTGCCGGACGGGGCCTTGCGGCCGCCACCGACGCCCATGTCGAAGCCCGGACCGGCGAACGAACTGCCCATCATCATCGATCCGCCCATCATGCCGCCTGGAGCCGCCGGGCGCCTCGCCCCGCTGGGTGCGCCGCCGTTGGCGGCCCGCGCGGGAACCTCCGGGCGTCCACCGGGGCCAACGCCAGGACCGAGGCCTGGACCGACGCCGGGGGCCATGCCTGGCCGCGGCCCGGGCATCCCGCCGCCCATGCCCATCGCCCCCACCGCCGCGAGCGGATTGACCCGGGCGCGGAAGATCATGTCGGTGACCTTGTCACGAACAGTCTCCTGCATCGCCTGGAAGAGCTGCGAACCCTCGCGCTTGTACTGGATCCTCGGATCCTGCTGGCTGAACGCGCGGAACCCGATCGCGTCGCGGAGTTGGTCCATCGCGTAGAGATGATCCTTCCAGGTCTCGTCGAGCGTCTCGGTCAGAATCGCCCGCTCGAAGAACAGCAGCTCGGTGCGGAGCAGATTCTCGACCCGGGCGCGGACCGCGTCGTCGCGTTCGTCCTCTTCGAGGTACCGCATGCGATCGGTGAGCCCTGATCCGAAGTTCGATTTCAAGTGCTCGTCGAGCGCATCGTCGCCCTCGACCGCGACCGCGTCATCGATCGCCTGCGAGAGTCGATCGTCTTCGACGAACTTCTTGTTCGCCTCGAGGAACCGCTGACGCATCTGCTGGGGGTTGGTCTTCTTGATCTCGTCGGGCGTCAGTTCGATCCCGAACCGCGTCTTTGCCCAGCGCGACAATTCGTCGAGAGCGCGGGACGGGTCCTGACGGGCCATCGCCATCGTGATGTCCATCATGAACTGCACCGGGTATTCGATCTCGCGCTTCGCGTAGAGGTCGCGCGCCTTCTCGATGATCGGATCCCGAGCCGACCGCTCCTCGTCGGCGTGGGCCTTCACGATCGCATCGGCCGAGACCTCGAAGTCGAACTTCCGCTTCACCCAATCCGCCAGGCGATGGGCGCCGTAGTTCTGCTCGAGGTATTGCGTCAGCCCCGAGAGCTCTTCGCCTTCGATCTTCTCGAACGCCGCGGCTTCGAGCTGTTCTTTGACGTGCCGGCGTTCGTCGGCCCCGCCCTCGCGGAGCCCAGCCGCGTCGAGCTCGACCCCGAAGCGATTCTTCGACCAGCTCACAAGACCGGCGGAGTCGAAGTCGACGCTCACCTCGGAGCCTTCGACGGGCATGTACTCACCGAGGGTTACGTCGATCATTGCCGACGCCTCTTCGACCGCCATCTTGCGGATCGACTCGTCCATCTCGCGGAGGTCCTTGCCCCTCAACCGCTCGGGAAGGATCGAGTAACCGAGCTGCTCCTTGGCGAACTCGGCGGCGCACTGGGCCGGGTATTCCGCGTCGAGCATCTCTTCGATCGCGTCGTCGATCGCGTCCCCGATGTAGTTGAACAGCAGCCCCTTCACGTCGCGCCCCTCGAGCACGCGCTGGCGGACCCCGTAGAACGACTGACGCTGGTGCTCCATCACCTCGTCGTACTCGAGCACGTTCTTGCGGATCTGGAAGAACGTCTCCTCGACCTTCTTCTGCGCCCGCTCGACGTTCTTGCTGATCCAGGGGTGCTCGATCGCCTCCCCTTCCTTCATGCCGACCCGGGCAAGCAGCGCCTGCGTCTTCTCGCCGGCGAAACGAGCCATCAGGTCGTCTTCGAAGCTCGCGTAGAACCGGCTCGAGCCGTTGTCACCCTGGCGGCCCGCACGCCCTCGGAGCTGGTTGTCGATCCGTCGGCTGTCGTGCCGCTCGGTGCCAAGAACATGCAGCCCGCCCATGCGCTCGATCGACTCGAACCATCCCAGACGGTGGAGCAAGAACCGCCCCGAGTCGTCGAGGGCCTCGAGCAACTCGTCGCGGGTCATCGAGTCGATGTGCTTCGGCTCGACGAGCGTGTGCTCCTCGGTCCACTTTCGGAGCAGTTCGAGCTCGAGCTCCTCCGCATCGATCTTCTTGACCTCGTGCTTCGCGATCTTGAGAATCTTCGGAGCGATCTTGCGGAACGCGTCGGCCCGGAGTTCCTCTTCGGTCATGTTCGGGTTCGCGCTCGCGCTGCAGATCTCGCGACGCTTCCAGTGGTCCACCAGCGACTCGCGAGAGATCGCGCCCAGCTTGATGTCCGTGCCGCGACCGGCCATGTTCGTCGCGATCATCACGGCGCCTAACTGTCCGGCGCTCGCAACCGACTCCGCCTCGCGCTCGTGCTGCTTGGCGTTGAGCACCTCGTGCTTGATCTGGTACCGCCGCGACAGCAGCGTGCTGAGCATCTCCGACTTCTCGACGCTCGTCGTGCCGACCAGCACCGGACAACCGGCGTCGTGGAACGCCTTGATCTCTTCGACGATGGCTTCCCACTTGTCCTTCTGACGCAGGAACACCAGGTCGTCGCGGTCGCGCCGGATCATCGGCTTGTTCGTCGGGATCGACACGACGTCGAGCTTGTAAATGTCGTGGAACTCTTGCGCTTCGGTGTCGGCCGTGCCCGTCATCCCGGCGAGGCGCTTGTACATCTTGAAGAAGTTCTGGACGGTGACCGACGCGACGGTCTGCGTCTCCTGCTTGATCGTGACGCCTTCCTTCGCCTCGACCGCCTGGTGCAAGCCGTCCGACCACTGGCGACCGGGCATCGCACGGCCCGTGTTCTGGTCGACGATCACCACGCCCCGCTCTTCACGACCCGTCGAGCGATCGAGCGCCGGAGCGACGATGTAGTCCTTGTCCTTCTCGTACACCGCGTACGCCCGGACCGCCTGCTCAAGCAGGTGAGGGATGTCCTGGTTGTCATCGACGTAGAACGAACCGACGCCGGCCACCCGCTGGGCCTCGGCCGTCCCGTCGTGCGTCAGGTACGCCTGCTTCCGCTCGGGCTTGGTCTCGTAGTACTGGGTGTGCTCGTCGCGCGCGCGCTCGAGACCGGGAAGCTCCGCCTTCGCTGCCGCGAGCTTCTCCTGCATCGCCGGCACGTCGCTCTTGTCTCTCGCCTGGCGGATATCACCCTCGTAGCCCTTGATCCGCTCCTTGCACGCCGTGACCTTTTCTTCTGCCGCGTTCCATGGGCGCTGCTTGTCGACGAGGTGCCGGGCGAGCTTGTCCGCGAGGTCGTACCGCGGCGCCCCTTCGTGGGCCGGGCCCGAGATGATCAGGGGCGTACGGGCCTCGTCGATCAGCACGCTGTCGACCTCGTCGACGATCGCGAAACGGCGCTTGCGCTGGACCTGCTGGTCGACCGACCGCTTCATGTTGTCGCGCAGGTAGTCGAAGCCGAACTCGCTGGTGGTCCCGTAGACCACGTCGCAGCGGTACATCTCCTTCTTGACCGTCTCTTGCTGCATGTGGTGCGGGTGGATCGCGCCGGCCGTGAACCCCAGACCCCGGAAGAACCGGAACGTCCAGTCGCGGTCGCGCTGCACCAAGTAGTCGTTCACCGTCACAACGTGCACCTGCTGGCGCTGCATGACAGCGAGGGCCGCGGCCAGCGGGGCGACGATCGTCTTGCCCTCACCGGTCTTCATTTCCGCGATCTTGCCCTGGGCGAGCACCATGCCACCGATGAGCTGCACGTCGAACGGGCGCGCTCGGAACGGGGGCTTTGACTCGGGATACAGCTCGCGCACCGCCTCGTACAACGCCGGCGGAATATCAACGACGACCCACGAAGGCACCGGCTCGAGATTCCCACGCAGCCCGTCGACCGGCGGCGCCGGCTCGGTCGCGTCCATCTCCGCCTTGACGTCGTCGAACAGCTTGCGGGCTTCGGCGCCCAACTGGTCCGCATCGAACCCCGCATCGGGGTTGAAAATGTTCCGGATCCCGATGTGCCGATCCATCGCCTCGCGACTCACGGCGAACATCGGGACAAGGAGATCCTCTTCCTTGGCGCCGTCGTCGTGCTGTTGCCGTAACTGCATGACTTCGTCGCGTAGCTGCTGGTCGGTCATCCGTCGCATCTCGGGCTCGAGCTCTCCGATCTGCTCGACGCGCGTCGTGTAGCGCTTCACGAATCGGTCGTTTCGCGACCCAAAGATCTTGTTCAGAATCGGTCCGATGACGGGGATATCCGCGTTGGCCATCGCGTGTGTCCTCCACGCCGCGCTCACGATCGAGCGACGGCGCGATATGGGTTGTCGTTGGGTGGTGGTCCGCACCGCTCAGCGGCGGGGTGTTCCTGGCGCGTGCCAGGAAGAGATAGAGATCAGAACGGAGAGCCCGCTCAACGCCGATCAAGCCACCAACGGCGGAGGAAGAACAAACCGACCGAGACCGATCGTCTCACGAGGCGTCGCAAGAGCAACGTCAATGTCGGCAACACGTTCGAGCGATTCGACTGCTTCGGAGCGAATCGGGTCGCCAACGTCGCGGCCGAAAGAACCAAGGATCGCGACACCGGGACGGTCGAGCGTGACGACCGTCGACGCCTGGGCCGCGACCGCCACAGGGACACTCGCCGGGGCCGCGAGAAGAGCGACCGCCAACAAAAGCCAAGGACCATACGATGACCGAACGAACGCCCTCGGGGCTTTCGTGCCTTCGGCCTCGCCGGTCTGTCGTCGCGGCTCGCTCATCGCAGACACAAGTATCGACCCGTCGAACCCAACAGGCAACCGGACACTCTGAATCGGGCAATGTGAACCCAGGCGGGCCTCGCGTCCGATATGACCGAGCCGGCGGGGCCATCTTCAGCACCGGTAGCATCCGGGCATGACCACCTCCGGCCAATCTGACCGTTCCCACGGGCCATCTGATCCGTCCCCGACCGGAGCCACCCGAGACATGATCGCCACCCGCAGAGCACTTCCCGCGACCCGCGACTCCCTGACCCACAAGTTCTCTGTCGCCAGGCACGAGGGTTACCTCACCATCGGCCTCTACGAAGACGGAACCCCGGGCGAGATCTTCATCAAGGTCAGCAAGGAAGGCTCGGCCATCTCGGGCTTCTGCCAAGCCTTCTGCCGCGCGTTCAGCCTGGCCCTCCAACTGGGCCTCAGCGTCGACGAGGCGGTCGTCCGCTTCAAGGGCATGAGGTTCGAACCCTACGGCCCGACGTCGAACCCCGACATCCCGCAGGCTGACTCGATCATCGACTACGTCGCCAAATACCTCGAACTCGAGTTCGGCGAGGCGAAGCTGCGCCGCTGAGCAGCGCCCGACGAGTTTGACAACGTTGCTCCCGCCACCGATCCGCGGGCGATACGCCGCCGCGCTGATCCCATTGCCTCTTGCCCACTGCCCATCGCCCCTCCCCCCACTACCCTCCCTCCATGTCCTCCCAATTCGATACCTACACGTCCCCGCTCGCTGCTCGAAACGCCTCGAAGCGCATGCTCGAGCTGTGGTCGCCCCGCCACAAGTTCAACACCTGGCGCCGCATCTGGCTCGCCATCGCCGAAGCCCAGCGCGAAGTCACCAAGGACACCGACACCCCGCTCGTCACCGCCGTGCAGGTCGCCGAACTCAAGGCCGTCGTCGACCGCGGCATCACCGATGAAGAACTCGACCGCGCGAAAGAACTCGAAGCCGAGCTTCGCCACGACGTCATGGCCCACGTCCACTGCCTTGGAGAGAAATGCCCCAGAGCCAAACCCATAATCCACCTGGGCTGCACAAGCCAGGACGTGGTGTGCAACGCCGACCTGCTCATCATCGAGCAATCGACCAAACTGCTTCACACGAAGCTGCTCCGTGCCATCTTCACAATGAGCGGGGTTTCCAACAAGTGGCGAGAGCTCCCCACGCTCGCGTTTACCCATTACCAGGCAGCCCAACCCACGACCGTTGGTCGTCGCGTCGCCGGATGGGCGAGTGATCTCACAATTTGCTTCGCCCGACACGAGACGACATGGACGGATGATCGCATCTACGCCGATACCCGCGGTCTCCGCGGCGCGACCGGAACGCAGGCGTCATACCTCGCGCTTTTCAACGGCGTCCATGACCGCGTCGACTATCTGCAGGCCGTCTTTCTCTCAAAGCTTCACGGAGCGACAGATCGGTTTGACCTCGACACCGCGAATGGCCGGATGATGGCTCGTGGTGCCGGTGCCCAATGGACGTCCGCGTTGAACAATCAGACCTACCCACGGGTGATGGACACGTACATCCTCGCGGACCTCGCCTCCATCGCCTCCGTCCTCCACAAAATCGCCACCGACATCCGCCTCCTCTCCAATCGCAAGGAGATAGATGAACCCTTCGGCTCCAAGCAGATCGGCTCCTCCGCCATGCCCTACAAGCGCAACCCCATGCGATGCGAACGCATCTGCGGGCTCACCCGCTTCGTCATGAACCTCGTCGGCAACGCCTACGACACCGCCGCCACCCAGTGGCTCGAGCGCACCCTCGACGACTCCTCCAACCGCCGTCTCAGCCTGCCAGAGGCCTTCCTCGCCCTCGACGGCGCCCTCGACCTCGTGCACAACGTCGCCGGCGGACTCATCGTTCACGAGGCGATGGTCAAGAAGAACCTTGAAGCAGAGCTCCCCTTCCTCGCCACCGAGAACATCCTCATGGAAGCGGTCAAGGCCGGCGGCGACCGCCAAGACCTCCACGAACGCATCCGCGTCCATGCTCAGGAAGCCGGCCATCGCTTCAAGCACCTCGGGCTCGACAACGACCTCATCGAACGCATCCGGCAAGACCCGGCCTTCGCTTCGGTCAAGGACCGACTCACCCCCGAAGATCTGCTCGACCCCATCGCCTATACCGGCAGAGCCGTCGAACAGACCGAGCGTTTCCTCGCCGAGGTCATCGAACCCCTCCGCGTGCGCTACGCCGACGACCTCGCCGACCTCGAAGACACCGAGCCGAAGGTCTGACTCCGAGCGCTGCCCCCATGCGGCGCAGGTCGTCACGCCAACAGACCAAAAACCACAAGCCGCCCCATCCCGGGGCGGCTTGCTTTCTCTTCCGAGATCCTGATCCGATGTATCGAACGCGCCTCACCGATTCCGGCGGACCATCGCAAGCACCAGCCCCGCCAGCGGCGCCACCGTCGCAGGCGCAGGAACCACCCGCAGCGTGAACCGCCCGTAGTAGTCCGGCCCGCCGCCCGGCGTGCGCACACTCGACGACACCACGTCCTGGTTGAACACGTTCGGGTTCGCATAGAAGTAATCGACAAGCGACACGGTCAGCCCGCTGTCGGTATCCACGTAGCTCAGCGAGCCCGCGCCCGGCACGATCCCCGACGGCGCCCACGTCGAGTTCCCGCCGTACGCCGCGATCGAGGGCGAGTCACCCATCGACGCCGTAGCCTGCGCAAACACCGAAATCCCGGGCGCACCCGAGTCCTCGAAGAACAGGTTCATGCCGGCGAACGCGATCGTCGAGGCGTTACCAGGCTGGCCCCAGATCTCAAACTGGTACGAACCCTGCGTCAACTCGAAGTCGACCGTCGCGTCACCGATGTTCGACGACCCGTTGATCGGCGTGCCATTCACCGACACCCAGATCGCGAAGCTCCCGCCGTTCAGCGTGTCCCAGAGCTGCCCGCCCGCGGCGTTCCCCGACGAGTCGGTCGAGAACTGATACACGTGCGTCATCCGAACACCCGCCGAAGCGGAACCGACAACCAACCCCAACCCGGCGACCGCCGCAACACAACTCAAAGTGCGCATGGACTTCCCCTCTTGAACGCGTTGGAGAAGAGGTACCACACCCACGTGTCACGACCACCGGATTCTGGCTTTCCCGACCGATCCGGTCATTCCCACGCGATCCGCCCGCCCTTACGCGGGTCACTCGCCGCCGACCAAGCCGCCCCGTCGCCACCGTCCATGCGCACAATCGCCTGCACGACGCCGATCTCGCCCCGCTCACGAAGCGCGTGCCCGCGCGTCTGAAGCCCCAACGCCAGCGCCTCGTCCACCCCCGGCTCAACGAACACGACATCCGGTGACCACTGGTGGTGCACCCGCGGCGCCCCGACCGCGGCCTCCGCATCCGCCCCGCCGACGAGCATCCGCAGCAACACCTGCCCAGTCGCCGAGATGATCCGCGGCCCGCCGCTCCCCCCCGCAACCGCGCGCACCGAACCGTCACCCCCCACCACAATCGTCGGACTCATGCTCGAAAGCGGACGCTTCCCCGGCTCGGGCAGATTCGCATCGCTCTGGCGCAGTCCGTAGCTGTTGACCTCGCCGCGACGCGTTGTGAAGTCGTCCATCTCATTGTTGAGAACGAACCCATACTCGGGAACGGCCAAGAGTGAACCAAAGCGCGTGTTGATCGTCTCGGTGCACGCGACCGCCCCACCCCAACGGTCGACCACGCTGATATGGCTGGTCCCCGCATCTTCCGCGATCCCCACTGTCGCTCGGTTGGATCCGTACGCGTCGGCCTCAAGCGGCGCGTCGCCAACGCGCCCGGCCAATGCGTCGAGGTACCCATCGTCCAACAACTGCCGGACCGGGACGTCGACGAAGTCAGGGTCGGCCAAGTGTCTCGCCCGATCGGCGAACGCATGCTTCATCGCCTCGGCTAACTCATGTGCGGTATCCGTGCCGTACCAGCCCTCTGGCGGGATCTCGGTCCCCAGACGATCCAAGACACCGAACCACTGAGCCAAGGCCAACCCGCCGCTCGAAGGTGGCGGCATGAGCAAAAGCTCATCCTCGCCGAACGCGGCCCGGATCGGTTCGACCTCACGGACGGTGTACCCGGTGAGGTCGTCGGGCGTCATCACGCCGCCGTCGGCGCCCACCGCGTCAAGAACAGCCCGTCCGATCGGCCCCGGTTCGTCCTCCCCGTAAAACATCCGGCGGCCCCGCGCGGCGATGAGCCGCAGCGCGCGAGCCTGCTCGCGGTTGATCCAGATCTCACCTTCACCGATCTCAAGCCGGTCGGCCAGCCAGTCGAACCGGTCGATCAAGCCGTCGCGGCGAAGCCGGTCCAGAACCGCCGCCGAGGTGGCCGCGTGGTGCGCATCGACGACGAAGCCACGCTCGGCGAGCGCGATCGCCGGCGCCATGATCTCGTCGAGCGGGATCCGTCCATAACGCTCGTGAGCATGCAAGAGCCCGGCGACTGTGCCAGGAACGCCAACAGCGCGTCCCCCATCGCGCGACGCCCGCACGTCACCCTGCGCCGCCCAGCGTTCGTAGCTGTCGGGACCAACCCGACGGGGGCTCCGCTCGCGGTAGTTGATCGCGGTCGTGACCTCGCCGTGCTCGGGATCGAACGGGAGGTGGATCACCATAAACCCGCCGCCGCCGATCCCGCACGAGTATGGACGCACGACCGAGAGCGCGAAGCTCGCCGCGACCGCGGCGTCGACCGCGTTGCCCCCCGCGCGCAGGACGGACGCCCCGGCCGCAGAGGCCAACGGATGGTCGGCCGCGACAACACCCCGAATGACGTTCGCCTCGCCCGAGCCGCCCTGGGGCGCGCGACACCCCGCAATCACGGCCAGCACCGAGATCGCGACCGATGTGATGAATCGCTTCATGCCTTTAGGTTATCGACGGCGTCGAGCGCCCCCGATCACGCCACCGATGGCCAGCATCGCCAACGCCGAGGGCCCGGGCACACCCACCGCGCGGACAACCCACGTCCCAAGCCCAAAGTCGGCGTTGTTGCCGATGAACTGGGCCGCACCGAGGTCGAGTTGGGGCGTTCCGACCGTGTCGTAGAACGTCCAGCTCGAATCACCCAATTCGAAAAAGTCTTGGCGGAAGACCTGCTCGCCCTGGAACGCGTCCATGTTGATGGCGACGAAGAACCCGCCCGAAACCGAGACCTCGTCGATCGCGTACTCGAACGGATCACCGTTGGGCGTCAACTCAGCCACCGACGAAGTTTGGCTCACCAGGACCGCGTTGGACGGGTCTCCGTCGTTATCCAGATCGTCGTAGACGAGCAGTTCGATCGCCCGGCCAGTGGCCGCAAAGTCCACCGCGAAAGCCACTTGCAACGCCGAGATCGTCTCGAACCCCGGCTGAGCGAAGAAGTAGTTGCCCCACGTCGAATTCGCGTCGAACTGGCTCAGAGAAGAATCGGTGTTGCCGCCATCTTCGGCGGCGTAGGTGAACGACTGGGCCGAGGTGGTCGCCGACACCCCAAACATAAACAGAGTGCACAGCGATACGTCGCGACAAAGCCCGTTGATGAACACGTGCAATTCCCTTCTTTCTTTACCCATTCGCCGGTCCCAAACGCAACGGGGAACGGCGGCCAGCGGACAATATCGGGTCCGCTTCTCACGTGCGCGAAGGTGGCCGGCTTGACCCCCGGGCCTTGAGCCGCGAGACTGACGGGCCGTCCGGCCGCCGGCCCCCCTCGCGGAGGGGTTCTCCGGTCCCGCCCGCCGGACGCCTTGGTGAGGCCCTGCCCCGGGCCAAGCCGGATCCAACGCAATCGGGGCCCGCCGACGAGAGGACTTGCGCGATGGCATCTCGAACGAGCACCAGCGTCCCAATGGCGATTACCGTGACCATCCTCGCGGTGCTCACGATCGCCGGCTTCATCACGACGATGGTGTTCGTCGCCGCCAAACAGCGTGCTGAACGCGACTTCCGCGACCTGGAGTCCCAGCAGTCCGAAATCCTCCAGGGCGCCGAGCGGAGCAACTCGACGGTTCAGGGGTACCTCGAGCGTTCCAGCGAACAGCGCAAAAGCCTCGTGGGCTACCTGATCGATGAGCTCCAGGCCACCATGACCACCGCCGGCGGAAACGCCAACCTTCCGCACGAAGAACTCGTCGAGAGGATCGACGGCACCACTGAGCTCAGCGGCGGCTCGCTCGTCGATCGGATCGAACGCCTCCAGTCGAGGCTCGCCTCGGAAACCCGCGCCCGCGAGGAAGCCGAAGGCGCCCGCGATCGGGCGGCCGAAGACCTCCGGGCCGAAGCCGAGCGCATCCGGGGCCTCGAAAACGAACTCCGGATCGCCCAGGAACGCACCAAGGGCCAGATCGATCAGGCCTTCGACGGGATCCAGGGCTACGAGCGGCGAATCGAAGACGTCATCGCGAGCGTCGAGGCCCAGGTCACCGACCTCGAGAACGAGCACGCCGAGACGCTGAGCACGCTCCAGGACGACGTCGCGAACCTTGAGCAGCAGAACCTGGTTCTGCGCGACCGCCTCGAGGCCGAACTGGGCACCGCCCGGCCCTGGATCCTTCAGCCCGACGATGAGTTCGCCCTGGTCGATGCGAGGGTCGTCGCGGTCCAGCCCGGGGCGAACACCGTCACCCTGAGCGTCGGCACCAGACAGCGGGCCACCATCGGCCTCACCTTCTCGGTCTACAACAACGCCGGCCAGCTCCGCCCCGACGCCGACGGGAACTTCCCCGAAGGCAAGGCCGACCTCGAGATCATCCGCGTCGACAGCGAGACCAGCTCGACCGCGCGAGTCATCCGCACAACACAGGGCAACCCGGTCGTCGTCGACGACGTCGTCGCCAACCCGCTCTACGACCCTAACAAGGTGTACAAGTTCGTCGTCTACGGGACCTTCGACACCAACCAGGACGGCCGGGCGACTCGCCTCGAGGCCGACCGCCTCTCCAGCCTTATTCGTCAATGGGGTGGGAGCGTTGTCGACGAGATCTCGGGTGACCTCGACTTCCTCGTGCTGGGCCGCCAGCCGGTCCTCCCGCCACAGCCCGGCCCCGGCGCCCCGCTCGAAGCGGTGCAGGAGTACGTCCGCCTCCAGTTGATGGTCGACCGCTACAGCACGCTGTTCGCTGATGCCCGGGCGACGAACATCCCGGTGCTCAACGAGAACCGCCTCTACACCCTGATCGGTCAGTTCCCGCGCTAAATGCCCTCGGCGTCGGCTCAGCTCTTGCAGTACTGGGCGCTGCGCGCGGCGCTCGTCGCCCCGCTCACCGTCGGCCCGGGTCCGGCGTTGGACGTCGCCAGGGGCATCGGCAGAGGCTTCGGATCCCTGCCCTTCAACCGCAAACGCATCGATCGTGCCGCGTCGAACATCGGCGTTGCGATCCCCTCGGTGCCCGCCGGTGATCGGCGCGAGTTGGTGCTCCGCTCGTACGAGCACCTCGCGATGCTGGCGGTCGAGATCGCGTACCTGCCCAGGCTCATTACCGAGTCGAACTGGGCCGAGCAGATCGATGTCGGCCCCACCGACACCGCGCTGAGAGCCCTGTTTTCCGACCGGCCGGCCCTGCTTATCACAGGGCATTGCGGCAACTGGGAAGTCCTCGGCGCCGGGATGGCAGCGCTCGGGTTCCCGATGCACGCGCTCTACCGCCCGCTCGATTCCAAGCCGATCGATGACTGGGTGCGCCGCACGCGTTCCCGCCAAGGCACGCGGCTGCTCGACAAGTTCGGCGCGGTCGAAGCGCTCCCGACGCTGCTCAAGAACCGCGAGCCGGTCGGTTTCGTCGCCGATCAGAACGCCGGCGACCGCGGCATGTTCGTGCCCTTCTTCGGCCGCTTGGCCAGCACCTACAAGACGATCGGCCTGCTGGCGATGCGGTACCGCGCCGTCATCGTCTGCGGCGTCGCCCACCGTGCCGGCTGGGACGACGCGACGTCGTCGGGTCAGGCCAATCACGCCGCGATGCGCCGGGTCGGCAACTCGGGCCTCCGCTACAGCCTCAACATCTCCGATGTCATCTGGCCCGAAGAGTACGAAGCTCAGCCCGATCCGCTTTTCTACCTCACGGCCAGGTACCGCAGAGCGATCGAACGCATGGTGCGGGCAGCGCCCGAGCAATACCTCTGGATGCACCGCGCTTGGAAATCGAGGCCCCGGCACGAGCGAGAGCGAAAGCCGTTCCCCAAGCCGCTCCGCGAGAAGATCGCGACCCTGCCCTGGATGACCGAAGACGACGTTGAGCGCTTGGTCGAGCAATCGGCCAGAGACACCGAAACGCTGACCCGGCTCAACACCGACCGGCTTCCCTGAGGCCCAAGAGCCCCAAGCACCGACCCAGCCCCAAAGCCGCGTCCTCGTCTCGTTGTGCCCCTACCATCGCAGTCCACCGGAGATCCGAGCATGCCCGAAGACCGCTACGACGATACCGAAGAATTTGAAGGTCGCCTCGCCGGCACCAAGATCCTCGTCGTCGACGACGACCGTGACATCCTTGCGTCGTTCGAAGCGGCGCTCGAATCCGAAGACGCCCACGTCATCACCGCGTCGGATGGCAACACCGGCGTCCGCCTCGCGAACGAGGAGCACCCGGATCTGGTCGTCCTCGACATGATGCTCCCCGGTCGCTCGGGCTTTCTCGCGCTAGAGAAGATCAAGGGACGCGAGGACTCCCCGCTGGTCATCATGGTGACCGCCAACGAGGGCCGCCGCCACCAGGTCTACGCAGAGAACCTGGGCGTTGACGACTACGTGCTCAAGCCGGTCCCTCTCGGTCGACTGATCGAGGCCGCAGAGCGGCTCCTCCGGGCAGCAGGCAAGATCTCGGACTGATTCCACGATGCCCAAGCGACGCCAACTGGTCTTGATCAAGCTTGAGAATCCCGACGACAGGCTGAGCGCCACCGTGCCGCTTGGCTCGACCGGCGACTTCGTCAAGGCGGTCTCCGCGTTCAACACCGCCCCCGACGGGGGCGCCGGCAAACGCATGGGGACCGAGGTTCTCCACGGCCCTGGGATGGTCGTCGAAATACCCGCCGGTCAGAGTGAGATCCGCCAGGCCCTGGTCACCTGCACCGAACAAGACCTCGCCTGGCCGGTGCTCCGGGGTATCTGCTCGGCCACCGGCTGGAAGCTCCAAGACATGGAATCGGGCCAGATGTTCGGCTAGAGCGTCTCCACTGGGTTGTAGCGTCGGGCTTGCGGTTTGCGAACCGGACAGCCCGCCGGATTCACTCCGGCGCGGCTTCCTCAAGCGAGTGTTGCGGCCTGAGGCCGCTACGGGGCGATCCGACCCGCTTCTCAGGCCGGCCCGCGGCCCGCGGGCGTACGATGATCTATGCCGACGTACGTGTACGCCTATCTCGATGACAATGGCCAACCGACCGACGAGGTCTTTGAACTGACCCAGTCGATCAAAGAGGACGCGCTCACCGAACGAGACGGGCGCCCAGTCGCACGAATCCCCCAGGCCCCGAACATCGCCGGCAAGTGGTCGGACATGAAGGCCAAAGGCCAACTCTCAAACGAGAACCTCGAACGCCTCGGGTTCACCAAGTACGAAAAGCGGGGCGACGGATACATGGAGCGCACCGCCGGCAAGCAGGGACCAAGAGCTATCAGCGCCGACTGAGGCCGCGGCGTTCCAGCCTTGCAAGCTCGGATTCAAGAACATCGACGACCCGTCCGAAGGCGAACCCCGGCGCGGCGTTCGCAGCAGCGAACGATGCTCTCACCCGCCACGCGTCGTCGCCGGCGATTTGCATCGCCTCGTCCCAGTCTGAGTCATCATCGACCACGATTGACCACGACGCCGAGCGCGCAACGCCAGCGCCGCCGGCCCGCCTTCCAACGACCAACGGCTTGCCGGCCATCGCCGCTTCCGCGACGAGCCGACCCGTTCCGGAGCCTCGGGCCGGTTCCGCTCCGCCCGGACAAACCACGAGATCGGCCGCGTCGATCAACTCCGCCATCTGCTCAGTCTGACCAAGCGGGACCACCACCGTCCGAGCGTCGAAGGCATCGGCGGCCCGCGCGACGGCGTGAGGTCTTCCGCCGGTGACGACGACCCGGACACCGCGCCGCCGCCCCAACTCGCCGGCGGCGCGGAGGAAAGGACCGAACGCGGCATCCGAGATATGGACCGAACTGGTCACCATCAGCAGCGTGTCGTGGGGGATGCCCAAGAGCATGCGCACGTCGTGTCGGCTCGTCTTCGTCCCCGAAGGCACCGGGCTCGCCGGCGGCAGCGTGCGCACGCCTTTGAACACCGGTTCTCCGATCGAGATCACGCTCGAACCGCGTTCTCTCGCGAGCTGACGGGCCTTGCGCTCCGCCCAGACCGCCCCCGGCAACCACAGCCGCTGGCTGCCCTGCATCACCAGCATCGCCGGACGGCGGTAGAGCGCGAGAAGGCGGCGAGCTTCGTGGGCAGCGCTGCGCCCCATCGGCACCCACACCTGCCCGGGCCAGACCCGCGTCAGCGAGAGACTGATGCCGGCGTGCGCCCGCGTCCGGCGGTCGACCCATCCGGCAAAGCCGAGCGGGTCGGCCTCGACCGATCGCCGGAGCGGCCGGCGGAGCTCTACGTTAACACGATCGTCGAACCACCCAGGATTCGCAACGCCGTCGGCGAACACCGTCACGTCGTGACCCCGTTCAGCGAACGCGCGGCTCAACGCGATTCCCCAGGGCCCGGTGTGCTCCCAAGGCCTGGCGTGCGCATACTCAAGCACCAGCGCGATCTTCATTCGCGATTACCTCGCATGCTCAAGGCGAACAGCGCAGCGAGCATCGCGGCCGTCTGTTGGCTTGCGTGCAGCGTGTCGAAGAGGCTGAAAAACGCGAGTCCGATCAGCGCGAATAACGGCCCGGCTCTCGCCGATCCGATCGCGCCCTTGGCCCAACCGATGCTGCCACGCAACGCGAACACGAACACCGCTCCGAAGAGCCCCACACCCACGATCCCGTTGCACGCGGCCAGATGGAACCAAGTGTTGTGCGCATGGTCGTGCAAGGGCAGATAGGCGTCGCCGCGTGACTGTGCCCAGGCCGCGTAACCGGCGGTGCCAACTCCGACGACCGGGCTCGACGCAAACGCGTGCGACGCCGACACCGCCATCGCGAGTCGGGCCCCGACGTCGCCCGAGTAGTCGCCCTCTTCGACCGAGGCGCTGACCTGCTCGAACGCCGAGGACACGCGGTCACGGATCGCCGGCGTCGCGGCGGCCACGCCGGCGCCGAGAACACCCGCCGCGATGCAGACCGAGGCCGCGTGTCGTCCTTTGCCGGTCCGGATCGCGACGACCAGGCCCACGAACACCATCCCCATCGCGGCGAGCCATCCACCCCGGGAGCCGGTCGCCGCGAGACCGATCGCGGCGGCCATCGCCAGACCGATCGCGATCCACCGTGCGCGGCCCCGGCCCATCAACGCCGATGGGAGTTGGAGCCCCAGCGCAACAGTGAGGACCCCGCCGGAGACCGCCGGATCCCACCACCCCGACACCCGGCCCGCAAACCGGTCAAACGGCGTCTCGAAGCCCAGCAGTTCGCCCAGGCCGTGGTAGAACTGCACCAACTGCCCGAGCACGAGGCCGAATACGAGCCCCCGCACCACGAGACCCCGTCGGTCGAGAATCGGCCAGAACATCGCGATGGCGATGCACCATCGCAGGTTTCCTGGTTCATCGAGGGCGACGTTCCGGGGAGCGTCGGTCCAGAGGATGCCGGCGAACAGCCACGCGGCGAAACCCATGAGCAGGAGGGGTAACGCCCGCCGAGGCAACAGAAGCAGCGCATCGCCCAGGACCCACAAACGGAGCAGGGTGTAGATGAACACCGGTACGAGGGCGAATTCGGCGTAGCTCGTCGGGCCGGTCATGAACGCGGCGGCCGCGGCGGCGAACCAGGCGTGGACGGCGTGCCCCCTGGGGTCGCGTTCGCGAGCTTTCGCCCGTACCGGGTCGAAATCAAAGCTCTTGGATGGGGCTGCTCGCTTGCTCATAGGATGCTGGGACAGGCTTCTAGACTACGGGCATGACGATTACGACAACGCTTCTGAGGGACCTGGTCGACCAGCTCAACGACGGGCTCGTCAATCTTCGGCAGGATCTGCACCGCCACCCCGAACTCGGCTACGAAGAATCGTGGACAAGCGGACGGATACGCGACGAGCTCAACGCCGCCGGCGTCCCGTTCGTCGACGGGCTGGCCGGCGGGACGGGGATCGTTGCCCACCTCCAGGCAAGCCCGGGCGCCGACAATCCGGCGACGATCGCGCTCCGGGCGGATATGGACGCGCTGCCCATCGAGGAGAAGACAGGACGCGACTGGGCGAGCCAGACCCCCGGCAAGATGCACGCATGCGGGCACGACGGGCATATGACCATCCTGGTCGGGGCCGCGAAGGCGCTCGCCCAGATGACGCGCTCCAACAACGTGACGTTCGTCTTCCAGCCGGCCGAAGAGGGCGGGGCCGGCGGCCGGCGTATGTGCGAAGACGGCGCGCTGCTCGGTGATGGAAAAGGCGGGCTCGGGGCGCCGGTCGATCGCATCTATGGCCTTCACGGCTGGCCCGAGCAACCACTGGGCACGATCGGGACCCGGGGCGGGCCGCTGCTCGCGGCGACCGATGAGTTCGAGATCACCATCCGCGGCACCCAGGGCCACGCGGCGTTCCCCCACTTCGCCAAGGACCCGGTCGTGTGCGCCGCCCACGTCGTGACGGCGCTCCAGACGCTGGCGAGCCGCGAGACAAACCCGGTGGACGCGAGCGTGTGCACCGTCGGGTCGATCCACGGCGGGAGCGCACACAACGTGATCCCGAGCGAGGTCGAGCTCATCGGGACGGTTCGCACGCTCCGCGACGAGACGCGTGTCGCGATGCGCACGCGCCTGCACGAATTGGTCAAGGGCGTTGCCCAGGCGATGGGGTGCGCCGCGGACATCGCGTGGCACGAGGGGTACCCGGTGACCCACAACGACGCGCAGCTCGCCGACGGTGTGCTCAGACTGGGCAACGCGGCGCTCGGAGACGGCCGCGCGATGCGCATCGAAGACCCGTTCATGGGCGGCGAAGACTTCAGCTACTACGGCCACCACGTGCCGGCGTGCTTCTTCACGCTGGGGCTGAAGCCCCAAGGGGCGACGAGCGTGCCACTGCTTCACCAAGCCGAGTTTGACTTCAACGATGAGGCGATCGCGGTCGGGGTAGAGATGTTTTGCCGATTGGCGATCGAGGGTTAGGGCCATCGTCACTCCAGCGGGAGACTGCTCTGGCTCGTTGTTCATCACCTCATGTCTTGGTGTTCTGCCTCGTCGTCGCGCTTGGTGAAGTCGGGCGTTCGGCCATAGCGGGATGTTGCTCGCCGAACTCTGTACCGGAGTTCGCACGTCTCACGACGTTCGCCGGCGCCGAAACACTCGAGGATGCGTCGGCTGCCGACCTTGAACACGTAACGTCGGTGGTCCTGTCTTGGCTTCGAAGTGACGTCGATCCCCAGACGTATATCGACTTCATGGAAGCCCGACCCGGCGCCTACAGGAGCACAGCGAGCGCTTCGGCCGACAGCGCACGTCACGGCGCACGGGCTGCGTTCCCGGGCGATCGGGAATGGAGACGCCTCGATGCCAAGGACCGTGTGGCGTGGATGCTTCGGTATCAGGCGACTCACCTCGCACCACCGCTCGGTGGCGAGGGGCCGGCGAGCATCGTCGCCTGGATTGGCGGGCGCCGGCCTACGCCTCCGGAGTTCGCGCACGCCGGAGCCACCGGCAGTGCCGCGATTCACGCCGGCGACGCTCGGGCACGCGATCGCAGGGACGGCTTGGATTCAGGCCAGGACCGGTTCTCGAGCGTCTCCACTCCTGATCGATATCCGGTTCGAGTTCGATCGGGAACTGGCGCGGTGGTTCCCCTCCCGGATCGTGTTTGTGGGAAATCATGGGCCACGACGCCGAAGCATCTAAACCTTTACTGTTTCTTTGTTTACTGGTATTTAGAACACCTTGATAGTAGTCATCTGACAATTTTCCCCTTGATCGCCTAGGGGAGTGAAATGTACGCTTCCCCTAGACGAACAAGGGGTAGCGATGGACGAAACACCCAGCCAGGCCGAGATCGTTCCGGGAACCCTCGATGCGATGGTGCTCTCGGTGCTCGCGGAGGCGCCGACCCACGGGTACGGGGTCGCCCGGGCGATTCGCAGCCGGAGCGGCGACGCGATTCTCGTTGAAGAGGGCACGCTCTACCCGGCGCTGCGTCGGCTCGAGAAGAACGGGCTCATCCGGGGTGACTGGCGGAAGAGCGAGTCCAATCGAAGGGCTCGGTATTACGAACTGACCGAAGCGGGCAAGCGCCGGCTCGCGGCGGACATCGATCGCTGGTCGCGCAGCTCGTCGGCGGTGAACGCGGTGCTCGGGTTGACATGGGCTCAGTTTGGAGGTGCCTCGTGAACACGACGACGGACGCGCTGTCGGCTCGCGCCAAGGCGTGGATCGATGGGTTCGTGCACCTCTTTGGGAAGCGGAACGAACTCGACGGGCTTGATGAGGAAATCGCAGGTCACCTCGAGTTGCTCGAGCGTGACATGGTGTCGCGGGGTGTACCCGAGGGCGAGGCCCGACGGGCGGCGCTGCGGGCGTTTGGAGACCCGGGGGCGGTGCGACGGAGTGCCGCGTTTGAGATACGAAGGGAGCGCATCATGGCTGGGTGGATCGTCGGTGGGGTCGGGTTCATCGTGGCGGGGATGATCGGCGCGACAGTGTTGGATACGAAGCCAGACTGGAGGAAAGTGGCGCCGTACACCGGGCTGCGGATCGCCCAAGACGGTGACATCGAGGTACGCCATCAGGGAACGTGGTGGACGCTCGACGCGATCGATGGCGTGACGGCTGAACAGCTTGCATCGGCAGCGGAAGAGACGTTCGGCGGTGATCTCGTCGTGAAGAGGCTGGCGGAGGACATCTATGAGGTGCTGCGATCCGCCGGTCATGTCCCGGGCGAGGAGGTGATGCTCGCGGTGTCGTCGATCGAGACCGGCGAGAAGTTGATCTTCGACGGCGTCGAGATGACCGAAGACAACCGGCGCGCGTCGTGGACGCTTCGAAACGGCGAGTCGATCGCGCACACGTCGCCAGCCTGGAGGCGCGTGGCTCCGTTCACCGGGCTCCGCATCGAAGGCGATGCGGTCCGGATCGAGCAGGAGGGGGTGTGGTGGTACGTGCGCTCGATCGACGGGATCGAGACCGGTGCGCTCATCGGAGTTGCGGCGGCGGAGTTCGGCCCAGGGCTTGTGCACAAGCGCCTGGGCGAAGACATCTACGAGGTGCTCGTCGCCGCCGGCTGGACGCCCGACACGGCGGTCGACCTAGAGCTGTCCGTCACGCCGGACGGCGCAACGCTGGTGGTCCACGACGTTCCGATGACCTCGGCAAAGCGTCGGCAGATCTGGCAAGCGCGACAGAACGCCCGAGACGGGCGACGGGACTGATCGACAAACCGACGAGCCTCCCTCGGCCCCGGGGCCGGCTCGATTCGATGGTCAGTGCGACCAGCCAATGGTCTTGAGCAGGGCGTGCGTCTCGTTGCGGATACGCTGCACCTCGTTGGCCGCGACGAGCAGCTTGTCGACCTCGTCGATGATCTTGAGCAGCCGAGCTGCGGTGCGGCTCTGGAGCGTATCAGCATAGGGCTGGTTCGCGTTCGCGGCGGTGGCGAGCAAGTCGGGGTTGATCATGTCCTGTGGTCCCTTCGAAACGGATGGACGGCGGTTCGTGTGATCAGGTCAACGACGTCGTGATCGCGGCGGCGAGGCCGATCGCGCCCCCGAAGACGCCACCCCAGACCACAAGTGAGCCCAGGTCATCGTGGATCATGCGCTGGACGATGTGCTTGGCAAGTTGGGGCGTGAGGTCGCGGACACGGCGGATTCGGGATTCCATCACCATCTCGACGAGCCCTTTGAAGGCCTGATCGGAATCGAGACGGGCGGCGATCGCGTCGGCATCGAGCGTCGCGCCGATCGCGATGAGTCCGACAGAGATGATTGTCGTGACCCGCGACTTGTCGATCACGACCAGCGGGGATGTCGTATCGAGGGTGATTGACGGTACGGTCGCGGCCCGAGTCGGGCGTTGTCCGAGGATGGGGTCTCGGTGCAAGGCAACGCCCCTGTTGTCGGCGGGGGCTGATACACTGGAGGGTGGCGGACGACCCCGATCCCATCGCACCCGGTGAACTCGACGACGAGAGTTTCCAGCACGCCGACGCGGCTCCGGCGTGGGGTTTGGAGTCGCGCGAAGAGCGGCTTGGGCGTCTGCGCGAGTCGGCGAGGCAGCTCCCGCCGGTGCCTGGCGTGTACCTGATGAAGGATGGCTCTGGCGTCGTGATCTACGTCGGCAAGGCCAGCACGCTGCCCGATCGCGTTGGCAGTTACTTCGTGCCCTCGACCGACCTTGGCTTCCCGAAGCAGAACCTGCTCGAGGAGGTGCACACGTTCGACTTCCTGACCTGCGAGGGCGAGTGGGAAGCCCTGCTCACTGAGAACCGGCTGATCAAGGACATCAAGCCGAAGTACAACGCAAGGCTGATCGACGACAAGACGTTCCCGTACCTGATCGTGACGCAACGCGAGGACTACCCACGCGTGTTCGTCTCGCGGAACCCGAGCGGGATCGACGACAAGACCGGCGAAAAAGACCCCCTGTTCAACAACGCGCGGGTCTTCGGCCCGTTCACGAACGCTGGGGCGCTGCGCGAGGCGGTTCAGATCTTGCAGCGCGTCTTCAAGTTCCGCACGTGCAAGCTCGACATCGTCGAGGGGGATCCGAAGAACCGGCGCTTCCGCCCTTGCTTGCTCGCGAGCATCGGCCAATGCACGGCGCCTTGCAACGAGAGCATCGGCGTCAAGGCCTACCGCGAGGACATCGACCGGTTCACCAAGTTTCTGGGCACCAAGCGGAGCAAGATGCTCCGAGAAATGCAAGACGAGATGCAGGCCGCGTCGGTCGAGCTGCGGTTCGAGCGGGCCGCGGTGCTCAGAGACCAGATCAAGGCGATCGAGCGTCTCGACGAGCGTGCCAAGACGAGCGACGGCTGGCAACCGGAAACCGAGCTCTCGTACATCGACCCGGAAGTCGGCATCAAAAGCCTACAGAAGGCCCTCGGGCTCGACGCGCCGGTGCGTTGCATCGAGGGCATCGACATCGCGCACCTGCAAGGCGGAGAAACGGTGGGTTCAAAGGTATGCTTCGTCGACGGGCGCCCCTTCAAGGACGAGTACCGCCGGTACCGGATCAAGAGCTTCAGCAATCTCGATGGCGGGCGTCGGAACGACGACTACATGAGCATCCGGGAGGTGGTCAGCCGTCGGTACCGCGAGGCGGGCGTGGGCGACGAGTTGTACCCCGACGTGATCCTCATCGACGGTGGCCTGGGCCAACTCCACGCGGCGATGGAAGTCTTCGACGAGCTCAACGTGAAACCACCGATGGTGATCAGCCTCGCAAAGAAGGAAGAGCTGATCTACGTGCAGGAGAAAGCGGAGCCGATCCGGCTGAGTCGGAGCCACGCGGGGCTGCGGTTGTGCCAGCAGGTGCGTGATGAAGCGCACCGGTTCGCCCAGCACTATCACCATGTGCTGAGGCGGAAGAAGACGATCGGGGAGTGATCAAGGGCAGGAGCGGGCAAGCAAGTCGGCGATCTCATCACGCGATACAACCCGCCGAGATCCGTCAGCGAGATACAGAGCGATCCCGCTCAACGGGGCCACCGGCTCGCAGTCAATGAACACCACACGCTCGGCGAGCGGGAGTGTTTCCCAATAGCCCGGCGCCGCTTCCACACCGGGGGGGACCCGCGATCCAGCGACGTACTCCACAGTCGCCGGGAGCGAGTCGATTTGACGGCGCACCTCATCTGGCCACTCTTCTGCAGGCAAAAAGAACCCGGCGGCGTTGACGTGATATCGGAGCTGTTCGAAGGCCATCGCGACTGCGCGGTGACGGTCGTTGGCACCCTTGTACTTGGAAATCGCGATACCCTGGCTCACACCGACGTACGCCAATACGACGATCATGGTGATCGAGAGCACCTTCGTCCAATGCGTAGAACGTCGGCCGGGGCTATGTCTTGCGTTCACGGGTCAACCCCTGACCTTGTCCGCGCGACCTCAAGGGTGCTGACCTCGACGGGCAAACCGTTTCGAACTACTTCGAACATATCTTCTTCGATCCAATAAACGTGCAGCTGCGTGTGCAACAGGCCGGCAGACCCGGCGCGGCGCCAGAAGACCGCCTGCGTGCGCGTGCCGCCAAACACGTCTGGTCGGACGAACAGGATCGGCTTTCGCTCCCCGAGCCCGACGCTGCTCACGTTTGTGCGTATGAAGTCACTCTCCGTGTCATCGGAGCCATCCAAACCGAGGTAACTCGGTTGGTTGTAGCGCAGCATTGCCGGCTCGTACCAGTGGAGACCAACGGGCAGGTCTACGTCTCGCTCGAAAGCGTCCTCGATCAACATCGCCGCCGCCAATCGCAGGTCTGTTGCAATAGCCGCGTTCGTGGCTCGTCTGTTCACGCCGTGAACGAGCCATGACAGGTAGCCAATCAGGATAGCCATGATGATGCCAATCACCATGAGCCAGCGAAACCACAACGCCTTGATCATGACTCGTCGGAAGGAGTGTCCGGTGCGCCCGCATTCGGGTCACCGCTGTCCGGCTTCCGTCGACGCCGGCGGCGACGACGCTTCTTCTTGGGTGCACCCGATTCGCCTCCCGACGACGCATCACCCTCCCCGGGCGCCGTGGGAACATCGGCTCCCTCGCTTGACGACGCCGTTTCGAGCGTCTCGGCGGATGTCGAGCCCTCACCCTCGGGCGTCCGGCGCTTCCGTCGGCGCCGATTCTTCTTCTTGACCGGCTCGCCGGTCTCGATCGTGCTCTCAGCGTCCGTGGCCCCGTCGCTTGGTGGCTCGGTGGGCGTATCGGCTGGAGCGACGGGGGACGCGGCGGACGTTGCCGCGTCGGCACCCTCGGATGGCTTCTTGCGACGCTTGCGCTTCCGCTTGGGCTTGTCTTCGGTCGCGGTGTCGGCTGGGCCCGCCGGTTCGTCGCGTCGCTTGCGGTCCGGTCTTTCTCGGTCGGGTCTTTCCCGGTCTGGGCGTTCGCGTGCAGGGCCGCGGCCGGCGCCTCGGTCGTGCCTTCCTCGTTCGCTCCGCATGCGCGGCTCGGGGCGTTCCGGGGCTCTTTCGTGCTCGGGCTCGGTGAGTTCTTCGACCGGGATGGCGACATCGGTGCCCGAGTCGAGCTTGACGAGGGCGAGCTGGGTGAGGATCTGCGTGTCCATCACGATGCCGTCGCCCTCCGGCGTGCCGACTCGTTTTTTCTTGTTGGGCAGCTTCTTGCGGAGCTGGTCGTAGGTCTCGTCTTCGTAGCGGAGGCAGCACATCAGGCGTCCGCACCGGCCCGAGATCTTGAGCGGGTCGAGCGTCGCCTTTTGGATCTTGGCGCTCTTCATGCTGACCGGCTTGAGCACCTTGAGGAAGTTCTTGCAGCAGCAGTACTGCCCGCACTTCTCGTAGTCGGCGCTGATCCGGGCCTCGTCGCGGGCGCCGACCTGCCGCACGTCGACGCGGCGTGGGTGCAGGCCCCGCATGATGTCGCTCATCCGGTGCGGGTCGACCTGCTCTTCGGTGGTGTAGTAGATCGTGAGGCGTTCGTCGCCCAAAATGGGCTCGGCGTCAACGATCTTGACCGGGATCCGCTCCGCCTCGACGCGTCTCTTGGCCTCGGTGCGCAGGGCGTGCCGCGACTGCTCAAGCTTGGACTGCGCGTCGAGGTCTTCCATCGTCGCGACGCGGAGGACCTTCCCGTCGGTGCGGAAGGGATACTGACGCCCGCCCGAATTGTCGATGTACTCGAGCATCTCCTGGCGAGACACGCTCTTTGAGCATCCGGAGTTGGGGCAGGTGCTGGTGAGCATCTCGCCGACCTCAAGGCCGCGATGCGTCTGCACCACCATCTTCGAACCACACCCGGGCTTTTCAGAGCCGCGGTACGGGAACTCCCCCACCATCTTCATGACGCCGTAGCGGACGACGATGGTCTTCGGGGTCGCGAGCTTCTTGTAGATCCGAACATCGTCCTCGGGCAGTTCGCTGAGCTTCTCTGCCTGACCGTCGGGTACGCCGACGTCGCGCAGACGGCGAGCGAGGTCGGCTTTGCGATCGGCCTCGATATCGGCTTCAAACTGAGGGAGCGGATGGATCGGCATCGAAACGAGTTAGCCGCCCGCCTGGGTCCGGGCCGCGGTGAAGAGCTCGCGCAGGTTCTGGCGGTCGTGGAACTCGACCTCGCGGCCGTTGTTGGCGACTCCGTAGATGAACAGCGTCTCGGTGGAATCGTCGACCAGCCAGAACAGCTCTTCGGTGCTCGAGCGAGTCGTCATGCCAGAGAAGCCTTCCGACTTAATGGTCATCTCGGCGCGGGCCTCCGGTGCGATCGGCGACACGGCCTGGAGGACCAGGGCCACGAGCAACCCGAACGCGGTCAGGCTGAGGATCGCCGCGGCTTTCGGAGAACGCGACGTGTTGGTGTTGGTCGTCATCGGTATCTCCTTAGCGCCTGGGCGTCGCGTTGAGGTCGCTCTTGATGTTGCGGTAGCCAACGCCCTCGATCATCCCGCGGCTCCGGTTCCAGCCGAGCACGATCATTTCGCCGTTGACGGTGTCGACGCAATACACGGCGTTCGTGTTGCCGCTGGGCGGCTTGCCGCCAACGAGCATGTACCGGCCAGCGGGGCGGTTCTGGGTGTTCTGGGCCGTTGCGTCGGGCGAGAGGACCACGGTGCTGAGCGCGATGAGCAGCGCGGCATTGACCGCGATCAACGCGCGGACGGCGCTCGACATCGGTCGCGGCTCGGCTGCTCCGGTTGGTTCCGCCTTCGGCGCTGGTTCGTGCGTTGGCTGGGATGTCGTTTCGGGGGTCACATGGACGGTCATGGGAACTCTCCGGCGGCCGCGCGGGCCGGGGGTGTTAGTCCTGGTGGCCTCGCTTCGATGGGATCAGGGCCGTGGCGATGACGGCACCCGTCAGGAGCACGACGCTCGCGAACGTCAAAAAAATCGGAGCTTCCGGCTCTTTCTCGGGCTGAGGCGGGCGTAAATCCTGGGCCGCGACGCCGGAGACGCAAACGGAAAGGACCGCCAGGGCGATGGACTTGCCTGCGAAACGTCGGATGGGGTTTTTCGAGCGGATCATCCAGAGATGGTACCGCCCGTTGAGGCCGACGGGTGCGAGAACAACGTGCGTGTACTCGGATCTTCGTCGGACGTGCCCATTCGTCGCAGCAGCGGGCGATGCAACCGATCGAACGACGCGGCGGGCAAGTGCACGGTGCGCCACTTCGGGCTGCGGGTGGTCATCGCCCCGGTGTATTCATCGAGGTCGATCGTCCGCAGTCCGTAGAGGCGGCCATCGAGTTCGAAACGCTCTGAAAATGTCTGGTATGAATCAGGGTCGGGGCAATGGTAGATAAAGGTAAATGTCGGACAAAACCCCGTTCCGAAGATCGCGCCCCATGCGCGGAGCGATTCGACATCATCGAGGGTCACCCACGACTCCGTCCGCGGCGGTCGGCTCCGGCGCCCGTTGGCCTCGGGCACGCGGCGACCCTTGATCTCGAGCAATCGAGGCGTTCCAGGGCCGTAGAGGACGAAATCGAAGCTCTTTAGGGTTTTGAAGGCCTCTGGAGTTCGTTGGGCTCGTCGGACGTCTCGGATCGAAACAAACGGCACCTTCGAGGCCCTGAGGTAGGCCTCGATCGCGTGCTCATACTGGTGACGCCCTGCGACCATAGCTCGAGAATACACCAAACAGATTTCTGATGCTATTCCTGAGCCGGGAGGGCCCCTTCGGTCACGAGTTCGAGCAAAGCAGCCTCGGCGCGGCGGTAGTCGCCGAACGCTCTGCGGACGTCTTCGGCGAGCAGGGCGAGCCCAGCCGGATTGACCTCGTCGACATCAAGCGGTGCCCCGGCCGCGATAACGCCCAGGGCCGCGTCGAGGGTTTCGCTCGCGGATCGGAGGTCGCCGACAGCGGAGGCGTAGGTCCGCGTCGCATCGTAAACGAGCTGCTCGCGGATCTCCTTGGTCTTGGGCCGCTCGAGCAATCTCCAGGGGGCGGCCCGGACTTCTTGGATGAACAGCGACGCCTGATCGGAGATGACGCGCGCGTTGCCGAGGGCTCGGCGGAGGTCGGGCGTCGATTGTGCGATGAGCGCCTCGGCCCGAGCCCCGGTGTCGGAGAAGCTGCTCGCGGCGATGAAGCCTTCGTCGAGCACCGCCTCGATCTTGTCCATGGTCTGCAACTCGGCGCGCGCGGTGATCCGCTCGACGTTTTCGGTGCTCCGCCGGATGACGGGGCGGTTCTCTGCGACCGCTGCTCTGATGTCCGTGATCGTTGCCCTCGCGTCGGCGATGCCCATTTCGATCTCGGTCATCGTCGGATCGAAGCGCCCGGTGATCCCTCGGACGTCTTCGACAATGACGACGAGGTCGTCGGAGATCTCATCGGTCCGCGCGTCGATCCTCTCGGCGGTGCGTCGGAACGACTCGAGGGTCGCGTCGATGTTGTAGACGCCTTCATCGACGGCCGGTCGCAGACGGTCACCGAGTTCGCGGAACGTGCCGACGCCACGCCGAGCGTCCTCGAGTGTTTGCCGGATGAGCTGCGACTCTTCTGGTCCGAGACCCATCTGGGCGAGCAGAGCGGGGGCGATCGCGCCGTCGAGCGGGTCTTCGGGGGCCAGGAGACGGACTTCGAACGACCCGCTCTGACTCACGAGTGACGGCTTCCCGGCGCCGCCCGGGTGGGCGATGTTGATGCTCGCCATGGTCCCGAGGATCGGCTGGATCACGTAGGCATCGGCGTTGGAATAGAGCTCGATGCGATCATCGATCGACACGCTCACGTCGAGCGCGGTGGGCAGTTGCGCCCCCGTCGGAATCGTCTCGAAGACGGGCGCGACCGAGGTGACGCGGCCGACATCGAGGCCCCCGAGCGTGACGGGCGAGCCGACCTTTACGCCGGCGACGCCCTCGGCGATCTCGAACCGGATCGTGTAGTCACGGAACGCGCCGAGCTTGCTCATCACGTCGGACAGAACGAACGCAACGACCACCGCGAGCAACAGGCTTCCGACCAGGAAAAGCCCGGCGATCACGTTGTCTCGTTGGATGGGGCGGGCGGCCACGTGGGTCTCCTGTCCTGGTGCAGCTTATACCTTGGTCGACACGACGCTCGGGGGCTGGCCCCTCGGGATCACGGTGCCGAAGAGATCGCGTTCGTAATCGGCGGCGCTTCTTCGGTCTGAGATCGGCCCGATCGCGTCACCCCTGAGGAACTGGCGGATGAGCCGCTCGGACTCGGGTCGGTGCTGGGCATCTTCTTCCGGGCAGTCTCGCAGCGACTCGAACCACTGCCTCGACGCGACCTTCAAGATGCGACCCTTGTCGAGCATCGCCATACGGTCGGCGATGGTAAAGGCCGAGTCCATCTCGTGGGTGACGACGACAGAGGTCACGCCCAACTTCTTCGAGAGATTGACGATGAGCTGGTCAATCTGCGCGCTGGTCACCGGGTCGAGCCCGGCGCTCGGCTCGTCGTAGAACAGAATCTTGGGATCGAGCGACAGGGCCCTGGCGAGCCCGGCGCGCTTTTTCATACCGCCTGAGATCTGGGCGGGGTACTTGTCGGCATGCTCACGCAACCCGACGAGTTCGAGCTTGATTTTCACCGTGAGGTCGACGATCTCGGGGTCGAGATCGGTGTGCTCGCGCATCGGGAGCGCGACGTTCTCTCCGATGGTCATGCTGTTGAACAGGGCACCCGACTGGAACAAGATCCCGAAGCCCTTGCGGACCTCATTCAGTCTGTCCTCGTCGAGCGAGCAGATGTTGTTCCCGAAGAGCTCGATGACACCCTCGGTCGTCGGAATCGATCCGATCATGAGCCGGAGCATCGTGCTTTTGCCCGAGCCCGACCCACCCATGATCACCATGGTCTCTCCGGGCTGGACCTCGAGGTTGACATCGGCCAACACCGTCTGTGTGCCGAAGACCTTCTTCACCCCAGACATCCGGATGATCGAGCTATCGCTCAAGGTCCGTCGTCCTCCGCCGGTTCTGAACTCCCGCCAGCCAAGTCGTCAACTGCCCCCGAAACTGTCTCGGGAGTCGTGGTCGATGATGCGTCGGGCGTGGCACCCGATGATCCCGAAGTTCCGAGCGTCCGGAGCGACACCTCGTCGCCCGACATCGTCACGACACGGATATTGAGCAGAGGCAAGGCCTTGTCCGGCGGCGGCGGCGCACCGGTCTGATCGACGCTGAGGATGATCATCGCGACCCCGTTGTCGAACTCGGCCGGGAAAGGGATTTCGTTGTTGCTCGACATCCAGGCCCCGCCCGGCTGCATCGCGCTGCCGAGCGCCTCATACCCACGGAACAACTCGAGACCCGACGGAACACCGACATACCCGCCCATCAGCGATCCGAACTCGCTCCGGAAACGCTCCACGTCGGCATCGGTCAGTTCCGCGTCCGCCGGCGGCACCAGGAACGCACGCACGGCCGGCGCATCGCCCGATTCGGCGGCGAGCATCACCTCGTCGATCTGCGAACGCATCTCTTGCACGCCGCCGACGACCCCGAGCGCGACACCGACCTGCCCGACGGTGATGATCGCTCCGATGACGATCCCAGCGATCGCGAGGCCGATGCCCCCGACGCGACCGCCCGACATCTTGATGCCAACCGCCCCGCCAACTCCGAGCAACGCCCCGAGGGCCGGGAGGCCAGGGATGCAGCAGACAAGCGAACACACCAACGAAAGGATGGCGAGTGCGCTGGTCCGGTCCGGCTCGGTGGTGTACCCGCTTTCGGGCTGATAGGCGTCCTGAGAGAACTGGCTCATACCGCGAGCGTACCCGCCGCCGAGGGTGCCCGCCACGAACCGTCGCTTGCGGCGTCGGACAGACGCCGCCATGCGATCAGAGAATACGCTTGCTCCGGGGGTAGCTCCCCAGGACCGTGATCTCCTTGCAGTGCGCCTTGATGCGATTCAGGGCCACCTTCATCATCGGATCATCTCGGTGCCCCACCGCATCGGCGAAGAACGTGTATTGCCAGTTCTCGCGGCCGCTCGGGCGCTTATCGAGGTGAGAGAGGTTGATGCCGGAAGCGTGGAAGACGCTCAACACCTCGACGAGCGCGCCGGGCCGGTCCTCGGTCACAAACATGAGGCTGGTCTTGTCGTCCCCGCTCACACGTGCCTTCTCGTTGCTGAGCACGAGGAACCGCGTGATGTTATTGGGATTGTCCTCAATCCTGGGGAACAGGGTTTTGAGGCCGTACATATCGCCGGCGAGCGCCGTGCCGATTGCCGCGGTCGTTGGCTCGTGCCCGATCTCCACGGCCTTGGCGTTCTCTTCCGCGGCGATCTGAGCCGCACGGCTCGAACTGGCCGCGGTGATCAACTCGCGACCAGGGAGTTGGGTCGACAACCACTTGCGGCACTGGCTGAACACCTCTGGCTTGGAGTACACCCGCCGGACGTTCTTCGGCGCACAATTCGCGAGAAGTGCATGGTGGATCGCGATCTGCACCTCCGCGTAGATCGAGACCCTCGTGGCGTTTTCCTGGAACGCGTCGAGCGACTCGGCGATCCCGCCGCCGGTGGTGTTCTCGATGGGGACGAGGCCGTAGTTCACGTGTCCGCGTCTGACCTCTGTGAAGACGCCTGCGATCTCGTGGAGGTCCTCGTATTCGACCGACGCCCCGAACTGCTTGGTTGCGGCGACATGGCTATGCGAGCCGAGCGGGCCCAGGAACCCGATCCGCAGCGGCTGCTCAAGCGCGAAACTCCCGCTCATCAGTTCTCGATACACACCCTCGATCGTCCGGTCGAACAGAGGGCCCTGGTTCGCCTTCAGCACGCGGGCGAGCACTTCGGCCTCGCGGTGCGGGGCATAGATCGGGATGTTCTGACCCCGCTTGAGCTTGCCGACCTCGCGGACCAACTCGGCTCGCTGATTCAGGAGTTTGATCAGCTTGCCGTCGAGGCGGTCGATCCCGGTTCGAAGCTTCGAGAGCGCCGCGGTATCCGCGGCCGACTCGTGGGCCGGTGAGGCGGCCCCGGGCGTAGTCCGCCGAGAGCGACCCGCCTTCGAGACCTTCTTTGAGGCCTTCTTCGAGGCCTTCTTGGTCGACTTTTTCGCCGCTCGCTTCTTTGCCATCGCTCGTTCTCGGTCCAGGGTGCCCGGTCGTTCCAGGGCTCTTATCGCCGAAACCGAGCCGTGTGTCCAGCCGGGATCGATAGGCTACTGAGGAGAACGAGCCCCAACGGAGACCGCAAGATGCTTCTGCTCGCCGAATCCGACGTCACTCTGGTGCAGGGCCTGCCCGCGAGTGTTCACCTCGGGCTGACCGCGGCTTTCCTCGGCGGGCTTGTCCTCTGGGCCGCCGGCGCGAAGGTCGTCAAGCCCATATTCAGCTTGCTCGGTGTCTTGGTCGGGGGCTTCGTCGGGCTCATCGTCGCCGGTGCGTTGGGCCTCGGGTCGTTCGGGGGCGTCGGGGGATGGCTGATCACCACGCTGATCGGAGGGATCATCTGCCTCGTCGTCACCCTCTCGATCGTCAAAATGGCGATCGTGTTCACCGCGGCGGCCACGTTCTGCCTCGTCGGCTTCGGCGGCGGGCTTGTCTATGTCCAATTGACCGGCGGGCCTGAGTCCGAGGTCGCCCCGCCCGCCGACGACAACGAGCGCGACAGCAGCGGCGGGCTGCTTTTCAACGATCCTCGCACCGATTCGCTCGTCCCGATCTCCAAGCTCTTCGACGACGGCACCAACGAAACCATCGAGAAGGTCGAGGAAGCGAGAGTCGTTGCGATGCGCGTCCAGGCGATCGTGCGCTCCGGCTTCGACCTCATCCACCGGCATTGGACTGCGCTGGGCACCGATCAGAAGGCCGCGGTTGCCGGGAGCACGCTGGGGGGTCTCGCGCTCGGGCTGGCGGCCGGATTCTTCTTCCCAAAGCGATCGACAGCGGTCATCACCGCCCTCGCCGGCTCCGCTTCGTTCCTGATCTCCGGCGCCGCGCTGATCGAGGGCCTTCCATGGCTCGAGTCGGCCCGGCCGGCCGTGGAAGGCAAGTCGCCGATTTTCTGGGCGATCGTGTGGTCGGTCACCGCCACCGTCGGACTGCTGGTCCAGCTCAACCTGATCAGCAAGAAGAAGTCGAAGAAGAAAGACAAAGACGACGACGAGGACTGATCCGACCGCCTGAGTGCTTTCCCGCCCAGGATCCGCTCACGCTTCGACGACGTTCGGTGGCCGACGCCCCAGCAAGATCGCGGCGGCGTTCTCCCCCACCATCGCGGTCATCCGCTCTCTGTAACGCTTCTCGGCCGAGCCCACGTGGGGCATCATCGTCACGTTATCGAGTTCAACGAGCCCCGGGTGCACCCTCGGCTCGTTCTCAAAGACGTCCAGGCCAGCGCCCCAGATCCGCTTGTTCCGGAGAGCCTCGACAAGGGCTTCCTCGTCGATCACCGGGCCGCGGCTGGTGTTCACGATGATCGCAGTCGGCTTCATCCGACCCAGTTCGGGCTCGCCGATGAGGTGCGTGGTCTCGGGAGTCAGAGGGGTGTGGACGCTGACAACGTCGGCCTCGGCGAGCCCTTCGTGGAGGTCGACCTTCCGCGCCGCCATCGGAGCCAACTCGAAGGCCCACTTTTGAGACCTTGAGACGTAGAGCACCTTCATGCCCCACGCGAGGGCCCGGTGGGCGGTCGCGTAGCCGATTCGGCCGGCACCAACGATGAGGATGGTTCGCCCGGTGAGGTCCATCCCGAGGAAGTCGCCCATCG
The DNA here is from genome assembly GCA_038748775.1 of Planctomycetota bacterium. Taxonomy (GTDB): domain Bacteria; phylum Planctomycetota; class Phycisphaerae; order Phycisphaerales; family UBA1924; genus DAIQNV01. The sequence goes on from JBCDIT010000001.1 coordinate 453,568, forward strand.
CGAGGGGGCCGTTCTGTGCCCACGCTCCGGTCCTCGCGTAGCGGTCGCCCTCGACCAGCCGCCTCGCGACCGCCATCGCGAGCAGCCAGGCGAGGTTGGCCGTGCCCTCGGTGACCGCGTCGGGGGTGTTGGTGACGACGATGTCTCGCTCGGCGCACGCTTTGGTATCGATGTTGTTGAACCCGACGGCGAAATTGCACACGCCCCGGAGTCGCCCGGAGCCGGCGTCGAGCACCTCGGCGTCGATGCGATCTGGAAACATCGAAATGAGCACGTCCGCCTCGGACGCGGCCCTGAGCAAGGCGTCGCGGCTGGCGTGGTCAGGCCCGAGCTGATGCACGATTGCTCCCGGTACCCCCGGTACATCGAGCTTCCCTGGGACGTCTCGCGTCACGATCACGACGGGCTTGGTGTTGGCGTCGGCGGTCATCGCATGTAGCCTACGGACCGCGCAGGACGCGCCGGAGATCTCTTGGGCTCGTGAAGGTTCTCTCCTGGAACATCCTCCACGGCGGCGGGCGACGGCTCCCATGGATCGCCCTCGAGGTGCTCGACGAAGCGCCCGACGTGGTTTGCCTCACCGAGTACCGCAACGGGATCGGAGGGGGCCAGCTCCGCGGCGTGCTCGCCGACCACGGACTCTGCTACCAGCACGCCACCGACGCGGCCCGGGGGCGGAACGGGATTCTGGTCGCGGCCCGCATGCCCATCGGAACGCTGAACGAGGCCTCGCCCAAGCTCGTGACCCTCGAGCTTCCTGAAGCAGGCCTCGCCCTGACGGCGGCGCATCTGCCCGACGCCCGACGCGGCGATCTGAAGGCGGAAACCCGAAAATCGGCCGCGTGGCACGCCGTGCTCGACGAAGCGAGGGCCCGCCGAGGCGGGTACCACGCGGTTTTGGGCGACTTTAATACCGGCCGGCACCGCATCGATGAGGACGGCACAACCTTCACGTGCACGGCCCTGATGGGCCAACTCCGGACGCTCGGATACCTCGATTCCTGGGCCGATCGGCCCGAAAGACCGCTCTGCGATCCGCGAGCTGTCACGTGGACCAGCCACACCGGCGCCGGGTTCCGGCTCGACCACACGTGGTGCTCCCCCCCCCTCGCGGCCCGCGTTCGAGGCGTGGACTACCGGCACGGACCGCGTTTGCGCGGCCTGTCGGACCACTCCGCGATGGTTGTTGAGCTCTCTGAGCCCTCAAAAAACAGTGAATTTGGGGGCCCTTTGGCCACCCCGACGCAAAAAACACTGTAAAAAGAGGGCGAAACGCTCGTCATGGCCGATGAGCGTGTCGCACCGGCAGGAGGCCGGGGCGAGAGAAACCCATTCCGGAGTCGGAAACATGGCGAAGAAAGCCGCAAAGAAAACCGCGAAGCGCACCACCAAGAAAGCCCCGGCCCGCGCCGCGGCCGCCCCCAAGGCCCCCAGGATCACGTCGGCCAAGGACAAGGCCCGTACCAAGAGCGAGATCCTGACCATGCTCGCTGAGCACACCGGGATCTCCAAGAAGGAAGTCGCCCAGGTCTTCGAGGTCATGGGCACCATGATCGCCGCCGACCTCAAGAAGGGCGCCATCGGTTCGTTCACCGTCCCGGGCCTGATGAAGGTCACCGTCCAGCGCAAGCCCGCCACCAAGGCTCGCAAGGGCATCAACCCGTTCACCAAGGAGCCGACCGTATTCGCGGCCAAGCCGGCCCGCAACGTGGTCAAGGTCCGCCCGATGAAGGGCCTCAAGGACCTCGTCGGCTGATCGACCGGGCCGATCGGCCCAACGGTTCGATCCGAGAGATCACACCGCCCGCGCCCCCGGGAGTCCGAGGCGCGGGTTTTTTGTGGGCCCTCGGCGCTCTGGGTCCCGCTACCGTCCTCGCATGAACGTCGAGCGTCGGGTCGGACAATCCGCGGTCGCCCTTGAAACAACGCTGCTGGTGCACGGATTGCCGGCGGAGGCATCGAGGGCGTTTGCAAACGAGTTGGCTGAGATCGTCCGGATGAACGGAGCCCAGCCAGCGGTTGTCGGCGTCGTCGAAGGCCGTGCGGTGTGTGGGCTGTCCGAATCAGAGTTGGAGTCCTTGATCGACGCCGGGCCGGACGCGATCCCGAAGGCCAACACCGCCAACCTCGGCTCGCTGTTGTTTCGGGGCGCTTCGGCCGCGACGACGGTCAGCGCGACGTGCGAAATCGCGGCCGCGACGGGTGTGGACGTCTTCGCGACCGGCGGGATCGGCGGGGTGCACCGGGGCTACAGCGAACGACTGGATATCTCGAGCGATCTGATGGCCCTGGCGCGGTTCCCGGTGGCCGTGGTCGCTTCGGGAGTGAAGAGCCTCCTCGACGTCGCGGCGACGCGAGAGGCACTTGAGACCCTTGGCGTGCCCTGTGTCGGGTTCGGTACCGACCGCTTGCCGGCGTTCTACCTCCGCGATCTCGGAGAAGACTCGGGCCCGCCCCTCGATGCACGATTCGACGACGCGGGCGAACTCGCGGCGTTCGTTCGATCCGAACTCGCCCGCACCGGACGGGGCGTTCTGATCGGCAACCCGATCCCCCCGGAGGCGGAGCTCGCCGCCGACGACTGGGCGAGGTGGCTGTCAGACGCAGAGGCCATCGCCTCGAATGCGTCGGGCCGCGATGTCACGCCTCGGGTTCTCGCGGCGCTGCACGAGGTCTCCGGTGGCGCCACGCTGCGGGCCAATCTGGAACTCGTCAGGTCCAACACGCGCCTGGCCGCGGCGTTGGCAGCACACCCGTAAATCGGTGGCTCCTTTCGCCTGCGAGCCGGCCGAAGCCAAGAACAACCCCGTCGAGGTCGCCGACTCCCCAAACCTCACCGACTCCGACCGAGACCAGTAAGCCCGAGCGCGGACTTGCGTCTTTCGGGAGGTCTGCGACACTCGGGCGTGGCCTCTCCCAACCAGGACACCGACGCGACCATCCTCATGAGCGCCGCGGCCGACGGCGATCGCAAGGCCGCGGACGCTTTGCTGCCGTTGGTCTACGCCCAGCTCAGGAGGGCAGCCCAGCTCCAGCTCGCCTCGGAGCGCTCCGACCACACCCTCTCGGCGACCGCGATGGTCCACGAGGCCTTCTTGAAACTCGTCGGCCCGAGAGATGTTCCCTGGGCCAACCGAGGGCACTTTTACGCGGCCGCAGCCCAGGCGATGCGTCGGATTCTGATCGACCACGCCCGCGCGAGAGCGGCCCGAGGCGGCCCGAAGGTCCGAATCGAGGACGTCGGTGACGTCGGCGCCCTCGCGACCGCAGATTCTGAGCAAATCTTGGCAGTCGACGCGGCGTTCAGCCGCTTGGAGGCGTCGGACCCGGAAGCCGCGGCTGTTGTTCGCCTGCGGTTCTATGCCGGGCTGAGCGTTGACCAAGCGGCCGGTGCGCTCGGGATCTCGCCTCGCTCGGCCGCGAGGCTCTGGGCGTACGCACGGGCCGTGATGTACCGGGAGCTTGCGGAGCAAGGCTCGTAGGGAAGGAAGCGATGACCGAGGACCGTCGACGAGAAGCCCGCGCGTTGTTCATGGAAGTCGCCGACCTCGCGTCGAACGAACGCGATGCCCGGCTCGGCGAGGCCGGCGCTCGCGATCCGGCCCTCCGGGCTGAGGTTGAGGCGTTGCTCGAAGCCGAAGCGAACGCGGCGGGGTTCATGGCCAGCCCGACCGAGGGCGCGAACGCCGAGACGGCGGCGATGGGCGGTCATGCCAACGCAGGGCGACCGCTCAGGCAGACCCCGTCGGAGTCCGCAGGACAGCAGATCGACCGCTACAAGCTCCTCCAACCCATCGGTGAGGGCGGGTTCGGCACCGTTTGGATGGCGGAGCAGAAGGAGCCGGTCAAGCGACGCGTGGCGCTCAAGATCATCAAGCTAGGCATGGACACCAAGCAGGTGATCGCAAGGTTCGAGGCCGAACGCCAAGCGCTCGCGATGATGGAACACCCCAACATCGCGAAAGTGCTCGACGCCGGCACAACCGAGACCGGCCGGCCTTACTTCGCGATGGAGTACATACGTGGCGTCCCGATTCTCGAGTACTGCGACACGGAAAAACTCGACACCCAGGCGCGGCTCGATCTGTTCGTTCTGGTCTGCCACGCGATACAGCACGCGCACCAGAAGGGCATCATTCACCGGGACATCAAGCCTTCGAACATCTTGGTCACGCTCCACGATGGCGTCCCCGTTCCCAAGGTCATCGACTTCGGGATCGCGAAGGCGACGAGCACAGAGCTGACGCAGAGAACGCTCTTTACCGAGCACAAGCAGATGATCGGAACGCCGGCGTACATGAGCCCAGAGCAAGCCGAGATGTCGGGGCTCGACGTCGACACCCGTTCTGACATCTACTCGCTGGGCGTCGTTCTCTACGAGTTGCTGACCGGGACCACCCCGTTCACAAGGAACGACTTCGCGACGGCCGGGATCGAGGGGATGCTCAGGCTCATCCGAGAGGTCGAACCTCACAAGCCCTCGACCCGCCTCTCTTCCCTGGGCGATACCGCGACGTTGACCGCAGAACAGAGGCGGTCCGATCTGAAGCAACTGGGCCTTTTGCTCCGAGGCGATCTCGATTGGATCGTCATGAAGTGCCTCGAGAAGGATCGCACGCGCCGGTACGAAACCGCGAACGGGCTCGCGGACGATATCAAGCGGCACCTCGAAGACGAGCCGGTTCTCGCAGGACCGCCGAGCGCCGGTTACAAGCTCAGCAAATTCGTGAAACGAAACAGGCTCCAGGTCGCCGCCGGCGGGGTCGTCGCGGCGGCGTTGATCCTCGGAGTCATCGGCACGAGCCTCGGGATGCTCTGGGCGCTGAGCGAGAAATCGAAGACCGCCGAAGCGGCTCAGGCGGAACGCCTTGCGACGATCGAGGCTCGCGAGAACGAACGACAAGCAATCGAAGCTGCCAATCGCGCCGAGGCCGCCGAGGCGGACGCTCGCGCAAGAGCCCAAGAACTTGAGGTCCTCACCGAATTCCAGATCGAGCAACTCCGCGCTATCGACCCGGTTCAGATGGCGGCCGACGTTCGGAGTCTGATGCTTGAACGCGTGCCCGAAGACGACCGCTCCGCGTTCAGCGACGTTCTCAATGCGGTGAGCTTCATCGATGTCTCCAGGCAAACCCTCGAGCGGAACGTCTTCGACCACACACTTGATGCGATCGAAACCGAGTTCGCGGATCAGCCGGTCATTCAAGCGAGCCTGCTCTTGGGCACCGGGACGACGATGAGCACCCTCGGTCTCTGGGAACCGGCGAGCGTCCCGCTTCGCAAAGCCCTCGAGACACGGCGGCAGCACCTCGGCGTTGACCATCCCGACACGGTGCAAGCCGGGGTCGCGTACAGCATCAACCTTCACTACACGTGGAGCGAAGACGCGATGGCCGTGACGCTCGACACGCTGCCAAAGGCTCGGGAGATCTTCGGCGATGAAGACGAAGCAACGCTCACGCTGATGACAAACGCCTCGATGGGCTACCTCGAGAACGGGCAACCGGCTATGGCAGAGCCGCTTCTCATCGACGTTCTCAACGCGAGGCGTCGCCTATCCGGTGATTCGCATGAAGACACGAGTCTCATCCTCTTGATGCTCGCGGGAGCGAGTGCAAATCTCGGGATGCCCGACGACGCCGAAGCGTATCTTGCCGAAGCGCTCGAAAACCTCCGCGGCTCAAACAACCGCTTGCTCCCAGAGAACTTCCATGTCAGGATTCTCGTTGGCATCATCCTCACGCAGATCGGGCGATTCCAGGAGGCGGATGCGTACTACGAAACGGCTATCGCCGCCGGGCGTCTCGAACTCGGGGATGATCATCCGGGAGTCGTCGCCCTCGTGGCCAACCGGAGCGAACTCTACCAACGACAGGGACGGTGGGATGAAGCCGAGGCATTAATCCGGACAGCTCACGATGCGTACCTCCGCACAAGCGGGCGCTCGCGACACTCGATGTACGTCCTCCTCCAGCTCATGGGCGTCTACATGGACCAGATCGAGGCGCTCACGAGGCGTGGGCAGACCGAGGCAGCTCGCCACAAACTCGAGCAGGCGGGTGTCTTGCTCGGAGAATTCAGTTCCCCGGAGAACCTACCCGAGCACCGACTCGTCTTCAGCCGCCTTGTCAGTGTTGCACTTGGTCTTGGAGAAACAGACCTCGCGGACCGTGCAAAGCGCCTCGTGCAAGTCAAGCCGCCGCTCCCGCTCCGGGTCATCGAGGTTCAAACTCGCAGCACCCACTACATCCCGTCGGGCTACATGGGGGACCAGGACAAAGTGTCGCTCGAGATCTTCCCGAGCGTTCGGGGCGATGACGGCTCGGCCGTCGGGCGTCTCACACTCCGGGCCGGCGGCGAATGGGGCGGGATGGCTTGGCTCAACCCCCCGAGCAATTGGGGCGCCCAGTTGGGAGGCTGGGACCTCACCGAAGCGACGACGCTCCGATTCGAGGCACGCTCCGTCGGTGGCTCGTCGCTCGTGAACGTCAGCGTCGGTATCAACAACCCCGATGCGGCCTTCCCGGACTCCGGGACCACCGGTGATATCCCGCTCACAATCAGCGAAGAGTGGGCGTCGTACGAGATCGATCTCACCAAATTGGATCGGTCGCGGATCGCGGGAGGCCTGATCGTTACGCTCCCGGGAGCCGACCGCGATCAAATCATCGAGTTCGATCGGATGATCATTGAGTGATACCGGTGCACGTCAGAAGAACCCTGACCACAAATCCGTGAGCTGATTCGCCAATTCGACCAGCATCCAGCACAATGACTCGTGATGCCAAGCCCCGACCCAACCGAGGTCACCCAGATTCTCAATGCCGCGACAGGGGGCGACCGCGACGCGGCGGCTTCGCTGCTCCCGCTCGTGTACGACCAACTCCGCCAGGCGGCGCAGCTCCAACTCACCTCGGAGCGTTCGGGGCACACGCTCTCGGCGACCGCGGTCGTGCACGAGGCGTACTTGAAACTGGTCGGGACGCGCGAGATCCCCTGGGCCGGGCGGGGCCACTTCTATGCCGCGGCCGCCGAGGCGATGCGCCGGTTGCTCATCGACCACGCGAGGGCCAAGGCGGCCCAGATCCGCGGCGGGCCCGACGCCCGCCGGGCCGCGGTGAGCCTGGGCTCCCTGCCCGATCCGAATTCTGAGACCGAATCTGCCGGATTCCTGATCCTCGACGACGCGATCACACGCTTGGAGGGCGTGGACCCCGATGCCGCGACGGTCGTCAGGCTCCGGTACTTCACCGGGCTGACGATCGAACAGACCGCGGCGGCGCTCGGGGTCTCGGCCCCGACGGTGAAGCGAACGTGGGCGTTCGCGCGTGGGTGGCTTAGGGAAGCGATCGAATCAGACCGGGTGTAGGAGCAACGACATGGGCACCACAGGCCACGCGGAGCTCCGGAGGCTGTTCGATCTCGCCGCCGAGGCATCACCTTCGGAGAGGTCCCAGCTCCTGGACGAGCAAGGCGTGAGCGGCGAAACCCGCAAGAGGGTGCTCGCGATGATCGCGGCGTCCGAAGGCGATGGCTTCCTCGATGAAGCGACCGTCGACGCGAGTCCCGAGAGATCGCGTCGGGCCTCGGAATCTCCGGGCGAGCAGATCGACCGGTACAAGCTGCTCCAGCCGATCGGCGAAGGCGGTTTCGGTACGGTCTGGATGGCAGAGCAGAAAGAACCGGTCAAACGGCGGGTCGCGCTCAAGATCATCAAGCTGGGGATGGATACCAAGCAGGTCATCGCGCGGTTCGAGGCCGAACGCCAGGCCCTCGCGATGATGGACCACCCCAACATCGCCAAGGTGCTCGATGCCGGCGCCACCGAGACCGGACGCCCCTACTTCGTCATGGAGTACATCAGGGGCGTTCCGCTTCTCGAGTATTGCGACACCGAGAAACTCGACACGAGCGCCCGGCTCGATCTTTTCATCCTGATCTGCAAGGCCATCCAGCACGCCCACCAGAAGGGCGTGATCCACCGGGACATCAAACCCTCGAACGTCCTCGTGACGCTGCACGACGGGGTCGCGGTACCCAAGGTCATCGATTTCGGGATCGCCAAGGCAACCAACCAGGAACTCACCGAGAAGACGCTGTTCACCGAGCACAGGCAGATGATCGGTACGCCGGCCTACATGTCGCCCGAGCAGGCGGAAATGTCGGGCCTTGACGTCGACACGCGTTCGGATATCTACTCGCTCGGGGTGCTGCTGTACGAGTTGCTCACCGGAACGACGCCTTTCACGCGCGAAGAACTCGCGTCCGCAGGCTTCGACGGGATGATGCGCATCATCCGCGAGATCGAACCTAAAAAGCCGAGCACACGCCTCGCAACACTCGGTAAAACAGCAACGCGAACCGCCGACCAACGACGGACAGATGCCCAGAAGCTCGGGACGCTTCTCAGAGGCGATCTCGATTGGATCGTGATGAAGTGCCTCGAGAAGGACCGGACCCGGCGCTACGACACCGCCACCGGACTCGCGAGCGACATCGACCGTCACTTGAGCGATAGGCCGGTGCTCGCCGGGCCACCCAGCGCCGGGTACCAGCTCCGCAAGTTCGTGCGCCGAAACCGGGGTCGTGTTCTCGCGGCGGCGGCGTTCGCGTGCACGCTTATGGTCGGCCTCGCCGGGGTCATCGTCATGTACTTGGAAGCGGAGAATGCCCGGCAAGACGCCACGACGCAGTTTCTCGAGGCCAAGCTCGCCCGCGAGGACGCCGACGCGCTCAACGAATACTTCATCGAAGTCTTCGGAAACATCGGGTGGGTCGACGTCGCAAGCGGATCGAGCGTCGGCATGACCGAACTTTCGGCCAAGGGCGTCGTAGACCGAGCTCTCGAGTTCGTAGATGTCAGTCTTGAGGGCCGACCGATGCTCGAAGCAAAGGCACGCAACGCGCTCGCGAGTTCAGCGCTGGCCCTCGGCGACTACGAGACCACCCGGCGACAGTTCGAGGTCATACTCAAGCTCTACTCCGAAGCCGGACTCGCCGATGACGACTATCGCGTTCTTCTCGCGAAAGGTATGGCACTCGTCGGCATCGTCGCCCAAGATCCGTCGGAAGACGATCTCGCGGAAGCCATGGAGCTAGAGAGGCGAATCGCCGCGCAAATCGAGCCTTGCGGCCCCGGACTTAGCTTGTCCGAGTCCATCGCGCACCACCTCAGCGAACTCGATCGGCACGATGAAGCGATCGGATTGATGGAACTTCGTCTCCATGGGTGCGAATTCGGCGGGGTTTCGCCCACAGAAGCCTCGTACCTGGCGATCCTGAAGTCTGGGCTCGCGTCCTTTTACACGGATGCCGGCATGTACAGCCAAGCCGCGGCTCTGCTCGAAGAAGTTCTCGCATCATCGGCGCGAGGTGTCGGCGGTGGATACGCGTTGCTCGAAATGGGCAACCTCCGCACCCGACATGGCTACCCAGGCGACGGCATACCAGACTTCTCAGAAGGCCTCGAGATGTACCGCACGTCGCTCGGCGATGACCATCCATACACACGCGGCTGGGAAAGCGGGTTCCCGCTCGCGCTGCTCTATGAGGGATACGTCAACGACGCCAGGCGAGCCGGCGAAGAGCATTTGGCCAAGATGCTCGGGCGTGCCGAAGCACCACCCGAGGAGATCGCAAGGGCCCGCTCGCGACTCGTGTTTATCGCGCTCGCGTCCGGCGACGTCGACGAGGCCGAACGCCAGGCTACCGCGATCGAGCAAGGCGCGGCGGCGTTGCCAGACGACACCCCCGCGGAGATACGGTTCTTCCTCGATGTTGACTCGATGATCGACCGAGCCATCCTCGATCGTGTCGCAGGAGACGTCGAGAGCGTGATGTCGGTCGCGCAAGACGGCCTCGCGTTGATCGAAGGCAAGCCCGAAACGCGATTCAATGAGATCATGTATCTCCGCGAACTCGGCTATGCCAACGCAATGGCCGGGCGTACCGATGAGGCGACCGAGTGGCTGGGCCGCGCGAAAGCGACCGCCGCCGCCCACTACGGGTCCTCGGCAATCTGGCCGCGCTGGATCGAGCTCGATTTGGAGGCGTTAGTGACCGGCACCCTCGATCCGACACGATGGCTCCAGCAAGGCTGGATCGATTTGGTGCAAGCGGACCACTGACCGCTCCGAACCACCGAATACAAAAAACACGCCGGAGCGAGGACCTGTAGTTCCCCGCACCGGCGTGTTGTGTAGGTCGAAACGAACCGTTCGCTTACGGGCAACCACCCAGGAACGCGGCAATGAACGCGTCGACGTCACCCAGGTCGATCACGCCCATCGGCGGGGCAATATCAGCAGCGTCTCCACCGATAAGGAATGCGGCGATGAACGCGTCGATGTCGGCAAGGTCAAGCACACCGAACGGCTCGGCGATGTCTCCTGCATTGCAGCCGCCACCGAGATCGCTGGTGAGCTGGACCGTCACGTTGTCGACCGTCATCGACTCGCCAAAGTCAGCGCCACCGTTCGCGTTCTCGAAACGAACGACCGGGCGGACGAACGACGTGAAGCCGGCCGGCGCCGTCGCTTCGAGCGTGAACGTCAGGTACCCGGCGCCGGGCGTCTCGGTGATCTCGATCTCGGTCTTGTCGATCTGGAAACCGTCGTCAGCGCCGTAGAACTCGAGCGCGATGAAGGTGTCGGCGTCCCAGTTCTCTTCGAAGGAAAGATCAACGCTCATGGTGTAGGACTCACCGTCGGTCGCCGGGATGCCGACTTGAAAGAGGCCGCCCGAGTTGCCGGGGTTGTCACCGAAGAGGGTCGCGTGGCCTGGGTTCCCGTTCGGGAAGAACTCGAAGTCGATGGCCGCGGCCCCGAAAGTTTCCCAGAAATCGGCGGGGAAGAGCCCGTCGCCGATGACGTCGCCAAGGCCCGGGTTCAGGCCGAGGAAGGCGTCCTTCTCGCGGACGAGCACGTTGTCGATGGTCGCGGCGCGGCTGCTCCCGCTATCGAAGACCTCGTCGAACAGGACGATCGGGCGAATGAACGCTGTGCCGGGAGGCGCCACGGCCGACATATCGTGTCGCCTGTACCCGCTGTCGACGAGCTCGTCGATCTCAACCAGAACCTCGCTGATTTTCGTCGTGTCGTCGGCTTCAAAGAACTCCAGGCCGAAACGGGTACGCGCGTCCCAGTTGGATTCCCACTGGACGTGAATGGTCATCTCGTACTCGGTCCCCCCGGTGGCAGCGATCGCCGACTGGAAGATGCCACCGGTGTTCCCGAAGCCGTCGGCGAAGAGCGTCCCGTGCCCGGGGTTGTTGTCGCCGAAGAAGTCGAGTTCAACGGAAGCCGCTCCGAACGAGCCCCACTCGTCGCCGGTGGTGAGGTCGGTGTTGGCGTCGAGGAACCCGGGGTTCCTCGTGATCACAGCGCTCGGCTGTGCGGCCGCGAGGCCGGATATGGTTGCCAGGGTCAGCGTGGCGGCGGTCTTCAGCATCTCACAAACTCCTCGTGGTGGTGCGCAAGCGAATCACAGGACGCGGGTCATCCCGGGTCGGCTTCAACAACGAGTCCATCGAACTTGACCGCGCCATCGCGAGGAGCGGGACCAGGTTCGAGGACGATCCGGACAACGTGATCTGTCTGCGTCGGAGTGAACCGCACCTGCAAGCGGGTCCACCCCGATGTCGCGATCTCTTGGGGGTCGAAAGTCACCGATTCGAGCCATCGCGTCGACGCGCCGGTGGTCTCGACGCGGAGCTCAACCGAGTCTGCGATCGATGCTCCACCGCCAACAGCGTCGCGGTTGGCGTAGACCGTGAACACGTAAGGCTGGCCAGGGGTTAAACCAGAGATCGTCTGGGACGCGCTCGAAGACTCACTGTTTGCTTCCCAATGGCGGTACGCGAGCAGCGCCGTTCCGTCGCGAACGGGCGTCCAGGTGTCCTGCCGAGACATTGACCCGTCTGAGAGTGACCAAGCATCGGGCTGATTCGAAGCGCCCGACGCTTGCTCGAACGATGGGTTGGCCAACACGTTCTGGCCTTGGTCGAGCGAGAGCGGCCCTTGCAGAACTCCGGGCGGCGAGAGCAAAGGGTTGTCGAATCGGACTTCGGCGAGAGCCCCGAATCCGTTCGACGTCGCGTAAACCCCAGCGAACGGGGAGACCCCGATCGCTGGGTTCTCTGAAAGCGATATGCCTTGCCAATCCCCGTCTTCGTCGGTCGCCCACGCCTGGAAGGCGTTGTTGTCGCGCCCGAGCGCGACACCGACCGGGAACCCGGAGTTTTGAACGAACCTCTGACTGGTCCCGACGCCGTTCACGCCTCGGGCGGTCACGAGGATCCGCCCATCGGGGAACACCGAGAGCGACAAATGCGCCGATGCAGGATCGGTGCTCGCACGGAGCGTCACGCCCGACTTCGCGAATCGTCCAGCGTCGAACGACGACACAACGGTGGACACAACAAACTCGGGCGGCGCCTGCCGTGCCGCGAGCCGGAGTGAATCGGATGAACCGAAGAGGTCATCCCCCGAGGTGTAGAGCACGACTTCGTCCGCGCCGAGTGAAGCGGGCGCGACGATCGACTGCCCCCCGGGGCGATCGACCGGCCCGACATCGGTCACCGTCCACAAAGGCCAAGCATCCGTCGCGGGCGCGACCAGCGGCGGCTGAACAACAACCGGGAGCACGTTCGCAGGCGGTCCATCGAGCGCCGCGAGGTAGTCGGCGTCAACCAGCAGAGGCATCGTGTCGAGCGTCCCGAACCCGACCTGCATCGCGCCGAGCGAGGCGGTTCGGATGTCGTTGAACGTCAGAGGTGTCTGGTTCGTGACGAGCTGCCAGCTATCACCCACCGCCCCCCCGGGGGGCAGCAACCGCTTGTACGACCAGACCGCACCGCCGATGCCAAGAGACGCCGATCGGTCGAGCGAGGCGCGGATCACGTCGTAGTTCGCAGCCCGCTCCGTCACCGGGTTGAACTCGCCCCAGAGGAATGGCACACCAAGAGAGCGGGCGTAGTCCGCGCGGTCCCGAAGCGTCGACTCCAAGAACCGGGCGTGCGTGCCCAATGTCGCCGGGCGACCATCGAAGATCCCCGGATAGAAATGCTCCGTGAGCCCAACGTTTGTCCAACCGCGGTCGGCGGGATCGCCATAGAAGCGGAGCCCATCCTGCGTCGCCGGAACGTAGATCAGGCGGTTCGGATCAACGCGGCGGATCGCGACAATCGTGCGATCAACGATGTCGACCAGTTCGTTTCGGATGTCGGTCTGGAAGTCGCCGAAGGGCTCGTTGATCAGGTCGTACGCGACAAAGTTCGGCTCGTTCTTCAACTCGCGGGCCACGCGTTGCCAGAGCCACACCAGACGATCCTGAGCCTCTGGGTCTGTCCAGAGCTCATTCATGGTCACGTCGCCCGACGGCTGATCGAGGCTCTGGCCGCCCGGGACGCTGTGCATGTCGACAACGACGTACAGCCCTGAATTCGCGGCCATCCGCACCGCGGCCCGGAGCCTGGCAAACCCATCGAGGTCAGCCTGGAATGGCGACGACTCCAGCACGAGGTGGCTCATCGGGATGCGCACACCGTTGAAACCGGCCGAAGCGATAATGTCAAAGTCGCGTTGCGTTATCCATCGGTCGCGATGATCCTCGATCAACGCGTCCGCCGCGGCTTGACCGAACCGAGACGCGAGGATGCCCAGGAACGTTGCCTGGTCGCGGATGAACGCCTCGTTCTGGCCGTACATCCATGATTCGATGAGGAACCAGTTGCCAACGTTGATCAGACGGAGGTTGACGATGTTCCCGTCGGCGTCGACGAGATCGGGACCGCTGACCTCGAGGTCAACGATCGACTCAGGCAAACCGGGCGCCCCCACGTCCTGCGCCGAGGCTGTTTGTACAGCCCCGATCGCGCCCGCTACCAGAGCGGGCACGAGGGACGATGAGCGACTGATGAATAGCGTGTTCAAGGATTCTCCAAAGGCGTGTTCACCCAGCCGTATCGCTCGACGAACCCGTTAAATGCGTTTCCGTCGTTCGCACGATTGCCCTCGGTCTGCCTTATGTAGCTCTTTCCGCGGATGTAGACCGAGTGTCCCTCAAATCCTCTCGCACCGCGTTGGCCGGGCGTCTCTGCGCTTTCCATCAGTTCAAGCGGGAATGCGGTGGGCATCTCGAAATCCTCGAGCGACCCGTCGAGGTACACGATGAATCCACCGCCGTCGTGGCGTTGGGTGACCTCGTCGTTGTCCGACCATTTCCCGTCCGGCCACAGACTGTTGCTGTAGCTGTCTTCCTCGATGAAGATCGGAAGGCCCCTGAACCGAACGGACTCGCCGTCTTTGAACCGCTGGTTCATGTCCCGTCGATCGATGGAACGCTCGTCGGTATCGAAGGACGCCGGATCGGATCCGGTGAGGTACACCGCCTCGTGTTCCACGTACGTCTTCGCCCCACCGACTCCGCTGGGCATCGTGTAGTCGAAGGCCAACTGCGCCCCTTTGTCCTCAAGCCGATCCCGGAACGCCTGGCTGAACCGCGCGTTGTTGTCGGCGCGCGCCGCAGAATCGAGGAACGTGCCCTCGAAGCTCTGCCGGTTGTTCGATGGGCACGACGCGAGTTCATCCACGCTATCCGCGTACCCAACGACCGCGCCGAAATCATGGACCTCAAACTGCCCGCTGAACTCGTAGTAGTACGCCCAGTCGGCAAACTGCACCGCGTTGGCGTTCGAGATCGGCGCCCGATCGGAAACCTCGACGTAGCTCGTCGCCCAAATCTGGTCGTCGTTGTCGTTCGCGTAATAGAGACTCAGCGTCCCAAGTTGACTCATTCGCGTTTGGCAGACGGTCTTCTGGGCCGTCGCCCGGGCTTTCCCGAGGGCCGGTAGGAGAATCCCGATCAGCAACGCAATGATCGCGATGACGACAAGCAGCTCGATCAGCGTAAAACCGGATCTTTGCAGGCTTGTCGTTTCACTTTGTTGCATGCTTGAGTCTCGAATGAACCGCTTCACAAACCGCCTACAGCGAGACAGTACCATGAAAGCGGTCATCAGGCAAGCTTTATTGGGGCACTCTGGCTCAGCCTCTTGACCCATCTGAAACATTCTGCAACAATGACTTCATGTCCGAACGCTCATGGGCCCCATCGGAGATCGCCACGGTGCGGGAGATCGCCGCCAAAGCCGGTGTCTCGGCTGCCAGCGTGTCCCGGGCCCTACGCGATCCCACGAGAGTGCGGGCCGCGACACGAATTCGAGTCGAACAGGCAATCGAAGCCATGGACTCTGCGATCACTGGGCAGCGCCCGCGGACGACCGCCATCGGGTGCGTCTTCTTCAACGCGGCGGCCGGACTCCGATTCAGCGGTTACGACGCCACCGTCTGGGCCGGCCTCGCGCGCGCCGCGACGGGGTACGGCGCCGACGTCAACCTCATAAATGTCGATCAAACCAACCACGACAGCGGACTCATCCAGGCGATCAAAGCCCGAGGGGTCGACGCCCTGGCCGTGCGCGTCGATGCCGAAACCGCCGGAGCGCTCGAGAGCCTCACCGATCTTGACATCCCCGTCGTCGTGATCGCCCGGGCCCACACGATCGAGGGCTTGGGATACGTGCACGTCCGAAGCCGCGAATCGTCCCGCGACGCGGTGAGGCACCTGCTCGAACTGGGCCACACGCGAATCGCGTTTTCTCGGAACTTCGTCGCCGACGCCGACCACGCCGACCGTTTCGAGGGCTATCGCGACGCGCTCGCAGAGCAAGGGCTTGAGCCCAACCCTGCCTATCAGGTCACCACGTCGGCCGAGGCCGAAGGCGGGGCCGCGGCGATCAGCCGGCTGCTCTCCCTCCGCGAGCCCCCCACCGCGATCTTTTTCGCCGATCCGCTGCCCACAATCGGGGCGATCCGGCGCTGCCACGAGTTGGGCGTCAGGATCCCCGACGACATCTCGATCGTGGGCATCGACGATGATCTGTTCCGCCGCGCGAGCCACCCGGTCTACACCGCGGTCTGCCAAGACGCACCGGCGATGGCCGAGAAGGCCGGGCGGCTCCTGATCGAACGGCTGCGCCAGCCCCAACTCGACCCGATCCCCAAGATCGAGCTTGAGAGCTACTTCGAAGTCAACGGAACCACCGGGCGAGCCCCGTCTTAATCGAGTCAACCACCCCTGTCTGGGCCTAGTTCTTTTCCCAGTTTTACTCTCAGAACCCTGTGAACTTGATCAATCTGGGTAGACAGCATTGCATCTTTACCCCACACCAGACAATATCGGGCGTCAGCAGTAGCGTTTTCAACCAAGAGCTGGGGCTCTTGTTCGATGAGAGTTTGGGAGTGGTGATGTACCGTTTTGCTTCTTTGACCGTTATGGCGTCTGGTGCCGCGATCACATCGGCGGCGCCAACCATCGTTGAGAGCTTTGATCTTTTCGATCACCCAGGCGGCGCGATCAACCCGCAGGCCTACGGCCTCCGGTTCGACACCTTCCCCGACGGGAACGGGGACGATCCGGCAACCTTCACGTTTGAGAACGCCGGTCAATCGACCGTCCGACTCGACGTGATCGACGACGCAGGCACGATCAGCCTGCACATCCACGGCACGATCTCCGGCAACTCGGCCAACAACGGCACCGATTACGGCGTCTACGACCTCGACGTGACGTACCAGTTCGTCACCGAGTTGGGAAACGGGTTCCGGGTGACCTCGGTTGAATTGATCGGCTCGATCACCGAGACCGCGGGCACCACCGCCGCCGGTCAACTCGCCGGCGACTCATTCGACTTCTTCAGCAAGTCTGACGGAAGCACCTCGTTCGAGTTCCGCGAAGACGGCTTCCGCGTCGCAGGCGACCAAAGTACCTGGGTCGGCCGCGGCTGGGTCGACCCCGTCCCGGGCGGATTCGCTGCTGATCAAACCTACGACTTCCTCTTCACGGCCCAGAACGCGGTCCCGCTTCCGACCGCTTCGGGTCTGGCCCTCGCAGGCCTCGGCCTGATCGCCGCCCGCCGCCGCACGCGGTAACCCAGCAACCGATCCGAATGCTCGAGTGGGCCGCCCTTTGGCGGCCCGCTTGTTCTTTTGCGACCACGCGTGCGCCTGGGCTCGTCCCTGGAATCCCGCCAGGCTGACTACCGCATCCATCGGTCGAGCGTGACGCTGATAGGCTGAACATCGTCTCGAACCCACCGCCGTCACCCCTCACGACCAGGAACGACACTGTGAACTACCGACGACTCGGCCGCACTGGACTCAAAGTCAGCGAAGTCTCCTTCGGCTCTTGGATCACCTTCGGCAACCAGGTGGACACCACCTCCGCCGGCGCGTGCATGCGGGCGGCGTACGAAGGCGGCGTGAACTTCTTTGACAACGCCGAGGGGTATGCGGGGGGCAAGTCCGAAGAGGTCATGGGCGAATTGCTCGCCGGCTTCGCGTGGCCTCGTGATAGCTTCATCGTCTCAAGCAAGGTGTTCTTCGGCGCACGCCGCGACTGGCCGACGCAAACCGGCCTGAGCTTCAAGCACGTGCGCGACGCGTGCGACGACGCGCTCAAGCGGCTTCGCGTCGACTACCTCGACCTCTACTTCTGCCATCGCCCCGACCCCGAAACACCGATTGACGAGACCGTCCGGGCGATGAACCAACTCATCACGGCCGGCAAGGTGCTCTACTGGGGAACCAGCGAGTGGTCGGCCGCCGAGATCGCGACCGCTCACGCGATGGCCGCCCGAGAAGGGCTCGTCGGCCCGTCGATGGAGCAATCGCTCTACAACATCTTCAGTCGCCGCAGGATTGAACAGGAGTACGCCACGCTCTTCCGCGACTTCGGGATGGGCACGACCATCTTCAGCCCCCTCGCGCAAGGCTTGCTTACGGGGAAGTACAACGAAGAGATGCCGACAGACAGCCGGGCGGGTGCCGACGACCAGAGCGTCTCGTTCTTTATCCGCCGCGGCTGGGACGAAGCCGAGGGCCGGAGCCGCCTCGAGGCGTGCCGCGGCTTCGCCGAGATCGCGGCCGACGCCGGCATGTCGATGGCCCACCTCGCCATCGCATGGTGTCTGAGCAATCCCAACATCTCAACCGCCATCATGGGCGCGACACGCCCCGAGCAGGTTGTCGAGAACGTCGCCGCATCGGAGTCCTCGGCGAAACTCACGCCCGAGATCAAAGCGAGAATCGACGAGGTCTGCCGTTCATGCGGGGCCGATGTCGGCGTCAGTCTCGAGATGCTGGCCTGAGCGATAGGCCTCCGGAGCCTACCCCGAACTCACGGTCACCCGGGGCGCGAACGCTTGAATGAATGCGTCGATCCGGGCGAGCACGACCCATGCCCTCTCGGAATGAAATCGCGGCGCCGTCGCCAACACACTACCCAACGCGGCGGCCGTTCCGGGGCGTGTGTGGACACGAGAACACGCGACGCCGCGGAGAGAAACGGACGAATGCCCACGCGTTCCAAATGGGCCCGGGGGGGCTCGAACCCCCACTCCTGTTCCCAGGAAGCGGATTTTAAGTCCGCCGCGTCTGCCAATTCCGCCACGGGCCCGTGGGGTTTCTGAGTCATTAAAGGCGGTTCTTGTCGCACGGGGTCGCACTCGGTCGCCCCGTTTCGCCCTGCCGTTGCTGGGGCGGTTGCTGGGGGCGCAGGCCCGCTTCTGAGCCGCACGACGTTCCGGTTAGCCGGAGTTCAACAGGGTCGACGTCGGGCATCCTTGCCACCGTGGCCGCCGCTTCATCGGGCAACAAATGGCCGTACGTGTCCAGCGTGAGCGTGATCGTCGCATGCCGCATCAGCGTCTGGATCGCCTTCGGCGATGCTCCTCCCATCGCCGCCCACGCCCCGGTTGTGTGTCGGAGAGCGTGAAAATCAAGAACCCGGCCGTCATGGTCTTCCGAGGCCAAGAAGTCTGAGCCCTCACGTGCAATCCGCTCCTCGCTTCGATCCCCAGCGGCGTCAATGAATGCCCGGCGTGCTTCCACCAGGTCTGCTCGGAACATCAAAGCGGTGCGGGTGCTCGGCGGCATCTTGAATAGACCTCTTCCCGCACCCACTCGGCTATCCAGTCGATAATCTTCAGCCAGTTACCCGCTGACGGGCGTCCCAGCACCTTCGTGCGAGCGACATGCACTTCTGGATCAAGACCGAGATCGTCACGTCGAGTTGCCCAAACATCGATCGGCTCTTCACTCAGCATGAGTACTCGGCATTGAACCGGAGTGTCAACCATTCCCGTCCCTCGCCACAGGTCGAGGAGCAACCGGACGAGAAGCGTGCTCTTTCCAGCCCTCCACAAACCAACGAGGAGTGTGATCGCCCCTCTCGCTACGTAGTTCGGCCAGATCCAACCCGGAGGGATACTCGGCCCGAGGTCTCCGAGTCGAATAATCTCGACGAGCGATCAGCCGTCAGCTGCGCGGATTGATGTCGATCGGATGGCGATTTTTGCATGCTGAAGAACGATTCGCTTATCGTGACCATCTCCGGCTGAGTAACCAGTTACCAATACGCCTACTCAGAGACGATGACCGCTTCGATGTTGGCGAAGCAAGCGAACGGCGTTCCCGCATGCCCTGAACGCGAAACGAGTGTGAGGTACCGACCGGATCCAATCTCTCGAAACAGCACTTCCTGCTCGTTCTTCGTAAAGGCGAGGTCGGCCGTGGTCATTGGTGACGCCGGGAGACGAGCCGTGTCGTGAACGTAAACGTCGAGACCCTTGACGATCCCGTTGTCCGAGCGATCTTGGCGAGCCATAACACGTATGCCCTGAAGCGCATGACGTGCTCCCATGTCAATGGTGATCCGATGCGGGTGCTCGGGCCGTTCCCGGTTCCATCTCGTATGCCACCACGTACCTGTGCTATCGTCGATCGCGTTTGCCCCAACACTACCGTTATGCGACGACTCGCTGCTTGTCATGATTACTGACCAACCAGCTCGATCAACCAATAGGTGATCTCGGGCGTTGTTGATCCGGCGGGCGCCACGCGCTTTCGATTTCGACACCGGCCTACGTTCGAACTTGAAGATCTCGGAGGGCACGTGCGCTTCGGCCATTGCGAGCTCGATGCGAGCGACAACATCCGGATGGCGAACCGCCACGTCGTTCTCCTCCGCGATATCGGTCCTGAGATCGTAAAGGGCGATCGGACCGTTTCGGTCAAAGTTGACGTTGAGGCGAATGCCCTTCCAGTGGCCCATTCGCACCGCTTGTTTACCGCCGCGCTCGTAGAACTCCCAATAAAGGTAATCGTGCTCGCGTTGTCGACCCAACCCAGTCAGCGTCGGGGCGATCGAGATGCCGTCCATTGTCTCAGGCACGTCGGAACCGGCGAGGTCCAGTGCCGTTGGTGGAAAGTCCCAGAACGCGGTCACAAGATCGCTCGTTGAACCAGGTTCGATTGTGCCGGGCCACCATGCGATCTGCGCCGTTTTCAGTCCGCCGTCCGTCATATCGCGCTTTCCGCCCCGATACGGCCCATTGGAATCGAACACCTCGGGATCGGTCCCTCCCTCGAAGTGCGGACCATTATCAGAAGCAAAGAACACAACAGTGTTCTCCGCGAGACCACGCTCTTCGAGTCGATCGAGCACTCGACCGACAGACTCGTCGGTGAAGGCAACCATCCCAGCATACGCGGCGCGAGGTTCAGCCTGGTGGTAGTAGCCGCCCGTCGCGTGTGGAACCTCGTCGTAGCGTCCACGGAACGGAGCCATGTACCGCTCGGGCACGGTCAAATCAGCGTGCGGCGGAGTCAGAGATAAATGCAAGAAGAACGGTTCGTCCCGATGTGTATCGACCTGTTTATCGATCCAAACAAGCGCGTCTTCCACCCAAAGGCTGTTCGCGTACGTATCACCGGTGTATCCGAAGTTTCCCGGCAACTCGACGAAATCACCATTGCGAATGACGCGTTTCGGATAGTTGCGGTGCGCAGCCGAGTGGCTCAGAAGCCCGTAGAAATGGTCAAATCCCTTTTCATTCGGCAGATTTGGGTCGCTGGAGTTGCACGCAACACCTGACTTTCCGATCATTGCCGTGCGATACCCGAGGTTCTTGAGACGCGTCGCGATCGTGATGTCGTATGGATCAGGTCGAAACTGAATCGCCCCGTTGCCGCGTTGATACACACGCCCCGTGTGGTTGCCGGTAAGCAGCGCGGCCCGGCTCGGTGCACATACAGTATTCCCCGAATATGCATTGGTGAATTTCATCCCTTCGCGGGCCATCCGATCGAGACGCGGCGTTTGCCAGTTCGTCTGCCCGTACGAAGAGAGATCGCCGACACCCAGGTCATCGACGAGGATGTAGATAATGTTCGGCTTCGGAGCCGCGACGACGACCGCCGCCGCGATGCCAAGCGAGAGAATTACGGTGAGCATCCGGTACGTCGACATGTCGATCTGCCTCGCGTCATTCTGATCCCTGCAACGAATCGTCCGCGCGGATACAATAGCCGAAAGTCGTGATCAAACGCTTTACCATTGTAAAAAAACGCGATTTTTCCACCAGCATTCAAAATTTCGACGCCCAAATCAGGAACCCGAAAGATGCACCTTTGAGTCGTCGAGCCTCCATCTCGATCATCCTTCTCGGGCTCTCGTTGGCCTCTGCCGAGAGCACCGGGGTAACTGATCATCCAAACGTCCTCCTCGTCACGTGTGAAGACATGGGCCCTGACCTTGGTTGTTACGGAGACGACACCGCCCAGACGCCCCGGCTCGATGCCTTTGCCAATCGCAGCACGCGATTCACCGCCGCGTTTGCGACGTCACCGGTGTGTTCGCCGGCAAGAACAGCCCTCTTCTACTCGCGATACCAACACGCGATCGGCGGCTCCAACCATCGATCGCGTCCGACCACACCTGAAGAGTTCCTGGGCTTCGCGAGTGAACTCCGAGATGCCGGCTACTACTGCACCAACTACGCGAAGTTCGACGTCAACGTGCGCGGGCCCGAGACGGTCGAAGCGTCAGCGTTCGAGGAAGGTCGCGGCTGGTGGGACGAGCGTCGGGAAGGGCGCTCATTTTTCTCGATCATCAATATCGAAGCAACCCACCAATCGCGAACGAGCGTGTGGCCCAGCACCAGGTACCGATCTCAGATCCGTGATCGGCTTGATCCGATCGAGAGACACACGCCCTCGGAAGGGGAGCTTCCGCCCTACTACCCAGACGAGCCCGAGGTCCGACAGGAATTGGCGAGGTATCGCGACTGCGTGACCTACATGGACAGACGCTTCGGTAGCATTATCGATCGCCTCGAATCGGATGGTCTCTCGGAAACAACCGTTGTCATGTTTATGTCGGATCACGGCGCAGGACACGCAGCCCACAAACGAACCACCCTGTCAAGGGGTACACGTGTCCCTCTCATCGTGTACATCCCTCACCGATGGGCCCACCTCCGCACAACGCCAGCTGGCCAAGCCGACGACCGCCCCGTGTCGTTCGTTGACATCGGCCCGACGATCCTCGAACTCGCCGGTGTTGCCGCTTCGGGCGAGTATCACGGCGTGTCATTTCTCGACCGCGACAACCCTCGTGAGTTCGCCTTTGCCGCTCGAGATCGAATCGACGAAGACATCGATCACAGTCGCATGGTGACGGACGGACGGTACGTCTACGTGAGGCACTACTACCCCTCCCTCCCGCTCTGGACTCGAAACGGATACGCGTTTCCTTCGGCGATATACCGAGCGGTGGATGACGCCGCGCCGTCTGCAACGGAACCCGTACTCAACCTCGTCTTTGCCGAACGAGGGACCGAGGCGTTCTTTGATCTCACGACCGACCCATACGAGATAAACAATCTGGCGAACGACCCGATCCAGCGAAATCGTGTTTCAGATTTCCGTGACGCGCTCCGTACGCATCAACGGACCATCGGCGATATCGGTCTTGTGCCCGAGGGAATCCTCGCGATCGAGCCCGAACCGCCGCTCACGAATGTTCATCGCATCGCGGATCTCGTCGGCTCGCGACGAAGTTCGCTGAACGAACAGATCGAAGCAGCTTCGCACACCAGCGCTGCTGTCCGATACTGGGCCGTTGTTGGTCTCGGCGAGCAACTCGCCATATCACCTACATCGAAAGAAGCACTAGCGCGCGCGCTCAGTGACGCTTCTCCCACCGTCCGCGCTGCCGCCGTCCGTGCGTGCGCGATGCATGGTTTCGCGCCCGAAGCCGCCCAAGACGCGTTGTTTGGCGCGATGAAGGCGGGCGTGTACTTTGACGCGTTGTATGCCGCGAGAACAGGCCAAATGCTCGGGTGGAGCGACGATGCTTTCTTTGCGGTTCTCTCGGAGGTTGCGGAAACCTGGAATCGATACGAGTTGGGTGAAGTCAAGCGGTCGGTAGACCGGGTACGACGAGGCGACGAACGCTCTCTTCCGAACCCCCGAAGGTGAATCGAGGAATCAATGCGGTCCTTCATGTATGCCTTGGTCTTCCTCGCGACGTGGACGACACATTCACCAGCAAGCGTGACTGTCCGAATCTCGCTCGATCCGACGACGAAACACCAGACCATTCACGGCTTCGGAGCGTCCGCCGCGTGGTGGGTGAACTGGTTTGACCGAATTGACGAAGGTAAACAAACCCAAGCACTCGATCTGCTCTTTACAGAGGCGGGCGCCGACCTCGACATCATCCGGGTGAACATCCCGAGTGCCTCGGGCGCTGACGTGACAAACCCGAAGCGGCGAACACCAGACATCGAGACGTCCCCCGGTGTTTACGATCTTTCGCGCGACTCGAAGAGCCTGAGCGTGATGAAGGCCGCCGTCGATCGTGGCGCGTCGACCCTAGTTCTCTTTGCAAACAGTCCACCGCGTCGACTCACTCGAAACGGGCGAACGAGCGGTGGTGATGGAGGCGGAAGCAATCTTGCAATCGGCGCGGAGCCCGAGTTTGCAACGTACCTAGTCGACGTTGCGGAAGCGGTGCGATATCGCTTCGGATTCGATCGAGTCAGGCTATCGCCGATCAACGAACCCCAGTGGCGATGGGGTGAAGACGACCGACGTCGATGGCAAGAAGGCACTCACTACTCACCCGCCGAAGCGAGGAGCCTGATTCGCGCCGTGGTCGATGAAGTCTCGGCGCGTGACTTGGCTGATCGTATCAAGCTCGAGGTGTTTGACTCCGGCTCTTGGGCCGCAACACCGACGTATGCCGCCGAGATCTGGACCGACCCAGTGATCAAAGATTCGATCGGATCGATCGCCATTCACTCATATTGGTCGTCGCCCGAGAACAAGCGAGAAACCCGAGCGTGGCTGGATGAGCATCTCCCGGACCTTGCGGTGATCCAGAGCGAGTACTGCGAGATGAGAGGTGGACACGATCCTGGGATGCGATCAGCCCTTCACGTCGCGCGTGTCATACACGACGATCTCGTCATCGGCCGCGCGACCGAATGGGTGTGGTGGCTCGGGATGAGCAGCTCTCGCTTCTGCGATGGACTCATACATGTCTGGCTCAACACCGAGGAGAAGAAGCTCGAGGTCACCCGTCGACTCTGGGCGTTGGCTCATTGGAGCCGATTCGTGAAGCCCGGCTGGGCGAGAATCAACGTGTCCGCGTCAACGGATCGGCTCAGAGTCTCAGCCTTTGTCTCCCCGGACTCTCGCCGCCTCGTGTGCGTCATCATCAATGAGAGTGATGCCAGCGTTGCCTTCAGTCTTGAGGCCGACGGCGCAACTCGCTGGAGCGAAGTCGAGCGATTCGTCACCGACCGGGCGAGAAAACTGAAGCCCGAGAAGCCATCTGCCACGTCTGCTGCTCGTTCGCTAACAACGGTGGTGCTGGAATCGGGATAGACCGAACCCCAGACGCTCCGCGTCTAGCCCGCGACCGCTTCACTGCTACTCCAGACGGACCCGCGGACGGGATTTCTGCGCGATTGTGGTGTTTTCATTGACCAGATCCAGATGTTCCGCTTATTATGGTTAAACGTTTTACTGCGAGTTCATCTCGTGTTCTCAAGGGATCAGAATGTCAACCACACCGAGTGAACGCGCTCGACGGTGCGATCAACGACGGGGCTTTACGCTCATCGAACTTCTCGTGGTGATCGCGATCATTGCTCTGCTCATCGGGATCCTCCTGCCCGCCCTCGGTAAAGCCCGACGTGAAGGTCAGCGAACGGTCAGCGTCTCAAACGTTCGGCAACTCGCGATGGCGACCGTCGTCTATGGCAACGACTTCAAGAACTACGTGCCCTACCCGAATTTCTCCGACGGAAGCCAAGATAATCACCGCGGCTGGCTCTTCGACGTCACTCCGTTGTCGTACGACATCCACAACGACACGGCATGGGCGAGCGCGGCAACCGCAATGACGTCGCCGGAGTTCAAGTGGCATTCATCAGGGCTGCTCTGGGAGTATCTCGGCGGTGAACGCGGCGTCATCGGCCGTCGCCGCGGTGGTATCGGGATCGAGAGCGCCGGGCTTGTCGAAGTGTTCCGTGCTCCGGCCGATCAGAACATCGATGTGGGGGCGATCACACCGAACGCGTCGGTCTCTGACTCGATGACCAGCTACATGATGAACTCGATGATGACCGGCAACTCTTACCCGAGTGTCCAGGACGTGCTCGTCCCGAGGGGGTATGTTGTCCCGGGTGTCGGACTCGTCGATTGGCCAGCGCGGTACCGTTCCGATCAGTTCCTCTTCGTCGGTGGCGCTCCGGTGCTCTTCTACGAGGGCGCATCGACCGACAACAAAGGTCTCCGTGGAGTGAGCTGGAAGGGTGCCTCGGGCGGGCCCGATCAAGGCACCGTTGGCTGGTATGGCGGGTGGGGTGCCTGCACGTCGTTCCTTGATGGTTCCGCCGCATGGGTACCGGGTCGAGCTGAACTCACCGGGGGTCACTTCCCTGAGGGCTATTCCGATTCGCTGCCCGGACCGTTTGGCAAATGGAACGAGTGGAAACAGAACCCTGAGTACAACCAGGCGTGGTGCACACCCGATCATCCCGACCGCACAGGCCGCGGACACAGATGGCGCTGACCGAGCCGAATTCCCGTGGTGCTCACGGTCGGTAGCGAGGGTTCGCTTCGAACTCCCTCGGAGCTCCCACGCTCGACTGCCACTCGCGCAAGATCCCGAGAAGTTGGTCTCGCTTCTCGGGCATCTTGTCCGCGAGGTCTTCGACTTCGCCCGGATCTTCGATCAGGTTGAACAACATCACGGTCTCAGTCTCGAAAGACTCGATGAGCTTAAAATCACCCAATCGCACCGCAGAACTCGGCGTCGCTCTCCAGGGTTCCGACATGAATCCATACTTCTGGAGATACGCGGGGAAGTGCCAGAAGATCGGACGCTCCTCCATCGTCTTCCCGTTCAAAATCGGTATGAGCGACACCCCGTCGATCGGCTGATCCGCAGGCAGATCACTGCCTCCGAGGCGAGAGAAAGTTGGATACAGATCGAACAACATGATGGGAACATCGCTCGCCGTCCCCGGGGCTATCCGCCCCGGCCAACGAGCAGCAAAGGGGACCCGCGTCCCCCCCTCCCACATCATGCCTTTGCTGCCACGAAGCGGATCCATCCTCGTGTATCCGCCGTGCCCGCCGTTATCCGAACTGAACACGACGAGCGTGTTGTCCGACGCCCCGATTCGATCCAAAGCATCGAGCACACGACCGACGCTTTCGTCCAAGGCCGCGACCATCGCCGCGTAGCCGGCGTGATCGTGCAACGCGTCGCCCGCCCGCGTCTGTGTCTTCGATAGCAAATCCGGGCGCGGCTGAATCGGCGTATGAACCGTGTAGTACGGGAAGTACAAGAAGAACGGCTCGTCCCTCGGTTCTTCAAGGAACGCCACGACGTCATCGGTCAATCTATCCGTGAGGTACTCACCGTCCGGGCCGTCCTGGAGCGCCGGGTTGCCGTACGGACTGAAGTACGAGTCCGGATGCCCCTTGCGATATCCGCCGATATTTCTGTCAAATCCCTGGGCGATAGGGCCCGTAGGTCCATCATGCCGACCGATGTGCCACTTCCCTGAGATGCAGGTGGCATACCCAGAGCCTCGGAGCCGCTCGGCAATCGTGATCACCTCCGGCTCGATGAAGTTGACATTCGCCGCCGGCACGAGTCTTCGGTCCCTTGCGCGGCCCCGATCGGGCGGACTCACCGTGTAGACCCCGGTCCGCGGGGCGTACATGCCGGACATCAACGCCGCGCGGCTCGGCGCGCAGTTGGGTGCGTTCGCATATGCGTGCGAGAACACCATGCCCTGAGCAGCGATCGAATCGATGTGCGGTGTCTCGTGATACGAGGATCCCATGAAACCAACATCTCGCCAACCGAGATCGTCGACAAGAAAGAGCACAATGTTTGGGCGTTGATCCTCGCCGATTGGCGCTGCGCACCCCGACGCCAGCGAAAGCAATGTCCCCATGACGGCAACCGCAGCCCAATACAGCGTCCGACGCACTACATCTCTACCGGAACCCATCAGAGTGACCCCTCCCGCGAAGCTCGTGTGTCTGACTCAGCAGTGTCAGCCAGAGTGACCGGCTCACGAACACCTCGCCGAGTTTCAAGTGCCGCCTTTGTTTCATGAGCCGATGCACGGCTCAGGGGATATCGAAACAAGGCGATGATTGCCCCGATAGCGGTCAGAACCGTTGTGCCGGCAAGCATCACCCGCAGCGCATACACGACCCCCGCCGGCTGATCACCGCCAAGCATCTCGTCAAACCCCGACCATGCGAGCAATCCTCCAGTTGAGAGCAGGGCGAGGGAACCGGCAGCCTTTCGAGAGAAGCTGAAGACGCCCGCATAGGTCGCCTCTCGGCGCATCCCGAACGCAGACTCGTCCTCATCGCACACGTCCGCGAGCATCGATGTCACTACAACACCAAGCGCGGCATAAACGAAACCGCAGAACAGCGGGTCGAGCAGAATCAAAAAAGGCATCCCGGGTGTAAACACGAACCACTTCACGACACCGCCGACCGCGACAAGCACGTAGGCAATGACCAGCACGACGTGCTTCTGAAGCCGGACCGCAAGGGCCCGCGCTACGAAGACCCCCACCACCCCGACAGCCGCGTATCCCGACGACAGAACCGCTTTCCACACCGATCCCATCGCGATGTCACCGTCGCACATCGAGTACACAATCAGGTAGTAATCGAGCGTTGACGCCACCGCACCGGAAATGGACTGCAAGCCGATCAGAACGAGCAAGACCCGGACGGCGCGGAGTCGCCACGATTGACGAAGGACATCCACAATTCGAACCGCTCGGCCTCCGGAATCTGACCTAGCCGATCGTTCACGAACAAGAAGCCCCGAGAGACTTCCCAGAACCGCGAAGACGAGGACACCGATGCCAATGCCCACCCATCTCATGCCCTGGATCAAGGAACCGAAGACGGCCAACTGAGCGAGCGGAACCAGCCAGATGTATCCGGCTTCAGCGAGCTTCGCGAAGAACGTCGGATAAGACGCGACGCGCGTCCGTTCGTCGTAGTCGCTCGATACCTCGAAAATTAACGCCTGATACGGGACCGAGTACACCGTGAAAGCTGTGTAGAAGACCGCTGTGACGAGCATGAGATAGGTCGCCGCCGCGACGTCACCGAACGACTCGGGAACCAACCAGAGCACCGCGAAGGCCAGCCCGGATGAGATCGCGCCCATCACGATGAACGGCCGGCGGCGACCGAACCGGGTCCGGGCGTTGTCGGATGCTCGACCGACTCCCAAATCGATCAGCCCGTCCCAGAGCCTCGGGATCGCGAGCGCGATACCGACCAAGGCCGGGTTCACACCCAGCGTCATCTGGTAGATAGGGATCGCGAGCGCACCGATTGCCGAGTGACCGAGGAAGCTTGCGACACCGCCACCCCCAAGCGCGAGGCGCTCCCTCAACGGCACGCAGTCAGAGACATGGTCGGTCACGATCATGGATGCATCAGCTGATCCCAAGATATCGCCGACGGCGAGCTTATCGGCAGCCCACACCCGCCAACCATGTGAATCAGCAACGCTTTGAGAAGACCTGATCTCCGCCTCGATGCGGGCCGTGTACGGGTCGACTATCATGCAACGCCCCCCGTGCGCATCGCACGATTGGCTTCGCCCCAGGGAGCAGGATGGCCGCCAAGCTCAAAGATATCGCCGAACAGGCCGGCGTTTCGATAACGACGGTTTCTCTGATCCTCAACAAGCGGCCGGGACTCCGGGTCACCGACGTCGTGCGATCCCGCGTCCTCCGCATTGCAGAAGAACTTGAATACACCCCAAACCGTGTCGCGCAGCGCCTCGTGGGTGGGCGAACGAAGACCGTCGCGCTGCTGCTCCACAACGTTCGAAACGACTTCTTCTGTGCCTACCTCGAGGCGATCGAAGCCAACCTCGCCCCGCACGAGTACCACACCGTGCCATTCGAATCGAGAGCCCTGCCCGAACGTGCCGACCAGGTTCTTGAATTGATCGATGGGCGTGTCTGCGATGCGTTGATCAGCCTTGAGTACATCCGCGACCAGCCCGTTCCTCGGCGGCGAGGCGAGCCCTTCCCGATGGTTCTTCGCCAAGAGGTTTTCGGTGATGCCACCCGGCCGATGCAGAACGTGCGGACGCTTCAGGTTGACTACCAGCCGGCGCTCGCGGCGCTGTGTTCGCACTTCCGCGACGTGGGCGCAACCAGGGTCGGCGTACTGACCAAAGGCTGGACCGATCTGAATCTGCCGATCGCCGAACGCTCGCCCCGCGGCATCGCGTTCGAACGGTTTCTGTCCGAAGCCGGCCTCTACCGAGATCCGTCGCAGTGCATCGCACTCGACTTCCACGAATCTCTCCCCGATTGGGCAGAAGTGACCAGGCAGCTCCTCTCCCGCGAACCCGATGTCGATTGCCTGCTCGTTCACAACGCGATGGTCCTACCCCCTGTGCTCCACGTGCTCTCCGAACTCGGCCGGGTCCCGGGACGGGACATCTCGGTAGCGACCTTTGACGATCCGCCCAGCGCCGAGTGGACGTGTGACGGAATCACGGTTGTTAGAGAACCCATCGCCGAACTCGCCGCAGTCCTCGCCGAAATGACGCTTGGCGTCCTAGGCCTGCTCACGATGGGCCCGGAAACGCGACGCGCGGAGGCCGAGTTGATCGTGAGGAACTCGAGCAGACTCAAGACGTAATCATGCCGCACCGCATCGACCCGAGGACTTCTCGAGATCAGGGGCACCCCGATAGGAAGCTCGTGATGAAGACATCGACATCATCGAGGTCGAGCACCCCGACCGGAGCCGCGAGGTCAGCCACCACGTCGCCGGTGAGGAAGCCTTCTATGAATGCATCGACGTCGTCAAGATCGAGGACCCCGTACGGCTGAGCAATGTCGGCGGTCGCCGCCCTTCCGATCCGCAGGTTGTCAACCGAGGCGGTGAGATCACGCCCGGTCAGCGCTGAACCGACTTGGCTGAATAGTCGGATGAGCCGAGACGGGCCGTCTATGTCAAGAGGTTCCCGTGCCAAGATGCACTGCCCGTCGACATCGATCGACACCAAGGCCGGCGACTGACGCTCATCGACGCGAATCTCGACCGGCAAGCTTGACGACACGTCGAAATCATGAACTTGGTTCGCGATCTGCTGGAAGTTCACCCGCCCGTCGACCGTCCCGTTCGCTCGAACGATCGTGCTGATTTCCGTCCCACCGTTCCAAGGCTCGGTAAAGACGTCATCGGTGACGGTCACCGCGAAGTACATCCAAGGGTCCGCCTGCGAATTTGTAAAGAGCGACACGTCGAAGCTCACGCTCCACATCGTCCCACCTAAATCAAGCTCAAGATCAGCATCGAGATCGGCGGTGACGAAGCTCTTGACGTTGTTGTCGGTCGTGTTCGACGTGAAAAGGTTGAGAACCCCGCCACCAAGAACGGCGCTATTGAACCCATCTCCGTTGTCACCGGCAATGTACGCGATGGTCGTCGAGCCGTCGGCCTGGCGAGTCGCGAGCGCTTCGTTGATGCCCGACCCGACGTCGAAAGTATCAACGAGCAACGGATCCGACCGATCAAGTTCGAACGTCATGTGAACAATTGAGTTCGTCGGAACGGTAGCGATCGAGAACCCACCCCCGTCGGCGTCAATCACCACCGGGAGGGTGCCGATCTCGCCAGCCGTGAATGTCTCATCCGAAGAGGACCAGAACGTCGCGTTGACAGTACCCTTGATCGCCCCAGACTCTAGGTCAACGTCGAGAGGCGTCTGACGGCCCGACCCAGGGTTCGCGAACCAGAGCGAAACGCCGTTCCCGTCTCGGTACGCCTGCTGCAGCCTCGCGTTCAAGAAAGTATTCTTCGGCTGCCACGACGGAAGCGTCGCAACCGGTCGGTATCCGTTGAGGCCATTGATCAGCGCCTGCATCATGACGTCGGTCACCGCCGTTGTACTTGAACCACCGGCCCACCAGATGAACGTATCAGCGCCCGCGCGGTTGGCATCCATGAGCGTGCCCATGCTCCGCCGCGTGCGAGGAATCGGGTCGCTCGTCTGGTTGAAGTTGTTCGACATGTGCACTTCGGTGAACCAGAGGGGACGGCCGGTGGTTGATCCGAGTTGCGCCCAGTCCGCCGCGTCATCGCCCTGGCTGTAGTAGTAGTGGCTGCCCGCGGCATCGAGGGTATCGAGCCCGCCTTGGCTCACGAGGTTGCTCGCAAACGAGTTCGCGCCATTCAGCCCAAACGCATCCGGACCGACGATGCGGTATTCGCCGAACTCCGCCTCCGGAATCGACGCGGCGATCTTGGCGGGCAACAACCGCATCGTGTCGATATGACGATCCGCTGTAAGCGCGTTCTCCGTCTCGTTGTTCGGTCCAAACCACTCTGGGGCGTAGTTCAGCCCGGCGGTGATGCCCCGGCCTCGGAGCAGTCGAAAATAGTCCTTGATGAGCGTCGAATACGCATCGGGATCGGGCTTCTTCACTGTGTTCCCGAAGATCGACCCGTTCTCGTTTGATTCGATCCACTCAGGGAAGGTGTCTACGCCATCAAGCTTGAGGCTCGCGAAGATCTCGGTCTCCGGCCGGACCGTCTTGATCCAGAAAAGGCTCGCGAACATGTTGTTGTACCGACCGATGTGCCCATCGGCGTCCGTCAGAGAGCCGTTCTCGGTATGAGCTGTTGCAAACATCGGTATGCGCACGATGTTCGCGTTCGTGTCTTCATAGAGAACACGCGCCTTGGCCTCAGAATTGGCGAGATTCTGAAATCCCTTCAGATCCCAGCCCATGCGCTTGATCCTCGCCCCGTCTGAGTCAAGGGGATCAAGAGTGATCGTGACCTGTGCCACAGACGTGCCGACCGCGGCAGCCACGAGCAAAGCGGGAACAACGTATCGCATCACAGAGACTCCGTGCCGAAAATCTGACTGTCGTCGGTCTTGTCGGAAAGCCCGACACCGCGTGTAGACGGTGCCGGGCTCGATAGGAGGTTTCAGTTCAACCCAGTCTGATCAGGGGCACCCACCCAGGAAGGCCGCGATGAACGCGTCGATATCACCGAGATCAACGATGCCCATCGGCGGCGCGATGTCAGCCGCGGCACCACCGACGAGGAACGCCGCGATAAAGACGTCGATGTCCCCGAGATCGAGCACTTCGAAAGGCAACGCCAGGTCGGCCGCGTTGCACGGCTGAGGCCCAGGCGTCGAACTCGTTAGACCAGTTCCAGCCGCGGCGTCGAGCACAAGTGTGTAGCTCGGGTCGGACCCGGTGAGCCCCGCCGTGTTGGGCAGACCCGTCGCGTACGTCCACTCAAGCCCACCGACGGTAGCAGAGCCCATCGCCTCGAAGGCCTGGCGGAGGTTGTCGAAGTCGCGGGCGTTGTACTGGATCGAAGCGACGTCGAAGAGACCCTTGACGAAATCGTCAGAGAAACCGACGTTCCAGATCGCGACATCGTCGAGTGCACCGGTGTAGCGGTTCGGGCCGACGCTAGCTCCGCCACCAACCCCGTTGTGGTTGGCGCCACGCATGAGATAGAGCCAGCCGGCCGAAGGTCCGGTCTGGATCGTTTGCGTGAGCAACGGATCGGTGTTCGCGAGGACACCATCAACGAAGACCCGCACGTCGCCGACGGTGGTTCCTCCCAACGGGAGCGTTGTGGTGATCAGGTGCCATTCACCATCGCGGACGTCCGGTCCCGTGTACGTGTCTTGATCAATATTACCGTTGCCCAAACCCATGGAAACTGTGCCCGCACCCGCGTTGTTCGGGAAGTTGATATCCCATTTGGTGCCGCGCACCGGAGAGTTTGTGCCCAGGGTGACAAGCGTGTCGAACTCATTCGCGGTTGACTTCGCCCACACCGATACCGTGCGTTCTTCGCCACCCACAATCGGCGACAAGCCGCCCTGTGTCACGTGCGAGTTGTTGTTCTGGTTGATACCGGTGTTGTTCGGATCAACCCCGTCAACCGCTTGGCCAAGGACACCGGCGGTAAACAAGTACGTTTCTGGGTTGTTGACCTTCAGGTTCACACCATCGTTCTGAGCACCCGTGATGCCCTCATTCATCAAGATCGCGTCGCCATCGGCGCCGAAATCGAACGAGTAGTGCACAAGAAGACCATCCTGCGCGACGCTGCTGACCACACCCGTGCCGGCGACGTCATCGAAGACGACCGTCGCGTTCGGGGGGACGCCCTGGACACCCGAGCCCGATAGGCCCTCCGCCCGCGTCCACTCGAGACCGTTGATGCGGGCGCTCGCGATCTCCCCGTTATGCACCTGGCGCAGCAGGTCGAACTGCCCGGCGTTGTACTGCAGGGCGCTGTTCGCGAGTTCGAACATCACACCGATCTCGGCCTGGCTGAGACCGATGTTCCAGATCGCCAGATCATCGATGCCGCCGTCGTAGCGCTGAGCGGCGCCGCCGCTCGATCGCTCACTGACGTACACCTTGAAGTAGTCGGTTTCGAGCAGACGATCATCGTTTCCGGTATCGCCGGTATCCCAAACCATGCCATCGGCGTAGATGATGATGTCGTGGACAGACGGGCCGGCGTCTCCCTTGTCAACGATCCCGGGATCCGCTACGTCCGGAACGACGACCGTCACGAGCGTCCAGACACCGTCCTTGGCCCGCTGAGCCATGTCGACCGGCCGCGTCCCGCCGAAGCCATTGGTCCGCGTTCCGCCGACCGCGACTTCGAGGTCGTCGTTGTTATCGAGCTCAATCGCGAAACCCCTGCCCTCGGTGTCGGCACCGAACAATCGGCCGATGTCGACGAAGCACGAGTCGTCGCCAAGGACATCATCATCGGTGCCAAAGATGAAATCGGGCCCAGGATCGATGAGCTCGTTCTCCTTGAGCTCATCAACCGAGGGCAAAGCCCAGAATGATACCGTTCGGGCGTAGCCGCCCTCGAGGCCAAGCTCGGCGCTGTTGTCGGTGCCACTGTCGAGCCGGTCGTCGCCCGAGGTCGAGACGCCGAAACCAAGCTTGCCCGCCGCCCGCATAGGGCCCTCGAGGACAAAGTCGTTGTTGCGGTCGCCGGTGGCAGCCATGTTCAGGCCAAACTCGCCGCCGCGACCGAAGTTAATGGCCTCAGAGTTCGGGAACGTTCCACCGACCGGGTTACCCGGGTCGGTCATGAAACCGTCACCGAGGTTGTCGAACGGGTAGTGCGCGACCAGCCCGTCCCCGATGTACGCCGGGATGTTGTCGGGCGTATCGATCGCGACGGCGAAACCGGCGAACGCCGCGATGCTCAAGCTGGCAGCGATGCGTTGGCTAAACATGATGCTCTCCTTCAACCTATCGAAACGAAACTGATCGGCCGATTGATGCTGTGCTCAGGTGCCGCAGACTCGCGAGCTAGGCGAACGCCCACCCCGAGCAGCACTCACCAAGACTTCGCACGCCCGGTCGGTGAATCCGGTGTGCAGAACGCTTGCGTCTTGACGTTCTCACCCTGAGAATTCGTCTTGCTGGTCCATTCGTCCCAGTCACCGGTACGCCCCGGAACCAGCGGCGCGATATCGGGGTTGTTGTCAATCGCGTCGTTACGCGGACGTCCCTTTACCCACGAAGCGGAACCATCGATGAACCCGGTGTTCGAACCCCAGTCGCCGTACCACCCAACGGTGGCTTGCGTCGGCCACCCGGACGCTCCCTGCCAGTTCTTCTCGCGAAGACCTTGGTTGTCCCGGGATGCAGCCTCCCAGAAGATCACCGCCGGACCGCCGATGTTCTGGAACTGGTCAATCCGATAGCGGCGCGGCCATCCCGTCAATCCGACTCCGGGCTCGACATACCGCTGAATCGTAGAGTTCGAAGGGTACTTGAACCCGCACATCGCGCCGTTCATCGAGTAGCTCGTCAACGCCTCTGCCGGAGCGTCCTCAAGATTCACCAGGGCGCCGTCACGATTCGGATCCGAAGGCGAGCGATAGGCCTCGATAAGACCATCCTGCGGTTCAAACCCGCCCCAGGCGGCCCGCTCAACGATCATTTTGCCACGTTCGCCGCCCATGTACTCCCAGAGCGTGCCAGACGCGTGCCACTTGAAATCCTCATCGTTCAAGGCTTGCTTGAGCTCACCCCACTGCTTCCCGTTGTGGATGTCGTTCGCAAGCGGAGTCACGTCGAACAGCCACCCCTGCGAGTTGTTCTTCCCGCCGTCGTGGTAGTTCGGGTAGGGCACGTAGTCATCGTTGTCGAACGTAGACAGGGTGAACGCCAGCCCGAGTTGCTTAACGTTCGACAGACTCACCGTCTTTCGCGCCGTCGTGCGAGCCTTGCCCAGGGCGGGGATGAGAATTCCCACCAGCAGCGCGATGATCGCAATGACAACCAACAACTCGATCAGCGTGAATCCGCGACGTGCGCCTGGTCGACGAGAACGGCGCGATGAAAGCGAAGAACATGGAATTCGCATGGAGACCTCCATTCGTCTCGCATCACAAGGGGACCGACATACCCGCATCGGCAACCCCGGCAGCGTAGGTTAATCGCTCGACTTGGCAAGATAAAGCGGTTTACCTTGCCAAATTCAAATTTTCTGTAATCGATTACACGAGCCAAATACACAGGACACAGCCGCACCCTGATGTGGGTGTTTCATGAATTCTCGGGCCATAAAACCGCCTTCAGCGGATCGAGAGCAGGCGCCCGGAGCCGCGAACCCACTCGGCCCAATCCATCGTTCGTCGCGTCATCGCCTGGGTCCGGTCCGCGTTCTGCGATGAGACATCGCGTCGTTCTCCAGGATCACGCCTCAGGTTAAAGAGCCTGGCATTCGCCCCGTCATCGTCGACGAGCAACTTCCAGGGATACTCGATCATCGCGAGGTCGGGGTGCGGGTCCGACTTCGGGCCCGCCCGATCAACCGGACGCGAGAAGAACAGCGGCCCCGCACGGTCCGGCGTCACCCGTCCGAGAAGTGCGCGGGCCATGGAAACCCCATCGAGTGCGGCATCGGGGATTTCGATCCCCGCGATCGACGCCAACGACGGGAACAGGTCGAACCCCGAGATCGGCGTCACGTGGTTCTCCCAGCCCGAAGAAACGACTCCGGGCCACCACGCGATCAAGGGCATCCGGATTCCGCCCTCGTAAAGCGTTGTCTTCGCACCGCGCAGGAATCCGCCAGAGCCAAATCCCGGCTCGTGACCGTTGTCACTCGAAACGAGAACCAACGTGTTCTCGGCGAGATCCGGATCATTCCGAATGCGATCAAACAGTCGCCCGAGTTGGCGGTCCATCTCATCGAGCACGAGCGTGTACCGATGCACATCGGGATATCGAAGCCCACCCTCAGGCTCCACCGGCGTGTGCATATCGTCCGGCCACACGTTGATAAAGAACCGTTGATTAGTGCCCTGGGCGTAGTCGATCTCCTTGATCGCACGATCAACAAACGTTTCAGTCACCCGATGTCGAGGCACCCACGTGATCGTCCCGCTGTCGACCTTCGCGCTTGTATCCGTTGGCCAGTGCTTTCGCGGCAGGCGGTTCGCACGCTTCTCAAACGTTGCAAGCACGCGATCTCCGAGCCCTTCAAAGTTGGTGAGCGATGTATCGAACCCGTAGTCGGTGATCAAAGGAGCGTCGTCGATCTCGCGTTGTCCGCCGATGTGCCACTTCCCGACATGGGCGACGTGATATCCGGCATCATTAAATGCCCTCGCAATCGATGGCGCTCCGGGGTCGAGCCAGTCGGGCATCCCGCGTTTCTTATTCGACTCGCGCGAGTTCAAGAACGACTCGATGCCCCAGCGTTGGGGATACTGCCCCGTCAAGCCGGCCGTGCGCGACGGTGAGCAGATGGGGCTGTTGACATAAAACCGAGTGAACCGAGCGCCTTCCCGGGCGAGGCGATCGATGTGCGCCGTCTCTGTACGCGTCCCGCCGTAGCACGACAGGTCGGCGTACCCCATGTCGTCGATGAAAACAAAGACGATGTTCGGGCGTCGACTCGCGTCACCATCGTCAGCGTGCGCTTCCGTGAGCGTAGGGAAGGGTTGCAGTTCGTCCGGCCCAGGCACCGCGTAGTCCGGGTCTTTCGCTCGGATGATCAACTCGCCGTCCGCATCGGTGCGCACATCAAGCGGAACCAGCGTCACACCCTGCTCGTTGATTGTCTGCGCGGTCGCTCTGAGATCACGGTCGCGGATGCCCGTCCGATCAAGCGGTGGTACGTTGGCGTTGAAGAACGCCGTGCACCACCAACGATCCTGTTCGTCCTGGAAGGGTGTGCCATGCCCGAGGAACCGCCCGACGAACTTACGCTCGCTGTACGGCCCCTCAATCGCGTCCGCAGTCGCGTAGTACAGGTTGTACGACCCGCGACGCATGCCGGCGGTCGACCAACCGGTTCCGAAGAGAACGTACTTCCCGTCGATCTTTCGGATCACGCATCCCTCGTGACCCATGCTCGCCGTCTCGCCCGTCGGCCCGATGCGCGTCGGCTTGGCTGTGAACCTCGAGAAATCAGCCGAAAGCGGAGCGATCCGGGTGGCCCCCCAGATCATCCACCAGGTCCCGTCATCGTCCTGGAAAAGCGACGGGTCGTGCCGGCGTTGGATTCCGGTCCCCATCGGGTTCTCCCAGGGGCCCGCGAGATCGGACCCCGGAGAGAGCGAGAGGTTGGCCCCGGCGACCGGCGCCGGACTGGTGTGCGTGACCGCCCAGCGGCCATCGACGCGGTAGATCTCCGGCGCCCAGAGCCGCCAGTTCGAACGGTTCTTCCCACGGAATCGCTGAGCGCGCTTCTGAGCCCAGACACCGTCGAGCAAGCTGTACGGCGTGCCGAGCCATTCCCAGTTCACGAGGTCACGGCTTCGCCACGCTTGCATTTTCCAGCCAACGAGCGAGTCGTTCCCCAGGCCAGTGATCATCGGGTTCTCGGGCAGACCGGTGTTGTACGGGTCGCTGATCTGCCTGGGGTCATCGGGCAGCGGCGTCGTTCCGGTAAGGTAGTAGAACCCATCATCGTCACGCACGATGTAGGGATCGCGGATCCACCCCGGTTTCACGAACACCGCGCGGTCGTGCCGTTCAAGCGACGCGAGGAGTTCGGATGCCGGTCTCGGTTCTCGCGGCTCAGCCACCGACAGAGCATCCAGGATGCCAACCTCGGTGGTAAGCCGCCGAATCAGATCGACCTCGCGTTGGTCGTATGGTGTGCCATCCGAGCGAAAAACGTCGTGGAACCACGGATCGGGGTCGGCCGGGTAATCGCGGTTCCACGAGTTCCATGGGAAGATCGTCTGGCTCCGGCCACTGACGAGACCCCAGTGATACGCCCCGATTCGGTGACGAGCGAACTTTGGAAGCGTGTTCTCGAACGTCGAGTTGGCACCGCGGGCCATGTACTCGGTGCACATGACCGGTCGCCCGAACGACTCCAGTTGGTCGATCCGCTCTTGGACACGAATTGGACCGTCGTAGACATGAAACGAGATGACATCTGAGCGGCTCAGCGAGATGCGATCAATCGGATTGTCTGAGTTGAGCCAGTCGGCACCATCCCACACACCCGAAGTCAGAGGTTGGCTCGGATTGATCTCGCGGGCCCAGTCGAATGTCTTGTCGAGAAGTTCGCCCGCGAGCACACGCTTCTGGTCGCGCGCCAATGCAGCATCGCCGAACTTACCCATCTGCGCGTTGTCCGGCTCGTTGAAGAGGTCCCAGATCAGCACGCGCTCATCGTCGGCGTACCGGCGGATCACGCTCTGCACGTAAGGCTTGAGCTCGTCGTGTCGGCTCGGGTCGCCCAGTATCTCGGCCCCCGGCGACTGAACCCATCCCGAGTTGTGAACCCTCGGAGTCGGCACCGGCTGGGGCCCGCTCTTCGGCGATGGGTTCCAGACGCCGTCGAACAACACGAGCATCGTCCGGATGCCGTGACGGTCGGCGATCTCAAGATACTCATCGACGCGAGCGAAGAACCCCTCTGGATCATCGCGCCACGCGATGTCGTGCAAAAACACTCGCATGGAGTTCATCCCGACGCGGGCCGCCCACCCCAACTCGCGATCGATCGTTACCGGATCGAACGTCGATGCCTGCCACATCTCGAGTTGGTTGATCGCCGACGACGGAACGAAGTTGCCACCGACCGGCCAGTCGATCTCCGCATACCACGCCTCGGCATGAGCCTCGGTCCAGCGGCCATCGCCCGCGTGCGACCGGGCCCCAAAGACGGCAGCAGCAATCATAACCCAAACATGCACTATCTTGACCATTGAGTATTTTCCGGTTGACAAACGGTGTGATTAAACGCTTTACTCACACCATACCCGCGCTTTGTGGGAAATGAAAGCCGGTTACCAAGAGGCAGCACGACTTGCTGCCCACCAGGAAGGAATTTGTTCGTGTCGAACCCGTCTCGCCGATTCCGACCTTCGATCTCCCTCGCCGCGACGCTCGCCATCGTCTCAGGCTTTGCCGCTGGGTGCGTTTCGTCGTCCGACCACACGACTCGGACCCCCTGGGGCGTGATTGACTCCGACACCGGGCCGCTCGCCGCATCGGTCTACACCCTCCGCAACGACAACGGGCTCGTCGCCAAGTTCACCGACTTCGGCGCCACGCTGATCGAGTTCAACGCCCCCGACCGCAACGGCGACCTTGCCGACATCACGCTCGGGTTCGACGATGCCGCTCTTTACATGACGGATTCGCCTTACTTCGGGACCGTCGCCGGTCGGAGCGCGAACCGCATCGAGCGGGGGCAGTTCACACTCGACGGCGAGACCTATCAGCTCGCCACCAACAACGGCGCGAACCACTTGCACGGCGGCGATCGCGGATTCGACAAGCACATGTGGGAGGGGCAGTCGGTCGACGATTCGCGCGGCCAGGCGATTCGATTCACGCGGACAAGCCCCGAGGGCGAAGAAAACTATCCGGGAACGCTCGACGCGTCGGTTACGTACGTGCTGACAGACGACAACGAGTTCATCACCGAATTTAGCGCCACGACCGATGCGCCGACGCTCTGCAACCTTGCTCAGCACGCGTACTGGAACCTCGGCGGGCACGACAGCGGCTCCATCCGTGACCACCAACTGACCATTTTCTCCGACGAGTACACGCCGGTAGATGCCGGTCTCATCCCGACCGGGGAACTCGTGGCGGTCGCTGGCACTCCCTTCGATTTCCGCGCCGAAAAGCCGATCGGCCAAGATCTTGAATCGGTTGGAGACGACCCGAAGGGCTATGACCACAACTTTGTTATCCGGGGCACCGCGAACGTGCTCCGACCGGTGCTCCGCGCATACGACCCGGCATCGGGCCGCATCATGGAACTCCGGGCCGATAAGCCCGGGCTGCAGTTCTACAGCGGGAACTTCCTCGACGGCTCGATCACCGGCAAAGACGGCGTCGCCTACGAGCAATACGCGGGGTTCTGCGCCGAATCTCAACACTTCCCCAATGCGATCAACGAGCCCGCCTGGGCATCTCCGATCCTGCGCCCCGGCGAGACCTACTCCCACACAATGGTCACACGGTTTACCACCGATGTCGAGGAGAACTGACATGAAACTCGGTCGGATCACCACGCTGCTCGCGATCGGGCTCGTCTTCGGTCCCGCCGAAGCGATCGGCGGCCCCAACGTGCTGCTCATCCTGGTCGACGATCTCAAACCCACCATCGGAGCGTTCGGTGACGAGATCGCGGTCACGCCTCACATCGATCGGCTCGCCGAGCGCGGCGCCCGCTTCGAACGGGCGTACTGCAACCAGGCAGTCTGCGCACCGTCGCGCGTCAACCTCATGACGTCGATGCGGAGCACGACCTCGGGCATCTACGGGTTCGGACGCGACCTCCGCGACGCCCACCCCGAGGTCGTCACGCTTCCGCAAGTCTTCGGCCGCAACGGCTACACAGCCGAGTCCGTCGGAAAAGTCTTCCACCTCGGACATGGCACCTACGGAGATCCGGACTCGTGGACGAGCCCGCCTTGGAAAGAGAGCCCGATCGACTACGCCCTGATCGAGAGCACCGGCGGCGAACTCACCCGTGAAGAGGCGCTCTTTCAGAACATGTCGTGGAGCGAGTCCGGCAAGCTACCCCGAGGAGCCGCGTGGGAACGCGCCGATCTCGAGGACGACGTCTACGCCGACGGACGCATCGCGACCGAAGCCATCCGGCGGCTCCGCGCACACGGCCCAAACGACCCGCCCTTTTTCCTCGCAGTCGGCTTCACCAAGCCGCACCTCCCATTCAACGCACCGGAGAAGTACTGGGCGATGTACGACCCCGCTGAGTTGCCAATGCCGGAGACAGTCGAGTGGCCGGCCGGTGCACCCGATGTCGCCCTGAAGAAGAACCGCGGCGAGATGGGCGCGTACGAGCCGGTTCCCGGCGGACGCGATCCGCTCGACGAAGAACTCGCTCGTACGCTCATCCACGGCTACTACGCGTCGGTCAGCTATGCCGACAGCCAGATTGGTCGGGTTCTCGATGAACTCGACTCGCTCGGGCTCGCCGACGACACGATCGTCGTGCTGTGG
The DNA here is from genome assembly GCA_038748775.1 of Planctomycetota bacterium. Lineage (GTDB taxonomy): Bacteria > Planctomycetota > Phycisphaerae > Phycisphaerales > UBA1924 > DAIQNV01. Next base: position 495,536 of record JBCDIT010000001.1, read on the forward strand.
GGCGATCACGGCTTCCACCTCGGCGATCACAACTTCTGGACGAAGCACACGAACTATGAGCAGGCGAACCGGATCCCGATCGTCTTCGCTGGTCCCGGCATCGCGCCGTCGGCGCCGGAGACGTTCGCAGAAACGGTCGACATCATGCCGACTCTTATTGACCTCGCCGGGCTCCCCGATGCATCGGTGACGCAGCCCACAGACGGGGTGTCGCTGAGCACGGCGCTCTACTCGCCCTCGATGAAGGTACGCGAGTTCGCCCGACACGATTACAAGAAAGGACAGTGGATCGGCCGAGCGGTGCGCACACCGCGCTACCGACTCGTCGAGTGGCGTCACGATGGCACCGAACGAACACAGTTCGAGCTCTACGACTTCGAGGCCGATCCGCTTGAGACCCGGAACATCGCAACCGAACGTGCAGATCTCGTCGAGCGACTGACGCCGTTGGCCTACGCGCCCGCCCCCACCCTAACCAGCCCTGATCGTGACCGCGCTCCTGTTCCCCTTTTCGCCGATCCGAACTTCCACGGCTCCTGCGACCCCGAGGTCGTCTGGAATCAGGCGCTCGGCGAGTGGTTCATCTACTACACCGCGCGCCGTGCCCTCGCCCCCGACGGCCGGACGCCGGCCGGAACACCTATCGGGGTTGCCTCCAGCCCCGATTGGCGCGAATGGACGTTTCGCGGCTACTGCGCTTTCGATGGCCGCGACGACCAACCGACGGCCAGCAGCACGTACTGGGCCCCTGCCGTGGTTGCTCAAGGCGACCAACTCCACATGTTCGTGACGTACAAGCCTCAGGCAACAGGGTTCTGGGGCGGAGACGGCGAAGGGATCCGTCACTACGTCGCGGAGTCGTCGGCACCCACCGAGTGGCGATACATCGACACGCCGATCCGAGGCAAGGACGCGATCGATGCAGGGATCATCAAGATCGACGAGTCGTGGCGTATGTTCTATCGCGATCGCCCCAACGCCCGAGGCATGACTTCGTTCGTTGCATCGAGCCAGGACCTCCGTCACTGGGTCCGTCATGGGCTTGCCGCGGGTGATATCGCCGACGAACACGTGACCGGGCACCATTATCACGAAGCGCAGTTCCCGTTCCGTTGGAAGAACGCGTATTGGCTCTTCACCGATCCGAGTGGTCCGGGGCTTGCCGCGTTTCAAAGCGACGACGCGGCTACCTGGCACTTTGTCAACGATTTCATGACCGATCGAGGCACTCATCCGACCGACTCGAATGCGGCTCGCCATCCCAGCGTCGCAATTGTGGATGGTCGCGCGTTCGCCTTCTATCACTGCGAGCCCGACCGACCAGAAGGGCCCTATAGCCGCGTGCCGATCGAGAAACGCAAGACGTTCTTGCAAGTCACCGAACTTGTTCACGTGAATGGCACGCTCCGCGCCGTTCGTCCAGAGTCGACACGGCTCCCATCGGCCGCGCGACTTCGACACGGCCCCGATCGTCGAGATTGAGCCTCATCATGAAGATCACAGCTTCCTCGCCATCTGCCCGGGTCCGGGTAAACACGCCGCGACGCGCAAGCGGTCTGCGCGATTCATCGACCGCGAGCGCCGCCGCGGCGATCAAAGACCAGAAGATGACACCAGCCGGATTCACTGGACAGGATCTGAGGAACGCGGCAGTCGACGCGGGGGTTGCCGTTTCACCGACCAAGTTCACGCAGATCGTTCGGGCTGCCGGCCTCGGCCCTCTGCCGCACGGCGGCGCCGGCTCCCACTACCGGTTTACAAACGCCGAGATACGGGACCTTGCCCACGCGGCACTCCACGGTGGCCGCGACGTGCACCGCCCTCGCCGCTTCCGCCACGGGCCGGAACTCGCGGCGATCTGGCTCCGCCTCGCTGGCGCCGCTCCAGACCCGAACAGTTGAGGACCATCGGATGAAGTCGGAATGGCTCCTGATCGAAGTAAAACGTTTGACTTAGCTGTGAAAGCCATTACGCTAGGTTCAACGCACCCAAGCGGGTGCCGACGAGAGCAACCCGGCCACATCCCGGAACCGAGGAGAGAGACCCATGCAGATGAACATCGCCGCACTCACGATCGGAGCCCTGGCGGGCGTCGCGGCCGCTGATTTCACGACCGTTTTCCAGCACGGCTTCAACAACCAGGCGTCGGGCGTGATCAACGCCGCCTCGGACCTCAACGCCTTCATCGGGTCGTATTCGTTCTCGGGCAACGCCTTCGGCGGTATCTCGTCGACCCGGCCCGCCTTTGTCGCGGCACACAACAGCAACGGTGTCGCCGGCGTCAACCAGATGGCGATCAACAACGTGGACTTCGGAACGGACTTTACGAGCCCCGTAACCCGCGTCGCGGACGCGGGCGGGGGCGACCGTCTCTTCGCGGACTTCACGCAAGCGGGTGAATTCACCGGCGGATCCGTGACCGACGTTCGTTTCCGGCTGGGCAGCTTCGGCAACGGGAACACGGGCGGGTTCAAGTACAACTTCGTCCGCGGCCTGGACGACATGGGCAACGAGCTGTTCGAACTGCTATTCGTCGCCGGCAGCAGCGGTCAGATTCGTGAGGTGTTTGCGCGTAGCGCGGATGACGACTCGACGACACTGACCGACGCGAACAACGGAACGCCCGAGGGCACGAAGCTCGTCGAGTCTTCGTCTTCGGCGTTCAACAGCACCAACGCGACCACGCGCCCGCAGCAGATGTGGGACGTGGACATCATCATCGAAGATGGGATGGTGAACTACACGATCGGCGGCCCAGGGAACGTCCTGACGACGACGGCGATGGACGGCTCGTTCGCGGTGAACTCGTCGGCGACGAGCATCTCACGTCTCGAGTTCAGCTCTGTTTGGAACTCGGTCGCGGACGGGCAGAACAAGGGCTACTGGGTCGACGATATCTTCGTCCAGACGGACATCATCCCGAGCCCTGGCGTGCTCAGCGTCGCGGGCGCCCTCACGATCCTCGCGGCGCGTCGTCGACGGGGTTGACCGGTCCGCAGCATCACGGCCGCGCTTCGGACGAGAGGAGAACGAGAGCCTGATCGCCCGCCGTGTGGGTGGGCACGGTGTCGCGTTGCCTTCCTGGGAGGCGCGGCCTGTGTTTCGGCGTTCGCGGGGCCTCGCTCCGCTGATTGCTTTGGAGCTCCTCGATGAAGTTTGGCATTGAACCCATCGCCGCGTCGTTCTTGGTCTCTCTCGGGCTTTCAACGGCGACCGTCGCAAGCGCCGCCGAACCGTGCCATTGCGCCGACCTCGCGCCGCCGGAAGGTGTGGTCGACGCGGCCGATCTCGAGGAGTACCTCACTCGCGCGAACACGAACGACGCCAAGGCAGACTTCGTAGCGCCGTTCGGCGTCGTCGACTTCTTCGATGTCCTGGCGTTCCTCAAGCTCATGGACACCGCGCCAGTCGAGCCAAATGTCCTTTGGCTGAGCTTTGAGGACACGAGCTGGTACGCCCTTCCCGCATATGGACAGACGGCGGTCTCGACGCCGAACCTCGACGAACGGTTCTTTTCTGACGCCGTCCGATTCGATCGGGCGTGGTCAACGGCGCCGGTTTGCTCACCGGCCCGTTCGACGCTCATCAGTGGCTCGTACGCGACGACGTACGGATCCGACTTTCACAGGCGGAGCATCAACGTGCCCGCCGACCAGTACTTCTTCCCGCGGCTCCTTCAGGCGAACGGGTACTTCACCACCAACAACAGGAAGACCGACTACAACGCGGTTCAGAACTCACAAGCGTGGAACCAGAACAACAACTCAGCATCCTGGACGAGTTCGAGCAGGAACGGGCGGCCATTCTTTAGCGTCTACAACAGCAACCACACACATACTGGACGCGTTCGGTCGTGGCACACAGATGGACGCCGCGACTTTTCCGCGGCCGGGATCAACCCGACGCTGCCCCCGCACGTCCCCGACCTCCCGGACGTCTACTCCGACCTTCAGTTCCATCTCGAGGGGATCCAGGGCATCGATGAGTGGGTCGGGCGCCACCTCGACCGGCTGGAACAGGCGGAACTCGACGATCAGACAGTGGTGTTTGTGTTCGCCGACCACGGCGGGCTTCTGCCCCGCGGCAAGGGGTACGTCTTCGAGACGGGTCTCAGGGTGCCGTTCGGGGTCCGCGTGCCAGCACGGCTACGCTGCCTGCTACCAGACGATTTACGCACGCAAGTCGGGCGCGGGAGCGATCGGCTTGTGGGGTTCGTCGACTTCGCCGCAACGGTGCTGAGCCTCGCAGGCGTTGAGTCACCCGCGCACATCCAGGGCAAAGCGTTCCTCGGCGAGCACGCCGAGCCGGCGCGCGACTATCAGTTCGCGTTCGTCACGAACCGTGAAGGACATTTCGCGCCCGACCGCGCGGTGACCGACGGCCGGTACAAGTACATCCGACGCTTCATCCCGCACCGGCATCACGGAAACCGGAACAACTACCAATGGGGCATGCCGGCCTGGATCGCGTGGGATGACTACGTCTATGCGGGCCCCGCCGACAACGAGATCTGGATGAGACCCTACACCCCCAACAGCGACGCCACGAAGGCGGAGATGCTGTTCGACATCCAAGCCGACCCGTACGAGACGCTCGACCTCTCAGAAGACCCCGCACGCCAAGCCGATCTCGCCAGGCTCCGAACACAACTTGAGCAGCACATGAGAACCACGATGGACCTCGGGCTGTTCCCAGACAACATGCGAGATATCTACAGCGGGGCTCCAATCTACGACTGGGTGCGGCAGGCGAACTATGACGTCGATGGCTTGATCACCGCGGCCTGGCTCGCGAGCAACCCGACGCCGGCGGATACGCCCACGCTGCTCGGTTATCTCAACGACGATGACCGTGCGCTGAAGTTTTGGGGCGCCGTCGGCTACGCGTCGCTCGCGGCCACCGGCCAGATCGGCCCGAGTGATCTGCCGGGCAAGCTCGATGGCGTGAGCGGAAACGGGAACTGGCAGGTGGCGTCCGCCGCCGCGGAAGCCAAAGCCCTCGGCGGAGACCCGAGCGAACTGGACCGGCAGATCACCCGGATCCTGACCAACAACAACGCCTACGCCTACTCGGCTATCGAGACGCTGACCAGATTCGATCACGTGGCCCCCGAGATCCTCTCGCGGAGCGGTGACCTCCAGGCTGCAGCGCCGTCGAACTTTAAAGCCCGTGCGATCATGGTCAACCTTGGTCAATACCCGCCACGCGACCTCTTCGCCGGTCAGTACAACAACGGGCTCGGCGTCAACCAGGACATCCGCGACATCGGGCCCTTGCCATGACACATGCATCGGACCGGATGTGCGGCCTCGCCGGCGGCCTGATCGCGGCTCTCACACTTGTCTCGGTGGTGACCGGTGAGGCAACACCGTACGAAACCGGTCGCCCGAACATCGTCATCGTGATGGCCGATGACATGGGATACAGCGACATCGGTTGCTACGGCTCGGAGATCCGAACCCCACATCTCGACGAGTTGGCGGAGGACGGCGTCCGGTTCCGGCAGTTCTACAACACCGGACGATGCTGCCCCTCAAGGGCCAGCCTAATGACGGGGCTGTACCCGCACCTTGCTGGAATGGGATGGCAAGCCGCGGGCGTGCCCGACCCTCGCCCCGGTTATCGCGGCCAACTCGCCGATGACGTGCCGACGATCGCCGAGGTGCTGCGCGACGCCGGGTACGCGACGTACATGTCGGGGAAGTGGCACCTGACACGCCAGTCGACCGTCGACGACGGCCCGAACGAATCGTGGCCAGTGGAGCGGGGATTCGATCGGCATTTCGGGACGATCCCGGGCGGTGGCAGCTTCTATCAGCCGGCCGGGCTCGTCGATGGTACCGAGCGACTTGACCACGACGAAGCGACGTGGCGCGACGGCGAGTTCTATTACACCCGTGAGATAACGCGGTTTGCCGTAGAACGCATCCGCGAACACGCCACGACCGAGGGCGATCGACCGTTCTTCCTCTACATCGCCCACACGGCCCCACACTGGCCGATGCACGCCCCCGACGCGGACATTGAGCCGTACCGCGGCCTGTACGACGTCGGTCCGCAAGTCATCCGAGCGCAGCGCTTTGCTCGGCAGATTAAATTGGGCGTTGTCGATGACCGTGCGGCACTGCCGCCGCCTGACCCCAGGGCCAAGACGCTTGAAGAGGTAAACACACGGAACGCCACGAAGATGCGCAAAACCATGGAGGTCTATGCGGCTATGGTGACGGTGTTGGACGAGGGTGTGGGCTCTGTCGTCGATGCTCTCGAAGAAACGGGCACTCTCAAGAACACTCTCATCATCTTCCTGAGCGATAACGGCGGGTGCCACGAAGGTGGGTGGACCGGCGGAATGTGGACGGGCAACCACGGCATCGCGTACGGTCGGGACCTGGCTAAGATCGGCTCACAGGCGACCTTCCCGACGTACGGTGGCAGCTGGGCGAACGCCAGCAACACGCCGTTCCGAGAGTTCAAGCACTGGGTGCACGAGGGCGGTATCAGTACACCGTTAATCGTGTGCTTCCCCGACGCCATTCCAGAGACCATGCGCGGCGGTTGGATCGACACGCCCGGTCACATCGTCGACCTCGCGGCGACGGCCCTCGACGCAGCCGATACGAAGCTCCCGGCGAACTTCCGCGGAAGTCAGACCTCTCCGCTGTCGGGCGAGAGCCTCATGCCGGTCCTGCGAGGGGAACCGGTTGCAAGCCGAGACCTTTTCTGGGAACACGAGGGGAACCGCGCGATCCGGCGCGGTGACTGGAAGCTCGTCGCAAAGGGGATCGACGGGGACTGGGAATTGTACGACCTCTCCGTGGACCGTACCGAGACGAACGACCTCGCCCGTGTTCGCGCCGACCTCGTCGGCGAACTCGCCGCGAGATGGACGCAGTGGGCCGAAGACAACGACGTGCTGCCGCTCGGAACACCAAAGCGCCAGTAGCAAGAACAGTCTTCATACACACGACGGCATCGCCCTTGGAGCATCACCATGCTATCCCTAATTCGGCTTGTCATCGCCGCACTCGCATTGATGGCCGGTATAGCCAAAGCCACGCCGCCCCACATCGTATTCTTTATCGCTGATGATCTCGGCGTCCGCGACTCATCGGTATATGACCGTACGGACGTTCGGACGCCGAACATGCGTCGGCTCGCGGCGAACGGGATGACCTTTCACAGGGCCTATGTCGCGTCACCATCTTGTGCGCCGAGTCGTGCCGCGATGCTCACCGGGATGATGCCCGTGCGCAACGGGGCCGAGGCCAATCACACGCACCCACGCGCAGAAATCTCCACCCTACCCACGTACATGCGGCGGCTCGGGTACACCGTTGCATCGATCGGTAAGGTCTTCCACGGCGGGCCCGGCCAAGCTCGCCGGTACGGCTTCGACTACGAAGACACCGATCGGTGGCGCGTCGAGAACGAGCTCACCTACGCCGACCGGGTCGAACGCTTCCTCGATACACGCGAGGACGCCGACCCGGTGTGCCTGCTCGTCGGAACGAAGTCGCCTCATATGCCGTGGCCCGAGGCCGACTCCTACGGAACGAACGAACTCGTTCCACCGCCGACTCATGTGGACACGCCCGAAACGCGCGAAGGACGCGCACAGTATTACGAGGACGTCACACGGGCCGACCACGAACTCGGCGCCGTGTACGACGCCGTCACCCGACGCCTCGGCGAGAACGTGCTTTTCGTCTTCAGCTCCGACCACGGGCCCCAGTGGCCCTTCGCCAAATGGACGCTCTACGAAGAAGGGGTTCGGGTCCCGCTGATCGTCGCCTGGCCCGGGCGGGTCGCCCCGGACTCCCGCACCGACGCGATGGTCTCGTGGGTCGACCTTCTCCCAACGTTTATTGAAGCCGCCGGCGGCATATCGCCCGAGTCGATCGATGGTCGGTCCTTTGTTCCGGTGTTGGAGGGCTTGAGCGACACACACCGTGATCGCGTGTTCACAACCCACACCGGCGACGGACGGATGAACAGCTATCCGACGCGTGCTGTGCGCGAGGGCGATTGGAAGTACATTCGAAATCTCCACCCCGAAGCCCTGTTCACGACGCACTTCGATCGATCGCAAGCCGCCGTGAACAACGTCGGAATCTGGGAATCTTGGGTCGAAGCAGCCAATACCGATGAGCACGCGCGTGCGCGGGTCGAGGCGTACCACCGCAGGCCGGCCGAAGAGTTGTACGACCTCTCCTCAGATCCCCTAGAGCAAAACAACCTCGCTGGGCAATCGGCTCACTCGGATCGTCTGCTCCAGATGCGCGGCGTCGTCGGTGCACACATGCGGGCCAACGGAGACACGGGCCTGGTGTCAACCGCCCTGAGGCCACTGGCCGAGGTCGGGCTCCGGCCGGCGATAGACGGCTGGACCCCCGCCCCGGTCGCGCTCCGCACCCCTTGGGCCGATGACGTCGATCCTGCCGCGCCGCTCAACGACTACCCCAGACCAACGATGCGCAGGAATGCGTGGACGAACCTGAATGGTCTATGGTCGTACGCGGTCACGCCAATAGATTCGGGGGCGCCCACCGCGTGGGAAGGACAAATCCTGGTCCCGTTCGCCATCGAGTCGTCGCTTAGCGGTGTGGGACGAGTCCTTAAGGCTGACGAGGCACTGTGGTATCGGCGCACCTTCGACACACCCGATCGTGATCTCGAAAGCCGCGTGCTGCTGCACTTCGGGGCCGTCGACTGGTTCGCGAGCGTCTACGTCAACGGAGAGTTGATCGGCACACATCGCGGGGGCTTCGATGGGTTCGGCTTCGACATCACCGACGCCCTCGTCGAAGGTGATACGCAAACGGTCACGGTGCGCGTCGAAGACCCGTCGGACACGGGAACACAGCCGGTCGGAAAGCAGACGGACAACCCTCGGGGCATCTGGTACACGCAGGTCTCAGGGATCTGGCAGACTGTTTGGCTCGAGACTGTGCCAAGGGCCCATATTGCCGACGTCAGCGTTACGACCGAGATCGAGCCACGCTCGCTCACCGTTGCGGTGCGTGCCTCATCACCGGCTGAACGCATGCTGAGAGCGAGGCTCACGGTCGCCGACAGCAGTCAGTCGGTGACGCGCCGCATCGATCGTCCGTTGACCATTCGACTGAACGCCGGGACCTTCGAAGAGCTCTGGACCCCCGACACCCCCCGCCTCTACGACTACAGCGTTGAGCTCCTCGACGGGCCGCGCGTGGTGGACCGAGTAGACGGTTACTTCGGCCTCAGGACGATTGAGGTCGGCCCCGACTCCGACGGCGTCGACCGCCTGCTCCTCAACGGTGAGCCGGTCTTTCAGATGGGCTTGCTCGACCAGGGCTGGTGGCCCGACGGGCTCTACACCGCGCCCACCGACGAGGCTCTCGCGTTCGATATCGAGGCGACGAAAGAGATGGGCTTCAACTTCGCCCGCAAGCACGTCAAAGTCGAACCGGAGCGCTGGTACTACCACGCCGACCGACTGGGCCTGATCGTCTGGCAAGACATGCCGACGTTCTCCGGTTCGTGGCGCGGCGCCCGCATCAGTCGCGGCGACCCCGAGGATCCCGAGTTGCCCGCCGGTGCGGTCGCGCAGTTCCGGACCGAGCTCCGAGCAATGGTCGAAGGACTCGCGAACCACCCCAGCATCATCGCCTGGATCCCGTTCAACGAGGGCTGGGGACAGCACGACGTCAATAACACGCTCAAGTGGGTGGAGACGCTCGATCCCACGCGGCTCGTCGGCGGGCCGAGCGGCTGGGAAGACCGCGGCTATGGGGATCTCTACGACATGCACAAGTACCCGGGGCCAAGCATGTTCCCGGTCACGCCCGGGCGAGCCTCGGTCCTCAGCGAGTTCGGCGGGTACGGGCTGCCGCTCGACGGGCACCTCTGGCGGACCGGCAACAACTGGGGCTACCGCACCGTGCGCACGAAGGACGAGTTCCTCGACGCGTACGAGGGACTGATCGACCGGCTCGAACCGCTGATCAACGACGGCCTCGCCGCGGCCGCGTACACGCAAACCACGGACGTGGAAGGCGAAGTCAACGGCCTGCTCACCTACGACCGACGGATCATGAAAATCGACGCCGCGACGCTTCGCGCACTGCACGACCGCACGTACATCGCTGCCGATCGCTTCGGTGCTACCAGGATCGTTCTTCCGACAGCTCCACAAGAACGCATCGACTGGCACTACACAACGCTCGCCCCGAACGATGATTGGACGGCACCGGGATTTGATGACTCAGGTTGGAAAGTCGGACCTGCCGGCTTCGGGACTCGCTCGACGCCCGGCACAAACGTCGGCTCGGTATGGAACACCCGGGATATCTGGCTCCGAAACACCTTCTCGATCGATGAGCTGGCTGGTCGTCGGATAGGTCTCTCGATTTTCTACGACAACGCTACGGAGATCTACGTAAATGGAACTCGAGTCTTCGAGGTGGAAGGTTGGTCAACGCAGTACGAATTCGTGCTTCTAGACGAGACCGCGACATCGGCGTTCCGACATGGCAAGAACACGATCGCGGTACATACGCGCCAAGACACCGGCGGTCAGTTTATCGACGCCGGAATCGTGACCATCGAAGTAAAAAACGAGACGCGTTAGACACGATCAAAAGATACATGACATTTCTTCAGTTCGAGAATGAGCGGGCCGCAGTCGCACTATGCGGCGACTGAAGACCTCGCCTGCGTTCCCGACGCTCGGCAATGCCCTGGTACCGATCCGGAAGTACCGTTCGTTGCCAGACCCCTGCGGCCCAATCTGACACTCTGTTTCAGGACACGGTTGCCCATCAATTCTCAAGCCTCTTAGCCACACCTAGATCCGAGCACCCATCGCAGCTATCCGCTCGTCTTCAACGTGTCCAGATACACCCGGAAGGCTCGCGCCGCCGCCGAGCGCTCACCGTGTATCCACGCGTTCATTCGGCTCCGAGCCTTCCCGTCACGCGTCAGGGGTCCCGTGGACCGCTCCCACGGTTTCGTCCGTGCGTTCGCGGCGCGAAGTGCCGTGAGACCGGCCTCGCTCAGGCGGTAGGGCCGTTGGCTTTTCGGCTGAGTATCCCTGTTCGTTTGTTCGGTTTTCACGCTCTGTACCTCCGCTCATCACTACCTGATTGTGGGCAATGTTCGCCTGAGAGATCGATGCCTTCGGCGGCCTCCGATACTCCGCCATCGCCAACATCAGTCGTCGGAACGTGTTGCTGGCCTTGTCCGCATACTCGTTGAGAACGCGTGAGCGATCCACGTGCGTCTCAGTCGATGCGAGATGGCTCAGGTTAAGAACACGCACATGCGCGAGTAACGCCTGAACGACGAGCATCTCTTCCATCGGGTCTCGCGGCTCCATCCGCTTGAGCAAGTCGTCGACGTACCTGTGGGCGCACCCGGACGGATCATCACCGAAGAGCTTGTCGAGGTACGGCATCAAAGCATGGGCATACACAGATCCTCCCATGCCCACACCATGGAGAATGTGCCGATGCTCAGCCGTTTCCCCAGCCGGGGCGTCAAGCCCCGCCTCATGTCGCTTCGCCATCTCAGACCTCCCTTTCTGAGTGTTCAACCATCGCCGCAATCGCGGCACGGATCGCCTCCGGCAGGTCGCTCCACGCTCGAACCACCGCATTCAGGCGAAGGTCTTCAGCCTCGCCGCTTCGCGTTGCTGAGCTGGTTGCTGGGCTGGTTGCTGGGCTGGTTGCTGGGCTGGTTGCTGGGCCCGTCTTCGACTGATCCGTAAGCACTTGCCGTGACAGATCGTTACGTACCATTGAAGCGGATTTTAAGTCCGCCGCGTCTGCCAATTCCGCCACGGGCCCTCGGCCCTCACACTACACGCGCCGCCGACATGGCGACTGCGATATACCGGGTCGTGCCGATCCAAGACCTCAGGGGCGAGCGACGATGACCAACAGCCCAGGCGAATGGACTATCGCCTCGCTTCGCGATGGGGCCGTCCGAGCGCTGGAGTCCTTGGGCACCGGGATCATCGTGCATCCGGAAAACGGGCAACTCCGTGCGATGCTTGAGTCGGGCGAACTCACAGCCCAGCGATACTCCAGCCAACTGCTCCGGATCGTCTACCGACTGCTCTTTCTCTTCGCGGCCGAAGACCGAAAGCTCTTGCGCGCGCCCGACACCGATCACACCTCCATTGACCGATACGAGTTCGTTTCGGTGCGACGCCTCCGCGACTTAGCCACCCGGGATCATGTCAACGAAAGCGATGACCTCTGGATAACGCTGAACCAGGTCTTTAAGGGCCTCGCGAGTGGCTGCCCGGACCTCGGGCTCCCGGGCAAAGGTCCGTTCCTTTTAATGACCGAATCGAGGCCCACACTCATCGGTCCGTCGGAGGTGGGCGAAACCACGCCGGTCGCGTTGAGCAACGGGGCGCTTCTGAAGGCGGTTCGTGCCTTGGCGTTCATCGAGAAACCGGGCACGCTTGTCCCTCGCGACTTTCGCAGCGTATGCCCCGAAGACTTCGGCTCTGTCTACGAGGGACTCCTTGAGTTCGTCCCCCATATCGAGCCTGGGACGCGGACCCTTTCGTATCGATCCGCTTGCGAAAACGAGCGCAAGACCTCCGGGTCCTACTACACGCCGGTCTCACTCATCGAGTACGTGCTCGATTCAGCGCTCGATCCCGTTGTCGACTGCCGGCTCGCGGAAGCCTCATCAGACGCCGAGGCAAACGGACATCCGGTTCGCGAGTCCCAAGAAGCCGCGTTGCTCAGCATCACCGTCTGTGACCCTTCGGTCGGGTGCGGGCATTTCCTCCTCGCCGCGGCCCGGCGCCTTGCCCGCCGACTCGCCAGCATCAGGGCCGATGGCGAGCCGACGGAAGATCAACGCCGGCACTCGCTCCGCGACGTCATCGGCCAATGCCTCTTCGGCGTCGACATCAACCCCATGGCCTCCGAGTTGTGCAAAGCGTCGCTCTGGTTCGAAGCGTCGGACCCGGAGTGTCCGCTCTCGGTCCTCGACGACCATGTCAAGGTCGGAAACGCGCTGCTAGGGGCAACCCCGGCGCTCATGAAAGACGGGATACCGGACGAGACGTTCAAATCACTCGCTGGTGATGACAACGCTCTGAGAGCGCGGTTCAAGAAACGAAACCGACTCGAACGCCGTGCGTCTCGATCGCGTTTCGCCGGAGAGACTGACGACGCCGCCAGCGAGATCTCGGCTCCCGAACACGCCCGCGTCGCCGCGAACGCCTGGTGCGCCGCGTTCGTCTGGCCGATGAATGACGCTGGCGACCCGAGTACCGAACCACGCGGCGAAGTCGAGCGGGACGCGATCACCGAATCCGTCTTCCGAGCACTCGAGGATGATCACGGCTCAATCGACCCTTGGCTGACGTCGGAGATCAAACGCCTGACACGCGAGTACCAGTTCTTTCACTGGCACCTTGAGTTCCCGAAGATCTTCAGCGATCAGGCGCAGGGATTCGACGTTGTCCTCGGGAACCCGCCGTTCCTGAACCAACTCGAGTCGGCGACCGTCGCCCAGCGGGGTCCGGCGGCGATGCTCCAGGTTATCACCGGCGGCGCCGTTCGCGGATATACAGATCTTTCGGCGACGTTTCTCCTCCGATCGATCCAACTCTGTCGGCCGGGTGGCCGAGTCGCGCTCGTGCAGCCGCAGTCGTTGCTCGCCGCCAAAGACGCCGGCTCGGTCCGGTCCGCCGTCCTCGAAGACGCGTCGCTCGCATCGCTCTGGATCTCGAATGAGCACGTCTTCGACGATGCCAACGTATTCACCTGCGCCCCCACACTGCATCGCGGCGGCCGTCGGTCACGCCGCGTTGAACGATCGAGCACACGCGCGTTCACACGTCTGCCGCCGCTCGAAGTCGACAGCGACCTGCTCCGATCGGAAGAAACCTGGGCGCACGTCGCCGCCGCGGCGCTCGGGATCCCAGAGTTTGAGTTCGAGTCGAACGGGACGATCGGCGATGTCGCGACAGCGACCGCTGACTTCCGTGATCAGTACTACGGACTCGACGGGTTCCTTGTTGAGGGTGCCGACGTCTCCGAAGACGATGCCGACACCCTTTACCCTCCGCTCGCGACGACCGGCCTTATCGACCTCGCCGCCTGCAACTGGGGCCGACGCCCAACGAGGGTGCTCAAGCGAACATGGTCGGCGCCGCGCATCGATCTCGAGCGCATGCAACGCGAAGGCACCCTCGCGCAGTGGATCGCCAGCAGGCGTGTCCCGAAGGTCATCCTCGCCACGCAGACCAAGATCCTCGAGGTGTACGTCGATGAGTCCGGCCGATACGTACCCTCTCTCCCTCTCATCACGGTCGTCCCCATTCGCGATGACCTGTGGCGTGTCGCCGCGGCTCTGGCGTCGCCGGTCTGCGCGGCGCTCGCGATGCAGCGCTACTCCGGCGCCGCACTCTCGGCGCAGGCCATCAAGTTGAGCGCCACGCAGGCGCTCCGCCTTCCGATTCCTGCGAACACTTCGCGGTGGACGAAGGCCACCGAGTTCCTTCGCGCTGCACAGGGAAGCGATGCCGGGCGACGCTCGATGGCCCTTCGCGAGTTCGGAAAAGCCAGCATCGCCGCGTTCGCGGTGCCCGACGGCCAGGCCGCCCCCCTGATGGATTGGTGGGCGAGACGGCTCAACGAAAGCAAAATCTACTAAAACCCAAACACCGCAACGCTTCGAGCCCAAATCCCGCCGCATCGCCTTGAAACATGCTCCGAACCAGCCAACAGTTAAGGCCCGGCACCGCGAGTGTTTCGCGTTGCCCTTTCGTGAATAAACGGTGTCACGAACCCCAGCCCTCAGGAGTCTCGAGTGGTCCGCATCCGCCTCCAGCGTCTCGGTCGTACCCACCGCCCGTTCTACCGCATCAACGCGATCGATCAGCGGACCCGCCGCAACGGCCGCGTCATCGAGAACCTCGGCTGGTTCGACCCGATGAGCAAGGGCCAACAGGTCGAGCTCAAGATCGACCGCATCAAGGAGTGGCTGGGCAAGGGTGCCCAACCCAGCGACACCATGATGGACATCCTCGCGAGGGCCGAGGTCCTCGACGAGAAGGCGATGAAGGTTTGGGAAGCCAGGCGCGACATCGAGCGCAAGCGCGGAGCCTGCAAGGCCGCGCTGAAGACGTGCGAGGCCGCGGTCGAAGAACTCGGAAAGCTCGCCGAGGACGCCGACGGTGACCTGACCGCTTTCGTCAACGCGGCGAAGCGGGCGACGAACGACGCCAAGCGCTTCGTTGCCCCCGCGATCGTCGAGCGTGCCGAAGCCGCCGCCGAGGCCGCGACGAAGGCGATCGAGGACGCGAAGGCCGCCGAGGCCAATGCCAAGAAAGCAGAGCCTGCCGAAGAGGAAACCTCCTCGGACGGCGAGGGCGATGCTAACGAAGAAGCCAGCGCATAACATCCGCTACAACTCGAAGTACTCTCTCACAAAGGCCGGCACGTCGCCGGCCTTTGTCATCTCTACAACCTTCAGCAATCGCATCAGATCACGCTTCCGCTTCTCGTCGATCTCGTCCGCATCGATCTCCGAGTCGTCGAGCGTGCGTAGGTACCGATACGCCCCGCGGCCGTCCTCGCCCCCGCCGAGCCCCACGAACTCGATTGCCCCAAGCTTCTCAAGCGTGATCAACGCGTACTCAAGCATCCCCCCACCTCGACCGTGGGCGTGCCCCTTGCCGACGACGTCGAGCCGGAGGTCATCGGCCTCGAAGTTCCCGTGCCCATCACCGCCTCCGGAGTACCGCCCCTCGATAATCGACATGCACTGCATGAGCAAGTCAGCGCCGGGGTTGGCCCATTGCGAAAACTCCTGCTGGATCGCCAGATCCGCCTGCGAGTAAAGAAGCTCGCACCGGCTCGGGGCCCCGTCGCGACCCGCCCGCCCCACTTCCTGGAAGTACGCCTCTACGCTCCCCGGGACCTGCGCGTGCACGATGAACCGGATGTTGGCCTTGTCCACGCCCATACCGAACGCATTGGTGGCGAGCAGGACGAGCGGGCGATCGGGCGTTGCTTCCGTGAACCGGCGGTACACCCGCTTTTTCTCTTTCGGGTCGAGTTTCCCGTGATAGACCCCCAGGTCATACCCGTCCTTCGCCAGTTCCGACCGCACCATCGGCTCGAAACGCTCGAGGTCCTTGATCAACGCGAAGTACACGATGCCGGTCCCGGGGTGAGCCCTTGCCACCCTTGCGATCGCGTCGACCTTCTCCATGTCGTCCCAGACCTCGGTCACTGAGAGATCGAGGTTTGGCCGATCAATCGCCCCGGCAAACAGAGGCATCGATTCGTCGTCCGCCCCGAGCACCAGCCGGATGTCTTCGCGAACGGCCCGAGTCGCCGTCGCCGTGAGCGCCACGGTTCGAGGTGATCCCAGTTCCCGGCGGAACTCGCCCACACGCTGATATGCTGGTCGGAGGTCGTGCCCCCACGAGCTGATGCAGTGGGCCTCATCGACCGCGAGCAAGTTGATCCCGCCGGGCACGTTGTCGATCGCCTCCCGAAAATCGGCCTTGAGCATCCGCTCGGGTGTCGCGTAAAAGAGCTCGTACTGCCCCGCCGCGAGCTTGGCATACCGCTCGAGCCGCTTGGGCTTTGAAACGGTTGAGTTCACGTGTGTCGCCGCCACGCCCTTGGCCCGAAGCGCCGACACTTGGTCCTCCATCAACGCGATGAGTGGGCTAAACACAAGCGTTGTCCCGCCGCGTCCCTCCCGCTCGACGAGCGCCGGGAGTTGATAGCACAGGCTCTTCCCGCTCCCGGTGGGTAGAACGACCAGAGCATCCCCGCCAGTATCGCCCAGCAGTCGATCGACCACGTCGCCCTGCACCGGCCTCAGGCTGTCAAACCCGAAGCGATCGCGGAGCACCGTTCGGACATTTTCGTTCATGCGTCATCCTCGGCTCGGGTAGTCTGCCGGTTTGGGGGGACGGATGATTGACCCGCTCCCGGCGCCGGTCTCTCGAAAGGCGACACGATGTCAGAGCTTCCCGATTTCGATGCCCTCGCGCTCGACGCCCACCAGGGGCACACCCGCGTCGTCGGCGAAAGAGCGTTTGTCACCGCCGCCCTCTCCATCGAAGCCTGGTACCTGATCGGTGTCGCGCCCTCCGAGGCACCCGACGAACTCGAACCACTCATCGCCCCTGTTCAGAACGCGCCCCACGTGCTCGTGTTCACCGACGAAGAACGCGCCGAAGCGTTCGCCCGCGCCCGCGCCGAGAAACGAAGCGAGCCATCCCAGGCGCCCGTCCTCCACGCGACCCCAACCGAGGCGGTCGAGTACCTCGAGTCGCTCCGTGAAGCCGGCGTCCAGGGGGCCCACTTCAACGATGGCCAAAACGCCGTCACGTGCGACTCGTCGCGGATCAGCGATCTCGCCAAGTCCAGGGGGTGATGAACCCCCCCCCGCTGCGCTCTCCCGACCGGCCCGTCGGCATCTACCATGACGAATGCCCGTCGATCGATGCGTCTGCCATCGCGTCACGTTCCAAGAACTTGCGGCGATCGCCAAGCGAGACGGATGCGATCTCGACAGCTTGGCCGATCGCACCGGGTGTACGACCGGCTGCGGCATGTGCAAGCCCTACGTGCAGCTCATGCTCGAATCGGGGCGGACCTCGTTCGACCCCCTGCCACAAACCCAGGGACGGCCAACCAAGGCATCTTAGATTCCGTATCGAGAGGTCTCGAAAGCCTATTTCGGCCATCACGCTCGATCACACCTTGAAGCCAGCCGATCGGCGAGTACCCTAGTTACGTGTCCGGGGAACAACCGAGATCGAACCATCACGGCGCGGACGTCGCGCCCGCGGATGCCACGATGGCTGTCAATCGCTGCATTTGCTTCGACAGAACCTTTGAAGAGTTGCTGCAGATCGCGGTATCGACCGGCGGTGGCCTGCTCGAAGCGCATAAGCAGACCGGCTGCGGCGCTCGGTGCGGGCTCTGCCTGCCCTATATCCAGTTGATGCTCCGCGAAGGCAGCACCGACCTTCCCGTGCTCTGGTCCGAAGACTTTCGGCGCGAGGGGATCAACCCCGGTCGGATCGCCAAACTCGAGGCCAGGATTCGCGACGAACTCGAGTCAAGCTCGGCCTAAAGCGTCTTCGCTGAGGTTGTAGCGTCGGGCGTTCGATTTTCTGCTCGACCGGAAACCCGCCGGATTGACTCTGGCGCGGGTTCTGCAAGCGAGTGTGCGGCTGGACGCCGCTACGAAGCGAGCAAACGTGTTCTCCTCCGGTACCGACATCCAAAAAATAAAGCCGGCCCCGCACAACGCGAGGCCGGCAGAGACTTCCGCACAGACCGCCGGTTAGTTGTCGGACACCGAGTTCTCGGCGTTCCCGATCACCGCGTCCTCGGCCGGGCCGTTCACCTTCACCTGGGGCGTGCCCAGCGATGACTCGGGATCTGCACCGAGCGCCTCGGCAGCGACCCGGGCCTCTTCGAGCATCCGCTCGTCGTCGGCCGCCTCCGCGGCCTCAAGCTCATCCGGCTCGACGAGCTTCTTGACCGCGATGCTCTGGTAAGGCCTGAACCCGGTGCCGGCGGGGATGAGGTGGCCCAGCAGCACGTTCTCCTTCAGACCAACGAGCGTGTCCTCGGCTCCGCGGAGCGACGCCTCGGTCAGCACCTTGGTGGTCTCCTGGAATGACGCACCGGAAAGGAACGACTCGGACTGCAAGCTGGCCTTGGTGATGCCCAGGAGCAGCGTACGACCCGTCGCCGGGCGAGCACGCTTGGCCTTTGCCGGCTCCTTGCCCGCGAGTTCGGCGCGGGCGTTGGCTTCCTTGACGATGTCGCGAGGCACGAGGTCGCCGACCCGCAGTTCGGTCCCGCCCGCGTCCTGCACGCGGACCAGGCTGCCCACCTCGTTGTTCTTGAGGCGGAAGGCGTACTTGTCGACCACTTCGTGGGGAAGCAGGTCGGTATCCCCCGGGTTCTCGACGCGAACCTTGCGGAGCATCTGACTCAGGATGAGCTCGATGTGCTTGTCATCGATGCCCACGCCCTGAGCCCGGTACACGTTCTGGACCTCGTCGAGCATGTAGCCCCACAACGCCTCTTCACCCTTAATCCGAAGGATGTCGTGAGGCACCAGCGGGCCTTCGGTCAGCGGATCACCCGCCTGCACGTAGTCGCCGGCGTGGACGAGAAGGGCCTTGTCGTTCGGGACGTGGTGGTCCTTCTCGATGCTCGAATCCGAGATAACACGGATCGTCATCTTGCCCTTGCGCTTGTCCGCGTGGAGCTCGATGCGGCCCGAGATCTCCGCCATGACCGCCGGGTCCTTTGGCTTGCGGGCCTCGAAGATCTCCGTCACGCGAGGAAGACCACCGACAATGTCCTGCGAACCCGACGCGGCACGCGGCTGACGGGCGAGCATGTGCCCCGCCTCAATCCGATCCCCATCCCTCACCTCAAGACGCGCCTTGGCGGGCAGGAAGTGGAAGTCGAGGATGTTACCCTCGTCGTCGACGATGTTGACCTGCGGACGCAGGTCGCCCTTGTGCTCGATGACCACGAGCGCCTTGCGACCACCGCCGGCGTCCTCTTCGCGCACCGTCTCGCCGAGCGAAATGTCGCTGAACTGCACGATACCCGACTTCTCGGCAAGAGTCGGAACACGGTGCGGGTCCCAGCGGATGAGCACCTCGCCCCGCTTCACCTTGGTCTCATTGGCAACGTAGATGAAGTTGCCGTAGTCGACCTTGGTCTTCTCAAGCTCCATCCCGTCTTCGTCGCGAACGAGAAGCTCTCCGTTGCGCTTCAGGACGACGTAGCAGTCGTTGCCGTCCTCGTCCTTCACCGGGACCTCGTTACAGTCGCGGAGCTCGACAACACCGGCGTTCATCGCTCGGTACTCGGTCTCGGAGACCGAGCGGGTACCGACGCCGCCGGTGTGGAACGTACGCATCGTGAGCTGCGTGCCCGGCTCACCGATCGATTGGGCGGCGATGATGCCCACCGCGAGGCCCTCCTCGACGAGCTGCCCGGTGGAGAGGTCCAACCCGTAGTCGAGCGTCGAGCAACCGGTGCGCGACTCGCTCGTGAGCGGGCTGCGAACCATCACGCTGTCGATGCCCACCTCGTCGATCTTCGCCGCCATCTCATGCGTGATCAGCGTGTTCGCCTCGACGAGCACCTCGCCGGTCTTCGGATCCGCGATCGGGTTCACGGTGATACGACCGGCGACCTGACCGCTCAGCGGAACGTCGACCTGTTCACCCTTGTAGATCGCACGCTTGACGATGCCGCGACGCGAGCCGCAGTCGACCTCGCCGATGATCACCGACTGGGCGATATCGCAGAGTTTACGGGTGAGGTACCCCGAGTCAGCGGTCTTCAGAGCGGTGTCCGCCAGACCCTTACGGGCGCCGTGCGTCGACGAGAAGTACTCAAGAATGTTCAGACCCTCGCGGAAGTTCGCTCGGATCGGGGTCTCGATGATCTCACCCGAGGGCTTGGCCATCAGGCCTCGCATGCCGGCGAGCTGCTTCATCTGCGTGATGTTTCCGCGAGCACCGGAGTCGGCCATCATGTACACCGGGTTGAGGTACCGATCCCCCTCACCCTTCTCGATGTCCGTTTCCTCACCGAGTTCGTCGCGGCGGTCGTTCTTGAGCGTCTCGACGAGCGCCTTGGTCAGCTCCTCGTTGCAGTGCGACCAGATGTCGAGCAGCTGGTTGTACCGCTCACGCTCGGTAATGATGCCGTTCTCGTAGTTCCGCTCGACACGGTCGACGCGCTTCTGAGCCGCGTCAAGCATGTCCTGCTTCACCTTCGGGATACGCATATCGGTCACGCCGAAGCTCAGGCCGGCGGTCGTCGAGTTGCGGAACCCGACCCGCTTCATCGCGTCGAGCAGGTCGATCGTCGCCGGCTTGTCGCAGTAGAGGTACACGTCGTCGATGACGCGGGCGCAGCCCTTCTTGCCCAGGGCGCAGTTGTAGTAAGGCATGCCCGGGTGCAGGATGTCCGCGAACAGGACACGCCCCACGGTCGTCACCACGCGGCCGTTGTCCGGGAGCGGCTCGACCGGGCCCTTCTGCTTGTTCACGACGCCGCAGAAGAACCCGGACTCCATCTCATCGCGGAGCGAGACCACGATCGGGTCGTGCAGGCCGATCTTCTTCGAGTCGTACGAGAGGATCGCTTCGTGGCGATCCTTGAAGCGGGGCAGCTCCGCCTCGGGCTTCGGATCGATGTTCGTGGTCGTGATGAAGTACACGCCGAGAACAATGTCCTGCGAGGCCGAGATGATCGGGCCGCCGTTCGCCGGGCTGAAGATGTTGTGCGTGCTGAGCATCAGCACGTGCGCCTCCGCCTGAGCCTCGACCGAGAGCGGGAGGTGGACCGCCATCTGGTCACCGTCGAAGTCGGCGTTGAACCCGCCGCACACGAGCGGGTGCAGACGGATCGCGTTGCCTTCCACGAGCACCGGCTCAAACGCCTGGATACCCATGCGGTGGAGCGTCGGGGCACGGTTCAGCAGGACCGGGTGCTGGTCGATGACCTCTTCGAGGATGTCCCACACCTCCGCATCACGCCGCTCGAGCATGCGCTTGGCCGACTTGATCGTGTCGGCGAGCCCGTGCTCCTTGAGCTTGCGGATGATGAACGGCTGGAAGAGCTCGAGCGCGATCTTCTTGGGAAGCCCGCACTGGTGGATCTTCAGCTCGGGGCCGACGACGATCACCGAACGCGCCGAGTAGTCGACACGCTTGCCGAGCAGGTTCTCGCGGAACCGGCCCTGCTTGCCCTTGATCATGTCCGTCAGCGACTTGAGCGGACGGTTCGAAGAACCGAGCACCGGGCGTCGGCATCGGTTGTTATCGAACAGCGCGTCGACCGCCTGCTGAAGCATGCGCTTCTCGTTGCGGATGATCACCTCGGGGGCGTTGAGGTCCATCAGCTTCTTGAGGCGGTTGTTGCGGTTGATGATGCGCCGGTACAGGTCGTTCAGGTCGCTCGTCGCAAAGTTGCCCGACTCAAGAAGAACCAACGGACGCAGGTCCGGCGGGATCACCGGGACGACGTCCATCACCAGCCACGCCGGGTCGTTCTCCGAGTGGCGAACCGACTCGACCAGCTTCAGCCGCTTGGCGAGGTCGCGCGTCTTCTGCTTGCTCCGCGTCTCGCGGAGCTCGGTGCGGATCTGCTCCGCTTCATCATCGAGGTTCAAGCCCTCGATCAGCTCACGGATCGCGTCGGCGCCCATCAGCGCCTTGAACGCGTTGCCGTACTTCTCCACCGCCTGGCGGTACTCGTCCTCGGTCAGCACCTGCTTGTACTTCAGCTCGGTGTCGCCCGGATCGGTGACCGCGTAGTCCTGGTAGTAGATGATCTTCTCGAGGTCGCTCGTCTTCATCGCGAGCAGCGTGCCCAAGCGGCTGGGCATGCTCTTGAAGAACCAGATGTGCACGATCGGCGCCGCGAGGTTGATGTGCCCCATGCGCTTGCGCCGCACGCGGCTGTGCGTCACCTTCACGCCGCACCGGTCGCAGATGATGCCCTTGTACTTCGTCCCGCGGTACTTGCCGCATGCGCACTCGTAGTCACGCTCCGGACCGAAAATCCGCTCGCAGAACAGACCGTCCTTCTCAGGGCGGTAGGTGCGGTAGTTGATCGTTTCGGGCTTCTTGACCTCGCCGTACGACCAAGCGCGGATGTCGTTGGGCGACGCAAGGGTCACCTTGACAGCGCTGAAGTCGTTCACCCGTTCGTAGACGCTCTCGATCATATTCGCCGCCTTCCGCCATCAACCGAGGCTTCGTGCCCCGGGGTCTTCCAAACCTGTGCGCCGGCCCTTCCCCAAGAACCGGACGCTTCCCGCGCCCCTCAGGCCGCGGCCTTCGTGCACTGAAGCCCGAGCGCCAATTTCCAGCGGTCCTCGCGCTCCACCGACTCGAACTCGGAAATCCCCGAGTCCCGATACCCCGCCCGACGAACGCCGGTAAACCCCGCGTCCGTGAGCGCCCTTGTGAGGGACTTCTCGTCCCACATCCACATGTGCTTCGAGTTTCCGAAGACGGGCCTGATCAGACCCATCAAACCGGGTTCCCGAGCCTTCACGCCGAGCTGCGTGCCCTTCATGAACCTGTGCGCCGCCTCGTCCTCGCCAGACTCGACGTATTCCCTCGCGATGAGCAGCAAGTCGGGCAGAACCACCCGGAACACACCCGAAGGGCGCAGCACACGGAAGCTCTCCCTGAGTGCCAGCTCGCAATCCGCGAAAGTCAGATGCTCGAGAACGTGCGAGCAGTACAGGTAGTCGACCGAGCCGTCCCTGACGGGCAGCTTGCCCCGTACGTCCCCGTACAACACGTCGCGCTCGAACTTCGGACCCGGAACAACCGCCGCGAAGATCGGACCGACGAGAGGCAACCCACGAAGCTTGAGCACCGGGCTCGCGTCGTAGTTCACCCAACCTGCGCACGCGTACAGACCGCACCCGTACTGGACGCACATGGGCCCGCCGTTGGAGGGCGTCGACCTCACGCCGACACCTCCCGCTTGGCAGCGCTGAACCGGATGCCACGTCGCCCGCGAAAGCCCAGCGTCCAAAGCACGCAACGCCCGGCCGCGCTTGCGAGGCCGCAGATACCCCACACGCTGAAGAAGAACGCCGTGTGAGATACCTCGTCGCCGGAACGACCGCTGGTGAACGCGAGCAGCGAGAACACCACCGCGCACCCGAGCCCGTCGAGCCACGCCTGACCAAGCAGCATCTTGAACCGCGCGGAACTCACTTAAAGGAGGCTCCCGCCCTCGAGCTGCTTCTTCTCAAGGCTGATGTTCATGCCAAGACCCTTGAGCTCGTTGCAGAGCACGTCGAACGCGACGGGCATGCCCGCCTCGAGCTTGTTCGTGCCCTTCACCATGCTCTCGTAGATCTTGGTACGGCCCTCGACATCGTCCGACTTGACGGTGAGGAGTTCCTGCAAGATGTACGCGGCTCCATATGCCTCAAGCGCCCACACTTCCATCTCACCGAAGCGCTGGCCACCCGTCCGGGCCTTACCACCGAGCGGCTGCTGGGTGATGAGGCTGTAGGGGCCCGTCGCGCGAGCGTGAATCTTGTCGTCGACGAGGTGGTGCAGCTTCAGCAGGTACATGAAGCCGACGGTTGTCTTCTGGTGGAACGGCTCGCCCGTACGCCCGTCGTGAAGCTGGATCTTGCCACCCTTGGGCATGTGCGCCAGCATCTCGCGGGGGTGGGGCCAGGTGCCCGTCTCTTCGTACTTCGCGAGCTTGTCCGCGACGAACGTGTTCGCCGCGTCAATCGCCTCGTGCACCTCCGACTCGGTCGCCCCGTCGAACACCGGCGTCACCGCCTGGAAGCCCAAGACCTGCGCCGCCCAGCCGAGGTGAACCTCGAGGATCTGCCCAACGTTCATACGGCTCGGCACGCCCAACGGGTTGAGCATCACGTCCACCGGCTGCCCGTCTTCCATGAAGGGCATGTCCTCTTCAGGAACGATGCGGGCGATAACGCCCTTGTTGCCGTGACGGCCGGCCATCTTATCGCCCACCGAAAGCTGACGCTTGGTGGCGATGTAGACCTTGACCATCTCGAGCACGCCCGAGGGCAGCTCGTCGCCGCGCTTCATGTGCGCGACCTTGCGCTGCTTCTCCGCCTCGACCGCTTCGATACGAGGCCAGAACTGCGAGTGGTAGACGACCGCCTGATCCCGGGTCTCCTTCGAGCCCTTGATCCACTTCGCGTCGAAGGTTTGGATCTGCTCGAGGATGACCTCGGGGATGTCCGACGCACCGACCTTCTGACGCGTCATCGGGTCGACCATCTCGGTCCCCGACGCCTCGTTGATCAGGTGGGTCATCTCCTTGAACAGAGCGATCGCACGCCCGTCCATCTCCGCCTCGTAGTCGGCGATCTCCTTGTTCAGCTGCTTTTTCTGAGCGTCGCTCAGGTGCATGCGGCGGCTGAACTTCTTCGCACCGATCACGATGCCCTCGACGCCCGAAGGCACCTCGAGGCTGTCGTTCTTCACGTCCTCACCGGCCCGGCCGAAGATCGCGTGGAGCAGCTTCTCTTCCGGGGTCAGCTCGGTCTTGCTCTTGGGGCTGACCTTGCCCACGAGGATGTCGCCCGGGCCCACGCGAGCACCGACGCGGATCACGCCGTTCTCGTCGAGGTTCCGGAGAACCTTCTCCGAGACGTTCGGGATATCGCGGGTGAACTCCTCACGCCCCAGCTTCGTCTCGCGAATCTCCACGTCGAACGAGTCGATGTGGATGCTCGTGAACGTGTCATCCTTCACGAGACGCTCGTTGATGACGATCGCGTCCTCGAAGTTGTACCCGTCGAACGTGTTGAACGCGACGAGCGCCGACTTGCCGATCGCCAGCTCGCCGAACCGCGTGCTCGCGCCATCGGCGATCACCTGACCCGCCTCAACCTGCATCCCGGTACGGACGACCGGCTTCTGGTTCTGGCAGGTGCGCTCGTTCAGGCCGACAAACTTGCGGAAGACGTACTCGTCCTTGTTGTCGATGATGATCCGCTCGCTGTCGGCGTAGGTCACCGTGCCGGCGTTGCGGGCCTTGACGATCATGCCGCCGTTGAGACCGCAGGGCCACTCCATGCCCGTCGCCACGCAAGGCGGGTCGACCTTGAGCAGGGGCACCGCCTGGCGCTGCATGTTCGAACCCATCAGCGCACGGTTCGCGTCGTCGTGCTCAAGGAACGGGATCAACGCGGCCGAGATGCCGACGATCTGGCGAGGCGATACGTCGAGGTACTCGATCTCGCTCGAGTCCACCTCGCGGAGCTCGCCATCAACGCGGGCCAGCACCATGCCGTCCTTCAGCGAGCCGTCCAGGTTCAAAGCGTCCGTCGGCGCGAGCACCGAGCGGATCTCCTCGTCCGCGCGCAGGTGGACGATGTCGTCGCTCACCTTGCCGCCGTTCACCGTCCTGTAGGGCGTGCGGAGGAAGCCGTACTCATCCACCGAGCTGAAGATACCCAGCGACACGATCAGACCGATGTTCGTGCCTTCCGGCGTCTCGATCGGGCACACGCGGCCGTAGTGCGAGATGTGAACGTCGCGGACCTCAAAGCCCGCACGCTTCCGGTTCAAACCGCCCGGGCCCAGGGCCGAGAGACGACGCGCGTGCACGAGCGTCGAGATCGGGTTGGTCTGGTCGACCACCTGGCTCAGCTCGCTCCGACCAAAGAAGAAGTCGATCGCGCTGCTGATGCTCTTCGAGTTCACGAGGTCGGCGATCTTCGCGACTTCGTCCGGGTCCTTCACACTCATGCGCTCCTGGACCGTACGGCGGAGCTTAAGGAAGCCCTTGCGGAGTTCCTCGACCGCCAGCTCGTCCAGCGTGCGGAGGCGACGGTTGCCCAGGTGGTCGATGTCGTCGACCTGCGCGACCGGGCGATCGGTCTCCGGATCGGTCCGGTTCGAGCGGAGGTCCAGCACGTACTGGACCACCCGCAGGAAGTCCTCGCCAGTGATGAACATCTGATCGGCCGGCGTCTCAAGATCAAACTTGCGGTTGATGCGGAAGCGGCCGACCCGTCCGAGGCGGTAGCGGTTCTCGTCGTAGAACTTCTCGTGGAAGAGCTGCCGCGCCTTCTCCACCTGAGGCGGGTTGCCCGGGCGAAGCTTAGTGTAAATCTTCAGCAGGGCCTTGTCGTAGTCGTTGTCCGCCTCGAACTGCTCGAGCTTCTCCTCGGCGATCGTGTTGAGAATGAGCACGTCCGAAGGGTTCTGAACCACGCGGACCGTCGTCAGGCTCGAGTTCCGGATCGACTCAGCCGCCTCCTCGCCGATCTGACGACCGACGTGAACAAGCTCCTCGCCCGACTCGGTGTCGATGATCGACTGAGCCGCGTAGTCCATCTCGTGGACGTCCGCGACCTTGACCTCGCTCACCTCGTAGAACAGGCCGATGATCGCGTCCGTCGTCGCGACGCTCTCGTCGAGACAGCGCAGGAAGGTCGTCGCAGCGAGCTTCGTCGACTGGTCGATCCGCATCGCCAGGACGTCCTTCTTCGTGACCTCCAGCTCAATCCACGACCCACGCTCGGGGATGATGCGGGCCGAGTGCAGCGGACGGTCCGCCTCGCTCGAAACGATGCTGAAGTCGACACCGGGCGAACGGTGCAACTGGCTCACGATGACACGCTCGGCACCGTTCACAATGAACTCGCCGCCGCCCATCATGATCGGGAACTCCCCAAGGAAGATGTCTTCCTCGGGAAGGTCAGGATGCGTCTCGCGACGCAGGCGGACACGGATCCGGAACGGACGCCCGTAGGTCAGACGCAGTTCACGGCACTCATCCGACGTGTACCGCGGCTCATCCAGCTCGTAGCTGATGTAGTCGAGGAACATCGTGCCGTCGTAGCTCTCGATCGGGAAGATCTCGCGCAGCAACGCCTCGAGCCCGAGGATCTCGTCGCGATCATCAGACCCAATCCCGAACTGCAAAAAGCGGTCGTACGCCCGGCGCTGGACCTCGGTCAGGTCCGGAACACCGGTCGCGTCGCCACGCTTTGTGAACTTCTTGACCTCGATCTCGCTCCGCTTCTTGCCCGAGACCGTCACCGGGAGAACGCCGCTATCGTGCACCGTCCGCGTCGTCATTCACGACCTTTCGCAACTGCGCCGGGGCAGCCGCCCCGTTCCTGCTCTGCCTTGACCGCGGCTCGACCGGCTCCGTCATTGGAACCCCAAGACCGCGCGTTTCCCGCCCCGTGGACGCCGGCGATCACCGCCGACGCCAACCCTTCACCCAATTATTCAAAGGCGAGCGCTCGTTCTCAGCCGGGAACAAGCTCAAGGCCCGGCCCCGTCCGATCCGATTGCTACGCCATTGGTTCGTGTCTTCCTCCACCAATCAACGGAAGTCCCCACACCAGCCGCAAGCCGGGTCGCCGCATGATCGATACAGGGGGTAGCCGAGCCTCCGACCGTGCCCCCCTTCCAGGACGACGGCGTTGTGCCCAAACGCTGCCCTGATGACCAGCGATCCGTCCGCGCCATAGGTCTCCCGAGCCTGAACGAGACGCTAGCCCTCGTACCGCTCTGGATCCATCGATTCAACCCAAAATCAATCCATTATCGAAATCAATGCAAAAGGCGGGGCCCGAAGACCCCGCCCCGCTCAAATACCAATCAAGACAGGGCTCAGGTGAGCTCGACTTCGGCGCCGACTTCCTTGAGCTGCTCGGCCAGCTTCTCTGCCTCTTCCTTAGGCAGGTTCTCCTTGACCGCCTTGCCGCCGGCGTCGACCAGTTCCTTGGCTTCCTTAAGACCCAGCCCGGTCGCTTCGCGGACGACCTTGATGACCTTGATCTTCTGGCCGCCAGCGCTCTTGAGAACGACGTTGAACTCCGTCTTCTCTTCTTCCTCGGCCGCGCCGCCGTCGCCGCCCGGGCCAGCCGCCATCACGACACCGCCGCCAGCCGCGGCCTCGATGCCGTAGGCATCCTTCATGTAGTCGCCGAGGTCGACGGCTTCCTTCAGGGTCAGGCCAGCGAGCTGATCGCCCAGGTCCTTGATCTTCGCGTCGAACTCTTTGGTCGCGGTCGCTTCCGCGGCGCCTTCTTCACTCATATCGCACCAACCTTCTCAAACCCGACGAGACTCGTCCCGTCGGCTCACACGCGCTCAAGAGGGGCCGGCCCCTTGCCGGCTCTTTAACCCAGCGATTTCCCGCCCAGGGCCAGTCGAACGTCGATGTCCTTGCATGCCCAGTGCCCGGCTCCCGGCTACCGGTGCCCATCAACCCACCTTCGTGATCGTCTCGCCATCCTCGAGCTTTTGCTCGATGCTCTTGACGATCCCCATGAGCTTCCCGCCCGGCCCCTTGACCGCACCGAGAAGCTTGCGCCCCGGACCCAGGATGAGCGTGACGTCCTGGGCGATCGCCTCGTCGCGAGTCGGGTACTTGCTCAGCGCCTCGACACCCTTCTCGCCCTCGAAGAGCAGGCCGTCGAGCACCGCCCCCTTCAGCTCAAGGTCCGGGTGCGCCTTGACGAGCTCCACGATCTCGCGAGCCACGTTCACGACCGACTCGGACCCGTAGGCGACGCAGTTCGAGCCCTTGAGAACAGGCTCGAGCGCCGTCAGCCCGGTCCCCTCAAACGCACGGAGGAACAGGTTGTTCCGGATCATCGTGACCCGGATCTCCTTCTCCCGGAGACCCTTGCGGATCGCCGCGTTCGCGTTCGCTTCGATGCCCCGAAGGCTGATCACCGCGGCGTCGGTGAAATCACCGAGCTTCTCGTGGTAATCGCGGACCATCATGTCTTTCACGGTCTTCGACATCGTTGTGCTCCTTAGTCCGCTTCCACGACCGTGAACTTGACCTGCACGCCCGGGGTCTGCGTCCCGCTGAGCGTGATCTTCTTGATGTACTGACCCTTGACCGTGCTCGGACGGATCTTCTCGATGGTGTCGACGAAGTGCGAGTAGTTCTCGACCAGGTCGCCCTCGGGGAAGCTCATCTTGCCGATCACCGCGTGGATGTTCCCGCCCTTGTCGGTGCGGTACTCGACCTTACCGGCCGCGAACTCAGCGACCGCATCGGCAACCTTCGGGGTCACGGTGCCGTTCTTGGGGCTGGGCATCAAACCCTTCGGCCCCAGCACGCGACCGAGCTTGGCGATCACACGCATCATGTCCGGGCTCGCGATCGCGACGTCGAAGTCGAAAAAGCCCTTCTCGACCTCACCCATCAGGTCGGCGCCGCCCGCCTTGATCGCACCAGCGTCCAACGCCGCCTGCACGACGTCGTCGCCGCAGAACGCGATCACGCGCTTGTTCTTACCGATGCCCTTGGGGAGGCTGACCGAGCCGCGGAGCATCTGGTCCGCCTGCTTGGTATCAACGCCCAGGTGCATGCACACCTCAACCGACTGGTCGAACTTCGGGCCCTTGAACTTCTTGAGGGCCGCCATCGCCTCGTCGGGCTCCAGAGCCTCCAAAGGAATCAGCTTCTCGTTCTCACGCGTGCGCTTGCTCAGTTTCGGCATCGCTTAGCCCTCCACCACTTCGATGCCCATCGAACGAGCCGTCCCGGCGATGATCCGAGCCTTCGCGTCGATGTTCGCGCCGTTCAGGTCTTCCTTTTTCTCTTCAGCGATCGCCTTGGCCTGGTCCCAAGTGATCTTGCCGACCTTGTTGGTGTTCGGCTCGCCCGATCCCTTCTCAACCCCAGCCGCTTCCTTGATCAGGACGCTCGCCGGGCTCGACTTGATCTCGAGCTCGAAGGACCGGTCGCTGTAGACCGTGACAACACAACCGACGAGCTTGCCGTTGAGCTGGCCCGTCGCCGCGTTGAACTGCTGGATGAACTGACCCGGGTTCACGCCGTTGGCACCGAGCACCGGCCCGAGGGGCGGCGCAGGAGTCGCCTGACCACCAGGCGCCATCAGCTTGAACTGCTTAACAATTTCTTTCTTGGCCATCCGGTCTCCACCTCCCACCGCTCTGTCCGTCCCCTTCGGCCGAGGGGCAGATACGGTGGTTCAATCGGTTCACGCTGTCGCCCAGAAACCCACAACGGGCTCCGAGGGGCCGTGATACTAGACCGGGACCGATCGCGCAGACACCAAACCGACAAGCATTTCAGAGCGAATCGCGCCGACGGTCCGAAAGCTCGGCCCGCATCGCATCGACGATGTCCATCTCCAGCCCCGCCGCCTCAGCGCGATTGAGCATCCGACCAGCCGCCTTGGGCCGACGGTCACCTTGCGTCAACACCGCCGCGAAAAGCCATGCCGATGCCGAATCCAGCTTGTGCGCCGTCCTCACCGCTCGAACCGAGACCGAGCGGAGCACCTTGCGCCCCCCGACCTCCTCCGCCTTTATCGGAAACGACGCCAACGAGGGCAACATCTGGTAAGCCAGCCTCAAACACCCCAAGGCCTCGTGTCGTCGGCCATCCATGAACGCCGCGATCGCGTAGCTCCGAAGGGCCTCAACATCCGTGGGTTCCATCTCGAGCCAAGACGCGAACGACGCGGCCGCCTCAGCCGCCCGCCCCTCGGCGAGCAAACGCTGCCCGACTTCAAACTCGCTTGGCGGAGCCGGCTCACCCGGCGCCGGCGAGCCTGAATCGATAGGTGTTTGATCGGAAGTACTCCGCGTCCGGCCCAACAGCCTCGGATCAAGCGGCGCCGACGCATCACCCCCCACCGCGTACCCGATCCGGTCGTAGTACCAAGGACTTTGCCAAGGGCGAGCGATCCCGTTGCGGACGTGTCGATACCGCCAGGTCGCCGGAGCGTACCCAGACCGAATCAACGTCCCGCCGGCAACGCCCGAATAGGGGCCCCGCGCCGGCGTACCCGCGCGCTGACCGAAGGCGACCGTTGCCGGAAAGGCCAGCACGCAAACCGCGATCACGAGGCACCGTCGGCGCCAATCCCCTGAGTGGTCCCGCATACCAACTCATACGTCCCGAGCCGACCGAGGTCGCACTCCCAAGGCCAACAACCCGAAGCCCGGCGCCTCGAACGCACCGCAGACGCGGCGATAAGGTGTGCGTGATGCGTTCCCCGACTTCACGCCAGGCCTCGCTCGCCGCCGCCGTCCTCTTTGGCCTCGGCCTCTCAACCCTGGGAGCGTGCTCGGGGCCGTCGACCAGGGCCGAGTCGCGGCTCATTTCCGCCGAGTTCCCCGTCGATCTCGCCCCGGAACTCCCCCACCGCGTCTACATCCCCCGCACCCAGAGCTCGGCCGACATCTACCTGACCGATCTCGATCCACAGGCGCTCGCCCGCGCCCTGGCAGACCCCACCGACCCCATCACCGGCACGATCATCCATCTCCACCTCTTCGTCCGTCCGAAGCCAGGCCGAACCCCCATCGATGACACCGCCCTCTCCGCGACGGTCCGGTACATCGTGCTCGCCAAAGGCCAAGCCGGCATCTACGACGGAGGCGGGTTCCTCCTGCCCGAGCAACGCCCGGGCGGCGACCGTTTCGAAGCGACCATGCTCGATGCCTCGGTCCGACTGAGCTCCAAGACCGAGGGGTTCATCGACCGCATCGGCCGCGGTGCTCTCGAACTGGAATTCAAGGCCGAGCGCAACGAACCGTCAGCCGAACTCATCGCGCGAGTCGCCGGTCGGTACGCCCACCGCTCAGCCGAACAAACCATGGGCGAGTAGCACGTCCCGGCGGCACAACTGCAAGATCGCACCCAGACCCAGCGGGTTTTCAGGTGGCTTTAGCGTACCGGGTGTTGTCCCCTGAGAAGCCTCTGAGTAGCTTGGCAAGATGGTCCTTAATCACCAAACAGGGGTTGAAATGAGACGCCTCGTAACGATCGTTACAGGCTCGCTTGCAGCGCTCGCCCAAGGCCAATCCCTTACAGAGACAACGAAGCTCATCGCGAGCGATGCCACGGCCAACGCCGCCTTCGGATTAGACGCCGCGATGTCGCCGAGTTTCTACGTCATCGGCGCCCCGCGCGAGAGCGAGCCTGACACCTTCGAGTCCGGCGCCGCGTACGTCTTCGACGCCATCACAAATCAGGAGCTCTTTCGGCTTTTCGTTTCCGACGCCGACGGACGTGGCGCCGGCGACAACTTCGGTATCTCGGTCGATGTATCCGAGCAGTTTGTGATCGTCGGGGCGCGACTCGATGACCGGGCGGGCCTGATCGACACCGGCACCGCGTACGTCTTTGATCCGACCACCGGCGCCCAACTCCTCCGTCTCATCCCGTTCCGAGCAAACAACGCGAGCGAGGATTTCTTCGGCCGAACGGTCGCCATCGACGGAACAACCGCCATTGTGGGTGCTCCGGGCGACGAACTGTCCAGCATTGCTGACGCAGGCGCAGCGCACGTGTTTGACCTCACAAACGGCGATCACGTGTTTCGGCTCCAAGCATCGGATTTGCAGGCCGGAGCCGGATTCGGCTGGTCGAGCGACATCGACGAGGGAATCGCTCTGATCGGCGCCCCGGACCACGATCTTCCCGGAGCAATCGGGGCAGGGGCGGTATACACCTTCGATGTGCTCGCGCCGACGGTATCCGGCATCGTCAAAGAGGAACTTCGCAAGTTTGTATCGCCCGCACCGCTCGCCGGCGAGCAGTTCGGCTTCTCAGTCGCGATAGACGGCCACTTCGCGGTCATCGGCGCGCCGCAACTAGACGCTCCCGCAGGATCCAACGCTGGCGGAGTGGCCTATGTCTTCGACGTCACCACCGGGCACTTGATGTCCACGCTCGCATCGCCTGACACCACGCCGGGAGACTGGTTCGGATACTCGGTCGGTATAGACGGCACCAGGGTTGTCGTAGGCGCCCTACGCAAAGATCAATCATCGTCGAACGAAGGCGCCGCATACCTCTTCGATGCTCTGACCGGCGAACAAACCACTGAGCTCATCGCGTCGGACGGAGGATCTGAGGAGTTCTTAGGCTACGGAGCTTCGGTGCAGGATGACACAGTGCTCGTTGGCGCAAGATGGGACAGCCTAGGGACGGGCCTCGCAGACGCCGGGTCGGCATACGTGTTCGTGCTGGCCGACTGTGACGATAACGGCCAGAGTGACATCGTTCAGATCGATGAGTTGCCTGAACTCGATTGCAACCAAGATGGCTTATTGGATTCATGTCAGATCGCGGACGCGCCGCTCCTCGACGGACGAAGCACACTCGATTTCAACAACAACGGAACACTCGACGCGTGCGAGCTCGACGCGCTGAACGATTGCGATGGCGACGGAGTCATCGATGCTCTGCAGCTCTCCATCGACCCCGGGCTCGATGAAGACCTGGATGGCTCGTTCGATGCATGCCAGATCAACACCGCCGGCGGGATCGACGGCACAGGCGGCAGCCTCGATTGCGATGCCGATGGGCGACTCGACCCCGTGCAGATCGCCCTCGCTCCGGTCGTAGACAACTCGAGTTCGCTCGACTTTGACGATAACGGAATTCTCGATACGTGTGAACTTGACGCGATCAACGACTGTGACGCCAACGGAGAGCTTGACGCGCTCCAGATCGCGGTCGCCCCGACGTTCGCAGGGTCCAGCGTTATCGACTTCAACGACAACGGAATACTCGACGACTGCGAAATCAACTCGTCGAACGACTGCGACAACAACGATGAAATCGATGCACTCCAACTCGCGATGACGCCCGATCTTGATGGAGACATGGACGGCGTATTCGATGCCTGCCAGATCAACGACGCTGGGGGCAGCGATGGAGTTGGCGGCGCTCTCGACTGCAACGAGAACGGAGTCATCGACGCCGTCGAGATCAATCGTGCCGCAGTCTTGAACGGGCTGAGTACTCTTGACTTCAACAACAATGGTTTGCTCGATTCCTGCGAGCTCAACGCCGTCAACGACTGCGACGCCGACGATGTCATAGATCTCCTTCAAGCCGCGCTCGCACCTGAACTGGACTGCGACGCGGATGGCAAGCTCGACCAATGCGAACTCGTGTCCGACCCGATCGCGTTCTACGCGTTCAACGACGGCCTCGCCAGTTCGGTCCCGGGTGCACCACCACTCAGCGTTCTTATAAGGGACAATTCTGCCGGCCCCATCGGACTTGCCAACGGATCTTGGTCTTGGAACGAGGGCACAGGCCTTGAACTCGACACGAACACGCTCTCCATTGGCGACGAGTGGTCTATCGGAATTCGGTTTTCCTTCACGGACGTCGACGATCGCTGGGTACGCGTCGTTGATACGCAAGCTGGGTCAACCGACTTCGGCTGGTACAACAGTCGATTCGGGAACGAACTCGAGTACTACAACTGTGGGGGCGGGCTTCAGCAGTTCGGTAGCCGCGAGGCAGTCGACGTCTTCATCGTGTACGCGGACGGTATCGCGTCCGGCTACCTCAATGGCGTAAATTCCGACGACTCGTCCTTGTGCCCGCCATCCACCGCAAGCTTCGCCGGGCTCTCGTCCGAGGGGTTGTTCAGGTTCTTCTACGACGATGGGACGACTGAGAATTCCAGCGGCTCCGTTGATTCCATCGCGCTGTGGAACCGAGCGCTTCCACCATCTGAGCTGCCAAGCCTTGGGGGGGTCATCGACGTTGTGTTTTCCTGTTGCGGCACCGCCGACCTTGCTGCTCCGTTCGGAGTCCTTGACCTCGACGATTTAGACACGTTTGTTTCGGCGTTCCTGGCGGGTGAACCTCTCGCCGACACAGCAGCACCAACGGGCGTTATCGATCTCGCCGACATCGATGCCTTCATCACGGCGTTCTTGACCGGCTGTCACTGATCCAACGCACCGCGCCTTCGCGAGTTGAGGATAAGAGTCACCGTGACCCGTGATCCGCGTACCACTTCCCGAGCGTGCCCTCGCACGCCCCGCCGTAAAACACTTTGAGAAGATCCCGGGGCATCGACTTTCCGCGAAGCCTCGGGGCGCTCATCGCGTCGTACCGATCCGGATCGAGCTTGGCCAAATCCGGATCCGCAATGCTGCTCTCACCTTCATAGTCCGTTTCCCACATCGTCCGAAGCGCCCAGTACCGGCTCGCGTACAACTCGAACGCCTCGTCTTCGTTCGAGGCCAACTCGGCGCCGAACTTCTTCTCTCCCTCGGGACTCGGAACAAGATGATCGTCGTGGGTCACGATGTCTGACCCGAAGATGATACGGTCCTTGAACCTGGTCATGAATGCGAGCAACTCGTCGCGAGGGTGCCGACTGATCTCGCGCACGATCCACTTCGTGGCGCTCGTATCGAGAAAGAGCTTCGGGTGCCGCTCGAGCAGCCCGGTCAAGAACTCAAGGTCCTCTGGCCACCCCCCGAGGTGAGCCCCAAGCCAAGGCACGTCAAACCGCTCCATCATGCGCTCCCAAGGCGCGTAGTGATCGAGCTTCACGCCATACCGAGCGCTGTCCTTGTACTCCGTCGCGAACCAGGTATCCGGGTCGGCAACATGCGTCATCAGCATCATGCCCAACTCACACGCCCGTTCCGCGATCCGCACACGCCAGGGGCCGTCCATTCGATGGTCGTCCCAATCCCCACCCGCCTGCTCGACAAAGTCCTTGAGCCGCGGCGCCTGCCAGAGCTTCACGCACCGGGCACCGAACTCGTTCGCCCAGACATCGAGGTTCTCGAGGAACCCAACGGTCATCGCCCGCTCCCGGTCTTCCGCCATGTACTCGGGGATCGCAACAAATGACACCCGGTCGCCCAAGACCTCTCGCACCGCCGACGCCGACGCCAACTGCGTCTGGGTGTAGAGCCGATCGATCCCGTAGAGGTCCATGACCCTCCGAAAGACGCCCGCGGCACGGCCACCGTTGACGTGCAGGTGCCCGTCGATGATCGGCCTGACCGGTGGGCCCAGCCGCTCCGCCTCCTCGACGTAGTCGAGGCCCAAACGGTTTGCTGCCCAAGGCTCTCGGTTCGCATGAGACATTGGTACCATCGGGTTCCTTTAGGTTCGAAACGCGCCCCCCAACCGGTGAGTTCCATGGTAGACGCCGCCCAACAACCCACCGAAGCCACCGCCAACCCCGACGCCAATCAGGACGTCGGCGAAGCCGCCTACCTGTCCGAGCGGCAGAAGCGGGGCACGCCCAACCACCGTCGGCTCCGCATCGCCCTCGCCCACGATTGGCTCGTCGGCATGCGGGGGGGCGAGTGGGTCCTCGACCGCATCGCGTCCCTCGTCAAGAAACAGCACATCCCGGCCAACCTTTCCGTGCTCTTCTACAAGAAGGGCAAATACACCACCACACTTGACGAGTTCGAGATCCGCAAGAGCCGGTTCAACGCGCTGCCGGGCGTCTCCGGCCCACTCCGTCGCTGGATGCTCCCGCTCTACCCCAGCGCCGTCGAAGCGCTGTCCGAGCGGCTCGCCAAAGACCACGCCCAGCAGCCCATCGAACTGCTCATCTCGACCAGTTCAGGGCTTATCAAGGGCATGGCCGCGCCCGAAGGTGTTCCCCACATCTGCTACTGCCACGCCCCCGCCCGCTACCTCTGGTCGATGCAAGACGACTACACCGCCGGTGGCGGCCCCACCGCGATGCTCCGAAAGCTCGGCTTCGGAATGTTCACCAACCGACTGCGCAAATGGGACCGAGAGTCGGTCGCCAACGTCTCAACCATGCTCGCCAACTCGCGCCACACCGCAAGAGAGATCGAACGGTGCTGGGGCCGCGGCTCGATCGTGGTCTATCCGCCAGTGCGCACAAAGTTTTTCACCGTCGACCCAAACGAGAAGCGAGAGGATTTCTGGCTCGTCGTCTCCGCGCTCGAGCCCTACAAGCGGACCGAACTCGCGATCGAAGCCGCGCTGCTCGCCGGGAAGAGGCTCTTCATCGCCGGCACCGGAAGCCAATCCGGCCGCCTCAGGGCCTTTGCCAAGAAAACCGCCAAGCGCATAACCAAGGCCGGCAAGCCCGGACGCGACAACCTCGTCGAGTTCATGGGCCGCGTCGGCGATGAACACCTCCGACAGCTCTACCGAAGGGCATCGGTCCTTCTCTTCCCACAGGTCGAGGACTTCGGGATTGTCGCCGTCGAAGCCCAGGCGTGCGGCTGCCCCGTCGTCGCCCGCCGCGCCGGCGGAGCGCTCGATACGGTGCTTGAGGGACGCACCGGCGCGTTCTTCGACAAGCCGACGCCGAACGCGATCATCGATGCTGTCAAACGAGTCCCGTCAAAGGTTCACGCCCAGTGCCGCGAAAACGCCGAGCGTTTCGCCGAGCCCGTCTTCGACAAAGCGATGCAGAAGGTCATCGCCTCGGCCGTCCGCTGACGGCTCTTACGACCTGAACATCTTCGCCGCGAGCACCAGCCCCACGTAGATCTCGTGGTCCGCCTCAAGATCGAAGTGGCGCACCACCTCGCAGTCGAGCGCCGCGATGCCGCGCTCGATAATCGGAACTCCGGACTTCAAGCTCATCGTCGGAAACGCGTCGAACGGGTCGTCCGCACCCGGCGCCGGATCCTCAGGGAACTTCCGCACCGCCAGTTTGTCCGAAGGCTCCATGATGCACAGCCCAAAGTGGTGGCTGTCCCGAATCAGGGGCTCGATGAAGTGCCCCTTCCGGACCGAGACACACACGAGCATCGGCTCGGTCGCGCACTGCTGAAGGCTCAGCACGCGGATCCCCGCCCGATCACCCTCGAAGCTCGACGTCATCACGCCGACCGACTCGGTCGCAAGGACGTCGAGCGCAGCAACCACGTCCGGCGCCGCCGAGTCCACCCGTTCGCCGGTGCGAGCGACGCTCTCGCGCTCGTACGCGTCGTCCGAGACCATTTCGAGCCTCCTCGCAGGGCTGAAGCCTGCGCTTTCGACCGACACGGTCGACCCGATCTCTTCCCCCACGGCGGGCGAGGCGGGCAGTGTACCGATTCCCCACCCTGCCCCACCTCACGTGCCGATCGCCACAAATCGGTCGGGGCGGGCAAAGGCCCCAACTCGCCTGCACCCGAGGAAGACCGATCCACCCGATTCGCCCCCACTTCAGGCGTTGCGCCACAAGCTATGAACTGCAATCGACTTAGACACAGTGCAAACGAATTCGCCGTGACGCCAGGCACAAACAAGCACGAATATCGCAAGAGTGTGTTGCATGGTGGGGCAAAGTGGGCAATAATCCCGCGCCAGACCACATCGGGCGCCGCGCGTGTCAGGACGACCCGGCCCGAATCGCCCGACCCTGCCCGCGCGACCTCTACAGAGGGGTCTCGCCCCGACGGGAGGCTGCCGGAGATGCAAAGCCGTGCTCTTCACCGGACAGGCCGAGATCACCATCGACGCGAAGCAGCGTCTGGCGATACCCGCGAAGTTCCGAGGGCCCAAGCGAGCCAAGCACGGCTCGTACGCCTCGGACGCCTCGGACGAGCAGAAGACACCGAAACCCGGGCCGAGCTCGTGGTACTGCGTCCCCTGGCCGGTCGGTTCGCTGCTCCGGCTCTA
Source organism: Planctomycetota bacterium (assembly GCA_038748775.1). Taxonomy (GTDB): domain Bacteria; phylum Planctomycetota; class Phycisphaerae; order Phycisphaerales; family UBA1924; genus DAIQNV01. Next base: position 534,475 of record JBCDIT010000001.1, read on the forward strand.
CCCCGAAGAAGCGTTCGACCGCCTGAGCGCATCCCAGGACGATTCGCTGATCCCCAACCAGGACCTCGCCGACTTCGAGGCGAGCTTCTTCAGTTCGGCCGAGCGGCTCGATATGGACGCGGCCGGCCGCATCCGGCTCCCGAAGTGGCACCTCGACCTGGTCGGCTTGCCGAGCGAAGTGATGGTGCTGGGCGTCCGCAACAGACTGGAAATCCGCGACCGGGCCGGCTGGCTGGCGTCGCAGAGCGAGCGGTTCAACCAGCTCACGACGCTGGTGGAACGGATGGAAGCCCGAGGCCGCTCGAACGGGTCGACCACCTAACGGTGTGACACCTCGATCAAGAAGGACTCCGTCGCGACCGGGCAACCGCCCGCCTCGCGGCTTTCGAGCAACCCGCCGCGTCGGGGCGTGCCGCAAGGATCGCGGGCGCCCTTCGCCCGTCCGACCAAGGACGGCCCGCCGAGCGCAAGGACGCGCCCGGCAACCAAGGCTCCGATCGCTTGTCCTACCGAGGAAGGGCAAACGAGACCAGCCAACACCCGGGCACGACGCGGCCCGCTCCTCGGTGCTGGGGCCGTCGGCCAGCGACCCAGCATCTTTCAAGCTTCCTGGGGTGGATCCTTCGCGTCACCGCTCGAAGGTCCGGACCGCTCTTCGGGTTTGTCGCCGCCATCTAATTGAGCAGCCGACTTGAGATTGTTCGCGAGCGACCGGAACTCAGAGGCGGCCCAGATCGCCACTCCGCCAACGATCAACGAAACAACAACGCCAAAGAAGAACTCGGCAGTCAACGCCGATACTGCAAACGGCGAGAGAACGTCGGCGATGCGCCAATAGCCCTGGACGCCGCGTTCGAGGGTAAGCAAGAGCCATCCCACCGACAGAATCGGGATGACTCCAACCCCAACGGTCCGGGCGACCGGTGTGACGCCAGAACTCAACCCGAGAAGCACCCAGGGGATTTCTTCTTCGCCGACAGGCCTCTGGGACAACCGAAGCTCGCGGAAGCCAACGGCCAGATAGGCCAGCAAAACAGCCATCGTGCAAGGAAGAACAAATACCGCTTGAGACTGGCCAACGGTAAACCCGAGCACCGACACCTCAGAAGACTCGAGTCGCAACAGCCGGGAAACGAGGCTCTGCTTCAACTCCCCAAGCGTCATCGCCCGTTCGGCAACGCTGAGCCGATCGAACACGCCGAGCGCGTCGTCGATGAGTTCTGGCAATGGAACAACGGTTCCTTGAACCGCCGCGAGAGTGATGGTCCCGCTTGATGTTGTCAAATCGATCGTCGCTGACGCCTGCCCGTCGCCGGAGTCAATGCGACCGACACCGGAGATCTCAACCCACGACTCCGATCGCAACTCCGGCTTCCCGCGCAGTCGCTCAACAAGCGCCGGTCGATCCGGCACGAAAACGGAGTATCCCTCGGCCCGGTACCCAAGCAGCCAAAGCTGATCGAGATACTCGCGTACGAGAAAGTCTTGAAACGGCTTGTCGAGACTCACCGGAAGGACGCCGTCCGACCCAGGCCAATCGTCGCCTGCAATAAGTACGAGTGATTGACGAAGGAGCGACGTGTTGATTTCCAGTCCGGCTTCCTCGAGCACCTCCGTCAGGAAGCGAGGCCCGACGCGTCGATCGACAAAGGCATCAACGGGGAACTCGGATGAAACCGAAAGAACGCTCTCAAGACGCTCGGACTGGCGAACCTCATCTCGCCGCCCTTCGGCGACGATGAACGAAATCACAGAAACGAGAATTAAACCAAGGAACACCACCCGGATGGACTTGATCCGCTCAGACATTATATCATTATAAGACCGTGGCTAGATCAATCGCAAGCGCACAAACCCGCTACTTCGATGGCGTGCTCTGGGTACCCAATTGCACAAACACAACACCGAGAATAACCAACGCCACCCCCGCGATCCGCATGAACGTCGCCTCGCGCACCGGCGCGTTTGCGATCCCGAAGTGATCGACCACTAGCGATGAAATCATCTGGCTCACCAACATCAAGCTGAACATCAGAACGACGCCCAGCTTCGGGGCCATGAGCAGTGTCAGCACGACAAACGCGCCGCCGATCAGGCCGCCGGTCCAAGACCACCACGGCGCGGCGCCGAGGCTCGACACCGACGGGAACTCGGGCTTGAACGCCAGCCAGCAGACGATGACACCGACGAGGCCCACGAGGTTGTTCACGCTCGCGCCGAAGAACCCCGAACCGCCCGCCGACCGGCGAAGCTCAGCGTTGATGAGAGGCTGGAGCGGTAGGAATACGCCCAAAGCGATCGCGACGACGATCCAGCCCCAACGCAAAGCGTCGCTCCTGTCTCAAGCGTGATCAGACTCGCCGACCCGCTCGTTGATCAGCTCGCGCTCTCTGCGTACTTCGCAGCCGCCGCGGCGTCGAGCACCCGGACCGCCTCGATAATGACCGGATCGACCGGGACGTTCTCCAGGCCCGCCCTCGAGCGCACCGGAACGTTGCGGATCGCGTCGACGACCGCCATGCCATCAACGACTCGGCCGAAGACGGCGTACCCGGCGCCATCGCGGGGTGTATCCAAGAAGTCATTGTCGCGAACGTTGATGAAGAACTGGCTCGTCGCCGAGTCCGGCTCGTTGCCGAGCCGGGCCATCGCGATCGACCCACGGGTGTTCTTCAGCCCGTTCTGCCACTCGTTCTTGATCGGCGCGTCGCTGGCCCGCTTGTCGAGGTCGACCTCAAGCCCGCCGCCCTGGATCATGAAGTCGCTGATCACGCGATGGAAGATCGTGTCGTCGTACGCCCGCTTTTCGGCGTAGCTCACGAAGTTTGCCGTGCTGATCGGCGCGTTCTCTTTATCCAGAGCCAGCACGATCGTGCCCATGTTCGTCTGCACTTCGGCGTACACCACGCGTGGATCCTCCTGGGGAACAGGTACGACCGTCTCCGCCGGGGCCGAAGCCTCGCCAGAACCGATCGCCTGTGCCTGGGACTGTTCGTCCGCTTCGGCTTTCTGAGCCCCCCCACACCCGGCGACCAACATCGCCGCGCCCGCGAAGAGACCCCCGAGGAGCGCCGTCTTTGAACACTTCAGAGCCATCGCTGCACCTCGACATACCGGGCCCCGGGCGTCTGGGCGGCTCCCGCCGCACCCAAGCCTCGCAGGCCCTCGCTTCGGGGCGAGTGTACGTCGAGCGGGGGCGGGCGTCACCCACCTCGGGGCTCTACCTTATGCACCGGCGGTGCGTGCCCCAGGACGACCGCTCGACAGGGACATTGACCCCCCAGGGAGACCCAGATGTTCGCAAGACCCATGACGGCCATCACCCTCGCCACGACCCTCCTCGCCGCCGGCTGCAGCACGCCCAAGGGCGAGAACGCCGATGAGAAACGGGACTACGTTCGAGCCGCGGCGAGCGAGACTCTCAAGAAGCTCTACCAGGAACGCCCCGACCTCGAACCCCGCATCGAGAAGGCCGCCGGGTATGGCGTTTTCAGCACCATCGGGACCAATTTGATCCTCGTGTCCACCGGGGGTGGGTTCGGGGTGGTCTACAACAACGACACCAAAGAAGAAACGTTCATGCGCATGGGCGAGGTCGGCGTCGGCCTCGGTCTTGGGGTCAAGGACTTCCGCGCTGTCTTCGTCTTCGACACTGCAAAAGCCGTCACCGATTTCGTGGAGACGGGCTGGGCCTTCGGCGCCGACGCCGACGCGGCCGCCAAGACCGGCGACACCGGTGGCGCCGCCGGTGCCAAGGGTGATATCTCCGATGAGGTCACGATCTACCAGCTCACCGAGAACGGGCTCGCCCTCTCGGCGACGGTGGCCGGCACGAAGTATTGGAAAGACGACGACCTCAACTGATCGCTCGGCGTGCAAGTTGACGCCGACGATGGATCATCCGCTTCGGTCACGAAGTCGACCGAACTCAAGCTCAAACCCACTTGTTCCTCACGCCGCGTCCATCGCGCTGAGCCGTTGCATCTCCGCCGCCTCGAATCGCTTCTTCAGCGGATACCAGTTGATCGCCATCACGCCCGAGGAAATCGCGCCGAGCAACACGAGCGGGTACCAGACTCCATAGGGCTGGCCGGAGACGAGGGCGATCAATCCGGTGGTCAGCGCGATGCCGCCGATGCACACCGTCGCGCCCATAATCGTAAAGACCAACGTTCGGCCCTTCTGCCGCCAGGCAAAGAACCCGATGAATCCACCGAGCAAACCGATCGACGTACCGGCGAGCCCGCCGATCCAGCCCCCGGCCGAATCGGACCACCAAGCGCCCGCGCCCGCCTCGGCAACCATCGCCGGAGAAACGAGTCGTACGCCCCGGATCTCGACCGTCCCTTCGCCAGGCAGGATCGCCCGAAACTCAACCCGCTCCGGTGTGCTCCCTGAGTTCGGATAGAACGGCAGGCTGAAACGTCTCCACTCCGAGTTCGCTTCGAGCGAGCGCAACCCCCCGCCCGAAGAATCAAGCTCTTTGCTGAAGTATCCCGCGCCGTCGAAGTAGTTCATCGTCTCGAGGTAGGCCGGCTGCCCGCTGCTCCCCGCGACACCTTCGGTCCGTACCTCGCCCACCACGGCGTAACTCGCTCCGAACGCGTGACCCGAATCGAACTCGACGAGCACGTGCTCGCCCGGGCCAGAAACCGAGCCCGAAGCACCCGGGAACTCCCCCGATTGTCCCGACGCGACCGCGCCGAGAGCCATCACGACGGACATCATCCGACCGATCATGCGTTGCTCCTCTTCGTTCGATCTTCCTAGCGGTCGGCGCCGTTGCCAGACCTGGTTAACTCGTCTTCATGGGCGCGCAGCAACTCCCCGATCGCCTTGGGGTCCACGCGCCCGTCCGCCGCGAGCAGGCGCACCTTCCGCTCGAACGCCGAGCGCTCGGCCGCCTCGTCCGCCAAACGGACCTTCTCGATCAACGTGTTCATCCGGGATCGCACCGTTGGGTACGACACCCCGTACGCCTCGGCCATCGCCTTCAACGAGCCCGACGCGAGCACAAAACGCTTGATGAAGGCGTGATCCTCGTCGCTCAGATCATCAAACCACGCCCTCGACATGACTCGAGAGTATGGCGAACAACTTTCACTTTGTCAATATCGATTTTCAGAATATTGAAGCTTCAGCCGTCACCGTCTTCACCGCTTCGCCCCTCGCACGCCGCCTTGATATCCGCGAGGTCACCCTCGATGCCTTTGCACACCGCGCCCTTCGCCAGGGGGCCGGTGATGGCGCCCAGGATCTTCGCGACGAGGGTCTGTGGCTCGGCCCCGAACTCCATCACGAGCCGCGTTTGACCCGATCCGATGGGCTCGAAGCGTTTCAGGGTGTGGTACTTGCACCCGTGTGCCTCGGCGTCGAACGCGAGCCGGCTCGGCTCGTGAAACTCGGAGATCGTCATCTCCTGGCTCTCTTCGCGTCCGAACATGACGCGGGTCTCGCGGAACGTTGTACCCACACCGACCGGACCATCGGTCAAGATCTCAACGTTGGTGATCGCATTGATCACCTCCGGCCAACGCTCAAGCCCCACGACACGGTCCCAAACCACGTAGGGCGTGGCGTCGATCGTCGTCTCGAACGTCAGCTTCAAGGTCAACCGTCCTCTCCGGATACCTCTTCGGCTTCATACGCCTTGATCTCCGACGTCATGCGCCCCGCCAGGTCGTTGGGGATCGGAAACGACAGGCTGTACGCCGCGATTTTCCAGCCGAGGCCGTCACCGTCACGAACAACCATGCCGGCGCCGCGGCTCGTTCCGTACTTGTCGTTCCACAAGAGTTCGTCGAACCACGCGACGTCACCACCAGGTGCAACCTCGATCCAACGCTGCCGAGGCGTGTAGGTCCAGGCTTCAACACCGTCGAAGTACGGCTCAGCGAAAGCGCGGAACTCATCCGCCGGCCAACGCTCGGTCGCGTCGGTTCCGAGAAACACCGCTGTCTCCGTCATCAGGCCGAAGTAGACATCGGCATCGCCCGTCGCCGCCGCCGCGTGCCACGAATCAACGATCCCGTTGATGATCTCGTCGTCTGACCCAAAGCGGACGCCCGCGCCCTCGAGTCTCATGCCCCGGTCCGTGCTCGTACAGCCTCCGAGAACAGCACACCAGGAACCGAGCAGCACCGTAATCCGCATCGTTAGAGCGTACCCGAAGCGTCTCAACCAATGACGCGCGTACCCGCAGACTCGAGCGGCCCGGTCAGCCCGGACGCAACAAGAAACGCAATCGCGACGCGGCTGTCGGCTTCCGTGAACGTGCCTCGCCCGAAGCTGTCGGCGTCGAATACCCCCCACCGCTCGCCGTCGTCGCCGGTCAGTGGGATCACCAACTCCGACAGGTCGCGAGGATCACACGCGACGTACCCCTCACCGAGGGCCCCAACGTCTCGAACAATCAGAACCGCGTTCTGAAAGAAGCTCTGCCCGCAAGCCCCATGAGGACCGATCGGGCTGCACGCCGGCGTATCGCGATGGGGCCCCAGGATCATGTCTGACCCCGGCTCGCCACCGTGGTCGTTGCCGGACGCCGCGATCTCATAGAACCCAACCCAACTCAGCGCATCACCAGCCGCGGATCGTTCGCGATTCGGCGATGGATCGCCCAAAACATCCCATAGGACGTCCGCCGCGCGGCTCATCCGCTCGGCGCGGTCACCAGATATTCGAGCAATGGCCTCGCCCGCCGCGACGGCATCAGTTGCTGACCAGTCGCGCCGATCGCAGAGACCGTCGGGCATTCGCGTCAGAGCGTGGCGGAGGTGAAGGGCAACAGGCCCATGAAGCGAGCGCGCTTGACCGCCTGGGCGACCAGCTTCTGCTCACGGGCTGTAGTGCCCAAACGCTTGCGACCATAGATCTTGCCGTTCGGGCTCATGCTCCGGCGAAGGCCCTCGATGTCCTTGTAGTCGACGTAGGCGATACCGGTGCTTCCCAGGCGGGCGAGCTTCTCAGGGGCGGGACCGCCGAAGCGTGTGAATCGACTCATTTGAATCTCCGTCGTGGTCTGTGGCCCGCGCTGACGCGAGCGACGGTTCGGGTTTCACCAGGGAATCCAGTCCCGGGCAGGTCTAAATATTACGCCTCATCCGCGTCTTCGTCCACGATCGGACGAGGACGGGTCAGGAGCCCATCGATGCTCGCGACGCCGGCGCCGCGCCAGGCCAGAAGCGCGCTGAGGACGAGCAGAACCCCGTTCCGTCCTGCGTGACACCAACCGACATCGCCGGTGCAGATGACGTTGAACCCGCCGAAGCACCCGCAACTCAATTCCTTACCACTCGCGATCACGTTCAGGATCCCGATCGTGAAAGCGAACAACTGCAACGCCAGCAGCGCCGCCGCACCCCGGGCCCAAACCCCCAGCACCAACGCGACCCCGACGATCATCTCAGCCCAGGGAATCGCGAACCCGAGGAGCTTGATCACGTGCTCTTGAGTCTCGCGATCGAACACCCCGTACGCGTTGATGTTGAACACGAACTCTTGCGGGTCGGAGATCTTCGTGTAGGCCGCGAAGATGAACAGCCCGCCGAGTACCAGCCGCAACGGGAGCAGAACAACGATCGACTCGGTGATGCGGGTTGTGCTCGGACTCATCACGTACTTCTGAAGGCGTGCGCTCAAGGAGCCCCCTCCTCGACCGGGTAACCAGCAGCGACCCAATCATCGAACGAAGCAGTCATGACAAAGACGTCGCCACGATCAAACCCGACCGTGATCAGCTTGATCATGGTGTTTTTGCTCGCGTCGCAGTCTCCGCCGACGCAGTAAATCACAACCTGCTCGCCAATCAACGGGTCCAGGGTGTCGACCGAGTCGAACACGCGGCTCGAGGGCATGTAGAACGCCCCGGCAACCCGGCTCTGCTCAAACTCGGCATCACGCCGTGCATCGAAGAACACGGCGCCCTCGTTCCACTTTTCGAACGACGCGTCAAGATCGAGTTCGAACGAACGAACCTGGGCCTGAGGCGATGAAGGCTGGGGAACCGGCCCTGTACCTTCGTTGACCTTGGACTCTGGTCCAACCGGCCCGTCCGGCCCGGTCTCGCCGTCGGCGCCGTCGGCGATCGGATCACCACCGGGGCCCTCGAGGCCGTTCGGGTCGACCGCCGGTAAAGCAACGGCGGGTGGGTCGAGAACATCTTCGAGCGACACCGCTACCGGCACGACCATCGAGTGCCCGACGCCGATGATCCCTGCGAGCGCGGCAAGCGCCAACGCCCGGGTGACCCAGGTTGTCACCCCCTCGGGTGCCGGCCCGTACGAACGTCGCGTCACGGGTTGCCCCCGGCGACAGCCGGACGCGCCGGCGGCTGCGGGGCGCGCGCCTGGGCCGGAACCCAGCCGTAGTACGCGATGTCGATCTCGGGCTCATCCACGACGTTGGTGTGGACCACAATCTTGCCCGACTGCCGCTGCTCCTTGTCCGGCGCGCCCTTGAGTGTGACGCGGAACGCGTCCGGGTTCTTCGGATCGACGGGAGCCCAATCAAACGTCATCTTGCCGTACAGGTCGCCGATCACGTCGATCTTGGTGATCTTGAAGTCGCTGGCGGAGCGGCTCGCGACGGTGAACTGCTTCTCGAACATTTCACCGATCGTGATGCGACCGAGGCTCACGCGCTGGGGCTTGACCTCAAGGTCGCCCTTGACGTCGAGGATCGCTTGGACGGTGAAAGTATCGCGACGCGAATCGGTCGTCTCGAACGTCAGCACCGTCTGGCTCCGCCCGACCGGCGCCGACGAAACCGTCGTGACGTCAAAGTCGACCCGACGCCAGGTCTCGCCGTTGAGTTCGTAAACCTCCGAACCGGTCTTCGACACGGTCGCCAAGCCGGCCGGGGCCGAGCTGCCGTACGTGGCATCGAACGCCTCACCTCGACCCGACACCGACACCTTCTCGACCGCCGTGCCGCCCTTCTCGGTGTGGAAACGGACGAACTGGGTCTCGACTCGGAGCACCGGCTTCACCTCGGCGCGGATCGAAAGACGCTGCGGCCCGGCCGGGTCGTTCGTCGTAATCGTGACGGTCCGCTGGTTAATCCCGTTCCGACCCTTCGGGTTGAAGATGACGGTGATCTCGCCGCCTTCGCCCGGTGCGTACTCGGTCTTCTCAAGAGCCGGGACGGTGCACCCGCACGTGGACTTCATGTCCATGATGATCAGGTTCTCTTCCCCGACGTTCTTGAACGGGAACTTGATGCTCGCCTGTTCGTGGTCCCACACGAGGCCGAAGTCGTGGTTCGTCAGGTCGAAGGTGATCTTCGCCTTCGACTGAGGGGCCGCGAAGCCCGAGCCGATTTCCGGGAGGGGCGGCGGAAGAGCGACCGCCGGCCCAGTCGACGCGAGGACAACACAAGCCAATACCTTGCCGAGCAGGTTCCTCATGACGTTCTCCAGTTCCCTCAAGCACAAACGCGACGTGTACGTCCCGGGCACTGGCCAAACAACCGATGGCCCGGCTTTGTTTCCCATATGACGATGCCGCCAAAGGCAGCGGCTCCACTCTATAGGGCTCCCGCCGTCAGCGGTTGCCATCTTCAGGATATCGCCCATGAATGGGCCTGAACACCTACAAAGAGCAAACAAACTCACCATCGCCGTCTGCCATCCACGTTCGAAATGCCCCGTGAAGCCGCCTACCATCGAGGCCCGTCACTTCGGGGCAAGATCGAGCAATACGCGGAGCCACGCCATGGGTGCCCAAGAGATCATCGACAGCATCAACCAGGATGCCCTCAAGACCGACATCCCCCGCTTCGACATCGGTGACACCATCCGCGTCAACGTCCGAATTGTCGAGGGCGACCGCGAACGCATCCAGGCCTATCAGGGGGTGCTCATCGCCCGCTCGGGCCGCGGCATCAACCAAACCATCCGCGTTCGCCGCGTCGTCGACGATATCGGCATCGAGCGCGTGTTCCCGGTCCACTCGCCGCTCATCGCCGGCTACGAGGTCGTGCGTCGTGGTGACGCCCGCCGCGCCAAGCTCTACTTCCTCCGCGACCGCGTAGGTAAGAGCCGCCGCCTCCGCGACCGCCGACGTGGCATGAAGCACGTCGAGGGCATGGCCACCATCCAGAAGTGATTCTGGCACGCCCGGCGCCACGTCTACCGTCTCAGCGTGCGCATCGATGTTCTGACAACCTTCCCAGAGCTCTTTGAACCGACCGCTCCGGGTCTGCTCGGTGTCAGCATCCCCAAACGCGCCATCGATGCCGATGCGGTCGATATCCAGGCGATCAACATCCGCGACTTTGCGGATCCGCCTCACCACAAGACCGATGACCGCCCCTTCGGCGGCGGCCCGGGCATGGTGATGCTCTGCGAACCCATTTGGCGGGCCGCCGAGCACGCCCGGGGGGCTGACCCTCGCGAGGCGACCATCGTCTTCCCCACGCCGACCGGCCGACGCCTCGATCAGCCGCTGGTCGAAGACCTTGCATCACGCCCCCGCCTCACTTTCCTCTGCGGGCACTACGAGGGCATCGACGAACGCGTCGTGCGCAAGCTCGATCCGCTCGAGGTCTCGTTGGGCGACTACGTCCTCAGTTCCGGAGAACTCGCGGCCCTCGTGATCATCGACGCCGTCGCCCGACTCCAGCCCGGGGTCTTGGGCCACGACGCCAGCGCCGCGCAAGACAGCTTCGCGCCCCCGCCGACGACCAATCCGAACGGCGAACCTCTCAACCCCAAGCGGCTCGCAAAGTGGAAAGCCGAGTTTGGGATCGGCGAGGGTGACCGGCTGCTCGACTGCCCACACTACACCCGACCCCGCGAGTGGATGGGCGAAGCGGTCCCAGACATCCTGCTCTCAGGAGACCACGACGCGGTCGCCAAGTGGCGCCTCGAGCAGATGGCCAAGCGGACCAACGAACGAAACAGCGACTGACCGCCTGTCGGGTCAGGAAACAAAGAGAGCCGCGAGGGACGTCCCTCGCGGCTCCGATGTTTGGTGACATTCACTCAGCGGCGATCAGGGGCAGCCGGCAAGGAAGGACTCGATGAACGCGTCGATGTCCGAAAGGTCGAATATCCCGAAGGGCGCGGCGATGTCGGCCTCCGACGCGCCGAGCACGAACGTCAGAATGAAACGATCAACGTCGGACAGATCGAGGATGCCGGCCGGATCAGCGATGTCTGCGACGTTGCAGGCCGTGCCGACGACGGTCCAGGTGAGCCGCTCGGTCATGACGCTCTCGCGTGCTGCTTCGTCGCGCACCCAGATTGACTCATCGACGACCTCAACGGTGACCTGATCGCCATCAACAGTGCCGAGCGTCGCCGTGTCGATCGAGTAGAGGCCGTCACCTTCGGCGACAACCGATCCGTTCACGAGCCAACGAACGCCCATCGGACCGAGCGCCGACTCAACGACCGTCAGCGAAAGCGAATCGCCCACGCCGATCTCACCCGGGGCCGGATCGGCCGTCGTGATCATCGCGCTCGCGTCGTGGATCGCGAGGATCAGCGCCTCGGCGGAAACGAGGTTGAACGGACGACCGAGCGCCCGCATCATCGAGTTGTTGGTCGGCCGGTAGATCCCCTCGACCGAGTAGTTGGCCCCCTCGTACGTCGAAATCGGGTTGTCGAAACCGGGAAGCGAAGCATCGAGCCAGGTCGCCCACTTGCGGTTCTGCGCCGCCATCTCCGAAGCGTTGAGCGTCGAAACGTTGACCCCCGCCGGCTCGCCACCGCTGTATGTAAAGGGCCCCCCGTAGGTGTATTCGTCGGCAAGGTTGCCCAGCGCGTGCCCGAGTTCGTGAAGCACGATGTCACCCGTCGAGCCGTTCCGACCGGCGGACGTCGCGACGTTGAGCGACGGGTACCCGACGCCGCCGTACTTCGTCGTGTTCGCCAGAGCAACGACAACGTCCCAGCCGGGCACGTTCGCAGCCGCGAAGCCGCGTGCCTTCGACGTGTTGACGCACAGAGCACGTTCGGTGCCGCCGCACCAGAACGTCATGTCGAACGCAGTGTCTTTCTGGATGCCCTGGACAGGATCGTTGTCGACACCAGACTCGTTCGAGGCCTGCTCCGGGAAGTGGAACTCGAAGAACGGCAGGTAGCTGATGAACGGCTCGTACGAGAAAATGTCGTCGGCCGCTTGGTTCGCATCCTGGACAAACTGGGGGAGTTCCGGCTCGGTGTAGCCGTCGCCGATGAAAACGATGTCCACCAGCTCGTCGCTCGGTCCGCTCACGCTAAACGACCGCGCGAGCAGGTCCGACTCGCCGAACGGCGCAAAGCGGACCATGCTGGGGTTTGCCCCAGGCTCGTCGTGGTAGTGCACGCCGGGCTCGGGCGGCGCCGCCAAGGTCGAACCGGCAGCCCAAAGCAGAGCGCCGGCCGAAACTCGAACATATTTCATATTGCTGTCTCCCGTGTTGGTCCCCACAACCACCCGACATGGTAGTGAGAGGCGGCGCAAGCACAACCCCCCAGGGTCGAGAACTCCAGAGACGCGTTTAGGGATTCGGAGGAAGGTCCAGCGTCACGCCCGCCGACTCGCATGCCGCCACCGGCTTGGCGATCGCGTCCGGTCCCGTCGGAGCCAACCTCGCGCCGCGTCTGCTCAAACGTTGCTTCGCTTCCCGTCGTGGTCGCTACGCCGTGAGCGGAGCGCGTTCCGGGGCGCGTTCGGTGGCGCCGGCCCGCCACGCGGCGACCGCCTCGCGCACCTGCGCCGGATTCGTCGCCGACCGCACGCCCTGCTTGAGCGCCTTGCAGTGGCTCCGGTTGATCGTCTTACCGAGCCAACTGATCTTCTGGCGGATCTTGTGCATCGCGTAGTTCTCGTTGCGGTACTCGAGCATCCGCTCGAAGTACGCGAGCACAACGTCCAGCTTCTCGTCCTCGCTCGGCTCGACCGATGCCGGATCGATGCCGCGCTGCGCCGCCCACGCCATCCGGAAGACCCAAGGCCCGGCGAACGCCCCTCGACCGATCATCACGCCGGCGCACCCGGTGTCGCTCAGCATCGAAAGGCAATCATCTGGCGTGCGTACGTCGCCGTTTCCGATCACCGGGACCCCAGCCTCGCCAACTACGCCGGTCGCCTCGCCGACCGCGTCTACGACCCGACGGATCCCCTCACGCCGGCACGAGCCCTTGAACATCTGCTCGGTGGTCCGCCCGTGAACCGTGATCGCGGCCGCCCCGAGTCGGCACAGACCGACCGCCAACTCGCACGCGACCCCCGCCTCGTACGCGGCCTCGTCCCACCCAAGCCTCATCTTCGCAGTAAGCGGGATCGAATCGGGCAGGGCCTCACGCACGCGCTCGAACAACCCGAGGGTGCGCCCGACGTCACACATGAGCTTGCTGCCACCGTCCTTCTTGCACACCTTGTCGACCGGGCACCCCATGTTGATGTCGACAACGGTCGCGCCGTGATCGACGCACCACCGGGCCCCGTCGGCGAGGACCCCCCCACCGCCTCCATACAACTGCATGCAGATCGGGCGGTCAAACTCGCTCGTGCGTGCAAGATCGATGGTCGCGTCCGAACCGCAGAGCAGGCCCTTGGGGCTCAGCAGATCAGTGCACGCCAGCCCCACACCGCCCAGCGAACGACACGTCTCGCGCCACGCGAGATCGCACCACCCCGCGATAGGCGCGAGTAGCAGATTCGTCTCCAGCCGAACCGCACCAGAGGGGGCGCGCAAGTCCAAAGGAACACCGAGCATGAGCGAACGGTACGCTCGCCGCGGAAAACAGGAGCACCGCGATGATCATCCGAATCCTGCTTGTCTTCTCCGCGTTTATCACAGGCTGCGCCGGCCCTGGGCAGTCCCGGTCGCCCAGCACCGATCCGCTCCCGAGTTGGCAGAGCGGCCCAGCCAAAGCCGCCATCACCGCGTTCATCGAAGATGCAACGACCGAGAACCGTCCCGGGTTCATTCCATCGCCCGAACGCATCGCCGTCTTTGACAACGACGGAACGCTCTGGGCGGAGCAACCGGTCTACTTTCAGCTCCTCTTCGCGATCGACCGCGTGCGACAACTCGCCCCGGACCATCCCGAATGGAATGAGGAACCCGCCTTGAAGGCCGCGATCGATGGCGACATGGCCGCGCTCGCCAGCTCCGGGAAGGAGGGCCTGCTCCGCGTCGTGACCGCTTCGCACGCCGGGATGACCAGCGATGAGTTCGACGCGATCGCCCGGGCGTGGTTCGCGAAGGCCGAGCATCCCACGACCGGGCGGCCCATCACGTCGATGGTGTACCAGCCGATGCTCGAGTTGCTCGAAGCGCTCCGCGAGGCCGGCTTCAAGACTTACATCGTGTCGGGCGGCGGCGTCGATTTCATCCGCGCGTTCGCCGAAGAGGTCTACGGAATCCCACCGGAGCAGGTGATCGGGTCATCGCTCGAAACCGAATGGGACCCCACCGAGCGCGCCGTCGTCCGTACGCCCAAACTCGGTTTCATCGATGACAAGGCAGGCAAGCCCGTCGCGATCCAGCGCGTCATCGGACGCCGACCGGTCATGACCGTCGGCAACTCGGACGGCGATCTGCAGATGATGCAATGGACGGCCGAAGGCGATGGCCCCAGGGCGTGCATCATCATCCGACACACCGATGCAACACGCGAATGGGCGTACGACCGAGACTCCTCGATCGGGCGATTGGACGAGGCCCTGACCGAAGCTTCCGAGCGAGGCTGGACGGTCGTCGACATGGCCGAAGACTGGCGAACCGTCTTCCCCGATCGGTGAGCGACTCAGGCGTTGGCGAACACCGCGCCGACGCCGGCGACCGTGCGGACCTCTGCCCGCTCAACAGTCACGCCCACGACCTGGAAGACCGGGTGCTCATACCGACGGACCACGATCCGTCCGGGCTTGGCCCGCTCGAACCGCTCAAGCCACGCTCGGGCTCGCGGCTCGTTGAGCGCCCCGGGCCTCGCCTCGACAATTCCCAGACCGCGGCGGCCGTCGGGCAAGTCGAGGGGCTGCCAGAGCACGCCGAGTTTGTCGGGTCGGTCATCCGCATCGCCGAGCCCGCTCAACCACGCACACTCAAACTCGCGGCACACGTCTGGGCGGGCCTCATAACGGGTGCACCCCGGCGCCCCCTTCGATTTGGCGGAAAACCGGCACCACGTATCGCGGGGCTTGTCCAGTTCCGGGATATCGGGGAGTTTGCAGCACACCCGGCACGATCCGCACGACCGGCCCTGGCTGAGGTTCTTCGGCTCAATGGTCAAGACACCGCTCCTCGGACCGCGAGACCTCCCACCCCCAGGAGGCCCCCTGTCCGTTGTGCGGTCTGTATCGGAAGCGCATGCTTGTGCCTGCAGGGCAAACTCGGGCGATCGCACCGCCGGTGCGTCTGGCGCCCGATGCGCGGCGTGCGACGCCCTCCCCCTCGCACCGGCGGGGACCTTCACCTACAGTTCCATCGCGTGTACCAAGCCCTACTCACTCGTAAATACCTCACGACCAAGATCATGCCCTTGCTGGCCACCGTCGCGGTGATGCTCAGCGTCGGTACGGTCCTTGTCACGTGGTCCGTCATGGGTGGGTTTTTGCACACCCTCGTGAACTCGGGTCGCAACCTTGTGGGCGACGCCAAGATCCACTGGCCCAATACCGGGTTCCCCCACTACGACGACCTGATCGAACGTCTGGAGGCCCGCCCCGAGATCCAGGCCGCGGCCCCGATCATCGAGACCTTCGGGCTCGTGGGCCTCCCCGACGACCGAGTTCAGGGGGTCGGCATCAAGGGCATCGACGGACCGAGCTACGCGAGGGTCACCGGCTACGACGACACGATCTGGTGGCGACCTCTCGAAGAACCGCTTCGCAAAGACGTCGACGGGGAGGACCCGAGGCTCTCAACGAGCTTCCGCGGTTCGACTTGGGCGTCACGCCTCGATCAGGCTCGGTCTCTCACGGTCGATGGCGAAGCCGCGGCTGTCCCGGGCATCGAGCTTTCAGGCTGGAACATCCGCTACCCAACGGGGATCTACCAACCCGGCTCATCGTTCCAACACGGGCGAGATGGATCGTTCAACTCGCTGAACCAGTGGCTGCTCGAAGCCGAGTTGACGGTGCACGTCATGCCCCTCGACGACTCCGGTCGGGGCGTCGAGGTCGTGACCAGGTCGGTCCCCGTCGCCAACGAGTTCCGCACAGGCGTCTACGAAGCCGACAGCCGCACGCTCTTGGTTCGCATGGACCTGCTCCAACGCATGCTCAAAATGGACGAAGCCGAACGGATCGAGACGTCAGGCCGGTCGGGCTTCGTCATCGACCCCGAGACGGGCGAGCCGGTCCTGCGCGAAGCGAAAATCATCGGCGTCGACCCGGCGCGCGTCACGACAGTCCTCGTCCGAGGCGCCGACGAGCTCGACGCCGAGCAGGTCAAACAAGTCTGTTTCGAGGTGTACGCCGAGTTCGCGGCCGCGCATCCAGATGAAGTCCCGCCGGCCGGTTCGATCGGGGTCGCGTCGTGGCGGGACCTCAACCGCACGCTGATCGCGGCGGTCGAAAAGGAAACCGGGCTCGTGCTCTTCGTGTTCGGGCTCGTGTGCTTCACGACCGTGTTCCTGGTCCTCGCGATCTTCTGGAGCATGGTGAGCGAGAAAACCCGTGATATCGGGATTCTCCGTGCGCTCGGCGCCGGCACGCCCGGAGTGGCGTGGCTCTGGCTCCGCTACGGCACCGCCGTGGGCGCTACCGGTTCGACGCTCGGCCTGGTCGTCGGCGGGCTCGTTGTGCAGAACATCAACGAGATCCACGAGTGGCTGGGCTCAACGTTCAACCTCGTGATCTGGGACCCCAGCGTGTACTACTTCAGCGAGATCCCGAGCCAGGTCGACCCGGTCAAGGCCGCCATCGTCGCGGGCGCGGGCGTGCTGACCTGCCTCATCGGTGCCGCGATCCCGTCGATCCGTGCCGCGTACATGGACCCGGTGCGGGCGTTGAGGTTCGAATGACGACGCCAATCCTCGAAGCACGCGATCTGTTCAAGACCTACAGGCTTGGTCGGGTGCGCGTCCCGGTGCTCAAGGGCGCGGGACTGACGCTCCATGAGGGCGAGGCGGTGGCCGTGCTCGGCGCCTCGGGCAGCGGGAAGAGCACGATGCTCCACCTGCTCGGCGGGCTCGACCGCCCCGACCGCGAGCAAGGCGAGCGCAGGGGCTCGATCTGGTTCGAGGGGCGCGAACTCACGAACGTCGGCGCCGGCGAACTCAACCGGTACCGCTCGCAGAGCGTCGGCTTCGTCTTCCAGTTCTATCACCTGCTCCCGGAACTCAGCGTGCTCGACAACGTGTGCGTCGGCGCGATGATCCCCGCCGGTCGGCTCGGTTGGCGGGGCCGAAAGCGTGCCGACGCCCGCGCCCACGCGACGGACATGCTCAGCCGGTTCGGGCTCGCTGATCGTCTCAAACACCGCCCGGCCGAGCTGAGCGGCGGCGAACGCCAGCGCGTCGCCATCGCGAGGGCCCTGATCAACCGTCCGAAGGTCTTGCTCGCCGACGAGCCCACCGGAAACCTCGACGCGGCGACCGGGGCGACGATCCTCGACACCCTGTCGGAGCTCCGCCGGGACCTGGGGCTCAGCGTCGTCATGGTCACCCACGACCAGACCATCGCCCAGCGGGCCGATCGGGTCGTGACCCTCCAAGACGGACGGCTCGCCGGAGCCCAGGCGGGCCCGGGTAACGCCGGGGGTTCCCCGACCAGCGACGACGGCGTCGACGAAGGGTCGGTGCTATCGTCGCACCGCTGACTTATGACAAGGGCCACACCCACTCCATCGCGATCCAGCGCTCAGCCGGCCCACGAGGACGGACCGACCAACGCCCAGACTGCCAGCGCGACCGAGTCATCTCACACGCTCACCCTCCACGGCGAAACCGGCAAGCCGGTCGAGGCTCGGGTGACCCACACCGGGACGGCCGGACCTCGCGTGGTGTTCCTGCACGGCCTCGTCGGGCTCAACGAGCACTGGGAGCCGGTCGTCACCCGACTCCGCCCGGGCATCCGCTCGGTCCGTCTTGAGTTGCCCCTGCTTGACCTGACCGGCTCTGATTGCTCGATCCAGGGCGTCACAGAACTGACCACGGCGTACCTTGATCGAGTGAAGGCACAAGACGGAGAGGGCCCGGCGGTCTTGGTCGGCAACTCCTTCGGAGGACACGTCGCTCTCCGGATCGCCCATCGTCGGCCCGACCTGGTTCGAGGCCTCGTCCTCGCCGGATCGAGCGGGCTTTTCGAACGCACACTCGTAAAGGGCGCGCCGATCCGACCGCCGCGCGAGTGGCTCCGGGAGAAGATCGCCGAGCTCTTCTACGACCCCGCGGTCATGAGGGAAGACGATGTCGACCGTGCCCACGCGGCGCTGAACACCCGCCAGGGCGCCCGTGCGATGGTTCGACTGAGCCGGACCGCCCGCCGGAACCACCTGGGCGACGAGATCGGCGACATCGGCTGCCCCACGCTCCTGATCTGGGGCAAGCAAGACATCGTCACCCCGCCGTCAGCGGCGCAGGGCTTCCTCGACCTCATGCCCGATGCGCAGGTGGTCTGGGTCGATCGGTGCGGCCACACCCCGATGCTCGAAGCTCCGACGGTTTTTGCTGAGGCTCTCGAGTCCTTTGTCGCCCGTCTCGACGGAACGGGCGACACGAGCAAGGCCTGATCGATGGGCTGGACCGCGCTCATCGGCGCTGGCCTCGGGCTCAAGATGAGCCGGCGGTCGAAGCTGCTTGCCGACGAGGACTATTGGCAACGCGCCACAGGCTCGATTCAGAGAAAGCAACTCAGCCAGCTTGTGACCGTCGCGTCACACACCGAATTCGGTCGCCGTCACGGCTACGACCGCCTGGCCAAGCTGACGGGTGACGAACTGCTCGGGGCTTTCCGTCAGGCCGTGCCCCTGACCGACTGGTACGGCGTTGCCGATCTTGTGGGCCGGATGCGCGAAAACGCCGAACCCGACGTGCTCTGGCCCGGGCTCGTCGGGCATTTCGCGCAGACCAGCGGGACGACCGCCGGCGACAAGTTCTTGCCCATCTCTCAGCAGATGTTCAAGAGCAACTACCGCTCGAGCCTCGACATCTTCGCGTACCTGATGAACCGGGGCGTCCGCCCGAGCGACGTCATGAACGGACGTTGCCTGTTTCTCGGCGGCTCAAGCGACCTGCGCGAGGACGCCAACGGGATCATCACCGCGGACCTCTCCGGGCTCGTCACGCCTCTGATCAAATGGCCCCTCAGCGAGATCTACTCCCCCGGGCCCAAGGTCGCGCTCATGAGCGACTGGCCCGCCAAAATCGACGCGATGGCAACGATCGCCATCGACCAGGACATCAGGTTTATCAGCGGGATGCCCAGTTGGGCCCTCGTGCTGATGAACCGCATCCGCGAGATGGACGCAGAGCGGAACGGCGGTCGCGAGCGAACGCTCGACCAGATCTGGCCCAACCTACGCGTCTTCGTTCACGGCGGCGTGCGGTACGCCCCGTTCAAGAGCCGCGTCGCGGAGCTGTGGTGCGCTGACGTGTCGGGCGATCTGCCCCACCGCCACGAGCTGTACCCCGCGAGCGAAGGGTTCGTCGCGCAACAAGACCGCGCCGGGGATCCGGGGCTGCGGCTCATGAGCGACGTTGGCAACGTGTTCGAATTCGTCCCGACCGAGCACGTGCAGGACGACGGCTCGCTGGCGCCGGACGCGCCCGCGTTCCTCGCCGACGAAGTCGAGAAGGGCGTGCGGTACTGCGTCGTGATTTCGAGCTGTGCCGGGCTCTGGCGGTACAACCTCGGAGACGTCGTCGAGTTTGACGACGTGCCCAACGCGTTCGACGGCTCGCGAACCGGCACCGGCCCGGCGCGGCTCCGCATCGTCGGACGGCACCGCCACTTCATCAACGCGTTCGGCGAGAACATCATCGTCGAACACGTCGAAGAGGCGGTCGCCGAAGCTTCGGGCGCCGTCGGCGTTGCCCCGGGGGAGTTCTCAGCGGCGCCTATCTACCCGGGCGAGGGCCGACGCGCCGGGCTCGAACTCGTGGTCGAACTTCCAGCGGAATTCACCGAGCTCGACCGTTTCGCCGACGCGTTCGATGCCGGTGTGAAGTCCCGCAACGTCGATTACACCACGAAGCGGGGTGAAAACGCCGGCATGGTCGCCCCAACCGTTTCCCCGGTTCCGTTCGGCACGTTCCACCACTGGCTCGATAAGAACGGGAAGCTCGGCGGCCAACACAAGTGCCCGAGGTGCGCCAACCACCGCGATATCGTCGAGGCGGTGCTCGCCGTTTCTCGATCGGCACGAACGATCTAACCGAGTACGCATACGCTCCGATCGCGAAGCGACCACAACAGAGGATCGCTGGAGGTGCTGAAATGACAGATGTTTCGGGGGCAGAGTCGATCCGGTCGGCGGCGGTCAGTGTGCTTGAGCAGGGCGCGGCGTTCATCGGCGGCCTTGAAGACGACCAGTACGTCGCGACGTGTGATCGCATCGGTGCCTCGGTCGGGCAGCATGTCCGCCACGCGCTCGATCACTTCACCGCCCTGCTCGACGCGTACGAGTCGGGTGAGGCCGCCGGGTCCGGCCCGGCTGCGTACGACCAGCGAGCGCGCGGGACCGACATCGAAGCGAACCGAGCCGCGGCCCTCGAAGCGATCGCGAAGCTCAAGTCGCAACTCGGCGGGCTCGATGAGGTCCAGCTCGAGTGGCCCGTCACGATCCAGGTCATGGCCTCGACCGACCGGCCCGAGGTCTCGATCGAGTCGACGCTGGTCCGCGAGTTGGCCTTCGTCACCCATCACGCGATTCACCATTGGGCGATCTGCAAGATCGGCTGCGGTGAGATCGGTGTCGAGTGCGACGCTTCGTTCGGCCGTGCGCCCTCGACGCTCGCCCACGAGCACTCCTGAACACCTGTGTGCACGCTTTCGGTGATCGCGGTCGATAGCGGATTCCGCGTTGTCCACAACCGTGACGAGCTGCGTTCACGGTCCGAAGGCGAGTCGCCGGTCTGGCACGAGCTGCCGGGCGGGCTTCGTGCGATCTACCCCACGGATCCGGACGCAGGAGGGACGTGGATCGCGGCCCGGAACGACGGCGTCGTGTACGCGATTCTCAACGTCAACCCGAGTGCGCCCGGTGCGGATCGCACCGTCTCTCGTGGGCGGGTGATCCTCGACTTGCTCAGCCAACCCGCCGACGCCCCGCTCCGCCATCCCGAGAGTGCTCGAATGCGGAGCTACCGGGTTGTGCGGGTCAGGCGCGGAAGCACCCAGATCTTGGTCGAGACCCATCGCTCGTTCGGTGATGCGAGCGAGACAACCGCCTCTCCGCTCGCACGTCCCTGTGCTTGGGCCAGCTCGGGTCTGGGTGACGATCGGGTTCAGCCGCGTATCCCGCTCTTCTCGGAGCGGGTCGGTGCGGCTGCGAGCCGAATCGCGCAGGATGACTACCACCGGCACAGGTGGCCCGATCGACCCGAGATCAGCGTGCTCATGACCCGCGACGACGCCCGCACGACCGCGATCACCACGATCGAGGTCGACTCGGACGGGGTGCGGATGGGCTACGAGCCGATCGCGGTCGAGCTCTGAGAGCGCGCCCGGCAGGCGGGCTCCCTACACTGCGGCCCCATGGACTTTCTTCTCGAGCCGTTGCGAAACCTCGTCGATTCTCAGCTGTTCGTCAGCGCCCACGTGCTCATCATCGCGGTGCACGTGATCCTGCTTGGCGTGGCCTACCTCGTGTACCTCGAGCGGAAAATCTCGTCGTACATCCAGGACCGCCTGGGCCCGAACCGCGTCGGGTTCGACTTCGGGCTCCCGTTCCTCAAGGTCTTGTCGACCGACGGACCTTTCAAAGGCCTGTGGGGTCTCGGGCAACCCCTCGCCGACGGCATCAAGTTCCTCCTCAAAGAGGACTACACCCCGACCAAGGCCGACAAGGCCCTGTTCACGCTGGCCCCCATCGTCATCATCGTCCCTGCTCTGATCGGCTTTGCGATCATCCCCTGGGGCGGCGTTTGGGAGATGCCCCCGATCGGTGACGTCCCGATCGTCGGACCCATTGGCGAGTGGCTCTTCGGGCCGATCGGCGGGGAAGAAGTCCTCGTCGCCGGTGCGAACGTCAATGTCGGCGTCGTCTACCTCTTGGCCGTGGCCTCGCTCGGCGTCTACGGCGTCACGTTGGGCGGCTGGGCGAGCAACAGTAAGTATTCATTCCTGGGCGGGCTCCGGGCCACTGCCCAGATGATCAGCTACGAGATCCCGCTGGGCCTGAGCCTGCTGGCGGTGCTCCTTCTGGTCGGCACGGTGCTCCCCCACGCGATCATCGAGCATCAGGCCGCCAACGGCTGGCTCGTGATCTCGCAGCCGCTCGCGTGCTTGCTGTTCTTCATCTGCGCTCTCGCGGAGGCCAACCGGGCCCCGTTCGACAACGCCGAGGCGGAGCAGGAACTCGTGGGCGGCTACCACACCGAGTACAGCTCGATGCGGTTCGCGCTGTTCTTCCTCGCTGAATACGCCCACATGGTGACCGGAGCCGCGTTCTTCGTGTTGCTCTTCCTGGGGGGGTACCACTTGCCGCTCAACTGGGCGGGCGTGGACCTGCTCAGCCCGGAGAACACCACGATGGCGGGCATGATCGCCAAGATCCTGGTCTTCGCCGGCAAGGTCGCGTTCATCAACTGCTTCCAGATGGTCATCCGCTGGACGCTGCCCCGCCTGCGGTACGACCAAGTGATGATGCTGGGCTGGCAGACCCTCATCCCGGTCAGCCTGGGCGTCGTGGTCATGACCAGCGTCATGGTCGCCTTCGGCTGGACCGGCATCTTCCCGATGCTCGCGGCCAACGCCGGCGCGATCATCGTCGTCTACCTGTGCCAGACGCTCCTGCCCCGCTCGACATCGAACCAGCGCGTCCGCCTGTACGGATCGCGGTTCCACCCCGCCTCGGGCACGATCGGCCTCACACGCCCGACCAACCCCGTCGCCCTCGAAGACCGGCCGATCCAGGGCACCGACCCGGCGCCGGCCTAAAGCAGGTTCAATCGCTCCCAGCGGCCTCCGGCTGCACACGCGCTTGGGAAAGCCTCGCCGGAGAGAATCCGGAGAACTTCGCGGTGCGCAATCCTCACGCCCGACGCTACACCCTCCATCAAGACGCTCTTGAGCTGGAGATCACTGGATCGGGTCGACGTCGCCCGGGCGTTCGAGTGCGTACATCGTTGGCTTGAGGTAGTTCACGCCCTCGTACGTGAACACGCGTCCCGAGACGATCATCGCGGCCGCGTCGCCAAACAACTCGGCGGTCGCCTCCATCCGCTCCAACACTCGGCAGGGGATCACCGGCATCGGGGGCGGCGGAGCGACTTCGCCGTCGGCCGCGCCCGGGCGATCGGTGTCGTTGTCGAACACGACCGTCCATCGCCCGTTGGGGGTCCGGTCGAGCCTGACGCGGCGCTGCGTGAGGTACCGGCCCTCGGGCACCAGCCCGGGTTCACGCTCGGGGTTCAAGCGAGCGGCAGGATCGTTCCGGTCGAGTTGGCGGAAGCGGGCGTCGCTCGGGGTGGATTCGTCGTCCGAGGACGACGCCCTCCGCTCGCGGAGTTCGTTGATGATCTCGGCAACGCTCGGATCGAGCGGGACCGAAGCCCCGGTCGAGCCGGGTTCTGCATCGCCCTCCGGTTCGGCCCCCGGGTCAGCTCCCAAGTCGGCCGAAGCGGACGAGCCCAGCCCCTGATCGGAGGCTTCAGCGAGCACTTCACCGCCGCCTCGACGTGAGAACGCGCTGATCAGCAGGTGGTTCCGCTCGCGGTAGAGAAGGACCTCTCCCGAGACCACGAAGCGAGCGAGCGTCTCGCCCTCGGCGAGGCTCGCTTCGAGGCGTTCGAGCTGCGTGTTGGGCGCGAGGACCATCGGTCCCTCGCCCGGGAACGCCTGTTCTTCGCCCGGAATGAAGATCGCGATGCCGGCCGGCCCGAGGTAGACCGACCCGGCTCGCCTCGACAAAAACGTGCCCTCGGGTAGCGCCGCCGGTTCAGAAATATCGACGCCCATGCCTCGGAGAGCTTCGTCGATCGAGAACCCACCGGTGAGCCCTGGCCTCGGTGGTTCGGATGAGGGAGCGGGCGTTGGCAGCACAGGATCCGCGGCTGTTCCCCGAGACGGGAGAACCCGCTCGGCCTGCTCGATCGATTGCTGGGTGGCTCGTTTGGCGCGGTCGGACTCCCCGGAGGGCTGAGCGAGCCCAATCGGTCCAGAAACGAGCAGAACGGCGAGCAAAGGGGTGGTCATCGGCATTCTCTTCGGCTCAGCGCCGCGAACCTCTTGCTTGATATGACCCCGGATCGGTTGACGAGGCACAGGCATGGACCGTAGCGTTGAGCCGCGCGCGCCGCTTGCGACGCGCTCAAGGCCGTGTGCCCGAGTGGTCTAAGGGGACGGATTGCAAATCCGTTATTCGTGGGTTCGAATCCCACCGCGGCCTTTCCTTGATGCTTCCCCGTCCAACGGACGCCGTAGAAACCACCGGTATTGGTGGAGGCCCACGCGATGGGACGCTCCTTTCGGCGGAAGACCTTCTCGCCATCAACCTGAGATCTCAAGTCCCGGTGAAGGCGGTCGATTCGCCGGCGCCAAAACGAAATTTCATTCGGCGGGTTTGATCGCGTCTATCCCGCCCATGTACGACCGGACTGCCGGGGGCACTGTCACGCTCCCGTCGGCGTTCTGGTACATCTCGAGGATCGGGATCAGGATCCGGGGGCTCGCCGCGACGGTGTTGTTGAGGCTGTGGCAGATCGTGGTGGCGCCCTTGCCGCCCGCCCCGCCCTCGCGGTACCGCATGTTGAGCCGGCGGCACTGGAAGTCGTAGAGCCGGCTGGCCGAGTGGGTCTCGCCGAAGTCACCGACCGGGCGGCCATCGGGGCTGTCGTCGCCGCGTCCGGGCATCCAGCACTCGACGTCGATCATGTCCGCGTTCTTGGGTCCGAGGTCACCCGAGCAGCACTGGAGCAGCCTGTGCGGGAGCCCAAGGTCCTTGAGCAGATCGACGACGAACCCGATCATCTCTTGGTGGTAACGGCGGCTCTCGGCTTCGTCGGCCCTGCAGATCACGACCTGCTCGACCTTGTCGAACTGGTGGATGCGGTACAGCCCGGCGGTGTCGCGCCCGGCGGCGCCGGCTTCGCGGCGGAAGCACGTGCTCACGGTGACGTACTTCAGTGGGAGATCGGCTTCGTCGAGAATCTCATCCTGGTGGATCCCCATGAGCCCGACCTCGCCGGTGCCGGTGAGGTACGCGTCGTGCCCACCGCCGCGCTTCGACTCTTCGATGAGGTACGCCTGATCACGCCCGTGCGGGAAGAACCCGGTGCCCTGCATAGCGCTTTCACGCACGATGACGGGCACGCTCATCGGGCTGAACCCGTTCTGATCGACCATCCGGTCGAAGGCGTATCGGAGCACCGCCTGGTGGAGACGCATCCCCGCCCCGGTCAGCACGTAACTCCTCGTGCCGGCCACCTTGACGCCTCTCGGGAAATCGACCAACCCAAGGCTTTCGCACAGCTCAAGGTGTGTCTTTGGGGCAAACCCCCGGTTCTGCTCGAAGGTCTGAGCCCAATCCCAGCCTTCGGGGCCCCAGCGGCTGATCTCGACGTTGTGCTCGCTCCCGTCTCCGTCCGGGACGTCGTTGTCCGGCGGCTGGGGGATCTCCAGAAGCAGCGCCTCCAGCTCCGGGCTGAGCTCCTGGGCCTTTGCTTCGAGGGCTTGGATCTGCTCCTTGAGCGCCGCAGGACCGGCCTTGACCTGCTCGATTTCGGCTTCGATCGCCGCTCTTTCGTCGCCCTCGGCCTTCTTGAGCCGGCCCATGAGTTGGCCGATTTTCGGGCCGGTCTGCTTGGCGAGCTTGTTCTGCTCAGCCTTCAACGACTCTTGCTCCTGCTGCACGCCACGCCGCTCGGCGTCGAGGGCCACGGCTCGGTCGATATCAACCGACATCCGCTTGCGGGCGACGCCGCGTTTGTAGTGGTCCGGGTCTTCTCGGAGGCGTTTGGGATCGATCATGCGCGGAGTGTAGAGACACATCGCAACCAAGCCAGCACTTACCGGTTCACACCCCGGGGTCCCTACAGTATCCTGAACGGACGTGAATCCGTGTGAGTGAGTCCCGGGGCGTAGACCACGATGCCGCAGTTGCAGTTGAAACTCGCCGATGGCCGAGGCCGACCGATCCGACTCACGACCGAGCCGATCACGGTCGGGCGTCACCCCGACAACCGGCTTCGGATCAAAGACGACATGTCGTCACGCCACCACTGCGTGATCGAGCCGGCCCCGGACGTCGGCGCGGATTCGTTCCGGCTCCGCGATCTCAACTCGCGCAACGGGACCAAGCTCAACGGGATGAAGGTCACCGAGTCGATCCTGTCGCCCGGGGACGTGATCGGCATCGGCGCGCTCGAGTTCTGCGTCGAGGTCCGCGGCGCCGAGGCCAAGGGCCAGCTCTCCGCCCGCCGCGCCAACGGCAAGGGCCGCAACGGCTCGGTCGATATGGAAGAAGCGGCCGCGAACCGCGCGTGGATGACCGAACTCCAGGACATCCTCGAAGCGTTCGCTGGTCGGGGAACGAACGACGAGAACCCGGTGCTCATCGATGCCCGGGGCCAGGACACCAAGGCCATCGCCGGCTCGGGTGAGGGGCCCCGGTGTATCCGCGACCTGCTCCGCGTGGCGAGCCGCACCGAAGCCACCGACATCCACGTCGAACCGAAGACCGACGCCACGCACATCCGCATGCGCGTCGACGGGCAAATGGTCTGGATCACCGAGGTGCCCAAGAAGGTCGCCGAGCTTTCGGCGGGCGTGCTCAAGACCGCGTGCCACATGCAGGCCGCGGCTCGCGACGCGATCCAGGAAGGCCACTTCTCGTGCCGTTTCCCGACCCGGCGCGTCGAGTACCGCGTGAGCTTCACGCCCAGCGTTCACGGCCAGAAGCTCGTCGTGCGTGTGCTCGATCAGAAGGGCGTGCCGACGTCGATCGAGGACCTGGGCCTCGTGCCCTACATGACCGACAAGATCAAGCAGATCACCAACCTCGACGCCGGCATGTTCTTGGTCTGCGGCCCCACCGGCTCGGGCAAAACAACCACGCTCTACAACTGTCTCCGAGAGATCGACCGCGACGCCCGCAACGTCGTCACGATCGAAGACCCGGTCGAGTACCAGATCGATGGCGTCACACAGATGCCGATCGATTCGGATCGTGGCAACACGTTCGGCTCGATGCTCCGGTCGGTCTTGCGTCAAGACCCCGACGTCATCCTCGTGGGTGAGATCCGTGACGACGAGACCGCGCGCGTGGGCATGCAGGCCGCGATGACCGGCCACCTGGTCTTCTCGACCGTCCACGCCAAGGACACCGTCGCCGCGGTCTTCCGCCTGCTCGACCTGCGCGTCGAGCCCTACCTCGTCGCCAACTCGTTGAGCCTGGTGCTCGCCCAGCGACTGGTCCGGGCGCTTTGCCAAACGTGCAAGAGCGAGGTCCCCGCCAGCCCGGGTCTGGTATCGCGCATGGGTCGTTACGGCCGCGGCGTGACGAAGACCATGACCCCCATGGGCTGCAAGAACTGCCTGAAGACCGGCTACCGAGGGCGGCACGCCCTTTTCGAGTTGCTCGATGTCACCGACGAGCTTCGCGACGTGATCCTCTCGAACCCCAACATCGCGGAGATGAAGAAGATCATCAACGAGGGCCAGTTCACAACCCTGGCCGAGTTTGGCTGGAAGCTTGTCGCCGAGGGCACGACCTCGATCGAAGAGGTTGACCGCGTCGCCGGCGGGAAGTGACGGATTCAGCGCTCGGCCATCGGGGCGATGCCCCTGATCGCCGCTGGCCGGCCCCCGATCCTCTCCGAGTTCAGATCCCGCAGCTCATCCGGCCCGTTTTCTCGAAGTAGCGCTGGTGGTACTCCTCGGCGCGATGGAACGGGCCGGCCGCGACAATCTCGGTGACGACGGGCTTGTTCCATTTCCCGCTCGCGTCCTCGCTGGCTTTGGCCTGCTCCGACGCTTCGCGCTGGGCCTCGGTCGAGTAGAAGATCGCGCTGCGGTACTGGGTGCCGATGTCCGGCCCCTGGCGGTTGAGTTCGGTCGGCTTGTGGCAGCCGAAGAATGTCTCGAGCAGCTTCTCGAAGCTCACCCGGCTCGGGTCGAACTCGACGTGTACGACCTCCGCGTGCCCGGTCGCGCCGGAGCAGACCTGCTCGTAGCTCGGATCATCGGTGGAGCCCCCGGAGTACCCACAGACCGCGTCGAGCACCCCTGGGACCTGCCTGAAGGCGTGCTCAACGCCCCAGAAGCACCCTGCCCCGAACATCACCGATTCTGTCGCCATCGCCAAGCTCCTCTGATCAGCTCTTAGACAACCCCGTCGGCTCACCGGATCTTCCCATCACACTCACCATCCGCCGCCGTCAGCCCGACCCGACGGCAGGGCCGATGAGCTTGATGTCCTTCCACACCGGGAACTTCTCCCGCCACTCGCGGAGGGCCTCGCCAGGCACTTCGACGCTCAGGACGCCCTCTTCGGCGCCCAGTTCCCCGAGCACTTCGCCCACGTGGTCGATGGCGATGCTGCCGCCCGGATAGGACACCTTGGGGTCCGAACCGACGCGGTTGACCGAGAGCACGACGGCTTGGTTCTCGATCGCCCTCGCGATGGACAACGCCCGCCAGTGACCCACTCGGGGCGAGGGCCAGTTGGCCCCGATCGCGAAGACCTCCGCCCCCGCCAGCAGCCCGACGCGGAACAATTCCGGAAACCGCAGGTCGTAGCACACAGCCGGGCACACGCTCAGTTCGTCGGCCTCGCGCTTCCAGGCGTACGTAATGACCTCATCACCACCCTGGAACGAGCCGCTTTCTCCGCTGATCGAGAACGGGTGGACCTTGGCGTACTCGGCCACCAACCGACCACCGGGCCCGAAGACCGTCGCGTGGTTTCGGGCGAGGGCGCAGCTGTCGCCCACGCATGCACGCACGGTTCGGCCTCCTTGAACGAGGCACCCCAAATCGTCGGCAAGATTCGCGAGGTACGACGCGGTTGCCCCGTCTCGATCGGCCGTGCGATCGGTGTTAAAGCTGAATCCGGTGTCGAATAATTCGGGAAGAACCACGAGGTCGTGCTCGCCGATATCACGCGACGAGAGGAGGCGGTCGACGCGCCGGAAGTTCTCCGCTGGGTCTTCCCACGCGATGTCGAGTTGCACCAAGTGAGCACGCACGAAGTACGCTAGCGCTCCACGAAAGCCGACGAAGCCAATAACACCCATACAGCATGCCAAGCCCGCCACCAACAGCCGAACGCCGACCACAGCTCGTCCTCGCGAGCAGTTCTCCGCGGCGACGTGCTCTATTGGTCGACGCCGGGCTCGACCCACTTGTGATCCACCCGGGCATCGAAGACGGAGACCTGCGCGCGGGCGACGTCACTCCGAGCGAATGGACCGCGGCCCTCGCGTACCTCAAGGCCGCGGCCGGTGCCGAGGTATGGACCACTGGACCCGACCACGCCCGCCGCGTGTACGTGTTGGGCGCCGACACGCTTTGCGTCCAAGATGGGCGTTTGATCGGGAAGCCCCGAGACGCGTCTCACGCTCGAGAGATCATCGAGGGGTTCGTCGACACCACTCACGAAGTGATCACAGGCGTCGCGCTGATCGACTCGGAAACACGCGAGCGATCGATATTCAGCCAATCGGCGTCGGTCGCCTGGGGGCCCGTCGAACGCTCGATGATCGACAGGTACATCGAGGACGGAGGCTGGCGAGGCAAAGCGGGCGCGTACAACCTCACCGAGCGGGTCGAGGCGGGCTGGCCGATCGTGGTCCAGGGCGATCCGAACACCGTCGTTGGCCTCCCGGTCGAAGACGTGACCCGACAACTGCTCAGACTCGTGCTGGCGCCTTCGGCGGCCTAGAGCAAGATTGATCGCTCCGTAGCGGCCTCCGGCCGCACGCTCGCTTGCGGAATCCGCGCCGGGATCTATTCGGCGGGCTTCTGCTCGAGAAAACTGAATTCGTGTCGCTACACGTTCAGTGAAGAGGCTCTAGCCTTTCGTGTGGGTACCCCGGTCCTTCCGATCTGGCTGACGGCGCCGCTCGGCGCTGCGCTCATGCTGCTTGTCGCTGGGCATGTCATCGCGATGCATCGCGGGCGCGACGTGATGCAGCCGAGCCGGCGGCGGATCAGGACCACCAACGGAGTCGTCGCGCTGCTGCTCACACCGCTGCTCGTCTACGCGTTCTCGATCGTGACGCCCGCGCAGCAACGCCCGTTCATTTTCGCGTGGCTCACCTCGATGGCGCTGCTCGGGATCACGCTCCTGCTGGCCGCGATCGACATGTTCAACAACGCCCGCTTGGGCAACGAGGCAAGGGTCAAGATGCGCGAAGAGCTCGAGGAACTCAAGGCACGCACAAGGGCCCTGCTCGACGAACAGACCGCCCACAACCCGCCCCTTAAGCTCACCGGCGACGAGCCCGAACGACCGCACGACCAGCGCGAGGACCGGTCGTGACGTCGCCCCTGCCCGCCCCCCTCCGCCCGCTCGCGCCGGCGCTCGAAGCGCTGTACCGCGTCGGGCTCGGGCACCGCACGCGCGCGTTCGATCGGGGCAAGGGCGTCGTCACGATCGATCGACCGGTGATCTCGGTCGGGAACCTCTCGGTCGGGGGGACCGGCAAATCGCCGACCGTCGCGTTCCTCGTTCAGGCCCTTTCCGACGCTGGGCACACCCCCGCCATCGCGATGCGCGGCTACCGCGCCTCGAACGGCCTCAGCGACGAAGCCGATGCGTACACGCGTGCATTCCCCGAGATCCCCGTCATCGCCCAGGCCGACCGTCTGCTGGGCCTGCTCCAGCACTTCGGGTCCGAGCGGGGTGAGCGCACCGACGTGGTCGTATTGGACGACGGGTTTCAGCACCGACGCATCGCGCGCCAGCTCGACATCGTGCTCATCGACGCCACGCGCTCCCCCTTCAACGACCGGCTCCTGCCCGCAGGCTATCTCAGGGAACCACCCTCGACGCTCGCGAGAGCCACGTGTGTCGTGCTCACACACTGCGATCGGGTTGATGCCAGCACACGGAACGCATTAGCGAGCAGGGCACTGGACGCCGGCGCTCCGGTCATCGCACGGTCACGGCACGCCTGGAGCGCCCTCGACGTGTTCTCAGCGAACGACGATGAGAGCCACCCCACCGATTGGCTGAAGGGTCGCCGGCTCGCGGTCGTCACGGCCATCGGCAAGCCCGACTCGGTCATCCAAACCGCGACCGCCGCGGCGGGCGCCCCGCCATCAGCCGTCCTGAATCTCAAAGACCACGACCCGTATGCCCCGGGCACGCTGGCCAAAATCGAGCGGCTCATCACCGATCACTCCGCGGACACGCTCCTGGTGACCGACAAAGACTGGTCGAAACTCCGAGCACGAAATCCCGAGCGATTCGGGGTGCCGATCGCCCGACCACGGCTGGGCCTGGGCTTTCTCGAAGGCGAAGATCGCCTCCGGGGGCTCATAGCCGAAGCCGCGGCGCGAGATCCCGACGACGGACCGATCATCCTCGACGGCCCCATACACTGACCCCACATGACCGACACCCTCCTTGACGCTCTCTCCCGCTGGAAACCGTTCACCGCCGTCGTCGTCGGCGACTTCATGCTCGATCAGTTGTGGTACGGGAACGCCGAGCGTCTGAGCGCCGACGCCCCGGTCCCGGTGCTCGACGTCAAAGACCGGGACGACCGCCCGGGCGGGGCCGCCAACTTGTGCCTCGACCTTGTGGCGTTGGGCGCGAAAGTCAGGGCGATCGGCGTCCGAGGGGGCGACGCGGAGGGCGAATTGCTCGTCCAGCGCCTCGAAGACCAAGACGTTGAGGCTAAGGGCCTCGTCTCCGACGTCCACCGCCCCACCACTGTCAAGCGGAGCCTGGTCGGCCTTGCCCAAGCCCGTCACCCGCAGAAGATGTTCCGCCTCGACGTCGAGAGCCGCGAGCCGCTGTCCGACGGCGTCCGCACCCGCCTGCTCGACCGCCTCGCCGAAGCCCTCGACGGCGCCGACGTGGTCTGCATCGAGGACTACGGGAAAGGCGTGTGCGACGACAACGTCTGCCAGCACGTCATCGAACTCGCCAAGGCTCGGGGCATCGAGGTCTTCGTCGACCCCGCCAGCGGGACCGACTTCGGCAAGTATCGCGGCGCCACCGCCCTGACGCCCAACCGCACCGAGGCGGAAACAGCGACCGGGCTGCACACCAACCCCCACCCTCGCCATAAGGCGGCACTCGCCCACGCCCTGCTTCAGCGGACCGACGCAGAGGCCATCGTGCTCACGCTCGACAAGGACGGCGCCCTCCTGCTCGAACGCGAAGCGGGCCAAGAGGTCCTGGTTCCCACCGTCGCCCGCCAGGTCTACGACGTCACGGGCGCCGGCGACATGATGGTCGGCGCTCTGGCCGCGGCTCGGGCGAACAAGATCAGTTGGGTCGACTCGGTCCGCTTCGCCAACGCCGCGGCCGGCCTCGAAGTCGAGGTCTTCGGGGTCCAGCCCATCCTCTTCGAGAAGGTGCACCACGAGGTGCTCAAGCGTTCGACCGACACCGGGCACCGCGTGCGGACGCTCGACCAACTGCTCGTCGAGGTCCGGGGCGTGCGCTCCGAAGACAAGACGGTCGTGTTCACGAACGGGTGCTTCGACATCTTGCACGCAGGCCATGTCCGCGTGATCGAAGAAGCCAAGTCGATGGGCGATTTCCTGATCGTCGCGGTGAACTCAGACGCGAGCGTCAAGCGCCACAAGGGCCCAGACCGCCCGGTGAACGACGAACGAAGCCGCGCCGCGGTGCTGGCGGCTCTCAGGGCCGTGGACGCGGTCGTGATCTTCGACGAAGACACTCCCGAGGGCTTGCTCGAAGCGATCGGGCCAGACGTCTTGGTCAAGGGCGGGGACTACACGCCCGACCAGGTCGTAGGACGCGAGATCGTCGAGGCGAAGGGTGGGCGGATTGCGCTTGTTCCGCCGGTGGATGGGGTGAGCACGACGACGACCATCGAGAAGATTCGAGGCACCTAACCACCTCCCCTACGCCTGCAGGGGAGGTGTCCGCGCAGCGGACGGTGGGGATCTGACTTAAGGCGCCGAGAGTGCCAGCAGGGCGGGAGGGGCTCCAAAAGCGAACCGCCTCCACTCCAACCTCACACCACCCTCGAGGGTGCGGGGGCCGTGCCCCGCCTGAGCGAACCACTCGTCGGAATAGGTACACCGGGTACACTCGCCGCGATTCGCCCAACATGAGGCCCCGATGTTTGGACGCCGCTACTCCGAATCCGACTTCTGGCGCTGGCTCGATACCTCCGATGCGTTGCGACGCGACACAAACGCCTTGCTCGCGGACGTCACGAAACGCCTGCATCGGTTTCACCCAAGCCTGACGTGTGAGATCGGTCCCGCGACACAACGGCCGCGCGAACTGGTGCTGAGTGCTGACGGCATTCGCGAAGCAGCCGAATTCGTCGAACGCATCGCGGACGCCGCGCCAACGCTGAAGGACTGGAGCGTCATCCGCTTTCGCCCGGCGCGCCCCGACTACGCGTCGATAGCGCTCGCCATCGGAGACGAGTCGTTCGAACATGAGGACCTCCGCGTGGTCCTCATGCCCGAAAAGGCGGTGATCCACTGCGGACTCTTCGCACGCTGGTGCGAAGAACCCGAGGGCACGGGCCCCGACATGCCGACGTTCCTCATGCTCGACATGGCTTTCGGCGAGTTCAACATGATGACGCGGATCGGCGCCATCGACGTCTTCCCGCTCGACGCCGCCCCGCCGCACGCGATCGCTTGGAAAGACGCGAAGTCCGCTTTCGATGAATTGGCCGGATAGCACCGCCCCGACGATCAGGCCACAGACCGGCAACAACGGCCCGTCACATATTTTCGTGCAGTCTTTCCACAAGACTGACGGCCCGGCCGGCTCGCGAGACTCGGATCTGCGAACGACGCCAAACATGTTCTCTTCCAAGATACGCGTGTAACCTCGCCCGCTACCATGATGGCGTCTGATCTAGGAGAACCTGAGATGATGCGGCCCCAAGCAGTCCCAGACGGAACCTATCAATTCATCCACTACGCTACCGGCGGCAATTCGCTCTCCGGGCGGTTCCGGTACTCCACCACAGACTCGTATGACCTGCCCTCGCTCGCCTGCGGGCACCCCAGGCATTACGTGCCCAATATCCAATGACCCACGATCACGGCCGACGAGCACATGATCACTAGCTTTCGCCCTAGCCGCTTTGTACACCGAAGACCACCGCCCCACAGACAACGCCAAGACGGATGGAGCAAACGAATGCCCGGCAAGCGCCGAACCAAGCAGACGGCACTACGCTCACGGCGCAAACCACGTTCGTCAAGCAATCCTCTGCTCGATCTCGATCTTGGCCAGTCGTTCGCTGAGTACGACCCGTGCCTCGAGAAAAAGGGCGCATACGTCCGAACTCCAGCAATCAAAGCGGCAGCCGACCCTTCGACTCGACACTGCTTCTTTGTAGGCCGGCGGGGGACCGGCAAGACCGCCACCGCCTTGCTGCTGAGTCGCACCAATGGCCACGCGTGCCAAGTACTCCCGCAGCAACTCATCCCGGATGACTTACGCGGCTTTACACTCACCGACTTCCGCGACACCCGCCAGCGACCATTCAAGTCATTGGTCGCCGCGACTATCCAGACACTACTTCTTGAAGCCATAAGACACTGGCTCTCAACGAACACCATCGGACGGCACTCTCTCGGGAAGAACATTACTCGACACATCAACTCAGCCGAACAAGAAATATTCGACGAGCGACTCATCAACAGAATCGACACTCTTCTTTCGCCGCTTCAAAAATCACAATCAAAAGATTGGCTACGGCTTATAAAACTGCACGAAAGCCTTTCGGCCGAAATCGCTACAATAACCCCCACCCCCCCACACACCACGATTGTCGTCGATCGAATAGACGAAGCATGGGATGGCTCTGACACCGCGGTAGTTTTTCTCATGTCCCTCATGCATGCCTGCATCGAAACTACAACATTAACTAAATCTCTAGTCCGCCCAATATTATTTCTTCGCGAGAACATCTTTGAGCGAGTACGACAAATCGACAACGAATTTGCACGACTAGAAACAGCTGTCGTCTCAATGGACTGGTCGAGCTCGCAACTCCAAGAGCTTATCGAACGTCGTGTCAATCTCCGACTGATTACAAAGAAGGCACTTGGCGGAGATACATGGCGACATGTTTTTCAGGATATCGAAAACAAGCCGTCGATCGATTTCGTTGCCGAGTACTGCCAGCATCGCCCACGCGATGTCTTGACATACTGCACCTTTGCAATCGACGCAGCAAAGGCAAGAACTGCGAAATCTGTCGATGTTGACGACCTGCTTGCAGCGAGGCAACGATTTTCTGATTCTCGACTTAAAGACCTCGGCGACGAGTACGCAGAGAACTTCCCAAACATATCGCTCGTTCTCGCACGATTCTTCGGCCTGGGCAAGAAGTTTTCCATGCCCGGCATTGCCAGCTTCATCCAGCGACTTCTTGTAGACGTCGATGTTCAAAATAATTGCAAATCTTGGATCAACAACTACACCGTACCTGAATCATTCGCGGATCTTCTGTATCGAATATCATTCTTTGGAATATCTTCAAAGTTTGGCTTTGTCTATCGGAATGCAGGAGCGCGATCAACAATGCCGCCAAAGATCACTTCAACATCGCAATTCTCAATCCATCCATGTTTTCATGATGCCCTGCATCTACAAGACAAGACAATCGCCCAGCTGGATGACCAATTCCAGCTCAGGGTTGCTGGTGTTGTGCACGATCTTCCCGAAGGCGCGACGCTTGACTCATACCAAAATCAACTTCGATCGCTACTGGAAGAACTCGACACTCTCCCAACTGGGTCGTCGCATGCCCAGAAATTTGAAGATGTCGTTGGCCAGATCATACGACTCTGCTTCTTTCGATACCTCACAAACATAGCGCCGCGAAGCCGCACGGCAGACGGAAGATCGATCCGCGACTGGATCTGCGCAAATACTGCCCCAGAGGGCTTCTGGGAGATGGTGCGCCTTCGATACGACGCAACTCAGGTTGTATGGGAGTGCAAAAACTATAAAACACTAAAAGCCGACGACTTCCATCAGTGTTCATATTATATGAACAACGCGATGGGTCGGTGTGCCATCATAGCTTACCGAGGCATCCGCGGGTCCTCGCCGTCCCCGCACGCGATCGAGATAAAGCGTAAACAAGATGGCATTGTACTTGTATTGGGCGACCGAGACCTCAAAGTGTTCCTTCGACAAGCGATCAAAGGGAAGGCTAGAGAGGCTCACCTTCGCGATGTATTTGACCAACTCGTTCGCAGTTCTTGAAGCAAAAACAGAACGCCGCCCAATGATGCAGACGCCGGCTTCTCGACGCTCCTCGCTTCATAGCGCGCTGGTTAAATCCGTGTTTCGCCAGTCCACCACAACCTTCCCAAACTGCCCCCCACTCTCCAACCGCTCAAACGCCTTCGCCCCGTCCGCCGGCGCAAACACCGAATCCACCACAGCCCCGAGTTTCCCAGCGTTGAACAACGCCGCGATCTCGCGGAACTCTTCGATGCTGCCCATCGTTGAGCCCAGGATCCGGAGTTGGTTCCAGAACACGCGTGCGAGGTCGGTCGTTGCGTCGGAACCGGTTGTGCACCCGGGCGTCACATACGCCCCGCCCCTCGCCAGCGACTTCACGCACCACAGGTGGGTCGCCTTGCCGATCGAGTCGACCGCGACGTCGACACCCCGCTTGCCTGTGAACCCACGCACCGCCCTCGACCAATCCGCCCCCTCGTCGAGCACGACGTGATCGGCGCCGAGCTCGACCGCCTTGTCGAGCTTCCACTGGTGCCGGCTCGTGACGATGGTCGGGCAGCCCAGGTGCTTGGCGATCGCGAGAGACGCGAGGGCGACCCCGCCGCCGATGCCGGTGATCAGGACCGCCTGCCCGGGCTGCAGATCGGCCTTGGTCCGGAGCATGCTGTACGCGGTCAGCGTCGCGAGCCCGAACGCCGCGGCTTGCACCGGGTCGGCATCGTCGGCGATCACGGCGAGTTGCTCAACCGGCGCCGTGAAGAACTCGGCGTGCGTCCCCGGGGTCGTATGCTCGCCGATCAGCTCGAAGTTGGGCGCGAGCGACGTCGCCGGCGGGGCGTCTGGTAGTTCGACGTCGGGCACGTCCATCGCGGCGTTCAAGATCACCCGCCGTCCGACCCAACTCGGGTCGACCTCGTCGCCGACCTCAACGACCTCCCCGCACGCATCGCAGCCCGAGACGCGCGGGTATTCGAGGCTCAGCCCGGGCACACCCTTGCCGACCCAGAGGTCGAGGTGGTTGAGCGCGCTCGCGAGCGTGCGAACGCGGACCTCATGGGCGAGCAACGGCGCCGGCTCTTCGTGGTCGCGGAGTTCGACGTTGGGCGCGACCGGGGCGCCCGACCGGATGATGGTGACGGCTTTCATACC
Source organism: Planctomycetota bacterium (assembly GCA_038748775.1). Lineage (GTDB taxonomy): Bacteria > Planctomycetota > Phycisphaerae > Phycisphaerales > UBA1924 > DAIQNV01. The sequence goes on from JBCDIT010000001.1 coordinate 572,104, forward strand.
CAGAGCGTACGGATCGCCCAGACGCCGAGTCTGAGCGCAGCGAAGGCTCGGATTGGGCGTGCGGACACCGCGCTTCGCGAACCCGATCGAGAGCTTCGCTCAACTTCGGGGTCGATCTGGATCGCGACGTGAGCTGCGATGGGGACGACTTAGAACGGCGTCTCGGTCTCGAAACTCACCCAGTCGCCCGACCAGGGATGCCAGAACCCGAGCCGCCTCGCGTGCAAGCAGAGCCTGGAGGCGAGGCTTTCGTCTCCGTAGAGCCGGTCACCGAGGATCGGGCTGCCCAAACCTCCAGGGATCGCCCCCCCGTCGGGCCCGTCGACCTCGAGCGGCCACGCGCAGTGCACGCGGAGTTGGTGCGTCCGCCCCGTCCGGGGGCGCAGCTCGACCCTCTGGACGGTGATCGTCTCGCCAGCGGGCGTCACGTAGGGCTCGGTGCCCCGGTCGATCCACTCGGTGTCGCCGGTCTTGCCTTGCTTCCAGTCGATTTTCTGCAAGGGTCGGTTCGCCCAGTCGACCACCTGGGGCAGCTTCACGCCGCCCCTGCGGGTGCCATCGGCCTCATGGGTGCCGCCGAGGTGTTCGGCGATCGGGCGCTCGAGCAGCGCCTCGTACCACTTCCGCACGCGGCGTTTCTCGAACTGCCGGCTCAGCTTCACGTGTGTCTTGGGCTCGAGGGCCATCACCAAGAGCCCCGAGGTGTCCATATCGAGCCGGTGGCAGGTGATCGACCCTGTGGCCTCGGGGAACCTCTGCTCAACCCTCACCCTCGCACAGTCTTGTTTGTCCTCGCCCCGCCCGGGGACGCTGAGCATCCCCGCCGGTTTGTTGACCACGACGAAGGTCTCGTCCGCGTGCACCACGTCGATATCGAGCCCCGGGGTAGGGGCAAGGTGTTCCCGGGGCTGGCCTGTCTTCGGATCGTGAGCCGGGGCGGACATAGGGCCACGGTAGCGCGTACCGTGTGGGATGCAGAGAACCGCGATGCTGGCGGCCGGTCTGTGCGCCTCGGGCGTGCTGGCCGAGCCGGGGGAAACAATCGACTGGCGGCAGGCCGAAAGCGGGGTCCTCTCGGGCCACGTGCAGCTCACGACCCGGGACGAATTCGTCAAAGCGGGCGAGGCCTACTTCAGCCCCGATGGGAATTCGATCATCTTCCAAGCTGTGCCGACCCCCGAGGGCCGCGCCCTACCGGATCCGCACTATTCGATGTACGTCGCCTCGCTCAAGCGGGGCACGACCGAGTCGGGCACCGAGGGCATCATCGGGCTGGGGCCGGCAAGGCGCATCAGCCCCCCGAACTCCGCCAACACCTGCGGGTGGTTCCACCCGGGCCGGCCCGACACGGTGCTGTTCGGCTCGACGCTTGTCCCGCCTAGCGAAGACAACGTGCCCGGCTACCAGCGCGGCACCGGGAAGTACCGCTGGAGCTTCCCGACGGAAATGGAGCTTGTGACCGCCCGGGTCTGGTCGGACGCCATCCTCGGGGGCGGCGTCGGCGAGTGGCGCGTGCTCGACGAGCCCAAGGTGATGTTCACCAAGCCCGGGTACGACGCCGAGGGCAGCTACAGCCCCGATGGAAGGCACGTGCTCTACGCGAACGTCGATGCGTTCAAGAGCTCGATCCAGGGCCGCGCCGATGCTGACCTCTATGTATACGACACCAAGCTCGAAGAGCATCGGGTGCTCATCGAAGCCGACGGCTACGACGGCGGCCCGTTCTTCGGGCCCATTGACGATCAAGACCGCCCCCTCTGGATCACGTACCGATCGGACAGGCGGGGCGACAACTTGCTCCAGCTCTTTATCGCCCAACTTGCGTACGACGATCCGTCCGACCCGGACAAGATCACCGGCGTGAAGCGCGAGGTCCAGCTCACCGACAACGGTCACGTCAACTGGTGCCCCTGGTGGGACGCCCAGGGGCGGTTCCTGGTCTATGCGACCAGCGAGGTCGGGCACTTCAACTACGAGGTTTTCGCGATCAACGCGCTCGATTCTGAGGGCGAACCGTTCTCGGAGTCACAGCGCACCACGGCCCGCGTCACGCACGCCTCGGGGTTCGACGGTCTCCCGGTGTTCAGCCCCGACGGACGGCACATGATGTGGACTAGCCAGCGGGGCCCGGCCACCGACGGCGAAGTCCGATCCTCGAGCCAGCTCTGGATCGCGGAAGTCAACGCCGACGAGATCGCCCTGCGCGTCGGCGCCGACTGACGCCCCCACCGCTCTGATACGCTGAAGGCATGACCGCCCCCGTCGAGGACTTCGGGCTCGGACCTATCGAGACGCTTTCGCGCGTCGCCGATCCCACGCCCGCCCCGGACCACTCCGCGTTCTGGTCGCGCTGGCGCAAACGCGTCCAGGACCCCCGCCCCCACCTCGGCGAACGAGCCGGGGGCACAGGCCTGGCCGAGCCCGACCCGTCCGACCTCACGGCGACGCACGCGTTCGAGAGCCTCGGGCTCAGGATCGGCGCACGCTTGCAGACCCCGGAAGGGACGCCCAAGGCCGCGGTTGTGAGCACCCACGGCTACGCCGCGAGCCTCCCGCTTGAAGAGCGCGATTCGCTCTTCGCGCCGCTCGTCGAGCAGGGCGTCGCGGTACTCAACATCCGCGTCCGAGGCTTCGCCGGCAGCCGGCTCGACTGCGGAGACCTGACCGAGCCGACCGAGCCGGGCTTAGGCTGGATCACCCGGGGCTTGGATGCTCAGGGCGAACCCGCCACCGGGGCCGATGATTGGGCGTACGCCGGCGCGATCGCTGACCTGTTCAACGCCTGCCGCGCTATGCGCGTGTGGCTCAACGAACACGCAAGCGAGCGGGCGCCGCTCTGCCTGCACGGCGAGAGCTTCGGGGGCGGGCTCGCGGTCGCCGCCGCGGCGTTGCTCCCCGGTCGCCCGGGGGCGGTCACCACAGTCGACCGGCTTGTCTTGGGGCTCCCGACGATGGGCGACTGGATCTGGCGGCTAGGCGAGCCGGGCCAGTCGGGCGCCGGCGCCGGGGATGAAGTGCGAACGCTGATCGAGCGCCGCCCGGACAGCGCCGAGACGATCCGCGCGAGGCTCCGTTTCGCCGATTCGGTCACGCTCGCGCGCGATATCACCTGCCCGGTTTTGTGCAAGCTTGCACTCAGGGACGCCGTCGTGCCGGCGCCCACGGCGGCCGCGGTGTTCAACGCATTGGGCGTCGACCCTGGGCTCAAGTGGCGGTTCGTGGTCCCGGTCGGACACGCCGAGAGCGGGATCGCCAACGCGAGGCGGCACGCGCTTTTCGAGCGGTGCGCCGCGGCGTTCCTCGACCCAACGAACGAGCCACGTGAGATCATGGCCGATTGGGAAGACCGCCTCTTCCACACGCCCGAGTCGCGAGCCGAAGCCGGGGCCTCGGGCGATACCGGGACGCTTTTCGGAGGTGATCACCCGGGCGGAGAGCCGAGCCCGGAACCGGACCCGGTCGCGAAGCTCGTTAAGACGTACGAGCGCATCGGACGCACACTCGACGACCTGCCCTACACCGAAGACTTCGACGACCTCTTCAAGGCGACGTCGTCAGAGACGGGATTCGATCAACCCGAGACGATCCGCAAGCTCCAGAACCTCCGGAAGGCCGGCAAGCTCCCTCGTTTGGGAAAGACCGCGACGAAGCCGGTCAAGCTTGAGCCGCACGAAGAATCACAACTGGCCGGGCTGGTCGTGGAGGCCGTGGGGACGCTGGGCCAGCGCGACAGCTTGCTCTACAAGCCCGAGTTCGACGCCATTATCGAGAGGTTCAACGCGGACACCGGGCGTAACCTGTCGCCACACGCGGTCTGGCGTCTCGTCGCCAAGCTCGCGAAGTAACGGAGACACACGATGCTCACCTCCGTCCGAACGCTGCTCGACGGGCTGATCGACTACGCCGGCCTCTTCCCGCCTTCGAAGCTGCCGATGCCCAAGGCGGTCCAAGAGTTCGCTCGTCGGCGCGCCAGCGAAGAAGCCCCGTTCCTCGGCAAGTTTATCTGCCCCGCGAGCCGGCTCGACGAGTTGACCGAGCATGGGCGATCCCTGATGCCGGGCACCTGGGCGACGAGCGGGTACCGTGAGATGGCGGTCGATAGCGATCCCTGGGAGATCTCGGCGGTCATCGACGCCCCTCTGAACGAGGCGCTCGATGCGATCGACGCGTTCAACCAACGCCACGCGACGGAAGAAGACGGGCTCGCCAAGGTCAAGACGGTTGAGATGAAGGTCGAGCCGGGCGATGTCGACGACGTCGTCGATGAACTGCCCGAAGATCTCCAGCCGTTCTTCGAGATCCCTCGGGGCGTGCTCGACGCCGACCCCCGGGGCTTCGTTGCCGCGCTGAGCACAGCGGAGGGTCTGGCCGCGAAGGTCCGTTGCGGGGGCGTTGAGCCCCACATGATCCCGAGCAGCGAGAGCGTCGCACGCTTCATCGCGACGTGTGCGCAGGCTCGCGTTCCGTTCAAGGCGACCGCTGGCCTGCACCACCCGATCCGCGCCGAACACCCGCTGACGTACGACGAGTACCCGCCTCGCGCCGTCATGCACGGCTTTGTCAACGTCTTCGTCGCCTCCGCGCTCGCGTTCGAGCACAAGCTCGATGCCCGCGCGTTGACAGCGGTGCTCGAAGAGACTGACCCCTCGAAATTCACCCTTTCCGATGAAGTCGTTGCCTGGCGAGACACAAGCGTGAGCATCGACGCCCTGGGGACGAGCCGCGCGAGGTTCGCTCTCGGCTACGGCTCGTGCTCGTTCGCAGAACCAATGGACGATCTGCGGAAGCTGGGGTGGCTTTGACGAGCTGCGCTCTCTCCGACGGGTCAGACGACCCGCCAACGGGAGAATGGGCGGGGCCTGCCTGATCAACCGATTCTGAAGGAAACACCATGACCTACGCCATAGACGACACGCACAACCCCGACCTCCAGAGCTGGATCGAGGAGGCGAACGACCCGGCGACCGATTTCCCGATCCAGAACCTCCCGCTCGGTCTCATCAAGCTGCCGAACCCCGAAGACGAAGAAGACGATGAGTCGTGGATCGAGTCTGTGGTGACGCGCGTCGGTGACACCATCGTTGACCTCAGCGCCTGCTACAACGCCGGTGTCTTGAAGCCCGACAACAAGAAGTTCGAAGACGACTTCGAGGTCTATATCGGAGACGGAGGAACGCTCAACGCCATCGGAGACGCCGACGTCACGCCCGGGTTCCGCCCCGCTCTCCGCCGCGCGATCTCGAAGATGCTCGCCAAGGACACCAAGGCGCTGCGCGACGCGGGAGGGATCCGCGCCGAGGCGCTCATCCCACTCGAAGAGGCCGACTTTCTGCTCCCCTTCCACGTCCACGACTACACCGACTTCTACGCGTCGGTCCATCACGCGACGAACGTCGGATCGATGTTCCGGCCCGACAACCCGCTCTTGCCGAACTACAAGTGGATCCCCGTCGGCTACCACGGTCGCGCATCGTCGGTCATCCCGTCAGGCATGCCGATCACGCGCCCGTACGGCCAACAGTCGCCCGCCGAAGAAGGGCAGGCACCGGCCTTCGGTCCGTGCAAGATGCTCGATTACGAACTCGAAGTCGGCGTTGTGATGGGCAAGGGCAACGAACTGGGCTCCCCGGTGGGGCTTGGGGCGGCCGAAGAGCACGTCCTGGGCCTCTGCCTGCTCAACGACTGGTCGGCGCGCGATCTCCAGAAGTGGGAGTACCAGCCGCTGGGCCCGTTCTTGGCCAAGTCGTTCGCGACGTCGCTCAGCCCCTTGATCGTCACGCTTGAAGCTCTCGCCCCGTTCCGGTCTCCCCGCTTCGAAAGACCCGCCGGCGACCCTCAGCCGCTCGCCCATCTCGACTCGGACCACGACCGGTCGGGAGGCGCGATCGATCTCACGCTCGAGGTGTATCTGGCGACCGCAGAGATGCGCAAACGGGGTATCGCGCCGCACCGGCTCAGCAACGGCAACTTCAAAGACATGTACTGGACCATCGCCCAGATGGTGACCCACCACACCAGCAACGGGTGCAACCTGCAGGCGGGCGATCTGCTGGGCTCCGGGACGGTGAGCGGGCCCGCGCGCGACGCCCGCGGCTGTCTTCTCGAACTCACCTGGGACGGTGACCCCTGGGCCACGCCGCCCGTCAAGGCCCCCACCACCCAGCGCACCCCGATCACGCTTGAGACCGGTGAGGAACGCAAGTTCCTGCAAGACGGCGACGAGGTAATCATCAAGGGCTTCTGCGAACGCGACGGCTTCCGTCGCATCGGCTTCGGCGAGTGCCGCGGCGTGATCGAGCCTGCGAAGAGCACAGAGTAAACCACACCGCAGGGCGGCTGGGCACAAAGAAAGACCCCCGATGGATGGGAATCCATCGAGGGTCGCGTCCGGTCGGGGGATGACAACCGGAAGGGGATATCTCTCTCGTCCGGTGACGCAGCCGGCCGAATTAGCGGCGACGGCGAGCCGCGGCGAGGCCACCGAGGGCCAGCAGGCCCATGGCGCCCGGAGCCGGGACGATGCCTTCAGCAGCCTCGAGGGCTTCTTCGTGGATCTCTTCCGAGACGCCGGCGTTGAAGACGATGGCAATGGTCTCAGCTTCGGCGAGAAGGTTGCCGCTGGCGTCGTTGAGGTAGAAGTCAACGAGCCAGAGGTAGGCGCCGGCGCTGCCGTTGACGAGGCCGTAGTCCGGGTGCTCGTCGAACGCGCCACCGGTGTAATCGAACTCGAAGCCGGCGACGGTCGAGTTGTTGGTCGGGGTCAGGACGGTGTCGAGACCGTTGATCTGAGCGAGCTGGGCGCTCGTCGAGACGAAGCCCGAGCCGTCCCAGACCTGGAGGGCGCCAACGGTGTTGTAGCCGAGGACCGAACCGGCAGCGACGTTGCTGTCAGCGTTCGGACGGCTGTCGTCGTCGTTCATGAAGAAACCCGGCTCGTCGCCGACGAAGTTGGTGCCATCGAAGGACATCTCACCGGCGAAGACGCGCTCGAGACCCGGCTCCCAGTTCTCGGCGACGTCGTCGGCGACGACCGTCTCGAGAACACCGTTAGTCAGCACGAAGCCGACATCGCCTTCGCCGTGACCGAACGCGAGTCCAGCGGCAGCACCCAGAGCAACAACAGCAAACTTGTTCATTTCGAATCCTCTCTCTTTCTCAGACTCTCTGTCTCAAACAAACAACAAAGGGCTCAGGGGCAGCCCGCAAGGAACGCACCAATAAACGTGTCGATGTCCGCGAGGTCGATCACGCCGAACGGGGCGGCGAGATCGGCGGCGGTGCCACCGGTCAGGAACGCGCTGATGAACGCGTCGATATCTGCAAGGTCGATCACACCCGCGGGCGCCGCCAAGTCGGCGAGGCACGGCTCGGCGACGAGGTTGTTCTCGACCCAATTCAACGCCGTGTCCAGTTCGAGCAACGCGTCGCTGCCCTGAGCGAACACGATAAAGAGCGGGTCCGTCACGACGTTGGACGAATCGCCGCTCCAGAGTTCAAACTCCAGAAGGAACAACCCCTCGATCGGGTCCGCGGCATCGAATGCGAAGCCGATGTGATGGTGGAAGTAGCCTTCAGAGTTCGCAGCGCCGAACGGGAACGCCGGCGTCAGCGTGTCATCGGCCGGCGTCGGAATCTGGTCGAAGAACTTGACGAGGATCAGCGGCTCGGGCGCGATGCCGTCGAAGCTCAGGCCGTCCCATTCGCGCAGGGCCTTACGGATGCTGATGCCCAGGCCATACCCGACGGGGAGCGTGCCGGGTGTGTTCTCGAAGCCCGGGTCATTGACGAAGTTCACGTCGCCGGCCATCAGGCCGGTGTTGACGCGTCGATCCCAGACGAGCGTCCCGTCCGGCTCGAACAGGCCCGTTTCGATGCGGTCGTCGGCATCAAGACGGAGCTGGAAATCGGTGAGGTGAGGCTGGAACTGCGCCGCTGCGGCGGGAACAAATGCTGCAACGCTCAGAATTGCCAGTCGATTCTGAATGTTCATTCTCAACTTCAGTCTCCGAAAAACCCCGCTCGCCCCCCGGCGACGGGTCAGTTGGGGTAACTCTTCACTTCAGGGTGGAAGCGGTTCACGAGCAAGTCGAGGTAAACATCGTCGAAGCTCGATAATTCCGCGTGACCGTCGACGAAGCCGTAGGTCGACTTCGCCCGAGGTGTCGGCAACTCGCCAGGGGTAGATCCCCCGTGCGCTGCGACATCCATCTGAGCTGCGGCTCGCTCCACCGGTTCTCTCGATCCAAACGCCTGCCACCATTGAAAGGCGTGAACGTGGTCGGACTTGCTGAAGAAATTCGTCGACGACGTCGGCTGCCAGTTCGAGTCGCGCTCGAACGTTTCTTGGGTCATCATCACCCAGTGGACCGTGTCGGTTGGTCGAGGGATGCTGTCTTGTTTCACGTATGACCAGTCTGCAGCGAACCGCCCGGTGACCGGGTCGTTCACGCCGTTGAGATCGGTGAGCGTCGTCAGAAGATCGTTTAACCCGTAGCTCGAGTACCGCGCGACTTCGACCTCCGGTTCATTGCCGAAGATGTCGTCTTCGAAGACGTCGGCCTCGCGCTCGTACAACGCGACGAGTTGCTTGAACGGAAGGCCGGAGTCGGTCCCGCCTTGGTCGATGGGCCACGCCTCGCTCTGGTCAACTGGTGAGCGAAGAACGTCGGTGACGCCGTGGTACGCGCGGAGTTGAACGAGCCACGAAGAACGGAAGTTGACGTTTGGTGTGCCGTGAGGCAAGCCGGCGTCAGCGAACCGCCCCCGGTTCTCGTCGGCATAAAGCGATTGGGCGAGACCAAGTTGGCGGACGTTGCTCAAGCAAACGACGCCTCGGGCCGTGTCACGAGCCGAACCGAGCACCGGAAGCAGGATCCCGATGAGGAGCGCAATGATCGCGATGACCACAAGCAACTCGATCAGCGTGAATCCCCGATGTGCTCGCATAAGACCGCCTCCGGACCGAACCGGACCCCTGGTGGATGGTACACCGGTATTCGGCGAAGATCGAGTCTTGTTGCAAATCGATTCTCAAGTTTTGGGACGCAGTGTCGGTTTTCAGGCCGCTTCAGGGAAAGCCCTGCTGAGCACCTGAGACAGGTCCAGGTCCGACGGCGGGTCCCGGAACTCGATCCCAACCTTCACCCAATCACTGGCGTCGTAGGTGCAATGCCGAACGACGCCATAAACGAGGTGCTCGTCCTCGTCGGTGAACGAAGGAAACGACGCGATCACGGCGAGGTCGCTGTCCAAAGGATCGAGCAGGCGAATGCTGCAGCCCCCCAAGCTGAGATCTCCGGCCTGCGCCGTGACGGGCACCCAGTCGCCGGCATATTGGACGAGCACCCGAACCTGACGCCGCACACCGACGCGCCCGTGCCGCCGCCCCGTGTTGCCCTTGCCGTCGTCCATGAGCCGTTCCTCCAGGGATCGGTGCGGGAGATCGGTGCGATGACCACCTTGACCCAGGGCGACACCGACTCCAGCCCCACGGATGACATTTCAGGACCGGAACAAACGCTCCTAAATACCTGTATCGGACGAACCTAAGGCAGAATCACTGTCCAAGGCCACGTCCGAGGCCTCGGGCTTGCGGAACAGCGCCAGGGAGCACGTGTGCCCATGCACAAACGGCACCGACCCGATCGGTCCGAACTCGCCGGCCGCGAACATCCCAGTCAGGGGAACGGGCGGATCGATGTCGTCTCCGCGAGCGACGCCCGATTTGGCCCGCTCGGCGCCGGGTTCAACGGAGCGGAACGCCCTCTGAATCGCCCTTGCATCGTGGCCAAAGTTGCTAAAGAGCCGGTGCCCTCGGGCGATGCAGGAGAAAACCAGGGCGCCCGCGGGCGTTCCGTGGAGCTTCTGTCCGTCGAGAAGCAGGGCGAGGTCCTCCTCGGCCGTCGCTCGCTCCCGAACGTGAAACTGCACGGTCTTGCCGGCCGCGATCGTGTCGCCCAGCGCGATGCAGCCGTGCTCCTCGTCGGCGCCGAAGATGCGTCGGATCAGGAAGTCACCCCGCCCAAAGCGCGACTTGTACTCGCTGACCGCGCGCCCGAGGAGTAACCCCCGGCCGATTCGCGCGGCCCGCTCTTCGCCCATGCCCTCGACCACTTCGCGCATGCGCTCGACCGCCGGGCGTCCGCCGAGCTCGAAAATAACGTTGCCGCGCGACTTGGTCACCAGCCATGTCGGCCCCACCGGGGTGCAGCCCTGGCTGACGATGCTGTCGATGGCGATGTCGCCGTACCAGGCGAGGCCAACGCCGCCGTCGTCGAACAACGTGCCATTCAGCAGGAGTCGATTGCCGCCGGGATCGGAGCCGAGCGACGAAACGCCTCCGAAAACCGGCCCAACGGGCGAGGACGCTCCGCCGGCAGCGATCGCGAGCCGATCGAAGATCTTTGAGACCGGGAGGCTGCTCGGATCGGTCAGAATCATGGTGCCCCGGTGCGGGCCCGGCGCCGAAGCCCCCGCACCGATCGCTTCGAGCCACTCTGCGTCAGTCGCTTGCTCATCCACACGCGCCGGCCAGTCGCGGCTCATAATCGGCTTGAGGGTGACCCCGGGCAGCCGTGCGAGCATCACCGAGACGGCGGACGCGTCTTCGACTTCTCTCGCCCCGGCGAGGCATCCGGAAGCCGTGCATCCGATGACGTGCGCCGGCGCTGCCCGCCGCTGGACGACGTCTCCTACGCCGGCGGTGTGCCCGCCGTGGCGACCGCACACCACGATGAACGCGAAGTCGACCCCACCATCCCCGAGGCGCGCGAGAGCCTGCTCGGTCGCGGCATCCGCAGCGTCCCATGGATCGGATTTCGCGCTAAGACCCCACCCGAAACGTGGGAAATCCTCAATCATTGCGATACTATAGAACCAAGCACCGGGTTCTTAGCGTCTGCGTCAGTACGCTTCTCGCCCAACGAGGACCGGGGCTTGGACCAGCCCGGGCTGCACGTGGACGATGGGGTCACCCAGGTCGCTGAGCGCGTCGATCGCTCGATCGGCGGCGCGAGAGATCGCGGCCCGTCGTGACGTCGACACCCCCAAGCCCTCGCCAATCGCCGCGCGGGCCGCGACGATTTCAGCATGCCGCTCGGCACTCGCGGTGGGCGACCTGTCGGGCACGTGGAACGTGAGTCGGCTCATGATTTCTCCTTTCGACACCCTGCCGAATGACCCCGGAGATTTTGCGTTGCCGAATTAGGGCAAACACACCAGGTGAATCGGGTTAGCACCGGTAACACATCACGGATTGCGAGATTCACAAGAAGAAACACCCCAAGAAACCCGCTGGTCGGCCGTATGCGACGCTTCATCCAACCCCGATCGGGGCTCCCGCGAGGCCATTCAGGCAGGGGCACATTCCTCATGCCAACATAATGAATTGCCGGCCAATTGACGTGAATATCATTGCTATTCAAAATCAATTTATTTCGACAAGTGCATAGGGAGCTTACGTGAGACACAAAGCAGCACTCTGGATGGCGGGCTACGCGCTGGTTCTGATCGACGGTGGGGTCTCGGCGTATTTCATCGCGCCGCCTGAAGCGAACGCGGCGACGGCGGTCATCATTCCGTCGGCGTGTGCCGTGCTGATGCTGCTGTGCGCCGTGGCGTCGGCGATGATGCAACGCAACCGTCTGATCGGGATGATCGGCGTCCATGCCGGTTTGGTCCTTCCGCTGGTGTTCGCGATCGCGTTCGGTTCGCGTGCGTTGGTCGCGACGAGCGCGACCGAGGACTACCGCGAACAGCAAGGCGCCCTCGTGGACGCCGAAGCCCCCCGTATTCCCGGGGCGAACGCATCAATAGAAGCGGAAGCCGACACGGTTGATCACGACAAGATGTACTTGGCGGTCACTCTGTGGCGCCTGACCGGTTTGAGCGGGCTCGCTTCCGTCGCGATCCTGCTCCAACGCCCAAAACCGGAGGCTCGCAGAGAGGCTGCTGTTGTGGATTAGCCGCCGTTCGCAGCCGCCGGCTGGACATCGGACGTCGTGGTGGTGGTCAGCACGTCGACTCGGACCGGGCGGATCAGCATCAGGTTGAGGGCCCGGTCAAGGCGGACATCGCCGACAACGCCGACCAGTTCTCCCAGCTTTGATCGCAGATCGTCGGCCTCTCGGGCACGGACGTATCCGAGCGTCCGGGGTGCCGCGGGGCCGCCGACCGATTCGATGCGGTACATCAGGGGCAGCCGCTCGCCGGTGTAGAGAGCACTGGGCACCAGCCGCCCGACGACCGCGTAGCGACGGGTCCGCTCGAGGGCGTTGAGCTGTTCACGGATCGCCCGGGTCCGATCGTCGGCCGCGGCCAGCGCGGCATCGACCGCCCGCCTTTCGTCTCGGGTTTGACGACGGATTCGGAGCAATTCAAGGCGGTCGTTGGCGATGCTGATCAGGAGCGGTTCTTCGAGCGTCGCGAGGGTGCGTTCGTACTCGTGGATGAGTTCGTCGATGGCGTTGTCGAGAGCGGTTCGTCCCTGGGCCGACACGCGGGCGACCTCGGCCTCGAGTTCATCGAGAGCGAGCGGAGCTGGTGGAGGCTCCGGGGCCATTTCCTCGACCTCAGCATCAGCGTCAGCCTGGACTTGTGTCCCGGGATCGGTCTCAGACCCAGACCCAGACCCAGATTCGTCGTCGGGGGTGACCGGAATGACGACCGGTGCAACGCCACCCGAAGTCCCCTGCGCGGGATCAGACGAGCCGGCCGCCGCTGGTTGGCCCTGGGGATCGCCTGCGGTCTCCGAGGCCGAACTGGGATCCGATCTGGGATCCGGCCCCTGCTCGCCCTGCGTCGCGGGTGCCTGTGTGGGGTCGAGTTGCACCGGGGCGGGCTGCGATTCGACGGGCTGGGACGGTGCGGGCTCGGGGTCCTCCGCTGACCGGGCAGAAGGCTCCGCCTGCGGGTCGGTGACGTCGGGGGCCCGCGCACCGGTCGCCTCGCTCGACTCGCCGGACGACGGGCTGCCTGGACCCGGATCGACGGCAGCCGCGTCGGGCTCGCTGACGGGGTCTGAGGGGCTCGTGGCGGCGGTGTTCGCCTCCTCGAGAGTCTCAACGGATGCTGGGGCGGGGCCTCCGAGGAATCGAGCATTGAGTTCGGCCCGCTCGGTGAGACTCGCCTCGCGGACGTCCTCGAGACGCAGGTAGGCGTGCGGCTGGTGCGGCACAACGCTCGGATCGCGAGGCGGGAGCACCCGATACCCGTCGAGATCACCGGAAGCGGACATCACTTCCTCGACCATGACGAGAGCCGTGCCGACTGGCAACGCCGATTTGAACACGCTGCGCCAGCTCCCCGCGACCCCCACGTTCGGGCTGATATTTGCGGCCCGGAGCTTCGACGGCCGTTCGAGGACGACGAGGGGGCGACCGGATGGGTCGTTTCCGCCCGGCCTGGCGTCGAGATCGCTGACGAGCGCGGCGAGCGTTTCGGGGTAGACGACCCGGGCCCACTCGTCGCTCTGGCCATCGAGCCGCAGGGGGGTGCCCTCTTCGAGGCCCGCCACCGGATAGAAGCGCTCGAAGTCGCCGCAGCGCAGCGGGGTGTCGTCGGCGATGACGATCACCCAACGGGCCTCGACGGCCTCGATGGTGTCACCCGACTGGGCGAGGGCCCTTCCTGGGGTGAGCAACACAAGGGCAAAGATCATGATCGTGGTCAGGCATCGGGGCGTCACGTTTGGCTCCGTCTCGTCGAGGCGTCTGTCGGGCATTCCCGCATCGGCTCGGTGGCTGAGGATCGTTGAGTGTACACGTGATCGGGTTCCGGGCTCGCTTTGCGACCCGCCGACGCCCGGCCTAATCTCGCTGGCCGATGAAGACACTCATACAACGGTGTGCCGGGCGACGGACCAGACTCAGCGCGTGGGCGGGCGTCGGTGGCGTCTTGGCGGTGATCATCTCCGCCGGGTGCTCTTCGGCGATCCGTGACGATGCTGAGAGCGACCTCCGAGCGAGCGTGACCGCGGCGCTCCAGCGCGAGCTTCGGGAGGCTGCTGAGCACCCCGGCTCCCTTGAACTCCGCCGCGACGGCGATGTCGCGTCGCTTGAGATCAGGCCCGAGCACCTCGAAGAGATCGACGAGCTCTATAACCCGTCCAAGTACTTCGAGGTGATCGAGAACGGCACTCCCGACCGCGCTGCGCAGGTCTCCGGGCTGCTGGCGGCGGACCTGTTGGGCCTGGACGCCCGCACGGCTCCGGTCGGGCTCCGGTCGGCGATCGAACTCGCCGTGGGCCGGAACCTCAGCGTCCAGGAAGCCAGCTTCGGGCCTCCCATCGGTCAGACCAACATCGTGACGGCCGAGGCCGCGTTCGACGCGGTGTTCTTCAACGATTTCCAGTGGGCGGATACCGACACCCCCACGACGTCTCCGGTCATCGGCCTCGGTTCCCCGGCACGGGCGACAAACGCGCAGCAGTCGGTCACGAACTCGACCGGCATCCGGCGTGCGTTGACCACCGGCGGTCAGTTCTCGGCCGAACAGCGGATCTCGTACACCGATGTCCGCGCGTCATCGTTCGGGGGCGTGGGGACGCCGAACCCCGCCAGCAGCGCGGACTTTGTCTTCGGGATCAACCAGCCGATCCTCCAGGGCTTCGGCCCGGATGTCGCGCTCTCGGAGGTCAGGCTGAGCCGGAACGCCGAACGCGCTTCGATCGCCGATCTTCGCTCGCAACTGATCAACACGGTCACCGACACCGAGCGTGCGTACTGGGAACTCGTGCGCACGTTCCGGGAACTGCTCATCATCGGACGCCTGCTCGAGCGTGGGCAGCAAGTGCGTGACGAGATCAAGGCAAGGCGTGTGCTCGACGCGGTGCAGGCCCAGGTCGCCGACGCGGTATCGGCGGTCGAGAGCCGGCGCGCCGAGTTGCTCCGGGCGCAGCGCGCGGTCCGCCGGGCGAGCGATGCGCTCAAGCTCCTGATCAACGACCCTCGATTCCCCGTCGGTTCCGAAACGATCTTGCTCCCGCTCGATCCGGCGCTCGACCAGCCGATTGTCTACAGCCTGACCGATGCCCTCAGGGCCGCGATCGAAAACCGCCCCGAGGTCGCCCTCGCGGTACTCTCGATCGACGACGCGTCGATCCGGCAGGCCGTGGCGGACAACGGGCGACTCCCGACGCTCGACCTCAGCGCCGAATTCCAATTGCGGGGGTTCGACGAGAACCTGGGTGACGCGTACGAGGACGCCTTCGAGAACGAGTTCATCGATGACTTCGCGATCGGGGCGCTGTTCGAGCAGGCCATCGGCAATCGCGCCGACGAGGCCGCGTATCGGCGGGCGAGACTCGAGCGGATGCAGAGCGTGGTCGCGTACCGCCGCGTCGTCCAGCAGGTCGTGCTGGACGTGAAAGACGCGCTCGACGACGTCGTTACCAACTACAAGCTGATCCAGCAGGCGAGGCTGAGCCGGATCGCGGCGGCCGAGGCCCTGCGAACGCTTCTCGTCGAGAAGGAACTGACCGACCGGGGCTTCACCGTCGAACGTCTCGACCTTGAGTTGAGCCAGCAGGACGCGCTGGCCGCGGCCGAGCGGGCCGAGGTCTCGGCCCTGATCGACTACCAGGTCTCGCTGGCCGAATTGTCTCGTGCCCAGGGCACAGCGCTCGAGCGGAACCGGATCGACTTCAGCGTGCCCAACGCGAACCAAGTCGAAGATGGCGCCCTCGCGACCGAGTACGAGGTCGACGGCGCCGCGGACGACTGAGGTGGACGGGCCCGAGGCGATCGCGGAGGCCGTCGGTCGACTCCGAGCCGGGGGCCTGGTCGCGTTTCCGACGGAGACAGTGTACGGGCTCGGGGCCGACGCGCGACGAGCGGATGCTGTGCAACGCGTCTTCGAAACCAAAGGTCGGCCGTCGGATAACCCGCTGATCGTTCACGTCTCCGGGGAGGCGATGGCGGCCCTTGTTGTGCGGTCGTTCACGGACCGTGCAGTGAGACTCGCGGCCGCGTTTTGGCCCGGGCCTCTGACCTTCGTCCTCGAGCGTTCGAACGCCATCCCGGACGTCGTCACCGCCGGCGGCCCCACCGTCGGCGTTCGATGCCCGGACCACCCGCTCGCGCTCGCGTTGATCGAGTCGTTCGGGGGGCCCCTCGTCGGCCCGAGCGCCAATCCGAGCGGTTACATCAGCCCGACGAGCGCCGCGCATGTCCTCAACCACTTCGGGCAAGGTGAAGTGCTCGTGCTCGATGGCGGGGCGTGCAAGGCGGGCCTTGAAAGCACGGTTATCGATCTCACGTCCGCGCGCCCCAGGGTGCTCCGCCCGGGGATCGTCGGCGTTGAACACCTCGCCGCGGTTCTTGGAGAGCCGGTCGACGGCTGGGGGGGGAACGCCCACGGTTCAGCCATCGCTGGCCAAGCAGCGAAGCGAACAGCATCACCCGGGCTCATCGGCCCCCACTACCAACCGCGCGCGGCGGTCGTGGTCGTGGGCACGCTCGAAGAGATCAACGACGCCCTCCCATCGGGTTCGCAATCGGGCGTGGTCCTCGCGCCCCCAGGAACACCGATCACTGTCGCGCCGCCTCACACCTCGATCCCGATGCCCGTCTCGGCACACGCGTACGCCAGCGAGTTGTACGCGGCGCTGCGCGACGCCGATGACTCGGGCGCTGGCGTGATCGTCGTCGCGCTGCCGAGCGTTGAGACAGCGAGCGGGTCCGACGCGGCGGTGTGGGCCGCGGTGCGCGAGAGACTCGGTCGCGCCTCTGGAGTGGAGTGATGAGTTGGTCGGGTATCGAGAAAACGCGGGAGCGTGTCGTGCTTCGCCGTTCGCTGGCGAGCGTGGTGTTTTACACGCTGCTCAATGGCGTGCTGATCGGCTTCATGTCGTTCTCGCCATTCGGGACGGTCGTGACGATGGTGATCGACGCGGTGAACGGGTCTTCCCCCCCACCATCGCAGACTATCACGAGCGTCGCGATGTTCATCGTCGTATACGGGACGGCGCTCGCGCTGCATCTTCGAACGCTCCGTTGGCAGGTCGCATTCGACTTC
The DNA here is from genome assembly GCA_038748775.1 of Planctomycetota bacterium. Taxonomy (GTDB): domain Bacteria; phylum Planctomycetota; class Phycisphaerae; order Phycisphaerales; family UBA1924; genus DAIQNV01. The sequence continues at coordinate 589,117 of JBCDIT010000001.1, forward strand.
GAACGTCAGACGGTCACCTTCTCCGGGATGACCTGGTTCAGCCCTTGGTGGAGACCCAGGTTCGGCACGCTTGAGGCGCCGATGGGTGACCTGCTTGACGCTCACCGCATCGGGATCCCGAGAAACTTCTCGGTCCGATTCGTCTTCCGGAACGCGGTCCTGTCCACCCCCAGAGCGTTCGGTCACTGGAGGACGCTCCGCGATGTCGGCGCGTCCATTGCGGCGCTGAACCCGCCCCCTCCGGTGATCCACTCGGCGGCCGGGATGTGGGCGGTGTTTTCCACGTTCGGCGTGGTGCTCTGGGTCGCCGGGATCATGTACGTGCTCACGACGTTCTTTTGACCGAGGCGCCGAGGTCCGGAGCCCCACTCCGACGGGGCGACGCCGCGAGCCGGCCCGCTCGGTTCAGAGGCGGAACGGGACTACCCTCGGGCCCCGGGCGGCTGCGCGGCGTCCGGGGACCGAATGATGCCGGTGGAAGGAGTTGTCTCAATGGCCAGCCTGCAGATCGCGATGTCCCCCGGTGACGGGATCGGTTCGGAAATCATGGACGCCTGTCAGTTGATTTTCGGCGCGGCCGGTGTGCACGATCACGTCGAGTTCGTCCCGGTCGAGATGGGTGAGCGGGTCTTCGCGACCGGCGAGTCTCGGGGGGTCACCGATGACGCGATCGAGACGATCGAGCGGACCGGGCTGGTCTACAAAGGCCCGATGGGCACGCCGATCGGGGGCGGGGGCAAGAGCATCAACGTCACGCTCCGCAAGACGTTCGGAGCTTTCGCGAACCTTCGCCACTTCCAGAGCCTGCCCGGGGTCGACACTGTGTTTAGCCGGGCGGGCGTGCCCGTCGACATCTACGTCGTCCGCGAGAACATCGAGGACACGTACGGGGGTATCGAGCACCGGCTCACGCGCGACGTCGTCGAGTGCAAGCGGCTGATCAGCGCCCCGGGGTGCGACCAAGTGCATGGGTTCGCGTTCAAGACCGCGGAGCGCCTCGGGATCAAGAGGATCCATTGCGGTCACAAGGCCAACATCATGAAGATGTCGGACGGGCTGTTCTTGGAACGGTTTCGCGCGATCGCGAACGACCATCCGGGCGTCGAGATCGCGGACGTGATCATCGATGCGCTGTGCATGAATCTTGTGCTCCGACCCCAGGAGTACCAGATGATCGTGCTGCCCAACCTGCAGGGCGACATCGTGTCCGACCTCGCCGCTGGGCTCGTCGGCGGGCTGGGCTTTGCGCCCTCGGCGAACATCGGCGACAAGATCTCGATCTTTGAGGCCGTGCACGGAACCGCGCCCGATATCGCCGGCAGGGGTATCGCCAACCCGACAAGCCTCCTGCTCAGCGGTCTGATGCTGCTGCGTCACGTCGGGTTGCTCAACGCCGCGGCCCACATCGAGAACGCGCTGCTCGCGACGCTCGAGGCGGGCGTGCATACCGGCGACGTCAAGGGCAAGGGCGAGCCTGTCGGGACGTCCGACTTCGCCAAGGGAATCATCGAACGGCTCGGCAAAGTGCCGACCGGGATGGAAGCCCGGCCGGTGCCCGACCAGAACGAGGTCACGTTCGCGCCCTCGCCTCGCCCGGCGCAGAACGAGTTGATGAGGACGTTCGAGACGGTCGAACGCCACGCGTGCGGGTGCGATATCTACATCGACACGACGATGTCACCCTTGGAACTGGCCCAGAAGCTGGATCGGATCAGCGACGGGACGCCCTTTAAGCCGACGATGATCTCGAACCGGGGCACGCAGGTGTGGCCGGTGGGCAGCGTGTACACCGAGATCGTGGATTACTACCGCGTGCGATTCGAATTGCGGGATCCGGATCGGATGCTGGGGGCAATCGGGCAGATGCCGGCGGTGCACCTATTGACGAAGGTCGCGGAGAAGTTCGAGGTAACCGACTTCCAGCCGCTTCGGATGTACGACGGGAAGGCTGGGTTCAGTTTGGCGCAGGGGCAATAGGTGAACGTTCGCGTTCGTGGGCTTCGCGTCGCTCAGCCAGCAGCGCTCGGCGTGCACGCGGAGCACTGAGATAATGCCCCTCGCGGCCGGTATGCCGCGCGGGGTTTCGGCGGCGCTCGTTATCGACGTCGACGGAACGGAGCGAGTCCGGCGAGGCCGAGCACGGCGACACCGTACGGTGAAGGCACAACAACTACGGAGGCGGTGACACCACCGGCCTGGTACTCGTACCAGATGCCATCGAATCCCGCGAACGGGTCGCCGAGCGCGACGCCGCCTGACGAGGCTTTGCCGTCGAGCAGTGTGCCGAGCGCAAGTTCGGCGTCGATCACACCCTTGGTCGTGTCAAGGATCGTGCTCCCTGGGAACGCGCTCAATGGTGTGTTGTATCCGTAGCGGGCGTCGGCACCCTCACCAGCGTCGAGATCGAACATGTTCGCGAGCGTGAAGTCTCCATCGCCGGAAACGGCAAGTTCTTCGAGGCTCAGCGGGTTGAACCGGAAATCAAACGACTGAAGTGTATTGGCTCCCTGGGTGTAGGTCAGGTTGACGGGGACCCCGTCGATGACCGTGAGAGTCCCGGTGCCGAAGAACCCAGTCGTCGTGACACCGACTTCATCCGTCGTCGTGCTGTTGACCGTACGCGGGAGAAGAATCTTGGTGTCTTCGGACACACCGAGGGCATTGCCCGATGCAAGGCGAGTCGTTAGCGCTTCGACGCGCTCGAGGACTGGCGTGTGGAGGAAGAACTCGACATTCGGATCGCTCCCGGCTCCGGGGCCGAACGTGAAGGTCTGCACGCCCTGGATGGTCGAATCGAAGCCCTTCACGATGAATTGGCCGTCGAATCGACCGAGATCAGGGTTGGCCGCGATCGCCGATCCGAGTGGCGTCCCGGGGTTGAACGGATTCTGACTTGCCGGCCCGGTGTATTGGGTGAGGTCACCGACAAAGTTCACGCTGAGGACGTCTGCGGTCGCTGGGACCCCCATCAAAACGACGAGCGCGCAGAACGACAGGGCCTTTGCTTTTCTCAAAGCTATCTCCTGAAAAAGGGAAGTTATTGAGACTGAGTCTCAATTGCACCGTACACTGTGTTCGCGTCTATGGCGACCCAAACCATGAAAAATCGGAGTGATTCGAGGTTCACTTCGCGGCCGAAAGCGGGCTGACGATGCAGAACGCCGCCCGGTGTCACGAGTTGGTCGAATTGGGGTGACGTAAGCGCGGATAAGACGGTATGTCGTCCGTCGCCGACCACGTGTAGGTCCTTCTCGAACGCGACCTACCGGCCAGGGCATACGACGCTTCCGACGCACACGAGCGGCGTCCACTGGCCAGCGTTCCTGGTGACGCATCGCTCTTGCTGATCGTACTTGCGCATGAAAGCTCGCCTTCCGTGCGCAAGATGTTCAGCGAGATGGACGCAACAAGCACAAGAGAACACGTTCGCGTCGATCAGTTCTCACCAGAAGAGACCACAGGTTCGCTGTTCCGAATTGTCGGCACGCCGGTTCTCAGAGAAAAGTGCGCGCGTCGTGAAGAGATGGCGGCGTGCCACGTCGATAATCGACCGGAAGCCGAAACTGTGATCGCTCGCTACGGCACGCGCGTAGCGATCGATCCCGACCACTTGAACGTTGAAGCGGGCCCCGGAGCGTCGAGGTTGAAGTCGATCGGGACGCCGTCGTCTGGATCGAAGAACCGGCTCTCCGATTCCGGAAAGAGGCGAAACTCGGTGCCATCGGGCAAGGTGCAATTGAGACCGTCGAACGCGTCGTTCGCCCGCATCTTCACCGTTCCGTAGCCGGCGATTTCGTAGGACCCGGTGCATCGTTTCAATTGGCCGCGACCGATTTCGATGACGGTCTTCTCAAGAGGTTCGAGCCCCGACCAGCCGAGGTTGGAGAAGACCGTACGGAGCACGTCGGCGTTGACGTTCCAACCCTTGTCGGAGTTGGACATGATGACGACGCCGCTGGCGTCGTCTTTGAAGAAGTTGGCGACGCACTTGAAGCCCATGTTGCCGCCGCCGTGCCCGTATCGCTCTGAGCCGATGCTCAGGCCGAGCCCGTAGCGGATGGGGCCTTCGTACTTGAACATCTGTTCGACCGAATCGGCGGTCAGCACCGGACCGTCGATTCCATCGAGCCCAGGTTGCAGGCTCACGAAACACTTGGCGAGATCGGTCGGCGTCGTCCAGAGCCCGGCCGCGGCCATCTCGGGGTGGGCCCTTGATCGGCCTGCGACCTCAGATTTATCTGAGAGATACCCGGTCGCCGCGTGAACCTGGAGATCGGACGGGAGGACCTGGCGGAAGGTCGAGCGTTGCATTCCGAGCGGCTCGAGGACCAGGGATGACATGAGCGTCGGGAAGTCACCGAACGAAGACGCGTCGACCATCGCGACTTGAGCGATGGTGTACCCGCCGCCCGAGTACCTGTGCTCGGCGCCGGGAACGGTGGCGACGATGACCGGATCGCTGTTGCCTTTGCCATCGAGCACACCGATCGATGTCGGGATCGGCCCGCCGCGGTCGTACCCCCTGAATCCATGAACATTCACGCCGGCGGTGTGGCTCAGCAAGCGACGAAGCGTGACCCGGGGGGCATCGGGATCGGTCGTTGGAATCGCGTCCGATGACGGGATCGTCCACGACGTCAGCGCGTCATGGATGTCACCGTCGAGCGTCATGGCGCCGTCCTGGACGAGGCGCAACGCTCCGATCGAGGCGACGGGTTTGCTGATCGACGCGGCTTGGAACAGGGTGTCGCTGGTGACCGGGGTTCCGGTCTTAACGTCAGCGACGCCGAAGCCTTCGGCCCAGAGTTTGCCGTCGACCATCACCGCGACGCTGAGTCCCGGGACGCCGGCGTTGTCCATCCGCTCGCGGAGCGTCACCGTCTGCCTGAGTTCGCTCGGCCCGCCGCGGATCTGAACCGTTGGCACGAGAGGGGAGTCGAGCGAGATCGGGGCCGGAGACGGATCCTGAACGGTAACACCGCTTGCGTGACACGCGCCAACGATCGCAAGCACAAAGATGGCACAGCGACCACGACTCCGCGGGAAAGCGGCGGCACCTGAACGCGTCTTCATGGACACCCTCTCGGATTGGAACAGACGGAGAAGGGACGCCAAACGAACGCTCGACCGTATCCGACGACCGGTTTCGGCCGCCGATCGTCGGCGGATGCAGCGGGGTCAGTCGTCCACCCGCTCCATGCGGTCCACGGTCCCGTCCTCGCGCTCGACGAGGATGACGTCGGCCTCGGCCGAGAACAACCCGTGGTCGATGACGCCCGGGATGGCGTGAAGGGCGCTACCGATTTCCTCGGGGTCCATGCCTTCGGGGAGGACGACGTCGAGGACGAGGTTGGCGTTGTCGGTGATGAACAGTTCGCCGCTGATCGAACGACGGAGCACCCCGTTGAGCCCCATGCGGCGCATTGCGGCGCGGGTGCTCGCCAGGCCGAAGGCCATCACAGCAACCGCGAGCGGGCTGCGGGCTCCGAGGCGATCGGAGATCTTGTGCTCGCGAACCATGATGACCCGGGCTTCGCTGGCCCAGGCGAGCATCCTCTCGCGGGCCATCGCGCCGCCGGAGCCCTTGAGCATCCGCATCGCGTGATCAACTTCGTCAGCGCCGTCGATCAGCAGGTCGATCTCTTCGACGGTCGCGAAATCCAGGCACTTGATGCCGGAGGTTCTGCAGACCGCCTCGGTGGCATCGGAAGCCGCGACGGCGGAGACGTCGAGGCCTTCAGTCTGAATGCGGTTGGCCAACGCGTTGATCGCACGGGACGCGGTCGTTCCAGAGCCGATCCCGACGATCATCCCGGGTTGGATCATCGAAACGGCTTCACCGGCCAACGCGTCTGTCATGGTCTGCATCCGATCGTGCGGCGCAGCGGCGCCGATAGCGTGGGTCATCTCGAAATTCCCCGGATTGGCTCCTACCGGTGGGCTCCGCCCCGCCCGGAACGTGGCAAGGCGAACTGTAGCGCCCCTGCGTATCGGGTGTCCGCCACAGGACTTTCGTACCCTCGACCCATGACCAAGACCCGACCCGACCGCATCGTCATCGCCACCGGCAACGCCCACAAGGTTGGAGAACTCGCCGCGATTCTCGCCGACGCCGCTCCGGGGGTTCGGTTCGTTGGGTTGGCTGAACTCGACGGTACATTTGAAGAACCGGTGGAAGACGGCGGGACCTTCGAGGCCAACGCAACCATCAAGGCCCGCTCGTACGCGGCGCAGACGGGCGCGTGGTGCCTAGCCGATGACTCGGGCATTGAGATCGATGCCTTGGGCGGAAGGCCGGGCGTGATCTCGAGCCACTACTTCTGCGATGGCGTTCCCAACGAAGAGCAACGCCGCTTGCCCCGGGCGGAGCGCGACCGGCTCAACAACGAGCGCGTGCTGACGGAGCTCAAGGGCGTCGAAGACCGCGCCGCGCGCTTCGTGTGCACAATCTTGCTCGCCGACCCCGAGGGCAACATCCGAGCCGAGTCGCGCGGCACGTTCGAGGGCCGGATCGGCGAGCCCCCCCGGGTGCCCGCCGGCGCGAATGGGTTCGGGTACGACCCGCTTTTCCTTACGGAGCAGAGCGGCTATTCGAAGACCGGAGCGGAACTGGACCCTGAAGCGAAGAACCGGCTGAGCCACAGGGCCGCGGCCGGGCGGGGCCTCGTCGAGACGATGCGCCAACTCTGGTGAGACCGTCTGATGAGCGTCACGAGATGGCGAACGCAAAAAACAACGCGACCTCCGGGGGTCTGCCGGAGGCCGCGTGGAGGAGAGAGAGTGAGAACTCCGTTGAGCGCCTCGGCGAGGTCGCTCAAGGCGTTGGGGTCACACCATGTCAGCGTTCACTTTTACGCCAAATCACGTATCGGCGTTCACACACTCTTCTCATTGCTTCGCTGGCCAAATAGCCCCAGATCGATAAGTCCTTTCCTGTCAGGACTTATCGCTTTCTTTCACTTCGAAATCGGCGTCGATTACGCCATCATCCTTACCCTCATCTGGTGAGGGGGCATCCCCATCCGCCGCCGCGGCACCTGAGGGAGCGGCTTCCTGGGCCTCGTAGATCGCCTTGCCCAGTTCCATCCTGGCCGCTTCCAGTTCTCCGAGGGCGGCCTCGATCGGAGCTTCCTCGTCTTCCTTGAGCTTGGCTTCGAGGTTCGAGAGGGCCGACTCGATCTTCGAGCGGATCTCGGGCGTGACCTTGTCGCCGTGCTCTTCGAGATCGCGGCGGGTCTGGCTGACGGTGCCGTCGGCGCGGTTCTTGAGATCGACGATCTCGCGCCGCTTCTTGTCCTCTTCGGCGTGCGCTTCGGCGTCGGCCTTCATCTTCTCGATCTCGGACTTGTCGAGCCCGCCCGAGTTCTCGATCCGGATGTCGGCCTTCTTGTCGGTGGCCTTGTCGGTGGCGGTGACCGAGAGGATGCCGTTCGCGTCGAGCGCGAACTCGACCTCGATCTGCGGGACGCCGCGCGGCGCCGGGGCGATGCCGGCGAGCTCGAACATACCGAGCGTTCGGTTGTCCTTGGCGAACTCGCGTTCGCCCTGGAGCACGTGGATCTGCACCGACGGCTGGTTGTCGGCCGCGGTCGAGAAGGTTTCTTTCTTCGACGTCGGGATGGTCGTGTTCTTCTCGATGAGCTTGGTCATGACCTTGCCAAAGGTCTCGACGCCCAGGCTGAGCGGGGTGACGTCGAGCAGGAGCACGTCCTTGACGTCACCGGCGAGAACGCCGCCCTGGATCGCGGCGCCCACGGCGACGACCTCGTCGGGGTTTACCGAGCGGTTGGGCTCTTTGCCGAAGATCTCCTTGCAGATCTCCTGGACCTTCGGGATGCGGGTCGAACCACCGACCAGCACGACCTCATCGATCTTCGACGCGTCAAGCTTGGCATCGCGGAGGGCCTGCTCGCAAGGCTCGCGGAGACGGCGGAACAGGTCTTCGCAGATGCTCTCGAACTTGCTCCGCGTGATCTCGACCATGAGGTGCTTGGGACCCGACTGGTCTGCGGTGATGAAGGGCAGGTTGACGGTCGTCTGCTGCCCCTGGCTGAGTTCCTTCTTGGCCGCCTCGCCCGCTTCCTTGAGGCGCTGCATCGCCATCGGGTCGGCGGATAGGTCGATGCCTTCCTTGTTCTTAAACTCGGCGACGAGGTGATCGATGATCTTCTGGTCCCAGTCGTCACCACCGAGGTGGCCGTCGCCGTGGGTCGAGATCACCTCGAAGACGCCGTCGCCGACGTCGAGGATCGAGACGTCGAACGTACCGCCACCGAGGTCGAAGACAGCGATCTTCTCGTTGGTCTTTTTGTCAAGTCCGTACGCGAGGGCCGCGGCGGTAGGCTCGTTGATGATGCGCTCGACCTTGAGGCCTGCGATCTCACCGGCGTCCTTGGTGGCCTGGCGCTGGGCGTCGTTGAAGTAGGCGGGGACGGTGATCACGGCCCGCTCGACGGTCTCACCCAGGTAGTCCTCGGCGGTCTTCTTGAGGTCTTGAAGGATGAACGCTGAGATCTGCTGAGGGGTGTACTCGCTCTCGCGGATGGTGACCTTCACAAAGTCGTCGGCACCACCGGTCACTGGGTAGGGCACCAGCTTCTCTTCCGACCCAACCTCGCTGTGCCGCCGGCCCATGAACCGCTTGATGCTGAAGACGGTGTTCTTGGGGTTGGTGACCTGCTGGTGGCGAGCCGGCTGGCCGACCAGGCGCTCGCCCTTGTCGGTGAAGCCGACGACCGAGGGGGTGGTGCGGTTGCCCTGGGCGTTGATGAGGACCTTGGGCTCGTCGCCTTCCATAACCGCAACCACAGAGTTCGTGGTTCCGAGGTCGATACCGATGATCTTGGACATGTCTTGGCCTCCAGTGGGCTGGGCGGCCGGTGCGCCGCTGGGGGGATAGATTTCGAATCAAAGAGATGGATTGCAAGCCGCGTGCCAAGCGGCACGATCGTCTTCGACGACTTCCCTGCATCGGGGAGCACCGCCACCTGTCAGATTGGCAGGGGGCGACGGCTCAGCTCCCGCCCCCGGTGACGTTGGCGACCTCGTCCTCGGCCGGGTCGTGGCGAGGCTTGTCCATGCCGCGGCTCATCATGACGAAGCCGATCGCCCCGATCGTGGTCAACGCCAGGCAGATCCCCACGGCCGGTCCCCCACCACCTTCGGCGCCGCCCAGCCACTCGTACACCTGCACGCCCAGCGTCGCGGCCAGCAAGCCCCGGACGCCGGTCAGCGTGACGTGCACGCCCATGTACTGGTTCACCTTCTCGGGCGGCGCAAAGTCCAGATGGCCCAGGGTCCAACCCAAGACCCCACCCCCGAACGCGATGCCCTTGAGCGCACTAAACACGAAGAGCAGCCAGAAGGTCTCGGTGTGCACCGCGATCAGGAGCACCGTGAGACCGACAACGAACACCCAGGAGTGGATCGCACGGAACTTGACGATGTGCACCTTGTCGAACAGTTTGGCCCAGAGCGGGATCGCGAACGGCATGACGACAAACGTGATCACTGTCGAGACGAGCATGCCCTGGTTGTAATCGGCACTGAAAATCTCGCGCAGCAAAATCGCGAGCAGGGTCATCGCAAGAATGTTGCCCATGCCCAGCAGAAACTGACAGAGCATGAATGCCGCGTACGACCGGTCCTTCAGCAACACGTCAATCATCCGAACCGGGTTGAAGCTCGGGCCCTCCTTGCGATCGGCGGCTTTCTCCCCGAGGAGCATTGCCGCCTCGCCTCGGACGCGGATGCGGGTCCAGAAATACCGCCCCACCATGCCCATAACGCACCCGACGGGGACCAACACACGAAACGCACGGTCATCAGCATCCATGAGTTCGCCGAGCCCATACCCGAGACCCGCGAGCATCAGGACCGTGATCATTGCGAACGGACCGGTGATCTTGGCCCTCGATCCGTCGGGATAGTTCTGCTTCCAAATCGTCGAACGGAGCGTCGTTACCCCTGACCAGCACGCACGCCCGAAGAGCACGAGCAACGCAAGAATGATGAGCCCTGCGTCGTTGAGAGGCACCAGCGCGACCCCGAGCCCCATCGCGGCCATCACGGCGTGCAAGCTGGTGACAAACCGGACTTTGTTCACACCGTGACTGAGCCGCACCCAGACGAAGCTCAGCAGGTTCGAGAGGGCGGGGACGACCGCGACCGCGCCGGTGATGAAGTTGAGCAGCTTCGGATCGACGTGCCCCTCGAACGCGATCCGGACGAGCACCGAGATCACGCTGCCCTCGAAAACGATGAGCAGGAAGGGCATGAAGAACGCCGCCGTGAACTCGAGCCGGTAGTTCTGGCGCGACATCAAGGGCACGCGGCTGGGGAGGATGAGCACGTATCAGCATTCGCTGGGCACGGCCCCGAAGCAAGCCGGGCGTACGCTCTGCGACCATGTCAACGCAAACTGAGCGCGAATACGTTCTGGGAACCGATGCCCTCGAGCTCGAACGGCTCGGTGTCCAGCATCGGCTTTGGGTCGATACAGCCAACGTCCTCTGGCGCGAAGCCGGGGTCGGGCCCGGGAGCCGCGTGCTCGATGTCGGGTGCGGGCCCGGGTATGCCAGCCTCGACCTTGCCCAACTCGTGGGGCACACAGGCCGCGTCTTCGGCGTCGACCTCTCCGCCCGGTTCATCGGAGAGGCCCAGCGCCGCGCCGAGACCATCGGGCTCAAACAGGCCGCGTTCCGGGTTGGCGAGCTATCCGAACTCACAGAAGCTGTTGGCGACGAGGTCTTCGACGTCGCGTACGCCCGATGGGTCCTGTGCTTCGCACCGGATACGCAGCGCGTCGTTGAGCAGATCGCCAAGCACGTCAAGCCGGGTGGGCGATTGATCGTCCAGGATTACTTCAACTACCGAGCGTTCACCGCCGGACCGCACGACGAGCGGTTCGAGCCTTTCCGTGCAGCCGTGATCGAGAGCTGGATCGACGCTGGGGGCAACCCCGACGTTGTTGGTGTTCTCCCGAAAGTCGTGCTCGACCTCGGTTTCGAGATCGAGACGATGAGGGTGCAACAACGGGTCGCGAGACCGGGCACGCAGATGTGGGCGTGGCCGGACACGTGGATCAGGAGCTTTGCGCCAAGGCTCGTGACCTCGGGTCACATGACCGAAGCAGAGCTCGCCGACTTGATGGCGCTCTGGGACGAGATGAGCGAGGATCCGTCGCGGTTCTTGGTTCCGCCTCCGGTGTGGGACTTTGTCGCCCGCAAACGGAGCTAGGGGCACCCCGCCAAGAACCCGGCGATGAACGCGTCGACATCGGCCAGGTCGAGCACTCCGAGCGGCGCCGCGACGTCGGTCGCGGAGCAGGGCGTCTGCAAGAAGTCCACGAGCTCTTCTGCGAAGATCTCGTGGAACCGCGCCGTTGGGTGGATGACATCCCACCAGAGGTACGCGTCGGGATCGGCCACCACCCCACCGTCGCTGTCCGCCGGCTCGGTGGTGTTGGTGATTCCGTAGGCCCCGGGGTTCGCGACGACGTCTTCGACCAGCCCGGCGAGGTCGTAGAGCGTGATCGATACGCCGAGTTGCCGGGCGAGCGCCGGCGTTTCAGCCTCCAGCCTCGCGTTGATCGCGTCGTCCACCGTCGCGAGGGTCGGCAGGAGACCGGCGAGAGCGTCGTCGCTGAACACGACCGGGAAACCGGTGACGTCGAATTGCGTCGTCAGCATGAACCGCTGCGCACCGAGCGAAGACATCGTCGACACAAACTCGAAGAGGTTGTCCACGAGCGCGTCGATCGCCGCGTCCCTCGCGGCGCCCGGGGATCCAAAGAGGAACGGCTGGTCGACGATGTCGTTCGTCCCGACGAGCAACACCACCAGCGAATCGGACGCGAACGCCCCGGAGTGTTCACGGAACAGAGTGATCTGCTCATCGAGCACCGACTGGGTCGTCCCTCCGCCGATCGCGGGGTTCCTGGACGGGATGTCGAGTTCGGCCGCCAGCAGTTCCCACCACAGGAACCCGTTGGTTGCCCGATTCTGGAAGTACGAACGCCCATCGGGCTCCGCAGGAGGCCCGAACTCGCCCACGTCGCTGAAGCTGTCTCCAAACACGATGAGTTCGCTCGGGGCCGCAGTCCAAGGGGCGGTCTGGGGACCGATCTGGGCCAAAGCGAACGTCCCAGCGAGAAGCGGAACGGCACAGGCGAATCGAGGCATTGGGGCGGTCTCCTTGTGCTCAGGGCGGGTGCAATGACGAAGATCGCGTGACCGGCGAACCCGCGACGACACGCCCCGGTCATTTTGATCTGGCGTGCCGAGCCCAAGGTCCGAATTGCCCGCCCTGGGTCGATCCGGGCGGGCCCAAGGACGCGAGCGGGCGTGCGTACCATCTCGGACGGGGTCCTCGACCCCACCGACGCCCTACCGGGAGCCCTGCCTCGATGACCGACGTTCAGATCCGCAACTTCTCGATCATCGCGCACATCGACCACGGCAAGTCGACGCTCGCGGACCGTCTGCTCCAGCTCACCAAGGCGGTCTCCGAACGCGAGGCCAAGGAGCAGCTCCTCGACTCGATGGACCTCGAGCGCGAGCGGGGCATCACGATCAAGGCGTCGGCGGTCACTGTGCTCCACGAGCACAAGGGCCAGACCTACATGCTCAACTTCATCGACACCCCGGGGCACGTCGACTTCGGCTACGAGGTCTCACGGGCGCTCAAGGCGTGTGAGGGCGCCCTGCTCATCGTCGACGCGGCGCAGGGCGTCGAAGCCCAGACCGTTGTCAACACCTACCTCGCTGCTGAGCAAGACCTGGAGATGATCCCGGTCCTCAACAAGATCGACCTGCCTGCCGCGAGGCCCGACGAGATCGCCGACGAGGTCGAGCAGGTCTTGGGCCTGCCGGCAGAAGACTGCATCCCGGTGAGCGCGAAGACCGGCGCCGGCATCGACGCGCTGCTCGACGCTGTCATCGATCGCCTGCCCGCCCCCCGCGCAGCGGAGATGAAGCAGACGAGGGCGTTGATCTTCGACGCGGTCTACGACGACTACCGCGGCGTCGTTCTCTACTGCCGTGTGTTCGATGGTAAGCTCAAGATGGGCGACAAGATCCGGATGATGCAGATGGGCCGGACCTTCCAGGTGACCGAGCTTGGCAAGTACACGCCCAAGCCGACCAAGGTCAAAGAAGTCGGCGTCGGCGAGACCTGCTACCTCATCGCGGCGATCAAGAACCTGGGCGAGGTCCGTGTCGGCGACACCATCACGATCGACCACGACCCAGCAGCGGCGGCGTTGTCGGGCTACGAGCCGCCCCGGCAGATGGTGTTCTGCGACTTTTACCCAGCGACGACGGGCGAAAAGAAGGGCACCGACTTCGAGGACATGCGCGAAGCGGTCGAGAAGCTCAGCCTCAATGACTCAAGCTTCACCTTCCAGGCGGTGCATTCAGAAGCTCTCGGGTTTGGCTTCCGCTGCGGGTTCCTGGGACTCCTGCACATGGACATCATCCAAGAGCGACTCGAGCGTGAGTTCGATCTCAAGCTTGTCCAGACCGCCCCGACGGTCAGCTACAAGGCGATGATCCGGGGCAAGGGCGGCGAAGCCGAAGAAATCGAGGTCCACAACCCCGCCGACCTGCCCGACATGGGCGCCGTCATGGAGATCCTCGAGCCGATCTGCAAGCTCGAGATCATGCTGCCCAAGGAATCAATCGGCGACGTGATGAAGCTCTGCATGGAACGCCGCGGCATCTTCAAGAGCCAGATGTTCGTCAGCGACGCGCGCGAGATGATCACGTTCGAGATGCCTCTGGCGGAGCTGATTTACGACTTCTACGACAAGCTCAAGGGCATCACCAGCGGCTACGGCACGATGGACTACGAGGTGACCGAGTTCCGATCCGACAAGCTCGTCAAGGTCGACATCCTGATCAACGGGGACCCCGTCGAGGCCCTCAGCCTGATCACGCACAAGGAAAAAGCCGAGCAGCGGGGCCGCGCCCTGCTCACCCGCCTGCGCAAGCAGATCGACCGCCACCAGTTCGAGATCCCGCTGCAGGCGGCGATCGGCGGCAAGATCATCGCCCGCGAGACGATCAAGGCCTTCCGCAAGGACGTGACCGCCAAGTGCTACGGCGGCGACGTGTCGCGCAAGCGGAAGCTGCTTGAGAAGCAGAAGAAGGGCAAGGACCGGATGAAGAGCATCGGGTCGGTGAATATCCCGCAGGAAGCGTTCATGGCGGTGTTGGATACGGGGGAGTAGCCACGTGATCGAAAAACGAACGCTTTTCGTTCTGGGCGCCGGATCTTCAGCCGGATACGGCCTTCCATTAGGAACCGAGCTTCTCGACCGCGTGATACACACTCTCAAGACGAGGAATTCGCTAAAAATCGGGGCGACCTCTGAAGTAGCCCCAATTCGTGCGCTTGGACGTCGCCTAGAACGGAGCCGATGCCCAACCATCGATTCATTCCTTCGCCACGTGCATAACCGTGACGACTACCTCGCTGCAATCGGAGACGTCATTTGGAAGGACGAAACCGAGGCAATTACAAATCATGGAATTGCGAAAAATTCGAACGAAGACTGGATATCGTGGCTGTATCACAATCGCCTGCACCAAAACCCGTCACAATTTGCCAAGAATCCAGTTGCGTTCATTTCTTTTAATTATGACCGGCTTCCGCAAGCCTTGATGGCCACCATGATGCGCAACATTTTTTCGTGCTCCCCGAAAGAAGCAGTTGACGCAGTTACTTCAAAAGTTGATCAACTGGATCGATTTCACCACATCCACGGATCACTTGATTTACATCTAGTTAAACTCGGCGGAACCGACGAGTACGATCTTGGTGTTGTCGGGTCACCATATGAAGCGAACTTTCCAGACGACCGGTTTGCGGCAAATTTGCAAACAATGTACGACCCAAATGACCAAGCAACGAAGCTGAAAGAATATTTCAAATGGGCTGAATGTGTGATCTTTCTTGGTCTCGGTTTTCATCAAGAAATGCTCGATCTCTTCATGGAGGCCGAGGCGCCAATACATGGACATCGCCGAATGGGCACCGCCGTCGGCATATCGGAACAGCTTCGTGACCAGATCGAGAGGTCCTTTCGAGATATCTTTCTCGCAGGTGACAAGACCACATGCAAGGCGTTACTTGTTAACCAGTTGTAGATGCGAGGTGCCGGGTGCCACTGCTTGATCGTCGCACCACGCATCAAACCAAGGGTGCCACGGACGATTTCGCGCCTAGCGCGTACTCGCTTGCGCCAAGTGTTTGCGCATGCCATGCTTGCCCCTCGGTCTGGCAGGACCACGAGGAGGCAAGCATGGACAAGAACGTCTGGCGTGTGATCGAGCGGGCGATCCGGCTCGCTGATCGGAGCTTACCACGGTTGGGCCGACGGCCGGTGTACGGCGATCGGCTCATCGCCCGGATGTACTTCTGGACGGTGGCCCATAGCCAGCCGCTGTGCTGGGCGGTGCTCCGCTCGAGCTACTCGCCGATGATGCGTCCTCAGGAACTCCCGTCGCTGAGCCAGTTCTGCAGACGGGTCAAGACGCCGCGGATGACCGCGATACTCAATCGGGTGAATGAGCTGCTCGCGGGTCTCGATGAGTCGGCGTCCTTGGCGTTTATCGACGGGAAAGCCTTGCCGATCAGCGAGTCCAGCGAGGATCCCGATGCCCGTACCGGCCGGGGAAACGGGCGATTCAGTCGCGGGTACAAGCTCCACGGGCTGGCCGATTCGCTCGGCAGAATCAGGGCTTTCCGGGTGACACCGATGAACGAAGGAGAGCCGACCGTCGCCCGTGAGCACCTCGTCCAGCATCTCACGAAGGGGGCTGTCGTGATGGCCGACGGCAACTACGACGGCAAGAAGCTCTATACCGCCGTCGGCCTGCAAGACGCCTTTCTCTTCACGCCCCAGAAGAAGAA
>JBCDIT010000002.1:0-527431 GCA_038748775.1 Planctomycetota bacterium
GGGATCGACTGGAAGCGGCGGGCGAGGGCGGCGTCCTTCTCGATGTACTTGCGGTACTCATCGAAGGTGGTGGCTCCGATGCACTGGATCTCGCCTCGCCGCTTCCAGTCGATCCCGGTCGACCCGCCGAACAACGAGCAGGCCGTCGAGATCCTCAAGGGGCTCCGCGACAAGTACGAGGAGCACCACCGCGTCCGGATCACCGACGAAGCGGTCCGCGCGGCCGTCGAGCTCTCGGGCCGCTACATCACGGGCCGCGTCCAGCCCGACAAGTCGATCGACGTGATCGACGAAGCCGGCGCCCGCGTCCGAATCAAGTCGATGAGCAAGCCGCCGAACCTCGCCGAGCTCGAGGCTGAGATCGAGCGTCTGACGCTTGAGAAGGACGAGGCCGTCAAGGCCGCGGACTACGAAAAGGCCGCCGAGCTGCGCGACCGCGCCGAGCAAAAGCGCAAGCAGAAGGAAGACATCCAGAAGGAGTGGCGGGCCAAGTCGCAAGAAGTCGACGGCGTCGTTGACGAGGAAGTCATCGCGGAGGTCGTCTCCAAGATGACCGGGGTGCCCCTCCAGCGTCTCGAAAAGGAAGAGGCCGCCCGCCTCCTCGAACTCGAGAACGAACTCCACAAGAAGGTCATCAGCCAGCACGAGGCGATCCAGGCGATCAGCAAGTCGATCCGCCGCGCCCGGGCCGGTCTCAAGGACCCCAAGCGCCCGATGGGCAGCTTCATCTTCGTCGGCCCCTCTGGCGTCGGCAAGACGCTGCTCAGCAAGGCGCTGGCCGAGTTCATGTTCGGGGACGAAGACGCGCTGATTCACCTCGACATGTCCGAGTACATGGAGAAGCACAACGTCTCCCGCCTCGTCGGCGCGCCCCCCGGCTACGTCGGCTACGAGGAAGGCGGACAGCTCACCGAGCAAATCCGCAGGCGTCCCTATTCGGTCGTCCTCCTCGACGAAGTCGAGAAGGCCCACCCCGACGTCTTCAACATGCTCCTCCAAATCATGGAAGAGGGCCGGCTCACCGACTCGTTCGGACGCCACGTCGACTTCCGCAACACCGTCCTGATCATGACGTCGAACATCGGCGCCGATCTGATCAAGGGCGGGGGCGGCTTCGGCTTCCAGCCCAGCAGCACCGACCGCAGCCACGAGAACGTCAAGTCGATCCTGATGAAGGAAATCGAGCGGTTCTTCCGCCCCGAGTTCATCAACCGTCTCGACGACGTCATCGTCTTCAAGCCGCTGACGCGCGACGACCTCGTCCAGATCGTCGAGTACGAAGTCAACAAGGTCGCCGCCCGTCTCAAGGACCAGGGTTTCGAGGTCGAGCTCACCCAGCCCGCCAAGGACTTCCTGATCGAGAAGGGCTACAACCCCGACTACGGCGCAAGGCCCCTCCGCCGCGCCATCGGCACCTACATCGAAGACCCGCTCAGCGAGAAGCTGCTCGCCGGCGAACTCCACCAACGCCACCACATCAAGATCGATCGGGTCGGCGAAGAAGAAGCCCTGCAATTCGAAACCAACGAAAGCGAAGTCGACAGCGGCTCGACCGAACCCGCCGAAGCCGGCTCGACCTAAACCAACACTCAGTTCGTCACCACCAAACGCCCGCGACACGCGGGCGTTTTCTTTGCGCCCGGAAAGCGACGAGAAACCGCGCAGCGGGCACCAGACGAATCAAAGGGCCCGATAGACCGTGCAGAGCGCGCAAGAAAAGAACCCCGGCTCGCACCGGGGCTCTGAGAGAAATCAGGTTGTCGTACCGGGATTAGCGGCGGCGACGGGCGATGGCCAGGCCACCGAGGCCGAGGACGGCCGCGGCACCCGGGGTCGGGACGACCGAAACGCTGGCGCTGGCGAACTCGACCGTGTCGTAGTTCAGCGACGGCTGGAAGGCACCCGGGAGACCGATCGCGGCGCCGAACACCGAAACGACGCCCTGGCTGGTGCTCACGGTCATGGTGCCGACCTGGTCGGCGGCGACTTCGAACGAGAAGAGAACGATGCCGTCGGTGAAGTTGTTACCGACGAAGCTGTTCGCGGCGAAGCTGATGTCGAAGCCACCAGCGTCGGCGACCACGTTGGTGCCGCCGAAGACTTCGCCGTTCGAGGTAACCGAACCCAGGTCGACCGAACCGCCGGCGATGTCAACGCTGAGGTTGACGCCACCGATGCCCGAAGCGTTGCCGATCTGGCCGGCGGTCGCGCTGCCCATGACCTCGAAGAGGACGGTGTCACCCAGGTTGGCCGGGTTCGGGGTGGCGGTCATGCTGTAGGTCGCGACCGACTGAGCCGAAGCCGCGGCGGCGAAGCCGGCGACGATGATGATGCTGTTCTTCATGATCTAGTCTCTCTTTGAACGAAAGTGCGAATCCAGTGTGAAGGCAGCCGCGGCACGACCGCCCGATTCCGTCAGTGGTTCAGTGCCGCGGCTTGGCGCTCACACGCTCCGCGACGCTCCCCCGCGAGAACAGAAAGAGGCCGGGGTGTTGCCACCCCGGGCCCTTCCAAATGCTCAATTAGCGGCGACGACGGACGGCGGCCAGGCCACCGAGGCCGAGGAGGGCGGCGGCGCCCGGAGCCGGAACGACGGTGACCTTGAAGAAGGCGGTCTCGCCGTTGCCACCCGGGACGGCGTCGAAGATCTGGCTGGCGGCGAACGAGCCGTTGATGTTCAGAACGGCGTCGCCCTGCTCGCCGTCTTCGAGGCTGGTGCCGGTGTTCGTGAAGCCGTCGCCGAAGATCGAATCGAACTCGCCGATACCAATGAAGTACATGCCGGCCGAGAGGTCGGCGGTGACGATGCTGAACGGGAAGCCCAGGCCATCGTCGTCGCTGTCGAGGAGGGTGCCGGAGGCGTCCCAGAGACCGATCTCGGTATCGAGATCGAAGGCACCGGTGACGTTGAACGAACCGGTGGTGTCGAAGCTGTAGGTGCCTTCGCCACCGATCACGCCGAGGTCATCAAACGAAGCCGGCTGGGCGAGAGCAACAGCAGCGGCACCGGCAACAGCAAAGATCGCAGTCTTCATCTCAATCATCCCTTCTTTACTTCACGGACGCCGACAAATACAGACCGACGCCCGACCCCGGAACCGCCGTGCTACAGACACACGACAACCGCGAGGCGTGAATTCCCGATTTGAACGGGCTCCCTAATTTCTCCACCAACCCCGAGAAGGGTCGGACACGCAGATCGTATCGCTATTCGCTACCGCGCCAACCCCAAACCCAGAAAAACTTCCACCCCGACCGAACACGCCCCCAGAACACCGCCGCGCTAAAGCAACCACCGCAAGCGAGCACAACAAAAAAACGACCGGGCGCTCACACGGGGGAGCGCCCGGCCCGGCGTGGGGAAGAAGGGAATCCTGACAGGCCCTGGCGGCGTCGACCTCCCACTTTGCGACCGCCGCCAGGGCCCGGAACACGACCCGGGAGCATCTCGCTGCCCGGGCCGCCGCGACCGCGGCACACCTTCGCGGTCGCTCTCAACTCTCCTCGAATCGGACCGACGCACGGGAGTACGTCGGCCCGGGAGGGCGTCCATTCGACTCTCCTCGAATGACCCGGCTCGCACCAAGTCATGGACGCCCGCGCTTGTCTCCCTCAAGCCCGCTTCCGCGCGTCTCACGCGGAAGCGAGCACGCCACGCCCACAGCGCCACGACCAGACCCCGGAGCACACACAGGCTCAGCCGGGCCGCAAAGGGCGAGGCCATCCACCGAGCGAAGACGTCGCGACCCCCTGCGACGAATCCACCCGGCCCTAGGCCACAACGATCGCTCTCGATCTCCAAGCACAGATCAGGAGGACACGCCTCAAATTGATGCTGCACCCACGAAACACGTCCCAGAACAGGACTTCAAACGATCGACCCGGCTCTCACCGGCCCAACCTCTTGCCCGAGCACCACTCGGACACGTATCGATACGCCGCCCCCCTTCCCCCGGTTCCTGAATCACCCCGAGCGCCACCCCCCGATGACACAGTTCAGGGTCTTCTGCTTGAGTCCGCGAAGACACGCCCGAACACAACCTATAAAGAGATCACACCGATAGAAAAGTCAGACCGAACACAGGAGGCGGCCCAAGATGAGTAAGCCACAAGCGTCCCGAACACCCCACCGTCTCGCGGCACTCATCGCGGGTGTCCTCGTCACAACAACGACGCCCGCACTGGCACAGACGGCGTCCGAGAAAGCACCGCCAACGGTCGCGACCCTCATCGATCGGCCAGATCTGCGCCCCGACAAGGTCACCGCGATGCGCGAGTTCCGCTTCGGAAGCGGAGACGTCATCGCCAAAGGCGCCGAGCTGAGCATCCACGAGCTGCGCCCCGACGCGATCGTCCTCGATAGCGGCGCGTTCATCTTTGAAGCCAAGATCGAAGACACAGACCTTCTCGATCGAGCCGCCAAGCTCATCGGCGGCCTCTCCGAAGAAGCGATGGCCCTCACGCTCGCGTCTCTCGAACGCGACAGCTCGCTCTGGCCGGCACGCGTCAGTCTCAACAACACGATGCAGTTCTCCGATGGAACGACCATCCGCGGCGGCGAGACGCTCGCACTCCGAGGCTTCGCCCGAGGCCAGCTCACCGTTCATCACGCCCCCACCGACGTCCTCTTCACGCTCGAACCAACCAGCACCAACATCCTGGTCCAGGCCCGTTCACGTACCGCGACGCCAAAGGAGCAACGCCGGCCGCACTTCGTCCGCTCGCTCGAAGCGGCCCTCGTCCCCGACGACAAGCAAGCGACCCAGCCGCTCGACGGGGCCGAGTACATCGTCGTCTACCAGGGCCGCAAGGAATGCTCACGCTGCGCCCGCTTCACCCCCAGCTTGCTCAAGACGTATAGCAAGCTCAAAGCCGAGTCGGACAACTTCGAGGTTGTCTTCATGAGCCAAGACCGAACCGAGCGGCTTCACAACGAGCACGTCCGCGACAAGAACATGCCCTGGAAGGTGCTCCCGTTCAACAAGCGCTTCGCGACGCCCGCCGCCGACCTGCAAGGCGACCTCTTGCCGGTCGTTTACCTCGTCAAGCCCGACGGAACCGTGATCGACAAGACCGACCCCAGGGGCCGCGGCCGCTCGGCGAAGGACGTCCTCAAACGACTCGAGCGCGAAGTCGGCTGATCAGCCCCCGACCCGCTCGAACACCAGGCTCGCGCCGGCCACGCCGACGCGGACCACATCCCCCGATCCGAACTCCCCGTTGAGCAGTTTGGTCGCAAGCGGGTTCTCGATCCGCTGCTGGATCACGCGTTTCAACGGGCGCGCCCCGTACGCCGGGTCGTAGCCCTCATCGGCGACCAGCGTCGATGCTTCGTCGGTCACCTCGAGCGTGATCTCCCGCTCGCTCAATCGGGCGCGGAGCCGCGCGAGCTGGATCTCCACGATCGGCGCCAGTGCTTCTCGTCCGAGGCGGTGGTACACCACGACCTCGTCGATCCGGTTGATCAGCTCTGGCCGGAAGAACGAAGGACGAACCCCGACATCCATCGTCGCGCGCACTTCGCCCGTTTCCGCATCGACCTGGGGTTTGCTTGAAACGTCGGCGCCCGCACCGCGCCGGATCAAGTCCCGCACCGCCGCCTCGATCTCCCAGTCCTCCGCCCCGCTCTCGGTCATCTCCTGGATCTTCTGAGAACCGAGGTTGCTCGTCATCACAACGATCGCGTTGCGGAAGTCGACCGTGCGCCCCTGCCCGTCGGTCAGCCGCCCGTCGTCGAGCAATTGCAGAAGCACGTTGAACACGTCGGGGTGCGCTTTCTCGACTTCATCGAGCAACACCACGCTGTACGGTCGGCGCCGAACCGCTTCGGTCAGCGCCCCGCCCTCGTCGTAACCGACATACCCGGGAGGGGCGCCGATGAGACGGCTCACCGCGTGCTTCTCCATGTATTCCGACATGTCGACACGCACCACCGAATCCTCGGTATCGAACAAGAACTCCGCGAGCGCCTTGCACGTCTCGGTCTTGCCGACACCTGTCGGGCCCAGGAACAAGAACGACCCGATCGGCCGCGCCGGATCACCCAGACCCGCTCTCGACCGCCTCACCGCATCGGCCACCGCACGCAGCGCCTCGTCCTGCCCCACGACGCGCTCGCGGAGGTGCTCTTCCATCCGGGTCAGCTTCTCGCGCTCGGTCTCGACCAGGCGCGCCACCGGGATGCCCGTCCAACGCGCCACGATCTCCGCGACCTGCTCGGCGTCGACTTCTTCTTTCACCAGCGTCCCGCCGGCCGCTTGGCGCTCGTCGATCACCGCCTCCGCCTTTGCGATCCGATCCTCAATCTCGCGGATCTCGCCGTACTGGATCCTTGCAGCCGCTTCAAGATCGCCCCGGCGCTGCGCCTGCTCGAGCTCAACGCGCTTCTGATCGATTTGCTCGCGGAGCGATTGCACCGCGTCCAGCTCGCCTTTTTCCGCGTCCCACTGCGCCGTCAACTGGCGGTTCGTCTCGCCGAGCTCCGCAAGCTCTCGCTCCACCCGCTCGAGCTCTCTGTCTTCACCCTTGGCGCCCTCAGCCCCGAGCTTGAGCGCCTCCCGCTCCATCTCGAGCTGCATCACGCGGCGCCGGATCTCGTCCAGCTCCGTCGGCATGCTGTCGTTCTCGATGCGGAGCCGGCTGCCCGCCTCATCGATCAAATCGATCGCCTTGTCGGGCAAGAAACGGTCCGCGATGTACCGGTGGCTCAGCCTCGCCGCGGCCAAGATCGCGCCGTCGAGGATGCGTACGCCGTGGTGGGCTTCGTACCGCTCCTTCAAACCCCGCAGGATCGCAACCGTTTCCTCGACGGAGGGCTGGTCGACCGTGATCGGCTGGAAACGCCGTTCGAAGGCCGGATCTTTCTCGACGTGCTTGCGGTACTCGTCGAGCGTCGTCGCGCCGACGCAACGCAGCTCGCCCCGAGCGAGCGCCGGCTTGAGAAGGTTGCCGGCGCTGACCGCGCCCTCCGCCGCCCCCGCCCCGATGATCGTGTGCAGCTCATCGATAAACAGCACCAACTGACCGTCGCTCGCCGTGACTTCTCGGAGCACCGCCTTGAGCCGCTCTTCGAACTCGCCCCGGTACTTCGCCCCAGCGAGCAACTGCCCGACGTCGAGCGCCATGATCCGCTTGTTCCGCATCCCGTCCGGGCAGTCGCCCTGAACGATGCGAAGCGCGAGCCCTTCGGCGATCGCGGTCTTCCCCACCCCCGGCTCACCGATCAACACCGGGTTGTTCTTCGTCCGACGGCTGAGCACCTGCATCGTCCGGCGGATCTCTTCATCGCGCCCGATCACCGGATCGAGCTTGCCCTGCTGCGCTTTCTCCGTCAGATCGATCGCGTACTTCGACAGCGCCTCGAACTGACTCTCCGCGTCCGCGTCGGTAATGTTTGACACCCCGCTCGCCTGGCGGATCGCGGCAATCGCGCTCTCGATCTTCGCGCGGTCCACCCCCACCGTCGTTAGGACGTCGAGCGCGGCGCTGCGAACCTCCGTGATCGCGAGCAAGAGATGCTCGGTCGACACGTAGCTATCACCCAGACGCGTCGCGTCCGCGTCGGCCTGCGCCAGGATCGCCGCGGCTTGCTGGCCAGCCGTTCCCGAGACCCCTCCGCTGGCCTTGGGCAGCCGCGACAACTCAGCATCAACGACGCCGGCAACCCTCGACGGATCGACACCCACCTTCTCGAGAATCCGAAATCCCGGCCCGCCCGCCTCGAGCAGCATCGCCTGCAAGAGATGCAGCGCGGTCAGTTCGGCGTTCGATCGTTGCATCGCGAGTTGCTGAGCGGTTGCCAGCGCCTGCTGCGCCATCGTCGTGAGCCGGTCGGTCCGCATCGCCACTCCTTTCTCAAATCCCCGCACACCGGGGACGAAACGAAAGGTGCAACACGCGCGCCAAACCACGACGGGCTCCGAAACAGCCTTCAGGCCGTCAGAGCACCGTCCTGCGATGCCAACTCAGCGAACCAGGCACCCCACTGCCACCCTGGCAGCCGAGGCGAGAACATCACCCCCGCTTCACCACCCAGGCCGAATAGCGAAGGCCGGGCGTCATCTCCACCGTCTCGGGACGGCTCGCGAAAAACTCCTCGACCGCGATCGTCACCCCAGGGGTATCAGGGATGCGGTAGTCGTCGAACACGACCACGCCGCCGACAGAAAGGCGAGGCCAAACGCGCTCCAAGACCATCCGAGCCGGGTCGTAGAGATCACAGTCGACGTGCACCATTGCGAGTGATCGATCATCGATCGACGAGACGGTGTCGTCGAACCAACCTTCGAACAACTCGACGCGAGACCCCAGGCCATGACCATCGAGCAACGATCGAACCATGTCCGCCGACGTGTCTTCGAACTGACCCTCCCAGAGTTTGTCGCCGTCACGCTCGCCAGTTGCGGGGAGCCCCTCGAACGAATCGAAGCCGAGCAACCGTCGGTCGCGCGCCCCCAAGCGTTCCCAAGCCGCTCCAACAAAGCACATGGCACCGCCGCGCCACACCCCGAACTCGGCGTAGTCACCCGCAACACCCTGCCGCTCGACGTGCTCGGCCAGCCGGACAAGCTGCGCCAAACGCTCCCATCCGAGCCGAGTCCGAACCTCAAGACCATGATCCGGGGCAGGCCACCCGAGCTCATGCCAAAGGTCCCACCAGCCTTCGCCCATGAATCGCTTGCGATCCGGGACATTCGACGACGCCATCGCGTCGCCGGTGATCGGCATCAGTTCAGAAGGATCGGGCACAACGACGGCGCTGGGATCAGAAACAACATCCATGCGACGTCTATCGGACCGCGGATCAACGTCGAACCGATTTTCGGCCCAACGATCGACCGTCAGCCCTGAACGTCGAGGTTGCCCCCGGTTTCACCAGACGACGGAGCCTGGCTCACCGCGCCCCTCGGGGCTTCGGCCACCGGAGACGCGGCCTGGATCAGGTCGACCATCTGCGACCCCTGCTGCTTGGCCTGGTCGAGCGACGCCTTCGCGACCGCAAGCCCAACCGAAGAAGACAAATCCGCCGCCGCGACGTTGCTCAGTCCGTTCATGCCGTCACGATCGGATGCAGGCCGCACGCCCGCCAGCGTTCCGAGCAACATGAGGGACCGACGCGCCATCCAAACCGGACGACCGGATGAGTCCCAGCGAGTGTGGAGACCCGGATCGCTCTGCGACCCGTCGTCGCGGTCAGTCCGAACCCCGAATCAAAGGTGGGTGCCCCCGGCCTCATCCCGATCGTCCCCTGACACCGAACAAAAGGCGGGGGCGTGATCTTCGCGAAGCTCTCGAGGCTCCCTCGGGGTCCTCAAAGGTTCGGACATGTCACCGCGTTGGTCGGGGTCGCAAAGCGATCCGAACCTCCACAACGTCACCTTACCAGCAGACCGGGCTCTCCCGGCCGACTTCATCACTCTTTCGCATGCACCGCAGAAGCGTTGCCGTGATGCCCGCAACATCGACCCAAATTCACAGGGAGATGCCTCGATTCTGCAATCTGACCCCAGATCACCACGACGCCGCGACGCCGCACTCGAGAATCGGTATCCTTTGGAGCCCTCCCTGCGGATCGCGGTAGCGCTGACGCGGAAGGAGACCGCCGGGAACCCCTCTCGGCATGGGCGGCCAGAGCGGCCGAGTGATACCGGAGACCAGTACCCATGGCCACCCAACGTGTTGTCCGTCGCCTCGTCGTCCTTTCATTCGCCGGTGGCCTCGTCATGCTCGCCGGTTGCAGCAGCAACTCGGAGCAAGAGAAGCTCTCCAGCGTCCGCTGGCAGCCCACGCCCGACCTGCTGACAACCACCAAGTCCGAAGGCGAGCTCAACAACGAACTCTTCTTCAACTTCGACCGCGGGAACCGTGACATGTGGGACGACTTCCTGCGTGTGTTCCACGCCGACGAGTCATCGGGCCTGACGCCCTACCCGCGGATGCGGTGATCGACGGAGCACCGGTCTCCTGGTCTTCGAAACACCCGCCTCCGAAATACTGGTTTCCGAAACACCGGCCTCCGGAACGGTGGTCTTGAAACTCCCCGTCGCGAAACCGCGCCTCCGGCCCCAGACCCGGCTGCCATGACCCGACTGCGCAGCACAACAGACGCCCCAATGGAGCGTCTGTCGAAGCTGTTCAGTTCTGCCCTTCAAAGACCGGCCGAATGACCCTCTCCCAAGGAGTCATCCACGCGGGCGTCAGCCAGGCATCACTTCGCGGTGTATTGACCCCGTGCGACCTTCTTGAAGCGGTCGGTCTCACGAAGCAAGGTTTGGTTGACGATCGTGCGGAAGTTGGCCGCCGACGTCTTGTAGCCGTCGCGCTGCACCGCCTCGGCGGCCTCCGTGACGCTCAAGGTCACCCCGCCCAGCGTCTTCTGCAACGCATCGGCAAGATTCATGTCGTTGCGAGGCCGACGACGCGGCCCCCCGCCGACACCCGACGCACGCGGCGCCGTGCCGAGAAGGGCACCGAGCGACGAGATCTCATGATCCAGGTCGGCGACCTGGGTCATCAAGGCTTCACGCTTCGTTTCCAGCTTCTCAAGTTGACGCTCGCGACGCTTGATCTCACGCGCGAGTTCCGCCGTCGATACCAGACCAAGACCCGGGCCGCTCGCTGCAGGACCAGCCGACTTTCGGCCACGCTTCTTTGCTGAACGCTTCGCCATGCGCCCACCTTTCAACTTATGAACAAAGACCACAGGGATTGCACGGCGATCCGAGAAACCACCGACAAAACGACCGGCAACTCAGAACACCACCATTGACCCCCTCGACAATTCAACGATAGAAGGTCTTCTATATCACGCAGTCAACTCCGATTAGTAAATCAGAAGAAACATAGTCGATCAAGTGCCAATTACCCCACGAGTGAACCGCGAACACCCCCTCTATTCGGTCAGAAGCCCCATCCGCGACATCACGTCATCAAACTGGGCGAACGAATAGAACGACAGGACAACCTTGCCGCGAGAACCATCACCAGACGTGCGAATATTCACCGCCGTCCCCAAATGCTCAGCCAACCGACGCTCGAGATCGCGGACCTCAGGTGACACCCCGGCGCCCGACGACGCAACTTCGTCAGAAGATCCCGAGGTTTCCGCCCCCCGCCCGCCGTCTCGATTTCCTTCATCGAGAGCCGCAGATTCGCGTTCCAAACGCCGAACGGACCACCCTTCGCGAATGCAACGTTTCGCGAGTTCCAGGCGCAATTCCTCTCGCGCCGCCAACAATGCACGCCCGTGACCGAAACTCAGAGCTCCACCCTCAATGAGATCTTGCAACGCTGAGTCGAGTTCGAGAAGCCGAACAAGATTGGTTACGCTCGATCGTTCCAGCCCGACACGGTCCGCAACCTCACCCTGAGTCAGACCAAAACGATCGATCAATCCACGCAGCGCCCGAGCCCGTTCCATCGCGTTCAGATCCGTTCGCTGCAGGTTCTCGACGAGCGCCCACTCTGCGGCGGTTTCATCATCGAGACTGCGCACCAACGCCGGAACCCGATCCAGGCCCGCCTGCCGGGCCGCCCGCCAACGACGCTCGCCGGCCACGAGTTCATGATCACCCGAAGGCAGCGGACGAACAACGATCGGCTGCATCACCCCTGATCGAGCGATAGAAGCCGCGAGCTGGTCGAGCTCCGCCGCGTCGAACACCCGCCGCGGCTGAAAGGGACTCGGGGACACGCTCTCGACCGGAACATGGTGGAGTATCTCACCAGAATCGGTATTTTCGCGCGTCGTCGCCGGCGAGGCTTCAGCTGCGGGCGGAACCGAATTCACAGAGACAGGGTTTTGATTGGTAGTGCTCAGCAGCGCGTTGAGACCCCGACCAAGACGGCGAGGCTTCGATGTCGACATCAACACTCCCTTCGACGACAATGACCATGTATTCCGTAGGACATCCAAAGTGAAACACCATATCTAGTGCACAATGTCAACTCAAGGAGGCTCGCATGGCAAGTTCTAGAATCGAGTTCATCGCTCGCGGCGTCATCGTGCGAGAGAATGCAGTGCTCATCTGCAAGAACCTCAACCAAGGGTACGGCTATCTCCCTGGTGGACATATTGAGTTTGGGGAGCCCGCCGCGGAGGCACTCCGTCGCGAACTGGTCGAAGAAACCGGCGCGAACTCTACGGTTGGTCCGCTCATCGCCGTTCACGAAGAGTCATTTCTCCAGGGCGAGCGCCTGAGACACGAGGTCAATCTGATGTTCCACGTGGAACACTTCGACGATGGCGGGGGTCTTGGATCGGTCCCGAGTCGCGAGGATCACATCGGGTTCGAGTGGCTCGACCTCGCAGGCGTCACTTCAGCCGACATCCGCCCCACTTCGATCCGAGCGTTTCTCGCCGCCGGAGGTCGGGCACACGGCACCGCCGCGTGGTGGAGCGTGTTTCCGTCCGAATCCGGTGGTACTCCGGCAGAACCGCTGCGAGCCTGATCATCGATGGAATCCGCATGTTCCACGTGGAACATGGGACAAGATGGACCTTTGGGCGACCGATGATTCTCCGGACGATCTCCCCCGAACGGATCATCGTGACTGAACACGACGCCCAGCCGAGCATCCCGAGTCCGTCGCAACGCCCGGACCCCGCGGGGATCGAACGATCGCTCGATCGTCTCATGGCCGATCTCGGGCGACTGTCCGATGACGCCGACCGCCAAAGCCGCCTCGCCGCCCTCGGCACCATCGCCGGGCTGATCGCCCACGAACTCAACAACCTATTGACACCCGCGGTCGGTTACGGGCGAGCCGCGCTCCGCCGACCCGATGACGCGGAGTTTGGACGCAAGGCCCTGCAACGGTGTGTCGAAGCCGCCGAGCGGGCGGCGTTGGTTTCCGCTTCGGTGCTCGACCTTGCCGCCGGCACGCCGACGGAGGAACCCGGCTCGGCGGACATCGCCGACGTCATCCGAACCGAGATCGGTGCGAACGGCATCTCAGCCGACGGCGTTCCGCTCAGTGTCTCGATCGAATCTGGTGTTCGGGCCGCGATTCGTCCCGAAAGGCTCGAGAGGGTCCTCCAGAACCTGATCTCAAATGCCCGACGCGCCATGACGGGGCGCACCGGATCCGTCCGTCTCACGGCATGTTCCACGGGGAACGAGTGCGAGATCGTCGTCGAAGACGACGGACCCGGATTGCCCGATGGGTCTGCCGTGTTCGATGCGTTCGTATCCGGATCAAAGTCCTCGGGCGGCACCGGACTCGGACTGACACTCTGTCGCGAATTGATCCGCGATGCCAACGGGAAGATCACGGCCGAGCAAGCCGACTCGGGTGGAGCGAAGTTCGTCATTTCGCTCCCGCTCGCGGGCTCAGCGAACCCCGCCGACACGGCCGCATGATCAGCGCGGCAGGAGCACCAGCCGATCAGGATCGACGCGCACGCCAACCCGATCTCCGGGTGCGTGCGGCGAGACTGTTTGTGTCGTGCTCACCACCAACTGCGTGCCGTCATCAGTGGCTACGCGGTACTGCACGTGTTCCCCGAGGAACACCGCCTCTTCGACGGTCGACGGAATCACACCCCGTTCGTCCAGCGCCGAGAGCGTCATCGACTCAGGCCTGATTAAACACCAAACATTTTTCGCTTCGATCTGGATACCAAGCGGAACGTCGGTCGACGCAACCCGAACATACGACGATCCTTCGTGGCTCGTCGTTGCTGCGTCGAGTTGATTCGTTTCGCCGAGGAACGAACCAACGAACGTGGTGGTGGGGCGGTGGTAGAGGTCGGCGGGAGTCCCAACCTGTTCGATCTTCCCGTCGAGCATCACCGCGACCCGGTCGGCCATGCTCAGGGCTTCCTTCTGGTCGTGGGTGACATAGACCGCGGTGAGGCCGGACTCTTTGACGATTCGTCGGATCTCGGTCCGCAGCTCGTTGCGAAGCTTGGCATCGAGGTTGGATAGCGGCTCATCGAGCAGTAGCACGTCTGGCCGCACGACGAGAGCACGGGCGAGCGCCACCCGCTGTTGTTGTCCTCCGGAGAGCTGCGTCGGCTTGCGATCTGCGTAGCTCTCCATCTGTACATCGCGCAACGCCTGCTTGACACGTGTCTTACGCTCGTCCGCCTGGAGCTTGAGTACTTTCAGGCCGAACGCGACGTTGTCGGCCACGGTCATGTGCGGCCACAACGCATAGCTCTGGAAGACCATCGCGGTCTTCCGCTGATTCGCCGGCGTGTGGGTGACGTCTCGCGCGTGTCCGTCGCGTTCGAAGACGATCGAGCCCGAATCGGGGTCAACGAACCCGGCGATCGATCGGAGCAGCGTGGTCTTCCCGCAGCCCGACGGTCCGAGCAGGAAGAACAGTTCCCCCGGTTCGACGTCGACTGATACGCCGTCGATGGCCGCGGTCCGGCCGCCTCCCGGCGCCTTGAACACTTTGACGATCTGCTTGATGCTGATGCGCGTCGACATGGGTAGGGAGTGTAAAGCCACAAGTTCACGCCGTCCCGCGACGCGGTCAATCCGGCGAGCTTCCGGTCGAGAAAACCGAACTCGTGACCCTAGACGTTCCGTTGAGACGCTCTTGAGCAGGTTTGATCGCTCCGTAGTGGCCTCCGGCCACACACTCGCTTGCGGAAACCGCGCCGGAGTCGATCCGGCGGGATTCTGGTCGAGAAAACGGAACTCGTGACGCTACACGTTCCGTGCAGACGTTCTAGCGTTGTCAATGCACCAGCATGAACTGGCCCAGCGCATGGCACGGTTGCGGGAACTCCGCGGGCGTCGCTGGTCCGCGAGGACGATCGGCGGCGATGTCGTTCGCTTCGCCGACACGGTCAAGAAGACGGCCGATCAGAAGGACCGGAAGCTCGAAGCTTGGGTAACGGTCGTTCCGGAGTCGCTCCGCCGCGGCGTGCGGGTCGACAGCGGTGGGGGGGTGCTGACGGCGAAGGCCCCGTCCGCCTCGGTTCGGTTCGCGCTCGACCGATGGCTACGAGGTGGCGGGACGGACAAACTACGGGCCGCGGGCATTGGGCGCGTCCGGCTCCGGTGAATCGCGTCGCACTCGTAGGCACGCCGACTTGAACATTGCAACAAAGGCGTTTTCGTCGGCGTCATCGAATTGCCCAAAGGGTGCTGCGAAGTCAGCCGAGGCTTTCTCGGCACGGAACGCTTCGTAGAACGCATCGAAGTCGGACAGATCGAGTTCGCCGAACGGCAACGCCATATCCGCCTTGCACCTCGGACCGAGATCGAAGACGTGGGTAGCGCCCGAGTTCGGTCGCGGTATGTAGTTGCGTTCCGCCCCGATCGCGGCGTCGTTTCCTCGCATCGCGATCGCTCCGGCGAACCCGTCGTTTCGATCGCTCCGGAACTCCGCGACAGACTGGATCAGCGTCCCTTCGGCATCGAAGACAAACACACCCGAAGCGGATCCGGCGTTGACGAGGCCCAGCAGCACGCGGCCTTGATCGAGAGCGAGCGGTGTGCCGTCGCTGTTGCTGAACCCTTTCGGGAACTTGATCACGCCGGTCTGTTCACCGCTCGCGGCGTCGAAGGCGACGGCGCCCTTGTTCACGCTGACGACGGCGACGCCTTCCTCGATCGCCACCGCTGCCCCGAACGCGGTTGAGTTCGCGTACTCCAACGCCAGGCGCTGATCGCCATCGAAGACGTAGGCACGCCCGAGGAACGGATCGCCGACGATGACGCGCTGGTCGTCGACATCGACGCTGGCACCGAACTGACTGAACTCTGCCACGCGCGACGTCAACGATTGAATCACCTCGCCGGATCCGGCGTCAAATACGACAGCCGCGGATGGTGACTGTCCATCGGACGGCGCGCCGACGACGATTCGATCTGCATGGATCGCGACGGACTCTCCGAAGTTCTTTATCCCGATCGGCGGCAAGAGCATGTGTTGGTGGGTTCCGGTCGAGAGTTCGTAGACATTCACCCGCCCCGACCCGGCCTGCGGCGCCGCGATCACCAGCGTGTTGCCATCGACGGCGACGGCTCCCCCGAACTCGGCGCCGAGCTGCCCGAGCGGATCCGAGATCGTGTGCACAACATCCCCAGTCTCGATCGAAGCAACGTATACGACGCCGCGGACGTCTTGCTCTGGATCGCCTGGTGCGCCAGTGATGAGACGACCGTCCGCGAGCGCAACCGCGGCACCGAGACGTTCGCCGGCTTTGCCTCCACTGGTCAGTTGGGCTAGGGCCGTAAGCTGCGCGGGCGCTGTTGTGACGAGACCGCATGCCGCGATGATCGCGGTTCTTGCGTGTTGCATGGTGTTTCCCTTTCGGAACTCAGCGTGAGAGCTGGATACGCGCGTCACGTTACCGAGCGCCGACAGACCGGTTGCGTCGGCTTTGAAGTTCGCACGAGATGAACGTTGAGATGACGGGCTCGATCTGGAGGCGCATCTGAGTATCGGGAGGCCAATCGGCCGTCCGCGCGATCGGCTTGTCGTCAGCGGTACGACATGGAGTTCATGCCGACCGGTAGGAGGATCAAGGGCACCCAGCGAGGAACGCGGCGATAAATGCGTCGACGTCGCTCAGATCAATGAACCCGAAGGGAACCGCGATATCGGCGAGCGCGTCGCCGGAGAGGAACGCTTCGATGAAAGCGTCGACGTCGCTCAGATCGATGAATCCGAAGGGGATCCCGACGTCGGCGACAGAACACCCTGCGGCGGATTTGAACAGGAACGCGGCGCCCGAGCCTGCGCCCGCCTGATCGCTGAGATCGGCGCCGACGACCGCATCGAATCCGTCGATGGCGACGCCGACCCCGAACTGTTCGTCTTCAGCGAGCGAGGTGGGGATGAACTTGCGTTGCAAGTTCCCATCGAGGTTGTAGACATAGGCGGCCCCGCCGCTGATGGTTGCCGTCACTGCTGAAGGCGCACCGATGATGATCGAATCGCCACCGATCGCCACCACCTCGGCGAAACGACCAGCGTTCTCACTGATGGGCACTTCGATCTCAAGGACCAACTGTCCCGTCGCCGCGTCGAAGAGGTAGGCGCTCCCGGCGGCCCCGACGACCACCAACCCGTTCTCAATGGCGACGGATCGACCGAAGAACAGTTCGGGCGAAGCGTCCACGATCTCGAGCTTGAAGACCTGGCTGCCGGTGGTCGCGTCGAAGAGATACGCGGCGCCCTCGGAGTTCATGGTCTGGGTCGAACCCGGCGCCCCGATGGCGATGAGCCCATCGTCAACGTCGACGGACGTGCCAAAGGCCTGCCCGTCCTCGGCGTCATCCGCGACGAGTTTGAAGGTCTCGAGCCCGCTCACGGCATCGAAGACAAAGACAGCGCCAGCGCCGGGGCCGGCCTCGTTGTCGCGCCGTGCGCCGACCGCGATGACGTCTCCGCTGAGGCCGACGGTGTCGGCATAGGCCTGGACCGGGATCGGGGTCGAGTGGTTGAGCGTGTGCACGAGCGACCCGGTGTCGGCGTCGAAGAGATAGGCGACACCCGGCAGGACGGCCGGTCCGGCGAGAGGGTCTCCAAACCCGGGCGAGCCCACGACGAGATGGCTGCCTTCCAACGCGACCGCCAACCCGAACCAACCGCCGACCTGAGCCGCCGGGTCGTCGATGGTGCGTGAGATCGCTCCTGTTGCGACGTCCGCGAGGTAAACGGTGCCCAAGCCGTCGTCACCGAAGAATGGCAAGCCACCGACATCCGGCGCACCGACCGCGGCGCGTCCGGCATCGATGGAGACCCCGAGCCCGAGGGAATCGCTGGCGTTCAAACCGGGAGGCACCAGCGAGAATGACTCGTTGAGCGTCAGGATCCCTTGTGCTTGGGCCGAGGGGGTGATCAAGAGGGCCGCGAGACCCAAGACGACGGGTGTTGCAATCCCCGAGCACTTCAACATCGATGACCTCCGTCGCTCCCAAGGGTGCGGAGGCTCAACGTACCACCGGTGCCGTGGATCGCCAAGCGCGAAAGTGCCGGCTGGCGTAGTTACGGGCAGCCGGCGAGGAAGAGCTCGATGAACGCGTCGAGATCGCTTAGGTCAACGACGCCAAAGGGTTGCGTGACGTCGACGGAGACGTCGGCGACGAGGAACAACGGGATGAACACGTCGACATCGGCCAAGTCCGTGATCCCGAAGGGCGGGGCGAGATCAGCGCCGTTACAGGGCACCGGGACATCGGCGGCGAGTGTCCCCATGACGTCGACGGAAGGGTTATTGTCTCCGAAGCCGAAGTCGAGCACGCCGGAGAACGTGAACTCGGGCACGCTGAACGTCAGTGGGGCGGTGGCCGATTCCCCGCTGGTGATCACGGCGGGGATGGGCTCGACGAAGCCCTCGGTGGTGATCGGCGAGGCCGGGAGAATGCCGATCTTCTGCATGGCGCTGACCTCGAACGTGCCCGCCAGCACGAACTCACCCATCGAGCCGACGCCCGCGGGAGCGGTGGGGGCGACCAGCGTCACGGTGATGTCGGAGTAGGTGACCGGGACGCCCAGTGGCCCGACGATGGTGTAGCTGTCTTCGGTTGTTCCGAGCGTGGCGGACTCCATTGCGACAAGATCGGTGTCGCCCTCGCACGCGACTCCGTACCTCAGGTCGAACGCGCCGTCGACCATGACCTCGACGACCTGGGTATCGACGAGTGGGAAGTTCAGGACGAAGACCACGCTGGTCACGATCGGGTTGATCTCGAACTCCGCGTTGTCGAAGACGCGGTCGGGGAAATGCACGCGACCGACGTTGCGGTCGTCGCCGATCGAGCCGCCGGGTTCTCCGATGACGAACGTGGCTTCATCGGCGGCGAGGTCGACGTCGGCGCCGAACTCCATCGCATCGTTCAGGATGATGTCAGATTCGATCCCGAATCGATCGGTGAAGGTCCACACGTCGTCGATGCGTTCAAGCTTGAAGACGCGGCCGCCGCGGAGCGGGGCGGTGCTGTTGCGTGGGGCGCCGACCAGCATCGTGTCACCTCGGATCGCGATACCGCCGGAGAGGTTGGAGACGGGAAACCCGAAGGCGGCGGTGGGCATGAGCGAATCGGGCGGGAAGAGCACAATGGGGTCGGTGGGGTACGTTCCGCCGGAGCGTTCGTAGATGAACAAGGGCGAGCCGAAGATCTCTTGGGCGGTGGAGTCGTTGAAGGATGCGTCGAGAGCGATCAGCGTGTCTCCATCGAAAGCCACGTGCGAACCGAAGCTCGAGCCGTTGGCGTCGGCGCCCTTCTCTTCGACACGCGCGATCTCGGTCCACCCTCCGCCGGTGTTCTCGAAGATGAGCACTCGACCCGGGTCAAAGAACGAGATGGCCTCGGCGCGGAGGGCGGCGAGGGTTCCGTCGTCGGAGATCGCGACGGTCATGCCCCAGTCGATGTTGTTCGGGAAAGCGGTCGCGGGGGTGAGGGGCGACCAGTCGGTCCAGCCGGCGCCGTCTCGGTCACGCGTCCAGGCGCCTCCGAATGACCCGGCGATCACGCGCGATCCGTCGGGGGTGATCTCGAGGGACCATCCGAAGGCCTGGCCGATCCCGAGGCCCGGGGGCAGACCCCACTCATCGACTTTCGACCAGGTCCCGTCGCTCGTGTTGCGTTCGAAGACGTAGACGCGTCCCGAGAAGTTGCCTTCCTCGGAGTTCGAGTACGCGCCGACGATAGCCACCGTCGCGGCGTCGTCCATCGCGACAGCCTGGCCGAACGCCTCGCCGAACAGGGTGGGGGGTTCATCGCCCCTCAAGATCTGGCCTTCGACCCAGCCGGAGCCATCGTTGGAAAAGGTGCGGACGCCGCCGGCACGCGCGGTGCCGTCGAGGCTTTGCAGATAGAACGGGCCGCTCGCCAGTGCGACGGTCGCGTCGGCGGAGATCGCGACGGCGGTCCCGAACCTCGACTCGGCCCCGTCACCGAAGGGGAAAGCGGGGACGTCCGAGCACTGGCCAGACGCGCCGGCGATCAGCCCGATAAAAACGACGCTTGCAACGATCGCGCGGTGTGGCATCTGCGGTCCTCCTCGATGCCCCGAAGGTACCGCGCCGCGCATGCAGTTCGGTCTTCATCATTCAAACGTGAGGAAAAACGGGGCGAAACTCGGATGTCTCACGAAGCTTACGAGGGGCAGCCCGCGAGGAACGCTTCGATGAATGCATTCACGTCTTCGAGATCGAGGATCCTGATCGGCAGCGTGAGGTCGGCGGCAATATGAAGGGTCTCCTCAAGCTCGGCGGGCCCGCTGTAGCCAAAGCAGTCTATCAACTTGCTCTTTCAAAGATACATGCAGGGGTATCCCGCACAACGACATCGGAGATGAGACCAACCCCGGTCGATCGATCCTTAGGGACAACCGGCGAGGAACGCCGCGATGAACGCGTCGAGGTCGTCCAGGTCGACGATGCCCACAGGAGGTACAAAGTCGGCTCCTGGGTCGGCCACGAGGAAGAGCGGGATGAACGCGTCGATATCGTCGAGGTCGGTGATGCCGAAGGGCGGGACCAGGTCGGCGATGTTGCAGGGCGTGGGGCCGTCTGGCTCGAAGTTCGATGCGATCTCGTCGAGAACATCGAGGTTGATCGACCCGCCCGGGATTTCGTCGGTGTCTTCGCCTGCGCCGAACATCGCGTCCCCGAAGTTCTCCGATCCGGCGAGGGGGAGACGGAGCGACCGCCAATCGTTGAAGCCCACGAGGAGGTCGCCAGATTTATCGTTGTTGACATCCACGACACCGAAGTCTGACGTGTCTCCGTCAGAGTTGACGTCGAACGGCGACTGATCGAGAGGAGCGGCGAGCGAACGCGCCGCCAAAGGGTCGTTCGGCGTCGGCGTCGGGAACTGCACAAGCGTGAACCGACCCGCGAGTTCGGGGGCGCCGAGCAGACCGAAACCGTCGATCTCGTCGTAGTTCAGCTCGTCGATATCCGGGAGCACACGCCTTGAGTAGTCGAGCCTCCAACTGTCCCGGATCTCCGACGGGAAGCCGGCGCTTGGGATTGCGAGGGCGTAATTCATGACGGAGATGTAGTTGGGCTTGAAGTTGATGTTGTCGGCGCCGCCGTGACGCAAGCCTAGGTTGTGGCCAAACTCGTGCATGAACACGCCGGCCTGCTCATCGCGCGTGCCCCCGGCATCGAGCGCCCCGGCGAGAACGACGAAGTCGTCGCCGACAATCTCACCAAAGCCGAGCGTCGTCCCGTTGGGCGCGCGGGTCCCGCCCCAGACGCAATAGCGGAAGGTCACGAGCCGCGCCGCCTTGATGGCCTCCCAGAGCGGGCCGGCCCGTTCGGCTGGGGTTCCGAACCGCTGGCCTTTGATCGCGGACAACGCCGCGTAGTGACCGGGGGGCGCCGGGTACTGGGTCACCGGGAGGTTCGTCTCATCGATGATGGTGTGGAGCGTGATGCCCGAGGAGCCGTCCGGGTTGGAGATCAGATTCCCGGGGACGTTGGCGAAGGCGGCTCGGACATCGGCGAGCGCGTTCGGGTCGGGCGTGAACCCGGACATCACGTCGATTTCGACGAACAGGTCTTTGCGGTCCGGATCGGCGCCCATCGCTGGGAAATCGAGTTCGGGCGTTCCGTCCTCGTCGACATCGATCCCGAAGGTCTCCCAGACGTCGAGCAGCCCGTCCTCGTCGTTGTCTCCCAGCGCGAGCGCGACGTCGACGAACGTCGTCGCCGGGGCTGCGCTGGTCGGGCCGCCATCGTCGTCGACGCCGACGAGCATGCTCCCTCCGATGGCGAGGGCGTACTCCGCGTCGGGGTAGAGGGTGATCGGCTCGAAGATTTCACGTTCGAGCGAGCCGGTGAACGCACCGATCTGGGCCGAGACATTCAGGAACCCGCCGGTCGGCGAGAAGCCGATGAGCGTGACGATCGCGAAGGGCGCGTAGCCCGACGTGTCGATCCCGGTCGGTAGCTCCGCCGCGATCCGCCCGGTCAGAGCGGCCTGGGTGACCTCGTCAACCGTGAACGTGGTCGTCAAATCCACGCCGGTGGACGCGTTCGCTACACACCCGTTCCCGAGCGAAACGTCCGCGGTGACCTCGGCGAAGATCTCGATCCGATCGGAGCGCACCGTCGACTCGGTGAACGCGGAGGCGGTCGCCGAAGCGCCCCCTCCGCTCGCGTCGACCTGGTCGTTGTAGTTGAAGAACCCGATGACCGTGGACTCCTCGATGTCTTCCTGGTCATCGACACTTGAGCAGTCGTCCACCTGCTGGCCAAAGCGCACGAACGCTTCGAGCTCGGCGTCGCGTTCAAGGGTGACGAAGTTCAGAGGGCCCTGCGCCGCGGCGAACGAGGCAAAGGCCGCGACGAACGCGACGAACGCGGCACGGAACATATCGGACGTCATCAAACCCTCCTCGATCCCTCGGACGTTGGTCCGGAGGGAGGGAGGCTACCTCGGATCCGGTCGTGTGTGAACCCAGCGATTCATGTTTGGGCTTCCTCCTACGCGAGTCGTCGTTCGGCGTCGGGCGAGGCATACATCAGACGTCGAACACGTACAGATGAAATCGGTAACACCGACACGCCGGTCGTCTTCGGGTTTACTCGACGCCCCCGCCCGGTATTGTTGCGCCGTTTCCGATCTTCGCGTGCCGAGGTTGGATCGCCAGCGCCAACGACTCGACGCCCGAGGACCGCATGTCAGACTCGTCATCACCCTTGCGCAGAGTCCTTTCGCCGGTCATCAACCTGCGATCGGGTCTGAGCGGCTCGCCCAAAGCCGATATCTTGTCGGGCCTCACGGTGGCGCTCGCCCTCGTTCCCGAGGCGATCGCATTCGCGTTTCTCGCCGGCGTTCCCCCGCTCGTCGGTCTCTACGCGGCCTTCATCATCTGTTTGGTGACGTCGATCTTGGGCGGACGCCCGGGCATGATCTCGGGCGCGACCGGGGCGATGGGCGTCGTCGTCGTTTCGCTCGTCGCAGAGCACGGCATCGGCTATCTCTTCCCCGCCGTCGTCTTGTGCGGTTTGCTGCAGATCATCGTGGGCACGCTGAAGTTCGGTCGGTTCATCCGCATCGTGCCTTTGCCGGTCATGCTGGGGTTTGTCAACGGGCTCGCAATCGTGATCTTGCTGGCGCAGTTCAGCAGCTTTAAGACGCTCGATACAGACGGGACAATGGCGTTCCTCTCCGGGCCTCGCTTCTGGCTGATGCTGGGGCTGGTCGGGCTGACGATGGGCATCATCGCCTTCCTCCCGAAGGTCACGAGGGTTGTTCCGGCCTCGCTCGCGGCGATCGTCGTCGTCTCGCTGCTCGCGTTTGGGATCAACGCGTCGGCTTCGAACGGTGACGAAGCCGACTCCGCCCCCCGCCCGCTGCTGACGGTGGGGGACATGCTGGTCGACAGCACGCGAGCCGTCGCCGTCGAGGACGCTCAGCGTGAGAAGGACCTAGAGATCCTGCGCGGCGCTATGACCGGGCTGCCCGAGGGCGTCGGGGTCACGCCTGAGGGCGACGACCCGCTCGCACCGCTGACGCAGGACGAGATCGATGGCGCGATCGCCTCGATCGATGCCGACGAGGTCGGCATCGCCGGCGGCCTGCCCAGGCCGGCGTGGTGGGACTTCGAGATGCCGCCGGCAACACTGGCGACGCTCTGGATCATCCTGCCCTATTCGCTGATCCTCGCCGGCGTGGGTCTGATCGAATCGCTCATGACGCTGACGCTGGTCGACGAACTGACCGAAACGCGAGGCCAGAGCAACCGCGAGTGCATCGGCCAGGGCGTCGCGAACGTCACGTGCGGCGTCTTCGGGGGCATGGGCGGGTGCGCGATGATCGGACAATCGCTCATCAACGTGAAAGCGGGGGGGCGAGGCAGGCTCTCGGGCATCACCGCGGCGGTCTGCCTGCTCATGTTCATCCTGTTCCTATCGCCCTACATCGAGGCGATCCCGATGGCGGCGCTCGTGGGCGTGATGTTCATGGTCGTCATCGGCACGTTCGAGTGGACCACGCTGCAGACCTGGAGGCGTATCCCGGCGGCGGAGGTCATCATCATGATCACCGTCGTCGCGTACACCGTGCTCATGCACGACCTGGCGACCGCAGTGATCATCGGCGTGGCGCTGTCGGCGATGGTCTTCGCCTGGAACAAGAGCAAGCACCTGATCGCAGACACCAAGATCGACGACAACGGGAGCAAGGTCTACCAACTCCACGGCGTGCTCTTCTTCGGGAGCGTGACCCGCTTCCGCGACCTGTTCACGCCCCACGACGACCCGGACGACGTGATCGTCGACTTCTACTTCAGCCGGGTGTACGACCAGTCGGGTCTCGAAGCGATCAACGCGCTGGCCGACCGCTACCAGAAGCTGGGCAAGACCCTGCACCTTCGTCACCTGAGCGGAGACTGCCAGAGGCTGCTCGACCGAGCGGGCAACCTGGTCGAGGTGAACATCAGCGAAGACCCGCACTACCACGTTGCGACAGAGCGGGCGAGTTGAACCGTCGGTCACGCGAACCGTCAGCGTCGATCAAGGACACCCTGCAACGAAGCTCGCGATGAACGCGTCGACGTCGGAGAGATCCGCCACGCCGAAGGGCGCGACCAGGTCGGCGGGGCAGGGCGAGGGCGGGCCGTCGGGGCTGAACTCGAACGCGCCCTGATCGGGCTGGAACGGCTCGCCGATCGCCGCGGCTATGCGGGGGCGATCGAGGGCGTCGACCGGTAACGGCTCGCGGGTGTTGAGGTTCCCGTTGCGATCCAGAGCATCCGGACCGACCAGTTCATCGCTGCCTGCGTTGATCGAGGGCGAATCAGCGGAGAGCTGGAAGTCGAAACGCTCCGGGTTCACGAAGAGCGGGTCGGCGTCGATGTTGTTGGTGTCGGCGGTGTCCGAGCCGTCGAAGCCCTCGATGTTGTTGAAGTCGAAGATCACCCCGTCGAGGTCGGCGTTGAGCTGACCATGCGCGAAGCCTCGGAGAATGTTGTTCGCGACGACGCGGAAGCGGCCCTCGACGGCCAGTGCGCTCGCTTCGATGCCAAAGAACCCAGGGCCGACAAACGTGTTGTGTGTCAGCACGGCTCCGTCTGCGGGCGACCCCGAT
Source organism: Planctomycetota bacterium (assembly GCA_038748775.1). Taxonomy (GTDB): domain Bacteria; phylum Planctomycetota; class Phycisphaerae; order Phycisphaerales; family UBA1924; genus DAIQNV01. Next base: position 25,017 of record JBCDIT010000002.1, read on the forward strand.
CGTGGATCGAGCTCGACCGGGGTGACCGACGTCTCGCGTCGCTCGACAACGACGTTGTTCGAGAACACGGCGCGCTGGGTCGAGATGTACACCGCCGAAGCCTGCTGAGCGTCGCCATCGCGGAAGAAGCACCCCTGGACGGCTAACGCCGCGTCTCGGCCGGAGAACGTGTTCGATTCGAGGTAGAGGTCGCCCCCAGTGCTCGCGTCGTTGCCGATGAACTCTGAGTTGAGGATCCGGGCTGCGCCGTCTTGGACGTGGACGGCGCCCCCGAATCCTTGTGTCTGGTTGTCGGAAAACGTCGAGCCTGAGATACTCAGGATCACGCCGTTCGAAGCACTGATCGCGCCGCCGGACTGCGCCGACTCGTTTCCGCTGAACGACGACCCTTGAACAACCAGTCTCGAGGCACGTGTCGAGATCGCGCCACCGCCTTGTCCTGCGTTCACGTCCCCGTTACTGGAGAAGCTCGTATTCACGATCTCAATGTCGCACGCGTTGCCGATCGAGATCGCGCCGCTGTTGTTTCCCTTGTCGATCCGCAAGAACCTCGAATCGCGGACGGTGCCGACGACCGCGGTCCCGAAGTCGATGCCCCGCTCGGCGTCTTCGAACGTCATGTCGATGAGGTTGACAGTCATGATGCGACCGATTTCAACGAGTCGGTCACCACTCCCAAACGGGGTCTCGTTCCCACGGAACGTAAGACCCTCGAGCGTCAGTTCCCCATCGGAGCTCGCGCTGAACAGCGTTCCGGGTGCTTGCTCGGGTGCCAGCATGACAACGGTGGCGGACGGACCCTCGCTCGACCTGATCGTCAGAGTTCCATGAGGGCTGATCGTGTCGGTCGAGTACACCCCGGGCGCGAGGATGAGGACGTCGCCCGGCTCGGCACTATCAACGGCCTCCGCGAGGTTGTCGTTGGGTGTGAGGAAGACGTCCGCCGCGGACGCGGCTCCGGCGACGAGGGCAAGAACAGCGGGAACAGCGGGAACATGGGTGTGCATGTCGTGGCTCCAGATGTGGCCGGACCCCCAGCGGCCCGGTCGGAACCCCCACAGGGGAGGTGTACGGTCATCGAGACCCAGCGTTGCTTGGTCTACACCAATTCGCGCGTTGTTTCTGTGAAGAATCGATGAGCCTCGGTGGAGCGTGATTCAGTTCAACTCTGGGTGATGTTCTCTTCGTTACGGGCACGCCGCGAGGAAACTCGCCACGAAGGCGTCAACATCGCTGAGATCGACAACGCCGAAGGGTTCGACGAGGTCCGCCGGCGTACAAGGCGTCGCGACGGTCTGAGCAAACTCGAACGCGCCCTGATCGGGGTTGGTAATCGTGCCGCCGATCGACGCCCGGCGAGGAGCGCCGTCTGAATCGACGGGGATCGGCTCGAATGTGTTCAGATCGCCATCTCGGTCGAGCGCGTCGCGACCGCTGAGATCGGGCGAGCCGGCATCGATAGAAGGTGACCCGGGGCTCAGCCGGAAATCGAGTGCCGCGACATCAGCGAAGAGCGGATCGGCGTCGATGTTCGTCCCGGAGGCGTCGAACCCCTCGATGTTATTGAACTCGATCGCGAGTCCCGCGGTGAACAGGATGTCGTCGAAGAACGGCTCGCTGAACCCTCGGACGACGTTGTTGCTCACGAGCGTCGGGGCACCGCCGATGGCGGTGCCTCGGGCGTCTGCGCCGAACGCACCGGGTCCGACGATCGTGTTGTGGCTCACGACCACCTCTCGACCGAGACCGGCCCCGATAAACATCGCGACATCCGGAGCGTCGGGCCCCCGCTGAACAACCACGTTGTTCGTGAAGCTCACAAACGCCCCGGCGAGCGCCAGCGTGTCGCTGTTTCCGCGGTTGTCGATAAACACGGAGTCCTGAACGCTGAGGGCTCGATCTCCGACGCTCGCGAGGATCGCGGCGCCGTTGGCGGTTCCGCCCACCGTGTTGGCCTCGAAAACGGAGTCGAGAATACGCACCGTCGCCGACGAGACGTCGATCGCGCCGCCCTGATCTGAAGTGTTCCGCCGGAACACGCTCCGCGACACCGTGAGAGACCCTCGGGTCTCCGGCTCCCCTTCGAAGAAAATCGCGGCCCCGGAGTCGTCCGTCGTGTTGTCCTCAAAAAGGCACTGATCGAACGACGCGTTGGTCGAATCCGAAAGGCTCACACTCCGCCCAGACCCGTCGAAGTTCCGGAACACACACCCGTCGAACACGGCCTGCGCCGAGCCGAAGAGGTTGACCGCGGCGAGGTCGGTGAACCCGTCGAACGAACAGTTTTTGAAGGTGACGTCCGATCGCTCCGCCAGCGAGAAGCCCCAGCCGGGACCCTCAAACCGGCAGTCGGTCGCGACGATCCGTACGTCGTCGCTCTCGTATGCCACGAGCCCGGACGCCCTCGACGGAGTCGAGTGAATGCCCCGGAGCGTGATGCCTTCGAACACCAACACGCCGGCTTCGCTCCCTGCGAACAACAGACGTTCTTCATCGGCGAGCGTAATCACCGTCGCTTCGGGGCCATCGGTCGACCGGATCGTGAAGTTCGGAGCGATCAGGCTCGTCGTCTCGACGACATACTCGCCCGGACCGAGGACGAAAACCGACCCGCTCTCCGCCCCGAAGAGCAGCGAACCGAGATCATCGTCCGGCGTGACGAAGACCTCGGAAGCGCCGGCGGTCCCGGCGAGCGCGACAAGGACAGATGCCAAAGCGATCGTCTTCATGTGTTCCTCCGATAAATCTCAGACCCCGTGGACGCAGCGTATCAATGTTTGGTTTTCAATGGAATCCTGTTTTCTATGGACTTGGTGTTCTCGGGGCGACTGATGAGCGCGAGAACGCGCTTTGGGCAGCGACCTCTCCTACCCTCGCGGACCAGGAGTGAGGAACCCCATCATAAGGGAGGTGTCAGGTATGTCCGGTCTCATCGCGCCGCTCGGCGGCACCCTTGTCAACCGTGTTGTCGACAACGCAAAGGCGGCTGAGCTTCGCAAAGAAGCCGAAGGCCTGACCCGTATCGACCTCTCCGCCAAGCAGTCCTGCGACGTCGAGATGATCTCGATCGGCGCGTTCAGCCCGCTCACCGGCTTCATGGGCGAGAAGGACTTCAACAGCGTCATCGACAGCATGAAGCTGGCCGATGGCACCATCTGGCCCATCCCGATCACGCTCAGCGTGGCCGAGGGCACCGCCAAGGCGGGCGACCGCGTCGCCCTCTACGCCAAGAACAGCAAGGGTGAGGACGTTCTCCAGGCGGTCATGACCGTCGAGGAAACCTTCGCCCACGACACGGCCAAAGAGTCGACCATCTTCTTCAACAACGCCTCGGATGACGACGGCAAACACCCGGGCGCCGAGGCGGTGAAGGCCGAGGGCGCGCTCTGCCTCGCCGGCCCGCTCGAGACCGTCACCACGTGCGTCGACCCGGACGGCCCGGAGGCCTTCCTCGACCACCGGCTGACCCCGGCGCAGACCCGCGCCGCGTTCGAGGCCAAGGGCTGGAAGACGGTCGCCGCGTTCCAGACGCGCAACCCGATCCACCGCGCCCACGAGTACCTGTGCAAGTGTGCGACCGAGATCTGCGACGGCCTGCTGGTCCACCCGCTCGTCGGCGAGACCAAGCCGGGCGACATCCCCGCCGATGTCCGCATGCGGTGCTACGAGAAGCTGATCAGCGAGTACTTCGTCGCCGATCGCACCCTGCTGACCGTCATGCCCGCCGCGATGCGGTACGCCGGACCGCGTGAGGCGATCTTGCACGCCGTCGTCCGCCGCAACTACGGCGTCACCCACTTCATCGTGGGCCGCGACCACGCCGGAGTCGGCAGCTACTACGGGACCTACGACGCCCAGAACATCTTCGACCAGCTCGACAAGGACGCGCTGGCGATCGAGCCGCTCAAGTTCGAGCACGCGGCCTACAGCAAGAAGGCCCAGGGCATGGTCTCGGGCAAGACCTTCCCGAAGATCGAGGGCGACCAGATCTTCCTGAGCGGCACCAAGGTCCGCGAGATGCTGGCCAAGGGCGAGCGTCCGCCGGGCGAGTTCACCCGCCCGGAAGTCGCCGACATCCTCATCGAGTGGGCGACGAGCAAGTAACGCTCGCCGACTGACCGACTCTTGCAAGAGCCCGGCACACGCCGGGCTCTTGTTCTTTTGGGACTTCGACCGCATCGGGTGGCGTGGTTGGCGAAGCCAAAGGCTTCGCCAGCCACGAACGGGGGCGGTGGAAGTCGAGCCGTCCGTGAACTCGGGCCGCCCGTTCGTGGGCTTCGCTGCGCTCAGACCACGGCACCGAGCGCCAGTGAGGCTTCGCGCAGACAAGCCCGATCCGCGAACGAGGCAACTCCTTGTCCTCTTGTTCTGCCCGCCCTCGTGTCTCTGGGACGCGTTGACGAAGGAAGAGACCGAGATCACGAAGAACGCTTCGCTCGGGAGTTCCCTTGCTTGCGCTGCGGGCTCGTCTGCGCAACTCGCGATTGCTACCAACCGAGCGAGCCGAGGAGTTCCGCGCGCTCGAGTTGTTCGCATACGGCAACGTCATCGGGGTGTGAAGACGACAGATCACGAAATTCCTGCATCGCGCGTGCCGGCGTCTCGGTCACGTGCTCAGATCGGTGTCGTCCCAGGCAACCCCCGGCGAGAGGCACCACGTCAGAGCGTGCCTTCGTTCTTGCACAACGCCGCCGTTGGCCTGGGCGTCGAAGCTCTCGGGAATCGTGTCGGCGCCGCTAAACAGAGCCGAGCGGGCCACGTTGTGAACGCAATAGAAACGGTCTTCGAGCGTGACGACCTCTTCGAGTGAGCGGAGCTTGAGGTTGGCGAGCGTCGCGTCGTACTCGGGCTTGACGAAGGCCTTGTACGCCGCGACTTGGTCCTCTTCGCCGAAGAAGTCGCCGGTGAACTCGGGCTCTCGGGACATCCCGAGTACCCAGGCCAGCGTGTAGAGGTGCTCGGTCTTCCACCCGAACTCGCTGCCGAACTCCATCGATGCCTCGGATCTGGGGCATTCAAACACGCTCATCTCTTCCGACGACAAGCCGGCGACCGCGTCAACGCGGTCGCGCTCGTGAATCAACGTCGCGTCGCTGAACCTCTCGACCGGGGCATACACCCAACGGACAGCCACGTCGAGTGCCCAGAGCCGCCCGAACACCTCGTCTTGGGACCGCAGAGTTGTGGGTTCCCCCAGCGGAAGCAACGGAGCCGGGCGGAAGCCATGCTCCGTGAGCAGTTCGAGGTTCGCGCTACGGATGAGGTTCAGATCCATGTGTTGAGCGTAGCGAAACCACAACATCGGTTGTTGTCTCATCTCCTAGACTCGATCTCGGGTCCTTCGCGACTTTGACACCCCCCGGGTCTTTGGGAACACACACGACGAGGACAACGTCATGCCGCGTGAGTCGCACGAAAGCAGTTGGAAGAGCACGATCGAGTTGGCGGGAGCCAAACTGCCCACCACACTCGAGGGGCGTCGCGAAACACTGCTCGGCGCCATCAGCACGCGGTATGAGCCCATTGTCGCTGAGGTTGCCCGGGGAGAGGCGAGGGGGAACCTGGAGAAGATCAAGAAATTCCGCGACTTTCTGACCCAGCCCGAGGTGCCCTGGCCGCGTCCCGAAGCCGAGGGCGCCACCCGTGGCGGGCTGACACGCGAGCAGCGGGCCGAGGTCGACGCAGCCATCGGTCAGATGAAATCGTTGCTGACGGACAACTTGTCCAAGATGGCGTCGAGCACTCCCCCAGCGCGCTGGCCCGAGCAGAACGTCATCGATGCGCTTGCCGGCAATGGCAACACGATCGATGAAGGCGACTTCGTCATCACCTTCGACTGGGTCACCGACCCAGGGAACAGTTAACCGTCGAACACCCGTTCGATCAGGACGCGAGCTGGGTCGGGCTCGCGGACCACGTTCAAGGGATCGAGCTCTACCAGAATCGCCCGCTCCGCAGCCGCGGCGTCGGGATCGGCGTGCTCCAGGGTCTCGACCAGCCGCGCACGGAGCACGACCTCGCGGCGGTTGGCCGGTTGGCCTTCGCCCAGCTTCTGCCTTTGCAAGCGGATCCCTTCGCGGAAATCGGCGATGGCTTCGTCGGTGCGTCCCGCCGCCAGTCGCGCGCGGGCTCGGTTGGCTCGGAGTGTGATCGAGGGCGTAGACGTTTCGCTGAGCTGGGTATCGGCCTGCTCGATGCGTTCGGTCGCGACCCGTTCTGCTTCGAGCGCCGCCGCTTCGTCGCCCGCCTCGGCGAGGTCGGCGAGCGTGCGGACAACCGCCGACGCGGCGTTGAGCGGGAGAGGGCCCTTTGTGTCGAGGGCTGACGCGTCTTCGAGAACCCGTCTTGCCAGGTCGAGGTTCTCGCGGCGGCGATCGAGATCGGGCGTCGCGTACCCCTCGATGACCGAGGCCGCGTCGATCGCGCTGATGCGTGCGCTGATGGTCCATCGCGACTCGTACGAATCGGCGGCGGCATGGAGCTCGACAAGCCGCTTGAACGCTTCGAGCGCCTGCTCATACTCGCCCAAGTCCGTGCGGCAGACCGCCCAGGATGAACGGACGGTCAGCGGGAAACCGTGACTGGTTCCGAACTCCGCCTCTGCGAGCGGGAGTAGCGCCGCGTAAGCCTTGTCTGCGTCTTCGGGCCGTCCCGCTCTTCGCAGTGACGCGGCGATCGTCATGCGATTGAACAGCGCGGGGGGCCCGGTGAAGTTGGCTTGGCTGTAGAGACGGTCGGCTTGCTGGGCGACGCCCAACGCGTCGGCGTCTCGACCCGACTCGTAGAACACCCGGGCCAGTTCGGCCATAAGGTCTCCGCTAGAGGCGGGGTCGAGGTCGAACTCTTCGAGTTTCGACAGGGCCGCGCCGACCGCTTCGATGACGCTGATCTCCGGGCCTTTGTTGCGGGGCCTCGCCTCGTGGATCACCTCCAGGACGAAGGCCCGGAACCGGGCTTCCTGCTCGACCGCTTCGTTGCCTCGGGCGACGACCGCGATCGAGATCGCGGCGGCGATGCCAACAACCATCGCGAAGGCGGTCACGGTGGCGATCGCGCCGCGGTGTCGTCTGACGTACTTGCCAACGCGGTAGCTGACGCTCGGGGGGCCGGCGAGGACCGGCTCACCCTTGAGGAACCGCTCGATGTCGTCTCCTAGGGCCGCTGCCGATTGGTAGCGGCGCGACCTGTCCTTTTCGAGGCACTTCATCACGACCCAGTCGAGGTCGTTCTTGAGCGCTCTCGCGGTCGACCTAACGTCGCTCTTCGCGTTCGGATTGTCCCGTCGCGCCATCGATTCGAGGAGTTTGGTGCTCGGGCGTGCCGGCTCCGCCTCCGCGAGATAGCGGTTGAGCTGGCTCCAGTTCACTTCACGCAGATCAAACGGCCGGTGCCCGGTGAGCAGTTCATAGAGCGTGACGCCCAGGCTGTATACGTCGGCGCGGGTGTCGATGTCTCTGGTGTCGCCCTCGGCCTGCTCTGGCGCCATGTACTCGGGCGTCCCGATGATGTGGCCCTGCGCCGTGTGGAACGGCTTCATGCCCGCCGCTTCGTTGAGCGCCTTGGCGACGCCGAAGTCGATGACTTTCGCCACCGGCTGTTGATCGACCTCGCGCACGAGGATGTTGGTGGGCTTGATGTCACGGTGGATCACGCCCTTGGTGTGCGCGTGCTGCACAGCCTGGCACACCTGGGCGAAGACCCCGAGCACGGAGCGCAAACCGAGCTTCTTGCGGTGGCAATAGTCGGTGATGGGCTCGCCCGGGACGTACTCCATCACGAAGTAGGGCAGGCCCCTGTCCGTCGATCCCCCGTCGAGCACGCGCGCGATATTCGGATGGTCCATCACCCCGAGCGCGTGCCGCTCCGCCTCGAACCGCGAGAGCACGGCGTCGGAGTCCATCCCGGGCTTGATGACTTTAATCGCCACCCGACGACGGATCGGTTCGTGCTGCTCGGCCAGCCAGACCACTCCGAACCCGCCGTAGCCGATGACCTCGAGCAGGTAGAACGCTCCGACCGCGTCGCCCGGGGTCAGGCCGACTTCGGCGCGCGGTTCGCCCTCGGCGTGAGTAATGGTCTCGGGTTCGTTACCGAGCGATTCGGAGGTTTCGGGTCGTTCGTGGTGGTCCATAGCCTGCTCCGCTGCCGCTCTCAGAGCGTCAACCACGGCTCAGTTGTACGCGTTTCTGCTCTTTGGTGTCGCCGGATGGTGGGTTTAGAGCACCGACGAGGCTTGCGCACGCTGGGTCGGCGGCGCGAGCAATTCGAGCACCGTCTCGGCGCTCTGCCTCCCGATGAGGATCGCGCTCAGTGACGCCTCTTCGAGGAGTTGGGCCCGGACGAGCTTGGCCGCTTCTGCCGCGAAATCGGCGTCCTCGATGACGGAAAGGGCCCCGGTGGTCTCCTCGATCGTCTTTCGATACGAGTTCAGCTCGCTCTCGATCGACTTGGACCGGGCCCCGGCGCCCGCCTGAGCTCCGACCACGCGGTCCTTGGCCTGTTCGACCACCGATTGAGCGATCTCCATGTCACCCCCGTCGAGCGAGAGCGCGTTGCGCAGGTCGTCGAGCCGGTAGTAGCGCCCGTTGCTGGGGACGGCCGTGTTGTCTGGGTCTGGGTCTGCGTCCGGATCTGCATCTGGTTTTGGCGCGTAGTAGGTGGTTCCGAGCTGGCGGGTCCCGAACGTTCCGAGCACCTGCTGTCCGTTGAAGCGAGCGGTGTCGTTGGCGTAGTTGATCGCGTCGAGGATCCCGATCGCCTCGAGTTGAAGGCTTTGTTTCTCAGCGTCGCTCAGCCCGGCCTTGTTCGCGCCCGTGACCACCAGCCCCTCGAGCTCTGTGAGCAGGTCGGAGATCACGCCCAGAGCGCCGTCGGTGGCCCCGAGCCACTGGAGCTCGCGTTCTCCGCGCTTGATGAGTCCCTCGAGCCGGGTGATATCGGCCTTGAGGTTCTCCGCGGCGACGAGGCCGCTCGGGTCGTCGGCAGCGGAGTTGATCCGTTTGCCGGTCGAGAGCCTCTCGAGGGCCTCGTCCTTCTGCTCGGTCGCGCGGATGAAGCCCAGGTAGAGCTTCCCGGGACTCGAGATGGACGGGATACTCAGCACGTGTTTGGATCGGGCGACGCGCGTCAAGGTTGGAGCCGACGTTGCCCGACCGGCACAGACCGGCCCGCTACGGTTCGGCATGGGCCGATACCCCCCCTCAAGGGAGGACGAGTTCGAAGACGGCTTCGACCCGGAGGGGCCGAGCGCCGACGATCTCGGTCGCTTTGGCGACGAGGCGATCACGTGCTGGAACTGCGGGGCGCAGTACTACGACGAGCTGACGTCGTGCCCCCGGTGCGGCGCCCCTGTGACCAAGCCCGGGTCGAAGATGCCGACGTGGGCGGTGGTGCTCGCGGCGCTGGGGTTCCTAGGGTTCCTCATCTTTGTCGCGTTCTAGAGCAGGTTTGATCGCTCCGTAGCGGCCTCCGGCCGCACACTCGCTTGCGGAACCCGCGCCGGAGTCAATCCGGCGGGATTCCAGTCGAGAAACCTGAACTCGTGGCGCTACACGTTCGGTAATTACGCTCTAGGCTCACCTTGTGAACGCAGACGAGGCAAACGCGGCGCTCGATTCGGTCGGACGCCCCGTGATGGTGGCGAGCTACTACCGGAGCGGGACGCACCTGCTCATGGACCTGGTCCGCCGGCACTTCCCGGAGTTCCGGCCCCGGATGCGCCCGTTCGAGTCGATCCACTCGACGTACCTGTCCCTCGATCGGTTCGAGAGCACGGCACACCGCCCGATCTCACCATCCGCATCGATTGCGCTGCTCGCAAAGGCCTCGCGTCCGACCATCAAGACGCACGCGCTGCCAAGTTTCGAAAGGCTGCGAGAAAGCACGCGCGTGTTCTGCCAACAGCTCGTCGACCGTGCGGTCACCCTCTACGCGGTGCGTGACGGGCGCGATGTCATGTGTTCCAAGCACGCCTGGGAACTGGCGTACCGTGATGGGGCGGAGCCGGATTTCGACAGATTCTGCTTCACGCCCAGGCCCTGGGGCGTGAATTGCCCGGTCCACGACTGGAACGAACACGTCCTGACGTGGCTCGACCGCCCGGGCATGATCGCTGTCCGCTTCGAGCGCGTCATCCGGGATACCGAGGCGGTGATCGGAGAACTCGCCGAGGCGTTGCAGTCCGAGCCACAGATCCGCCACCCGCTCTTGCCCAAGCCCATCAAGTCGGTTCGGGCGTCCTGGATCGCTCGGGCGCTGGGGCGGCTTGAGAGCACCAACGTGCATTCGAAAGACATCAGGCCATTCAAGCGGGCCGAAGCCTTCGACGGGGCGCTCACCGATCGGTTCTTCGAGATGGCGGGCGAGGCGATGACAAGACTCGGCTACGGGCGGTAGCGCGTCAGCGCTGCTCGATCGTTTCGTCGTCCTCGACTTCGAGTTGGGCGCCGATGCCCTCGTTCGAGATGCCAGGGTGCTCCGGCGTCAGCGGGTGTGCCTGCTCAAGCACGCCGGCGTACCGCGCTGCGCAGCTCTCTTTCGTGAACGCCCGTTCGAAGAGACGGCGGGCACGCACGCCCATGCGATCACACCGGACGGGTTCTTTGATCAAGGTGCGGATGTTGTGCTCCATGCGGTCGGCGTCGCCCAGCTCGCACCACAAGCCGACACGATGGTGCTCGACAAGTTCGCGCAGCTCGCTGTCCGCTTCGGACAACGCCAGGATCGCGCGCCCCACCGCCAGAGACGTGTAGAGCTTGCTCGGGAAGCTGATGCCCTCGATGCCTTCCGCGATGGAGACCAGACTCGCGTCGGCAGCGGAAAGCGAATCGGGGAGCTCGGGGAAGGGCACGTAGTTGAGCAGCTTGGTGTTCGTGAGCTCGCGCTGCTCGATCTGATCAGCGATCCACGCCTTCTTGCCCCCGCCCCCGACGAACACGAGGCGGAAGGGGACGTCGAGCAGGCGTTCGGCGGCGTCCATGATCGTCTCGAACTCGTAATAGAGCCCGATGTTGCCCGAGTAGAGCACAACGAAGTTGTCCTGCAGGTCGTGCCTTTCGGCGAAGACGCTGGACGCCTTCGGTCGCATCGTCAGCTCTTTGCCGTCGGCCCAGTTGGGGATGACGTGGGCACGCTCGGGCTCGACCTTGTACTCCTCGCAGACCAGCTCGCGGGCCTTCTGGCACAAGACGATCGACTGAGACGCGCGCCTGTAGCACAGGCGGTTGACGAAGTGCCAAACCTTCTCTGCGATGCCTCGCCGACGGATCGTGCCGACCCACACCGCCATGTGTGGGTACGCGTCGTGCAGCAGCATCACGTACGCGTGCTTGCGAACCAGGCTGGTGAGCCCGCCGATGATCGCGAGGAAGGGCGGGTTGGTGGTGTAGAGATAAACGGTGTCCTTGCGGCTCGTGAGAAGCACCCGCAAGAAAAGCTGACCCATGAACGAAACGTAGTTGATCGCGCGGCCCAGCAGATTGTCCTTGCTAAAGCGGGTGGTCCAGAGCCGGCAGATGTCGACCCCGTCTTTGACCTCCCGCATCGGGCAGTCGACCCAGGTGTCGGGCGGCCCGTAGCTCGGTCGGCTGGTGAGCACCTGGACTTCGAAGTCGGCCTGGGCCAGTTCGGTGGCCAGCTCGTGGAGCAGGTGGCCGGTGCTCGCGACATCGGGCGCGTAGTACTGGTTCAGGATGACGACGCGCAGCTTCTCGCCGGTCTCGGGGTTGATCCCGATCTTCCGTGCCGCCTCGCTCGCCGTTGCCCGATCAGGCTCGGTCACCAGTCCGTCCCCTCTTCGTACCCAAACTCGACTAAGAAGTCCCCGATCCGCGACTTATAGACCTCTCGCAGCCTGTCGTCGAAGTGGTTGACCCAATCTCCCGCCACTCCCTTACGAACGAACTGGCCCCCGTCGCCCTCGCCGCGGTCGCGTCCGCCGGACATCCGCTTGAAACTGTTGGCCTCGACGATCTCTTCCAACCGTTCCTCGCCGGCGTCGAGTTCGAAGATCCGCGCTAACTCCCGCAAGCATCCCATCGCATTGGCCAACAGCTGCTCGTACCGGAGGACGATGCTCCGTTCGGGATCTCGGTTCGCCTGCCAACTGCGCACCCAGGCCGCGTAGGCGGGGAGCGTGCGTTCGGCGAAAACCTCTAGGCAGGCCCCGGTGTCTTTCCCTGCGTAGTGGGGATGTTCGGGGTGCCAAGGCGTGTTCCGAACATAGAAGGCGTTGCTGACCGCAACGTCGCGCAGGTCGCGGAACAGGATGGCGTAGGGCACGCCCGCGTCGCGGAGAACCCGGGCGTTGGTCTCGCTGCCGTAGACGTGCATCTTCGTGAGCACCAGCATGTCCTTCATGCGGGTGAAGGTGTCATCTGGCAAATCGAAGTCGTGGCTGCCGCCGGTCTTGAGTTCGTGGGCCGCGACGTCGGGGATAAGCAACTCGTGATATCCGGGCCAGCTTGAGACCATCTTCTCGAGCCAGGTCGTTCCGCTCTTCGGCAGGCCGGCGACGAAGAGGATTCTTTGCGGGTAGCGATCGCCGAACTCCCGAAATCCCTTCCGGCACGCCTCGGCCTGCGCGGCGTACCGAGGATGCACGGCAAACCTCTTGGCAAGCCGCGCCGCGGGAGGGGGAAGAAACCGCCTCGTCAGGTTCTCGAGCGTCTTTCCGACCGGCATGGTGTCCTTACCCACGCACCCCCAAACGGATGCCGTTCTCAGGGGCCATCCGAGCCCCGCAACGGTATCGACTCTCTCAACGGATTGCATCAGGGCGTCGGCCGAGCGAACAGGGCACTGGACTTCTCGGGCGCCAGACCCGATGCTCCGCACGTGACGTCGACCAAAGCCAACCCGCTTTCGGAACTCCCGACCGCAGCTGCCCCGCCGCCGACCCGGCGCTCGGTCTGGACGCCCAAAGAGAAACTCGTCCGTGTGCTCTGGGGGGTGATCGCGGCCCCGATTTGGGCGCTGCTCCCGGCGGCGCGCCCTGCGCTAATCCGTGCCTTCGGCGGCAAAGCGGGTCCCGGGTGCAGGTTCGCCCGGAGCGTTGAGGTCACGATCCCCTGGAACGTCCGGTGCGGGGCGCGTGTGACGGTGAATGACGGCGCGATTCTGTACGCCCTCGGCCCGATCACCATCGGCGACGACACGCTGATCGATCGCCGCGTGCACCTGTGCGCCGGCACCCATGACATGACCGATTCGCGGTTCCCTTTGCTCAAGCCGCCGATCACGATCGGGGAGCGGTGTCTTCTGGGCATCGACAGCTATGTCGGGCCGTTTGTTGAGATGGGCGATGACTGCCGCCTCGCGCCGCGAACGAGTGTGTTCAAGTCCGTCGAGTCCGGGTCGGTGCTCTCGGGGAACCCGGCGAAGGCGGCCGAGACGCCTGCCGGGGCAGCGTCGTGAGAGCTCTCCTTTGGCGGGTCCTTCAGCCAGCGTTCCGCCTGAGCCCGACACCGCTGCACAGCATCCGCCGCAAGATCCTGTCGCTTTGCGGCGCCAGGGTGGCCGACAACGCCAAGATCCGCCCGAGTGCGAAGATCGACCGGCCCTGGAACCTCGCTATGGGTCCGCTTGCGATCATCGGCGATGAAGCGGAGATCAACGCAACCGAGCCGATCTCCATCGGCGCCCGGTGCGTGGTGAGCCAGCTCGCGATTCTCACCACCGACATCGTCGACCCCGACCAACCGGCGGGTGTTCCCGATCCGGCCAAACGCCGCCGAGGGTCGATCACGATCGAGGACGACTCTTGGGTCGCGACCGAGACCTTGGTTTTGCCCGGTTCGGTCGTCCGCGCCGGGACGGTCGTGGGGGCCCGAGGGCTTATCGACGGGGAACTCCCGGGCTGGTCGGTCTGCGTCGGGCAGCCGGCGCGGCGGATCAAGGACCGCGGCTTCGTGAACACCGAAGGCTGATCGGGCCGATGGGTGGATGGGCACGTCCGGCCTGTGCATCAGGCCTGCACGTCAGCGAATTCCGACGAGAAAGCGGTGTGACGTCGGACACCCCGACCGACCCGAACTCCCGTTCCTCCTCGATTGCGTCGCGAACGGCGACCGCGAAGCCGCGGCGGATTTACTCCCGCTCGTCTACCGCCAGTTCCGCGCCCAGGCCCAACAGCAACTCATGAACAAGCGACAGAGTCACACCCTTCAAGCGACGGCGCTCATGCACGAGGCGTACATCAAGCTTGTCGGCAATAAGACACCGCGCTTTGCGGGGCGCGCCCACTTTTACGCGGCGGCCGCCTAGGCGATGCGCCGGATTCTGATCGATCACGCCCGGGAGCGCGGGGCTCAAACGGCGATTGTCTCGAGGGTGTGGTGTTCGGACCGTCGACACGTGACATCCCGGCGGGTGGCATGGTTTGGATCCGCGCCGGCTCGTACGGCGCCTTCGAGATCAACTACTCGGTGTCCCCCACGCCCTTGCCCGATTCCGACGGCGACGGCGTCCCCGACGCGCAGGACCAGTGCCCCGGGTTCGACGATGCTGTCGACACGAACAACAACGGGATCCCGAATGGATGCGATGACTCGGATCAGGACGGTGTGCCCGACCCGCTCGACGTCTGCCCGGGGTTCGACGACACGATCGATACCGACGGAAACTCCGTTCCCGACGGGTGCGAGGATTGCGACAGCGACGGTATCCCCAACGGCGCGGACCCCCTCGTCGACTTCGATGCCGGCGGCTCTCTGGGGCTCGTGGGGGATTCGACCCAAGACATCACGTTCAGCACCTGTGACCCCGGGACACTGTTCGCGAGTAAGCTTGTCCTCTGGACCGATGGGGGCAACCTGATCGCGACCAGCGACGGAACGCGGTGCGGGTCCAACGGGTCGCGTCTGACGCGGACACTCGCCGCAGGCTGGTACGACCTGGGCGTCGGCGGCGCATCGACCGACTTCAGCGGAAACGGCAACTTCGCGCTGAGCTATCCCGCCGCGTGCCCGGAGCACGGGGAGTACACCCTGACCCTTGGCCCGCCCGATAGCTTGGTCATCACCGTATCGGTGACAACGCCTGGCATGGTGAACGCGTACCGCTTCCAGCTCGCCGATCCGCAGGCCTGCCCGGGTGACTTCGGGGCTCCGTTCGGACTGTTGGACCTCGATGACGTCGTTGCGTATCGAATCATGCGAGTTCATCAACAACGACGTGAACGGAGGTTTCGTCGCCGGCACCGTGCTGCACGCCGGCGTGGGAGACGCGACGGTCATCGACACAGTCTTCCGCGACAACACCAACAGCACGCCCTCGACCAATTCCGCCACTGACTTCTTCAAGCTGCTCGGGAAGGCGAAAGTCGTCAACTGTGCCTTCGTGGGCGGCAGCGGGACGGATCAGCCGATCAGCGCCTCTCTCGGTGCCGACGTTGACATCGTCAACTGCACGTTCGCAGGGTCACCGGGGCCGAACCTCGTCACCGCGCTGCAAAGCCAGACGACGGTCCGCATCACGAACTGCGTGTCCGATGGCAGCGCGTTCTCGCTCGTCGCGTTCGACGGAGCCCAGGCGACAACATCGACGCGGCCGCGGTCTTCATCGACCCGTCCGCCGGCGACTACCGCCTCGCCCCCGGCTCGCCCGGGGTCGACCTCGGCAACTACGCGGCCTTCGTCGCAGCGGGCGGCGGCATAAGCGACTTGGCGGGCGTGTTCCGCGCGTTCGCCGATCCCGACGCGACCAACTTCGATCTGATGCAGCCGGCAATCGACGCCGAGGCGTTCGAACTGCAAGGGGGCGCCAACCCGACTCCCAACCCCTGCCCCGCGGATCTGGCGTTGCCCTCGGGCGTGCTCGACCTCGGCGACATCGACGCGTTCATCCAGAGCTTCCAGGCCGGATGCCCCTGAGCCTCGCGATCCAGTACCGCCAAAGACCGAGGCCACCAACCCCTGACACTCAGGGTTGGTGGCCTTGGTCGTCTCTCGTCCGAACCGGACCGCGAACGTAGGGAACACCCAACATAAGGAACGCCTTCAAACCGACTCACCCGGGTACGAAGACCTTGCATTCGAGGCCACCGCCGGTACGTTGTGACGCGAGGAGTCCCCGCATGCGAACACACCTCGCGATCACGCTGGCCGCGACCGCAACACCATCCCTCACAGCCCAGGTCCTTGTCTCGGCCGAGGTCTCGGGCAGCGCGCTGGTCGCGATCGACACTGCGACCATGAACATCGAGGTCATCGGAAACTTCGGCGTTGAAATCGACAAGGCTGAGTTCGCCTGGTTCGAGGGCACGCTGTACGCCGTCGGGTACGGCGACCGCCTCGGCCCGACCTTGCTCAGGCTCTTCGAGGTCGACCCGGCGAGCGGCTCGGTCACCCCCATCGCCGATATCGCCACCCCGGACGGCGAGCCGGGGTTCCTCCGGGGGCTCACCGCCGACGATGAGGGCCTGCTCGTCCTGGAATCTCCGCTCGGCGACCCGTTCTTCCCCGATCTCCACCGGCTCGACCATCGAACCGGCCAAGCGATCCCCGAGGACCCGACCGTCTGCGACACGCTGTTCAACCGTGCGCGGGACATCGAGGTCGACCCGGTGACCGGGGAACTGCTCCTGTTCGAAAACCTCGGGGGCGTGCCGGCTCCGCTCGAAATCACCTCGATCGACCTCGTCAACGGCACGTGCGACCAAACCCAAGACGTCGACATCGAGATCACGGCGTTGCTGTCCGGCGGGCAGCACAGCTTCGAGATCGTCGGCAACACCCTCTGGACGATCGATCACGGCTTCGGCGCACCATTGGGAGAACCGGTGTCGCTCCTGCGGTTCACCCGCGAAGGCGACTCATGGGCGACCATCACCCGCCGCATCCTGTTCCGGCCCGAGTCGTTCTCGCCGATCTACCTGCTCTACGGGCTCGCCACCGCGACCGACCCGGCGCTCCCCGATCCCGCCTCGCCGTCGACGCAGGGCTCGCCCGCCGCCCAGTCCAACGCCGCGTTCAGCCCCGCGCCCTCGACCCTCGACGCGAGCGACCGCATCACCCCGCCCCGCGCACGCGGCCCGTTCGCGGTCCGCCAGGACCTCCCCGCCGACCGCATCAAGCTCGGCGACGCCTTCGCGCTCTTCGAAGGCACCGTGGTCAACATCGCCACCGGCACGACGCGAGAACTCACCCTGCCGAACGGCGCGAGCGGGCCCGACGTCGGCAACGACGGCATCGACCTGTCCGACGCGTTCGTGCTCATCGGCGATCCCGGCGACGCGACCAGCGGCCCGAGCGCAGGCGCGGCCCACCTCGTTGACGCGTCGTCGGGTGAGCCGCTTCACACGTTCTACCCCGCCGACATCGCCCCGGGCGGGCGGTTCGGCGTCGAGGTCGCGATCGACGCCGAAGAACGGCTCGTCCTCGTCGCGGGCAACGAGAGCGTCGTCTCCTTCGACCTCGACTCGCGCGACCACGTCGCCACGTTCGACATCCCGGTCGGCAGCTCGTTCGAGGTCGAGCTCGAGGCCGCCGCGGGGTCCGCGGTCATCCGCGCCGGCCGAGAGTCGCCGATCCTGTTCAACGCCCGCACCGGTGAACCGATCCGCACGCTCGTCCTCACCGGCCCGACAAGCCCGGACCCCGCCGACACCACGGTCGCCATCTCGCCGCACCACGTCCTCGTCGGCGTGCCCTACGCCCGGGAGACCCACTCCGAGCAGGGCGGCGTGTACATCTTCGACCCCAAGACCGGAGAACGCACCGGCTATTACCGCGCGCCCGACCCCGGAACGCGGCACGAAATCGGAGCCGCGATCGCGATCGACGGCCACCGCTTCGTCACCGGCATCGACAACGCCGGCTCCGTCGGCGCCCACATCGTCGACGCGCGCACCGCCGCCCTCGTCGGCGTGCTCACCAACCCCGCACCAAGCACCGACGAGTCGATCGCCTTCTCGAACGGCCGAGCCGTCCTCGGCACGCGGTCAGGCCTCGGCGTCTCGTTTTACGACCTCGCGATGCCTTGCTCGGTGATCGATCTCGCCCCGCCCTTCGGCATCCACGACATGGCCGACCTCGAGGCGTGGCTGCGCTTCGCACTCACGAGCGACCCCCGGGCCGACATCGCGCCCCCGTTCGGCGTCCTCAACATCGCCGACACCAACGCCGTCGGCCCGACGCTCGCCGCGGGATGTCCCTGACCTCGCCCGACGCAGCCGGTCGTGACCAACGCGACCCCGGCTGCCCGTAGGTAGCACACCCCGCTCGGGCGAGCCCGGAGATCGGGTTCGCGCGTACGTTCAGTCGTCGACGCCCAGATCGGTTTTCGTAAACAGCGCCTCGAACCGGTACCCCGCCCCCTCGACGTTCGCCCGAGCCCCCTCCTCGCGGTCGATCGTCGCGATCACGCCGAGCACTTCGAGCCCAGCCTCGCGCAACGCCCCGACCGCCTCAAGGGCCTGGCCCGCTGTGGTCGCGACGTCTTCAAGGAAAACCACCCGCTCGCCGGGCTCCATCGCCCCCTCCAGTTGCTGGGCCGTGCCGTAGTCCTTCTTCGCGTTGCGAACGAAGATCGTGGGCCGTCCCAACACCAAGCTCGTCACGGCAACGAGCGGTATCCCTCCGAGCTCCGCGCCCGCGAGCCGATCAGACCGGACCCCAGCATCCGATTCGATCTGTTCGATGCGCTCAGCGAGCAATTGAGCCACCGGTTTCAGCAACTCCGGACGAGTGCTGAATTTATACTTGTCCAGGTAGTAGTTGCTCGTTTTCCCCGAACGAAGAACAAATTCACCTCTCAGGAGGGCGGCGTCGGCAATGGCTTTCGCGAGCCCTTCGCGATCTACCGGGTCTCGGGTGACGTATTCGTTCATTCAGCAAGACTACCCTGTCGCGCGCGGTCGACGCGCCGACGCGTCCAAACAGACCCCTGGATTCACCGGGACCAGGCCAGACCCTCGCGGGACCAAAGGAGCACGAAGATGCGCCCGATCCGTTCGCTCGCCATGATCGCCGCCGCCGGCAGCCTTCTCACTTCGACCGCGAGCGCCCAGCTCATGCCGCCTCCGCCCCCGGGCGAAGAGAAGCCCGCGTACGTCCCGCCGGTGCGCCCGCAGCCCGCCGCGGCCCCCGCCCGTCCCACGCAGCCGGCCCAGCCCGCCCAGCCGCGCCAGTCGCAGCCGCGGAGCACCGGCGGCGAAATCCCCGACATGCCCTACGCCCCGTTGGCCTGCCCCATCGCCAGCGTCGCGGCCTGCAAGGACTATGACGGCCCGCCCGCCTTCTACGACCGCCCGCTCCACATCATGGCGCTGACGCGCAACCCAACGACCGTCACGTCGACTGTCGGCGGCACAATGCAGTACCTCGCCAAGCGCCGCGCCGAACAACTCGAGCCCGCGATCCTTGAAAACCTCGACCTCGTCATCGATATCGAAGACGGCCTCATCGAAACCGTCGGCATATCCGATCTCCGAGGCCTTCGCGACGTCTCCTCCCGCTTGCAGACGCTCACGGCCAAGCCGCCGCTCACCACCGGGCTCCAGGAGCAGCGGATTCTGACCCGCGTCCAGGCCGAGTGGAACCTCAAGGTCATGAGCGACTACCAGAAAGCCCTAGGCACCTACTGGCAGGAAGCCGAGCCGGAGCGGGCCAACGACCTGCTGCTCCAGCACGTCATGAAGGACTCGGTCGCCGAGGCGATGGAGGCGTACCACGCGATGCTGTCCGAGGTGGCCCTTCGTCCCGACTCCATCGTCGCCGCTGTTGACCTGCCGCCGGCCGTCACGCAGTCGTTCCTCAACGCGAAGACCGACGTGAGCGCCTTCGCCCGCGAGCGGAGCCGTGTCGAAGCGGTCGAGAAGATCCGGCTCGCGATGCGCCCCCTGACGATCGATCAGCGCCGCGCCGTGCTCCAGGCGGTGACGGACACCCGCGCCGGTGAGGGCCAGTCGCTCATTACGCCGTTCGAGGTCACCTACGACGGCAAGCAGGTCGTCGAGGTCGAAGAGGCCCGGATCGTCACCCCCGAGAACGCCGCCAAAGCCCTCCAAGGCGGCGGGCGTCCCGAAGGTGCCGCACTTCGTCGCCAGATCCAGAACGACAACGACGACTGATCCCCGTCACGCCTCCGGGCGCATCATCGGGAACAAGATCACGTCGCGGATCGTCTGCTGGTTTGTCAAGACCATTGTCAGTCGGTCGATGCCCAGGCCCATACCACCGGCCGGGGGCATCCCGACTTTCAGTGCGCGCACGAAGTCTGCGTCGAACGTGCGGAACGTCGACTCCTCGTCGTCGATCCCCGCCAATTGCCCGCGGAACTTCGACTCCTGGACGTCTGGGTCGTTCAACTCGGTGTAGTGGGGCCCGATCTCCATCCCGCCGACGAACAAGTCCGCGCGTTCCGCGATGGAAAGATCCGAAGGCTTGGGCCGCGTCAACGGGCTCAACGCAGACGGGTAGTCCATGATCCACGTCGGCTTGCCCGGGTCGAGTGTCGGCTCGGCCACGTCCTCGAACAACTCGTTGATCACGAACAGATCGTCCAGCCGCTCGCCGCTCTCGTTGACGAGCTTGATCCCCCGCGATTCCGCTTCAGACCGCGCACGCTCGATGTCCGACGTCGGAAAACCAAGGACGCGCTCGAACAACTCCGCGTACGTGACACGCTCGAAAGGCGAGCCGAAGTCGATCGAGATATCGCCCCACGGAACGAACAAGCCCTCCGCGTCCACCCCGTCCTCTCCCGCTCGCTCGCGGCACGCCAGCGTCGCCGCGGCACGCACGATCCCCTCGGTGATGCCCATCACCGTGTGGTAGTCGCCGAACGCCTGGTACAGCTCGACCATCGTGAACTCGGGGTTGTGCTGCTTGTCGAGGCCCTCGTTGCGGAAGTTCCGATTGATCTCGAACACCCGGGGCATACCGCCCACGAGCAAACGCTTGAGATAGAGCTCCGGCGCGATCCGCATGTAGAGCGGGATGTCGAGCGCGTTCATGTGCGTCTCGAACGGACGAGCCGCGGCCCCGCCCGCCTGCACCTGGAGCATCGGCGTCTCGACCTCGACGAAGCCTTCCGACTCGAGGTGCTTGCGGACCGCGGCGACGATCTTGCTGCGAAGCTGGAACGTGCGCATCGTCTGGGGCGTCGCCCAAAGGTCGATGTACCGCTGACGATAGCGAAGCTCGATATCCGCCAGGCCCTCGTGCTTCGCCGGGGGCACCACGAGGCTCTTCGAGGCCGGCCTCACCGAGCTGGCCCAGAGCGTCACTTCGCCCTTCATTGTCTTCATCAGAGGACCCTCGGCGATGATGATGTCGCCCAGGTCCGTCTTCTTCGCAACCCCGAAGCCTTGCTCGTCGCAGTCCTTCTTGCTCACCGCGATCTGAAAGCTCTCGCGCGTGTCGTCGCGGAGGTTCATCCAGATCAGCTTGCCGCCGTCGCGGTGCAGCTTGACCCGCCCCGCAACGCTCACCCGGGGCCGATCGTCGACCAACGCAGGCAGATCGGCCGCCGAGATGTCAGGGTTGTCCTTCTTCGTCGCTTTCTGCGCCGCGACGCTCTCTTGATGGGCCTTGTCCGACGCTTCGTCGTACGCGGCCCACGCCTGCGCCAAGGGCATCAGGTCGTCGCGACGACCGCCGTACGGGTCGAGCCCAAGCGCTCGCACCGCTTCGCGGTTCTCCAGCCGCTGGCGCTCGTACTCACTGGTCGAGATCTCGGTCGACGGTTCGTTTTCGCTGCTCACGCATCGATCGTACAACGGCCGCTCGCACCGATCCCATTTCGGTCGTACGAAGCCCGCCCGATCGACGCGGTGGCTCAGCTGGTCCCGTTGCCTATCTCGCTGCCATGCCCATTGCCGTTTGCAAGCGCACCGATCCGCGAAGCCGCGGCCGTCGCCTTCAGGCTGACCCCGTCAACGCTCACCGCGGCGAGTTGTTCGGCGAGTTCGGTATCGCAGAGCGGGCGGCTCCCACCCGCATCGGCTACAAGATCGGCCATGGTGACGCCACTGAACGTATTGAGGATGTGCATCGCCGCTTCGTCCAGTGCCTTGTGCAGAGCGCAGAGCACGCCGCCGTGATTCGGCAGCCCCAGCGGGCAAGACTCGATCCGGCGCACCGGATCGATGGCGTTCACGACGTCCAGCATCGTGATATCCGCCGCCGCCTTGGCCAGCCGATAGCCGCCGCCGACACCGCGGCGACCGACGATCAGATCGGCCTGGGCGAGCAATTGGAGGACCTTCGCGAGGTAATTGCTTGGCACCTTCGTGTACCTGGCCAGCACCGGCGTCGGCGTCAACTCATCCGGCGCGTACGCCAAGCACGACATGGCCCGAAGGGCGTATTCACTGGTTTGGGAAAGCATCACGCGGCTCCACGATGGCGTCCCAGGCTCCGCCTTCGCGATGCCAAGGGACGCTGAATCGGACCCGCCCCGGTCGGATCGTGGCAATTAGCGGGAATCTCATCCCGAAAGCTCTAATCACCAACGGCAGAGTAGCGCAACACGCGGGGGATTCCTAGAACAGTTTCAGGAATTATCCAGATCACGAAGTCTGGTTTGGCAAATACCGCGTTTCAGGCTCAGGAGCTCAGTTCAGGGCCCGCGATAACCGCTCGCCACCGGCCGTCTCGGCGTGCGGCACGTGTTCGAGCAAGCCATCGATAACCGTATCGGGGGTCACCTGATCGGCCTCCGCATTGAAGTTCGTGAGCACGCGATGCCTCAGCACCGGGTGGGCCACCGCCGCGACGTGTTCCGGGGTCACGTGCGTGGCGCCGTCGAGCAAGGCCCTCGCCTGAGCCCCGAGCACCAGATACTCGCTCGCCCGTGGACCGGCACCCCAGCTCAGGTACCGAGTCGCGATTTCCGGGCGCGACACCCCTTCGTCCTCCGGTTCGCCCACGCGCGTCGCTCGCACCAGACGCAATGCGTACTTCAAGACATGGTCGGCCACCGGCATCGCTCGCACCACGCGATGAACCCGATCGATATCGATCGCGTGGAGGACCTCTTCGACGTTGGCCCGCTCCTTGGTCGCGCTGCGCCTCACCACCTCGAGTTCGTCGTCGGCGGTGGGGTACTTGATCAACACCTGGAACATGAATCGGTCGAGCTGCGCTTCGGGCAGCGGGTAGGTGCCCTCTTGCTCAAGCGGGTTCTGCGTCGCAAGCACGAAGAACGGATCGGGCAACGCGTGCCGAACGCCGCCCGTCGTGACCTGACGCTCCTGCATGCTCTCCAGAAGGGCCGCCTGCGTCTTCGGAGGCGTGCGGTTGATCTCGTCTGCAAGGATCACGTTCGCGAAAATCGGGCCCTTGACGAACCGCAACTCGCGACGACCCGTCGACTTATCCTCATCGAACACCTCTGTGCCGGTGATATCGCTGGGCATCAGGTCCGGCGTGAACTGCACGCGGCTGAACTTCAAACTCAGCGTCCGGGCGATCGTCGAAATCAGCAGCGTCTTCGCCAATCCCGGAACCCCGACGACGAGCGCGTGACCGCGGCAGAAGACCGCGAGCAAGACCTGTTCGACAACGTCCTGCTGGCCAACAACGACCTTGCCGATCTCCGAACGAAGCCGCGCCGTCGCCGCGTGAACCGCGTCGATCGCTTCATCGGGGTGTACTTCAGGATCCGGGATGGTCGAAGGGGCGTCGGTCATGCCGCGATGGTAGCGGGCGGGACAAGACCCACCGTGCGTTCAGACACGCGCTGGGTTCGCAGGCCCAAAACCGGTCGGAGCAAAAAAAATCGCGGCCGCGTGGGGTCTCGTCACGCGGCCGCGTCGAGTCGGGCTGCAACGCCCAACTCACCAAGGGGATGTACCGTCCATCGCACAGCGGGTTGCACCGCGCTGGCGAGATCTCGTCACTTGGGTCGTCCCAGTCGATCAAGAGTCGCCCGACACCAAGTCCGCCTGAGCGGCAGCATCGCGACCCGATTCGTGCCGGCATGCCCCACGCCGGCTCAGAGTTGAGCGTTGCATCCATGCGGTGCTCACCCATTTCTACGAAGAACAGCCGTCAAAGTTTCGCCGGTTCGCCCATGAAGCCGGGGTTTCCTCGCAAAAACCCCGTGCGACCGCGTCAGGCCGTACAAAACTTGCTGAGACCGAACTGTAATAGCCCAGTTGGTCGCGGTTTACGGGCGTTCTTCGAGCCGGTCTAGCAGCGTTTCGAGCCGGTCGGCCGTCTGGTCGAGCGTCCAATCCAGCTTCTCAAGTCGGCGTTCGAGCCGATCGAGCCGGTCGTCGAGCCGATCGAGATCGACGCTGTTCTGCTCGGAGTCTTCCACCTGACGGCGGAACTGCTTGAGAATGGCCATCGCCTCGTCGAACGTGTCCTCGCGACTGTCCGTGGGAAGATTGAAGAGCTTGTTGTTCATGATCAGCGTGCCGTCGTTCGACGGGAAGAACAACCCCTTCGGAGTCTCGCCGAGCTGCCGAAGTGACTGTGCCAACTGATCTTCCGCCATGTCGATCTGAGCCTGAACATCGCGCGGAAGGCTGCCCTTCACCTCGTTCAGCGCGCCGAGCGCCGCCTGAATCGCCGACTCCACGACGTCGTTCGTGTTGGTGGTCAGCGACTGCCAATCACGCAACGTCGCCGCCGGGCTCGCCGGCTCGGGCGGCAACTCGAGTCCTATCTCCACCCGGTTCGCAATTCCGAGCGCTGTCGCATTGAACTTGTCGAGATGAACCTCGACGTTGAGGTTCTCACCCGCCCGGTTCACCTTGAGCATCATGGTTTCGTTGGGGCGCTTCGTGGACAGTGCCTTGGTGATGTCCGCTCGTTTGATGTCCGACTTGCCGTCGATGGCCGTGATCAGGTCGAACCTGCGAAGCCCGGCCCGGTCTGCCGGCAGATCATCGAGCACGCTCTCGACCAAGACGGCCGAACGACCGTCGAGCCCGGCGATCTGAAGCACCGCATCGGTCGGGTCACTCAAGGTGACCCCGAGCATCACAGAGGGCTTCTCGACGCGCGCCGGTGTCCCGACCGTTGTCGCCAACGCCGGCGTCGACGGCGCCGGCGGCGCCGCGACCGGCAAACGCTTCAAGCCGCCGGGCAGTGTCCGAAGGCGCGGGGTCGTCGGGATGGTGATCGTCCGGCTCACAAACCCGTTCTCGTCGATGATCTGAACGCGGTTCCCGATCCGACGAACGCGGTCCGAGTCAATCTGCTCGCCGTTGATCGTGATCTCGACATCGTCGTTGTCGATCCGAACCGAGATCGTCTCGTCGACCCGGTCGTTGTCGATGTCCCACGTGATCGAGGGTTGGATCGCGGCGGCGGTTGCCGGGGTGATCGCGGCGCAAAGCCCGGCGGTCGCGATCAGAGTTCGGATCGGAAGGTTCCAGCGTGCCATGACGGTGCCTTTCTCCTCGCATTCAGAGCGGCGAGGGGGGTGTATTTCCGCGTTGCCCACAGGGATGCGCCGGACGCATTCGCCCGTCGGGAGAGTGGGTCAGAAGGGCGAAGACGGAGACGGCGCCGCCCCTTCGAGAACGATCGGATCGCCGTGCTCGTTGCTCCCGAGCCTGAAGAACTGGTCGACGATGCGACGCTCGAGAATCTGACGCAAGTACAGGACCTCCGCGGTCCCATCTTCGAGAGGCCTCGCCTCAACAACCTGATCGGGCATCGACGCGACCACCGTGCCCTCATCACGGCCGAGCTGGAGATAGCGCTCAAGCGCCTCGTCCGCGGCCTGGAAGGACGTCTGCGAACCCGGCTCAGCGACAATCCGAGGGCCGACTGTGCCGGCGGTACTCGCTCCCGAGAGCGAGCCCGAGCCACCGAGGTTCGAGCCGCCCGGCGTCGTGACCGGGACCCCCGTCCACCACACCAGCAGCACCGCCGCCGCCGCCGCCCATCCGCCCCAACTCCGGACGAACTCCATGCGCCTCCCGATGCCTGTGGCTTCGGGGTACACCGGCGTCGCATCCGGAAGATCGACCACGTCGCAGGCGCCAATCGCCTCGCCAACTGCCGAGATCAGTTGCTCGTTCTGAGCCTGCGTTTCGGCGAGCTCCTGCCACACGTCGGGCTCGCCCGAGGCGAGCGTGCGGAGCGACGTCCAGTCATCGGGAGTCGCGGCGCCGTCGACGATGCGCGACACCAACAGCTCGCGGGCCGTCGCGTTCGGTTCGGACTTCGGGTCGGACTCGTGCGGGGTGGTCATCGGTGCATCCTTCACACGGCGAGCGAGCGGATCACCGCACGCCCTTTGGTCTTCTCCGGCTTCGCCTCAGCGGCGCTGTCCCCTTGCTGAGATGCCAACTGGCGGAGCATCCGTCGCCCTCGCGCGATCCGGGTCTCGATCGTCGTCTCGGGCAACCCGGTCACCTCGCTGATCTGCCGGTAGCTCATCCCCTGAACACACCGGAGCAGCAGCGGCTCGCGGTACCCGTCGGGCATCGTCCGGGCGAGCTCGAGCAACCGCCGGCCTTCCTCGCGATCCGCCGACGCGCCCTCGCTCGACTCGGTGCCCTCGCTGCCGGCGACGGCCGCTTCGCGCGCCAGCCGAAGCTTCTTGCGACCCCGCTGGGTCTGACGCCCGGCGGCGCGGGCCGCGTTGATCGCGACGGTGCGGAGCCAAGGCTTGAACGCCCGAGGGTCACGCAGCTCGCCGACTTTCCGGACGACGGAGACCGCGACGGTCTGCAACAAGTCTTCGACGTCGACTTCGCGGGGCTTGTGGGCCAGCAAGATCGCCGCCACCCACCGCCGGTGTTCTCTCCAGAGCCTCTGGAGCTCCGCCGGGTCATCGAACGCGGCCCGATCCGGACCGGTGTCGTCATCCCGGGCTCCGGCACGCGACAGAGCCTCGACGTCTTGTCGGTCGCCCGCGTCTGTCACGCCGAGCCGCCTTTCTGCGTTGCGGGCTTCGCCCTTCACGCCCCGGGATGCGCCGGGGTGGACCGCCCGTCACACGCACGGCACAATCGTCCTTCCGGAAGCGGGCCCGCCAGTTCCCCGCCCGCGGATGCAGGAAAATACACACAGTGACCGAACACCACGAGAGCTCTCAGACACCGCCCGACCCCGGGCCATCAACCGGTCGTCGGGCGTTGCCGGGTCGCGAGCCGCCCCCGGCGCCGTCCGCGCCGATCTTCATGTCGCTGGGCGACCAACTCGAAGAGCTTCGAAGACGCGTCGTGCTCGCGCTGATCGGGATCGTGCCGATCTTTATCGCCGCGATGGTGTTCGGTCAGGCCATCCTCGCGCTGCTCATCGAGCCATTGCAAGACCAGCTCCGGGCCGCCTCGCAACCGGCGGGGCTGCTCGCGACCGGTCCGTTCGAGAGCTTCGCGACCTACATCCAGATCTCGATCGTGGTCACGGTTCTCGTCGGGAGTCCGTGGATCCTCTACAACCTCTGGAAGTTCATCGCGCCGGGTCTTTATCCCAACGAGCGCCGGTTCGTTCACATCCTCGTCCCGCTCAGCTCGACGCTCACCATCGCGAGCGCGTTGTTCTTGTACTTCGTCATCCTCCCGGTCATCCTCGCGTTCTTTATCTCGTTCGGTACGCAGCTCGGGCGATCATCCACCCCCTTGGTCGACGTGCCCCCTGGCGTCGTCTTCCCCGAGTTCCCGGTGTTCGATGGCGATCCAAAGTCGATCGAAGCCGGACAGGTGTGGATCAACACCGACCTCATGCAGCTCCGCACCGCCGTGCCGACGCGATCTGGCGAGGTCACGGCCGTAGGCGCCGAACTGGTCGCCGGCGCCGGCATCACCCAGCAGTACCGGGTGAGCGAGTACGTCAAAATGGTGCTGACGATGGGGCTCGCGTTCGGGACCGGGTTCCAGACGCCGGTCGTTGTCTTGCTGCTCGGCTGGGCGAGGCTCGTGACCAGGGCCTTCCTCGCGAAGTACCGCCGGTACGCGGTCGCGATCGCCGCCGTGGTCGGCGCGCTGCTCACGCCCGCCGACCCACTCAGCATGATCCTGATGGCCGTTCCGCTCTACCTGCTTTTCGAGCTTGGCATGCTGCTTCTGATCGTGTTCCCGCCCGGTGGACGACGCGATGAAAGTCCTGAAGTTGACCCCGAGAGCGGGCCGTAAAGGGCCGATGACCGACCAGCCCAACGAACCCGCCGCAACAGAACTCGATCGCGAGATGATGCGGCGTGCGCTCGAGTTGGCGGACCGCGCGGGAGAAGAAGGTGAGGTCCCCGTCGGCGCCGTCGTGTACGACGCGTCGGGTGCCATCATCGGAACCGGACGCAACCGGCGCGAGGTCGACCGGGCCCCTCAAGCGCACGCCGAGTTTCTCGCCATCGTCGAGGCGTGCCGTGCCATCGGGGACTGGAGGCTCAACAACTACGCGTTGGCCGTGACCCTCGAGCCGTGCCCGATGTGCGCCGGCCTCATCGTCAACGCGCGCGTCGGGCGGGTGGTTTACGGCGCCAGCGACCCGAAAGCCGGCGCCGTCCGAAGCCTGTACACGCTGCTCGAAGACCGTCGCTTGAACCACCGGGCCGAAGTCATCGCCGGCGTCATGGCCGACGAGGCCTCGGCACAGCTCAAGTCGTTCTTCGCCAAGCTCCGCAAAGGCTAACGCGTGCCCGAACTCCCCGAGGTCGAAACCGTCAGGCGGAGCCTCGCCCCAAGGCTTGTTGGGAGGACGGTGACCAAAGCGACGCTTCACCGGCGCGACATCGCTGTGATGCCAGGCGATCCAGAGGGAGGCTTTAGCAGACAACGCGAGATCCACCAAGCCCCGAAACGCGTTCGCGCCGCAGACATGCTCCAGGGCCGACGCCTTGTCGAGCCGCTCCGCCGCGGCAAACAGCTCGCGATCGTGAGCGCCGCCGGAGACGATGGACGACCGGCGATCATCGTTCACCTCGGCATGACCGGGCAGCTCCGGTGGGTCGCGGCCGGCGGGAAGCTCGACGCGGCCGACCACGTCCACGCCACCTGGAGGCTCGATGATGGATCTCGCCTTGTGTTCCGGGATCCGCGGCGCTTCGGAGGGATTTGGTTGCTCCCCGACCAGCGCGATCTTGAGGCCCGCTGGGCGACACTCGGTCCCGATGGGCTGGAGTCCTCGATCAACGAACTCGTGCAAGCCCTCGACCGCAGCTCACGACGTGCGGTGAAAGCGGCACTGCTTGATCAGGGGGTCATCGCTGGCATTGGCAATATCTACGCCGACGAGTCTTTGTTTCGAGCCGGTGTGCACCCGCTGACGCCGCTTGAGCAACTCGACGACTCAGATCGCCTCCGACTCGCGCGATCGCTCCGAGGGGTGCTGCAGGCGGCTGTGGATGCCCGTGGGTCGACGCTTCGGGACTACGCCGATGCCGATGGTCGTCTCGGCGCCGCTCAAGGGATGCATCGGGTTTATGGACGCGGCAGCCAGCCCTGCACCACGTGTGGCACCCTTCTCGAACGCGAAGTCATCGCCCAACGCACAACCGTCTGGTGCCCCTCATGTCAGCCTACTCGCCTCTGATTCAACGGGTTATCCACGCGAGATTGTGCCGTGTGTCTCACGAGCGGGATCGACCTCCGTGTGCGCTCCCCTCTTCTTCTTGAAAAGAGAGAGATATGAAGTGATGACAGAGACAAGCTGGGCGCATCGGGGATAAATCGGATGCCCGAGCCGTAAGTTATTGCTTCAGAGCGTTTTGCGGCATTCGGCCGCGTGCACAACCCGTCGATTGTCTGTTACGGGCGCGCAAAGGCGCACGATTTGACGATCTCCGTCCTTGGCCGGCAATGGCAAGGGCGTCGGTAACGGGTCGTGGGCCGGCGCGATCCGGCGCGTTCTGCACAGGTTATCCACAAGCGATCGAACAGCAACTTCCACAACGGTCGCCGACTTTGGCTGTTGCTGATTCAGGGTTTAACCACGGGGGGCACGCTCGAGCAGCTCTCGCTCGATTGTGCGGACCGCCGACTCAAGATCGGGGTCGGTCGCGGTGCGGGATTCGATCGCCTTGCACGCATGCATCACGGTCGTGTGATCGCGTCCGCCGATCGAAGCGCCGATCTCCTCGAATGAGTGGCGCGTGTGCTTCCGTGCGAGCGCCATGCAGACCTGCCGCGGCAAGCTGATCGATTGGTGGCGGCG
This sequence comes from Planctomycetota bacterium, assembly GCA_038748775.1. Taxonomy (GTDB): domain Bacteria; phylum Planctomycetota; class Phycisphaerae; order Phycisphaerales; family UBA1924; genus DAIQNV01. The sequence goes on from JBCDIT010000002.1 coordinate 55,076, forward strand.
CTTACCGAGCAGATCGGTCCGGCGCACCTCGAAGTGTTCGCAGACCCCCTGAACGATCTCGTCGATTGTGGGGGTGCGTTGGGTCCGACCCCGAGCATCGCCGAAGGTGGCCCGGGCGAGGTCCAGCGAGATCGGTTGGTTCTCGACCGTCGCGGCAAGCTGGAGTTGCACGACGGCGCCTTCGAGCTCTCGGATGTTGGTGTCGATCCGGCCGGCGACGAACGCCGCGACGTCGCTCGGCATGTCGAGGCCTCGGAGACGCGCCTTGGACTGCAAGATCGCGATGCGGGTCTCGTACCCGGGCGGATCAACGCGTGCGACCAGGCCCCATTTGAACCGTGAGACCAGCCGGTCTTCAAGGTGCGGGATCTCCTCCGGCGGGGCATCGGAGCTGAGAACGATCTGCTTGTTGAGTTGGTAGAGGCTGTTGAACGTGTGGAAGAACTCTTCCTGAGTGCGATCGCGTTCGGCGAGGAAGTGGATGTCGTCGATGACCAGCACGTCGACGTCGCGGAAGCGGTGACGGAACTCGGACATCTGCCCGCCTCGCACGGACAGCATGAAGTCGTTGATGAACGTGTCGCACGACACGTAGTGGAGGACCGCCTCGGGGCGAGCTTGCCTGACCGAAACGCAGATCGCCTGCAGCAAGTGGGTCTTGCCCAGGCCGACGTCACCGTGCACGAAGAACGGGTTGTAGGCGTACCCCGGGTTTTCAGCGACCGCGACCGCCGCGGCGTGTGCCAGTCTGTTGCCAGGCCCGACGACGAAGTTCTCGAACCCGTTGTCGGGGTTGATGATCAGCGTGTCGTGGTCAGACGCACCCCGCTCGCTAAAGACCGGGCGCGGCTGCCTGGGCTGGGCTTCGATCAGACGACCCGGGGTGCTCGGACGTTCAGCGTCGTTCACCGGACTCGGTTCGCGAGCCGAGTCATGGTCCGCATCGCGCGCCGGCTCCCCGGCCTCGATCGGGGCGTCGTGGTTCGCGTCGACACGACCGGGGGTCTCCGGCCTCGCGTCGGGCGCTTCGGTGTTCCCAGAGGGGAACGAGTCGTCGGGCCCCAGGAATCGGATGGCGATGAGCGATTCGGTAGCGGTCCGCGCCGCGTCGTTGAATGCGTCGAGGCATTCGCGCCGGAGGTAGTCGCGATGAACATCGGACTCGGCACGCAAGAGCATCGCTCCGCCGTCCACGCCGATCGGCGTGATCTGGGCGAACCACTGCCTGCAAAGCGTCGGGTGGTGATCGCGCAAATGCGCAAGCATCCCGTCCCAGATCGTCTGATCGGGGTGGTCCATCGCCGAATGGCCTCGATTTCTGAGCGGTGACCCGTTCGCGAGAGCGGTCGCGGATTACCGTGGGTGCGTGCGCTTGTCAATTCCGCGGTGAACAGAGGCCGCGGGTCCGACCCGAGTCGGTTGGGCCACCGTACATGTCACCTCGATCGATGTCAACAGCCACCTTCGTCATGCGCGTTGGTTTACGTTGTGCGCCCAGCGAATACGGTTGAAGTGCGGGATTTCAATCGTCTCGTTGACGTGCGTGCGCACTCAACGTCGCGCAGGCGGGCGCGCACCACGCGGCCCGCCCGGCCCGCCCGGTCCGCCCGGTCCGCCCGGTCCGCGGCCACCGCCGCCATAGCCGCCGCCTTGGGGTCTTCCGCCGTGTGGTCTTGGTGCGTTGCCGTAGGGGTTGTCGGGTGTGATCCCGGCTTGCGCTTCGTATCTCGCCTTGTTGGTGCGGTGGTCCATGAGCAAGAAGACCTTCTTGCTCAGCTCACGGCCCAACACCTCGTCGATGCGCTCACGGGCATACCCAAGATGTGTGCGTCGCGACACGTGTGTGAGCACCATCGCGTCGCACTTGGCGATGCTCATCCACTCGGCGATGTCGTCGATGTGCATGTGCATGCCGACTTTGGCGCGTTCCTTGTGGTCCGGCTCAAAGAACGTGCATTCGGAGATGATGATTTTGGCGTTGAGGACATCTTCGGACAGCAGATGCGGGCCCGGAAGCGTGTCGCCCACGAACGCAACGAGCGGGATGCGGAGGTGGTTGACGATGTCGACGCCGCGATCTTTCAGCTCTTTGAGTTTTTCTTGTGGGAGACCATGGTATTCCTCTTTGAGCTTTGTCCGTTTTTCGACCGCGACGTAGCCGACCGAGGGGCAGGTGTGCTCGGTCGCGAAGACCTTGAGCACGTGGTTGTTCTTGATCTCGATCTCTTCGCCCGGGTTGACGGTGACGAGTTCGAAGGGCGTCTTCTGACGCTCGAGGTTGATGAAACCGGTCATCATCGCCTTGATGTCTTTGGCGATGGCGTTATCGCAAATGATCTTCCCGGGGCCCATGCCTTGGAAGTGGCGCTGGGAGCACCAGTAGGCGAGCGAGCCGATGTGGTCCATGTGGCCGTGGGTGATGGCGCAGAACTTGGACGCGAGCGATGCCCTCGGGCAGACGCCCATGTCGAAGGCGAGATCGAGTTCGGGAACCATGAGGCAGGTCGCTTCGCCGGCGACGCTGACCCCTTGGATTCGGAATGGCGGCAGATACAAGAACCCGAGCGAGCTGTCCCGCGGCGGCGGTTTGGGGATCATCTTCGAGACCTTCGCCGAAATGGCTGCGGCCCGGCGCTGGCCGGGCGTCGACCTGTGTGCGTCCGACCGCCACGCGACGGTCGGGTGGGGCCCACCCCTCCGTGTAGCGTACCCGGCTAGGCTTGGCCTGTGGTGAACGAATCCGAGAAGAGCCAGGGGTCCGAGTCGTTGGACCAAGGGGCCGAACCGGGCCTGAGCGCCCCAGAGCCCGAGAGCGCCGAGCACGACACGGATGTCGCTGAGCCAGGGCCGATCGCATCGGTCGCACGGCGTCTTGGCCTTGCGGCGTGGCTCGGCGTCCTGTGGGTCCTCGCTCCGGCGCTGGGCGGATTCGTGTTGCTCGCGCAGATTGGTCCTGCCAGCGAGTGGCTCCAGAGCTTTGGTCCCCGGGCGCCGTACGTGTACATCGGACTGTTCACCGTCTCGGCGGGGTTTGGATTCCTACCCACGTATGCCCAAGCGTTTGTGGGCGGCTGGGCGTTCGGTTTCGTACCGGGGACTCTCGCGGCGCTCGGTGGATTCGTCGGCGCGTCGATCATCGGTCGGTTCATCGCCAGATCGGTCGCGCGTGACAAAGTGATCCAAGAGATCGAGCGTCATGCCGAGTCAAGAGCGGTGCGGGACACGCTGCTGCGAAGTGGGCCGCTCAAGGCGCTCGGCATTGTCACGCTTGTCCGCTTTCCCCCGAACTCTCCGTTTGCGCTGACCAACGGCGTGCTCGCGACGACCGGTGTACCGCTTTGGATCTACCTCGTCGGCACGGCGGTGGGGATGCTGCCCCGGACAGCGATCGTTGTGTGGCTTGGTGCCCAATTCGAAGGTGTGTTGAACAAGAACACGCTTTCCGACGCGAAGCCGGGGTGGTGGCTGCCTGTCGCTCTGGCTATCGGCATCGCGGTCTTCTTCGCGCTCTTGCACGTCGGCAAAGCGGCGATCCGCAACGTGACCGCGTCGGCGACCGCCGACGCAACGTCGGAATCAGACGAGACGGACGACGAGGCGTCGAAGGATGTTTGAAGCCGCGACCGGGGCGTTGGCCAGGGTCGCGGCTCGGGGTGCAAATCACTCGATTTCGAACCAGCGAAGTCGAACTGGTTGAAGTCGACCCGATTCGATCTGGCTCAGTTGGCTTCGACGCGGACGCGCCGTCGCTCGGTCCCGTCGACGCGAGGGAGCGTGACGGTCAGGATCCCGTCCTTGAGCTGCGCCGTCACGGCGTCTGAGTTCACGGGGACCGGCAGCTTGAACCGACGCTCAAACGTGCCCTGGGTGCGTTCGCTCCGAAGAACGGTGCGCGTCTGATCAACCCCGCTCGATTCATCGGCTGCTTCAGGAGCCTCTGAGTCTCCGGGGGTTTGTTCAGCGACCTCGGTCGATCGCGATGCGCGGATCGTGACCGACTGTCGATCGGCATCGATCTCGATCTCGTCGGCCCCGAAGCCCGGCAGCTCGGCTTCGAAGACGATTGCGCCGTCGTCCTGCCAAACGTTGACGGGGAATGAGAGACGATCAGCCGAGGCGGCGCGCGGCGCACACGCGACGGCGCCGAAGAGGCGGTCGACGTCGCGGAGCACCGGCTCGGCAAAGAACGGAACAACGGTGTTTCGGCGTGCGAGCATGGGTGTTTCTCCTTTCATGGACCCTCGGGGCTTCCGGGGTGCCCGGGGGCCCAAGTCCCATTGGCAAGAAGCGTGCCGAACCCACCTCGCAGCGACGTAGGCCCCTGGCGGGCCTGAAATCAGGCGTCGAGCAAGGTCTTTGCCTGCCGAGGCGACGCGGCGCGGTGCTTAGACTGCCCGCATGGCAGGTGAGCTGAGCAAAGGGCAGGTGCAGAAGATCGCGACCCTGAGCGGGTTATCGCTCGACGATGGTGACGCTCCGGCCGAGGCCCAGCGCCTCAGCGGTGTGCTGGAGCACATGGCGTGTTTGAACGAACTCGACCTCGACGGCGTGTCCCCGATGACGGCTGTGAGCGACGAGCACAGCCGGCTCCGTGCCGACGAGCCAGGGGCCACCTTGGCGGGTGGCGACGCGGTTGGGCTCGCGCCGCAGACGTACGAATCCGTTGACGCGAGCGGGGAGGGGCAGCAGCGCTTCTTCCGGGTGCCCAAGGTCCTCGGTGGTGGGGGTGGGGCGTGATCGGCTTGCTCTTGCGGCTGCTCGGCAAGAAGAACCGTGGCGGAAACGGTGCGCCGATATCGCTCGTGATGCTCACGGCAGATGATGTCACCGAAGCGCTAGCGAACGGTGTGCGTCACGCGATCGAGACCGCCGATGAGCTGCGCGACTTGGATATCGCGTTGGGCGGTATGACGCCGATGCCCGGGACGCCCAACGATGCGCCGGGGTTCATGATGCCCTTTACCGCTCGTGGGAAGCCCTTTGGTGTGATCATCGCCGGTTTCCCGTACGTGAGCGATCCCGAGGCGGCCGCCGCGGATTCGTCCAGCGCCGAGATGGCCAACGCCTTCCGCAAGCACCGCTCGTGGTTCGCGGTCGACGCGATGGATCCTCGGGGCGACGGCGCCGATGACTACCGGGTCATCGGTCGGGTCTCGAGCGTGGTGATGCCCGCTTCGGGTCTCGCGTTCTACATGCCCAACCGAGCACGGTTCTCGTTCCCCTCCGGATCGTTGCTCGAAGCGATGGCGTCAGGGTCTTGGCTTGAGGTCTTCGACCAGGTCGGTTCAACTCCGGGTGTGGTCGAACGCGAGCCCGACGATGAAGCCCTGCGGATGGCGGCTGAGGAGGCGCGGTCGCGTTTGGTGACGTTTGTCTCTGCGTTCGAGACCGGCGCCGGACGGAACTTCGCGGTCAAGGCGCCTTTCATCGACGACAACGGAGCGACCGAGCACATGTGGGTCACGATCGAGTCGTACGCTGACGAGGTGTTCCGGGGAACGCTGAACAGCGAACCGAGGGTCGTCGGGCACGTCCGCGAGGGCGAGGCTGTTGAGGTGGAGCGCGAGATGGTGGAAGACTGGTTGTACGAGGTCGACGGCAAGCCTCGGGGCGGCTTCCAGGTGCGCGTGCTGAGTCCGGAGGCGGCGCGGGAGTTCGAGGATCTATGAACCGCCATCGCAGCGCGTTTGAGGTGGCCGACGCGGTGCGTCGGGGTGAGGCGTCGGCGGCGGACGTTGTCGCGTTGTCGCTCTCGGCGATCGAAGACGTCGGCGGTGGCCCGGGCGGCTCGATCAACGCCTATACCCAGATCTTCCACGAGCGGGCGCTGGAACAAGCCAGGGGCATCGATGCGCGCATCGCGAGCGGGGACGGGGCGGGGCTCGCGCTCGCCGGCGTTCCGGTCGCGATCAAGGACAACATCTGCACGTCGACCGGGCGCACCACGGCGGGGTCTCGCTTCCTCGAGCAGTACCGCAGCCCCTTCGCGGCGACCGCGGTCCAGCGTCTGATCGCTTCCGGGGCGGTGATCGTCGGCAAGACCAACATGGACGAGTTCGGGATGGGCAGTTCGGGCGAGCACTCAGCGTTCGGGCCGACCCGGAACCCGCACGACCCTGCGCGCGTCCCGGGGGGCAGCAGCGGGGGGTCGGCGGCGAGTGTCGGAGCGGGCATGACGCCTTTGGCGCTCGGGAGCGATACAGGTGGGAGCATCCGCCAGCCTGCGGCGCACTGCGGCGTCGTCGGCTTGAAGCCGACGTACGGACGCGTGAGCCGGTGGGGCCTGATCGCGTACGCCAGCAGCCTCGACGTGATCGGTCCGATCGCGGGCGACGTGCGCGACGCGGCGCTCGCGCTCGAGGTCATCGCCGGCGCTGATCCGCACGACGCGACGTGCTCATCGAGGCAAGCGCCCTCGCTCGTCGGCTCGCTCGACGAGCCGGTAGACCGGCTCCGTGTCGGCATCGTGCAACTCTCTGGTGAGGGCAACCACCCGGCGGTCGTGGAAGCACACCGGAGGGCCGCGGATCGCTTGGCCGACGCGGGCGCCGAGCTGGTCGAGGTGGAGCTTCCCAACGTCGACCACGCGGTCTCTGCGTACTACGTCGTCGCGCCGGCGGAGGCGAGCAGCAACCTCGCCCGGTACGACGGTGTGCGGTATGGGCGCCGTGCTGAGCTGGCGCCGGGCGACGGGATCCACGACCTTTTCATCAAGAGCCGGTGCGAGGGTTTCGGGGAAGAGGTGAAGCGCCGGATCATGCTGGGCACTTACGTGCTCAGCGCCGGGTACGCCGACCGGTACTACCTCAAGGCGCTCAAGGCCAGGCGTGTGATCAAGCAGGGGTACGACGCGGCGTTCGACGAGGCCGGCGGGGTGCACGCGTTGCTCGTGCCCACGACGCCCGGTCCGGCGTTCAAGATCGGTGAGAAATCGGGAGACCCGCTGAGCATGTATCTCGAAGACGTGTACACCGTCGGGGTCAACCTGGCGGGGCTCCCTGCGGTGTCGTTGCCGGCGGGGCAAGCGGAGGTCGACGGCTCGCGGCTCCCGGTCGGCGTGCAGCTGGTGGGTAAGGCGTTCGACGAGTCGACGCTGCTCCGGGTGGCGCGGACGCTCGAGTCTTCGATGGCGGGGGTATTGGCGTGAGCGTGGTGTTCCTCAACGGGTCGTTCGTCGAGCGCGACGACGCACAGGTGTCGGCGTTCGATGCGGGGACGCAGCACGGCGTCGGGCTCTTCGAGACAATGCTCGGTTTGTCCGAAGGCGGGGCACGGATCGTCGGGCTGCGAGACCACATGGAGCGGCTCGCGACGTCGGCCCGAGAGCTGAGCCTCAGCGAAGACCTCAACGTCGATGCGCTCGGAGACGCGGCGCTCGAGACCGTCAAGCGGAGCGGGCTCGAGCGTTCGAGGGTGCGGATGACTGTGACCGGGGGCGATCTGAACCTGCTGCAGAGCCGCGGCGAGACCAACGCGCGTCCGACAGTGCTGATCGATGCCCAACCGGCGACCGCGTACCCCGAGGCGATGTTCGAGCGTGGCGTGATGGCGACGATCGCGACGGCCCGCGCGAACCCGCTCGATCCGACGGCCTCGCACAAGACGCTGAACTACTGGTGGCGGCTGCGCGAGCTGCAGTCCGCGGCTGGGAAGGGCGGGGGCGAAGCGCTGGTCTTCGACGTGACGAACCACCTGGCCGGCGGGTGTGTCAGCAATGCGATCGCGATCAAGGGCGAGGTCGCGATGACGCCGATCGTTCGGGGCGAGGAGCGGTCTGGCGGCGTGCCCAGTCCGGTGCTCCCGGGTGTGACCAGGGGCATGGCGCTCGGGTGGCTCGAGGACTTGGGCCACGAGGTGCAGCGGCGCATGTTGACCGTCGACGACGTGCTCGACGCGGATGAACTGGTGCTGACGAATTCGGGGTTCGGCGTGCTGCCCGTCGTGCGGGTTGAGGCTCAGCAGATCGGTTCGGGTGAGCCGGGGGCTGTCGGGCGAGCGCTGATCGAGCGGTGGCGTGAGGCGACGGTGTAGCTCGGCGTCTCGGGGGTTCCGATCCGAGACCTCCGCTTGGCTCGCGAGTACCCCAAGTGCCCGGCACGCACGCGGCCCTGCTATTCCCGTCGGATCACCCGAACGTTTTCACGTCCATCGTTCCGGGGTGCCGATGGATCCGCTCCGCTCCTCGCGAACGCGCGCCGGATCGAGACATACAGGATGACGAGCACCAGGACGATCCCGGCGATCAGCACGATCGGGATGAGCAGCACCAGCGCGATGAGAAACGCGATGAGCGCGACGACCGACCAGAGCACACGCTCGAGCGGGTTGAGCGTGCGGGCGCGGCCTCCGACGTTCACGGCGACGCGGCGCACGCGTGCTGCTTGGTCCGCGACGTTGAACGGTCCTGTGCGTGGCGGCTGCTCGTCCGACATGAACGAACGCTAGGGACCGCAAAGAACAACCGCCCGCTTCGGCACGGGATACCGGAGCGGGCGGTAGCGAAGGCGGTGGTGGGAGTCGCGACTCAGCGGCGGCGACGGGCGAGCCCGAGACCGGCGAGGGCAACGATCGCGGCCGAGCCGGGGGCGGGGACCAGGAGTTGGTCCTGGGCGTCGTCGGCAGCCAGCGCGATGACGTTGGCGAGGAAGTCGCCTTCGAGGGCGGCGGTGGTGAACTGGCTCACCGCGCTGAGGATGCCCGCGCTGAAGCCGTCGCCGTTGAGGCGGGTGAAGCTGATGTTGCCCGAGCCGATGTCGATCGAGTTGGCCGAACCGTCGAAGTCGTAGACGATCTCCCAGAGCACGAGCTGGAAGGCGGTGCTCAGGGCGTCATTGGTGGAGCCTTCGTCGAGGGCGCCGTCGGCCTGACCGAAAAGGCGGCGGATGGCGTCGTCGCGGACGTCTTCCAGATCGTCAACGCGAGGGTGGCTGCCCACCGGCACCTGGGAAAGGTCGACGAGGTCGTACTCGGTCGACTCTTCGATGATCCGCTCGGGGAAGTCGGTGCAGAAGGTGATCTGGTTTCCGTTCAGCGGGGCGAAGGCGCCCTCGAAGCCAGAAATCGAGTGGATGAGCTGGCCGGCGAACACGTCGCGCGATTCGCCAAAGAAGTCGGCGGAGACATTGCTCCCGGCGCCGCGCTCGACGAACACCATATCGACGGTGCCCGCGTTGGCACCTACAGCGAGCGCCCCGATGGCGCACAGCATCACCTGCGTCTTCATGACGAGTTCCTCTTTCTCGGTGCCGGGGACCCGATGGGGAGTCCGCCCGGGCCTTGGTCTCTCGGGCCCTCTACTGGACACCGTGAATGCGGTACGTCCAGCGGTCTTGGCCGTTTGAAACGTAACTCGCGTTTCAAACGTCACAAGTCGAGTTCAGATATGGAGTTCCATTTGCGAGAAAGCCATGTCAATCTGGGCAATCTGCGACTTTGGGGAGACAAACCGCTCGGTTATGCGGCCCTAGGTGGGGTGCGCCGATCGACTCAGAGGCCTTCGCTTCCCGGTTGTGCATAACAGGGGGACAAGCGGTCGAGAATCGCCCATCGCATCGAGGGTGGGATAAGATGAAGACTGGCCACTTTGACCACAACATGAGGTAGCTTTGACCGAATCAGCACCAAAACCTGGGGCTGGGATGACCGACCCATCCAAACCGTTTGTTCACCTCCACTTGCACTCTGAGTACTCGCTCCTCGATGGGGGCAACCGGTTGGACAAGCTGGTGGCGAGGGTGGCCGAGCTCGGGATGAACTCGGTTGCCGTGACCGACCACGGCAACCTCCACGCGGCGGTGCAGTTCTACGAGGCGGCGAAGGCGGCCGGGATCAAGCCGATCCTGGGTTGCGAGGCGTACGTGGCCCCGGGTGACCGTCGTGACCGCACCTACACCGGGGTCGCCGACGGCGGGTACCACCTTGTGTTGCTCGCCGAGAACGAGACCGGCTGGAACAACCTGATGGAGCTGGGCTCCGAGGCCTTCCTGAGCGGGTTCTACTTCAAGCCCAGGATGGACCGCGAGATCTTGGAGCGGTGCGGCGACGGGCTGATCGCGATCAACGGTCACCTCGGGTCGGAGCTGGCGTTCCACCTTGTCCGCTACGAGCAGAGCAAGGACAAAGAGCACTGGGACAAAGCGGTCGAGGTGTGCGAGTGGCACCGCAAGGTGTTCAAGCCGAACGAGAAGGGCGAGCCGCGGTTTTACGTCGAGCTTCAGCACCACGTCGCTGAGCAGATCGCGATCAACCCGCACCTGATCCGCTTGGCGCGCGAGCTCGATCTTCCGCTCGTGTGCGACAACGACAGCCACTATCTGCTCGCAGAGGACCACGACGCGCACGACTCGCTGGTGTGCATCAGCCTCGGCAAGAGCAAGTTCGACGAAGAGCGCCAGAAGATGAAGTACTCCACCGAGCTCTACGTGAAGAGCCCGGAGGAGATGTGGTCGATCTTTGACACCGACCAGTACAACAACGACGAGTACGGAAACGCGGGCCGCGAGTCGCTCTTGAACACGCAGGCGATCGCCGACCGGTGCAACGTGGACGTCGCCATCGGCGCGAACCACGCGCCGGTGGTGATCGTGAAGAGCCCGCCCAAGAAGGACCTTCCCAAGCACGGCGACAAGCGGTTCGATGGTGACCTCTCGGCGTGGTACACCGAGTACTGCTCTAAGTTCGCGCTCGATCCGGCGACCGACCCGGACCTCGAGCAGGCAGAGCTCAAGAAAGACTGTGACGATGCGCTGCGCCAACTGTGCGAGGCGGGCATGGTTTGGCGCTACGGGCCCGAGATCACCAAGCACAGGCACACGCTCGTGCTGGGCACCGAAGAAGCCGACGCGGCGATGGGCGAGGCGCCCGACGCCGACAAGTTTGAGAAGTGGGCGAGGCTCAACCGCGAGCTGAAGATCCTCGCGGACAAGCTGATTTCCGCGTACTTCCTGATCGTCTGGGACTTCGTGCAGTGGGGCCGCGAGCAGGACATCCCGGCGCTCGCGCGTGGTTCGGGCGTGGGAACGATGGTGGGGTACGTGCTGGGCTTGTCGAACGCCTGCCCGGTCCGGTATGGGCTGCTGTTCGAGCGCTTCACCGACCCGGACCGCAACGAGTACCCCGATATCGATATCGACCTGTGCCAGGACGGGCGGGGCGATGTCATCAACTACGTGCGCGAGAAGTACGGGCACGTCGCCCAGATCATCACGTTCGGGACGCTCAAGGCGCGGGCCGCGATACGCGACGTGTGCCGCGTGCACGAGATCCCGCTGGCCGACGCGGACAAGCTCGCCAAGCTTGTGCCCGAAGAGCTCAAGATCACGATCGACAAGGCTCTGGACCAAGAGCCCGAGCTCAAGGCGTGGCAAGACCGCGACCCGCACGTCAAGCGCGTGCTGGACACGGCGCGCGTCCTCGAGGGCCAGGCGAGGCACGCGAGCGTTCACGCGGCGGGCGTGATCGTTGCGACCAGGCCCCTGCACGAGGTCGTGCCCCTCTACAAGCAGTCGGGCAGCGACGACGTCATCACCCAGTGGGACGGTCCGACGTGCGAGAAAATGGGACTGCTCAAGATGGACTTCTTGGGTCTGCGGACCCTGTCGATCATCGAGCGGGCCAAGAAGCTCATCCGCGACACGCTTGGCGAGGACGGCATCTGGAAAGCCGTCGGGCGGCTGGACGAGAAGGGCGATAGCACGCACCCGCTCGACCTCGATCGTCTGGCCGCCACCGATCCGAACGTCTACGCGATGTTCCAAAGGGGCGACACGACCGGCGTGTTCCAGTTTGAATCTGGCGGGATGCGCCGGCTCTTGCTCGACATGAAGCCCGACCGCCTCGAAGACCTCATCGCGGCCAACGCGCTGTTCCGCCCTGGCCCGATGGACCTGATCCCGGATTACAACCAGCGCAAGCACCGCCAGGCAGAGGTGCCCAGCGTTCACCCGATCGTGGACAAATTCACCGCGGACACGTACGGGATCATGGTCTACCAAGAGCAGGTCATGCAGATCGTGCACGAGCTGGGCGGGATTCCCCTGCGCGCCGCGTACAGCCTCATCAAGGCGATCAGCAAGAAGAAGGTCAAGGTCATCGACAGCATGCGCCCGAAGTTTGTCGAGGGCGCCGGCGAGCAGGGTCTGAGCAAGAAGGACGCGGAGACGCTGTTCGAGCTGATTCTCAAGTTTGCCGGGTATGGCTTCAACAAGAGCCACTCGACCGGGTACGCGATCGTCGCGTACCAGACGGCGTACCTGAAGACCTATTTCCCCCGCCAGTTCATGGCCGCGTTCCTCAGCTTCGAGAGCCAAGCGCAGAAGGTCGCCGACTGGCTGCCCTACCTCGACGATTGCAAGAAGACGGTCGCGATCGATCCGAAGACGGGGACCGTCAGGAGCCGTGGGATCGAGGTGCGGGCGCCCGAGATCAACCTGTCGCAGGCCGACTTCGGCGTCGTGTTCGACGAGGAAGAGCCCAACGACACCGCGCACGGACATATCCGGTTTGGGTTGAAGGCGATCAAGGGCGCCGGGGCCAAGGCGATCGCGGCGATCATCGCCGAACGTGACGGGGATAGAGACGGGGAAGAGGCTCCGTCGAAGAAGCCGTACGAGTCGATCTTCGACTTCTGCGAACGCGTCCCGCCCGGAACCGTCAACAAGGCGTGCATCGAGGCGCTGATCAAGTCGGGCAGCTTCGACGGGGTGCACGAGCGGGACGAGCGGTCGAGCTTGGTCGCGTCGATCGACTCGGCCGTGAGCGCCGGCCAGAAGATCGCGGCCGACAAGGCGGCGGGGCAGAGCCAGCTCTTTGGCTTCGGGGGCGACGACGCGCCCGTCGAAGAAGCGCCGGCGGTGTCGCCGCTCGTTCGGACGACGGCTTGGACCGAGTCCGAGACGCTCAAGCAAGAGAAGGACACGCTGGGCTTCTATGTCTCGAGCCATCCGCTCGAAGAGTGGTCGGCGTGGTCGCACGCGTTCACCGACATGACGGTGGCGATGATGCGCGAAGCGCCGCAGGACCGTCGGGTGATCGTGCCGGCGCTGGTGCAGTCGGCGCGCATTATCGTGTGCAAGACGGGCCGCGCCGCTGGCCAGAAGATGGCGGTGCTGACCGTCGAGGACACCTCGGGGACCGCTGAGGCGGTGCTGTTCGCCAACGTCTTCGCGCAGTTCGGGCATCTCGTCGAGGGCGAGAGCGCCGACAAGCCGGTGTTCGTCATGGGGCGCGTCGATCATGGGCGGGGTGAGCCGCAGATCGTGGTTGACCGGCTTGTGCCCATCGACGGCACGCCTTTGGAGCGGGGCACGCTCCGGCTCGTGCTTCGTGAGGCGCGGATCAACGGATCGGCGCAGATCACCTTGCCCAGGCTCCGTGAGGCGCTCGCCGAGGCGACGCAGCGGTTCGAAGAGCAGCAGGCGATCGAGTTGCCCCCGGGTGTTCAGGCCCAGGCGAGCGCCCCGGTGCCTGTCGAGATGCTCGTGCATACGTCGGACGCGTGGGTGCACCTGAGCCCCTCTGCGACGCCCAGGGTCCCGCTGACGCCGACGCTCGTGCGCGACCTGGCGACGGTGCTGGGGGATGACAGCATCCGGCTTGTCGGGGGTGTCGCGATCGAGTTGAACAAGGAAGAGAAGCGGTACCAGAAGAAGCGGTAGAGCCTGGTCGAATCGGGGCTCGCTATTTTCGATATCTGTTCACGCTATATCTGCTGTTGAACGACTACATGTAGTAGGTGCTGGTCGAGAAAATCAACAGAGAGTGGATTCAAACACTGCGTGCGATTCTTGGAGCGATTTAAAAGAAATCGGCCAATCTCTTTTATTTGATGTCGAGAGCGGCAACAATCTTTTTGAATGGACATCGGACAGTTCACAGCGGGAAGCCCGGGCCAACTGGTTCCGATTGAACTCCATCGGTCGGTTCGCAAGCCAAGTGGACTGACCGAGATTGAGCCCTTTGCCAGTCAGGCGTTCAGCCCGGACGTGCTTCCGCCGGCACTCGATTGGAGATCGCTCGCGGCCGATCTGCTTCCGCGTGTGAGCCTTGCTCAGGAGGCATTGGGTCGGGTCAATGGACTGACGACAGTCGTGCACAACGCGCGGGCATTGCTCCGATCGCTCTGGCTACGCGAGGCAAAGTTCTCATCCGCGATCGAAGACGTTCATACGACAGCGCTTGATATGGCCCTCGTCGCGACGCAAGCGGAGCGTCCGGAGAGCAATCGAGCCGTTGAAGCATGGAACGCCGTCAACGCCATCGAGCATGGCTTGGCTTCCGACCTACCCTTCTCGGTCCGCCTGATCAAGGAAATGCACGTCGAACTGCTCCGGGGCGTACGCGGCGAGGATAAACGACCGGGTGAACTCCGCACCATCCCCGTCTACATCGGTCCTCAGGATCGGCCCGACCGAGCTCGGTTTGTACCACCTCCGCCGGGCAACGCGCCGGGACACCTCGTCCCGCTGCTCGCCGACCTTGAGCGATTTGTGAACCAGACGCCTGAAGAGGTCTTTCCGCTGGCCGCGGTGGCGATCGCACACTATCAGTTTGAGACGATTCACCCGTTCAGAGACGGCAATGGGCGCATCGGACGTGCGCTCGTGATCCATGATTTGTGTCGGCGCGGATTGCTTGATCAGCACGTGGTCTTCTTGAGCGGTTACTTCGAGCGCAACAAGCAGATGTACTACGATCGTTTGCTTGGTGTGAGTGCAAGGGGTGACTGGGCCGACTGGATCGCGTTCTTCCTCGATGCGATTGTCGATCAGGCGGGTGAGACGGCGAGGTTGGCAGAGAAGCTGTTCCGTTTGCGCGAGCGGTACATCGATACCGTGCGCACGAAGAACCTCTCGGCGAGGTTGCTCACGCTGATTGACGCGCTGTTTCACTGGCCCGTCGTAACGGCGCGAGGAGTCGCAGAGACGACGGGCGTCACTGATCCGACGGCCCGGAAGGACATCGGTGTGCTCGTCGATCATGGAATCTTGAAGCTGACTTCAGAAGTTAGCTACGGGCAGACTTGGTACGCGGTAGACATCATCCGTCTTATCGAGGGTGACGCCGATCAGGACCTCTGATCCTCCCACCGCGTCTTCAGATCATGCTCGACGCCCAGCAGGTCGAGCACCTTGCCGACCGTGAAGTCCACGATGTCGTGTAGGCTCTGCGGGATCAGATAGAACCCGGGGTTTGGGCTGCAGAGTGTCGCGCCGGCCAGGGCGAGCGTGCGCATGTTCTCGATGTCGATCAAGTTCAGCGGCATCTCGCGGTGCCCCACGATCAGAGGGCGGCGCTCTTTGAGCGTCACCATCGCGGCCCGGGTGAGCAGGTTGCTGCCGGCGCCCGTCGCCATGGCGCCGAGGCTCGTGCTGCTGCAGGGCATCACGACCATGCCGTCGTGCAGGAAGCTGCCGCTGGCGATCACGGCGCCGACGTCTTTGTTGGGGTGGGCGATGAAGCGCTGACCCAAAGCCTCGGCGACCGCCGGCGACTCGACCAGATTGGGGCACATCTCGCCAAGCTCGACGCGGCGGATGCTCAGTTCGTCGAAAAGCAGGCGCTGGCCGTACTCGCTCACCACGGCGTGGACAGTGGCTCCGCTCAGCAAGAGCTGCTCGAGCGTGCGGACCGCGTACGGGGCACCGCTGGCGCCGCTGACACCCAAGACGAAGACCTTGCCGTTGGCCGGCGGCGCCTCGGAGGGCGGCGCGGCCCGGGGGGTCATGGCTTTGGCTCGGGCTTGGACAGAAGCGTTCGCGTCAGACACGGTTGATCCTATGGAGGGGCCCTGCGAATCGGCGTCGGAAAGGGCTTGGACAGCTCGGGGCTCTCGCTTCGGCTTCGTCCCCCGGCGGGCCCGGATTCGGGCCGACTCGACGCGGCGGGGGTTTCCGGACGATACTGGGCGCCATGATCAAGACCCATCGTCGTCGATCCTCTGGTTTCACGCTGGCCGCCCTGGCGCTCGCCGCCCTTTCGGGGTGCGTCGCGACCACGACCTACCCGGCCCGCCCGGGCCAGGACTACGCCGCTCGCGACGTGAGCCACCCCTCGATCGAGGAGATTTGCGTCGAGGCCCTGACCTGGACGCTCGAGCGCTACCCGGTGCCCGAAGAGCTTGCAGAGCCGACCTCCGATGGCGGGGTCTTCGCGGTGAACTGCCCGGTCGGGATGCACCCCCGGGTGTACGAGCGCGTGGTCGAGAAGTGCGGGCCGCTCGCCAGGCCGCTGACGCCAGAGACCGAGCACCTGCCGACCTACCACGTCGGCCGCATCGTGGTGCGGTCGGACAAGGCGGAGATCGACATCCACAGGCCGGTCCTCGAACTCGGGGCGGTCGAGCAACTCAGCTACCAGCCGATCACCCTGTTCATCGAGGGCGGGCTTGGGCCCTGGCGTGTGCGCCGGAGCCGGCCTTGGGCGATCGGGGCCTTTCCTCTGCCCCAGGCCAACTACTTCACGCCCAGCGATCGGTTGGGCCGGCGCATCGAGCCGATGCCCGATCGCCCGCCGGCGACGGATCCGGGCACAGGGACGCCCTCTGAGCGGGAGGCGGCTCCGGACGACGTTCCAGCCGACATGCCCGCCGATAGGCCGGCCGACGCGCCGGCCGATGGGTGATCGGGAGACGTCGTCCTAGACTGAACACGTGAGCCAACACCGTCACCTACTCCGCCTCGCAGGGCTTCCGACCGAGCGTCTCCGCGCCGTGCTGGGCTTGGCGAACACCGACGCGGATGTCGATCCTCAGCCCGTCCTTCGGGGTGTGTCGCTGGCGACGATGTTCTTCGAAGATTCCACCCGCACACGGACCAGTTTCACCCTCGCGGCCCAGAAGCTCGGTGCGTCGGTCGTCGATCTTTCGGGCTCGGGCAGTTCTCGGAGCAAGGGCGAGTCGCTCGTCGATACCGTCAAGACCGTCGAGGCGATGGGCGTGGGGGTGTTCGTTGTTCGCACGAGCCAGGCCGGCGCCGCGTCGCTGATCGCTTCGGCGGTCAAGGGCTCGGTGATCAACGCCGGCGATGGGCGTCACGAGCACCCGACGCAGGGCCTGCTCGACACCCTCGCGTTCGCCAGGGCCCACAAGCGGACAGACGGGTTCGATCTTTCGGGGCTCACGTTCGCGATCGTCGGTGACTGCGCCCACTCGCGAGTGGCCCGGTCCGACGTCGCCGCGATGACGGCTCTCGGCGCACGCGTGGTTTTGTGCGGTCCGACCGCGATGTGCCCGCCCTCGCTCGGCGCGGCGCTCGGGTGCGAGGTCACGTCTGATTTCGAGGCCCTGCTGCCCGAAGCCGATGGCGTGCAGATGCTCCGGGTGCAGTTCGAACGCGGCGCCCGCATCGCGTCGGCACGGCAGTATCGCGATGGGTACGCGTTGACGACGGACCGCGCTTCGGGGATGAAGGCGGGCGCCGTGGTGATGCACCCCGGGCCGATGAACCGAGGTTTAGAAATCGACGGAGCGGTTGCCGATTCGGACGGATCGTGCGGCTTGCCCCCGAGCCTTGTGCTCGAGCAGGTGAGGCTCGGCGTCGCGGTCCGCACCGCGGTGCTGCGAGAAGTGCTCGCGCTCGACGGCGGCGGGCTCGGACCGGCGGCCGAACGGCTACCGACGGAGGCGAGTTTGTGATCGAGCGGCACCGCCTTGAGACGGACACCGACGACGGGCTCTTGCTGATCATCAGCGGACCGAGCGGCGTTGGAAAGACCACGATCACCCGCGGCGTTGAACGGCGTACGCGCGGCTCGGTTTTCAGCGTGAGCGCGACGACTCGCCTCAAGACCGACGCGGATGTCGACGGTGTCGACTATCACTTCGTGACCAGCGAAGCGTTCGATCAGATGATCGAAGAGGGCGACTTGCTTGAGTACGCCGACGTCTTCGGCAAGAAGTACGGCACGCCCAAGCGATGGGTCGATGAGCAGCTCGACCGGGGCCGTGTCGTGATCTTGGAGATCGACGTCAAGGGTGCGATCCAGGTCAAAGAAAAGCGGCCGGACGCGTTTGGGATTTTCATCCTGCCTCCGAGCGAGCGGACGCTGCTTCAGCGATTGCGCGACCGCAAGCGTGAGGGCGAAGAAGCGATCCAGCGGCGCTTCGCCGAGGCCCAGCGCGAGATCGCGCTGGCGCGCGAAAGCTCCGTCTACGACATGTTCATCGTCAATGACGACCTTGAGCGAGCGATCGAAGAGGCGCGCGACGCGGTGAAGGCGCGCCGGGGTCGCTAGACGCGCTGCTGTCAAAAGATCTGAGTAACTGCCGCTCAGATATGTGCACAAAATTTTATTTGCTATGGAGTTATACTTCGATTTTGTCCGTCGGAATCGAGGGTGTCTGTTGTGTTAGTGATGATCGCGATTGCCATTGTGCTGGGGGTCGGCGCAGCCGTCAGTTGTGGGTTCTTGATTCAGGCGCACTTGAGTCTGCGTGCTCTGCGAAAGCGATTTGAACCGGTTCTAGATGTCGATCGGGAAGTCCGCAAAGTTCGCGAAGACACGGAAGAAGCGAAACGACTGCTTGAAACACTCCGTGCTGACTACGCGGAGAAGCGAAAGACGTTTGACAGTCTGATTGCTCAGGCTGCGGTATATGATGAAACGATCGAGCTTGCGGAGCTCGGTTTCTATCAACCGCACTTCGATTTCGATACACCTGAGCGGTTCAAAGACGAAATCAAACGCGTTCGGCAGCAGCAAAAGGAGATGGTGCGCGACAAGGCGGCGGTGACCTGTGATGCTGAGTGGACCGTCGAAGGTAGTCGGTCCAAGGGTAAAACAATGACGAATAGGGCGATACGTCTCACTGCGCGGGCGTTCAACAACGAGTGCGACGCCGCCATATCGAGTACGCGCTGGAACAACGTCCGGAGGATGGAAGAGCGAATCCGAAAGGCATTCGATGCAATCAATAAACTCAATGAATCGCAGCGCGTAGTCATTTCATCGGCGTATCTTCGACTCAAAATCGATGAGTTGCGATTGACTTTCGAGCATCAAGAGAATCGGCAACGCCAAAAAGAAGAACAGGCTGAGATCAAGCGCCGGATTCGAGAAGAAGAACGACTCCAGCGTGAAGTCGAGTCTGCAGCGAAGGAGGAGGAAAAGTACCAGCGATTACTCGATCGAGCACGAGAAGCCGCTGCCAAGGCGGTTGGTGGAGAGCTCGGGGAGCTTGAGGCGAAAGTTCGAGAACTCGAGGGCAGTCTGGCGAAGGCGCACGAAGTCAACGAGCGAGCAAAGTCTATGGCGGAGCAGACGAAGAGTGGTCACATCTATGTTGTCTCAAACATCGGCTCGTTCGGTCAAAGTGTGTACAAGATTGGAATGACAAGGCGTTTAGAGCCGCTTGATCGTGTTCGCGAGCTTGGGGACGCAAGCGTGCCGTTTCTCTTTGACGTTCACGCCATGGTCTACTCTGAAGACGCTCCGAAACTCGAGCGAACCCTGCATGACGCTTTCGATGACCGGAGGCTCAATCTTGTTAATCGACGGAAGGAGTTCTTTGAAACCGGCCTTGATGAGATCAAAGCCGAGGTGTTGAAGCTGGATCCGAATGCAGAGTTCATCGAGACGGCCGAAGCGCGAGAGTATCGGGAGTCTCTCGCCATCCGTAGCGAGAGGGCAGCTACGGCGCGGAAGACAGCAGACGCCGTATTACCCGCGTCGCTGTGACTTTGTGTGATCTCCTGAAGAGGTTCAGCCCATCGGCGGACCCATGAAGCTCTCGCGGACGACCTTGCCGCCGCTGACGGTGTAGTACGCGATCTCGCTCATGTTCATGCGGGGCCACGATCCGTCCTTGGCTTCGATGTCCATTGTGAATTTGATCGCGAAGCCGTCGGGCCCGACGTAGGGGCCCTCGGCTGAGAACGAGTGCATCGTGACCATGCCGTACCACTGGGCGTGCTTCTCCTTGATCGCTTCGAGGCCGGCGTGCTCCATGCCGTCGCCCTCGACCGAGACGCAATCGGGCGACCAGTGCTTGGCCCAGAGCGGGCTGTCGTCGGTGGCGCCGCTGTTGACGTGGGCGAGGACGTCGTTGGCGATCTCGGTGTTCTTGTCGGTAAGCGGGTTCTTCTGCGGTTGCATGGGGGATTCCCTCCTGTCTTTCGGGCGATAGGTGAATGTTCAGTATGCCAGAAATCGCGAATCGATGTTGACCGAATCCGCGGATGGCTTATAGTTAACCATATGGTGAACGAAAAGTCAACCGAATCGGTCGAACTCGATGGCGTCTACGGCGCCCTTTCGGCCCCGCCGCGCCGGGTCATGCTCGACAGGCTTCGCGAGGGGCCCAAGGCCGCCGGCGAGCTGTGGGATGGGCTGGGGATCACCAAGCCAGCGGTGTCGAAGCACCTGCGGGTGCTCGAGGGTGCCGGGGTCATCGAGCGTGAGCGGGACGGGCGTGTGCACCGGTTCTCGCTCCGGGCCGAGCCCCTGGCTCCTGCCGCGGCGTGGATTCTCACGTACAAGCGTTTCTGGGAGACCCGCCTCGACGCGCTCGCTGCATTTCTCGAAGCAGGAGGGGATCTCGATGGTCGCTGAACCAACGTCAATGGATCTCGAATCGATGTCGCTTCGCCTCGAGCGTTTCATCAAGGCGTCACCCGAGCGCGTGTTCGACGCTTGGACCAAGCCCGAGCTCATGGCCAAGTGGTTCGGGCCCTCAGATGACTATCCGTTCATCAGCGCCCATGCCGACACTCGCGTCGGCGGGTCGTACCGCTTTGAGTTGGGCAGCCCCGATGGTTCGAGGCATGTTTGCTTTGGCGTGTATCGCGCCGTCGATCGGCCGACGCTCTTGAGCATGACCTGGGCGTGGGAGTCGCCCGTCTGGAAGGGCCGAGAGAGCCACGTCACGATCGAGTTCAAGGCCGAGGGGGAGGGCACGCGCGTGATCGTGTTGCACGAGAGCCTGCTCGACGAGCCTTGCCTCAAGGACCACGGCGAGGGCTGGAACGGATCGCTCGACCGGCTCGAGAAGCTCGGGCCTGAGTTGGCGTCTGCAGATGAGGCGCCGCGCTAGGCGGAACACACCGGGCGTCGCGGTGGTTGTTCTACAACGAAGGAGGTGCCAGATGGAACGCACCGATGACGTCGTTGTCGAAGCCGCCGCGGTCGAGCGCTGTGTGAGCATGCACGAGAACACCGAGACGTGGGACGATATTTGCATATGTGAACCGGAGGCCCGGTGGGCGGGCGTCGCGGAGGAACTCAAGCTGGACGACGGCAAGGCCTGAGTCTCGTCCCCGGTGGTGGACCCGGTGCCGGCGCTGCGCCGCGTTACTCCAGGGCTTCGAGTCGGGCTTCGAGTGATCTGATCTGGGCGCGGAGCGCCGCGAGTTCACCGGCCATCGCGGAGCCAGTCGGTTGTTCGGGAGCCGCGTTGTAGTCCGCCGGCAGGTAGATCATTTTCATCGTCGCGGCACCCAGGTTCGTGATGTTGAGCGATCCGATGCGGCCAGCGGCGTAGAGCGTGAACGGCGTTCCGGCGCTTTCGTTGTCGATCTCGAACACGTCGACCACAACGAAGGTGTCGCTGACGAGCGAAGCGCCTCCGCCGATGACTTGAAACCCACGAGACGCGGCACCGGACGGCGCCGTGTTGATCCCGAGATCGATCGCGAGGCGCTGGTTGAGCGCACTGCTTGAGATGGCGATTTGGTAGTCGAGGATCGCGAGCACGTATCCCGCCGCCGGCGGCACGATCGTCGCGGAGAAGAGATCGGATGTCACAGTATCGAGCGAGGTGAACCCGCTGAAGCCCTCGGCGAGCCCAGTCGGTGCGAGCAACTCAGAGGGCGAGATCGATCGAGCCGGCAACTGAACCGAAGCATCGCCGCTCTGAGCGGTGTCGAGAAGGACCCGGTCCGCCGGCGATGCGGCGTCGAGGCGTAGGCTTGATCCATCGGCGGTGCTGGACGCGACAAAGCCGAGAGGGCTACCCGGGATCTCCGGAAGAAGTAGCCCTTGCGAGAAAAGCCGGGCGGTGGTCCCGGTCGGCGACGTGATGAGAATCTGAGGCGTCGCGTCGAGCACCCCGCCCACGCTGAGCTGGACCACGTCGCCGCTTTGACTCGGCACGATCGACACCGGTTCGTTCGTCCGCGCCTCGATCACACGCCCGTTGTTGTAGGCGTCTTGGAGACTGGTGCCCGACCGTGCTGCGTACGACGCGCGGGGCGTAGCGGTCAACGGCTGTCGGGGCGTGAGGGTGACGGGGGAGCCGTTTTGGGGTGCGATCGCGACTTCGAGCCATAGGTCAGACCCGTCGACGAGGGCGGGTGTGAAGTTCAGATCCGGCACCGTAAACACGCCTGCGTCGGCCGGCGCGAGCGTCACGACGCGGATCTGCGAGGCGACCGGGGAGCCGCCTGCCAGCGTGTCGTATACCGAGAACGTGACGTCGAACTCGCCCTGGGCCGCGGCGGCTCCGTCGAGCAGGCGCCCCTGATACGTCGTCAGGTCAATGAGTTGAGCGATTGAGAGCGACGAGGCCGAAGCGACGACCGCCAACGATGCGAGAGATCTGAACATACGAGGTCCTCCACGCGTTGAGCGTTGAGCGTACCTCGCGGTCGCGGCGATCCCGAGCAAAATCGGTGAGGCGGCGGTGTGTGCCGCCGGTCCATGACGGGCGACCAGGTCCGAGTCTGGACCACCGGCATTCCTTGATCGAGTGCGTCGCTCATTCCGGCATATTTGCCGATGGGCCCTCGGAGGAAACCGGGCCCCCGAGTTCACACTTGACTCAGGAGATCGTCAGCGTCGGACGGCTCGCGCCGCTCCGCAGGGCGGCGAGGTTGAGCTGACCCTCGAGGTTGCTCACCAGGGTTTCGAGCGCTCTGGGCAGGGCGTCGCCGCCGGCGGTCTCCGGGTCGAAGTTGCGGAGCGGCTCGCCCCGATCGGAGTTGTCGCGCAGCGCGGTGTTGATCGGCACCGAGCCGAGGAAAGGCAGGCCCATCGCTTGGGCCATCTGCTCGGCGCCGCCGCGGCCGAAGATGTCGTATTCCTTCCCGTCGTCTCCGATGAAGAAGCTCATGTTCTCGACGACGCCGAGGATCTCAACGCCGAGCTGTTCAAACATCCGCGCGGCGCGTCGGGCGTCGTCCTGAGCCACCTTCTGAGGCGTGCAGACGATCACGGCGCCGCTGAGGCGGAGTGACTGCGCCATGGTGAGCGGGATATCGCCGGTGCCCGGGGGAAGGTCGATCACGAGACGGTCGAGCTCGCCCCATGCGGTGCGCGTGGTGAGTTGCTGGAACGCGCCGTGGGCCATCGGGCCCCGCCAGATCAGAGGCTTCTCGGCCTCGACGAGCTTGCCAACGGTGACCGACTTGATGCCGTGCACGTTGAAGGGCTGGAGCTTGCCTTCGAGTACCGCTTGGTCGAGCGACCCGAGCCCGAGCATGGTCGGGAGACTCGGGCCGTAGATGTCACCATCGAGCAGCCCGGCGATCAGGCGCTTGCGCGCCAGACCCACGGCGAGGTTCACGGCGATGGTGCTTTTGCCGACGCCTCCCTTGCCGGCACCCACGGCGATGACGTGCTCGACACCCGGGAGCGCTTCGGCGTTCTGCTGCGGTGTTGGGGCTTGCGATTGGCCCGTCGATGGGGCGGGCGTCGGCTTGGCTTCGGCCTGCGACTCGGGCGCTGCTGGAGAATCGGCCGGTGGTGCTTGGCCGGTTTGCCAGATTACTGTGCCGCCGTGATCGACGAACTGCACGAGCAACCGCTCGACGGCGGCGCTGGCTTGCGCCGCCTCGCGCCGAATCGCGCCGTCGATCTCGCCGGCGAGTTGCATCAGCCCAGCGTTATCCGGGGGACTCGGCAGGTGGATTTTAAGGCTCGCATACCCGTCGCACGCGGCGGTCCAACGGAGGGCACCGGAGGTGACAAGATCGTCTCCGGTGGGGCCGTCGACCGAGGTGAGCGCTCGCTGGACGAGGTCTTTGGTGAGTCCTGGCATGCCTGGGAGAGCCTCCGGGGGGCGAAAAGGGGCGCGTTCGAGCGAGACGTTAGGGACCGGGCGAGGGGTTGGCATATCGCCTCTGCGATAGATTCGCAACAAGATGGAAGTCATTTCTAGAAAGGTGTTTGCGAGAAGCACGGAGAATCGGTCTCGAGAAAAACCCTTATAGACTCCGAGTATATTTTTCTTTCGTGAAAGCAGAAAAACCGTCACAGATCGCTGCTATGTGAACCTGGGAGGGGTAGCGAGCCGTACCATCTCTTGATCTCTCTCTCCTCCAGCGGGGCGCTGCGCAGGCCGCAGCGCCTCGCTTTTTTGCGCGATCTGAACGTTGGGGACCACAGCGTGACCCCAGGTTAACCCGACGGGGTGGCATGGACGCGACTGAGGGACACGTGGGTCGTTCAGCCCAATCGAGTGTCTGGACGGTGGTGCGATGGGCCATCGCCGGCCTGCTTATTGCGTCGTGCGGAGCCTGGCTCCTGGGTGAATCGCTCTGGATCGCGGACCTCGTAAGTCAGGTCACCGGGGTCTGGGCGTTCGGCGCACTCGCCTTCGGCATCTGGTGCGTGATTCGGAAGCGATGGGCGAGCGCCGGGGTGTGCGGCGCCGCGCTGGCCGTTGCGGTCACGGGGGTCGTGCCGGGGCGATCGCTTTGGGTTGGCGGCGACGGACAGCCGGACGATGGCTCGGTTCGCGTCCTCGTGTACAACGCGCTTGCGCACAACGAAGACCGCGAGGGTGTGCGTTCAACGATCCTCGACGCCGAGGCCGACGTCATCGGGTTGCTCGAGCCGCCGACGTGGCTCGTTGATGAACTCCGCGATGGAGACGCGTGGCGAGAACGGTACCCGCACTACTTCGTCTCTGAACGCGCGAGCGCCGGGTTCAAGGTCGTGCTGTCGCGCTGGCCGCAGTACGACGTCGAATCGCGACGCGAGGGCGCGAAGCACACGCTGGTCGCGGGCACGCGTCAGATGCTGCTCGACCGGCCTGCGGGCGCATTCGCGTTCACGCTCGTGCATCCGCGAAGCCCCCGCTCGCCCGGGCGCTGGCGCGCGGGCAACACGCTCGTCGAAACGCTGGTTGCACGGCACGAATCGCTCATCGAACCTCTGGGCGTTGCCCACGTCGTAGCGGGCGACTTCAACGCGACACCGACGGGATACCGGAGCCGTGCGTTGGCCGCCGGCGGCTTGCGCCGAGCCAAGCCTCTGGCGTCGCCGGCGGGGACGTTCCCCGGGTGGGCGCCTTGGCCATTGTCGCTCGCGATCGATGACGTGCTGGTTTCGCCGCTGGTCGTCGTTGAACGATGGCGCGCGGCGGACGGCGGCGGGAGCGACCACCGCGCGGTCATCGTGGACCTGACGATCCCGGCGCCGCCAGACGGCTTTACGCTGGGTCGCCCTGAACCTTGAACTCTTCGTACTTGGCGGTTGCCTTTGCCAGCGAGGCCTCGCGGCTCCAAACCGGGGTATCGAGCCCCATGATGCTCTGGAGCTTGGCGTGGTCGTTGGCGACCGCGTCGAGAATGCGCTCGGCCAACTCGGGGCTCGGTGGTCCGCGTTTGGCCTTGGTCTTGGGCAGCAGCACGCCCCGAAGCGCGTCCTTGACGCCCTGGCCCAAGAGGGGGCGGATGACCTTGTCGTAGAGCGGATTGCGGCGCACCGCCTGCCACTTGTCGGTCATGACGGGCTTGCCGTCCGACTTGTTGAAGACCTGATCGGCCTGCACGAGTTCTGGTTGGGGCTCGAGGCCCAAAAACGTCTGCAGTGATGCGATCGTCTCGGCGCGCGCCTTGGTGAAGTCTTCGAACCGGACGACGCGGACGCGGTCGGTGCCGAGCGTGTCGATCCAGGGTTCGACTTGATAGGCGTACCGGGTGTACTCGATGAGCTCTGGGTGGTTGCGCAGCGCTTCGTCGAGGCTCTCGGGGAGCAGGCCTTCGACGACCTTGTGGTGATGGTGCGAGCCGACACGGGCGACAGGTTCGCGGACGACGTAGATCGCGCGCAGGTCGGGCCCGCAGAGTTCAAGAGCGCGCTGCGCCGTCCCGTCGGCCCCGGGTCTTTTGGTGTAGGCGGTCGAGGCCTCGGCGCAGAGCTGGCCGGCCTGGGCACCGGCGAACATCTCCGCGTACTCCGCGCGGCCTTCGTCGGTCAGCACGCGATCGTCGGCGAGGTTCTCCGGTTCTTTGTCGATCGGGAAGAACACGCCCGGGTGCGTGCCCAGATCGCGGTAGAGCGTGGTGCTCCCGCACTTCATACCGCCGATGATCAAGAAGTCGGGGAAGCGCACGTCAGGTGGTCTCCACATTCGTGTTTGCTTCGAGCATCGCTAGCGCGTTTACGCCCTTCTCCGCGTCGATCTTCCAGTCTTGGTCGAGGTCGCCCGTCGGCTTGCGGCCCGACCGAGCCGCCAAGACGCCGGTCATCTCGCACGCGCGGCGCACGGCGTCGACCGGATCTCCTCGGGTCCGCCAGTCGCGGATCACGTCGGCGCTGCCCGCCTTGAGGCGGTCGAGGTTGGCCGCGTCGGTGGCTTTGAGCAGTTGCTGGGCCAGGTTGTCGGCGTTCCCGCTTTCGAAGAGGTACCCGTTGACGTCGTCACGCACGCACTCGGCCGCGGCTCCGACGACGTGGCTCGAGACGATCGCGAGCCCCGCCGCGGCGGCCTCCGGGATCACGGCGGCCCAAGGCTCGTAGCTGCTGGGCAGGCAATGGATCTCGCAGGCTTTGTAGAGCGCCGCGACGTTCCGGGGCCCGTCGACGAAGCCGGTGAAGACGACGCGGTTGCGCAGCTCGACGGGCACGCGCTCGCGCGTCTGGTCGAGCAGGTCGCCCCCGCCGACGAAGCAAACGCCCCAGTCGGGCCGGTCGCTCGCGATCTTCGCGAAGGCGTCGACGAGCAGGTCGGGGCGCTTCACGCTGGCCATGCGGGCGCAGTAGTTGATGTATTTGAGGTCGTCGCGGAGCCGGTGCTCCGCTTTCTTGTCGGCCACGAACTGGTCCGAGAGATCGTCGATCATCGGGTAGTCGGGCTCGTGGGGCATGTAGAAGGCGGGGTGGCCCGGAAAGCCATAGGGGCGGTAGTAGTCGACCCCGTTGCGCCCGCAGGGCATAAGCCCGGTCAGGGTCTTGAGCACGAAGGGCACGTAGAACTCTTTGAACACCTTGGCGGGGCCCTTGGCCCGGTCTCCGTACTTGTTCGAGTCGTTGAACATGAAGACGGGGACGTCGTTGGCCTTGCACCAGCGGATCGTGCGGATCAGGCCAAGGTCGTTATACCCGGTGATGACAACCAGATCGACGCGGTGCCTCTTGAGGAACCCTGTGAGAGCCCCGCCCCGAGCCCACTGCTTGGGTCCGTTGAGCCCCTTGTTCTTCTGGGTCATGTACTCGCCCTTGCCGAAGACGACCGGGTTGATCTCTTCGGGGAGCGGGTTCTTCCAGGGCGAGTTGTTGAACTCGTGCTTGAAGACGGTGAGCAGTTCGATCTCGGGCAGCTCGCGCACGATGCGCGTGTGCTGGGCGAGGCGGTAGGGCGCCGGGGCGTTGGCGATGATCGCGACGCGAGGCTTGCTCTTGGCGCCCGGGACGAACGGACCCGGATCGAATCGGTCGGTCTGGGTCATCGCGTGCTCCCGGTGATGCTGGGCTTGGCGTTGACCGCCCTCTCGTACATCGCTTCGTATCGCTTCGCGATGGTGTCGGCGTCGAGCCACTCGAACACGCGCTCGCGCGCCGTTGCCCCGATGGCCGGCAGCTCTTGCTTCTTGCCGACGAGCCCACCGATCGCCTGGGCGAACGCGTCCGGTGTCGCTTCGGCCAGCGTGGTGCCCCCGGTCGCGTCGAGTTCGCGCCAGATGTCGGTGCCCTTGGTCGCGACGATCGGAGTCCCGCACGCCAGCGCTTCGACGAAGACCATCCCGAAGTTCTCCTGGCTTGTCGGGAGTGCGAAGGTGTCGGCGGCTTGGTAGACGCTGAGCTTCGTGTCCCCGGTCACCATGCCCAGGAACTTGCAGGTGTCGTCGTCGAAGCCTTCGGCCTTCGCGCGGCTCTTGAGCTGGTCGACGTAGGGCTCATCACCTCCGCCGGCGAGCAGTAGGCGGACGTCCTGGCCTTGCTTGCGAAGCTTCGAGACGGCCTTGATAAGCACGTCGGGCTGTTTCTTGTAATGCAGGCGGCTGAGGAACAACGCGTAGAACGCGTTGGTATCGAGGCCGAACTCGTTGACCGCGATCTCTGGGCCGGGCAACTCGCGGTACGGACCGAAGTCGGCGAGAAGCGGGATCGCCTCGATCTTGTCACCAGGGACCCAAGCGGAGGCCTGGCGTTTCTCGTCGTCGGCGGTCGCGTGGAAGACGCTGACGCGATCCAGGAACTTGCGCCCGAACAGGCCCAGGTACACCTTCTTCTTGGCGGTGCTCTGACGCATCGACCACTCGTCGAGCATGCCGTGGCAACTCAAGACGATCGGCACGCCGGCGTCGGCGGCGCGGGCCGCGTACTGAGCCGTGCTGGGCTGCCAGAGGCCGTGAAGGTGGACGACATCAGCGCCGGCGAGGATGGTCTTGGTGCACGTGGGGCCGCCCGGTGGGTAGAAGCCGCCGGGCAGAGGCGGGGGGGAGATCATCTTGACCTCCGGCCACGAAGGGCCCGGGCTCGGGGCGCCGCTTCGCCATTCCTCGGGCACGTCGGTGTCGTCGAACGTCGCGAGGCTTACATGGTGGCCGCGCTCCGCCATCGCGAGGCACATGTCGATGGCCGCTCGGATGGTCCCGCCCTTCTCCAGTCGGACGCGTTCGAAGAAGTGCACGATTCGCATGGGGTCCACCGATCGGTCTCTGTGCGGGCCACTTGCCCTCTGCGAGCAAGCATCGGCCCCTCGAACCCTTCGGTCAACCGATCCGGGCAGGAGAGCCCGATCAGGCCCGCTACGACCGGGCGTACCCGAACCG
The DNA here is from genome assembly GCA_038748775.1 of Planctomycetota bacterium. GTDB lineage: Bacteria > Planctomycetota > Phycisphaerae > Phycisphaerales > UBA1924 > DAIQNV01. Next base: position 84,010 of record JBCDIT010000002.1, read on the forward strand.
CTCCGCGTCGTCGCCGAACGCCTTCTCGAACGCCTCGTCGAGGCCCTGCTCGACCGCATCGAGCCGTTGCCCGGTCGCGCCTTTGTTCATGAAGAATCGGTTCGATGCGCGGCCCTTGAAAATCGTGCCGGCGTCCCGGCGCCCTCGCTCCTCGACCTCGAGAGCGCGGAGGGTGTCGATCCCGCTCGCGTCCACCGCCGCGGCGATCGCTCGCTCGTCGACGTCGAGTTGAAGGAAAGACGCGATCGCACGGGTTTGTTCGAACGCGGCGGCTTTCATCTGCTCGTAGCGGAGAGGCAGCGTGGGGAAGGAAAGCCCGGAAGACCAGCTCGCGACATTGGAAGCCCAGGTCCCGAAGCCCAGGTTGGCGAACTCGGGGTCGCCCTTGTGCTGGATAAACAAGCGCAGGTAGTCGGCGTCGCTCACCCCCGGGGGGAGCACGCCGGCGAGACGACGGTAGTTGAGCGCACTCATCGCGACATCACGAGGATCGCGGACGATGACGATGGCCCTCGTCGTCTCCGACGCTCTTGGGTGGTTGGGCCCGAAAACAAAGTGCGTCTTCGAGCACACGAAGCGGCCATCGGGCACCTCGAAAGATCGGTTCTTCAGGATCGGAGGGATGCGCTCATTGATGAGCGAACTCGACTCGGCCGGTCCAAAGAGCAGGTGGTGCACAAGGAACCGCACCCACGTGTTCCCGCTCTTCGGATAGCTCGCGATCCAGACGATCCCCACGTCAGCCGCCCCCTGAGCGTTCAACGAAGGCCTGCCAAAGGGACCGGTACGCCGATTCAACCGCGCGAGCGTGCGCCGCGCCGTTCATGAGCCGGCTCGACGTCATGCGTTCACGAAGCGTCGGGCGCAGCTCGTTGAGCTCGGACGGATCGTTCGCGATCGAAACAGCCCGCTCGATATACGCTTCGGCGCTGTCGGTTGTGAAGCCTTCGAGCCCCATCGCCGCGTTGAGGCTAGCGCTCACGCGGGCCGCGTGGTGCGTGCCGGCGATCGTTAGCGTCGGCACGCCCATCCAAGACGCTTCGCACGTCGTGGTCGTTCCGTTGTAGGGGAACGTGTCCAGCGCGACGTCGACGTCGGCGTACTCGCGCAGGTGCTCGGCGACCGACTCGGTGCGAGGGGCGAAAGTGACCCGCGATGGATCGACGCCTCGGGTCTCGAACTCGGTGGTGATCCGTGTGCTCGCGTCGTCGTCGTCGTAGCCGCGGCCCTTGAGCTTGAGCGACGCGTTCGGGCAGCGCGCCAAGATCTGCGCCCACGCATCGAGCACGGCAGGCCCGACCTTCTTGACGTTGTTGAACGATCCAAATCGAAACGCGCCGTTGCGCTCGTAGTTCGGTGATGGCTCCTGGTCGGCGTTGTCGTGGGGGCCTCCGAAGCACAGGAAACAGCCCTCGAGACGCACCAGCCGCTCGGTTGCGGCGTCGCCCAGGGATTCGGGGTCGGTCGTCGCGTCAACGAGGCGCGCGTCGATCCGCGTGAGCCCGGTCGTGGCGGGGTAGCCCAGGTAGGTCACCTGCACCGGCGCCGGCTTGCGCGCGAAGACACCAAGGCGTTGCAAGGCAAAGTGCCCGCACAGGTCGACGAGCACGTCGACCTTGTCCTCGATGACCATCTTGGCGATGTCGCCGTCGGGGGTCTCCGCGACCGAGCGCCACCCGGCGCACAGCGTCTTGATCCGCTCGCTCACGTCGTCGGTGTTCTTGTTGGTCGCGTACGCGATCACGCGGACAGCGTCCTTGTCGTGATGCTCGAGCAGCGGGAGCAGGAACGACGTGACCGAGTGGCGTCGCAGATCGGGCGAGAGGTACCCGATCGTCAGCGTCCGATCGGGGCTCATGTCGCGGCCCGCGTCGCGAGCTCGCGCATCGATCTGCCCGAGACCGGCTTCCATCAGCCGCCCCCACGCCGCGTGGGCGTCCTTGATCTCGCTCGCTTTCGACCGCTCGTCGTGGATCAGGGCGTACGCGAACTTCTGTTGCGCCGGGAAGTGCTTCGGGTTGTCCAGGGCGATCTGGCGCAGCGCGTCGGTCGCCTCGTGAACGCGGCCGTCTTCGAGCTCAAACGTGCGGACCTGGACCGCGACGTTGGCGCGTTTGGGGTCAATCTCGAACGCCCTGAGGTACGCGGCCTTCGACTCGGACCGGTCCGCGGTCGTGCGCAGGCCAACGCCCAGAACTTCCCATGCTTCGGCGCGGTTCGGTGAGATCTCGACGGCGCGTCGGGCGTGTTTCTCGGCGACTTTGAGATCACCGGTCTTGAGCGTGATCTGCGCAAGCGCCAGGTGGGCACCGACATCGTTGGGCGAAAGCGCGACCGCTTTCTCTGCGTGGTACCGCGCCCGCTCGGGCTCGTTGAGGGTGATGCGCGCCATCGCGAGCACCTGGTGGGCGGCGCCGTTGCGCGGGTCGCGAGCCACGATCCGCTCGGCAACCTCGATCGTCTCGCGCCATTGCCCCCTCGCGAACAGCGCGGCGGCTTGCTTGATCGCGTCGGCGACTTTTGCTTGCCTTCCTTGGGGCTTGCCTCGCGGGCTCGGTGCCGGTCGACGGGCCATCACACGGAACTCCCGATCGCCTCGGCAACGAACGCACGACCCTCGGCGTCCGCCTCGAGTACGTCGTCGAGACCTCGTATCGTCTTGGTCTCGTGCGCCTCAAGGGCCTCGAGCGCTGTGTGGGCGATGCGCCCGAACGGGAATCGGCGCTGCAGGAACCCCTCGACCGCCGCCTCGTTGGCCGCGTTGAAGCACGCGCCCGAGGTCCCACCCAGGCGTGCGATCTGTTCCCAGGCGGTGAACCCTGGGAAGCGATCGGTATCGATCGGCTCGAAGTCGAGCGAGCCGAGCCGGGCAAGGTCGAGCGGGGCGGGCGCGTCGTCGAGCCCGAGCGTGTGGGGAACGCGGCCGCCGCTGATGGCCTGGGCGATCGCGACGCGCATGTCGGGCGCCGCGAGCTGGGCGATGACGGACCCATCGGTCAGTTCCGCGAACGCGTGCACCGTCGATTGAGGGTGTACGACGGCGCCGAGCCGATCCGGCCCGAGGTCGAACAACCAGCGAGCCTCGATGAGCTCGAGGGCCTTGTTAATCAGCGTCGCGCTGTCGATCGTGACCTTCGCGCCCATCGACCAGGTCGGATGGGCAAGCGCTTGGTCAGGCGTCGCGCTCGCGATCGTGTCCGCGTCGGCGGTGCGGAACGCGCCCCCGGAGGCGGTGATCGTCAGCCGCGACAACGACGGTGGCGGGGCGAGCAGGGGGCATGAGTCGGAACATCCCGGCAACTGGCTCAGGCACTGCCACGCCGCGGCGTGCTCAGAGTCGATGGGGAACAGCCGAGCACCGGACCGGCTCGCGGCCTCAACGACCAGCGGACCGGCGGCGACGAGGGTCTCCTTGTTGGCGAGCGCCACCTCACGCCCGAGCTCGACCGCGGCGAGTGTTGCGCCGAGCCCCGCCAGTCCGACGATCGAGGCCACCACGACGTCCGCATCGACCTCGCGCACCAGCATCTCGGCCGCGTCGGCGCCCCGTCGCGCCCCAAGAGCGCACGCCACCTCGGTGTCGCGCAACGCGAGCTCTTGAACACCCAGGGCTTGTGCCTGTTCGGCCAACGCCTGGGCATTCGAACCGGCGGCCAACCCGACGATCTCAAAGCGGTCCTCGGAGCGTCCTTGGTCCGCCGCGGCGTTGAGCACGCGCAAGGCATCGACCGTCTGGGTCCCGATCGAGCCGGTGCTGCCCAGGATGAGGACCCGCTTGGTCGCCATGGATCAGCCTTCCTCGGAGATCCGCGCTCGCTCGCTGGCGGAAAGCACACGGCGGCCGGCGCCGTACAGCGATCGCCGGCGACGAGGCTTGACCTCCGCGACCGGGGTCTCTTCGCTGGGCTCGGCTTCGGCCTTTGGCTTCGGCTTGGCCTTGGACCTGGGCTTGGGATCCGTTTTGGCAGCCGGCTTGGACGCCGGTGGCGCAACGGTTTCCTCCCCCGGGCCCTTCTCGCCGGCCGGCCGTCGGCGGCGGCGGCGCTTGGGCTTCGCCGGTGCGTCGTCTTCGTCAGACGCCGCGGCGGGTTCTTCGGTTTCGTCCGAAGCGTCCCTCGGCGCATCGCCGGTTTCTTCGTCGCCCGACTTGCGGCGGCGCCGCCTGCGGCGCCGGCGCTTCTTCTTGCCGCCCTCTTCGGTGTCGTCGCCCGATTCCGGTGACTCACTGCTCTCGTCGCCGGCCGATTCGCCCGCGCTTTCTGCGTCATCGTCTGCAGGCGGGGAGGCCGCTTCGTCGGACTCATCTTCGGCCCGGTCTTCGCCCTGGCCATCGTTCTGTCCGTCGGCGTCCTGAGACGATCGGCGCCGCCGACGCCTGCGGCGGCGCTTCTTCTTGCCGCCGCCCTCGTCATCTTCCGACTCCGATCCTGGCAGCGGCACGTCCGCGAGGCGTGCGCTTTCCGCTTCGTCGTGGGCGTCGGCCTCGGCCCGCTCCGCTTCTTCGTGGGCCTGTGCTTCGGCCGCCGGATCGTGCCCGAGCGCGTCGGGCGCTTCCTGGCCCGGTCCATCCTCGTCGTCGACGAGCCCGGTGTCCTTCCAGTCCACGACCGAGGGCTTGTTCTTCTTCTTGGGCAGGCGCTCGATATCGATGTCCGCGCCGCCGGCGTCGTAGGCGTAAAGGGTGTACCGCCCGGCGCCCATCCCGTCGGAGATGCGGACGTCGACCTTCTTCCCGAACGCCCGCTCGATTCGGCCAAGACCCATGCGCTTGTTGCTGAGAAGCGCCGCGGCGACCTGGCTCGACACCACGAGTTCCACCTTGCCGACGCGATCATGGTCGAGCAGAGACGCGAGTTCTCGCAGCGCTTCGCTCGCGACCGATTCGGAACGCTGGATGAGGCCGCGGCCGTTGCACAGGGGGCAAACGCGGAAGTGTGCCTGTTCGTAGCTGGCGCGCATCCGTTGCCTGGTCATCTCGAGCAGGCCGAAGTCGGAGATGGGCAGGATCGTGCTCCGCGCCCGGTCGCGGTCCAGACGATCGCGGAACCGTTGTTCGATCGACTTGCGGTGGCTCGCGAACCGCATATCGATCAGGTCGCAGATCACCAGCCCGCCCTGGTCACGCAGGCGGAGCTGGCGGCAGATCTCGTCCGCCGCTTCGAGGTTGGTCTGGTACGCGTTGGTCTCCGCGTCGCGCGCGGCGCGGCTCTTGCCCGAGTTGACGTCGATCGCGACCAACGCCTCGGTCTGATCGATCACCAGGCGCCCGCCCGAGGGCAGGGGCACCTCTCGGGCGTGCATGAGCGCGACCTGCTCCTCGACGCCGAACGCGTGGAAGATCGGGGTCTTCCCGTCGTACAGACCCATGTTGGGCCCGCCGCTGGCCTCGGGGTTCACGATCTTGATGAAGCCGTGGGCACGCTTGAGCGCGTGCTCGTTGTTGATCACCACGCGGCTGATCGACTCGCCCAACTGGTCGCGGAGCGTGCGCACCAGCAGGTCCGACTCGGAGTAGAGCAGGCGGGGCCCGCCGCCCTTCTTGCGCCGGCGTTCCATGTCCGCCCAGAGCCGCTTGAGGTACGCGAGGTCGCGCTCGACCTCGACCTGTTCGCGGTCGAGCCCGGCGGTCCGCACGATGAACCCAAAGCCATCGGGGAGATCGAGCGCGTCGAGGATGCGGCGCATCTTCTTCCGCGTGTCCTCGTCGTCGACCTTCCGGGACACGCCCACTCGGTCCATGTCGGGCATCATGACCAGATACCGGCCCGGGATGCTCAGGTAGCTCGTCAGCGTCGGGCCCTTGGTGCCCACGCCCTCCTTGAGCACCTGCACCGTGATCCGGTCGCCTCGCTTGAGGCACTTCTGGATCGGCGGGCGGTCGCGGCGCGGCGTCTTCTTGCCCACGCGCTCGGTCTCGTCGTCGTCGGCTCCCGGGAAGTACTTCGGGTGCAGGTCAGACAGATGAAGGAATCCGGCTTCTTCCAGCCCGAAGTCGACGAACGCCGCCTGGATCTGGCTCTCAACGTTCGTGACCTTGCCGACGTAGATGTTGCCGACGCGGCTGACCGCCGTGGTCGGTTCCGAGTAGAACTCCTCGAGCTTGCCGTCTTCGACCACGGCGATCCGGCAGTCCTCGCCCGGGACGTAGTCGACGAGCATCTCCGCCTTGACGCTCGGGGTCTTCGGCTTCGGGGCCTTGGGCGCATCGCCCGACTTGGCGTCGCCGTCCCCGCCCTTGCCGCGGCGCCGGCGCGAACGCTTGCGCTTCACCGGCTTCGAGCCGTCCTCGTCGGAGTCTTCCGAGTCGTCGGAGCTGTCGTCTACTTCCGGCGAAGTGGCGTCAAGCTCGTCATCGACCTCAGTGTCCACACCGGTGTCAACGTCTGCCTCATCCGGCTCCAGGACGGTCGACTCATCGGCCTCGATCGGCTCGGTTGTCTCCGTCGTGGCCTCAGCGGCGAACAGCCCAGCGAGCCCACGGTCGGAGGCGGCGCTCTTCGCGCTGGCCTTCTTGGACGCAGACTTCTTCGAGGTCGTCTCGCGGGCGGTCTTCTTGGCCGCTGCCTTCTTCGCCGTCTTCTTTGTTGTGGCCTGGGCCGCGACCTTCTTGGTGGTCTTCTTGGTCGCGGCGGTCGCCGCGGCTTTCTTGGTGGTCTTCTTGGCCGCCGTCTTCTTCGCTGCAGGCTTCTTGGTCACCGCCTTCTTAGCAGTTTTCTTAGTCGTTGCCTTCTTGGCGACCTTCTTCTTGGCCTTCTTCTTGGTGGCCTTGGCCGACGCTTCGGTAGAGCCGTCGGACGCGCCGCTATCCGCGTCGTCGAGGGGCGTGTCCTGGTGGTCGACGGTGTCGTTGACCATGTCTTCGTTCATCGCAGGGTCCAGACCGGTATTGAACCGGGTTGGGCGGGGCGATCGCGGCACACGTCGAACGCTGCCCGCGCGACATCACCTAGGGCGGTGGCCCCAGAAAGCGTCGTCACGGACTCGCGTCGCTCGGCGCGGGTCACGTCGGTCCTCGCTGGACGGGTTGGCCGCGGGTCGGGGAGCGTATGGGTCTTTGACCCAACGATCGGCGAATCGCCAACCGCGCCCTCGCGAACCTCTGGCCGCCCGGATCGAAGGCCGCCCCTCGGCCCCTCGAGCCCGCCCCCGCGTGGGTCGGATCGGTGCGGGACCGGCGTGCGGCCCGTGGTGGGCATCGCCGTCATCTGTTTGACTCCCCGAGCTTTACGCTTCGCCGGAACGCCCGCCGAAGGCCTCGGGAACCAGTCGTTTCGCTCGGTCGAGGGCGTACGCGGACGCTTCGACCTCTGAATCGAGGCTGATCGCCTTTTTGGCGATCCGCTCGCATTGCTCGATCGTCAGGCTCCGTATGAGCCGCTTGAGGGCTGGAACGGACGACGACGTCACCGAGAGGGTACGCAAGCCCAGCCCGATCAACAACGGAGCGAACCCCGGGTCGCCGGCGGCCTCTCCGCAGCAGCTCACCGGGATGTCCCGTCGCCGGCCCGCCCGGGCGACATCGCGGATGAGCTTGATCACCGCCGGATGGGCCGGGTTGTACAGGTTCGCGACCTGCTCGTTGGTCCTATCGACCGCCAACGTGTACTGGACGAGGTCGTTGGTCCCGATACTGAAGAAATCGACCTCGCGGGCGAAGGTGTCGGCCATGATCGCCGCCGAGGGCACCTCGACCATCATCCCCAAAGGTACGTTTCGGTCGAACTCGACCCCGATCTCCTCCAAGTCCTCCATCGCGTCGTTCAGCAAGAACTTGGCCTTGCGGAATTCGTGTGGCGACGTGATCAGCGGGAACATGATCTTCAAAGGCCCGAACGCGCTCGCCCGGAGGATGGCGCGGAGCTGGGTCTTGAACATGTCGAGATTTTGCAAGCAGTACCGGATTGAGCGCAGGCCTAGGAAGGGGTTGCGCTCGGGGTTTTCCGCTCGCTCTTGGGTGTACTTGTCCGCCCCGAGGTCAACGGTACGAATCGTGAGAGGCTTGCCGTCGAGCAACTGGATGCACCGCTTGTAGCTCTCGAAGTGTGTTTCCTCGTCGGGCTCGGCGTTGTTCGTGAGATACAGGAACTCGGTCCGGTACAGGCCGACGCCTGCGCCCCCGAACTCGAGGACGGTGTCGATCTCGTCGGCGAACTCGATGTTCCCCAAGATCTCGATTTCGACCCCGTCGCGCGTCACACTCGGGAGGCTCGCGACCTCCCTCAGGCTCATCCGGTAGGTCTTGGCTTGCTCGAGGTAGCCTGTGTACTGCTCGATGGTCTCCTGATCGGGGCTCAGGATGACGGTGCCGCGGTCGCCATCGACGATGACAGTGCTGCCATCGGTGGCCGATTTGGTCATCCGCTGGCACCCGACCACCGCCGGCAGGTTCAGGGCGCGGGCCACGATCGCCGTGTGGCCCGTCTGCCCGCCCAGGTCGGTGACGAACCCAAGGACCTTGTCGCGGTCGAACGCGGCGGTCTGGCTGGGCGTCAATTCCCGAGCCGCGACGATGACCGGTGTGGTGAGCTTGGCCAGTTCGCTCCGCCTGGCGCCCTGGAGGTGTCCGAGCACCCGCCCGGCGAGGTCTTCGAGATCGTTCACCTTGGTCGTGAACGCCGTGTCGCCCTTCTGGCTGAACATCTCCGCCCAGCGTCGGAACGTCTCGGCCGAGGCATACTCCGCCGAGACGCGCTCGGAGCGGATGAGTTCATGGATGGGGTTGACGATGGCCTTGTCGGAGAGGGCGCCGATGTGGAACTGAAAGATCTTCGCGGCCTCGAGCCCCATCTCCTGGGCGGCGCGCTCGTAGATCGTTCTGAGGTCTTCAATCGATGAGAGACGGGCAGCCTCGAATCGCTCGACCTCTGATTCGACGCTCGCGGCCTCGACGGGCCGCCTGGGCACACGGCCCACCGGTTCGTCTCCGAGGACAAACACGCGCCCGATAACGACGCCAGGCGAAACCGGGATGCCCTTCAGAATCTTCATACGCCTACGGGCCTGCGCCCGACGATGTGGTCTTCGGTCCGTTGGGGGGAACGCCCCTGAGCCGGCGCTTCGCGCCGCGCCCTTGTCCGACGCAGGCCACCACGACGTGATCTCACGCCAGCGGCCCCGGTCGACTCACCGAGCCATGCTACCCGACGCGCACGATGGCTGGTGTTGTGGCTCCACCGGACACCCCAGAACGGGGTTTCTTGCCAAACCGCCGTGTTCTTGGTTCGGGTCTGGCGAAGGGAGTTGACTCGCGCGGGTCAGCATGCTCTGATAGTGCATCCCGAGCGAAGCACGCTTGGAAACGGGGTTGGTCCTCTTCGACCCCGGATCACGCGACACAAGAGTCCTTTGTCTGCTGTCGCATCCGATCCGTTGTTGGTTAGGGCCCATCTACAGATCGCGCCGGAGCCGCCGGACCCTCGGACGGCCCGATGGAACACGGGGCGTGGTGCCTGTCGCACCCGCGCCCGGCGTCCGGTGCTGGGTGACAACACGATGTCCACACGGACGATGACCGGCATCTTGGAGTGGCCGGCGCGCGCTGAAGGCCGCGTCCGCACGCTCACCGAAACCATGACCGTCGCCGAGAGCGCCGACGATCCGTTCGTCCCGCTCGCCTTCGGCGATGAGTTCCCGTTGCGCAACGGCCTGGAAGTCACCGTTGAGATCGGGGAGAAAAAGCCCAGGCGTCGCCGGGGGCGATCGAAGGGGCCGCGCACACCGCGACCTGTCGTCGATCGATTCGTCGCGATCGAGGGGATGGAGCCTCAGGCGTACGCGGACCGCGTCGCGTTCGAGGACCTGACCTCGATCGACCCGGAACCGCGTTTAACGCTTGAGTACCCCGGCTGCCCGCCGGTGTGCCGCCTGATCGACCTGTTCTGCCCGATCGGCAGGGGCCAGAGGTCGTTGATCGTTAGCCCGCCGAAGGCCGGTAAGACGACACTGCTCAAGCAGATCACCGAGTCGATCCTCAAGAACCACGAGGACGTGCACGTCATCGCGCTGCTCGTCGACGAACGTCCCGAAGAGGTTACCGACTTCAAGCGGACCTTCTCGATCACCCGCCCCGATGACGAATGGCCGCACCCTTGGGGCAAGGACCGGATCCGGATCCTCGCGAGTTCCAACGACCACGACGTCGAGCGGCACATCGCGATCTCGACGCTCACGCTCGAGCGGTGCAAGCGGATGGTCGAGTCGGGCAAGCACGTCGTGGTGCTGCTCGATTCCCTGACGCGTCTGGGCCGCGCGTTCAACCGCTCGAACAAGCACGCGAACTCGGGCCGGACCATGTCGGGGGGCATCGACAGCCGCGCGATGGAAGTCCCCAAGCAGATCTTTGGCGCTGCGCGCAACACCGAAGAGGGCGGGAGCCTGACGATCATCGCCACGTGCCTGGTCGACACCGGCTCGCAAGGTGATCAGGTCATCTTCGAAGAGTTCAAGGGCACCGGCAACATGGAACTCATCCTCGACCGCAAGGTCGCGGAGAAGAGGCTGTTCCCCGCGATGGACCTCGCCGGCTCGGGCACGCGCAAGGAGCACCTGCTGCTCGACGAGCGCACGCTGAACACGATCACGGCGCTGCGCCGGCGCATGCTCAACATGCCGCCGCCCCAGCAGGTCGAGCAACTGCTTGCGGCGATGAGCCGGTTCGAGACCAACGCGAAGCTGGTGGGATCGGCGAGCAAGTGATTAGTCCCGAGTGATTCGAGATAGCGCGCCTCGACGAGAATCTCAGACGCATGCTCCACCTTGAACGGCAGTTCGGTACGTTTGCGGTGTTAATCACCGTGGTGATCATGTTCTTCGGGCTCGTGGTATTCGAACCAGTCATTACGGCGTCCGACACACCCGGCAAATTCTCAGGCGTTGTTGCTGCTGCGATCGCGTCTTTGGGCACGTACCGACTTGCCGCGAGCTCGCTCCTCTGGTTGTTTGGTCGATCGCAAGCGTTGCGACGGGCGTTGCTCGGAGATGCTTACATCGAGGGAGTCTGGGTGGGGTATTACCGTCACGGAGACTCTGAGCGGTTCACGATCGAGACCATCGACCAGAAGACCGGCGAGACGACGATCAGCGGCCTTGAGTTCGACAGCGACGGGACTTCGCGAGCCCATTGGTCGTCAGAGAGCGTCTTTATAGATAAACGACGCCGAAAGCTCACCTACGTGTATTCGTGCGACGTGTACGGAACGTCGCATCAGCAGAATGGAATAGGCTCATTCCAACTGTATTCGTCGGGCAAGTACCCCGACCGGATCGATGGCTATTCAGTGGACATGATCGACGGGCAGAAAGATCCGAACACAGAACACAAGGTCTCCGAGACACCGATCCCGATCGAGGATGCGTTGAACCGCGCTCGTGCGATCTTCACGAACGATGCATGACGTCCGATCGGATCGACACGGCTATCCAGGTCGGCTGAACGCGAGACCGTTCGGGACGGCAAACTCGACGTGATCAGGCGCGGAGGGCAGTCCCGCGTTCCCTACGCCGCTCGGCTGAACCGCCCAAAGAGCCCCTTGTTCCGGCGCACGAGCTTGAGCGCTTCGGAGATATCGCCGGCGATGTTGAGCCGCTTGCTCAGCCCGGTTGATCGCAAGATGACGTCGAGTTCTGGCTGAAGACCGACGAGGACGAGCTTGCCGCCGGTGCCGGCAATGGTCTCGGTGACGCTGACCAGGGCGCCGACGCCGGCGCTGGTCATGTCCTCGACGAGAGCCAGTGAGACGACAAGCCGCCCGCCCTCTTCCCGTGCGAGGGCGAGCAGCCGGGACACAACGTGCCCCACGTTCGACTCGCGGAGCCCCACCGCCTCCACGTTGACAATCTGCACACCGTCATCGACCCTGAGCAGACTGACATCGTCCATGCCAGCGCACTCAACCCCCCCAAGAAACGCACCAGTGGCCTGCATCGCTCACCTCCTTCGAGGCGTGATGGTGCGATTCGGGTTGGGTTCCACCAACCCGCTTGATCATGCGGCCTTGAAATGGGGGTGAAGACGAAGCATCTGTGCCGGTTGGGGCCTCGCATTAGAGGATCTGCGGCGGTAGGCCAAGTGACTCGATCGCATCGCGTTCGGGAACACCGAGAACCTCGATGATCTTCTCGGGCGACATGTGGCCCGATACGACCGAGACGTCACGAGGCTTGGCGCCGAGCGATTGTGCGAGCAGATCGCAGATCCCTGCGTTGGCCTTCCCGCCCTCGGGCGGGGCGGCGACCTTTACTTTGAGTCGGTCGCCCAGTGGGCCGGCGATGGCGTCGCGTTTCGATCCTGGGACCGCCTTGACGCGTATTCGGACGCCCAAGCCGGACGGCTCAATGATCACACGTCGGCCTCGACCTTCGACCTGCGGTTCCGATGCGGGTGGATCGCGGTCGACTGACCCTTGAGCTGGCCCTTGAGCTGGTCGGGCGATCGGGCGGGCCCCGCCTTGATGCGGTCGAAGGCGTGCTCGGCATTCAGTTCCGAGAAGTCGATGCCGACGAACTTGCGTTTGAGCGCCCTCGCGACGACACCGGTGGTCCCGCTGCCCAGGAACGGATCGAGCACGCGGTCGCCCTGGTGGCTGCACGCGGCGATGACGCGGCCGAGATAGACCTCTGGGAGCTGGTTGTCGTGCTTGTGCCGGCGTTCTTTGTTGTTGCCTTGCACACGGCCCCAGAACTGCCCATACCACACGTCCATCGGGAGGCGGTGGCCAGCCTCGATCCCGTCCTTCTTCGACTCGGTCCGTTTGTCTCCGTAGATCGCACGCCGGTCGGAGACCTCGAGGATGTCATCGGCGTTCCAACGCCGATCGGGGTGGGCGGGATCCTTCATGAAGTAGAGGGCGTGGACCTTGGAGTTGATGAAGCGGCCCTTGGTGTTCTGACCGAAGCGGTAGTGCCAGACGCACCAGTTGACCATTTTCAGCTTGCGCTTCTTGAGATGCACGACAATCTCAGCGGCCCAGGTGTCGGGGATGTTGACCCACAGGGCGCCGTGGTCGGCGAGGCGCTCGACGCACTGGTCGAGCCAAGTCTCGGTGAAGTCGAGGTAGTCGTCTTCGGGGATGTCGTCGTCCCAGGCGCCGCCCTTCTCCCAGCGGTCGTAGTCGCGTTTCCAGTTGAAGGGCGGGTCGGCGAAGATCAGGTCGAAGGTGTCGGTGAGGGCGGGAAGCACCTCGCGGCAGTCGCCGACGAACACGCGCGTGTCGGGACGAGCGAGCTTGTGCGTGGGTTCGAGGGGCTCCGGGGTCACACCGTTCGATTGGTTGGGAGAGGGACGGCGCGCCATAGACAGTAAATGTAGCGCGAATCGCGACGCCGCGCCAGCGCCGAGGAACTGCTTCACAGGCCTGCGTGCATAAGCACGCGGTACCGATGCTCAGAGTTCAGAGGTGTTCGGCGCTTGCACGGACCGCGAAGTTACGCGCGCGGCTCCGTCAGTGGGTTGTCCTTCGGTGTGGGGTCGCCGTGAACGTCGACCAGGCTTCGGACCTGGGCCCAGGCCGCGTTGCGCCAGGCTTTCCACGCCGCGCGGTGCTTCGGTTTTGCGAGCGACTTCTTCGGGTGCAACGCGGCGAAGGTGTTGCGGGCCACGCGCATGCGTAACGCCTGCCTTGGCGGTTGCCCGATGCCCGTCGGTTCGATGACCAGGCAGGCGAAGAGCCACCAGAGCGATGCGTCACCCCTGCCTTGTAAAGACCGATCGACGCCCATGGTGTCGATGACGCCGATCATGAACGGGCCGTCGGGGTGGTCGGGGTCGAGGGGGCAGGCGATGAGGTTGCTGGGCTTATGGTCGCGGTTGACGACGCCCTTGGACTTCATGAGCGCGAGGTTCTGTCCGAGCGCCGTCGCGACGCGGCTCTCGGTCGCGAAGGTGGTCTCGGGGTCGGCGACGTGTTCCAGCACCGTTCGGCCCGGGAGCGCATCGAGCAGGAGCGCGACGCGGCGGTCTTTGCCCTTCGCCCCGAGGAGGATCGCCTTGGGTCGCCCGGTGAGCACCGTGTGTTTATGGAGCATCTCGGCGCCGGCCCACTGGCGATGGAACCGGCTGATGCGCAACGCGATACGGGCCTGGTCGGTCAGCTTGGAGCAGGGTTCGACCTTCACGACGCAGTCGAGCTCGCGTTTCTGAGGCGTCAGGGTGACGCGCCAGACGGAGCCTCGGTCACCGGCCTTGAGGCACGTCGCGCCGGTGGGCCATTCGGTTTTGGCGATTGAAACGGCCCATTGCCGGGGGCTGTACCCGCCCCATTTGGCATAGCGAACCACTTTGAGCGGGTGAACCGGGGGTGGGAGCGGTTCCGAGCTTGAGATCGTGTGGTCGGGGGCCATGTTCGTTCTAATCTAGAGCGATGACCAAGCGTGAGTTGCCGATCAGCGTGGTGACGGTGTGCAAGAACAACGAGCGCACCATCGGCGATGTCGTCGCGTCGGTGCGCGAGTGGGCCGGTGAGATCGTTGCGCTCGACTCGGGGTCGCGCGACCGCACCAAGCGGATCTTGCGAGACGCCGGGGCACGGGTCCTCGAGGTCCGTTGGAAGGGGCACGTCAAGACCAAGCAGGCGGCGCTCGAGGAGGCGACGCTGCCTTGGGTGCTCCACCTCGACTCGGACGAGCCGGTCACGCCGGAGCTCGCCGCGTCGATTCGGGATCTGGTCCGCCGCGATGACCAAGGCGTCGTGGGCGCGCGAGTCAGGCGGGTGGTGTGGTACCGGGGCGAGCCGGTGTTGCACGCCTGGCAGCCCGAGTGGCGCCTCCGGCTGGTCCGGCGGGCGTTGGTGGGCGATGGGCGGGCAAAGTGGGGCGGGTTCGACCCCCACGACCAACTCAAGGTGTCTGGCGGGCGGGTTGTCGATCTCGATGGCGTGCTCCGGCACGACTCGTTCGAGACCTTCGACGAGCATCTTGGTGTGCAACTCGCCCACGCGCGGACCGCGGCGCGGAGTTTGGGCGAGCGAGGGGCCAAAGGGAGCCTGTGGAAGCTCGCGACCAGCCCGATGGGGGCCTTCCTCAAACAGGTGGTGCTCAAGTCGGCGTGGCGTGACGGCCGAGCGGGTTGGCTCGCCGCCGGAACCAGCGCCGCGGGGGCGTTGATGAAGCACGTCCTGCTCGTTGAGCGGGAACTGCTTGGTGGGGCCTATGATGGGTTAGCCGAGCCATCGGGACCGGCGCTGTCAGACGGCCCCGTCACGTCGATTCGGGGTCGGCCCAGTGAGGTCAAGGAGGCCGACCACTCCGGTCAGGCCCCGGCCCGGGTTCAGTTCGACGGACGGGAATCTGCCAAAGTGAGCGACGAAGGTACCGCTACAGACGTGCGCGATCGCGCGGACGAAGAGAGTGCGCCGAACGAGGACGCACCGACCGAAGCCACGGCTGAGGGTGAAGAGACCTCGGGCGAGGTGCAGGTCGGCCCGGATGGCGAGCCGTTAAAGAAGAAGCGCCGCCGCCGCCGCCGTCGCAAGAAGAAGGCCGAGGGCGAGGGCGTCGACGAGGTTTCGGGCGACGGCGCCGAAGACGAGTCGGACAACGACCGTTCGAAACGGAAGCTCGTGGCCGTGAAGCCGGTGAGCGAGGAAGCCCGCCAGCACGTGTTCAACACCGAGCGGTCGTTCAAGGACCTCGGGCTCAAACCAGAGATCCTCGAGGCCCTCGAAGAGGCCGGCTGGGAAGATCCGACGAAGATCCAGGGCGAGTTGATCCCGGTCGCGCTGACCGGCAAGGACGTGCTGGGCCAGGCCAAGACCGGCTCGGGCAAAACCGCGGCGTTCGGCCTTCCGGTGCTGCACCAGGCCGAGCCCGGCCAGCCCCTGCAGGCCCTGATCCTCGCTCCGACGCGCGAGCTGGCGCTGCAGATCCGCGACGATCTCGAGCACCTGGGCAAGCGGACGGGCCTGAAGGTCGTCGCGATCTACGGCGGCCAGAAGATCACCACCCAGGCCAAGAAGCTCGAGCGGGGCCCCGAGATCATCGTTGGGACGCCCGGTCGCGTGCTCGACATGCACGGGCGCCGGCTGCTGCCGCTCAGCGACATCCGCTTTGCGGTGCTGGATGAGGTGGACCGGATGTTCGACATCGGGTTCCGCGAGGACATCAAGAAGATCCTCAATCTCTGCCCCAAGAACAAGCAGACCGTCTTTGTCAGCGCGACGCTGAGCGACGAGATCGAGAAGCTGGCCCGCAAGCACATGACCGAGCCGGAGCGGCTCACCGTCACGAGCGGGTCGCTGACGGTCGAGATGGTCAAGCAGCACCACGTGAGCGTGCAGCCCTGGGATAAGAAGCGGATGCTCGCCCACGTGCTGACCCACGAAGAGCCCGATCTCACGATCGTGTTCTGCCGCATGAAGCGGACCGTCGACGACGTGGTCCGGTACCTGAGCCGCAAGAAGATCGAGGCGCACGCGCTGCACGGCGACATGAGCCAGGGCCAGCGCAACGCGACGATGCGGAACTTCCGCCACGGCGAGCTGAACGTTTTGGTCGCGAGCGACCTCGCGGCGCGTGGCCTCGACGTCGACGGGATCACGCACGTTGTGAACTACGACCTGCCCGAAGACCCGGACCTGTACGTGCACCGGATCGGCCGGACCGCCCGCGCTGGGCGCGAGGGGCACGCTTGGAGTCTGGTGACGCCCGAGCAGGGCAGCCTGCTCACGCAGATCGAACTGTTGATCAACGCGGAGATTCCGATGAAGGACTACTCGGAGTTCGAGCCGGGCGAGAAGCCCGACAACTGGAAGCCCGAGGCCAAGCCCGGCCAGTACGTCGTCGAGGGCGTGCCCGATAAGGAATCGAAGAACCGCTTCGCCTCAGAAGACGCCCCAGCAGAGGGGTTGAGCGACAAGGAGAAGGCGGAGAAGTTCCCGGGCGGCGTCGTGCCCAAGAAGGCGCCGCCCAAGCGGATCCGGGGGCGCGTTAGGACGAGGGGGCGGTAGGGCGATTCGGGCCCTTGGTCAGCGTCGCCTCATCCACACGTAGAGGCCGATCGCGCATGAAATGACGATGAACGTCGGCGATATCGACACGCGGATGGAACTGCCTGACCCAGCAGGTTCTGACGAAGCGTTGCGTGGCGTGAGGTCGCGATTGAGTTCCGTGCCGAGGAAGCGATCGATGATCCGGATGCCCGTTGGAAGAAGCGACATCACCGGCTTTGGATCGTCCACGAGTCGAGCGTCGGTGATGACGAAGTGTTGCATGTTGCCATCACCACTGCACCCACCAGGCGGCACCTCGTACTCTGCAACAAGCGGGTACTCGGAGCCATCGCTCAAGATCTCGTAGCTCGAGTACCGGGTGATCCAAGGACCGTCGTAGTGGGACAAGACACACCACGATTCCACAATGCGGCCTGTCTCTTCGTCGACGACCAACACACGTCGCTCATCGCTCACACCGGCAACGTCGAACGAATATCGCACCAAACCATCAGAGCGTCGTTCAACCTCGATTTCCGAGCCCGCCCGAGACGCGTACTCGAGCATGCGGACCGCGCCCGACAGAAGCCAGCGTGAGTCACGATGCTCCGAACCGGTTTCGCGAAACGAGATGTCGTAGGCGTTCTCGACGACGCCCGAAGAATCAAGCTTCCGAATGGTCGCCCTATCGCTTGCGAAGGTGTACTGCTTGAGGGCGCCTGACTCTTGCTCAACTCGTTCGAACCAGTCTCGCCCGTCGATGATCTGGAACGTTGCCGCGTGTCGGTCCGCTTTGCTCCACGTGGCCGTGTATCGGAGCGCCAGCGGGAGGTTGAAGGTCGTCCAAACCGAATCCGGGTCAGCACTCCACCGAAGCACGTTCAGCGCATCGATGGACGACAGCGACATGAATATCAGCATGCAACCAAAGAACATGGATGCACTTTAGTCAGTTGGTTGTTGCTTGCAACTCGTTGAGTCGGGCTTGGCGTTCGGCGATTTCGGCTTTGAGACTCTGAATCTCTTGTTCGACTTCGACGCGGTCGCCCTTCGGTGTGACCTCGAGCGGCGCACGCTCGGCGCGCCGCCGCCGCGCTTCGCGGCGCGACTGCTGTCTGAACTTGTTGAGCGGTCGGGCGTCGTACCACGCGATCGCGAGGATGACACCCACACCGAGGGCCACGGCAAGCCCGATCACCACCATGTTGCCCATGCGGAACTCCCAGCGAGACGGAGAGTTTAAACAGTTCCGGGTTGCGATCAAACCCAACACGCACCGTTGATCGCGACAAGCGCGTCATTGGCTCCTGTTGTGGAAGGGTTTATGCACGGATGGGACGTTATTTGGGAATCTGCGGTGACTTGGGATCACCCACAACGGTGGGTTCAGGCCTTGGCGTGGTGCTGGCGGAGTCGATTCCGTAGCGAGAGTCCGATCATTCCGAGCACGGCTGTGGCGATGGCGATCGCCAGGCCTCGAACGACCCAATCGGCTCGCTGCTGGGCTTGGCCCAGGTAGTAGAGACCCACGCGATCGAGCGGGTAGGGCGTGGTCCGCGACAGCGTGCGGTCGTAGGCGAGGCTCAGCGTTGGATCGACGATCGCAGTTTCGGCCGGGAGCAGACGGATCTGCGGGCTTTTCTCCGGCGGCAGGGCCGCGGCGAACGCGATCGTGAAGTCAGTTCGGTAGTCAGAGTCGTCGTACACCGTCAACGCGCGGGTCGGGATCGCCGATCCATCTGCGAGTTCGACGTAGTCGTCGAACTCGACGGTCGTTGATGGGGGCGCGTCGTTGTACGAACGTCCAACGCGCACCATGCGTCCGGTGTCGTTGTCAACGGTGAGGTGGACGCGCTGGGTGTCCGAGTATCCGAACGACACCGAAAACGTCGTCTCGGACGCGCCGGGGTTGCTGACCACCTCGCGGCCTTGACCAACAGCGGTGACGAACAGGCGAGCCCATTCGATCGGGCTCGACATCGTGACGCCGAAGGCGGAGCCGTGAAATTCGAACCAGTTGTTCCCGGCTTCGTCGACGTTGTCTTTGACTTGGACGAGTTTCGAGTGGTGGCCTTCGACGAGCACGTTGTTGGTGGCGAACGTGTAGTCCCGCATGAGATCGCCGAGCGCACGGCGATCAAAGACAACAAACTCCGTCCAGTCGCGGGCCGCGATGGCTTCGACGCGACGATCTGGCCCGGTCATCGGATCGACGTTCGAGTCTTCAATGAACCCGACGATTCGGACCGCGCGGGGCAGACCCAGGCTTTCCCATGTCGGCGGGGTCACAACGTTCGAGAGGACCGCGTCGGGCGAAGCGAGCACGACGGACAACACGCCTGGCAGAATCGCGAGCGACATGACTGACCTCCAGCGACAAGATGTGTATGGCAACGATCACCTTCGACGAACGTCCAACCAGATCGTACGGATTCAAGCCCGCCGGGATTCGGGAACTGTCAAAATTCTGAATGGTTAGGCCGTGCCGGAGGAGTCGTAGACTGCCCTCATGCACGAGATTCCGACAACGCGACGCGACGAACACCACCGCTGGCTCAGCGAGGTCACGGTTCTCCCCACCGCCGCCGGGTACGAAGACGAGGTTCTTGCGTGGGTCGACCGATGGCTTGAGGGCCGCGAGGGCATCACACGCCGCGCTGACCCGCACGGGAACGTGGAACTCTCGGTCGGCACCCCGAGCGACGCACCGGTGTATTTCACGGCGCACCTCGACCATCCGGCCTTCGTCGTCGAGCGGGTGGTGGCGCCGAGCGTGCTCGAGCTCGCGTTCCGGGGTGGGGTGATGGAGGCCTACTTCGAAGACGCGGCGGTCCTCGTCCACGTTCCGAGCGGACCGGTGAAGGGGAAGGTCACCGGACGAGGGGACCAGTCCGAGCCGTTCAAGAGCTGGATGTGCGAACTCGCGTCCGACGCGGACGTGCCGGCGGGGACGATCGCGACGTGGGACTTCCCAGAGCCATCGGTCGAGACGATGGACGGCGGCGCGGGCGAGACCGAGGTGTTCTTTACCAACGCGTGCGACGACCTCGCGGCCCTCGTCGCGGCTCTGTGCGCGTTGGACGAACTCAGGCTCGCGGGCAGCTCAGCGGACGTGCGTGTGCTCCTGACGCGCGCTGAAGAGATCGGCTTCATCGGCGCGATCGGGGCGAGCCGCGACGGGTTCATGCCCAAGGACGCTCGGATCATCGCGTTGGAAACATCGCGGAGCTTCCCGCACGACAGCCCGATAGGCGGCGGCCCGATCGTGCGCGTGGGCGACCGGGTGAGTGTGTTCAGCCCCACGCTCACGAGCGCCGTTGCGAAGGTGGCCGAGCGTCTGGCCGGCAAGAGCGATCACCCGCTCGCGATCGAAAAGGACGCGAAGCTCAACTGGCGTTGGCAACGCAAGCTGATGCCAGGCGGGGCGTGCGAGGCGAGCGTGTTCTGTGCGTACGGGTACGAATCGACGTGCGTCTGCCTGCCACTTGGCAACTACCACAACATGGCCGACCTCACCGCGGTGCAGGCGGGCACCAACGAAACACCACCGAAGGTTGGACGAGAGCACGTCGCGCTTTGCGACTTCCGGGGAATGGTCGATCTGTTGATCGGGTGCGGCCAGGACTTGCCGGCGGATGGCGGGTTCAAGGACCGAGTCGAGAAGCTCTGGGATGATCGCAAGTTCGTCGTTGGGTCGTAGGCCTGACAACTTCTGGCTTCGCGCGAGACATCGGGGCCGAGTGCCGCGACACGAAAGAGCCGTTACCCAGGCCCTCTGCTGTTTGGGGAGACCGGCGAAAGCGGTCGGACAGTCATCCGCAGCGCCCGATGGAAGCTGTGCCCAGCCTCGACGGCCTCGGTGCGCACGGGCACAAACGTCCGGGGGTCATAGAACGCCAGATCGATCGCCCAGAGGGGAACGGGTCTGGGCCACGTGTGGTCGTGCCCGAGGCCGACCGCGGCGTGAGCGTTCTCGCGATCGGTCAGTGCGTCGAGTGAACGCGAGCCTCGGGGCGTGTTGAAGTCGCCGACGATGAGATCGGGCTCGGGGAAGGCATCGTTCGTTTCGATCGTGCGCCACCGCCCGACGTGGTCCATCGACGTGACGCGTCCGTTCCACGCGTCGAGATCGCGGCGCATCTGGGCCATGAGGTCGTTGCGGTTGATGAACGGATCGGAAGGCAGGTCGACAATCCAGAGTGTGGTGACGTGCGGCGGCTCCTTCTCCCCAAGGGTGAGAAGGTGGCCCGAAGGGCCGGATGAGGGGCTACTCATTCTCCCCGCCTCGGTTGTCTGGGGCGTTGAAGCCGACGAGGAAGAGTCTGAAGTCACTTCGCTCGAGAGGCCCTCTCCGCGGCCCTTTCCCCCGGGGGAAGAGTGAGCAGGATTCGGAAGCAGCGCCGACGTGTCGAGCCGGACGAACGTCACGCCGACCTCTGCATTCGACAAGCGCTTCCGGGTCCACGCGGTGCGGAAGCCGGTAAGCCCGACGCGTCCGTAGGCCAAGATCGGGAAGCGAGACGCGACGGTCGTAAACCCGGTGTGCGCGATGTGGGCGACGTTGGACGCGCGTGCGAAGGGGTCTTCGGGCGAAGGTCCTCCGTACCGGGCCGAGATCGCGTTGGAGAGGTCTCGACGTCCATCGCGTGGCCGGGGGTTCGTGACCACCAAGACGTCCGTGTCGAGCAGGCCCTCTTCGATGATCGCTGCGGCCGGCTTGGGCTCGGCCCAACTCAGGTTCCAGTAGCCGATGGAGATCGGCTCGAGTGCTGTTGACCCTGACGGGGGTTCGTGCGAGCGGAAGGCGTTGAGCGGGCGGGTTTCGATCGCGAGGGCGAGTGTTGCGAAGGCCGCGGCTCCGACGCCCAGGGCTCGGGCCCGTTTGGCGATGTCGCGTGCCAGCCAGCGGGAGAGGGCGACCGCCACCCCGGCGCCGATGGCCGCAAAGGCGGTCGGGATCCACCACAGCCATTGCGACCAGAGCCAGCGGTCGTTGAGGAGGGCGCCCAGGAGCCAGACGGTGACCAGCCCGGTGGCACCCCAGGCGAGGGCCCGGGCCGAGATCCGGCGTGAGAGGCGCCAGGCTTTGGCAAGCGCCTTGGCGAACGCTTTGGCTATTGGGGTGCGGACGGGGCGGCCGGCCTTCGGGCGGGTGCGGGAGTTCGGAGGGGCTTTCGGGCGGACGCCTGGCATAGCCCCTCTATCATCGCCCTCGACGGCGGGTTCGCGTGAACAGGCCGCGTGAGGCGATATCGGGGAGATCGGTGATGAGCGCACAAGTGGATTGGTCGAAGGCCCGAGTGGTCGTGACCGGCGGGGCGGGATTCCTTGGGCGGCACGTCATCGAGGGGCTCCACGCCCGGGGCGTGACCGACGACCGGATCTTCGTGCCGATGTTCGAGGAGTACGATCTGACCGAGCACGAGGCCTGCGAGCGGCTCTACCGTGAGGCCTTCCCGGGCGAGAAGGTCGACGTGATGATCCACCTAGCCGCAGAGGTCGGGGGTATCGGCGCGAACCGCGAGAACCCCGGACGCTACTTCTATGCCAACATGGCGATGGCGCTTCACCTGATCGAGCAGGCCCGGAAGGATGGCTTTGCCGAGCGCGGGGCGCAGTTCGTCCAGATCGGGACCATCTGCGCTTACCCCAATCTCACACCGGTGCCCTTTAAGGAAGAGAATCTGTGGGAAGGTTACCCGGAGGTGACCAACGCCCCGTACGGCGTCGCCAAGAAGGCCGCGTGGCAGATGCTCGACGCGTACAAGCTCCAGTACAACATGAAGAGCACGTACGTCCTTCCGGTGAACCTCTACGGGCCTTGGGACAACTTCAACCTGCACTCGAGCCACGTCATCCCGGCGCTGATCCGAAAGTGCATCGAAGCGATGGACCGGGGCGACGACTTCCTTGAGGTCTGGGGCACCGGCTCGGCTTCGCGTGAGTTCCTGTTCGTCGAGGACGCGGCCGACGGGCTGCTCACTGCGGCGGAGAAGATGGGCGACCCGACGCCGATGAACCTGGGAACGAACTTCGAGATCACGATCCGCGACCTGGTGCACCTGATCGCGAAGAAGACCGGTTTCGCCGATGAGGACACCATCGAGAGCAAGATCCGCTGGGACTCGACCAAGCCCGACGGCCAGCCGCGGCGTTGCCTCGACGTGACGCGCGCGAAGGAACTCATGGGCTGGGAGGCGAAGGTCTCGTTCGAGGAAGGGCTCGAGCGGACGATCGCGTGGTTTCGGGAGCATCGGAACAACCCCGAGGCGCGGATGTAAGCTCGCTCGGGGTGCCGTGGTTGGGGCGTAGCCCCAGCCACGAACAGGCGACGTCTGCATACGGCACGCGACGGTTCGAGCCGCTCGTTCGTTGGCTTCGCTTTGCTCGGACTACGGCACCCGGCTCAGACGGTACCCGGCCGCGAGGTGCGGGAGGGGGTTCATGGTGGGGTTCAGCGTCTCGGTGTTGCGGGCCTTCGTCGCCGCGGGGGTGTTCCCGGCGATGGTCGTGGCTGGTTGTACTTGGGGCGCTCCGTCAAAGCTGTACGGGTGGGCGGAGGATGTTCCACCGCCCGTTTCGCCGGAGGTCGTCGCGGTCGGGCAGGCCTCGGTGTGGGCCGGGCCGTTGCCGTGTCGGGCGCCGCGCGACGACCGTTGGGCGTCGGAGACGGTGTCGGCGCCGGAGCGCCCGGAACTGGACCTTGGCGATGCGAATCAAGGGTTCGTACAACCGAGGTCTCGGACCGAGCCGGAGGGTGCGGCCCGCGATGATGCAGGTGTCTTTGAGCTCGTGCGGTACGACGACAGGGACGCCGAAGCATCGATCTATACCTTGGAGTTCCGCCCGGACGACCAGGCTCTGCGGCGGACGATGGTGTCCTTCGCCGAAGCCGGCCTCGTATGTGCTGAGGTCGAACTCGTGATCGAGATTCCCGAGGAGATCGCGGCCGAACTCGGGCGCCGGGTGTTGGTGCGCTATCGGCCGGCGGTCTGGTTCGACGGCACGGACGTGCGGCAGAGTCCGCCTTGGTCTCTGCGTCTTCTGCTCGATGACCTCGTCGAGGCGGAAGTGATCGGCGCCGAGCCCGCCCGCCAACGGTTGTTTCGGCTCACCGACTGGACGAGTTGGTTGTACTTCTTCCGTTTGCGGACCGGCATCGCTGAGGGGTGGCTCAAGCTGGGTGGCGATGCGGCACAGGCGCGGTCCATCCGACTTCGGTTGAGGGCTGATCCATCCCGTTCGGAACTCGTCTCGTCACAAGGCTCGTGAAGCATTGGCCTCGCGGACGGTCGCGTGGCACCGGTAGCACCGAAACACTCCGGAAGCCCGGATGTAGGACGACGTTGGTGAGGGGGGCGTGTGCCACGGCCGTGCCGGCCGTGCGGATGACGTTGGCGGGTTCAACCAGGAGACCTTTGAGCGAAGCACGGCCAAGATGGCCGTGGCACACTGTTCTTTGGTGTTTCGATGTTGTACGTTCATGGGCTTCGCTTCGCTCAGACCATAGTACCTCGCATAATGTTTGCTATGCCCCAACGACGCGATCATCGTGCGGTCCCATTTCTTGCACCGGATTCTGATGCCGCTGCGCGTCGGCCTTCATACTTCTTTCGCGGCGAAGTGAAGGACGCGAAGTCCGAGGCGGATTCGACCGGGAAGCTGCTCGTGATTTTCGGGACCGCGGCGTGGCACCCGCCTTGCCTTCGCATGGAGCGAGAGGCGTCCGCGGATGACGCGGTGTCGTCGTGGTTACAGAATCATGCGGTCGTGGTCGCGGTGGACGTGGACGCGTCTCCAGCGGTCGCGTCGAGCCTCGTGATCCAAACAGTTCCGGACTTGTGTGTCTTTCGGGGTGACAAGCGCCTCTCGAACGCGCGCGAGGCGATGGACGCACCAGCGCTGCACGCCTGGCTCGTTGGCGTCGTGAGCGAGGACGCGGGCGGGCTCGATGGGACGTCCGGCATCGACGTGCGGTACCACGCGGCGAGGCGTCTGCTCGCGGATGGAGCGTACGAGCGGGCGACCGATGAGTATGAGTGGCTCTGGTTGAACGTGCTCGAACACGCCGAGGGGTACGGGGGCGTTCGCGGCTCGTACATGCTCAGCGAGATCTGTGAACTCATCGATCGGTTCCCGCCGGCGAAAGAGCGGTTCATGGCGATTCGCGATGGTCTCGAGCGTCGGCTTACCGATGGGGACGCCTCGCGAGACGATCTCGATGACTGGATCCAGCTTACCTATCGCGCATTCGGTGAATCAGACCGGGTGCTGGCCTGGGTTGACCGGGTCCGAGGGGTGCCTTCCGGGCGTGAGGCGATGCGGTTTTCGAGTGACGTGAGAAAGCTACTGATCGCGGCGGGCCGGTGGGACGTGCTCGGCGAAATCGTCGCTGATGCCGAGGCGGAGGTCGACCAGCATGTCCGACTATTGCGGATGAGTCATGAGCGTGCGCCGCGTGGTGCGACGGGCATCGGAGCGGGCAAGGCGGACGAGAGACGCGAGACCGAGAGGCGCACTTTCCGCGCACGGTTATCAGAATTGCACGCGGGCCTGCTGGCGGCGGGGCGTGATTCCGAGGCGTGGATTCCGGTCGAGGCGTTGCTCGCAGAGTTGGACGACATCGAGAGCCGTGTGGTTTTCGTGGACTACCTGGAGCGATCAGGGCAGGCGCGCGAGCGGCACTTGGCGTTGTTCGACGAAAGAGACCCGGCGCACGCGGGTCTGGTCGCGAGGGTGCGGGCGTTGCTCGCGTGAGGTGACCGGCTGAGGTAGGAATCGGCGGAGCCCGCGCTCGCGAGCTCCGCGCGGGAGCGTTAGCCCTTTACATCCTTGAGCGACGCGCCGAAGTTGATGTGGAAGGGGCGTCCATCGATGACGAGCGCCGGGACGGACTGCACGCCGGCGGTTTCGGCTTCTGCGATACGGTCTTTGGCCTCGCCCAGGTGGACGTGCTCGACCTCGAACGTGTTCTTGTCGAGCGCATCGGCGATGGTGCGTTCGGCGTCGACGCAGACGGGGCATCCGGCGTGGTAGAACGTGGCCTTGGTCATATGGTTCCCTTCGATCGGTGGTGCGATGCCGGACGCGTCGCCGGCTCGGGGATGAAGACCTTCGGCCGGCCACGTTCATTCCTTGCGACCCGGTCTTGCCCGGGTTGTGTGCAACGCACAAAATGGTGAGCATGGACCAGGTTCAGGAAACAGGCCCCGCGCTCGATCGCACCGAGGCGTTTCATCGCGTGTCGGACGTGCTGAAGTGCAAGTGGGCCCTCGCGGTGATCGATGCCGCCGGGCAGGGCGCGGCTCGGCCGAGCGAGATCAAGAAAGCTCACCCTGGCTTGAGCGACAAGGTGCTGACCGAGCGTCTCCGGATGCTGACCGAGTACCGGCTGCTTGAGCGAAAGGCGTACGCGGAGGTGCCGCCCCGTGTTGAGTACACGCTGACCCCCGCCGGGGAGCGGCTGCGCGACGCCCTCGGTGGGCTTGAATCGGTCTTCGAGGCGTGGGGCATCGCCGAGGATTGAGATCGGCTTTACCTCTCCGTCACCTAGAGCAGGTTTGCTCGCTCCGTATCGGCCTCCGGCCGCACACTCGCTCGCGGGACCCGCGCCGGAGTCAATCCGGCGGGCTTCCGGTCGAGAAAGTTGAATTCTTGGGGCTACACGTTCAGTGAAGACGCTCCAGATGCGCCTTGCCTCACGTCAGCCCTGATGTACGCTTGTGCTATGAACGTACGATATTGGTTTGGTGTCATCCTCGCGGTATCGCTTGTCGCGCTGGCGTCGGCGCAGCCCCGTGTGTTTACCCGGGGGACGTTTCCCGAGGCGATGGCCTGGAGCGAATCGACGCCCGACGGCATGCTGGTCGTTAGCTTCGGGGCCTCGTGGTGCCAGCCTTGCAAGGTGATGGATGCTCAGACGTGGCAGCACCCCAACGTCGAGGAATTCGTGAAGCGGGCTGGGTACGCAATCAAGATCGATGGCGATAAGGAACGCGCCCTCGTTGGGATGTACAACGTCCGGGGGTACCCGACGACGATGGTGCTCCGGTCGGGCGAAGTCGTCGCGAGACGGACCGGGTTCATGGACGCTTCGACAACCCTTACTTGGCTCGAGTCGCTCGTTGAAGTCAGCGCCGAGGCGGGGAGCACGCTGAGCGAAGCGTGGTCAGACGTTCAAACGACCGCGGCGCGCGATGCCAAGGCCGGCGCTGAGAAGGCGCTCGATCTTTGGGAACGTGGCTCGCTCGGAGACGATTGGCAGGGCGTCCGGCTTCGTCGATCGCTCGCCGGCGTGATCGCGTCTGGCGTAGCCACCGGTGACGATGACGTCACGAAGCGCGTGGGCGCGCTGCGCGACGCGTGGAAGCAGGGCGGGCTCGACGACCAGGGCTCGCTCGAGTTGTGGGTCGTGCTGAGCACCGCGCTCGGAGAGACCGACGATATCAGTGCGTGGTTTGACGAGACACAACGCGAGCGCAGGCGTACGAAGCCCAGCGAGGGCCTCACGGCGGAGCTCGTCGACGCTTTGGCGCTCGCCGGACGCTGGGCCGACTCCGGGAGGTTGATACGCGATCCCATGGAAATCGTCGAGCGCGAGCTTGGCATCGCCGGCGTGACCGACGAGGCGGCGCGTGAAGCCGCGACCGGACGAATGGCGATGCGGATCGGGCGGGTCCACGCCTCGCTTATCGCGGCACGCAAGCTCCGCCTGGGGTGGCGCGTGCTCGAAGGCGTGGTGAAGGCGAAGCCCAGTGACACGGCGCTCGATGCTGTCCGCGAGGCCATGGTCCGGGCCGCGGTCGACGCCGGTGTCGCCCAGCCAAGGCATCGCTCGCTGCTTGAGGCTTGTGCCAAGCCCGATCCGGAGCTTGGGCAAGCTCTGTCGAGTGCCCTTGACTAGGTAGAAGACGAAAGACAACAACGCCCCGAGCCGGGCTCGGGGCGTCGCGTTCAGACGAGCTTGACAGAGATCAGCCGCGGCGGCGCCGGGCAGCGAAGCCCATACCAGCGAAGGCCAGGGCAACTGTGCCCGGGGCGGGGATGATCTCGAGGTTGTCGACGGCGCCCGAGCCGACGAAGAAAATGTTGAGTTCAACGACCTGGCTCAGGTCAAAGCCAGCGTCGTTCTGGGTAACCGTGACCTCGACCGAGGTGTCGGCCGTCTGCGGGCCGAGCTCGGCAAAGTCGATGACGCCGAAGCCCAGCGGGCCTTCGGAGTCGATGTCGTTGGTCCACATCTGCGGGACGTCGAAGACGCGGACGTTGCCGCCGGCATCGGTCAGGGTGACGGTGCCACCGTTGCCGCCGTTCATGTCGATCAGCGTGACCGAGGCCAGCTCGGTGGCGGCGAGGAAGCTGAAGGTGATATTGCCGCCCGAACCCTCATCATTCGGGGTATCGAAGATGCCCGGGGTCGTCTGGGTCTGGATGTTGTTTTCCTGCATGATCAGGGCGTTGCCCAGGTTCACGAGCAGGTCGGGGTCGTTGCCGGCGGAGTTGGGACCGGGATCCGTGGTGTCAAAGATCGCGAGACCGCCGGCCGCGTCGGTGGTGACGTCAAACAGCGGGTTGAACTCGCTTCCCAGGATCTCCTGACCATTCTGGAGGGCGATCCCACCCCCATCAACCGAAAAATCGATCGACGCAGATGCACCCGCCGCCAGCGAAAGGACGGCTCCAACAGCAATGCGTGACATGTTGTCTCTCTCCTATGACTCGTCTCGAGGACGGCTCTCACCCCGTCCGTACCGATCATAGGACTGTCTTCAACTGACGCAACTGTTCTCGCCGATTTTGGGATCCTATGCGCAGTTCAGATAAAACACCTGGTATTGAGGCAGAAGTCCGAAGCAACTACGAACGAGAATCCGGAGTGTGTTCGGTCTCGTCGTACCACGTATAGCTTTCGTTGGCGCTCTCGTGGTCATAGAGGTAGTAGCCCGAATCGTCGTAGGCATCGTCGCCCTCGAGCGTGCCGCCGAACGCGTCGGCTTCGTCGGCCCCGAGCTGTGGGAACAGCTTACTCAGCACCGCCGAGAACGACGTCATGATGACCGTTACGGAGAACGTGGTCCACAGGAAATGGAACATAAACGTCGAGCTTTCGCCTCGGGCGATGCCCATCACCTGACCTAGCGAGGCGCCGATCGGCAGCACCAGGAACGCCGAGTGCGCTCCACGGCGGATGTACTCATCCGACACCCTGAAGATGAATGCGCCGAGGGCCGCGTAGACGACGATGGCGATAAACCCGCCTTCGACGCTCGCGTTGCCGATGATGCCCGCCGGGTTGGTCACGCCGGTGTTGCCCAGCTTCACGCCCTTGCGGTTCGAGAGGTCGGCCATCTGTGTCGAGATGGGCCAGGGCTTCTCGAAGCCCACGACTTCGAACAGTTCGCGGGGCACCGGGAACATGAAGAAGTACTGGACGGTGAAGAGGAACCGCGTCTCGTACCCGCCGCGGTCGTAGTACTCCATCAGCCACTGACCGACGCGAGCCGTGTCCTGCTCGCCCAACTCGTCCAGGGTCGAGGTCGCGTCGCCCTGTGAGACCATGTCGCGGATGACCTCGGTCGTGCCGACGGTCTTCCAACTCCGAACGCTCGAATACGCGCCGAAGACCATGACGGGCGGAATGGCTACGAGGGCGATGCGGGCGGCCATGCTCGGCAGCGGCAGGTAGCGGAATGCCGAGTAGTACATCCCCCAGATCAACCCGGCACCCACGCTGACCATGGGGCGACGGCCAAACTCGCCCCAGTTGGCCACGAAGATGTTGGCGAGCACGATGAACGAAGCCGGAACCGCGATGATCGGGTTGAACAGGCGGGGGCCCCACACCCAGCCGGCGATTCCGGCCGCGACCGAGGCAAGCCCCGTCGCGGTCATGCCGGCGAGGGCCGCAACCAGCGGGATCGGCACGGCCTTGAGCCCGAAGGCCATGACCGTCAGGCAGACCATCAGGGGCCAGGCGCTCGTCAGGCCGATGGTGGCCTTCGGCATCGGCAGGATGCTCGCGACGCTCCGGGCCCCAAACCCGATGCGGTACACCGGGAAGAAGACGAGCAGGAAGAGAGCACACCACCCGAGCCACTCGAACACCGTCGCATGCGGGTCCGAGAGGTTGTATGTCGTTCGGATGTCGTAGTGCAGGCCGACCTTTGCGCTCTGCACCATGAAGATCAGGAACCCCACCAAAGCGGTGTTCCGGATGCTCAGTCCGTCGAGGCGACCCTTGAGGTGATCGACCGCGCAGATCACGACCACCACGAAGGTGAGAGCCCAGATAAACATGTGAATGAGCGCGGTCAATGTCCGTCCGTCCCGGGTCTCCGAGCGGTCCCTGACCGATCACCCATCAGAGCGGCCGAGGCGTGCAGATGCCCCGCCACCCCCTGAACTGAGGTGTTCCGACGACAGGATCGCCCGGCGTTCCTCCTCGGTCGGCATTTCGGTCGGCGGCTCGTAGCCGTTCTCCACCATTTCCTGTGCGACGTACGGAAGCACCGCCCGGATAAGTTCAGGATCGAGTCGTTTCCATTTGTCCTGGCGCGAGGGATCGGCCTTCGAAGCGACTGTGGCCGCGACATCGTCGGTGAGCTCTGCTCCGACATGAGCGCACATCTTGCGGAAGACCGGCTCGGGGTCGCGGACCAGATCTTCATACCGGACGCTCAGGACGGTGCCGGGGTGTTGCCGTTCGATCTGGGCGATGTCCTCGCGGGCCGCCTTCGCCCCGTACGCCCACTGCTTGGCGATGACATGCTCAACGGGCATTTCGGCTCGGTCGCCGTAGACCCCCGGATAGCGGACACCCCAGATCGAGACGTGCTTGGACTTCAGCACCCGCTTGCGGAATTGATCGACCGCGAACCGTGTCGCGTAGTAAGGAATTTGGAAGGATGGTGTCTCGGCGAGCCTGGAACGAAGTTGGCCTTTGTTGATCGTCTTCTGCCAGCGGAACTCGGCGCTCGAGAGGTTCGCGAGCGGCTCGCGAAGGATGTAGATCAGCTTGCATTCGGGGAAGATCGCCCTGACGTATGGGACGCGGAGGATGTTGCTGGGCGTCTTCTCCATGATCCGCCCGCCCATCTCCTGCTGCTTCTTGATGAAGCGGCCTCGGATGTAGCGGATGACTTTGGGCGTCGCGTCCTTGGCCGTGAAGCGATCGTGCCGGCGGCCCGGGGCGGCGTACGCCCACACCGTCCGCGGCTCGAACCAAGCCCGGGTGCCTTCGACGTGGTCGAAGAAGCTCTGGACCATCGAGGTCCCGCTCCGGACGTTGCCCAGCAGGATGATCGGAGGGATCAGACCGTCTTCGGATGGGGGCGGGTGGTTCGGGGTCATCATCTGGTCGTGTGCGTGGGTCCGATATGGGGCCCGGCTTTGGGGCCGGATGAGGCCGGCGATGATAGCCGTGGGGCGACCCGATCCCGGAGCCGGCCCGCTCGGGTGTTGTGTCGCAGATACCCTCGAACCTCGATGCCAGTCTCCATTTTCATCCAGACGCTCAACGAGGCGGCCAATCTCCCAGGGCTGCTCGACAGCGTGTCGTTCGCCGACGACATCGTTGTGCTCGACAGCCTGAGCACCGATGAGACCAAGCGGGTCGCCGAAGAGCGGGGCTGCCGGTGGTTCGAGCGTGCCTACGACGGACGCGGACCGCACCAGAACTGGGCGATGGAGAACATCGACTTCAAGCACCCATGGGTGTTCTACCTCGACGCCGACGAGCGGATGACGCCCGAGTTGCGGGCCGAGGTCGAGGCCATCGCCGACGAATGGGCCGACGGCGAACGCTCGACCGAGAAGGGCGACCCCGTCGCGTACTACTGCGGACGCAAGAACTACTTCCGCGGCACCTGGCTCAAGCGCGCGATGCCCCCGGGCAACATCATGCGGTTCTTCCAGCCGCCCAAGATCCGCTTCGAGCGGTTGGCCAACCCGGTGCCCCTGGTCGACGGTGAGGTGGGGTATCTCCGCGAGATGTTCATCCACTACAACTTCTCGAAGGGCTTGCGGGAGTGGTTCGAGAGGCACAACCGCTACTCGACCTACGAAGCAATCGAAACGGTGAAGGCGCTCGCCGACCGTCCCGTCAAACTCGGCAACCTCTTCAGCGGTGATCGGAACACGCGCCGGCTCGAACTCAAGAACGTGAGCTTCCGGATGCCTTTGCGGGCGCCGTTGAAGTTCGCGTACATGTACCTCGCGGGGCGCGGGTTCATGGACGGACGGGCCGGCTTCGCGTACTGCCTGCTCCAGGCGATCTACGAACAGATGATCGTGATGAAGGTGCACGAGATCCAGCGCGAGCAGCGGGGCCTGGCAGGCAGCTGACTCCGTGGTATCACCGAAGGCGACCGGCGCGCGCAGGTTGCGTGAGGTGCCCTCGTCCGATGACGTGGCGCTGCCGGCCTCCGTCGCCAGAGGTTTGACGCTAAGGCCCGGTTCCGCATCGACCGGAGCTTCGGCCACGCTGATCCGCGTTCGTCGGCAGCGCCGAGGTGTCGGGTTGGCCTTTCGCACACCAAACACGTCGCGAGCACAAAGTGGCGAGCAAGGCCGCGGAAGCCTGTGACGCGGTTGTAGCTCGAAATAACAGAAAAAAACCACGAAGTCGTTTGTGTTTCGCGGTTCCTTGGTACGCTGGGGGCGGAGACAAAAAGGGAGAACCCCCATGATCGCAATGGGTCAGGGCGCGCCAGTTCTGGTGGCGTCGCATGAACGTAGTGGTACTCATCTCACGATTGACCTCTTGCGGAGGCACTTCCCGGCGTGCTCGGTGAAGATGCGACCGCTGGAGTCGCCTCACAACGCGTACTTGTCGCTCGACCGGTTCTTCGCCAACCCGGCGCGACCGATGACTCATGAAGCCGCGGAGCAGGCGCTGGGTCGTGCGACGGCGTTGCCCCTGAAGACGCACGCCGAGCCGGATCTGCACGAGATCGGGCCCGAACACGCAGAGATGGTTTCTTCGATTGTCGACCGCAGCGCGAAGCTTTACGTGCTCCGGAACCCGTTCAAAGTGCTCTGCTCATACTTCGCGTGGATGCACAACTGGCGTGGCCCGGAGACCGGGGACTTCGCGCAGTTCCTCCGAGAGCCGGTGGGTCGTCACCAGACTCGCGTCGGTCGCTGGGCCGAGCACGTGCGCTCGTGGTCGCAGACGCCCGGTGTGATGACCATTCGCTATGAGGACATGATCGAAGACACCGTCGGCACCCTGCTCGACATCCGTGACTGGATCAATCAGCCGCTCGACCTCAAGGCACGCGTCCTACCGACGCGCGTGCGGGGCCTGCGTTCGAAGCTGACGACACGCCTCACCGGTCGCTACGAGAGCACCAACCTCGCGGGCCCCACGACGCGGACTCCCAAGCCGGCGCAGGTGTTCACCCGCGACGACTTCGATCTGCTCATGGATGTCGGTAGCGATGTCTTGGCGAAGTTCAAGTACGACGTGTCGGATCACTGGTTGCAAGACAAACCGGAACTTGCGGGCCAGGTGCCCGAGCGCGGCGCTGCGGTGTTGAGCTGACGCAGGACATCCGTTCGGTTGGTTCGAGGTTTCGGCGCGGTGCCTACGACGTCACTTCGACGATGCCGACGCTGATGGTGTCGTTCGCGCGCCGCCCGATCAGGTACGCGTAGATCGCGGTCCAACCCGGGATGTCCGTGACGGTGATGCACCCGGCCGAGACGCGACCGGGGTGAAGGAATCGATCGCCTTCGTGACCGATTCGAAACCATGTCTTGGCGAATCTCGACTGAGACTCGTACGTCACGGCCAGCGCGTGGGCCTCATAGGGAATCTCGAGGTTGAACGTGCCGTCGGGAACGGGGTTGGTCTCATCGGTGATCGCCGCGATCGGACCGGTGCTTCCATACCAGAGCTGCTCTTTCTTCTTGTCGAATCGTATTGTCCCGGATGCTTCGTGCAGGACTCGGGGTTCGAGATACGAGCCGGCGGCTGCCGGAACTTTGACACTCGCTCTGCCGCCCTTCATGCGGCCCTCTTGAATCGTGAAGTACTCGCGCCCACCGTCGGTTCGGGTGAGGTCGACCTTCAGCTTCTGCGGGAGCGGTGGGAACTCAGACCCGTTCGCGTGCCGCACCCGGAGCCAGCCTTTGCCGTCCGCGTCTTTGACCGATCGGAGAGCCACAGGATGTCCTTTCTCAAAGAGTGACGGCGAACCGAGCGTCAGTCTTCAAGGTAACCGAGCAAGGCTTTAATTCGGCTGTACGAATCGCGGGCGAGGAACTCGTCGACCAGTCCGTCCGGTGCGGGTCTGCGTTCGAGCGCGCGGATCGCCTCGGCCCCGCCGCGGCTGAACTGTCTGTCGCCGGTGATCTTGTCGTAGGTCGACCATCGCTGGGCGTATCCCCCGTCGAATTCGAGCCCGATCGTGTCGCAGATAACCCGGAGGTGCACGTCGGGGTCGCGCGTGAAGTCCTCGTAGCGGACGAAGCCGATCTCGGCGCACAGCTCGGAGAATCGGAGCATGCCATCGAGGTATGCATCGATGGTGAGCCCCGACTGAGCGACGATCGGGACTTTCATGAGGCTTAGCCACTGGTCGATGGGGTGGCGGACGGTGCAGATCCGTTTGACGTCGTACGCGCCTTGGAACGTCTCGGAGAGCACGGATCGGTAGGTCGGTTTGCAGAAGGGAAGGCCGATCCAGTCCAGGTGCGACCAGTCACGGACGACCAGGTCGAGTCGCTTGGCGCTCGCACGTTGCTCGACCATAAACATCAGCTGCTGGAACGTCGGCGGTTTCGTTCGGAAGCGTTTGGCGTCGGCCTCGGTGAACAGGCCGTGCCATCGGACGGCTTGGCCGAATGGGCTGATTCGGAGCCGCTCGGGCTTGATGGCGGTCGCACCGAGCGGGTGGATCTCGCTGAGCAGGCACACCTTGTTCATCGTGCCAAGGCATCGGCTGATGAGCGTGCCGCCGGAGCGGGCCATGTGGTGGATGAGCCGGACGGTCGGCTTCTTGGAAGGCATGGAGCAAGACTATCGAGCGCAAGAGAAAAGGGGCGGCCCGGATGGGCCGCCCCTTGGCATTTACGACGGATCAGGTCTGTGCGGTTACGGCTGGGCCGGGGTCAGCTCCCCGTCTTGCCCAAGCATGAGGATGATCGGGGCGCCGCCGCCGCCGATGTCGTTGGTGTTGTAGATGTACTCAGCCTCGAGCGCCTTCGCGATGCGCTGTTCGGCCTCTTCGAGGTGGGCGCGGGTGTAGCTGTCGAGCTTCGTCCCGTTCCCGTTCAGCTTGTCCTCGATCTTGCCGTGGATGGCACGCAGGTGCATGTTGGCGATGTTGGCGACCGGCTTCTCCGCGGCCCCGAACTGCGAGCTGGGCATCGTGAGGTCGATGAGTCGTTCGAGGTACTCGCGCTGCAGGTTGCGGCGCAGGCTCGAGATCATCGGCTCGCGATCGGTCCCGGCGCGGCTCGGCGGGTTGTCGATCTCTTCAAAGATCGCCTTGGTGACGTGCTCGAAGAGCTCCGGGAGCGTGAGCGCGTCCTGGTCGGCCGGGACGTACGACTCGTTGTCGTAGATGCGACGCAGGGTGGTCGGGTTCATGATCTGCGTCAGGACCGACGCCTGGATCGAGAGGATCCGGTCGTTGACCTCGAAGGTCGGCTCGGTGGTGATCGAACCGGGGTTGTCCCACCACTTGTCGACGGTCATGTGGCGGAGAAGCTCGGTGTCGAGCCCGAACGCGTCGTCGTAGAACACGTTCTCGATCGCGAACGCGAGAGCCTCGCGCTGCGTGTCCGCCGGCACCGGCTCAAGCGGGGCCCGGCCGTTCGGGTCACCCTTCTTGTCGCGGTACACGTGGGTGCCGCCGATCCAGTTGGTCATCGCGCTGACCGCGCGGGTGTGCTGGCCGAGCGCCAGGAAGTAGCCCTGGCGGGCACGCGCCCAGCTATCACCGTCTTCGACGTACTGGTCGAGCAACTGCTCGCGGAGCGTTTTGGCCAGGACCATCTGGTTCTTGGCCCAGTCGAGCGGGTTCTTCGACAGGTCGTAGCGACGCGCGAGCGGGTCGGGGCCCCAGGTGTCCTCGTCGGTGGCGTACTGGAGCTCGGGCTCTGCGACGCGCGAGAGGACCTTGTCGAGGTCGCCGAACGTGTAGCCGTACTCGATGGCCCACATGTCGTACGGACCGATGTTCACCGAGGCGAATGCGCCCTGGGTCTCGCCGAAGACCTCGTCGTTGCCGGGCATGCGGATGTTGACGCCGTTGTAGTCCATCACCGAAGCGGACCAGGGGGTGCCGGAGTTCTTGAACTCTTCGGAGTTGATTTCCGCGAGGTCGTAGACCGCCGACGCCTTGAAGTTGTGACGCAGGCCGATCGTGTGGCCGACTTCGTGCGCCACGAGCTCGGCGAGCGCCGGGCCCATGAACGATTCGGGGACGCCATCGATCAGGTTGTCCGGCTTGACCTTCTTCTTCTTGGCCATCTTGGGCTCTTCGGTCGGTTCGTCACCCTCGGCCGCTTCGTCGGATTCCTCAGCCTCTTCCTTCTCTTCGGCCTTCAGCAGGGCCTCGAGCTTCTCGCGGTACTGGGCCGGGAGATACTGGAGCAACTCGGGGTTGTCCTCGAGCCGCTTCTTGAGCTCTTCGACCATCTCCGGCGGAAGATCATCGAGGTCGATGTCCGTACCGAACTGGCCGCGGAGGTCCGTCATCGACTCCTGGTCCGCCGCGAGCAGCGGGGCGAGTTCACCCAGGACGTCGAGGTGGGCGCGGAGCAGCGCCAAGTCCATCGACTTGCCCTTGGACGCGAGGCACATGCCCTGCATCTGGCTGACGCGGCCGGAGAGTCCGTCGAACTCGTCGTCGCCCATCAGCGGAGTCTTGGAAGCCATCGCCGGGTGTCCGCCGAAGTGGGAGATGCCGCGGCGCATCTTGCCCTGCTCGACCAGACGCTGGCGCTCGGCCGTCGGCGCGGCGCGGACACGCGGGTCCCAGCGCGGGTTTTCATCGAGCCAAGCGAGGGTCTCGGGGCTCATGCCCTCCATCGCGAGTTCGGGGATCAGCTCGTGCCAGCGGTACTCGTACACGCGGATCCAGCCGTCGGTCAGGATCACGTCGGCGTCGAGGATCTCACCGGTCATCGGGTTGGTGCGGCTCGGGCCGATCGCGGTCGCGATGTCGTTGCTCAGCCAGCGGATGAAGTTGAAGCGGACGTCTTCCGGATCCTTCTCCATGTGGGCGCCGGTGCGGGCGTCCTGGAAGCGGACCTCGATGGCGCCGTCGATGCCGATGTTGCGGTACGCCTCGTTCCAGTACTCGACGCCTTCACGGACCCAGCGGCGGTAGCGCACCGGGACGGTGTGCTCGACGTAGAAAACGATCGGCTCCTTCGGAGGGCTGAGCTTCAGGCTCTTGTCTGCCTTCTCGAGGTTCCAGCGGTTGATGTAGCGGATGTCGACGTTGTCCCAGTCGAACTGGCCGAGGTCGCGGTACGACGTGGTGAAGTAGCCAACACGCGTGTCCGCCTCGCGGGGGCGGTAGCCCGGCGTGCCCTTGATGTGGCTGATCGAGTAGTGGAAGGTCTTCAGGGTGCCCTGAGCATCGGGGACGGTGAAGGCCATCTCGATGTTCTCCGGGAACACCTTGGCCTCGCTGACCTCGGCGAGGCGCCGGTTGAGCCCGCTCGCCTGCCAGCCGAAGAACTTCGAAGCCTGACCAACGAGCAGCGCGTCCATATCGATGACCGGCTGGCCGCTCGGGCCCTTGGCGACGATCGGGACGTCGAGCAGTACGCGATCGGTGAAGATCATCTCGATCGAGTCCTTGGACTCCTGGTCACCGGTGCTGCGAACCTGGATCTGCGGGGCGATCAACGCCACACGGTCCTTGCCGTACTGCTTCCAGTACGTGTAAAGGTCGCCGAGCTGAAGCCCGGCGAAGATCGTGCCGCCTGAGACGGTCATCGCGAAGAAGTGCTTCTGGCGCTCAAACCCGCGAGGCAGCTCGGCGAGCACCTGGTTGGTCTCTTTGTTGACCCAGACGTCGTAGAAGCTCCTGCCCTCGGCGGTCGAGACGACGCGCTCGAAGCCCTTGGACACGTCCTTCCACGACGGGAGCTTGTTGCTGTTGGAGCTGGCGGCAGCCGGACGGCCGAACGAGGCCGCGATGGCGCTGAAGTCGATGCCGACCGTCGACGGATCGATCTCGACAGCGTTGCCGTCGGCGTCCGTCACGGTCAGGGTGTATTCACTGGGCGTTGAGTCCTCGGCGAGTGCGTTCGCCGAGCTCATCGTCAGCAGCGTGCCGGCCGCGGCGGCGAGCGCCACCGACGTACGCGCTGATCCCCCGGCCCGAAGGCCCTTGCACCAATCCATCAACGACATGTCGTGCTCCTTCACCAGACAAAGGTCTCGACCGCACCGGTCGGACCCGGTGTGGGCTTCGTTTCGTTCGGAGTTGGTGCGTGGCTCCACGCCATACCGGCGTACCCCCCCCGCACCGTGCGCATCCCCGCGCCTCCGCATCGAATAGGGTACCCGATACCGGAGTCAGGTCCTTTCAAAAACCGTCACGGAATCGGCGGCAACCTCGCCTGGTATGGGGAGATACCCAATGGCGGGGGAGTCGTTTGGAGACCTCGTGCGCGGCGCTCGGGGTTCACCTGGGGTGTGAGGTTCGGGAAGCTTCAGATGCTGCCAGGCATCCAGCCGGCGGTGTTCGCGCCCACCAAAGCCAGAGTCATCGCGACGAAGAGCAACGCGGAGACCTGGAAGGGGCGGTCGCCGAACGCGAGTTCGGTGGGGTCGTCAAACCTCCCTCGCTCGAGCAGCGCGATGGCACGGAGCAGCCCGAAGATCGCCGGCAACGTGGTCAGCCAGAGCAGGTTCAGCCCCCACGCGCTGTACGCCTCGGCCCGGGTGGTGACGTATCCGGCGTAGGTGAGCATCGTCGCGACCCCGCTCACCACCATGAGCATGCGGAGCAGGTCGTCTGAGTACGCCTTTTGGACCGACCGGATCTTCTCCGCGGCTTGCTCGTCGCCCGCCGAACGCCGCTCGCCCAGTCGTTTGCCGAACGCGAGCAGCATCGACAAGAACAGCGTGACGTTGAGCAGCCATGTCGTCGGCGCGATCGCGATCGCGGCACACCCTGCGAACACCCGGAGGACAAACCCCATCGAGAGGCTCATCACGTCGGCGATCATCACCCGCTTGAGCACCGACGAGTACAGCAGCACGTTGGCGACGTATGCCCCGACCAACCCACCGACGACCCAACGCGCCGGGCTTGGAATGAAGATCAGGCCCAACGCCGCGACCGCGTACAGGGCCATCGCGAAGACCTTGGCCTGATTCGGACGGATCACGCCCGAGGCGATCGGCCGGTTGCGCTTCCGGGGGTGGGCCCGATCGGCCTCGGCATCACCCAAGTCGTTGACGACGTAACAGCCCGAAGAGGCCAGTGCGAACACGGCGGCCGCGATACCGACCGTGATTAGGTGCGGCATCGCTTCGGTCAGGTGTTCAGGTTGTGAATCCTGTAGCCAATACAGGGGGCCTACAAGCACGAACGCGCTTTTGGCCCACTGTTTCGGGCGGGCGAGGCGGACAAAGTCACCGATGTTCGCGGCCCGCGGCTCGGCGATCTCCGCGGCGTCGGCGGGGACGCCGCTCACGACTCAGGGCCTGTGCTGTCAACGCGCAGCGCGGCGAAGTAGTGGAGCGATCCACCAAAGAACTGCTCGAAGAGGGGGGGGTAAACCTTCATGCCTGAGCGTTCTTCATCGGCCGAAGCGCCGAGCCGCTCGCGGAAGGCCGTCCATTCGGTCGGGGTGTTGTACCGGTAGAGGCAGGGCACGCCGTATGGGGCGTTGGCGGCCCAGTCGATGAAGCTGATCCGCGACTGGGCGAGAACCCCCTTAACCTGGTGGTCTTTGACGATGAACAGGCGTCGGCTGATCCGGGTGCATTCGTCGGCGAGGCGGTTGGGTTCGTTCTCGTGGTGCAGCACGTCGGCAACGATGACCACGTCGACCGAGTTGTCCTCGAGCGGGATGGTCTTGCCGTCGTAGCCGATGACCTCGATGGGCTCGTCACCCCGCGGCCTTGACTCCAGGCCCCGACAGACGACGCCCGCCGGCGTGCGGGGGTCGTCCTTGATCGCCGCGGCGAGGGTCCCGTTTCCGCAGCCGACGTCGAGGAGCTGGTCGTTCTGTCGGAGATGTGGCACGATGGCATCGAGCAGCGCGGCGAGCCGCGAGCGATACACCGGTCCATGAAGAGCACGCATAAGTCCGCCAATCACGCGGGCATGGTAGATAGACGTCATGGGTGATGCGGCGGGTTCAACACGTGGTTCGGGTGTGCCGCGATGGGTTGGGGCGGTGGTTCCGGTGGTGGGGGTGGCGCTGGGTGCGTTGCCCCTAATCCTGATGGGGTCGATGGCGGGCCGAGGGGCGTTCGACCAGCTCAACTACCACGAGCCGATGATCCGCCGGTTCGCCGAGGCGTGGCCGTCGGTCGACCTGTCGAACTACCTCTCGGCGACGACGCCTCTGTATCACCTGTTGCTCGCTGGTCTCGCGGTGCTGCAGCCCGGACCGGCTTCTGAGGCGTCGGACACGCTGCTTCGCCTGGCCGGTCTGGTTTTCGCGATGCTCGCGGTCGGCGGGCTCGGGTGGTGGGTCTCGGCCAGGGCGGGGGCCATCTCTGGTGCCCTCTGCGGTCTGGCCTTGGGCAGCGGGCTGTACTTCTTTGCCTCCGCGGCGTGGCTGTTACCGGATGACGCCGGTTGGGCGGGCGTGCTGTTGGTGCTTGCGCTCTGCCTGCGGCCCAGGCTGGGCGTTGCCGGGCTCTTCGTAGCTGGGCTCGCGGTGTTGCTGTTGGTGCTCGTCCGGCAGAGCCACGTCTGGACGGCGGCGATCGTGTGGACCGCGGCGTGGCTCTCAGCACTCGACTGGGACGAGGGCGAGACCACCGAGCCTTGGGAAGACATCGTTCCGTTGCTCGCCAGGGTGCCTCGGAGTCTGGGCCGCGTGGGGGTCGGCGTGGTCGCGACGGTACCGGCGTTCGCGGCGGTTGCCTGGTTCCATCATCATTGGGGCGGTTTCGTCCCCCCGGTGTACCACTCGTACATGCAGGGCGCGAACCCGGCGGTGGTCTCGCTGATCGGGCTGCAACTCGCGATCATCGGCGGGGCGTTCGCCGGGTTCTGGTTGCCCTCGCTCGTCGCGGCGTGGCACGAGGCGTCGGGCGCGAGGCAAGCGGCGCTCACGGGGGCGTTCGCGTGCGCGGCGCTGGTCGGGCTGGCTATCGCGCTGGGCCCCGAGACGACGTGGAACAAGGACGAGGGCCGCTGGAGTGGGTATTGGAACCTGACCCAGAAGCTCCCAGATGTCCTCGGTCGCACGAACCTGGGTTTCGTGGTGGCGTGCCCAGTAGGGTGCGTCGCGCTGCTCGGGCTCCTGCGCGGCGCGGATCGCCGGACGCGATGGGTGGTCTTGGGGGCTTTGGTGTCCGCGGCCGCGGCGCTGACGATCAACCAGAACGCGTGGCAGCGATATCAGGAGCCTTTGCTGGTCATCTTGCTTTCTCTGCTGGCGGCGTCCTGTGCCGGCTGGCGTCCGGCGGGGGGCACAATCGAGCGTGTGGCTCGGGTCGTCGGCCCGGGCCTACTCGTGTTGATGTACGTCGGGATTACTGCGTCTTCGCTCTCGTCTGCTGAGCCGGCGGTGCTGCTCGATCGGCATCCGAGGGTCGAAGAGCCCCTGCGCGATCTCTGGCCCCCGTCGTGGCAGGACGAGCCGCCCGCGAGTTGGAGCGGCGCCGGGTCACAGCCGGAGTGAAGCCTGAGGACGTTGCGATTGAACAGGGCGTTGAGCCGGCGCGAACCCGGGGGTCGGAGTACCGTACTCGGCGCGGAGGGATGCTCGGCTTGGGCGAGCGCTTGATGACCGGAGGGTGATCTCGGGCGCCAATCGGGCCGATGCACGCGTTGAGCGTCCGCTTCAGAGTGGGCGATACGAGTTTGGGGTTCGTACGTTGAGTTGAGGGGGGAAGGCCTCCGACGCCGCGGCGGGCCCGGTGTTCAGGGAGTTGTGATGTCAGACCAGAGCCATGCGTCCGCGACGCCTTTCGCGTCGAGCCTGAACACCGCCCAGCTCCCGGCCTTTAACGGCAAGCGGGCCCTGATCACTGGCATCACCGGCCAGGACGGGTCGTACCTCGCTGAGTTTCTGATCGGCAAGGGCTACGAGGTGCACGGCGTTATCCGTCGCTCGAGTTCGTTCAACACCGAGCGGCTCGACCACCTCTACCTCGATCCACACATCAAGGGTGGCCGTCTGAAGCTGCACTACGGCGATCTGTGCGACGCGAACAACGTCAGCAAGATCATGGAGACGGTCAAGCCCAGCGAGGTATACAACCTCGGGGCGCAGAGCCACGTCCGCGTGAGCTTCGACATGCCGA
The DNA here is from genome assembly GCA_038748775.1 of Planctomycetota bacterium. Taxonomy (GTDB): domain Bacteria; phylum Planctomycetota; class Phycisphaerae; order Phycisphaerales; family UBA1924; genus DAIQNV01. The sequence continues at coordinate 126,397 of JBCDIT010000002.1, forward strand.
TCTACACCGCTGAGACGGTCGCGATGGGGGCGTACAAGCTGCTCGAGGCGGTCCGCGAGTTCCAGGAGAAGCACGGCTACCAGGTGCGGTACTACCAGGCGAGCAGTTCGGAGCAGTACGGGAAGGTCATCGAGACCCCGCAGACGGAGACGACCCCTTTCTACCCCCGCAGCCCTTACGCGGTCGCCAAAATGGCGGCGCACTGGATCACGGTGAACTACCGCGAGAGCTATGGGATGCACGCGAGCTGCGGGATTTTGTTCAACCACGAGAGCCCTCGCCGTGGCGAGACCTTTGTGACCCGCAAGATCACGCGTGCGGTGGGTCGTATCAAGATGGGCCTGCAAGACAAGGTGTTCTTGGGCAACCTCGACTCGAAGCGCGACTGGGGCTTTGCCGGCGACTACGTCCAGATGATGTGGATGATGCTCCAGCAGAACGAGCCGGACGACTACGTGATCGCGACCAACCGCACGATCACGGTACGCGAGTTTGCCGACATGGCGTTCAAGCACGCCGGGCTGAACTTCGAGGACCACGTCGAGTTCGACCCGAGGTACTTGCGTCCCGCCGAGGTCGATCTGTTGCTGGGTGACCCGGCCAAGGCCCGCGAGAAGCTGGGGTGGGAGCCGAAGACGACGGTCGAAGAGCTCGCGGCGATGATGGTGGACCACGACATCGAGTTGGCGTCGCGCGAGAAGACTCTGCGTGACGCCGGGCATGAGATGCCGGCGTTCACCGGCCACGACCAGTAGGGGAGATCGGGCGAGTCATGCTGAGCACCGTTGTCCGCAACATCATCCGCAAACCCCGTACGCTGCTCGAGGTGAACCGGAAGCTCAGGCTGAAGCTCGCGATGAGCGGGCGTTCCTCGCGCTCGGTCCCGGTGTTCCTTCACGTCCCGAAGACCGGCGGCACCTATCTGTCGCGCGTGCACAACGCCGGCCGGCCGGTGCTCTGGCCCCTGCGGTACCTCGGTCACGCGTTGATCGGTTCTGCCGATGGCCACCACGGGCCGCTGATGACCGAGACGCCCTGGGTGTGGTCGAAGTTCATCACAAAGAAGGATCTTCGCCGGAACTTCGTTTTTTCGGTATGCCGCAATCCCTTCGATCTGCTCGTGTCGTATCGGGCGCACGCGTCGAAGTATGACCCGGCGGTCACCGGCGAGGGCAGCCACGACTTCGACGCGTCTCACGGTGACTTCGGTGACTTCGTCAAGCGGCTGGCCGATCGTGAGTGCCCCTGGCCGAACCGTCGGATGCTCCACTTCCAGATGTTCGCCGACGACGGGGAGTTCGTGGTCGACTGGGTGTTCCGCAACGAGTCGCTCGACGACGACGCGGAGGCGCTGGCGAACCACTTGGGCGTCGAGTACTCGCGGCTCGAGCGGCTCAGGACCGGTCGCGGCAACCGGCCCAAGGACTACCGCGAGATGTACACCGACTCGCTCGTCGATCTGGTCGAGCGGACGTGGGGCGACGACCTTGCGTTGTTCGGGTATGACTTCGAATCGGGTCCGGTCGAAGGGCAAGGGTTGCACGGCCCGATCGACGACGACCGTCGACGGTCGATAAGGTACGACCGGGGCCGGGGGCTGGTCCGCGTCGGCGGCGAGCCGATCCGCGGGTCGGTTCCGACGGCGTTCGGCTGATCTCCTGGGCGCTGCGGGGGGAACGTGGGTGCTACGCAAGGTGGTGCGCAACCTGATCCGCAAGCCCCACGCGCTGCGCGAGGTGAGACGCCGTGTCGGGTTGCGTCTGGCGACTCTCGGGCGGGATAAGAAAGGCATCCCGGCGTTCGTGCACGTCCGGAAGACCGGCGGGACGTATCTGGCACGGTTCAACGCCGATGGCGATCCGGTGCTGTCGCCGCTTGAGTACTTCGGTCACTCGATCGTGGGCTCGCCCGACGGGGTGTACAAGGACATGGTCACGCAGGGGATCATGTTCGTCCCGAAGGACCGCGTGCGTCGGTACTTCGTCTTTTCGGTGTGCCGCAACCCGTTCGACCTGCTCGTGTCGTACAAGGGCTACGCGTCTCGTCGCGACCCGGAGACGTACCGGCCCGACAGCTACGACTACGAAGCGGCGCAGGGGGACTTCGGTGACTTCGTCAAGCGGCTCGCGGATCGTGAGTTCCCTTGGCCTACCAGAAGGCTATTGCATTATCAGATGTTCGCCGACGATGGCGAGTTCGTCGTCGACTGGGTGATGCGGAACGAGTCGCTCGACGACGACGCGGAGGCCCTGGCGGGACATCTGGGCATCGGGTATCGCCGGCTCGAGCGGACCAACCAGGGCAGTCACCGCCCCAAGGATTACCGTGAGATGTACACGGACTCCTTGGTCGATCTGGTCCAGCGGACGTGGGGCGACGATCTTGCGCTGTACGGCTATGACTTCGAGAGCGGGCCGGTCGCCGGCGAGGGGCTTCATCGTCTGATCGGTGACGAGCGGCGACGGGCGATCAGGTACGACTGGGAGAGCGGGTCCGTCTCGGTCGACGGGAGACCGCTCGGGGAGCGGGGCGAGTGAGCGAGCGAGGAGACGATCGATGAGCGCGGTATCGGTCATGGACGGGGCGAAATCGGGCGAGAGGCGTCACCCGACGTTGCTCGAAGAGGGTGCGCTCGCGGGCGTGCTCGCGCGCCTTTCCGGCAAACGTATCTACTGCTTCGAGAACCCGGGCGGGAACAACGGGGACCGGCTGATCTACGAGGGCAGTGCGTTCGCGCTGAGGTCCGCGGGGGCGGTGCTTGTTGAGACCCCCGAGCAGGCCGAGGTGATCGTGTTCACCGGCGGGTTCTACGTGAGCGACAAGTGGCCGGACGGGCTCGATGTGCTCCGTGACTACAACGAGCGCCTGCCCGATACGCCGATCGTCTTGCTTCCGCAGAGCTTCTGGTTCACCACGACCGACTTCCCATCGCTGTTCGCCTCACGGCGGGCCCCGGCGCAGATCTTCGTCCGGGAAACGACAAGCTACGACATCATCAAGGAGATGGTCTTCCCCGGCGACGTGAGTCTGGGCCTGGGCGACGACATGGCGCTGAGCCTCCGCGGGGCTCCCTGGCGTGACAGGTACCTCGCGAAGTCGGCGGCGAAGCACATCATCGTGATCGAGCGGATCGATAAGGAATCGCCCCACAACAAGATGCGCCTGCAGACGCCCGATCGGTACGTCGGGAAGAAAGGCTTCAAGGGGCTCCTCAAGCAGTTCATCCCGATGAGCACCAAGCGCGCGATGCGCCGCAAGCGGGCCTGGAACACGGCGCGGACGCTCGAGCAGACGTCGACGTTCGCGGCGTTCGCGCGCGAGACGGTGCGGCGCGAGCACCCGGAGCTCGCGGACTTGCCCATCGCGTACGGCGATATCTCGCTCCCCGATCTTGTCGACTTCGACGGTTTCTGCTCGATGATCGCCGAGGCGGGCGTGGTTTTCAGCGATCGGCTGCACGGCGGGATCTGCGCCGCGATGCTCGACAAGCCAACCTACATCAGGCCCTCGGACAACCACAAGATTCCGGGGATTCACGCGCTTTCGCTGACCGAGATGTCGCATGTAACCCTCCTCGACCGGTACGACGGGGCGGGCGGTCGCCCGGGATGAGGCGCGTCCTATTCGGGATCGGTCATGGGTAAGGGGCTTCGATGAGACAGTCGACCCGGCTCGTCGTGAACTCGCTGGCGATGTACGCGAAGACACTGGGGTCGGTGGCCCTCGCGTTGATCACGACGCGGCTTGTGATCGGGGAACTCGGTCTCGCGGACTACGGAGTGTTCCTGGCGGTCGGCGCAACGGGCGGCTTGTTCATGGTCGCGAGCAACGGGCTGACGCAGGCCGCGAGCCGGCACATGAGCTTCGAAGTGGGGACCGGCGACGATCGGGCGCTTCGGGAGTACTTCAACTCCGCGCTCGTCCTCTTCGCGATCATCGCCTCGGTGCTGCTCGTGTTGGGCTGGTTCGGCGGCCCCTTGGTGGTTAGCGCGCTCACGGTTCCCGAAGGGCGGGAGTCGGCGGCGGCGTGGGTGGTGTTCTCGACGGCGGCGATGTTCGCGATCATCACGCTGGAGACGGCGTTCACTGCGATCGCGGTCGCGTATCAGAAGCACTACCTCCAAGCGCTCACGGGGTTCATCACCGTCTTGGTGCGCTTCATTGGCGCGTTGCTGCTCGCGTTCGTAACCGGCGATGCCCTGGTCTGGTACGCGTGGATCGTCGTCGTTGCCCATCTCGTCTCGTTCGGGCTGGTGATCTTCCTCGTGATGCGGTCGGTGCCGACCGCGCGTGTCGAGCCCTCGCTGTTCCGGATGCACCGGGTCCGGAAGCTCGTGACCTACGGCGGCTGGAGCCTCGTGGGCACGCTGTCGTGGCGGGCGCGGATGCAGGGCGCGGTGATCATGCTCAATATCCTGTTCGGCCCGATCGTGAATGCGTCGTACGGCATCGCGACGCAGCTCGCGGCGTTCCAGAGCCGCATGACCGGACCGATACGGCGCGCGACGCAGCCGGCGATCGTGTCGGCGCACGGCGGCGAGAAGACCGGAATGACGCGCGATCTGACGCTGATGGCGGGCAAGTACATCAGCGTCGCGGGAGCCGTGATTTTGTTCCCGATTGCGTTCGAGGCGGAGACGATCATCTCCTTGTGGCTCGGCGCCGAGCGGCTCGAAGAGTTGACCGGTGTCGTCGGGTTGATGAGGGGCATCGCCGCGTGGATGACGCTCGGCTTCCTCGCCGCCGGCCTGGGTCTGGCGAACCAGGCAGAGGGGCGGATCGCGACGCTCTCGATCGTCACGGTCCTCTTCGACGCGGCGGCCCTGGGTGGGGCGCTGGCCGTTATCAAGCTCGGTTGGAACGACCCGATCGCGGTGCCCTTGACGACGGTCGTGACGATGTCCGGGCTTGTTTTGTTCCACGTCTTCCACGTCGGGCCGAAGGTGGGGATCACGTTCGTGGACTGGGCGGTTGGAACGCTGTGGCCTACGGCGATCGCGTTCACCGTGGGGCTGGGGGCCGCCTTCGCGGTCGAGGCGGCGATGCCGCCGGGGCCGGTGCGGGCCCTTGTGCTGTCCGGTGTGACCGGTGCGGGTCTCGTCGGCGCCCTGTACGCGTTCGGGATGGATGATCGCGAGCGGCAGCACTTCCGGAGACTGGCCGGCGGCGTTTTGAGGAAGGTGACCGGGCGGAAGTCGGGTCGCAAGGGGGCCGGAGGGGGCGAGGCGCCTGCGGGCTCGGGTTGAGTGGCTTCGGACATTCGCTCGTTGCGTTGGTACGCGTCTGAGCGTGTGATACAGTCGGAGTTGTTGAGGGCTCGCGGCTATGGCGAAACACGACACCTATGCGTTCTACCGACGATGGCCCCGGAACATCGTCATGGCCCGGAACATGCGTCGACGCATGGCGGAGGTGCGTCGGCGTCGAAAGACCGACGCACAGGAACGCGCGTTGCCTTCGTTTTTGATCGCCGGCGTAATGAAGGGCGGGACAACGAGCCTGTTCGATTATCTCAGCCAGCATCCCAACGTGCTCCCGCCCTTGCACAAAGAGACCTACTTCTGCTTCAGGAAGCACGCCAACCCTGGGCATGACTTCAGGGCGTTCTTCCCGCTCCAGCGTGAGCTCGACGAGGTCTCCGAGCGGACCGGGCACGCGGCGATCAGCGGCGAGGCGACGCCGGAGACGATGTTCCTGCCCCGTCTCACGAGGCGGGCCGCGGAGGCGGCGCCGGGGGTCAAGGTCATCGCGCTGCTCCGTGAGCCGTTATCTCGGGCGTATTCGCATCACCAGCACAACGTGGTTCGTCGCAAGGATCGGGTGCGCGATTTCGCCGAGGCGTTGCGTTGCGAAGACGAACGCACGGCGGCGCGGATCGCGGACTTCGAGGCTCGGGACGACGCGGTCTTCGGCGGTGCACTCAACGACTTCACGTATCTGCGTAAGGGGTTCTATGCGCCGCAAATCGAGAGCTTACACGAGCTGTTTGGGCGCGAGAACACGCTGGTGATCGCGAGCGAGCGGCTGTTCCGTGAGACCGGCGCCGTGTACGCGGAGGTGCTCGCGTTCTTGGGCCTGCCGGCCTTCGAACCGGACTTCAAAGCGAAGAACACGAACGAATACGACCCGTTCGATGCGTCGATCCTAGAAGGACTCAGCGAGACGCTGGGTGAGTGGAACCAACGGCTCAACGACGTACTGGGGCGTCCGCTCGAATGGTCGCGCTGAGGTTAGATCAACGCTCGGGCCTGCGCGGCGAGGCCCTCTTCGAAAGACGTCGTCGGCTCGTAGCCCAGCTCTGCTCGCGAGCGGGTGAGGTCCGCGCACGTGCGATCTACGTCGCCCGGTGGCACCGGCTTGCGGTCGATCTTGGGCTCGACACCCACTGCCTTTCCGACCATCGCGACCATGTCGTTGAGGCCTACGGGTCGATCGGAGCCGACGTTCCAGATGCGGTATCCGTGATCCGCGATGCGTTCGCGGGCCGCGATGAGCCCTTGGACGATGTCATCAACGTAGGTGAAGTCTCGGGCCATCGATCCGTCACCGAAGACGGGGATTGGTTCGCCGGCCTTGATGAGCCTCATGAACTTGGCGATGGCGAGGTCGGGGCGCTGGCGGGGTCCGTAGACGGTGAAGAGTCTCATGCAGGCGATGGGAACTCGGTAGAGGTGGTGGAAGGTGTACGCGAGCAACTCACAGCTTCGTTTGGTGGCCGCGTAGGGGCTGATCGGCTGGTCGAGCACTTCGTCTTCGCGGAAATGCCGGGCCTTGGAGTTTCCGTAGATGGAACTGCTCGAGGCCATCACGAAGGGTCTGGCGTTGTCGCCCGAGCGTCCGTTGGCGATCGCGGCGTTGAGCAGTTGGGCGGTGCCCTCGACGTTGAAGCTCATATAGCCGGCGGGGTCGGCAACGCTGGGACGGACGCCGGCGCGGGCCGCGAGGTGGATCGTGGCTCTGGGGTCGTGCTCGTCGTAGATCTTGGTGATCGTCGCGGCATCCCGGATGTCTGCGGTGTAGAAGCGGAACCGGTCGCCTGATTGGCCACCTGACTGGTCCCCAGACTGGGCCGCGGCCCGTTCAACGGAGGCGAGGTTTTCGCGTTTGATCGCCTCGTCGTACATGGGGTCGAGGTTGTCGACTCCAACGACGTGTTCGCCTCGCTCGAGCAGGAGCCGGGCGAGGTGCGAGCCGATGAATCCGGCGACGCCGGTGATGAGGGTTGGGGCGGTGGGCGCCATAGGGCGATGGTAGAGGGACTCGGCGCGCGACGCGGGCCCGCGTAGACTCGGGCTCGTCTGGAGGGTGCCGAGCGATTGGAGCTGACCGGCTTGCAGGAACGGGAGCGATGAGCGACGCGACGCCCGGGTCACCCCTCGTCAGCGTGGTGATCCCTTGCTACAACCGCGCGGATCTCGTTGGCGCGACCATCGAGAGCGTGCTGTCACAGTCGTTCGACGCCTTCGAGGTCATCTGCGTCAACGACGGGTCTCCGGACAACACGCTGGACGTGCTCCGGGGCTTTGAGCCCCGGGTGAAGGTCATCGATCAGGCGAACACCGGGGTCGCGGGGGCGCGGAACACCGGGGCGCGCGCGGCCAAGGGTCAGTATCTGATCTTCCTTGACTGCGACGATCTTCTCTTTCCGTGGACACTTGACGTGTTCGCGGACGCGATCCGAGATCACACAACCGAAACCCACGGCGGTCCTGCGCTGGTTGCGGGGTTGTTCCATCCATTCAACGAGGTATCGTCGCTCGCTCGGTACAAGCGTTTGACGACCGAGTCGAGATACTTCGACGACTACCTACGCACGAAAGCGAGCGATCGCCCGGTTTTGCCGTCTGCGACCGTCGTGCGCCGTGATTACTACCTTGCTACCGGCGGCGGCGAGGAGGTCCGCTTTCTTTTCGAGGACGTCGAGATCTGGCTGAAGGTGGGGGCGATGCCCGGGTTCGTGGTGATCGATGCGCCGGGGGTAGCGGGGTATCGGGTCGGGCATGCTCAGCGGATGGGCGACTTCAAGAAACAGCTCGAAGGGTTTGACTGGATTGCCAAGAAGGTGCGTGATGGGGTGCTGCCCGGGGGCCGGGAGCGGCGGCGCGATATGGAGGACATCCTGGCGGTCCACGCAAAGGGGTGCGCTGTGAGGTGTGTCCACGCCGGCGACAAACCGCGGGGCATGGCCTTCTACTTCCGAAGTCTTGGTTGGCAGATCCGCAATCGTGAGTGGAAGTTTGTCGCCGGGTATCCGTACGTCTGGCTGACCGGGAAGGCGCCGAGGAGCCCGAGCATGGTTGACAAGCCGGCGCAGATCGTGTCCGCCGGCGAGCCGGGAATGGCCGGGGAGGGTTGAGATGAGTCAGTACCGCGCTACGGTGGCGATCACCACGCACAACCGCAAGGACGAGCTCCCGGCCGCGGTCGACTCGTGTTTGGCTCAGTCCCTGGGGGAGCGTTTGCAGGTGGTCGTCGTCGATGACGGGTCGAAGGACGGGACGACCGACATGCTCAGAGAACGGTATGGGCACCTGCCCAACGTCGTTCTCGATGCGCAGCAGCCGGGCATTGGTCTTATCGCGGAGCGCAACCGGTTCCCTGAGCTGTGCGACGGGCCGATCATCTTCTCGATGGATGATGACGCGGTGTTCCAGTCGGCGCACACTGTCGAGCAAACGCTCGCCGAGTTCGAGCACCCCGAGTACGGCGATTGGATCGGGGCGATTGCGATCCCGTACATCGATGTCAAGATCGAGCCGGACGCTGTGAGGCAGGCCCCGCCCGAATCGAAGGGTGTGTTCGCCGCGGAGCAGTATCGTGGAACGGCGCATGCGATCCGCAAGGATCTGTTTGTCGAGCTCGGGCGATACCGGGGTCAGCTTTGGCGTCAGGGTGAAGAGAACGACTATTGCATCCGTTTGTACGACGCCGGGTACGCCGTGGTGCTGGGTCGAGCCGATCCGATCCATCACATGGAGAGCCCGAAGCGGAGCAAGCCGGCGATTTACGCCTTCACGGCTCGGAACAACATGTGGTTTGCTTGGCACAACGTGCCGGCGCCGCAGGTGTTCGCGCACTTGGGGGGTACGGCGGCATTGAACCTCCTGGATGGTTTCAAGCAGCCTGCGCGTTTCTTTCCGAGGGCCTCGGGTGTGCTCCAAGGTCTGGGCGGAATCATCGGCAAGGAGCGGGGTGAGCGAGCACCCGTCTCGGCGGAGGCCTACGGGTTGAGTCGTCGATTGCGCGCTGGTGGACCCGTCTTGCTCGAGTCGATTGTTTCTGAGCTCAAGTCCTTTCGTGACAAGCGCTCGACGCGTGGATGATTGTTGGTCGGGGAGAATTGCTCACCCTCGAAACTGGTGCGCGCCGATGAAATCCGCTATCGTTCGCGGACCTCGTTCGTTCGGGGTGATCGGGTGGAGAACCCGTCTACAAGACTCGCGACACGAGTGATCCAACCGAGTGGCGGCTTGGCGTCACTGTCGAGGTGAGGCTGCGCGAATGATTCGAGGGCGTTGGGTCGGTCCGGTCCGTTCGGTCGGTATGGGCGTCGTTGCCCTGGGCACGATGGTGTCCGGCATCGGGCTTCTGGACCTGCTCGTGCGCCCGGGCATGATCGAACGCGTCGATACGTTCTCGCTCGCCGGGGTTGTTGGGTTGCTCGTGCTGCCTCCGCTCACGCTCTCGTTGGGCATGATGGAGTCGCGTCGACGCCGAGGCGGTGTCGCCGGTGCTTCGGTACGGGCGCACGCCGTCGATTCTCGCTCGATGACGGTGCAGAGTGAGCCTATCGACCCAGATGTTTCGAGCGGTGATGGTCTGCCTGGACCGAAGCCGACCAAGGCGGTGGCCCCGCGCGTGCCGTCTGCTCGACCTGATGTTGCGCCGCGCCGCGCGGCTGGTGGTGACCTGATGTTGTCGGTCGCGGCCGAACTCGGTGCGACGGAGTCGGAGCCGGCAGATCCAGCGGATCAGGTGCGCGGCGAGGCGCGCGTGACCCAGCACGATGGGCGCCGACGTGAGATCATCCGGCGTCGTGCCTCGGCGGAGATGCTTGCCGTCGTTGGAGTTGCGCACGGAGCCTGACGGTGAACCCTTGGCGGGGCCTCGCGCGGTCGGGTGCTCTTCGGTTGGGCTGGCGACCCTGCGTTATTGCAGGTTGACGGGCATCACGACGTACGTAAACCCTTGGCCCGCCCGGAAGAGCCCGGGCTTGTTGGGTGCCTTGAGCTCGAGGAGGACGTCGGGCTGGTCGACGACCTTGAGCGCATCGGTGATGAAGGCGGGGTTGAAGCCGATCTCGATGTCGGTGCCGTCGAAGCTGGCGAGCTCGACGCCGATGCGGGCCTCGCCCATCTCTGGGACGCGGCTTGACAGCTCGAGCTTGCGGTCGTCGCCGGTGAAGGCCATGCGGACGCCTCTGGACTCTTCGTTTGTGAGCAGGGCGGCGCGGCGGACGGCGGAGGCGAGGACGTCGCGGTCGAAGCCGACCTTGATGTCTTGGTCCTTCGGGATGACGTCTTCGTAGGGGGGGAAGGTTCCTTCGACGAGGTTGCACGCGAGCACGGCGCGGCAGTCTTCGGCGGGACCGTCGTCGGCGAGGCCCAGAGCGAAGACGATTCGGTTGTCCGAGGTGGAGATGCTGATCGGCTCGTCGCTGTCGCCGATGAGCCGCTGGAGCATGCTCAGGGCTTTCGCCGGGGCGATGACCGAGATGGGCTCTCCGCCGGCGTCATCGAGGCTGGTGCGGGCCAGGGCGAGGCGGCGGCCGTCGGTCGCGACGCACTCGAGCATCTTGCCGTCGCGGCGGAGCAGAACTCCGTTGATCGCGTAGCGGGAGTTCTCGCGGGCGGTCGCGAAAACAGTCTTGCGGATCAGCTCGTCGACCTCGCCGGCGTTGTGGGCGAAGCCTCCCGAGGCCTTTGCGGCCTGCTCGGGTCCCGGGATGTCGGGGAACTCGTCTGCGGGGAAACCCCGGAGCTGAAAGTGGGCGTCGGCGCCGCGTATGTGCGTGATGTCGCCTTCGGATTCGAGGGCGAGGGTGGGGTCGGTGTCCTCGGCGCGGACGATCTGCGAGAGCTTGTCGGCGGGGACAAGGGCGGTGCCTTCTTGCTCGACGGCGACCATCTCGAGCCTGAGCTCGATGGAGATCTCGGCGTCGGTGGCGGCGAGGGTGAGGCGCCCCGACTTGCCGACGGTCTCGGCGGTGAGCTTCACGCAACGGAGCTGGGGGCGGGGGGTGCGCGCTGCAACCACTGAGGACACGAGGCCGATGGCTTCAGCGAGCGCTCCGCGGTCGCAGGTGACTTTCATCTCGAATCCAGCTCCGAACGGGCGGGTGACACGCCCAGCGGACATGGCCTGGGCGATCGGCGGGTCGCCGCCGGTATATGGAATCCATAGTAGGTCTACTGAAGTGTACCGCAACGGACAGGGGCGGTGGCATTTATGAAGTCTGAATTTTGTTTGGATTCTGTTGATTTCTACGAATCGATCATGACTATCGGTCTGTTTGCCAATTTGGAGAAAGACGCGGATACTGTTGGCTCCGCCAGGCGCGACGGCGCCCGGCACAACAACAGCGACCGCCCCGGGTCTCCGGAGGGTCGGCCGCGTTCGGCGGGTGCAGGCTTCGGCCGGCCGCGTTGGGCGGCGGCGGATGCTTCGGCCCGGCGAGCGTAAGAGGAGCCGACCCATGTCCTTCGAAGCCGCGGTTCACGCTCAAGCGATTGATCTCGATCGGCTCAGTGCCGAGATGTGCGCCCAGGCCGGCAGCGGTCACACGACTTCGGCTCTGAGCTTGGGTCACGTCGTGACGGTTTTGATGTTTCACTCGATGCGTTGGAGCCCGGAGTACCCGGAGTACCCAACGAGCGATCGGCTCGTGTTGAGCTCGGGCCACGCGGTACCGGTGGTGTACGCGGCGGCGGCTCGTTTGGGCGTGATGGTCGGCAAGGCGGGCGATGAGCGTCGTCGGCTGACCGCGGATGATCTTCCGACGCTCCGCGAGTGGGGCAGCGTGCTCGACGGGCACCCGAACCCGATGGAGGGGTTCCCGTTCTTCGACGCGGCCACCGGCAGCCTGGGCATGGGCCTGAGCGTCGCGGCGGGGCTGGGTAAGGCGGCGCAGATCGACGGCACCGACCGGCGGATCTTCTGCATCATCGGCGACGGTGAGTCGCGCGAGGGTCAGGTGACCGAGGCGCTCGACTTCATCATCGACGAGAAGCTGCTCAACGTCCTGCCGATCTTCAACTGCAACGAGTATGGGCAGGCCGGTCGCGTGAGCGACCAGCAGACCGCGGACCGGATCGCGCGTCGCCTCGACGCGCTGGGCTTTGATTCGATCGAGATCGATGGTCACTCGCCCGACGACATCAAGCGCGCGTTCGATGAGTTCGCGGCGCGCTCACAGAGCGAGGGCGAGATGCGCCCGGTGGCGGTCGTGGCGCGGACGGTCAAGGGCTGGGGCGCTCCGAGCATCCAGGGCGGCGGCTGGCACGGCAAGCCGCCGACGGGCGACGCGCTCGAGCGCGTGCTCGGCGAGCTCAACGAGCGGCAGCTCGAACTCACCACGGCTCTCGGTACCGGCGACCAGTTCACGATCCAGCCGCCCAGCGAGGCGCCGGCGGTCGAGGCCCCGGTGGTTGAGCTGCCTCCGATGAGCGCGTTCATGAAGTCGCTCGACATGGAGAGCGTGATCCACTCGGGCCGGCTCGCGACCCGCAAGGCGTACGGGCTCGCGCTGCGTGCGCTCGGGCGGACGACCCGCGAGGTCGTGGTGCTCGACGCCGACGTGAGCAACTCGACCTACGCGGAGACCTTCGCGAAGGACGCGGACCTGGCGGATCGATTCGTCGAGTGCAAGATCGCGGAGCAGAACATGATCTCGGTCGGTGCGGGCATGGCTGCGGCGGGCAAGATCCCGTTCTGTTCGACCTTCAGCAAGTTCGTGACGCGTGCGTACGACCAGATCGAGATGGCGATGAACTCGGGTTCGAACCTGAAGATCGTCGGCAGCCACTCGGGCATCACGCTCGCGGCCGACGGCCCGAGCCAGATGAGCCTTCCCGACGTCTCGTGGTTCCGCTCGCTCAGCACGACGACCGACCACCGGGGCAACCCGGGTTGTTACATCCTCCAGCCCGCTGACGCGTACGCGGCCTACGCGCTGACCGGCGTGATGGCGGAGTACGAAGGGCTCTGCTACATGCGGACGCTCCGGGCGGACACCGAGTTTATTTACAGCGATGATCAGCTGTTCAACCTCGGCGGGTTCGAGGTGCTCCAGAAGGGCCGCGACGTGGTGCTCTGCGCCGCAGGCTACAGCGTGCATGTCGCCAACGAGGCGATCGAGCTGCTCGACAAGGCGGGTGTGAGCGCGACGCTGGTCGACATGTACTCGATCCCGTTCGATACCGACAAGCTGCTCGACGTGATCGCACAGAACGGCGGCTACGCGATCAGCATCGAGGACAACTACGGCGGCGGCTTGGGCTCGGCGATCGCCGACGCCCTGGTGGCGAGCGGCGACGCGTTCACGCTCGAGCAGATGCACGTGCGTCGGATCCCGAAGAGCGCTCGGACGCCAGAGCAGATGCTCGAGATGTGCGGGCTAACGGCCCAGGACATCGTGAACAAGGCGCTCGAGGTGTTGCAGGTCGCGTGATTGTGCTCGGCTGAAATCAGACGGAAGTATGGGGCCCGGCGGGAAACCGCCGGGCCCTTTCGTTTCCCGGGTCGGCCGGCTCGGGTCTATTCGTTGAGACCTTGATTTACAAGCCATCCTGCGTAGAGGCGGTCTTCGACCGTCGGGATGTACCCGATCGACTGGATCCCCGTTTTCTCGTCGTACCACTTGGAGATGCGGGAGATGTGACGGACGTTTCGCGTTGAACCGTCGGCGAACGTGATGTTCGTGAGGTCGCCGCCGTGAACCTCGCCGAAGCCGGTGTACATCTGTCGGCCCACGATCGGGGAGGTGCCTGATCTCGACTCGATGCTGAACTCGTTGTAGTGAGGCATGCCCGAGAGTTCAGACGCCATTTTATACCGCTTGCCGTCGATCCTCGTCGATCGGCCTGCGAGTACGGCGGCGTCGCCGAACAGCGGCACCTCGGACACGGCAACAACCTTTGCGAGCGTTCGCTCGTTGAGGGGGCCGAGGGTGAACTCGTACGACTCTCGGGGTTCCTGCTTCGTCGAGTTCATATCGGTGTACGCGAGGTACCACGACGCGGCATAGTTCGTGTTGAAGCCACGCTTATAGAACGAGGTCGCGGCGTTATCGCCGGTGGGTTCGAAGTCGATCCACCGGCTGCCACCCGAATCGATGCTCTCTGTGGAGTAGAAGCTGCTCACGCGCGCGGGGCTTGTTGGGCAGAGCGTCTGGTTCAAGATGGTGTACTCCCCGAGTACGTAGTCGGCGACCCAGCCGCCTTCGTCCGGGGCGATGTCCGAAATTTCGCTGTTGTTGGCCCAGCGTCCCGTCGAGAAGTCGCCCTGATTATCGAGTGCGAACGAGGTCGCGGCGATTCCGATCTGTCGGACGTTGCTGGCGCACTTCGCGGTTCGTCCTGACTCTCTTGCGCGGCTCATCGCGGGCAACGCGATAGCCATGAGCAGGGTGATGATCGTGATGACGACGAGGAGCTCGACCAGCGAAAATGCACGTCGTGATGAGACCATTGAGGTCTCCTTCCAAAGGATGGATGAGGCGGGCGTGGTTTCCGAAGTTCTTAGTTTCAGGAAGATGGCGAGTTGCGGTCTGTTGGAACTTTTGGATCGCGATCGAAGAGGGTGCGGCGACGATTGTTGAATAGTACCGGGGCGTCCGGTTATATCTCAGGGGCACGCAGTCAGGAAAGACTCGATGAACGCGTTCAGATCGTCGAGGTCGACGACGCCCGGTGGCTCGACGAAATCGGCCGACGCGTCGCCCGCGAGGAACGCGTTGATAAAGGCATCGAGGTCGTCTAGATCGACGATCCCGAATGGGAGTTCAAGGTCGGCTTGCGTGCAGGCGAGTTCGAAGACGTACGCGGCGCCCGAGCGGTTCTCGAGTGAGTTATCGACGGGTGCGGTGGCAACGACGCGTGTTTGGCTGAGGGCGAGGGCGCTGCCGAAGAAGCGGCTTGGCTCTGGGCGGTCGACCTCGAGTTCGGTGATGTAGTCGCCGGTGAGCGCGTCGTACACGTTCACTGTGCCCCCGGTGGCTTCGGGCACCAGGACTTCTTTGCCTGGGGCACTGATGACGAGCAGTGACTCGTTTATGGTCACACTGAACCCGAAGAGATCGCCTTCATCGCTCCCGTCGAAGCGGGTGATGAGCGATGCGTCGGCACGGTCGTAGAGATACGCGGCTCCGGCGATCAAGCCGTCTTCGACTTGTTGCGGCGCTCCGACGACGTAACGGGCGGCGCTGATCGCGACCGACTCCCCGAACTCCACTGCTTCAACGCCCGGCGGAGGCGTGATCGTTGCGAGACGTGCGCCGGTCTGAAGGCTGTAGACGTATGCGGCGCCGTAGCGTCCGGGTTGTTCGCCTCTGTAGGGCGCGCCGATCATCGCGACCGAATCGAAGACAGCGATCGAAGCGCCGAAGCTGTCGCCGGGTTCGAGCTCGCTCGGGCGGATGGTCTGGAACAGAGTGCCTGTGTCGAGATTGAAGAGGTGGACCGCCCCGGCGCGCGGGCCGGACTGGCTATCGAGTGGATCGCCGACGAGAACGATCGGGCCTGAGATTCCAACGGCGAAGCCGAACTCGGTGATCTCGGGATCTCCAGGAACATCGAACCGCTTCAACTGCTCCCCGGTGATCGCGTCGAACGCGTAGGCGACCGGCGCGGCGCTGGCCCCGATGACGGCGGTTGTGCCTTCGAGCGCCGCTGAGATCCCGAGGGTGTCCGATGGTTGGGCGTTCTCCGCTTGAAGCTTCAGGCGTTCGGCGCCGGTGGTGAGGTCGTAGACGAACGCGGCGCCGGCGGCGAAGAGGGGCTCGCTATCGTTCACGGCGCCGACGACCGCGAGGTTCCCGTCGATGGCGAGCGAGGCTCCGAAGTTCCCGAAGAACGACGGCGTGCTCGGGAGCAACTGGAACAGCTCGGTTTGGGTTTGCCCGCTCGCGGTCGTCGCGACCATGACGACAGCCGCGGCCTGGGGCACCATCACTCTCACGTTCACCACTCCTCGATGCGTCCAACGGTATCGAGCGTGGTATTCGCGTCAATACCCGTCGTGCAGAATCGGGTGTTGTGCCTGTGAAAGCAGGGAAGCTTGGTACCTGGCGTAGACCCGGTGCCGACCTGGATCGCACAAAGAAGCCGCCGACCCGGTCACGGTTCACTGGTGCGGCGTTTCGGGCGTATTTCGAAACGTCGCCGATCGCGTCAGGGGCAGCCGGCGCCGAAGTCCGCGATAAAGGCGTCGACGTCGGACAGGTCGAGCGTGCCCTGCGGAGCCGCGAGGTCGGCGATGATGCCGCCTGCCAGGAAGTCGGCGATGAACGCGTCGACGTCGCCCAGGTCGAGGATCCCGAAGGGCGGGACGAGGTCGGCGGCGTTGCACTGCTCGCACTCGTCGGGCAGGCCCGAGGCGTCGGCGTCGAGCGAGGGGACGAGGTTTGCCGTCGGGATGGCGACGGTCGATCCTGTTCCGGGCGGGGCCCAGACGAGGCGGGCGACGGCGGTGTTCTGGCCTTCGTAGTGCTCCATGCGGACGGGGACGAGCGCGTCGGCGGGCAGGTCGATGGTGCCGGTGTGGAGCGTGGGTGACATGTCCATCCACTGGTCGACCAGTTGGACTCCGTTGACGAAGAGGCGGGCGCCGTCGTTGGTGATGGTGCCCAGGGTGTAGGTGCCGGCGACGGTGGTGCGGACGTAGCCGGTCCAGCGGGTGGAGAAAGTGTCTCCGTCCCAGTCGGGGAAGGGGGCGCCGGCGCCGTAGTCGAAGTCGACGGTGGCGTCGATTCTCGCGCGGCGTTCGCCGGTGAAGTCGAGCCCGTCGAAGTAGGTACCGACGAGTCCTTCGGTTGCGCCGGTTTCGATGGCGTCATCGAGTCCGTTGTCGTTGCAGTCGTCGATGGGGTCGGGCGTGTCGGGGTCGACGGGCAGGCCGGCGAGCCAGCGGAAGAGGTTGATCGCGTACTGCTGGTTGTCGAAACGGTTGATGTTGGTTCCGGCGCCGTTGAGGTTGAAGAAGGTGTTGCGGTCGACGTGGCCGGCGATGCGTCCGCTCACGACCGAGGCGACGGCGAGCGTAGAGTCGCTGGGGCCGACGGGGCGGGACGAGCCGGGGTTCCCGTCGTTGTTGCGGGTCTGGGCGCCGGGCTTGGCCCGGACGACCTGGGTCGTTGCGATCCCGAAGATATCGGAGGCGGGTACGACGATGGGGCTGACGCCTTCCCCGTCGATGGCGTTGATGTTGTTCAGGATCGGGTGGTCGGGCGCGACGAAGTCACCGTCTTCGCGGCGGAGCACGTAGGTGCCTTGGTCTTGCTGGGCGATCCAGCCGAAGCGATCGAGGAACTGTTGGTCGGAGCTGGACGAGTCGGCCCAATCGGATCCGAAGTTGGCGTCGGCGATGAAGAGCGCGGCGCCCCCGTTGCGAATGTATTGGTCGATCGCGTTGATCTGATCAACCGTGTAGACGGCGTTGTTCGACCCGAAGACGATGACTTCGACGTCGCTGAGGTCCATCTGGTCGAAGTCGATCGGGGCGCCGGTCGTCTGGCCGGTTCCCGGGGCGCCGGGTTCGAGGGGTTCGATCATCTGGTCGACGGTGAACCCTTCGGCGCGGAGGGTTTCGGCGAGTTCGAACCAGCCGTGGTTTCCGCCCGAGGTGGACGTGTTGGTGATGTCGGCGAGCTGCTCGGTTCGTCCGAAGTCGTTGCCCGCTTCGAGGAAGCCGCCCGATCGATCGGCGCCACGGATGAAGAGGACGTTGAGTTCTCCGTCGCCCAGGGTGAGCAGGGCGGCCCAGTCTTCGCTCGTATCAGCGGGCGGCGGGGGCATGAGGACCGGGCCTCCGCCGACGACGGTGGCGGGCGTGCCCTGGAAGGCGCCGGTGCGGGGGTTGAACCACTGGAGGCGGAAGGTGCCCGGGGCTTCGGTGAGGTCGAGCGTTCCTGTGTTGGACGCGACGGGGTAGTAGATGGCGTAGACCTCGCCGGCTTTCTTGAACACTTCGGCGCCGTCCCACGTCGAGGTTTCACCGGTGACGAGGCCTCGGTCGGGGGTCATTTCGGCGAATGGCATGTTGTCTTCGATGAAGCGTCGGGCGATGGTGGTCTCGCGCCAGATCTTGTCGAACTCGCGGAAGTCTTCGAGGCTCTGGTCGCGGTTGTTGATGAACCACTCGCCGCCGCCGCCCGAGATCAGGATGTCCCAGATGACGCGTTTGCGGAAGTCGTCGAAGTTCGCGACGTCGCGCGTGGGTGAGGCGGGCTCGTCGATCATGATGGGGATGGGCTTGCCGGCGTTGGTCGAGGCGGCGCGGTAGTCGGCGACGACCTGACCCCAGCCGTCGGCCTGGCGGGCGCGCTGGAGGCTGGTGAGGTCGATGTCGGGCTGGCCGATGAAGCTGGCCCAGGGGCCGGAGTTGGGGTTGAAGGGGTTGCCTGCGTTGTGGACGGTGACGGGGTGGTCGTAGGGGTCTTGGCCCTTGATGGCACGGGCGAAGCCGAGGACGGTATTGACGCCCAGGTTGAGGTTGAGGTTGTACTCCTCGGACACGTTCCAGTTCATCGCGTTGTGGTGCGCGAAGCGTGCGGACATCTCGCGGTAGAACAGGCGACGCTCGGTGCCCAGGGTGGCGTTGTCGAGCTCTTGCTTGTTCGGCGTTTCGGCCTCGTTCATGACCCATTGCAGGAAGACGCCTTTGTCTTGGGCGTGCTGGAAGAAGATCTCCCATTGTTCGAGCTTGGAGATGTCGAAGCGGGTGTTGTCGTTTCCGGCGGCGCCGTTCCCGTTGATGCCCGGGTCGGCGTAGGGCCAGGAGTCTTTGCCGTCGCCTCCGATGTTCATCGGGAGGAAGTAGATGTTGTTGATGCCGACCGACGCGAGGTAGTTGAGGGCGCCGATGATGGCGCGCCCATCGTTGGGATCGGCGGTGTCGGGGCTGTCCCAGTCGGGGTCGCCCGGGTTCCAGTCGGCGACGTGGGTCGGGAACTCGTGCAGGCCCGAGGGGGTGCTCGGGCCGGCGCCGAAGTCGGTGGTGTTGTCGAAACCGACGTAGCCGAGCCAGTTCTCGGGGCTGTCGGCGCCGGCCTTGAGAAACGCGGTGCCATCGGGGAAGGTGAGGTAGTGCGTGTTGTTGAACGCCAGCCGGCCCTTGGAGGCGAAGCCGGGCGCGCTGCTGTCGACGGGGGCGACGGTGAAGACGTCGACATCGCCATCGAACGACGATGGCGTGCCGGCGCTCGGGTCGGGCGTTTCGTCGGCGAGCGCGGCGACCGCGACGTCGGTCCCTCCGCGGAAGCTGGCGGCCGCGGTCCACTGGCCCGGTTCGTCTGGGTTGAACTTCACCCGCCAGATGTTCCCGGTGGCACCGCCGGCTCCGTCACCGGCGAAGTACCCGGGCACCGAGTAGCTCTGCCCGGAGGGACCGGAGAACTCGACCTGCAGGCGGTAGTCGAGGAACGGGTTGGGGTCGGCGAATTCACCGGAGATGGGTCCGGCGTAGTCGATCGAGAGGGCTTGCCACTGAACGAGCGGGCCCGAGACGGTGCCGGCGAGCGTGTGGGTCGTAAACAGAGCGATCGCACCGGCGCCGACGCGCCACGCTTTGCAGTTCAACTGCATGGTCTTCCCTTCACCATGGCCCGGCCGATGAGCCGAGCGAACTCGGTGCAGCGTACAGCGAGGGTGAAGATGGACAAAGCGTGTATCGCCCTACCAGGTAGGGTTTTTTGATTGGGCTTATTGGCCCAGCGCTAGGGGCATCCGTTGAGGAAGGACGTGATGAACGAGTCGACGTCGGTGAGATCGATGAGGCCGAAGGGGGCCGCGACGTCGGCGAGGTCGTCGCCGGTGATGAATGCCCCGATGAACGCGTCGACGTCGGAGAGGTCGAGGAACCCGCATGGAGCGGCGAGGTCGGCGACGGAGCACGATGCGATGCAGTTGTCCGAGCAGGCGGGGACCGTTTCGCCTGGGACAACTTCGGTGATGATGCCGTTGAGGCTGACGATGTAGAGGTTACCGTCGGCGTCTTCACCGAACGAAGACGCGTTCGAGCCGAAGAAGCCCAGATCGTCGGTGAGGTCGAGAAGCGTCAGGTCGGGCAAGAGCGCGACGACTTCGTTCGAGCAGAAGTCGGTGAGGAAATAGGCGCCGGTGTAGCCCAGGAGCTTGCAGCCTCCGTAGGCGATGCCTCCGGTGACCGAACAGCCGACGATGGGACCCGTGCCGGTATGGGGGTACTCGAATACCGGGAAGGTCAGGTCGGCGATGGGCGGGCAGCCGCCGGTGTTGAACGCGAGGCTTCCCTCGTAGCAGCGCCAGCCGTAGTTCTCGCCGCCGGGCGAGGCGGCGGGCTGACGGTTGATTTCTTCGATGCGCCCTTGGCCGACGTCGGCCATCCACAGGTCGCCCAGGTTGCCCGGTGCGATCCCATCGTCGAAGTCGTTGCGGTAGGGGTTGCGGAGGCCGTACGACCAGATTTCGTCGCGGGCCGCGGTGTCGTTGACGAACGGGTTGTCGGCGGGGATGGCGTAGTTGCGCTCGGGGTCGTCGGGGAAGTCGTCTCCGTTGACGTCGATTCG
The DNA here is from genome assembly GCA_038748775.1 of Planctomycetota bacterium. Taxonomy (GTDB): domain Bacteria; phylum Planctomycetota; class Phycisphaerae; order Phycisphaerales; family UBA1924; genus DAIQNV01. The sequence goes on from JBCDIT010000002.1 coordinate 147,158, forward strand.
GAGCATCTTGCCCAGCAGGAGCCCGAGGTTCTGCGAGCGGTTGCCCGGGTCGCCCCCGCTGCCTCCGTCGCCGCTCGAGATGTAGAGATACCCGTCGATGGGGCTGAAGTCGAGCCAGCCGGCGTTGTGGTTGCCGAAGGGTTGGTCGATGACGAGGAGCGTGCGTTCGGAGCCGCCGACCGCGAACGGCTCGCCTCCGATGTATTCGATGGTCTGTTCTTCGATAACGGTGTCGCCTCCGAAGCGGGTGTAGTTGAGATAGATCTTCGGTGTGTTGGGGAAGTCGGGGTGGAACGCGAGTCCCAGCAGGCCCTGTTCGTTTCCTCCGGCGACGAAGAGCTCGAGAACAGACTCGGGTCGGATGTCGCCGGTGTTTCGATCGAGCACGCGGAGGCGGGCGATGAACTGCTCTTCGAAGACGCCTCCGCTGTCGGGGTTGAACTCGGCCTTCTCGATGACCCAGAGGCGGTCGCGATCGAGCGGGTTCTTGGGCTGGCCGACGTAGACCGGGTCGTTGAACCCGCCGGCGACGACGCGGGTGTCGAGTTGGATCTGGGCGACGGACTGGCCGGCGAGAGCGGCGAGGGCGGTGGCGAGGATTGTGCGCATGGTGTCTTCCCTTCCTGTGTCCCACGGGCGACTGAGGTATGAGTTTGGGGCATTGCGACGCTCGATGCAAGCGGATCGAAGAAATCGGCTCGGCGGATCGAGCGCAAAGAAAACCCCGGCCTTGGGGCCGGGGTGAAAGAGGATCGATTTGTCCGTGCGGCTTACGGGCAGCCGCCGAGGAACGCGGCGATGAAGGCGTCGATGTCGGTGAGGTCGATCACGCCGAACGGGGCGGCGATGTCGGCGGCCGGGTCGGTCGCGAGGAAGGCGGCGATGAAGGTGTCGACGTCGGTGAGGTCGAGCACGTTGAACGGAGCGGCGACGTCGGCTTCGTTGCAGGGCGTCGGTCCGGTGGCGTTGACGGTGAGCGAGACGGTGTCGGTGAAGCTTTCACAGCCCGGTCCGTTGTTGGCGATCATCCGGTAGTTGCCCTCGTCGGCCGGGGTGGCGCTGAGGATGCGGAGGGTGGTGGTGGTGGCGCCGACGATGTTGGGGCCGTCTGAGAGCGGCTGGCCGTCCTTGGTCCACTGGAATCCCAGGACGTTGTTGGCGATGGCGGTGAAGCTGGCTTCGTCGCCCTCGTCGACGACCGCGTCGGTGGGCTGGGTCAGGACGACCGGCGGTGTGTTCACGGTCACTTCTGCGACCGAACTGACTGCGGTGCAGTCTTCGGCGTTGGTCACTTCGCACGTGTAGGTGCCGGCGGTGGCGACGTTCACGTTCAGGATCTGAAGCGTGTCGGTGTCGGCTCCGCTGAAGAAGATGCCGTTACTGATCGGGTTTCCGTTGAGGACCCACTGGAACTCGACTGCGGTCGGGGCGCTGACGCTCAGCGTTGCGGGGAAGCCATCGCAGGCGCCCTGCGAGACCGGCTGGGTGTCGATGACGGGAGCTTCGCAGTCGGCGCGGTCGAAGCCGAGGAAGTCAAAGACGTCGAGGTCGGCCTGGGTGTAGTAGCCGAAGGGGTTGCGGTTGACGAAGGTCTCGCCGTTCGCGCCGGCGGCGTCCATGATGCCGATGTTGTTGCCCTGCTCGCGGAAGTGCGACGCCTGGAACGGGGTGCCGTCTTCGGCGCGGTGCTCAGCGGTGATGACGTCGAGGGTGTGCTGGCTGTTGGGGTTGTTGAAGTCCACCGAGCGGGCGACGGTGGTGAAATCACTGAAGCTGTTGGGGTCGAAGGCGCCGCTCGTGACGAAGCGGATGAAGTCCATGGGCTGGACGAAGGTGCCGTTGCCGAAGTCGACGGCGCTGACGAAGCCCATCGAGTGGCCGACTTCGTGGACAACGGTGTCGACGAGGCTGAACGCGGAGAAGCTCAGCCCGTTGGTGGGGTCGAAGTCCCAGTTGAAGTTCGAGTTGTAGGTCATGTCCGAATCGCCACCGAAGAACTGGAAGCCGACGGCCTTGCCGTTCGCGCGGCTGATGGTGACGTCGGTTTCCTGCGTGACGGTGGAGTTGCTGGCGTTGAGGCGGACGGGCAGCGAGCCGGAGGGCAGCAGCGCCGGAAGCACGTCATCGGCATCGACGTCGGCGACGAGCGCGTCGCGGAACTGGGTGTAGCTGCGGTTGGTGTTGGTATTGCCGGTAGCGCCCAGCACGCCTCCGCCTAGGTTGGCGAAGGTGACGTCGATCTCGACGGTGATGTCGTCGTCGAAGAAGCTCTCGATGTAGGCCTCGGCCTGAGCGAAGCTCGTCGCGGCGCCGGAGGGGACCGAGCCGAAGAGGTTGAAGACGATGTTGAGACCGGTGCGACGCTGGAGGGCGTCTACGACAATGACATCGCTCTTGTCGCTCGCGTCGAACGCCGCGTGCGCCTCAGCGTGAATCCGCGCGACCTCTGCAAACTGAGCCTCGGTCATTGGCGCCGAGCCACAGATCGGCCTCGTGATCGTCGTCATCGTCATTTCTTCGGGAGTGCCGTCGGGGTTGATCGCGATCTCCTGAGAGACCGCCTCGGCCCAGACGTGACCGTTCCGAGAGTGGATCGTCTGAGCACTAGCGACGGTGCCGGCCGCGGCGACCGCGACGGCGACGGTACTGAGCGAAATCGTCATGACGTTGGAACTCCCCTAGCCGTATGTCGGGCGGGGTCCTGGTAAGGACCGATATCTGGTATTCGCGAACACGTGAGACCATGCCGGCCACGAGATCCCCGACCGGCGCAGATCACAATACGCCGCGTTTCGCGCCGTGGTTCCGTTGTTGGTGGCGTTCGGCTGCTGCCCGGTTCTGTCGCGTTGCTGGGGTGGTCCAGGTAACGCTCGCGAGGTCCGGAATTCAGGGGCAGCCGGCCAGGAACGCTTCGATGAACGCGTTGACGTCGCTCAGGTCGGTGATGCCGAACGGGGGGACGAGATCGGAGACCGCCCCGCCCACGGCGAACGCCTCGATGAAGGCGTCGACGTCGCTCAAATCGACGATCCCGAACGGGAAGGCGATATCAGCGGCGTTACAGCCTTCCTGGAGGCCTGTGATGACGGTGCCGGCGTCGAGGATGGCGGCGACCGCCGCGACCGACCCGTCACTCGCGACATCGAGGGCCGCCGGTCCGGAGCCGAGTTCGGTGGTCTGGGCGATGGCGTACGTGTCGAGGTGGTAGGCGACGAGCTCGCCGGCCTGCTCGATCGCGAAGCCGATCGCGCCACCCAAAGAGATCGAAGCGGTGCTGGTCGCGACGTAGAGCCTGTTGGCGTCGTCGTCTACGTGCATTCCCACAACGGTGTTGTTCAGACCGATGACGTCATCGATGGTTCCGCCTGGGCTGAAGATCCAGATCGCGTCGTCGGCGAAGGCGAGGACGAAGAGCCTGCCATCGTCGGCCCAGGCGAGTTCGCCCGGCTGATCGCCGACGAACAGTGTCGAGACGGTGGTGGGGGGGATCGTCGTGGTGTCGAGGACGGTCACGCTGTCGTCGTTGCGGTTCGAGACCGCCAGGCGGGTGCCGTCGGGGTTGAACGCGACGTAGCTGGGAAAGTCGCCCACGAGGGTGTCGCCCAGGTCGACCCAGTTCGCCGTGTCGATAAGCGAGACGTTGTCGGTAAACGACCCGGCAACCGCGAGGAGCGAGCCGTCGGGGCTGAGATCGATGCCCGACGACTGGGAGTACTGGTACCCCACGCCGCCCATGTTCCCCGTCGTGATGCGTGGGCCTTGGACCGAGTTCGTGTCGAGGTTGATGCGCCACACGCCGTCCCCGTCGGCGACGACAGGGATGTACGCGAACTGCCCGTCGGGCGAGATCTCGACTTGGCTGCCGCGACGAGAGATGTTGACGTTGGTCGAGGTGCCCGAGGTGACGTCGACGACGGTCGCGAAGGTCGAATCGAGGTTAGAGACGACGACCTTCGAGCCGTCGGGGCTCACGCCGACGCCCGACGGACGCTGGCCGGTCCGGGCGTCGAATGACTTGAGCCCGATCTCGGCGTCGACGATCGAGACGGTGTCGGAGAGGATGGAGACGCCTGCGACGATCGAACCGTCCATTGAGACGGCGACGGTGCGGGTGCGGTCGCCTTCGGGGAGGGGCCCGCTGAGCTGGAAGGCGGCGAGCCTGGGCGACGCGTCGATTTCCGAGACGACGAGGTCGTCGCCGAACGTGGTCGAGCACGCGACCGCGATGTCTTCGGTGGGCGACGCGGCTCCGAAGTCGGTCGAGACCGTCGAGTTCGAGAAGCCCAGGAGCGAGCCGGTCGCGAAGTTGAAGACGGGCCCGTTGAAGCCGATTCCGTAGGCGCGGGTTCCGTCGAAGTTGCGGACAAGACCGTTGAGGCTCGCGGTGTTGAGCTGGGGGCCGAACGAGCCGGAGCCCACGACGAAGGAACGCGTCGCGTTGGAGACAACGACGAATCCCCTCGACCCGGTCTCGTCGAGGACGACGTCGCCCCGGAGGTCTTCGGGAGCGAAGAGCGCGCTCGATACGAGTTCGAGTGCGGTATCCAGCATCGTGATGCGCCGCGTCGAGCCGGTGTGGGAGATCGCGGCGGCGGTGCCGTCGCCCGAGATGCTGAGCCCCGAGCCGTCGGACGGGATCGCAACGTTGTTCACTGTTCCGTTGCGGACATTGACGAACTGCGCCCGTTGACCGAAGCGGTCGACGTTGAGCACGCGGTCGTCATCGATGACGTCAAACTTGGAGTATTGAAGGTTGACACCCGACGTTTCGGGCGCAACACCGAAGAGTTGGGTGTAGCCGATGTCATCGATGGTGCGAACAACGGTGTCTGTCGTGAGATCGATCACTGCGATCTGTGAGTCACCGGCGATGCCGACAACCGCGAGGTCGCTCGAAGGCATGACGCGCACGGCGCCGGGGTTGAGACCGACCGGGATCGTCGCTTCCACGACGAGCGTTTGCATATTGACGATGGAGACGGTGTTGGTCACCAGCGAACCGACGACCGCCTTCGATCCGTCGGGACTGATCGCGAGCGCTTGCGGGAAACCATCGAGGCGGACTTCGCCGGCGAAATCGAGCGTCGCCGCGTCCCAGAGAATCAGGTTCTGGCTTTCGCGATGCGCGATCACGATGGTCGAGCCATCGGGTGTGAAGACGACATCGGCGGGGCCGTCACCCTCGGCCTGTTCGCCGGACGCGAAGAACGTTGCTGGTAGCGTCGAACGGCGCAGCTCCCAAGGAGCGCCGGACACGGCCGCGCTCGCGATGGCGGGCCTTGCGTCGTAGACCAAGGCCGGGAGGTCGCCGTCGGGCGAATCGGCGGCGATGGGTGTGTGGGCCGCGGCGGTGCCGGCGGCAAAAGCGAGGGCGAGCGGCGCGACAGCGTGGGCGAAGGTGTGCACAGCGATCTCCTGGGTTCTCCGGGGATCTCTGCGGAAGCGAGAGAACTGCAGGCGACCCCTTCGGGCAATCTACTCGGACCTACCGCGCGTTCCAAGCGAAATCGGCTGTTGGTCTACGCCGCCTCGCGTTGGAACGGTTACGGGAAGCCGGTGAGCTTCCGATCGAGAAAGCGGAGTTCATGGCGCTACACGTTCAGTGAAGATGCTTGAGAGCGCGAGGAAGCGGAGGCCTGCGTTTCATTGCCGGTGGAACTTCTTCACGCGTCCCGGGCCGATTCCGATCTCAACCGCAGCCGTGCCCGGACCACAATGCCGGCGTGGAGGGCGACCACGGTTGCGCACGCGAGGGTGTGACCGAGGGCAGACGCGGCGCCGGCATCGCGGAGTGCCCAGATCGTTGCGGCCCCGAGAGGGATGAAGAGCAGCACCCCGGTCCAGACACCGGGGTTGCTCCGTCGCAAAGCGGCGACCATGCCGACGTGGGCGACTCCGTTGATGAGCAAGAGGTACGCGCCGACGAGCGCGAAGTCTGGGTCAACACGGAACGCGAGGGTCGTCGTGATCGCGAGAAGGAACCACACGAACACGACGTTGATGACCCAAACGTCGAGCCATGAGAGGGCCTCGCGGCCGTCGCAGAGCGCATCGTTGACGAACAGCCGGAAGCGGTCACCGTCGTGCTCTTCGTACTGGTGGAGCATGTAGACGGGCAGCGCGAGCCAGGCGCAGACCTGCCACACGGCCCACTCGTGACCGATCGCGAAGAGCAACACAACGAGGACGGGGGCCGCGAGCAGGCCGCCGTAGACCCAATTGTGTTCGAGGCGTTCCCAGCGTGGACTCATGATCATCTCCTGCGGAAACGTATCAAAGGCCGATCAGGGGCACCCGGCGAGGAAGGAGACGATGAATGCATCGAGGTCGTCCAGATCGACGATGCCCGCCGGCGGGACGAAGTCGACCGACGCGTCGCCGGCGAGGAACGCGGGGATGAATGCGTCAATGTCGCCGAGGTCGACGATCCCGAAGGGCGGGACAAGATCGGCGACCGAGCATCCTCCCGACGCGGCCCGGGCTTCATCGCTCGAGAGCATGATACCAGCGGCGTTGCCGATATCGAGTTCGGGTCCGGAGACATGATCAGGGCTGAACGATCCGAGGATGTCCCCGTAGCTCAAGAGGACGATGAGCGGACCGTCGAGCGCGGCGTCGGGCAGGTCGTACGAAGAGTCGGCTAGCGACAACTCGACGGGCGGCTGGATGAGCAGCTCCGGTGTGAAGGGGATCTGGTTGGAAGCGACGAAGATCGCCTCGTTATCGAAACCGTCGTCGCGCTCGCCGAAGACGAGGATGAAGTCACCGGTGAGCGCCGGGGGTGTCCAGTGAACCTCTTCTGTATCGACGTCGATCTCAAGATCACCCGGGAAGCCGGCCAGGGTGGCGATGTCATTCTGAGGTCCGAAGACGTCGGAGACTTCGAAGCGGTACACGCTGACGGCGCCGGTGCTGAGCTCGAACTGCAGGTCGAACGACTCGCCGGTCGCGTCTTCGGTGAGGAACTGCTCGAACGTCGAGCTGCTCTCGATCGCGAGTTCGAACGTCGGGCGCTCGGGGTCGCTGAAGAACGGCTCGCCGGGACCGCCCGGTTCGGCGAAGCGGACCGCGTTGAGCAAACCTTCTTGGGTATCGACCTGAAGATCGGCTTCGAAGGAGCCGTCGGGGAGGCGTTCGACGATAACGAGCACGTCGAGGTCCTGGCTTTGAGCGGAGGCGAGCGAGCACGCGGCGAGCAGAGTGGCGATGGCGGCCTTCATCGGGTCTCCCCTATCAGTACGAGTTCGCGGATGATGAACACTCCAGCGCGCTCTATCATCATGCGAACGTTGTACGCGCTCGATACATACAAACCAACAAAAACTCTGTTGATTGAGTGGGTTCTCGGACGTCCGGCGCTCGATTAGGGACAGCCACCGAAGAACGCGGTGATGAACGCGTCGATGTCGGCCAGGTCGAGCACGCCGGCGGGAGGGGCGATATCGGCGTCGGTGCTGGCCGCGGTGAACGCGGCGATGAACGCATCGATGTCCGCGAGATCGAGCACGCCGAACGGGGCCGCGATGTCGGCGACGTTGCACGCGGCGGGGCACGCGTTGAGGTAGACCGAGACGTCGCCCGAGGCCCGCTGGACCGTCGCGACGTCGGGTGTTCCGTTGCTGTCGAAGTCGTCGACGACGACGGCGAGTGGCTCGTTTCCGCCAGGGAACGTGTCGGCGAGGGAGACTGTGCCCGAGCCGTCGCCTTGGAGCAGGCCCATCGCGTCGGAGTTGGTGATGTTGATCGCTGCGTCGAGGTTTCCGTCGAGATCAAAGTCGGCGGTGCGGAGCCTCGTGGGGACCGACGACACGACGATGGAAGAGGCGAAGCTCAGTGCTCCTGCGCCGTTGTTGAGGTAGACGCTGACGTCTTCGGGCAGGACCCCGGAGGTGATAACGTCGATGGTCCCGTTGTTGTCGAAATCACCGACGTCGACACCGCGGTTGAACGAGGAGAACGAGACGGGCGTGGTGGTCGCGAAGGACGTCCCGGTGGCGCCGAGGAGCACGACGACCGCGTTCTGATCGCCGATGACCAGGTCGGGATCGGTGTCGGCGTTCATGTGGGCAACGCGGATATCGAACGTGCCGGTTGTTCCCGGGATAAACAGGAAGTCGGGGTTGGCGAGCGTTCCGTTGCCCAGCCCCTGGAAGACGCGGATGTTCGACGAGTTGGTGTTGACCGCGAGGTCGACGTTTCCGTCGCCGTCGAAGTCGCCCGGGGCGAGGCTGGTGGGGGCGCCGAAGACGCCGGTCCCGAATTCGGTTGAGGGGCCGAGCGCCCCGGTCCCGTCGCCCAGCATCACCATGACGTACCCGGACTGGCCGCCCCCGACGACGACGTCGTCGATCTGGTCGTTGTTGAAGTCGTCGACCGCGATGCCGAAGGCGGTGATCGCGGACGTGGGGTATTGCTGCGGGGCGCCGAACGTCCCGTCTCCGTTGTTGAGCAACACCGCGACGGCGCGGGTGTTCGAGAGCGTTGTGACAAGGTCGGGGTGGGTGTCGTTGTTGAAGTCGCCCACAGCTATATTCGCGGCGCTGGGGCCTGCGGGGTAGCGGGCTTCGGGCGAGAAGACCGGGCCCGGGCACGATTGCCCGGAGGCCGTGGTGATCGCGAGGGCGACGGTCGCCGCGGCGAGCGGCACGGTGGAGTTGGTCTGCATCGTGGGTGGTTCCCTTCCTCCAAAGGGAGCGTACACCGGTGTGGATCACTCACGCGCTCGAGCGGCGTGGATCAGGGGCAGCCGCCCAGGAAGAGCGTGATGAAGGCGTCGAGGTCGGAGAGGTCGATGATGCCCATCGGTGGAACGAGATCCGCGTCGGGCGCTCCGGCCAGGAAGGCGGCGATGAACGCGTCCACGTCGCTCAGGTCGAGCGTTCCTCCGGGCGGGGCGATGTCGGCGTTGCAGGTGACGACGAACTCGACGCGATCGGGCAGGTAGAACACCCGGACGACGTCCTCGGGGCGGAGGTTGCCTTCGAAGATAACGTTGTCAAACTCACCGGTGATCGTTCCGCCGGTGATAATGTCGATGGCGTTTTGCGACATGGGCTCGAACCCGTTGAGCGCCCGGACGCGGAGCGTGCCTCCGAGTTCGATCACGCCGGTGTTTCGGAGTCGGCCGAACCCGTCCGGGGCGTCGGACGCGAAACCGATGTTGACCTCAGCGGTTGGCCCGAAGGTCGCCGGCACGTCGAGGAACAGGTCAAGCGCCGCCGGGGCGAGGGTGTCTCCCGGGAGCAGGGTCCCGTCGATGTCGAGGTTGCCGTCGAGGAAGCCGACGCCCCGGACGGTCGTGCGTGACCCGATGGTCGCTTTCGCGTCGGGTCCGATCGGCCCTGAGAGTTCGGCGACGTTGGTGCGTGTGAGCACGATATCGGCGTCGGCGAGCGTGACGCCGTCGGCGACGAAGAGCGTGGCGCCCCCGGTGCTCCCGCTTTGGCCGACGGTCACGGTTCCGTCGAGGGTGACGTTCGGTCCGATGACCAGCGATTCGGACGGATCGATCAAGATGGTGTTGCGGAGCGTGATGCTGGTTGCCGTGAGTCCTCGCCAGGCGACGTCGCCCCCGTTGAGTTGAAAGACGCCTCCGCCGGTGATGAGACCGTCGTCGAAGAACAGCGCGAGAGCGTCGCCCGGTTCGACGAAGACCGTCCCGGCGATGTCGAGCAGCCCGTCGAAGAAGCCAGAACCGGTGACCGTCGAGCTAGCACCAACCGTTGCCCGCTCTCCGGCACCACTCGGACCGGTGACGGCCGCGACATTCGCCCGGTTCAGAACAACATCGGCGCTCGTCAGTGTGACTCCGTCTTGTATGCGCACCGTGGCGGCGCCGGTGGAGCCCGGTTGGCCGACGTGGATGGGGTCTTCGAAGGTGACGTTCTGGCCGATTCGGACCGACTCGTTCGGATCGACCGTGATGTTGCCTTGGACGGTGATATCGGTGAGGAGGTAGTCCCGCCAGGCGATGTCTCCGCCTTGCATGTCGATGGTGCCGCCGCCGGTGAGCGTGGCGTCGTCCATGAAGAGCGATATGGCATCCCCGGTGTCGACGCGGACGGTGCCCTGGATATCGAGTAGGCCATCGAGGAAGCCCGAGCCGCTCACGGTCGCTCCGGGCCCGATGGTCGCCCGCTCGCTCGGGAGGGCCGGTCCCTGGATCGCGGCGACGTTGAACCTCTCAAGGGAGACGTCGACGTCGTCAAGCGTGATGCCGTCCAGGACTCTGAGGATTGCGGCGCCGGTGCTTCCCGCCGAGCCGATCGTGAGCGGGCCGTCGAAGTCGACCATCGCCCCAAGGCGGAAGCTCTCGGAGGGCCCGATGAGCACGTCTCCCCTGAGCGTCATGTCGGTGACAAGGTAGTCGGCCCAGACGATGTCGCCTCCGGCGAAGTCGACCACGCCGCCGCCGGTGAGTGTGCCGTCGTCCTGGAACAGCGAGATCCGATCACCGTCGCGGAGGAGGATCGTGCCCTCGATATCGAGGAGTCCATCGAGGAAGCCGCTGCCCTGGATCGTTGTGGTCTGGCCGATGGAGGCCCGCTCGCCGGCTTGGGCCGGACCGCGAACGGACGCGGCGTTTTGCCTGAGCAGCGTCACGGTGGTGTCGTCGATCGAAACACTGTCCTGCAAGAACATGGTCGCGGCGCCGTTGCTGCTGGCCCGTCCGATGGAAACGTCGTCGGCGAAGGTCACCCCCGATCCGATCACGACCGATTCGTTCGGGTCGACGTCGATGTCTCCCATCAGTGTGAAGCTGGTGAGGGTTGAGGCATTGAAGTTGATCTCGCCCCCGTTGAAGTCGAGGACGCCTCCCCCGGTGAGCGTGGCATCGTCGAGCATCAGGGAGATCTGATCCCCGGCGCGCAGGTGAATCGTCCCCGCGATGTCGAGGAGACCGTCGAGGAACCCGATGCCTTGAACGGTGGCGTTCGGGCCGATCGTCGCCCGCTGGCCCGGGTTTGTCGGGCCTTGAACCGACGCCGCGTTGATGCGGTTGAGTTGGATCATCGCGACGTCGAGGGTCGCGCCGTTCGCGAGGGCCGCCGTCGCTGAACCACCGTTGTTCGAGCGTCCGATGTTGAGCACGCCCGGGCCAACGGCGTCCCCTTCAAGGAACATCGCGATGAAGGGCTGGATGCGGAGCGAGGCCTCGGGATTCGTGAGCGAAACGCCTGCGATCGTGCGGGTGACATCGAAAGTCACCTCGTAAGGCCCGATATTCCCGAGCGTCGCGGTGTCGAGAGGTGACCCGGCGCCCGGGATCCCTGCTGGCGTCCACGACCCGGGTGTGCTCCAGGTGCCGTTGACGGGGAGGGCCCACTCGTACGCGGTCTGTCCACTTGCTGGAAGAACGGCAGCCGCGAGGATGCCGCAACGGAAAGCGATCCCACTCATCACACCCCTCCGACGGGGGCATATCGCTCGGTCGCCCCTCGTTCGTTGACAGCATGACGGCTTGGGGGATCACAGACAAGCGGAAACTGGACCGAAACCCGGTTCGGAGCGTTGTTTCAGCGTTCATTCTGTGGGCTGCGCGTGGGAAGCGTCTGCGAAGACGAAATGGACGTTGATGGGTTCTGAGGCTGGCTTGGCTCCCCTTGCGGAGATGCCGTCAAGTGCGCTTAAGAGGGTCATGGGGCTCTGGACTTGCTAGCGGTGGTGTTAACGAGACGTGTCTCTGCCTCTTCGACGTCGAGTTGGTCTCGGAGTTCGCGCGGCTCTTCATCGAGTGACCACGAGTATCCGAGCCATGACAGAAGAAACTGCACGCTGTAGCGATTCGGACCGGTATTCTTCCCTGGAGTTGGTGCGTCCGCTTCTAGTTTGACGAGTTCCTGAAGCGTTGCGCCGAACCAGAGATCGAGAACAATGCGACGATCGGTCAGCAGTCCGCAGTTGAGTGTGGCGTTGTGTAGGTGTCGAGCCGCGGAGTAGATCGCATCGCACCTACCGCGATAATCCTTCTTGTGGAGCGTGTAGCCGCGTACGAGTTCGAACCTCGCTCGAATCAACGAGTGCAGGAAACGCCAGCGGTTTTCCTCGCGACCCCGAAGCTGGATCGCGTCGACGCTCCGGATCGCCCTCGCGGCAAGCACTTGTCCCTGGCTCGCGTGTTTGCCTATGGCGGCACGCAACTCAGCGTGACGAACCCCCAACTCCGCGGCGAGTAGTCGTGTCATCGCGAGCGCTTGACTGTTGCTCGGTCCCTGTCCGCGTTCAAGACCCGCTTCGGCCGCGTCGAGTCGTTGGACAAGCAGCGGATAAAGAGCATCGAACTCATCGAAGCGGTCGGACGCAGTCTCTTCTTTCGCAAGGCACTCGCCTTGATCGATCCTTGCTGTGAGACAAAGCCGGTAGCATTCGTGGCGGTGCCGCTGGGAGCGGTACTGAAACAACGGGAGGTACTTGTTTGCGATCGCTTCGTGACGCGCGCTGGGTGCTGGTGGTTTCACCTGTTCTGCGGCTTTGCAGTACAGTTCGACCCCTCTGAGGTAGAGGTCTGAGTAGCCAAGCAGGTCGTACTCGAGACTGCGGCGCTGACACATCGGGAGCAGCCCGAGTTTGACGTCGGAGAAGTAGTAGGGTCCATCGTCGGTGCTGTGGTGGATCTTTGATGGTTGAAGACGGGGTGGAAGCTTGTCGGCCCATTTGGAAACAGTGGCTAGGCACACCTTCAAGAGTTCATGGGCGTTGCTGCATCGGGTTTCGCGAGTATCGATGCGGCCAGCGATACGTTCTTCCTTCTCGCGGCGTTCGACAACACGATCTAGAGCGTCGTCGTTGAGCGTCGAGAGGTGTTCGTTCTGTTGGTTGCGCAGTCGCTCCGCCCATTGTCGGCCTTTGGAATCAAAGAGGAGCGGTGCGGTGAGCGTGTCGGCGAAGTCCATCATCGCTCGGAGCATGCTCACGTGATCGTGCTTCAAAAACGCCTTTGATCGCGTCTTGAGTTGATCGGACTGCAAAATCGGTTCATTGATTGGCTCCGAGAAAGAACGGATATTAAATGCCAATTTCAGTTCATTCGATATCGTCAGAAGTGTTTCGTCGGGTGACGGCTGCGTGTCTTTTGTAGCCAAGAAAAAGACCGAGGGATGATGAAGAAGACGCAAACGGCGTACCTGTGCGTCGAGCGCGTGGTTCGGATGGCCACTCGCGGTGAGGAACCCTCCGAGCGCGTCGAGCACCAGAACCGCAGATCGCCCCGCATACTCGACGGTTGATCTCTCAAGTTTGCCCTCGGCCTCGAGGACCCGGGTAAGCCCAGCGTCTATCGTTTCGATGAGTCGATTGATCTCCGTCAAGAGCTTGGGAATCGGGGCCCTGACGAGCAGCGTTGATCGCTCACGATCGATGAGAGCCGCGGCTCGGCCCAGCAAGCCGATCGCGGTCTTGAACCGATCGGCCCGGAACGCGAGCGCCACAGCGGCCCTCTGATGAGCTAGGTACTCAACGAACGCACGGGCGTCATGGGACCGTTCATAGACCCCGGAGAGGTAGTACTCGGCGATGAGATGATGGGCCCACGCCATGAGATCGGGGTGATCCTCAACGATGTGCGCGTAGAGATGGTTGCGAGCATCCTTCGGGATCCACGTATAACCTCCTTCGCGGTGGTGCATGGCGGGTAGCGTGTCGCGTATGTTCTTCGCGGCGTGTTCTTTGGTCGAGGTGGACTGACCTTCAAAGATGGAGAGCACGCGTTCGTGCCATACCCGCACAAAGAGGAAGTCGTCCCGATCGGTAGGGTGGTGTGACCTCGAGAGCCCTCCAGAAACCAGTTTGTTGATCGATTTCCATACATCATCGACGGACTCGGAGTCACCATTGATAACGCGGCGGAACGCGTCACCGAGGCTTCTCGGGTTTCCGTCGGAAGCACGTTCGCGGAGGTCCTCGGGGCAATCAGCAAACGGTGTCGCTGTCGGTCGGCCGATCAGTCGGAGCAGATCGAGTGTCGTGCGCTGGACGAGTACATTCGATCGCTCGCGGCGACACGCGATCGCGACCGCGTAGATGATCGCGACGATCCAGGCGCTCTCACGATTCGGTGCGTCGGTGGGTGTGTTGTGGGACGTCACACGACCGAGTTTCCGGATCGCGTTCCATTCCTCGTCGCTAAGGCAGGGTGTGAGGTCGTTGGACTCGTCGGTCAGGTTCCGCCATGCAGTGAGCGCGTCTTGTGGACGCACAGGATCAGGAGTATTGAGCATGGTTTGGGCACCGGCTTCGAAGGTGCTGTTGGCAACGAACAAGGCCCTGATTGTTTCTCGCGTCTTATCCTTGAAGGTGTTCGGCGCGGGAACACACTCCAGTCGAGCAAGTGTGCGGTCCCATTCCGCGCACTCGGTTCCGCTTCGGGTGTACGCGACGGCGACGCGAGAGAACCCGAGGTCCGCGACCCTGTTGTCCGAAGTGCGAACAAGTTCGACGAGGAAGTCGTACAAGAGCTTTGTCTCGTGCTCGATCTTGGGCACTTGGAGATCGGGATTCACCGTACCCTTCGCCAGATCACCGGCGTCACTCGGGTGCAAGCGACCGAATTCGTCAAGAGAGTCGAGCGCCAGCACATAAGCGCTCCGGCGAAGGGCGTGTTGGAGCCACCGCACAGCCGTCGTGCGTTCGTGTTCGTCGATATCGTCGGGGATGTTCTCTACGCCGGTATAAGGCGATGGCACGGTTTCGAGACACAGCGGTCGTGATAGTTTGGGTAGGCGTGAATCGAACTTCGAGAGCCGCGAAGTCAGATAGTCTACAAACGCGGCGAACGTGTCGTGGTGCTCCATGTCGACCCAGAGAACGGTGGCTTGGTACTCCGACTCATGCTGCTCGCAGAGCGACGCGAGATAGCTCGAAGTTCCGGAGTCGCGGACTCCATCGATGACGCAGCAAGTCCAATCGATGAGACCCTCTCGAGGCACGTGCCCATAAGTCGTACTTTGTCGACGTGTAACGTTATCAATCGTGATATCCGCCGTCTGCGTTGAACCTTGTGACGTTTCATCTTGCTTCTCTGGCTCATGGAGTTTTGTGTCCGATTCAAGCCTCTTAAAGTCCCAGGCAATGCCATCAAGCGATGGGTGAGGTGAGTCATTAATGGCTTGATAGAAATCTTGTGCGATCGGAAGACTCTCATTGAGCGCCTGAAAGACCTCGGCTGCGAAGAGGCGTCCGTCTCGATAGTTCAAGTGAAGAGCGGAGACATCATTCGGGACGAACGTCGGGATAGATTCGCCTGTCGGTGAGACACCGGATCTACGGTAGACCTGGTTTCGCGCCGCGATGGCTTCCTCCAAGTATCCTGGTGTCTCCGACCAACGGTTGATCCAGAGCACGTTTGGCGGGGCGCCGTTTCGCCACGCTCGGACTCTCGACGCAACTATGTCCATCACGCGGCGATCTCCACCACCATATCCGATCGCGACGATGAGCGGTTCCTGATCCGTTTCGTCGTATAAGCGGCCGAAGAGTTCGTAGAAGCTTGACAACGCCGCCTGCGACAGCGGTTCGTCGAGGTCAAACCCCATTTGCATCTGGTGGGCCCCGCCGTGAAGTTTCACGATCGACATTTCCTGCGACAGCAGAAGGTTGATCGACGGCAGGCTGCGACCGCTCTGCATTTCGTAAACACTCGTCGTGACCCCTTCCATCTGAAGGGCCCGTTCGAGAAGCGGGTCGAAGTTGGTCGACAGAACGATGCTGCTCCGGAGACGCTGGATGATGTAGGCGATGAATTGATGGGTCGTCGTCGGCGAGCGGCCTCGGATGAAGTGGTCGATACAGGCGTCGATGCTTGCTTGGTTACTATCGCAGAGGTAGTACAAAAGCGTTCGGTAGGCAACAGTACTCTTGTTCGCCTCGGCGAAGCGGTTCGCGAAGGTGTCGAGCGAGGATGTGGTCTGTTTCGTTGATTCGACCCATTTCCAACTTTCCTCCAACAGCCGTCGAAAGGCTTCCGCGAGTGGCGGGGACGACGAGCGGACGTTTGAGATGAGCGCTCTTTGAAACGCGGACCGAAAGGCATGGGCTGTCCACTGTTGGCGATTGTTCGAGCCGATCGCGAAGAGCGTCTCGATACGAAGATCGTGACGACTCGGCCAGCGGTTTTCGTCGAGGTATTGTCGGACAGGGAGTTTCAGCCGCCGTGCATGAGCCTCGACTTCTGAAAGATACTGTGCGAGCTGCCCTCCGAGGGGAATCCCGGCATCGGCGCTGATGCCGGCCCCGAGGAGGAATACAACCGGGCGCGACGTGACGTCGGCGTGGCGAAGGACGTTCAGTGCGCGAACACGATTGGTAACGACCAGGCCTTTGTCAGCGGTCATGGCGCAGAAAGTCTTTCGCGTTGATGATCGACGCCCATGCGTCTCGGTACCAGTTCCGCTAGCTAGGGCGGTTCGTCACAAAGATTAACATGGGATGACGTCGGCAATCAAGAAGTGTTTGATGGGATCGCGTTCGCTCATGCGAACGAAACTTTGGGTGCGATACGCACAGTTATGTGCTGCGCCCCACCGAGTCCTTTGCGATGAAATCGCGGGCGATCATTTGTGAGTGATCGAAACTCTGGCTCAGGTGGGCGCAGTAACAGCGCTTCGGATCGCCGAGAGGCAGATCCGAAGCGCGCAAGCCCGGCGGAAAATCGCGGAAGACGATGGTCAGCTATGGATCACACGCCCCTCGCTCGCCAGCGCCGCCTCGTGCACGCTCTCGTGCATCGTCGGGTGGGCGTGGATCGTCGCGATGAGCTCTTCGGTCGTCGCCTCCATCCGCCGCGCGAGGCTGAGTTCCGCGATGAGCTCGGTCGCCTGGTCGCCCATGATGTGGGCACCGAGGATCTCGCCTCGGGGCAGGCCCCGGATGATCTTGACGAACCCGTCGGTGTGAGCCGCGGCGATCGCCTTGCCCAGCGCCGTGAACGGGAACTGCCCGACCTCGTAGTCCTCGCCCTTCTTGAGGCCCTTGGCCTTGAGCACCTGCTCGGTGAAGCCGACGCTGGCGACCTGGGGCTGGCAGTAGGTGCAGCCCGGGATGACAGAGTAGTCGATCGGGATCGGCTCGTGCTTCTCCTTGCCGTCGCCGTAGGCGATCCACTCGACGCACGCGATGGCTTCTTCACTCGCAACGTGGGCCAGCCAGGGCGGGCCGATGACGTCGCCGATGGCGTAGATGCCCGGGACGCTGGTCTTGTACTGCAGTTTCTGGGGCTCCATCGGGCTGTCGGGGCCGATGGGGACGTAGTCGGTCTTGATGTGGCCCTTAACCTCTTCGACCTGCAGGCTCTCATCGAAGACGCCATCGAAACGTCCGACGACGCCGATGGCGAGCAAGACGCGATCGGCCTCGATCGTCTTCTCTTCGCTCTTGACCGGGTCGCCGTCTTTAAACGGAGCGATGGTGACCTTAACGCCATCGCCCGAGGTGTCGACGCCCGTCAGCGTGTGGCCCAGCTCGAAGTTGAAGCCCATCTTCTTGTAGACGCGGAGCATCGACTTGCTGACGTCCTCGTCCTCGACCGGCAGGATCCGGTCCATCATCTCGATGACCGTCACCTCGGTGCCGAACTGCTTGTAGAAGTAGCCGAACTCCATCCCGATCGCGCCCGAGCCGACCACGACGAGCTTCTTGGGCTGCTCCTTGTTGTACATCGCCTCGCGGGCGCCCCAGATCTTCTTGCCGTCAAACTTGGCGAATGGCAGGTCGCGGGCGACCGACCCGGTCGCGACGATCACACGCCCAGCGGTGATCGTCTCGCGGGCGCTGCCGGCGGGGGTCGCGGGGGCGCTGGTCAGCTCTTCGTTCACCTCGCAGTCACGCAGCTCGATCGTGCAGGGCGTGTTGCCATCCCAAGACCCGCCCGAGGTCACCTTCGCGTGCGCCTCGAAGTGCGTGATCTTGTTCTTCTTCATCAGGAACTCGACGCCCTTGTTGAGCTTCGAGGCCACGTCGCGGCTGCGCCCGATGACCTTGTCCCAGTCGAAGCTGACCGAGCCCTCGATCTTGAGCCCCCAGTCTTCCTGGTGGGCCAGCTTCTCCATGAGCTCGGCGTTCGACAGCAGGGCCTTCGAGGGGATGCACCCCCAGTTCAGGCAAACGCCCCCGAGCTTGGCCCGGTCGACGATGGCGACCGAGTAGCCGAGCTGAGCGGCGCGGATCGCCCCGACGTACCCGCCGGGCCCGCCGCCGATGACGACGATGTCGAAGTGCTTGTTGTTACTGGAGTTGTCGGCCATGACGATTCCCTCGTGGGCTGTGTGAGTGCGGAGACTTGGCAGCAGGAGGGTAGAGCCTTCGCAACCGCAGCGATCGATGGCAGCAACCATTTCGACGATGGCGTGGCGATGAGTTCTTCGGGCTCGCGTAGGCCCGTCTTCAACGCTCGGCAGGCGCCGCGATGCGTCGGATCCGCGCCGTCCTTCCGGGCTCAGATCGACGCGGCGAGAACAGTGCCAACGCTCGCGTGCGCCGAGATCTTACTCGGTGCAAACGACACCCTGTCGCTACTGAGAATTGGTTCGTAACACAAGAACGCGTTCGTGATTCGTGGTGTGTTCTGGTCCTTTTGCCAGTTGACGTATCGCATCATCGAGATATCTTTATTATCATGCGACGCTACTTTTTTGTTTGTTGGATGCTGATTTCCTATTTTGTGTTTACTCTCGTGGCGTGTGATCGTCCGGTGGTGCCGTTGGGGCCAGTTCCGGCGCGAGTGGTCTTTGATGTTTCGGCTGACAGTTGGTACATCGAGTTTGACGGGTATGACCTCGACTCTGAAGTCCCAGTGGTGACGCGACTTGACGACGATACAACCGTTGATGGTTTCTTCTTGCCATCGACATCGTTGTTTGCGCAGCGGTTCGGTGAGGGTGGGGACATGGTTGAACTCCCCGGTCAGCTTGTTTACACGCCCAGCGAAGGGTGGGTGTTGGTGTTCGCCCGTCGACGCTTCGATGGGGAGTTCTCGGGACATCTCGATCAGCTGTTGCCCGCTTTCGCGAAGCGCCCTAGGGCATCGCATCGAGGTGCATCCATGGTGTATGTCATCGAGTATGAGCGGTTCGAGCGGTTTCTGGATTTGGGGCGCGACGTCGTTCGATCGCCGTAGCGGTAGAAACGGGGGTCAGTCAAGAAGGAATGCCGATTGAGCCTTGCGATGGTCGCTAGAAGTGTCGCACAGCATTTCGAGTGCACTTGTGCTCTCTGCGGACGGCGCATGGCGGCTTGAGCGAGGGCCGGTGTCGATGACTCATGTCCCGCTCGCTGTTGGTGAGGCGCGCTGGCTGCCCGTAATCAAGAAGAACCGATAGGCATCGACATGTCTTCGTGGAGACCCCTTGGCTTCTGAAGACCGCTTTGGTACCTTGAGAGCGATTCGCTCTCGGGAGGAAGCCATGCTCCGCGCTCTCACGTCGCTCTCGGTGGTCGCGTTGTCGGGCGTCGGGTCGTCCATGGCCAGTGAGATTCCGTTGTCATCGATCCAAGGGGTGACCATCGCGACGCATGCCGGTCACACCGCTCGGGTCGCTGTCGAACTCGACGGCCATCCACACACGCTCGTGCTTGCACCGACCGAAGTTCGGGGTGACGACTTCCGAATCCAGCTCGTTGGTGTCGATGGTGCTGAGTTTGCTGACGTTCCTTCGGCGGCCGTGGGAGGCTACGTGGAGGGCGTACCGGGCAGCGTCGTCGCCGGCTCGCTTCACGAAGGCCGCCTGACCGCAACGATTGATCTCCCCGATCTCGTCGGCGGGCCCGAACGGTTCGCGATCCAGCCGGCGCGCGACGGCACCGCGCGGCACTTCGTCTACGCAACCGAAGACCTCCCGCACGTCGGCGGCACGTGCGGGGTCGACCACGCCGACGCTATCCCGCTCTTTGGTGACATTTTCGATGCCCACCTTCGGCGCTCGCTGCAGACCGCCGACATCAGCTTCGAAGTCGACAACCCGCTGTACCTCGACTTCGGCTCCGATGTCGCGGCGATCACCGCTGAGGTCGAGGCCCTCGCCGCGGCCCTCGACGTGATCTACGAACGCGATGTCAGCGTCGATCTGCGTCTGAGCCAGATCGTCATCCGAGCGTCCGCCGATCCGTACACGTCGACCGATCCGAGCACCCTCGTTGAGCAGTTTCGGACCGAATGGGACGACACCCAGCCGGACGACATCGCCGATATCGCCCACTTGCTCAGCGGCCGCGACTTCGACGGAACCACGATCGGGCTTGCCGAGCAGGGCTCGATCTGCTCGGGTGTCGCCAACGGCGTCAACGAATGGCAAGCCGCATTCGATCGAACCGTTGGCCTCGTCGCCCACGAGATCGGGCACAACTTCAACGCGATGCACTGCGACACCGAGAGTGAGTGCCGCATCATGTGCACGACGCTTGGGTTCTGCGACGGGTTCGGCGATCCGATTCGGTTCTCGCCGGCGCCGATCGCCTCGATGGGCGCCCAGATCGCGAGCGAGTCGTGTTTCGATACCGGCGTAGACGGTTTCGAGACGCCGTTCGTGGAGGACTTCACCGATTTCTTTAACCTCGGTGGAGCCCGGTGGCGCGATATCTTCGGCGTGTTTCTGTTCTCGGGCAGTGTGTTCCCGTCACCGCCGTCCGGTGCGTTGCTGTCGGGCGACGCGGAACTCCAGACTGTGCCGATCGATCTGAACGGCGCGTCGTCGGCGACGCTTTCCTACCAGATCTCAGCATCAAGCTCAGCGGGCGTTGAAACCCTTGACGTGGAGTACTTCGATCGCGTCTCACGGACGTGGGTCATTCTTGAACAGGTCGCCACCGGCGACCTCGGAGCGCAGTTCGATTTCTTCTTGCGCACCATCGACCTTCCCGCTGAGGCGCGCGCGGCGCGAAACGTCGTTCGTTTCCGGGCTCCCGGCTCGTCAAACGGCTTCTTCCTCGACGACGTGTCGCTCACCGCCGAACTCGCGACCGACTGCCCCGCCGACATCGACGAGCCCTTCGGTGTTCTCGATCTTGCGGACATCGACGCGTTTATCGGCGCGTTCCTGTCGGGGGGGACGGCCGCGGACATCGCGGCGCCGTTCGGGGTGATCGACCTTGCGGACATCGACACGTTCATCGCGACGTTCTTGGGAGGCTGCCCCTGAAGCGACCTTCCGTCGCGCGCTGATGACGGTGCTCTGTGTACCGGGCATCGTGATGTCGACGTGAGCGCCGCCATTGCACCATTTTTGGATGGTTGACCCTCGTGTTGTTCTTGCGCGATACTCGCGAGCCAAAACACACCCTGTAAGAACATGAGTCTATCGGGCACGCGATATCCCGGACGCGTTGAGCAGTCTCGCGACGCTTGCCGGAAGCTGTGAACGGAGAAGAGAGCGGTATTGCAGCGTTTCCGGAAGCTCTTTAGGGCACCGGAGGGAGTATTCCGATTCAATCGATGGTCCCGTGTGCGGCCTTGGGGACCAAATATACGAAGAAAAAAGCCAGTTTTACGATCCCTCGGCCGGTGTGTTTTGGCTACAACGTTGTAAGAGCAAGATGGTTACACACAATTATGTGTGGGCCTACCCGGTTTTGTGCGAGAGTGTGAATGAGTGTCATTCGTCTGGTACGGCGGGTGAGTTTGAGCGTTGGATGACTCCACGGAGTTCGATATGACCGGACATGTCGCTCTCGCATTTCTCGCCTCGACCATCGCTTCGGTGCCATCGGTTGGCCATGCCGCGACCGACGTGGTTGATCGCGAGCCGGCGCTGCGCGCGTATATCGCGGAGTTGTCGGGGCCGCTTCGATTGCCGGATGGCCCGTTCGCCATCGAGATTCAGAGTTCGCTTTCGGCTGCGGTCAGTGAAGCGGATGTTCTGGCGCAGATGTCTGATCTTGCAGAGCGTCCCGATCATCCAGACCACGAGTTGTTCGAGTCGCAACTGCAACTCGCGAGGCAGCCCGACGTTCGAGCGTGCACGCTTTGGTTTGAGACGTCTCAGACGTGGGGCATCGAGGAGATTTGGCAAAGCCTCACTCTTCACGCAGGCGAACACAACGGAACACGCTGGATTTGGGCGGACAGCGGGGCGGATGAAGGCCAGATGACCCTGACGAAGGCGGGCGTTCCGTTCCCGCCGGGCTACGACGTGGGCATGAAGCTGAAGATGTACCTCGGTTCGCTTCGTGCGATTGCGAACGCGGGGATCGCCGAGGGTCAATACAACATTATGTTCCTTGATGCGTCGGATCCGGCGTGGTCAGTTATGCTTGAGGCCGATGATCGCTCGAGGGTCTTCCTCGAAGGTATCTGGGTCCACGCGGCACCAAAAGTGACGATGGTCGACTTCATTTCCACCGATGGTGTCGGTGAAGTCACGAGCAGTCTCTCGTTCCATGGGGTCACTGCCGGCGCTCCGGGATGGGCAGCACAGGCGATGTACCTCAGAAGCGACGGCATCGTTGAGACCACGCGCATCGACTCACTGAAGTCGATCTCGCGGAAGTCCCTTGAGTCGCGCGCCAAGTATCCCGAGGAGCTTGCGGAAAGCGAGCCTGGGCAGGTCATCCGTGATTACCGGGTCCGAGGTGCTGCCGAGCGTGATGCCTCCCCGGGCGCGTCCTTGCTGCTGTTTCGCGCAGGTGAACCGGCTTATCGACAGACCAGCGCCAACGACAACGTGGTATCGACGTTTGAGGCGCCCTCAGAGCTCATTCCGGCTGGAGATGGTGATTCGGCGTGGTCGGGTCACTCTCGCGCGTATCTTGGCGGAGCGATCTGCGCGATGGTGTTCATCGGGATTTGGATCGCTGCGCGGCATCGATAGAAGGGGTGGAAACGATGTCTCGAATTGGTGAAGCGGTCGCTGCGACTGTCTTGGTGTTCGCACCGATCGGTGTCTCAACGGCCCAGTTTAGTCCCCCTGTGATAGAGCCATATTGCTACGTAGCGAACGGGTCGGCGAGTTGCTGCAGCATATGGACGGACACGACCCGTGTGTGTACGAGTGGAACGGTCGCTGTTGAGTGCAATGACCTCGTGATTACATCAGGATCCTATAACCGAATTAAAATTGACCGGCCACCGGCGGGGCAAGCGACACATTCGCGCGATCCGATCGTGTGGTGTCAGTGGGAGAGGTATCGGTGCAACGGAGGAGCGTGCGACCGACTCTCGAATGGAAACGCATCGTGCCAGGGCCGGAGCCCCGCTGGAGACTATTGCGACGGGACCAGCGGACCAGTTTGAAGGCCGGAGCCATCAGAATGACGCGAAAGGGCCTCTCGATTACGGAGGTGCTGGTTACTCTCGGCGTCATCGCGGTTGTGCTCGTGGTTCTTGTGCCGGTCCTCCGCGGCGCACGGGATGCTTCGCGTGAAAGTCGGTCACTTGCCGACGTTCGAGCCCTCACGGCGTTGGTGCTCGCATATGGGGCCGACGCCGATTCGTTTCCGCCGAGTTTCGCCTCGCCCGCCGATGCTCAGGGTGACTACAGCTTTCTTCCGTTCCCCGATGATTCAAGTTTCTACTTCGATATCTTTCAGCTCTGGCATCATCACGTCGGGTTTGTGACCGAAGGCGTCGCCGTGACCGACGAACTCTTCAACCCGGACGATGGGCGGTACGGGCCTCCCAGCGGGGCGCCGCTGTACACAAGCTATGGTCTCGCGTGTAGCTTCGCTGCACAGCCTTCGTTCTGGAACGAACGCACCCGAAGGTACGGCCCGGAGCAACTGCGCGCGAGTCGGCTAACCGACGTGCGATTTGCGTCACGGAAATCACTGCTCGTCTCAACGTGGCCCTACGTTGCGCTTCCGGATGAGGAGAGGCGCCTGAGCGCCGTGCTCGCAGGCTTCGTTGACGGGTCAGCGGATGCCGTCGCGCCGGACGAACGGATCGCTGGGTACGAGCGTGGCGACGGCCCGTCGCACCAGGAGTTTGGCGCACGACACTTCACGGATTTTCCACCGATGATGCACACGATCGATGGTGTTCTCGGACGGGATCGCAAGTAGCATCGGCCGGCGTAAAGGCCCTCGCAAACGGTTCGTATCTGTGACTGTACGTGCCTGTGCTCTCGCCCGCTAGGCATGAGTCCAGTCGGTGGGTTCCGTCGGCGTGTATTGTGTCGGTGTGACGCTCTTGTCTCCTGGGCCGTTCGGCGATACTCCGCTCGACGCCGGTCGCGGGAGGATAACGTCGCGTTGGTTATCGTATCGGTGTCGGTTGCCTTTCTTGCGTTGGCGGGCTCATCTTCTATCGGTGGTGTTCCATTCTCGCCAGCTCAAACGCTCGCGATCATGGATTGGGCGGACCGCATCGCGCGGGTGCCCGTTGAATTCGATGGCCATCGACGTTTGCTCGTACTTGCACCGACGGAAGTTCGGGGTGACGATTGGAGCCGACGCCTCGGAAATCACCGGCCCTGTGACGCTCGCCGAACTCGAACAGGGTGACGAGTTCGTACTGGTGTCGGCTCCGGCTGGCCTGACCGGCTCGTTCGACGCGATCGAGATCGAATCCCGTCCCGGCCAGAACCTCATGGTCTCTACGACGCCGACGAACGTCCGCCTCACCGCCGCGTGCCCCGCGGGTCTCGCGCTTCCAGTCGGCATCGTCGACCTCGACGCGTTCATCGCGTTCTTCTTGGATCGCTGCGCGAGCTGAAGCGTGCTTCGAGCCGAAACAAAGAACGGCCCGTGCTATCGCCCGGGCCGCGTTCTCTCAATCTGTGCTCGTTCGGTCGATCAGCGACGCCGACGCGCCGCGGCCAGGCCACCGAGGCCGATGATGGCCAAAGCACCCGGGGTCGGGATGGTGCCCGGCGAAGCGATGGCGAACTGGCCTTCGTCGTTCGCGAGCGCGGTCGAGAACGCACCCGAGGCGTTGCCGACGGTGCTGAAGCCTCCGAGGACGACGTCCCATGACTGGCCGCCGTTGGCGTCGGCGTCGGGGTACGACTCAAGGTCGATCAGGTCACCGGCAACGAGGTCTTCGAAGTTGTCGGTCGCGCCGAGGAAGAGCGCAACCGCGTCGCCACCCTGGCCGAGTCCCGAGCCGTCGTAGAAGCCGATCTGCGGGATGCCGCCGGCGCCCGGGGTGCCGCCGCCGGGGTACCAGGTGTTGAAGAAGCCGAGGGCGCCGCCGCTGCCTTCGTCGACAAAGACGACGGTCTCACCGGCGGCGATGGTGCCGATGCCCTGCATGAGGTCAGCGACGCTCGGATCCGCCGAGTTATCGTCGAAGAAGAGATAGCCGTCGACGCCGAACGTGAAGTCGCTCGTGCCGAAGTTGGTGACCTCGAACCAGTCTTCGGTCAGGTTCGCGCCCGGCTCGTTGCCCATCCACATCTCGGTGACCTGGATGTCGAACGAAGCGGTGGCGGCGCTTGCAACGGCCGCGAGCGCAACGATGCTCGTCTGAATACCCATTTGATCGATCCTCTCTCTTGGCTACAAAGCTCTCAACGGATTGGCGTTGCCAATTCTTGTTGGCAAACACGCCAGCTCTCCAATGAGAAGCCTAACTCAACCGGTGCGCGCCACGAGCGAGAGTTTGTGAAGATTCGGTGAATCCAATCGCAGACGCCGTTGCCGTGGCGGGACAAGGGAACGATGCCTGGGTGTTGAATCTCACGTGTTGCCAATCCTGAACGAAACAGACCCGGGTCTTTGAAACTGCTATGAAGCCACAGGTGTATTCAAGACAGGCCTTTACCCTGATCGAGCTGCTCGTGGTCGTCGCGATCATCGCGCTGCTCGTCGGGATTCTGATCCCCAGCCTCGGCGCGGCCCGCGACACCGCTCGCAACGTGAAATGCCAGTCCAACCTCCGTCAGTATGGCATCACGTTTACCGCGTATTCGGTCGACAACGACGGCGTCTACTGCTCCGGCCCGTTCGACAACCGGGTTCGCTGGCACACCGCAGGGTGCGACATCAGCGACTACCCCGATGGCACGAGCATCGAGACCATCGGTTGGGCTGCCGACGCCATCAACGGTGGCTACATGATCCCGGGCAACCTTCTTTGCCCGACCTCGCCCGCGCAACATCACCAGAACGTCAACATCGACCGTCTGAACGACGGCGGCTTCCGGTCTTACACCGTCGAAGAGCGAGACGATCTCGTCAAGCGAGGCTTCAACTCCAATTACACCCAGTCGTGGTACATGCCTTTCAGCGAGCACAACGACCGAAACGATGTCGCCGGAGCGCTCGGGCAACTCTGCCAGTCGACGGTCGGGCCGCTCCGCGTCTCGTTCATGAATGCCGTCGGCGCCGACATCATCCCGCTGTTCGGCGACACAAAGATCGATGCCGATGAGCTCGGGGAGTACGACCTGAACGACCACATCCGTATCGGAGGGCAGTTCCTCACGACCGCGAAGAGCTTGACCGATGGTTACGCCCATCGAGACGGCCGTACCTGGGCGTACCAAGACTTCTCTGACTTCGGCGCCGCCCACGGGAAAGGGAAGTACTCACCCGAGGCTGGACACGACAAGACGCTCGCGAACTTCGTGTTCGCCGATGGGCACGTCGCGACGTTTCGAGCTGAAAACGCGGACCGATCGTTCGCGCCGGCGCTCGATCCCACAGAAGAGTTCCGTTACATCTATCCCGGGATCACGCCAGGAAAGATCTTCGGTGGCCGCCTCAGCGACGGCAAGTACCGCTAGGTCGATCGTCTGTTCAGAGAAGAGATCACACGAGTCGCGGCCTGGAACCCGCGGATCAAACGAGGAGGAACCCAAGTGAAGACCGCCATCGCCACGCTCGTCGCGCTCGCCGGCGCCGCTCAGTCCCAGGTCGTCATAAACGAAGTCGCCCAGAACCCCGAGGGACCCGCCGCGGCCAACGACTCGGTCCTCGAGTTCATCGAGTTCTACGGCGAGCCGAACATGTCACTCGATGGCTATGCGGTCGGCCTGGTCAACGGTGGCTCCGACCCCGATGGAAACGACACGCCCAACACGTTCCCCGAGATCGACGAGGCGTTCAGCCTCACCGGGCTCAGCCTCGATGCCAACGGGTTCCTCGTGCTCTACAACGGAACGCCCCAGGACTCACTCATCCCGCTGCTCTTCCTCTTCCCGGGCGCCGCTTCCGCGAGCTTCTTTGACCAGCACATCCCCGCCCCGGACACCAACGGGAACCTCGAGAACGATGGCTCGTCGACCTACTTGCTCGTCCGCGCCCGCCCGGGGTACTCGCTCGTAGGAGGTGTCGATACCTACGACCCCTCCGACTACAACTTCGCAAAAGACACCGCTCACGACATCGACTTCGACGGGAAGCTTGACTTCGGCGACGAAACCCCGGGCCTCTTCGCGCCCAACCCGGTCGCCGTTGAGCCTCTCCAGATCATCGATGAGATCGCGTGGTCGAACGCCGGCGGCAAGGAGTACGTCTCAAGCTCGCAGTTCGAGATCTCCGACACACCGGGCTTCAACCCCGACGCGATCTCGCGTCTCGAGTACTTCATCGAGAACCCGATGGCCGGTGTCCGCTTGAACTCCGAGGGCGAAACCGTCCCGACCCGCATCGCCGACGAGTCGTGGGTGTACGGAGAGATCACCTCCGCCTTCGAGTACGACGCCAGCGTTGGTATCGGGGGGCCGACCGATCCGAACGGTGACGGATTCCAAGACATCTTCCTCGACCAGTTCCCCGTCACCCCGGGCACGTTCAACGACAGCAGCTCGCTGAGCCTCGCTCAGTTCCGCTTCGTTCGCGGCGATTTCAACCGCGACGGGATGGTCGACTTCGCCGACTTCCTCATCATCACCGAGGCCGTCGGTGAGAACCTCGATATCACCGTTCCCTGCGTCGATGACGAAGGCATGCCCATCGTCATCGATGGCACGCAGCCCGATTGCTATGTCTACCAGGGCCGCGACGCGAACGCCCTGCTCGCGATGATGAACATCGATAAGACCGACGGCCCGGCCGGCGCCAACGACCCCTCGGTCACCCAGGCCGACGTCGATCAGTTCGTGCTCGAGTTCGGGCCCTTCGCGTGCAACGACGCCGATCTTGCCCTGCCCTTCGGTATCCTCGACCTGGCCGACATCGACGCGTTCATCCTCGCGTTCCTGTCTGGCGGAGCCGCGGCCGACATCGCCCCACCCTTCGGCGTGGTCGACCTGGGCGACATCGACGCGTTCATCCTCGACTTCTTCGGTGGCTGCCCGTAATCCACACGAGTCGAACTCGCGTTGAAGTAAGCAATCCGCCGCTCGGGAACTTCCCGGGCGGCTTTTGTTTTTGAGCGAACACTTTGTGTTATCGAAGAAAAGCGGGCTTCGACCGCATCGATCAACGGGTGTCGCTGAAGTAAAGAACAAAGAAGTTTCTCGGAATCCACGTGAGCTGGAGCGGCGCCTCGTTCGGCGCTGATCTCCAACACAACCCCTCGCTTCGAAGACGATTGCAAGACACCCGAGTGTGTTGGCGACAAGCCTATTGCGTCATCCCATTAGGGCGGTACCCTCAGGGGGAGGAGACCCCACGTGCGCCCATCAACTATCGCCCTTGCCGCTTCGTTCCCGCTCATCGCCTCGGCCCAGGTCCCCCAGAGTTGGACCATCGAACTCGTCGGGCGGTCAAGCCTGGATCCTGCGATCCCCGCGTTCCGGATGCCCCAGGGCTCGAGCCTCTCGAGCCAGCCCACTTCGCTCGACGAGACCGGGGCCGCGGCGATCCGAGTCTTCTTGAACGGGTCGCCTTCTGAAGGTGTGTTCTACGGGAATCCGGCCGAGGGCGGGCTCGTCATCAGCGGGACGAGCGCCGACGTGCTGTACGGTCCGTCCATCGATGCCTTCGGCGGACGTATCGCGGTCGCCGACGCGTTCTTCACCGGGCAAGACCTCGACGTCTTCAGCACCGACGGCACCCTGCTCAACACCTTCCCACCCGGCGGAACGCTCGGCACCACCTCGCCCGGAGGGCCGACGCTCGCGCTCGACGGATCAGTGTGCTACAAGGCGGATTTCGGTTTCGCCGGCGATCGCGTTGTGGTCGACGAGTTCATCGGTGGCCAGCGCGTGCAGACGCCCGTCGCTGATGATTTCTCAGGTTTGTACGACTTCATCTTCACGCCTCGTATGAACGCACAGCGCGTCGTTGCGATGAACACGATCCCCTCACCGTTCGGCGTCGGTCCCCAGCGCCGGATCGTCAGGTTCCTCCCGACCCACGGCGCGTACGTTCCGCAGACCGTTGCCGAGACCGGGCCGCGCTGGGACGGCTTCGTGAACTCAACCGGCATCGGCAACGACGGATCGATCAGCTTTACTGCGCGTCGAACCGCCGACGGTGTTCGCGAGGTCGTCCTCGCCGACACCCAGGGTGGTTTCACCGTCATCGCCGAGGGCGGGCAGATGACCATCTCGAATTCCAACCTCGCCAACTTCCCTCCGGTGAACAACGCAAACGGGCTTGTCGCGTTCCGC
The DNA here is from genome assembly GCA_038748775.1 of Planctomycetota bacterium. Classification (GTDB taxonomy): domain Bacteria; phylum Planctomycetota; class Phycisphaerae; order Phycisphaerales; family UBA1924; genus DAIQNV01. Next base: position 176,581 of record JBCDIT010000002.1, read on the forward strand.
GTCGAAGACGGCTCGGATTCGACCGCGATCTACGTGGGCGACGGAAGCGGCCTCCCGGGCGGCCTCGTCCGGGTCGTCGGCGCCGGCGACATCCTCAACACAGACCTAGGCCCCCTCGCGGCCGGCTTCGATTTCGGAGGGACCACCGGCGTCCAGACCATCAATTCAAACATCGATATCAACGACAACGATCAGATCGGTTTCGCCGCGTTCCTAGAGAACGGAACCATCGGCGTCTTCGTCGCCACGCCGGAGCCGACCGTTCCGTCCTGCAACGCCGCCGACCTGGGTGTGCCCTTCGGGTTCCTCGATCTCGAAGACGTCGACGTCTTCATCGCCGCGTTCCTTGCGGGTGATCCGGTCGCCGATATCGCGTTCCCGTTCGGCTTCATCGACCTGTCAGACGTGGACACGTTCATAGCCGCGTTCCTGGCCGGGTGCCCCTAACCGACGCCGGCGCGGCACTCGCGGTAATCGGTCCTTGCAGCCTCGCAGACACCGTCCCCGCCTTCGGCGTCGCTGATCTCGAGGATCTGAACGCGTTCGTCGGTGCCTTCTTGGACGTTGACGCGAGTGCCGACTTCGTCGTTCCGTTCGGCGTGGTCGATCTTGAGGACCTCGACGCGTTTGTCAGAGCGTTTCTCGACGGGTGCCCCTAACGTCCGCCGCTTCAGGGGACGATTCCGGCAACCGGTGCAACCGGGGTCGGACGGCCGCGTAAGGCGCTGGGCCTGATATCCCAGCATCGCCTCCGGGGAAGGGAAGCACATGCTCCGCTCGGTCTCGCCAATCGCTCTCGCCACCGTCGCCGGCGCCTGCCTCGCCCAGACCGCCGCGCAGCCCATCGGCCTCGATCTTCACGTTGTGTCCGATACCGAGATCTACGTCAACGGGGACTTCTACCCCTCGTGGCAGGCGGTCGCCGACGCCGGCTTGTACTCGACCGAAGATGCACGCTGTGGATTCCAGATCGAGCAACCAGCGGCCAACGGAGGCGCCGTCGGCCTCGCCTCGGTCAGCCCGAGCGATTGCACGTTCGACATCACGAACGTCGAACCGGACTACGAGCCCACCGTCGAGCGGTACCGCATCCCGGTCGTCGTCCACGTCATCCAGAACACCGCCGGCACCGGCTTCTTGTCGCTCGCGCAGGTCCAGTCGCAGATCGACATCCTGAACGAAGACTTCCAGGCCCTCCCGGGCAGCCTGGGCGAGCCCGGCACCGACATGAACGTCGAGTTCTACCTCGCCGACGAGGACCCGAGCGGCAACCCAGCTACCGGCGTCACCTATTCAACAAACAACACCTGGTTCAGCGACAACGGGAGTTACTGGGACACGCTCGCCTGGGACACGGGCCGCTACCTCAACATCTATACCAATCAGGCCTCGGGCGCCCTCGGATATGTCCCCGACCTCCCGCAGGGCAACATCGCAGGCCAGAACTTCGACCGTGTCGTCGTGCTCTATTCGGCGTTCGGACGTAACTCGCCCTTCGTTCCGTTCGACCTCGGACGCACAGCAACCCACGAGGTCGGTCACTACTTCGGGCTCGACCACACCTTCTCAGGCGGCTGTGCGAGCTCGACCGCGTGCTACACCACCGGAGATCTCATCTGCGACACGAACAGTGAGCAGAGCCCCTACTTCGGATGCGGTTCTTCGCGGAGCACCTGCGGAAGCCCGGATCCGATCGACAACTACATGGACTACTCCGACGACATCTGCATGAACAAGTTCACGCCCGAGCAGGTCAACCGCATGCGGTGCAGCCTGCTCAACTACCGACCGAACCTCTACGAGGTCGTTTCGGACGCTCCGTGCAGTCTCGCCGATCTTGTTCCGCCCTTCGACGTCGCCGACCTCTCCGACCTCGACGAGTTCATCGCCCAGTTCCTGGTCGCCGATGATGCGGTCGACTTCGTCGCGCCGTTCGGGGTCGTCGATCTCTCCGACCTCGACGCGTTCATCGTCGCCTTCCTCGCCGGCTGCCCGTAAAGCCCGGCGTCAAGCTTCGCGGCAAGCGAACACCAGACGCGAATGACAATGCATTATCAATATGTAAGAAACCCAGAGCTCGGATTTTCAGGAGCAATGGGAAGCGGTATCTACACGGGCGCCGTATAACCGCCCCGGGTCCCGGGTCATCGCTGGTTTCTGCTGGCGTCCCGCCTCGAATTGAATACGCTCGGAGACCGGCCGTACGGGAAGCGGTTTCGGTCGTGACAATTGTCCGGTGCTCCGGACCAGAAGGGGATATCAGCTATGGGTCGTTGTGTGTCTCTCGCGCTCGTCGCGGGGCTGTCCGTTGCCGCCACCGCACAGGTCGGCGTTCTTCCGCTCGTCGACACGCCCAGCCGCGGCGTCGATCTCCAAGTCGTCTCGGAGACCGAGATCTACATCGACGGCGAGCTCTTCGGCTCGTGGGGCGAGGTCGCCGACGCCGGTGTCTACACCATGGCCGAAGCGCGCTGCGGCACGTTCGACAAGCCGGTGATCGCCGATGGCGGATTCGATCAACTCGGCCGCGTCAGCCCCGCCGACTGCTCGTTCAACCGAACCAACATCGACGCCGACTACGACCCGTCAGTCGAGCGCTACCGCATCCCGGTCGTAGTCCACGTCATCCAGAGCACCAACGGCACCGGCAACCTCTCCGACGCCCAAGTCCGCTCGCAGATCGACATCCTGAACGAAGACTTCCAGGCGATCGCCGGCACCAACGGGGCCCCGGGCACCGACATGAACGTCGAGTTCTTCCTCGCCACCGAGGATCCGAACGGCAACCCCACCAACGGGATCACCCGTTCGACGAACAACCAGTGGTTCAATGATGGCGGCGGTTACTGGAACTCGCTCGCGTGGGACACCAACCGCTACCTCAACATCTACTCGAACAGCGCTAGCGGCGCCCTCGGCTACGTCGCCGACTTCCCGCAGCAAAGCGGCTACGTCGGGTCGAACGCCGACCGCGTCGTTGTGCTTTACTCGACATTCGGACGCAACGCCCCGTTTTCTCCGTTCAACCTGGGCCGTACCGGCACCCACGAGGTCGGCCACTACTTCGGTCTGTTCCACACCTTCTCGGGCGGCTGCGCCAGCCAGTCCAATTGCTATAACAACGGCGACCTCGTCTGCGACACCAACAACGAGTCGAGCCCGTTCTTCGGGTGCAGCGGTGGCCGGACCACCTGTGGAACGGCCGATCCCATCGACAACTACATGGACTACTCCGATGACCGCTGCATGAACAAGTTCACCCCCGAGCAGGTCAACCGCATGCGATGCACGCTGCTCAACTACCGCCCCGACCTCTACGAGATCGAAGGCGGCACCTCCTGCAACGCCGCCGACCTCGCCGCGCCCTTCGGATTCCTGGACCTCGCCGATACCGACGCCTTTATCAGCGCGTTCTTGAGCGGTGACGCCGCCGGCGACCTCGTTGCGCCCTTTGGGTTCTTCGACTTGTCCGATGTCGACGCCTTCATCGCCGACTTCCTGGCCGGCTGCTCCTGACCGAAACGCACGTCGACCACTGGAAGGTCCGCAGATCATCCGCACGGGGCGGGCCTTTGGCCCGCCCCGTGTCTTTGTCATCGAAGCCGCCGGGGTTAAACCCAAAACCGGACAAGTGAAGCACCCAAACCCTGGTGCGCATTGGGGAACTGTGCTACAAATGAAAACTGTTTCATGCGGGGAAGGTGCCGCTGGAGCGGTCGTTGTAGCCACCCAAGTTTGTCCGGGGAGCCCACTGTGTTCAACCGTTCGCTCGCTATCGCCTTGGTCTCTGCCGCCGCCGGCACCGCGCTCGCCGCTGCTCCCGATAACAACGTCGAATGGGACGGCATCTCCCACTGGGCCCAGCACGACCTTCGCCCGCTCGTCCCGCTCGACCGCGAGTCGTTCAAGGTCCGCCTTAAGGCGCTCGCCAACGACCTGACATCCGTCAGCGTGACCTTCGCCAACGGAGCGGTCGGCACCGTACCGGCGACCAAGGTCGGCTTCGACCGCGGCTACGACATCTGGGAAGCCGAGATCCCCGCTTCGTCCATCGACGACGTGAGCTACTACTTCACCGTCACCGACGGAACCGATTCCGATTACCTCAGTGTGAACGGCGTCCAGGAAGCGATCCCGTCGCAGAACGTGTCGTTCGGCGTCGACTTCGCCAACCTCACCCACGCTCCGTACGGGGCGACCCCGGTCGAGGGCGGCACCGTCTTCCGCGTGTGGGCCCCGAACCCCTCGCAGGCCCACGTCATCGGCTACTTCAACAACGCCCAAGACACCGACGCCCTCTCGCGCGTCGGGAGTGACTTCATCGGCTTCGTCGAAGGCGTCGGCGCCGGCGACGCGTACAAGTACCTCTTCGATCGCAACCTCGAGAAGCCCGATGCGAGGGCGAAGTCTCTCGTCCCGATCAACTTCGGCTGGCCCAACTCCGACACCTACGCGTCGATCGTGATCGATCCGCTCGGGTATCAGTGGACATCGAACGACTACGTACCCCCGGCGCCCGAGTCGGTCGTCGCCTACCAGCTCCACGTGGGCACTTTCGCTGGGTTCCGCGACCCCGTCGGCTCCGCTTCCGACCCCTCGCACTATCGCGACGTCGCCGATCGCGTCCAGCACCTCAAGGACCTGGGCGTCAACCTGGTGTACCTCAACCCGGTCAATGAGTTCCCGGGCGAGAAGTCGGGTGGCTACAACCCGCTCTCGGCCTTCGCGATCGAGGGCGACCTCGCCGATTCGCGCTACGAGGCGCACAACGACTTCAAGTTCATGGTCGACACGCTCCACGCCAACGGGATCGCCGTGATTCTCGATGTCGTGTGGAACCACTTCGATAGCTTCCAAAACTTCCTCTGGAACTACGACGGGGGTCAGATCTACTTCGACGCCCCGGCCGAGGTCGGCACCCCCTGGGGCCCGCAGGCCGACTTCAACCGCGCCGAAGTCCGCAGCTACTTCAACGACGCCAGCCGGTACTTCGCCGACGAGCTTCGCCTCGACGGTGTCCGGTTCGACGCCGCGATGTACATGGCCTACTCGAATCTCACCCCGCAGTGGTTCCACGGCCAGAACATCCTCAAAGAGATGAACGACACGTTCGATCGACGGAGCGGAGGCGGCTACACCGTCGCCGAGATCTACGACAACGCGTCGATCAACACCGCCGCCACCTCCGTCGGCGGCTATGGGTTCGACGGCCAGTACCACGAAGCGTTCAAGAACGCCATCCGCGACGCGGTTTTCGGAGCCGCCTTCGGCTCGGCCGATATGAACCGCCTCGCTGGCACACTCAACGGCACCGGCGGCGCCACCGGCGTCGCCGCCTTCAACTACTTCGAGCTCCACGACGACGCCTGGCCCCTCAACGGGCACGAGCGGGCCGTCAAGGAGATCGACACCAGCTTCCCGCACGACGACGAGTTCGCCAAGGGCCGCGTCAAGGTCGGCAACTCGGTCACCCTCTTCGCCCAGGGCGTCCCGGGCATCCTGCAGGGCACAGAGTGGCTCGAGGATTCGGGCTGGGAGAACTTCCGCATCGACTGGTGGCACCTGGGCCGCTACGACGAGATCTTCCGTTACTACCAGACCGCGATCGATATTCGTACCAGCCGCCCCGAGCTTTTCGCCGACGCGCCGATCTCGGTCTACCACGTCAACGATGGCGGCGACGTCATCGCGTTCGAGCGTTTCATCTTCGGTGGCGGCTCCTACGTCATCGTCATGAACCTCTCGAACACCGACTACAACAACTACCAGTTGGGCATCCCTCGCCCGGGTGAATGGGGCGCGATCCTGAACTCCGACGCCCGGCGCTTCGACGGCAACGGGTTCGGTGAAGACGGCCCCATCTCCGTCGTCCCGACGCCCCGGGATGGCAAGGCCCAGTCGGCCGCGCTCGATATCCCCGCGAACGGGATCCTCGTGCTCCAGCTCGATCCGGTCTACCCCGACTGCGGGCCCGCCGACCTCGCGCCCCCCTACGGCGTGTCCGACCTCGACGACCTCGATCGGTTCATCAATGCCTTCCTCGGGCCGTTCGCGCTCCTCGAGCCCGGCGCCGACTCGGCCGAGCCATTCGGCCTGCTCGACCTCGACGACATCGACGCGTTCATCGGCGCCTTCCTACAGGGCTGCCGCTAAACGGACGCGTGAGCAAAGCGGCATCCCGACAGCGTCCGCCTTTACAATGAACCCTGGTGACAGGTCTCGCGCGTGAGGCCGGTCGATCGGAGGCCGGCGTGGGCGACGACACCCAACAGGACGACGTGCTCCGCGACGTCAGCGTCCGCATCGCCAAGGGCGACGCAGAAGCCGGCGACGAGCTCATGCTCTTGGCCTACGACGAGCTCCGTCAGCTCGCGGGTGTCTACCTGCGCAAGCACAGGCCCGGGGGCAGACCCTGCAACCCACGGCACTCGTCCACGAGGCATATCTCCGCCTCTCGAAGACCGATGGCGCCGACTGGGAGGGCCGACGCCGCTTCTTCGGCGCCGCGGCCAACGCCATGAGGCAGATCATCGTCGAGCACGCCCGCCGCCGGCTCGCCCTCAAGCGCGGCGGCGATCGCTCGCGCGTTGAGATGCACGACCCGGTCTTCCAACTCGATGCCTCGCCTGAGGACTTGCTCACTCTCGACGAGTCACTCGCCTCGTTCGAAGACAAACATCCGAGGCTCAGCCGCGTGGTTGTGCTTCGATACTTCGGTGGGCTCAGCGAAGAAGACTCGGCCCAAGTGCTCGAGGTGTCGCCGAGAACGGTGCGCCGAGACTGCTTGCTCGCGAAGGCCTTCCTCGCCCAGGCCCTTGAGGCCGCGACGGAGCGAGCAAACCCGCACTAGATCCTGGTTCACTTGGTCTCAGACGATGAGTAACGAGCCCGCCGCGCGAGCAAGGGATCTCCTCCGTCTTCGTTTCTCTGGGCCCTTCGTTTCTCGTGCGCAATCGAGCAGCGAAGGGCCTTGAGGCCGGGAAGAACGCTCCGCTCGGGAGGGCCCTTGCTCGCGCTGCCGGCTCGTTGCTATCGCAACGCTCTCACACTCGGCACGTCACGCGCGACGAGTTCGCTTCGGCAGCTCTAGTCGAGCTTCGCTTTCCATTCACTCGCCTCAACGTCTCGCCCCAACTCGGTGTACGCCTGAACGAGCAGCTCGATCGACTGTTGAGCGTTGTGATGTCCAAGTCGAACCGTTGCTTCGAAGTCGCCGAGGGCGCCGATGAGAACAGGCACCGCCTCTTCGAACCGTCCAACGCCGATGAGCCCGTTCGCGTAGCAGCCGTCGTACACGCCCCGTTGCCACGACCCCGCAGGGTGCGCTCGATGCGCCGCCTCGCGATGCGACCCGAGTGTTTCCACCGAGCCCTCGTAGTCGCCGGTGTTCAGCCTCAGAACGCCGAGTGTGTGCGCCATGCTGGGAAGCCAGTCGGAGTCCGGGCCGTACGCCTCGCGGACGAGCGTTATGAGATCCGCGAGCAACGCCTCAGCATCGTCCGTCCGTCCGGCCGACATGTACGCCCATGCGAGCGTGTTGCCCGAGCGGAGGACGCGCTGGTCTTGGTACCCGAACACAGACGCGGCGCCCTCGTACGGCTGCTCCGCGTAGGGCACCGCTTCAGATGCTCGCCCAGCCGACTGGAGCGTGAGGGCCAGGTTCGCCGCCGAGGTTCTTGTCGTGTGGTGAGCCGGTCCATATCTCCGGGTGGCCTCATCGAACACGTCGCGAAGCCGGCGCTCCGCTTCGTCGTACTCGCCGAGTTGCTGGTGGGTCAGGCCGACCGCGATCGCCGAACGGAGGATGTCCTCGCGAGCAGCGTTCGGATCGGCGTTCAGCCGAGCCAAGACGCCTCGATGAACCCCGAGCGCATCTTGCGGTTTGCCGAGTTCCTGAAGCGTGACTCCACGCAGGTGTACGAGCTCAAGATGAACCGTACCGATGCCGGACGCGTTGGCAACGCTCGTTTCGAGGATGTCAAGACCCCGACCCACGCACTCCAGGCATCGATCGTGCATCGCGATCGAGTCGTATCCGCGCGCCAGCGTGTGGTAGAGCTTGGCACGCAGCTCCGGAGACTGGATGTCAGAACTCTCGACGTAGCTTTCACCTTGCTTGAGAAGATCGGCAATCGAAACCTGGCCCTCTGATCGCTCGTAGCGCCCCCCTGCGATGAACTCGTGCAACGCGCCGGCAACGTCAACGGATGCTCGGAGATCCAGCTCGACTACGACACCGAAACGAAGGAAACCATCCCGGCGTCGTTCCAGGGCTTCCCCCGCCAAGTGTTCACCTCGGACGTCGATACCACCTGGAACCTCACGACCGGCGACGGGACCTACATCCTGGGCCAGAAGACCTTCTGATCATGCACCATCCTCTGCGGACTGAAGAAGGTCGCCAGAAAAGCGGCCTGCCATAAAAGCGACAAAGGGGTCTCCCCGGACCCCGTCGCACCGGCTCAACACCGGCTCGTGACCTCGGATGGTGCTCAGCCTCCTCCAGGTGAGCACTCCCCTTGGTGTTCGCCACCAATAAAGGTGGGCTTCGGTACATCACTCCCTCCTCCTGAGTGATGACCGACCGAGCGGTTCTCTCTCCGTCCCGCTGCGGGCGAACGGCAAGGTACCAGAACTCTGAGGCCCACGGAACCGGGTTGCACAAGGAAACTCACAAATTCGATGGGCCGAACATGAGGAACGTCACTCTGGGGAATTCACTACCCCGTCTGCGCTACGGGGTCGGCCCAGTGAACTCAAGGTGGCACAGGTACTTGTGAAACTCCGAGGACTGCAGCGACGACCAACGAAAAGATCCATCCGGAACTCCGATGGGGCGCGGTTCGTGCCCCGAGGTATCATCCCGAAGCAAAAAATATGCACCGCTTTCAGGTATATCTTTCACACCATTTATTGCTGTCCAGACCACCCGGGTTGGTGCTTCGGGAAGGCCATTCTCGATCGCCCAGAGCACTTCAGGCCGCGCTTCGATCGCTCCGTCGGCAAATAGGAGAGTTGGATTTTTTGATAGGTTTCTGATTGAATTGTGAGAGGCAATCGTTGATGCGAATTCAATCCCTATATCGCGTCCTGATGTCTCGCGCCGTGGTTGTTCCACCCAAACCAGGTACCCGATCCAAACACCCGAGAGCACGACCACCCAAGCCCATCGAGCTCGCAGGAGCATCAGCTCGGCAATCCCGGGTCGCTTGCCGCTGAGCCGCCCGGGTCCGCGGGTCGTCAAGCCTCGGATGACCCACCCCGCGAGCGGGGCCACGAGTACCGCCGCCGGGAGCGTGTACCGAGGGTTTCCGATCCCGAGTCCCCACCACAGGGCAATCGAGAGAACCCATGCCCAGCCAAGGGTGAGGGCGACGCTGTAGCCAGGCCGCTTGCGTCCGCCGCGGCTGGTCCCCTCACGACGCGCGTCCGGGCCCCAGGGGAAGAGCAGCGCCAATGACCCGGGCAACGCACTCAGGAACGCCACCGCTGGTAGCACGCCGATCTCCGCGATCGGATCCGCCCACATGAACGATCCCGGGCTCTGCAAAACCGGCGTCGCCTCCCCGGAATAGCCATCGAGCCACGCCCCGGCCGAAACCGTCCACCAAGCAAAGAGTCCCAGTGCCGGAAGCCAAATCAACGCCACGCGCGTACACCAGAGCGGCCCGATCGACCGATGCACCAAGCACGCCGCGACCATGACCGCACCCGGGACCGCCAGCCCGGCTGGTCCTTTCGCAAACAGCATCACGAGCATCCCGATCGCCCCGAGCAGCGCGCAAGTCCGCGCCCGCCGGCCTCCCAGCACCATGACGTGGACCAGGCTCAACGCCGCGAGCTGGGTCCCGAATTGGTTGAGCGCCTCGATCTCCGCGTGCCGTGCGATCGGCCAGAACCAAGGCGTCAGGACCTGGCTCAGCCCCGCCGCCAGCCCGCCCCAGCGCCCGAACCACGTCCGCCCGAACCACCAAACCGCGACGACCGATCCGGTCGCCGCGAGCGCCGAAACCAGCCGCGCCGCGAACTCGGTGGTGCCCAGCAACGCCGCGACCGACGCGATCGCCCAGGGCATGCCCGGTGGCTTTCGGAGGTAAGGCCTCTCGAACATGTGTGGCACAAGCCAGTTGCCCGATTCGAGCATCTCGAACCCGGGCACCGCCCGGTGCCCTTCGGTATCGATGAATCCGCCCGACCCGAGCCCGAAGCCGTAAAGCACGGCGCAAAGGCCCAGCAACACCACGAGCTGGATCGCTGGACGGGCGAGAACGCGTGTCACCGTCGGCCGACCTCGTCGGGCTCGAGGCCCTGGACGTCGATCATGTCATTGGTCTCACCATCGAACGGAATGGTTTCGCCGGTGCGCACCGAATCCAAGATCGCCTCCGAGTACCGCTCGAGGGTCTTGCGCAGGTCGGGGTTGTCGCTCGGGTCGTGCCTGAAGGTCTGCGATTCGGCCATCACCCTATCGATGTCGTACCCGTCGTTGGCGATGCGATACAGGCCTACCAGGCACCCGGTGCGCTCCGACCCGGCGGCACAATGCACCAGCACCGGGTGGTTTGTCGGATCGCCGATGATCCGCAACGCCTCGGCGTACCGGTTCGGATCACCCTTGGCGTCGCCGAACAGCGGGAGCACGACGCGGCGGACCCCGAGCGCCTCGGCCGTGCGCCAGTTCCGGTCGTGAACATCCGGGTGGTGGTCCCAGCCACCGAAATCGATGATCGTTCGGATCTCGTGCTCCCGAACCACCTTGACGAGGGCCGTCGTTGTGAGCCTCCCGGCCCGGTAGAGCACGCCTTCCTCAACAACGCCGAAGTTCTTCGGGACGACGTTCGGGTAGACCCCCCTGACACCAAACCAGGCCCCCAGCCCGATCGCCGCGGCGATGATGGCCGCGTTCCGCGTGAATCGGAACCACGACCAGGGTTTCTGTGAGGTGTTGGCGTCTGGGGACCCGGTGTCGGTCAAAGGTGCTCTCGCGCTGGGGTCTAGGCTCACGTTGGGCCATCGGTCGGACCGATGGCGGTTGGCACGCGGCATGCTAGGGCGGGGATCGCCCACTTCTGAAACGCCCGCGTCGAAGAGGAACGTCCATGGCGCGGAGCGCTGGAGAACCCGGAGGTCGGTCGCGCAACGCGTACCCCGAGGCGGTCGATCGCCTGATCGGTTCCCTCAGCGGACTCCCCGGGATCGGGCGGCGCAGCGCCGAGCGGCTCGCATTTCATCTTCTAAAGGGTGATGAACAGTCGGCGATGGCTCTCGCCAAAGCGGTCGCGGACGTGAAGCGCACGGTGCGGCACTGCTCGATTTGCAACCACCTCACCGACAGCGCGATGGACCCCTGCCGAGTGTGTCAGGACGAGCGGCGCGATCGATCGGTGGTGCTGGTGGTCGAGCAGCCCCGGGATCTGCTCGCGATCGAAGACACCGGTATGTGGCGGGGCGTGTATCACGTCTTGCTCGGTCGGGTGAGCCCGCTTGACGGGGTGGGGCCCGAGGACCTGACGGTGGGGGGGCTGGTTGATCGCGTGCGTTCGCCCGATATGAACGCCGGCGGCGTGAAGGTCGAAGAAGTTGTGCTCGGACTCAACCCGACGCTCGAAGGCGACGGGACGGGCCTGTACGTGCAGGACGTGTTGAGCGCGGCCGGCGTGAAGGTGAGCCGGCTCGCAAGAGGTCTTCCGAGCGGGAGCTCGATCGAGTACGCCAGCAAGGCGGTGCTCGCAGAGGCGATCGAAGGGCGGCAGAAGCTTTGACCGGTATGCGTTTCGAGACCGGCCAGCAGATGAAGCTGGGCCAGCAGATGAAGCTGGCGCCGCGGATGATTCAGTCGATGGAGATCCTGCAGATGCCGCTCGCCGAGCTCGAGCAGCGCATCGAGGAGGAATTGAGTTCGAACCCCACGCTCGACCTGGTCGAGGTCGAGCCCGAAGAGCGCGACGGGATCGAACACGAAGACGTCGGGGGCGAAGCGGCCGACGACTTCGAACGCCTCGACTCGTTCGAAGAAGCGAACCCTGAGGCCGCGGAGAACGCGTTCGACGAACGCGCGCGGACGCAAGAGTTCGAGCCCGGGTACGAGATCGGTCAACGCTCGAGATTGAGCGGCGAATCGGACGCGAAGTTCGAAGCGATGGCGAACACGCCTGCGCGGACCGAGGCGCTGCAAGACCAGTTGATCAGGCAGTGGGGCGTGGTCGATATCGACGAGCGGCTCCGGTCGATCGGCCGCGCGATCATCGCGTTTCTTGAAGACGATGGGTATCTCCGTGTTCCGCTCGACGAGGTCGCTGAGAAGTCATCGCCGCCCGAGGGATGGGGCGACGAGCCTTGGCCGGCGAGCGCCGATGACTTCGAGAAGACGCTCGAAGCGGTGCAGGTGTTGCTCGAGCCGGCGGGTGTGGGGGCGCGCGACGCCCGCGAGTGCTTGCTGCTCCAACTCGACGCGGCGCTCGCCGGCGAATTGGTCGCCGAAGACGGCGAAGACGCGGCCATCGCCGACGGTCAGACGCTCGAACGCGCGAGGTCGGTCGTTGCCGATCATTTCGAAGACCTTATGAAGAACCGCCTCCCCAAGATCGCGGAGGCGACCGGCTACGAGGTCGACGACATCCGCGGCGCGTTGGAGGCCCTGCGTCGGCTCAGCCTCAGCCCCGCCGGCCGGCTCACCGAAGAGGCGGCCCGCCCGATCGTGCCCGACGTCATCGTCGAGTACGACGATGGCGAAGATCGCTACGTCGCATACCTCAACGACAGCCGCTTGCCCGTCCTTCAGCTCAACCGCGAGTACGCGCTGATGAGCAAGGACCGTGAGGTGAGCAAGCGCGACCGCGATTTCCTCAAGAAATCGCTGAGCAACGCGCAGTGGCTCATGGACGCGGTCGAGCAGCGCCGCGGTACGGTGCTCCGCGTGGTGAACGTCGTGCTCGACGAGCAGCGCGATTTCTTCGACTTCGGTCCGAGCGCCCTCAAGCCCTTGCCCATGACCCAGGTCGCCGATCAGCTCGGGATCCACGTCGCAACGGTGAGCCGCGCCGTGAGCGAGAAGTGGGTGCAGACGCCCCGGGGCGTGGTTCCGCTGCGCGGCTTCTTCACAGGCGGCCTGAGCACCGAGAGCGGCGAAGAGGTGAGCTCGAGCGCCGTGAAGGCGGCGATGACCGAGCTGATCGATGGCGAGGACAAGAAGAAGCCACTCAGCGATGAAGCGATCGCGAAGGCGCTCAAGGCCAAGGGCATCGAGATCGCGAGGCGGACGGTCGCGAAGTACCGCGATCAGATGGGTCTTCCGAGCGCTCGGATGCGCAAGTCGTTCTGAGTCACCGGCGGCGTCGGGACGCCACGATCCCGCCGACTGCGACAACGCCGACCGTCGCAGGCGTCGGGACGATGCTCACCGAGTAGCCGGTGATCGATCCTGTGGTCTGCACGGCCCCCGCGAACGTGTCGCGGAGCTCGAACGGGTTCACGATCATGTCCTCTTCGAGGACGTCATCCCCGTAGTCGTAGATGTCGAGCGGGAGACTCACGAATCCAGCGAACTGAAACCCGAAGGTCGACCCGTCGTCGAACCGCACCGCCGCCGAGATGACGAAGTCGAGCGAATCCATCGGGAACGCAAGGAATCCGCCGAGCATGCTGAGCCTGTTCGACGCGACGCCGTCGAACGAGACCCGGGTCGCACTCTGATTAACGAACCCCCCCGAGGCCATGAGATCGAGACCTGCGAGAGACCCGTCGATCGTCGAGGGATTGATCTCATAGAGGCCCCGAAGTTCGGACCATTCCGCCTGGGCCCTGAGGTTCCAATCGAGCGACGTCCCGTCGATATCATCGAGGACACCCGTCGTGTCAGCGGTGTCGTTAAGAACGCCGCGGATGTTAAGTTCGATGACATCGGGGCGAGACGCACCAGCCACCGTGGTGGCTAGAGCGAGAACGATCGGAGTTGCTCGACCTGAATGCATGGACCATCAACATGCCACAGATCGCGACTTCGTCAATAAAATGTTTGGATTCCGCGACAGTTCAAATGTGGACTTCAATATGCTATTACACTGTCCCAGTAGAACGCGTCGTCACCGGCACGAACCGCCGCTTGCGAATACTCGCGGTCCCAAGCTGCCCGCACGCCCCCATCATCTTGCGGCCCTTGGTCCGCCGGCGCTTCACAAAGAGCCCGTCGTCACCCAGCCAGCGCATGAACCGCTCGACGCTGTCTTCGGTCGGTGCCGGCCAGGGTGAGTCGCGCCTGGGGTTGTAGGGGATCACGTTGACCAGCCCGAGCGGGCTCCGCACGCCCTCGATGCCCTTGAACGGATCGAGGTACTCGGACAGTTGCTTCGCGTGCTCGCGGGCGTCGTTCACTCCGGGGATCAGGACGTACTCGAAGCAGATCTTGCGGCTGCATCCTCCGCGGAAGCCCAAGAGAGCGTCGCGGAGCTCGAGCATCGGCATGCCCCGGTTGATCGGCATCAGCTCGTCGCGCACCCGGTCGTTCGGGGCGTTGATGGATACCGCGAGCCCCAGCCGCCTCCAGCCCTCGCGCTTCACGACCTCGTCGAGCTTCTTGAGCCCATCGATGCGGCCCACGGTCGAGACGGTGATGCGGCTCATCGGCACGCCGGCGCCGTTGTGATCGGTCAGCACGCCGATCGCGCGGATGACCTCGTCGATGTTGTCGAGCGGCTCGCCCATGCCCATGAAGACGATGTTGTCGATCTGCTTTCCGAGCACGTGCGTCGCGGCCCACCACTGGCCGGCGATCTCTTCAGCGCTCAGCGAGCGGATCAGCCCCATCTGCGCTGTCTCGCAGAACCCGCATCCCATGGCGCACCCGACCTGGCTCGAGACGCAGAGCGTGAACGTCCGCGTGCCCGTCCGGCCCACCATCGGGATGACGACGCTCTCGATGTCGAGGTGCTCGACGCGATTGTCGCCCGCCAGCACACCCAGCGGGTGCGCGTCCATCGCCCGCTGGCGGCGGTCGGCGTCGATGACCCGCTCGGGCTTGGGCATCGTGTCGAGCCGCTGAACGAACTTGATCGTCTCGCCCTCGTCGACCTCTTCGCTCAGCTTGGTCACGATCGGGGCAACCAGTGCCCGGGCGATCACGCGGCCGCGATCGGCGGTGCCCTCGATCTTCCCGTCCCGCATCACCTGCTTGTACGCGCGTTCAGCCTGGCCGGGTTTGGCATCAAGGGCGCGCACCGCGTCCGTAAAGGCGTCGAGCCTCAATCCGAGCGGGTCGACGGGGGGGTGGTCACCGGCCATCGGGCGATGGTAGGGGCGACCCAATCCCGGGTCAGATCAAACACCGGTCGGACGGCGCCGGCGTTCGCGGACGGCGACCGCGAGCCCGAAGCCGAAGGTGGCCGCGGTTCCGGGCGTGGGCACGAGGTCGGCGGTGAAGGTCAGCGTGAATCCGCTGTTGCCGTGGAGCCACGCCATCGAGTTCGCCGGGAAAGTACTGTGCTGGAGAATCAGCTGCGAGCGAGAGGGTCGTTCAGTCGAACCGCGCCGCAATGGTTGCTTGCGCGACGTGCGTGACCGCGCTCGAGGCGGCGGGGAAGCGCTGGTCAACAAACGCCTTGAGGTGGATCGGTGAAGTCGTCAGGGCGATCCAGATCGCGCCGCCGACGAGCGTCACGATCGGTGTCGCCGAGGCCGCGGCGATCATCGCGCGTCTCGCGTGCGGGGCTGAGGTCTTGAGCAGCGGCGGGAACGCGATCAACAGGCAAACGAGTCCGAGCGCGGCGACAGCGAACGACAGCTCTGGCGTGTGCATGGGCACGCCTCCTTCGGGTCTGCTCCCGCCCGAACGAATGTCGGGAGCGTTGGATGTGTGCTTCGCGGCGGTGCCTCGGTCCACCCGGTCCGGCGCCGCCGCGATGGGGGAGCGTTCCGTGGTTGTCGGACGCTCCATCGGCGTTCTTCAGCCCCGTGTGGTTCTACGGGCGAAGTTCTGGCCGATTGCACCTGGATCGACGCGTTCGCACAGTTCGCCAGACGCGTCGAAGTCCTTATGAATCCATACGCTGCGCCGAGGGGCGTCGGTTCCCCTTCTTGGTATGGGTCCAAACAGCGTTTCAGGCGTGCCCCACGCGAAGAGCCGCAACGTCCACTAGCATCCTGACCTACGCCCGCACACCGGGGCGCTTCTGGAGCCGGAACGATGCCCGATTGGAAGACTGTCAAAGACGCCCTCAAGTCCGAACCCGGACCGACGATCACGCTCAAGGGGTGGGTGCGCACCCGCCGAGACTCGAAGGCGGGCCTGAGCTTCGTCCAGCTTCATGACGGCACGTGCCACGACCCCATCCAGTGCGTGTGCAAGAGCGAACTGCCGAACTACGAGAAAGAGATCAGCCACCTGACCACCGGGTGCGCCGTCGAGGTCGACGGGGAACTGGTCGAGAGCAAGGGCAAGGGCCAGTCGGTCGAGTTGCAAGCCAGCGAGGTGCGCGTCGTCGGCTGGGTCGAAGACCCCGATACCTATCCGGTGCCGATGAAGCGCCACACGATGGAGTACCTGCGCGAGGTCGCTCACCTGCGCGTGCGGACCAACACCATCGGCGCCGTGGCCCGCGCCCGCCACACCCTCGCGGCCGGCGTGCACCGGTTCTTCGACGAGAACGACTTTTACTACGTGCACACGCCGATCATCACCGGGAGCGACTGCGAGGGCGCCGGCGAGATGTTCCGCGTCTCGACGCTCGACTTCATGAACGTTCCTTCGGCGGAGGGCGAGCCCGATTGGTCGCAAGACTTCTTCGGGAAGGAAGCCAACCTGACGGTGTCGGGGCAGCTCAACGTCGAGACGTACTGCTGTGCCTTGAGCCGCGTGTACACGTTCGGCCCGACGTTCCGCGCCGAGAACTCGAACACGAGCCGGCACCTGGCCGAGTTCTGGATGATCGAGCCGGAGATAGCGTTCGCCGATCTGGGCGACAACGCCAAGCTGGCGGAGAACCTGCTCAAGTACGTACTCGACGACCTGCTCACGCGCCGCCCCGACGACATGGACTTCTTCGACCTGCGCATCGAGAACGGGCTGAAAGACAAGCTCAAGCTCGTGATCGACAGCCCCTTCCGCACGATCACGTACACCGAGGCGATCGAGGTGCTCCAGAGCGCGAAGAAGAAGTTCGAGTACCCGGTCGAGTGGGGCAAGGACATGCAGTCCGAGCACGAGCGCTATCTGACCGAAGAGCACTTCAAACAGCCGCTCGTCGTTATCGACTACCCCAAGGACATCAAGGCGTTCTACATGAGGGTCAACGACGCGGACCGCTCGGGGCCCGACGGTCAGGAGACCGTCGCAGCGATGGACGTTCTGGCCCCGGGCATCGGCGAGATCATCGGCGGTTCTCAGCGTGAAGAGCGCCTCGACGTGCTGGATCGCCGGCTCGACGAGATGAAACTCGACAAGGACGACTACTGGTGGTACCGCGACCTGCGGAAGTATGGGACGGTTCCGCACGCCGGGTTCGGGCTGGGCTTTGAGCGTCTGATCCAGTTCGCGACGGGTGTTCAGAACATCCGCGATGTCATCCCGTTCCCGAGGGCGCCGAAGCAGGCGGAGTTCTAGGGCCGTTCACGGCCCCGTCCTGAGCATCTCCACCATGTCGCGCGACATCGTCGCGATGCGGATCTTCTGATGCCCGCTCGCGAACCGGCCCATCCCGTTGTTGAGCAGGTCGAAGGCTCTCAGTGTTTCACCGGCGTCGACACGCCCCGAGGTCACGCGTTCCATATCGCGCTGCGCCGAGCGACGCGCCCGTTCAAGGCGCTCTTCGTCTGAGCGGTTGATATCCTCGCCCGCCACCGCGGCCATCGAGCCGGTGAATTTTAAGAACGTCTCTTCGAGGTACGCCCGACGGTCCGCGATCGGCGCGTTGGGGTCGTAGTCCACGGCGTACGAATCGAACAGGTCGACCGCGAGCCGGCTGACGTTCTCTTCGAGCTGGGCCCGGGCTTCGCCGACGATCATGCTCGCAAAGAGCGCGAGCAGGACCGAGTCCCCGCCGCCGAGGGCCTCCATCCGCTTGACGAGCTCGGCGATCAGCGCGAGCCGCTCTTCGACCGAGAGCTTGTTGAAGTCATCGGTGAGCAGCGTGTACTCGAAGATCGTGTCGATCGGGGCGGTCGCGTAGTCAGGCGGCGGTTGAGTACGCACCGCGAGCCACGCGCCCACCCCAGCGCCGGCGAGCGCGAGCAGACCGACAACGGACGAGGCGATTCTCCGGCGCTTGGTCGCTATCGGCCAGCGAGCCGTGGCGCCGAGCGTCGCGCGGAGCTTCGCATCAGCAACCTGGAGCTTGCTTGGCGGCTTGGGCGCCGCTTGGGCAAGGTCACTCTCATCGAGCAACGAGTCGGTCGCTCCCCTCGGGCCTGGCTCGGTCATCAGTTGCACCCTCCGAGCGGGAGGCCCGAGCGGCGGACGAGATCGCACAGGGCCTGGAAGAGCGGGCCACCCGGCGAGATGTCCTCGGGGTTGAAGTTGTTCCAATCCACCGAGCCGTCGACGAACAGCGCCTGGGCGCCGAGGTCCCACTCGGTTCCGCCCGGATGCCAATCGCGTGGGACCGCCCTTGACGAATCGACGACCGACCCGTCGAGGATCACAGGGATGCGATCCACCGTCGGGGCACCATCAACGCCTTGCACCGGCACCCATTGGTCCCAGATATCCGCGAGCGTCGAACCGCTGACTTCGATCTGCGCGAGGAAGTAGAGACCGCTCACGCTGAGGCCGGGCGCGTACCAGTAGCTCGTCTGATACTGCTTGTAGTACTCCGCAGGGCCGGTGAGGCCCGGGTCGCCGAGTCCGTATCGGCCCAGGTCCGAGGGGCACCGCCAGGGCTGCTCGACCTCCCAGTGCGCCCCCTCGCTGAACGCATCGGTATCGCGACCGGTCCAGCGCGGCACCGGGGCGTCGGTGAAGTCACCCAAGGCCCTGGGCAGGGTCAGGTAGTCGAGGGCGCCGAGGTAGTCGCCGGTGTCGGGCACCGTCTCCGCGGGCGCCGCCGGGCGGATCTCACGCATCACCGGGAACCAGTTGTCGTTGGCGTCTCGATAGAGCTGGAGCGCCTGACCTTGGCTTCGCAGATTCACCGCACAGGCGACCGTGCGGGCCGACTCGCGGGCGTTTCCGAGGGCTGGGATGAGGATCCCGATGAGCAGCGCAATGATCGAGATCGAGACCAGCAGCTCGATGAGCGTGAAGCCCCTGGCTGTCGAAGGCGACGTTCGCAAGCGAGTCCTCCGGGGAAACGTTAGGGCGGCAGAACGTCGCCCGGGTGGTTTCGCCTTCCACGCGTTCGGAGACGCAGCGCGAGGCTTTCACCGCCCGGAATTCTTGATCGACCCAACGATTTCCCGGGAGGCCCGGTGGTGCAACGCGTGGCCGGACTTGTAGGCCGTCACCCGCATCGCGATGGGTGATCCGAGGGCTCCGGACGCGAGGCTGAGATCCCCGACCAAGTCGAGCAGCTTGTGCGCCGCCGGCTCGTTCGGGAAGAGCAACTCGTTCTCGATCGGGCCCTTGTCGCCGATCACGAGCAGGTCGGCCGGCGTGAACCCCTGGAACAGACCGGCGGCTTGAGCGAGCTTCGCCTCGTGCTCAAGAGAAAACGTGCGTGCCGGTGCGACGGTCGCGACAAACGCGTCGCGATCGGAGGCGAGCCACGTTGCGGACTGGTTCCCCAGAAACGTGTTCTCGTAGCTCAGCTCGTACGTGAACGCCGCGTCGGCGGGCTCGCAGGGCTCGCATCGCACGAAGGCGTCCGCGTCGACGACTTCGACTATGTCCGAGAGCCGCGCCCACGCGAGCGGGGCGGCGAGTTCGCGTTTGCCGACGCTCTCGATCGCATCGATAAACGGCTTGGCCGACCCGTCGAATATCGGTACCTCAAACGAGGAGTCTGTCTCAACGCTCACTACGGCTTCGGTCACGCCGACCCCGGCGAGCGCCCCGAGGACGTGTTCAACAGTGAAGACCGCCGGCGCGTCGGCCGAGGCGGCGAGCGCCGTGTGGCGCGAGCCGAGCTTGGCGAGCACCGGTTTGGCTGGGCGGGTATCGAGGCGGTTGATTTCTGCGTTGACCAGTTGACCTGAGAATTCGAACCTGATGCCACCGGATTCTGCCGGGAGAATCTCGATCGAGGCCGACGCGTTGGTGAACAGGCATCGTTCTCGACCTGACCCGGGCACGCGGACCGGTGCAGCGAGCGTTGTTCGGTTCACCCGTCGCCCTCGAGGCTTTCGAGTCGGGCTTCGAGCCGGGCGATGGTCTTCATCGCGTCTTTGAGTTCTTGTCGCATGCGGACGGTGTTCTTCACGCCCCGCAGTTCGTTGAGCCAGATCCGCTTCGGCCTGGCGGGGTGGCCGACCCACGGCTCGGTCGCGGAGAGGATCCCGTTGGCGAACGTGCCTCCGGCGAGCATCGCCCCGGGTTCGACCGTTGTGTTGTCGCCAAGGTGAACGCCCCCGCCCAGCGTTGAGAACGCGCCGATGTGCGTCGACCCGCCGATGGCGCAGCACCCGCAGATCACGACCGCTTGGTCGATGCGGCAGTTGTGCCCGATCTGCGTGAGGTTGTCGATCTTGACATCGTCTCCGATGACGGTGTCGGAGAACTTGCCACGATCGATCGCGCAGTTGGCGCCGATGACGACACGGTCGCCGATGGTGACACCGGCGATGTGGGGGATGAACTGAGGGATGTTGTCGGCATCCCGGTCGAACCCGAAACCGTCGGCGCCGACCACTGTTCCGGGGTGGAGCAGACAATCAGCCCCGACCGTCGTGAAGGGCCGGAGAACGACCCCGTCTTGGATGCGCGTCCGGGCGCCGACTTTGCAGTTGGCCCCGACGGTCACCCCAGCCTCAAGCAGGGCGCCCGGGGCGAGTTCCGCGTCCGGTCCCACGAAGCAGAACGGTCCGACGGTCGCCGCCGGGTCGACGTTCGCCGAGGCGTCGACGAACGCCGACGGATGGACGCCCTCGGACACGACCGGCGGGTTGACCCGCGCGGAGATCAGGCCGAGGAGGGTGCGCACCGCCGCGTCGGCATCGTCGACGACGAGCACGGCGCGCGCCCGGTCAGCATGGCGCGGCACGTCCACGTCCCGGCTCGCGATGACCGCCGTCGCCTGGCATTCGGGCCACTTGGCCGCGAACGGAGCCGATCGGATAAACGTCAGCGTGCCTTCGCAGGACCGGTCCATCGTGTCGAGGCGGCGGAGCGAAAGATCGTCCGGGCCGATCAGTTCCGCGCCGAGCGCAAGCGCGGCGGCACCCGTCGTCGGCGGGAGTCCGGGGTGATCGCTCTGGTGTGCAGGATCCGTCACGTCCAGCGCCGGTCTGTTAGTTGCGGCCGGCCGCGAACGCGTTGTTCATGTAGTTCGCCACGGTGCCGGTCACGTCGACCGCATCATTGGCGTACAGGACCCGGCGATCGCCGATGAACCGGAGGACGGCGCCCTCGCTTACGTTTGGAGGCAGGTTGGCGGCCGAGTCATCGAGCAGGATGATGTCGTACCCGTCGCGTACGGCGATGCGCTGGGCCGCTGCTTTGATCTTGAGGTAGAGCTCTTGCAGGATGGTCCCGGTCTCGACCGAGACGATCTCCTGGAGGATTTTCTGGCGGGTCTCCAGGGCCGCACGGATTTCGAGGACTTCGCGCGTTTTGTCGCGGTGCGCCGCGGTGCCCGGGGTGAACAACTCGAGGTCGCTGGCCGCCGTTTCACCCTCTGAGCGGAGGGCGTCGACCTGGGCCTGGCGTTCGGCGATGAACGCGTTGAGGGTGTCTTCGAGTTCGGTGCGTTCTTTGAGTTGTTCAAGCAGGGGTTCGAGCCGGATGACCGCGACGGATGTCGGCGGGGCCATCACAACGCGGTTGGTCGCGGTCGCGGACTGCCCGGCGAGCCAGCCGGCGAGGACCAAGGCGGTCGCGACCGCGAGGGTGATGACTCCGGGGCGGTTACTCGTGTGTGTCATTGGGCACCTCGTGCGTGTTGGCCGCGTCCGGGCACGCGGCGGTGGTCAGAAGGGTAGGGGTGCGGGAGCGGCGCGTCCGGGGTCGCGTCCGGGGTGGTGGTCGGGAGTTCGGGTCATGTATCAGTAGGGGACATCGACGGAGAAACTGAAGAGCCGACCCTCGTCGTCTTCTTCGTCGACAAGCGGGAAGCCGAAGTCGAACGCGAGCGGGGCCGGGCTGAGGACCGGGACCGCGATTCGGATGCCGACGCCCACCGAGACCCGGTATTCCTCGAACCCGGGGCTTTCGAGCACGGTGCCTGTATCGAGGAAGGTGACGAGATGCACCGTTTCTTCGACGATCGGCTGGCGTAGCTCGACCCCGGTGAAGAACGACCAGGTGCCGCCCACAGGCACGTCGCTGGGTTCTCCGTTGTCGAAGCGGACCGACCGGGGGCTAATCGTCCTGAAATCGAAGCCTCGGAACCGCTGGCCGCCCTGATAGAGCCGTTCGTACACCGGCACGGCGCTCTGGCCTTGCGGGATGTACGCGGCCCGGGTCGCGACGCTGAGCACCGTCGACCGGCCCAAGAAGTCGCCGCGGAGCGGTATGAACACCTCATGCCCGGCGGAGATGCGCGTGAAGTCGAAGTCGCCCAACACCTGTTCGACGCTCAGCGTCGTGAACGAGCCCCGGTCGGGCAGGAAGCGGTTGTCGAGCGTGCGCCGGGTTAGGCTGAAGCCGATCCCCAAGATGTTCGCGGCGCCCTGTGATTCAACGATGTCGACCGGCTCGTCGTCCGGGATGCTCCCGATGTCGACCCGCTGCAAACGAAGTGAGCTCGTTCCGACCCAACGGGTGCCGAAACGCCGACCGAGCGTGAAGTTGCCGCCGAAGCGGGTCTCGTCATATTCGTCGAAATCGCGAGAACGGAACTGCAAAGCGGCAGATCCGGTGTAGTCGGTTTCCAGCAGGTAGGGCTCCGAGAGGCTGATGGTGTAGGTCTGAACTTCCGTGCCCGGCAGCGCGTTGATCTGGAAGGTCTGGCCTCCGCCTCGGAACGATCGGCCGGCGAAGAACTCGCCGGCCGAGTCGGGCACGTCGGTGACATCGAAGTTTCGCTGGGTAAGCGAGATCGATCCGAACAGCCCGAGGTCGGAGCTGACCTGTCCGCCGAACGAGATGCCCCCGGTGTTCGTCTCGTCGACCTCGATGAGCACGTCGCGGTACTCGGGGTCGGTCGGATCCGGCGGCTGGAGCGTGAGCTTGACGCCCCGGTTGCGGTTCTCGGGGTCGAACAGCCCGATGCCGCGCAGGCGGCGTTCCGTGCGGTCGATCGACACGGTGCTCAAGGGATCACCCGGGATCACCTCGACGTGCCGACGGATGACGTTTTGCTTGGTGATATCGTTGCCGGCGATCACAACCTCGCCCGTCCGGTACTTCGGGCCGGGGTCGATCGTGAGCAGCAAGTCAACCTGCGGTCGGTCGGGGTCGCGCAGTGGCGACGACGAGACGCGGGCGCCGGTGTGGCCCATCATCCCGTAGGCGTCGGCGATGATCTTGATCGACTCGTCGATCCCGGTGGCCCCGTAGACATCACCCGGGCGGACGGTCATGAGACCGGCGAGCTGCTCGACGGTGAAGACCTCGAGCGCACCATCGACGAAATCGACCCTCAGCGAGCGGAACGTGTACCGAGGCCCCTCGTCAATGAGGAACTCGACGATCGCCTCCGATCCGTCGCGGCTCGTGTTGACCCGCCGATCGGCCCGCACGTCGAGGTAGCCTCGGTCGCGATAGAACCGCACGATGGCGCCGACGTCGTTGTCGAGGGTGCGCGTCTCGATCTGTCCTTTGCGGAAGAACCCAGCAGTGCGGGTCTCGATCTCGCGACGCAGGAGCTTGGGCGGGAACGAGTCGGCACCCTGGAACCGGATGTCGGCGATCTTGACTCTTGTCCCCTCGCGGACACGGAACAGAACGATCCCGTTCTCATCCAGCTCAGACTCGTCAACGCGGACCTGAACCCGATAGAACCCCCGCTCGCGGTAGAGCGCCTCCATGCGTCGGGCGGCGCGGTCGATCTGGAATCGCTCGACCGGCCCCCCGATCAGCACGTCTCCGACCGCCTGGGCGAGCCTCTGGTCCGACAACGACCGGTTCCCGGTGACCTGCACGTCCGTGATGACCGGCTGCTCGGTCAGCGTGAAGAACAGGTCGACCGATCCATCGTCGAGCGGGACCACGCTCGTGCGGACCTGCCCGAAGCTGATCAGCCGGCTCAGCCGGTCAACATCTGCCCGGACCGTCGCCGACCGGAACGGGGCGCCCTCGTACGAGCGGATGGCGTTCCGCGCTCGGTTCTCGAGCTCTGCGTTCAACGGTTCGTACGCCGGGACTTCCTCTTCATCGATGTTGCCCGTCGGCGTGCGGATGACCAGCCTGCAGATCACCCGGCTCTCGAACCGGTCGTCCTCGTCCTCGACCAGGGGCTCAAAGGCGGGGTCCGAGGGTTGCCACCAAGCGTGGCCCAGGGATGCCTCGGTGCCGGCAACGCACGCGAGAACCGCGGCGACGAGCAGGGCAGACGTGGGCGGGGTCGAGCGGGGCACAGCCGGGCAACGATACCTGACCGGGTTGGTGGGCACAAACCTCGGGGCCGAGGGCCGCGTTCTGGTCCTCTCACGCCCTTACCGAAGGCGTCACGACACCGGCTCGCCCGCTTCTTCCCCGGCCGCGTGCTCGACTCGAATGCGTTTGACCCGCGTCGGTTCGGCATCGAGGACGGTTACGACGAGCCCGTTTTCGCGGAATGACTCGCCCGCTTCGGGGATACGTCCAAGGGTCGTGACGACGAACCCGGCAACGGTGTCGTAATCCTCGCCTTCCGGGATGCTCAGGCCGATCGGCTCGAGGTCGTCGTTGGCCGCGTCGATTTCCGCACGCCCTTCGATCTCGGCCGATCGGTCGGTGGTGCTGAGAATGACCTGCTCGTCTTCGTCGCTCTCGGGTTCGTACTCGTCTCGGATCTCACCGAAGACTTCTTCGACGATGTCCTCGATCGTCACGATCCCGGAGGTGCCTCCGTATTCATCGAGTGCGATCGCGATGTGCACCTTCTCATCGAGCAATTCGGTGAGAAGTTCCCGGATCGTCTTGGTCTCGGGAACGTACGTCGCTTCGCGCAGCACGTCTTTGAGATTGAAGCCGGAGGGTTGGGCGGGGTGCGTTGCGAGATAGCGGAGCAAGTCCTTGAGGTAGAGCAAGCCCTCGATGTGATCCAGGTCGTCGGTGTACACCGGGACGCGCGAGTGGCCGACGTCGGACACCATCGCCTTGACCTTCTCAAGGTCATCGGTGTACTCGAACGCCTGGACCTCGGTCCGGGGCGTCATGATCTGTTCGACGGTGGTCGACCGGAACTCGACGACCGCTTCGATCATCTCTCGCGCGGTCTCGTCGAGTTGCCCCTCGCGTTCCGACTCTTCGACGAGGCTCAGGAGTTCGGCCTCGCGCGCCTCGACCTCGCTCACCGCTTCGAGCCCCGCCAGCCGGCGAACAACCTCGGAAATGAAGTCGAGCACGCGCCGGAGCGGGGTGAGCACGACGTGAAAGAGACGCAGCAGCGTCGACCATGCGTACACCGTGTGCTCGGCCGCGTGCCGAGCGATCGCCAGGGGCAACGCGACGCTCAGCGTCCAAAGGCCGATGACCGCCGCAGAGAGACCGAGGACGATGTCGAGGATCCCCGGTTGACCGTCAGAGCGAAGCGCCGCAACCGCGAGCACCGCCGCGACACCGGCGAGCAGGTTGCACACGAGCCGCGGCACGGCGATCGCCGCGACGTGTCCCTCGAGGTCCTCAAGGATTGCCCCGACACGGTCCGGGACGAGCCCGGGGAGGTCGCTCGACCCAGGGTCGCCCCCTGACGCGGGCTGGGGCGAGAGGTTCCCGTTGGTCTTCGCGATGGTCCGGCGCGCCGCGAGTGTTTCGAGAGCCGGGCGAGATACTTCGCTCAGCGCGTGCTGAAGTGAACTCAGCAGAGCCCCGAGCACAGCGCACCCAAGCGCGATCCACGTCAGCACGTCGGCGCTCATCGGGCGTCCCCCCGGTCGAGCACCGGGCGTCCGAACACGGCGCCGACGCCGATCGCGTTGAGCACCCGGTCTTCCTCTTCGTGCATGCGGGCCGATTCATCCTCGGACGCATCGTCGAAGCCGAGGCAGTGCAGGGCGCCGTGGAGGGCGTAGAGCAGGAGTTCGTCGCCGGCATCGTGTCCGCGGGCCGCGGCCTGACGATGCGCCTCGTCGAGGCACACGACGACGTCGACGTCAAGCCCACCCGATCCGTTCGACAGATCGAACGTGAGCACGTCGGTCGTGGTCGCGTCTTTCTTGTGCGTCGCGTGCAGCACCGTCATCTCGCTATCAGCGACGATCCGCACCCGGAGCTCACCGGCGGCGCGAAGTTCAACCATCGCGCGCCGCAATCGCTCTGCGAGGCTTTGGACGAGCGCAGCGGGAGCGAGCGACGTTGCATCGAGCACGTCGACCACGCAAACATCCAAGCTGACGGGGGGCCCAGCGGGACTTCGAGAAGGAGGTTCGTCGCCGGGCGTGTCTTGGTCGGTCATGACCGCAGGTTGGCGGTGCGAGACGGGAGGATGACCCCGCCCGAGCGACCCGATTGACCCGCCGGCACGCTGCCAGCACCAGGGTCTTCGCGGCCGCCCCCGCGTGACGCCACCGGGTGATCCACCCGGCGGGCCCACACTCTATCGGGACAAAGAGCACGTTCCAAGAGTTGAGGACCGTCACCAAACAAATTCCGCGTCTAGCACTTGGGCGCATAAACCGCGCAACCCGAAGTTCTTGCCGGCGAAATGCGCCGAAATCGCGGGTTTCGTTTCAGTCCCTCTACGGGACCGTCGACGCCCCACGCGTGACCGTTCGCTTTGTCGAAAGCCCTCCGCTCGTCCGCCCTTGGCCCGGGGCTTCTGCCGAAGCGCTCGGCGCGGCGGTGCGGGCACGGAACGACGAGATCCTCGGGGACGTTCTCGAGAACTCGATCGAACGCTCGGCCGAACTGCGTGAGCAACGCCTCGAACGCGAGCGCGAGCAGCGCGAGGCGGAGGAAGCACGCGCCCGACGCGAGCAGGACCGACGCAACGCGATCGAACAGATCGAACGGAACGACGCCGAAGCGCTCGCCGAGAGAACCCGTCAGGAAGCCCGGGTCGCGGCCCGTCGCGAGGGCGATCCGTGGAGGGCGACGTTGCTCGAGACCCGCGCCGACCGTATCGAAGCTCGGGCACTCAACGCCGCCGCGCCCGAACAGGCGCTCGACACGGTGGGCTGATCCAAGCACGTCGAAAAGCACAGCAAAAAAAGAACAGGCCCGATCGGGACGATCCCGATCGAGCCCGATCAAGGGGGAAGGCTTGTCGAGGCCGGACGTGTCCGGCTCTCTGTCTTCGCGGCTCAGCCGCGGTCCGACGCGGTCAGCTTGGCTCCGATCACCGGGAGTTGCCCCCGGCGGATCACCAGCACCACCGCTGAGGCGACGAACACGACGACCGCCATCACGAACAGGCTCGGTCCGTTGAGTGGCTCCAGCGCCGGTTCATTCAACGCCGCAGCGTCGATGGAGATTCCCAGCTTTGTGAAGTGACTCATGATCGCGCCGGAAATCACGCCGAGGGCCACCAAGGCACCGGCCCAAGCGGTGCGAGGGATGAGCAAGAGCACAACGGCGACCAGCTCAAGAGCCGCGGTGCCGAATCGGCCGGCATCACCGAGGCCGACGGTGTTGAACAGCGCGACTGTCTCCGGAGCGCCCGTGAACTTGAAGAACAGGGTTTGCCCGAGGATCGCCGCGGCGCCGATCTGGGCGAGCCACGTGCCCACCTTGGCGGGAAGGCTCAGTCCGGTCGGGCGGGATTGGGTGTTGGATTCAGACACAGAGATATCCGCTGCGCTGGGCGCAGCCGCCGCGTTGGTGGTCATTTGGTTGCTCCCATGAGCCGGGGTGGTTGAGACCCGCCGGCCGCCTTGATTCGCGGCGGGGCCCCTCCCCGCCGAGCCATTCAACGAGACGGCGCGTGCATGTATTCGCGCCATGTGGCAGAATGGCGGACCGAAGCGGCCTCAATTGAAGCCGCTAGCGTGCGTTCGGGGGCGAACCCTCGCTCGTTTCCTGGTCACCAGCGGCGAACCGTTGGGCTGCGAACCGAAACCCGAACGCAGGAGGTGAATCGAAGATGTCGAAGTCGGACGTGGACCTATTGAAAGCCGCGGCGTGCATCGCCGGGCTCGACGGAGAGATCACCCCGCACGAGGCGCAGGCGCTTCGTCACCTTGCCCGCCGGGCGGGGGTCCGCGAGGACCACCTCGAGACGCTGATGGAGAAGGCCCGCACCGACGACGATCTGCTCAACGAACAGCTCAGCGTGGTTCGTTCGGATCCCGAGACGACGCTCGCGGTGCTCTACCAGGTGGCGGCGATCGACGGTGTGGTCTCGGGCGACGAGCGCGTGGTGGTCGAGCACTTCGGTGTGATGCTGGGTTTGAGTCGTGAGCGGATCGACAAGATCTTCAGCGTGGTCGAGAAGCGGCTCGCGGCGAAGGAAGGGACGCAGGGGTTCGAGGAGTGAAGCGGGTTTGGGGTGCTTCTCCACAACCTCGGTCGCGAAGGCTGTGATTCGGGCGGGTTTGAACGGGCCAACAACGTTCGAGCACGGTGCGCGGGGATAAAGGACGGGGCCACAACGAGCGACCTACGCCCTGCCGGTTGATTCTTGGGGCGTCTTCTCAGACGCGGTTGCGGCGGACCTCGATGAGTTGGGTGATCGCGTACTCCCCCTTCTTTAACCACGTGAACTTCCAGTCGGCATCGACGAGGGCCGGCCCGCTTCGCTCCAGGTGCTCCTCCAGTTCAGCCAACGCCGCGAGGCTCGCCTCGACAGTGACGAGACCGGTGGTGTCCGCTGATCCGACAAGGGCACGCATTTCGATGATGGTCACCTCGCCGAGCGACGCGATCACCGCGTCCTTCGCGTCGGTCGTCGTCGTTGAGGGGATCGACGTATTCGGAAATCCGAATCGGATCTCAGCACGACCGATCGCGCTGTCGTCGATCATCGAGCCGGTACGGCGGAGCACTTCTTCGGCGTTATCAGCGTTACGAATCGCGGGCGACGCATGCGCGGGTGTGACGTTCATCATCTTCTGAGTCCCTCCTGATCGTGATCGTCCTGAGTGGACCTCAGTTTGTTCGGCGATACCGCGTGCCGGTTCCTCGCCGAAGCGAGGGGGAAACGACCAACAGAACGTCGGGACACGCCGTGCGAGCGGCACGCTTCGATGTTGCGCATCAACTCCACAAGCGTGTAGCGCCATGTTCCTCGAAGACAGTCAGTGTTGAGCCTGGCGAACTCGACTCACGGGCGACTGAGAGTGTTCTGACGTCCTTTACATCCTGGATTTCTCTATGTTTCCGACCAACACGCCGATCGCGGAATCGATGTTGCCCATGAAGATTTGCCGGCGGGTCGTTCGCTTGCCGAGGAGATTTTTTTCGATTCTTCGCCTCGCGACAGACACGACGAGCGGCGAGTCGTGACCACTGCCTCGGCTCGTGTAGGGGTTGGCCGACGTGGAGACAAAAACAGAGCGAGGACCGCTACGAACGGTCCCCGCCCTGCCGGTGTTGATCGTCGCGCCGTCTCAGGCGCTGTTGCGGCCGATGTCGATCGACCGGGTGACGCGGTAGCTGCCCTTCTTGATCCAATGGAACGACCACCGAGCACGAGCCAGCGCAGTCTCGTCCCGCGAGAGTCGTTCCTCCAGGGCGATAAGCGTCGCGGTGTCGGCTTCGACGGTGATGACACCGCTGATCTGCGCCGAACCCATCACCGCGCCAAATCCGGTGAGGTTGACCGCGCCCATCTCGTTGATGATGGCTTCCTCAACGGCGGCGCGGCTTGTCGACGCCTCGATCGACGTCTTCGGTACGAGAAAGCCGATTTCCGCGCAACGCACCTCGCTCAAGTCGATCACCGGGCCGCTTGGGACCCACGTGTGACCAAGGTGCAGTTCGCTTCCGCGTTCGTTGATCAGGTGGTTTGTCTCGTTGAACTTCATCGTGGACGACTCCTTCGAACCCCTCGGGGCGGCCGGCTGCTCATGCAAGGCCGAAGATAAAGCAGCACGATGGAATCACGACGGTCTTTGTTGAACGCGCAGAGACCGGGTCCGGCGTTGTCCGGTCAGTGGTCTCGAGAGTTGCCGGGCAACCGTCGTGTCGCTCAGTTCTGGGTTGCAGGGTTGACGTGCAAGTACTCCCCACCCGGCGTCGGCGAACAGGCGCACAGCCGAACAGGCCGGGGCAGCTTGCATTGAGTCGAGATTTTTCGCTACAACCGAGGTGCCGTTGAGTGGGGGTTGACGGCCAAAGGGTTGGCTCGCGACGCGAGTGGGGTTTTTGCCGGCTGGGTAACTTTTTTTGCGCAGGGGTTCGGGATGAGCGAGAGATCGTCAGAGACCGCGATTCGGGTGGGGTTTGATTACTTCATTAGGGGGGTTGAGCAGACATCGGTGATGGCCGCGGCCATTACAGGGCAAGGTACCGGCACCCATGCGTACAACCAGATCGCGGCTGCCTCAGCCAATGCGATGCTTGGATTCCTCGCAAGCACGGCCTTTCTCGATACCCAGGTCGTGCATCTCGACGTCCGCGATCGGTCGGCCGCCAAAGAGCTCGCCAAGAAGTACCCCGATCTCTTCGGCGTCCGCAAAGGGAATGCCGGTGCCAGCACGGAGAGGCTCGACGTGCTTCCCGGCGTCAAGGCGCAGGTCGAGGGGCGGCTGCATCTCTGTATCAGCCCAACGGACGGCAAGACGGCCGCCGCGGACGGTCTTGAGGGTGGGTCGATTTCTGCGATCGCGGCCTCGGAAGAAAACGGTCTTGCCGATCCGTACGAAGGCCAGTTTGATCACCTCTATGTCGTCTGCGCGCGACGCGAAATTGTGGAGAACTCCGATTTCGCGGACGCGCTGGCTCTCGGGGTGAAAAAGCGTTGGACTCCCGGTGAAGGTGTGTTTGACTGGACTTCGTCGCTGAAGATCAAGAACCTCTACAAGCAGGTCGTCCAAAAGGTTGGTGCGCTCCCGACGGTCGCGTTGCTCAGCGCTGACGATCACACGGCGTGGCGCGATGCGGGCTTCCGGGTTCGTCGCCTCAACGGTTCATCAGTCGCGGCTGGGCTTCTTACGGCGCTGAAATCGTCCGAGACGCACGTCTTCGCTGGGTGTGTTCGTCGCTCGCACGCCGTCATGCTCTCCGTTGCGATGAGGGCAACCGGTGGCGCGCTCTGGGCGGCTCCGTTGGTCAGGCCGCCCACGAAGGCGCGGAATGAACTTCGGAAGAAGAAGTACCTTCTCGCCGAAAATCCGGGTGCCGTAACGACAGCGAAGGACTTTGCTCCGGGCGAAAACTCGTTTTTGCTGGTTGCGGGGATCAGCGATCAGCCAGCGGTCCGGGGTGTTCGGTTCAAGAAGGACCAACGCGTATCGGTCCAGACGATCGCCTTCGCGAAGGCCGGCGAGATGCGTCGGACCACGAGCAGGGAGTTCGACCTCGTCGATCATAAGTTTCACTGCTTTGATGGCAAACAGAACGGGGCCGCGGCATGGATCTCGGCTGCATCCGCGATCAAGCAGTTTCGCAACACCTTTCTGAAATCCGACGGCGAAGAAGGCGATTTGGATCGGCAAGCCGGTGAGCCCAAAACAAAGACGCTAGAGCAGTCCGAGCAGCCTGAGCCTTCTTTATCAGGCGCCGAAGAGGTTGTTGTCAAAGCAACGCCGCAAGACACTGTGAAGAAAAAGTAGTGCGGTGATTCCCGATATCAACGTGCCAGACGGCCGTTCTACTTCAGGCCACCCGGAACTGCTGTGGGGTGTGTTCCATGGGCGATGGTCGTTGCGCAGCTCGGGCGTTCTGGTCGACTTTTCGGCCTCGCTGTTTCTGGAAATGGAACGCGATCAGGGATGATCGCGTCGTTCCAACGCGGCCTCGAGTTCGGCCTTGAGGTCGGCAAGCCAATCACGTCCCGCTTGCGAATGGATCCAGTACGAACCGACGGGGGTCCCGAGCAACTTCAGCACCTGGGTGCGGTCGGATCGAATCGATTCGTGAACAGCTTCGATCCGCTCGGCCGCGTCTTCGGCGTGCCAGCCATCAATCGCCTTGTTCGCGAGCGAAACCGCCCGCCGGTGGAGCGTCTCGATCTCAGCTTCGGTGAGCCGCGCTGCTGGATAGGAAATCAGCGGCGAACCGACCTCCACGTAGATCGTCATGTCGTTGAGGTACCGCCCGATGCGTAGGTCTTGCAAGGGCCACTCGCGGTCGAGGGGTAGGCCGCTGTTCGAAATCTCGATCGCGAGTGACTCTGCGCCGGCGTCGCCTTGGACGTATCGAAGGTGAAACCATGCGTGCAGCGTTCTGGTCCATTGCATATGGCCAGCGCGATATCCGAACGGGTCTTCTTCGTCGAAAGCCGCCAGGGCGTCGAGGACACGCCGGACTACACGGGTCGGTATCGGGTCGGCGTCGTTGAAGAGTGCTGGCTCGAAGGCCCCGTCGACCGGCCTCAGTGCGCCGGAGCCGTAGACGAAGTGCGCTATGCCGTGGGCTGAGAGCGGGCCGATCGTCGACTCGGACCGAGTCATCAGGTTCATCAATCCGAGCAGGCCGACGGTCGAGTCCGTGAACCGTTCCCAGTCGTGCTCCTCCGCGGCGAGCGCTGCGTCGAAGCGCAGGAATCTCGCGGCTCGCCGGGCGTACGACGCGGAGAACTGACCGTCGAGCGACGGGGCGTTCCAGGAGGAGTCCAACGGCCCATCCTCGATGCCGTCGGCCCAGTCGATGACGGCGTCGTCGGCGGCAAACGCGTCCACCATCGCGTCGACGAGGGGTCGCGCCTGGATCGTGTCCGCGATGGCGTCGGCCCGCGTGTACCGCGGCGGTCCGCACGGATCATCGCCGGGATTCGGTTCGGCGATCGAGCGGCCTTCGACGGTGTACCACTGAAACGGCCAGCACCCGGTCGGCCCCGGCTCGCGGAACTCGGGGCTTTCGGTGATGTCGAGGAGGGCCTGCGAGGTCTGGGCAGAGGCGGACGTGATCATGGTTGCAAGGATCGCGAGGACAACGCGGGTCATCAGGTACTCCCCCTAGCGGCGCGGCGACAACGACGGCGTGAAGATGTACTGGTTGCCAACCTTGTCGCGTTTCAGATACCCAGCGTCCGCCAGCTTGAAAAGGTCCGCCCGCGCTGTGGCATAGGCCACCTTGTGCGAAGTTTGATGGCTCTCGATCGTGTAGATCGCGTCGGGATGTCGAATCGCGTGTGACAGCAACGCGTGCTGCCGGTGGTTCAGCGTGCGGTCCTCACGGAACGCGCCGCGGGTCTCCGAGAGCTGCCGCTGCTTGCGCTTGAGGTACTCGCGGAGCTCGTCTCTCGCCTGCCGGACGATCCGGAGGTGGTAGTGCAGGAAGTACGTCGCGTCGAACTGGTCAGTCTCGGTGTAGAGAAACGCACGGCCGTACCGGCTCGGTCCTTTCCCGATGAGCCTGGAGATCGGCAAGAACTCGAACATCCAGTAGCCCTGGCGGAGCACCGACCAGTAGAAGAGAATCCGAGCGGTGCGCCCGTTTCCGTCGCAGAAGGGGTGGTCGTACGCCAGCATGAAGTGCAGCAAAACGGCGCGCACAATCGGGTGGATGAACCGGGCGCCGTCGGTTTCCATCGGGGCATTGGCAAACGCACAGAGCGTCGCGAGGCGCTCCGGAAGCTCGTCGGCGTGTGGCGGCTGGTGCAGCACCTGGCCATCGCGCCGATCAACCACCGCCACGTCCTCGGAGGCGTGCCGGAAGCGTCCTTCCTCGCTGTCATCGTCGAGCGTCCCCCGGGTCAAGGACGACTGCAACTCGCACAAGAACTCGGGCGACATCGGTCGGTCGAGTTGATCCCTCGCGGCTTCGAGTGAGAGGTAGTTGTTCAAGATCATCCGCTCGCTTTTGTCGCGCGGATCGCGTTTGGAGCGGAGCATGTCCTTCGCAACGACCTGCGTTGTTGTCGCGCCCTCAAGCACGCTCGAAGCGATCGCTTCCTCCATGAGCGAGCTCACGACGTACCGATCCCGGTGATCGGAGCTGAGCGCGCCGACATCGTCGATCGTGAATCGTCCGGCGAGTTGTTGGTCCGTGAGCATCAGCTCAGCGAGGACATGATCCGGCAGCATGTAGACCAACGACTCGCCTCGCCTCGACCGGAACGGCGTTGACCGGTACTGCCCCTGCCGCCCGAGCTTCAGAGCGACCCAGGCGGTCTCCGGGTCGAGCCCCTCGTCTCGGGCGATCGCTCGAACTTTGTGCCAGTGTCGGTAACGACCATATTGGGATGTGGCAAACGAGCGGTAAGCATCGTCTGACAAAGCGGTTCCGAGAATATCGGGTTGATCGTTGAGCAAGGAAGCAATATCGGGAGGTGTTTGGTGCATTCGCACGGCATCAACCTTGTATCAATCGATATCGAATTGATACTGTAACCATATATCAGTTGTATATCAATTGTCATCAAATTGATACGACGGCTGCAGCTTCGGGGCCCCTCCTCGTACGGGCGACACCCGCTGGGCCCGGGATCGCGGAACTCGGGCCGGTATGAGATCTCGACGAGCGCCACCGAGATGGCAAGCGATATCACGAACAACGCTGAGTGAATCAAGGCTGTGGCCGCGACTGCGCGGGTGCTGGATGCGCGCGAAAGGCGTCGCGACGGTCATCGAGCCAGACCCGCTCGTTCCAATCCAGGCCACCCGGCAGATCGGAATCCGACAGCTCAAGATGCAGGACGCGCCGGCGCTTTGGGCACGTGGCTTTGGATGAAGCGTGGAGCGTGAGCGGCTTCATGAGCACCGCGTCTCCGGCGGCGACGCAGCATGTCGCCGCGTGTGATTCATCGGGCTCGACGCCCTCATCTGCATGCGACCCGAGCATAACGCGGAGCGGGCCGTTGTTCTCCGGGCAATCATCGAGATGCAGCCTGATCGTCGCCATCCGCTCGAGGATGCGGCGCGGCGGGCGGGTGTGCTGAAGACCCTCCTTGATCGACCAGGGTCCGAAGCCTTCGGCGTCGACGCGCGCGACGACGGCGATCGTCGTGTCACGGTGCCACCGCACGAGCCAGTTGGCGTCTGCGTTCTTGTCGAACAGAATCGAACGTACGACGAACGGGGCTTCGTCGAAGAGCGAGCGGACAAGGTCGGGTACTCCGGTCGATCGCACGGCGTTGAGCAGCCCCGCGATGCGGTCGAACGGGTTGCGGAGTCCACCGACGCGTCTGTCTGGTGTGCCTTCGATGGTCTCTGTGAGTTGACGCAGTTGTCGGAGAGCGTCGCCGCCGACGACGTTGGGCACGATCGCAAACCCGTCCTGTTTGAGGGTTGCCCGCAGTTCAGTCATCTCTCGCCCCCGGAACAAAGGACCGGTTCGAGGGCCTCGGCAACCGAGCGCCAGCCCTCACGGTCGTCGGAGACATCTGAGAAGTTGATGGGGGCCTTGAACGTCACGCCGATCTTGACCGCGCGGGGCAGGCGAACTCCGGGCGGCAGGGCCTGATGCGTGCCGTCGATGCGGCAAGGCACCACCGGGACGTCGGCGCCCGCGACGAGGGCACCGATCCCGTCGCGCAGGCGTGAGGCTTGGCCCGTTCGCGAGCGCGTGCCTTCGGGGAACACGATCAGCGTGCAAGGCTCACCGATCAGCCGGTCGCGTAGGGCGCCGAGCGCCTCGCGACACGCTCGGCCGCGCCGGATTGGCAACGCGTTGATAAACCCGGTCGCCAGGGCCGAGCGGGGCGGGGAGACGAAGAACGTGTCGGACGCGGCCACCGGGTAGAGCGTGGGTCTCAGCGAAGAGGGGAGGCACGAAAGCAGCAGGGGGGCGTCGAAGTGGCTCGCGTGGTTGGCCGCGATGACGAGTGGGCCCGACCGAGGGACGTTCTCGAGCCCTCCGATGCTGAGGCGGTGGTACAGCGTGAACCACACCCGAGCGCCCAGCGCCAGGGCGTCGAGCGCCAGGGCGCCCGGCAACCCGATTTCGCGGGTAGGGCTCACCAGACGATCGGCGCTCTTAAGGGCCGCGTCGGCCGCCGGTCTGTACTCCCAGTCCTTCACGATGACATGATTCGGAACGTCAGGATGTTTGTCTCAGATTCGAGGCCGATCCCCACGAAGTACGCCAAGTAGTAGAAGACCGCGGGGGCCGTAAAGACCAGACTGTCAAAGCGGTCGAGCAGTCCGCCGTGGCCGGGAAGGGCCTTCCCAAAGTCCTTGATGCCAACGTCGCGCTTAAGTGCGGAAAGGATGAGGTCGCCCAATTGTCCGGTCACGCCCACGAGGATGCCCAAGCCCAGCAGGATCGTTGGGCTGTCCAGGCGCGTGTCATCATAAATCATGCTGAACATCGTCGCGACCACCACCGCAGTGATGATGAGCGAGCCGACGGCACCGGCGATCGTTTTGCCCGGGCTGGTGTTCGGCATGAGCTTCATCCCGCCGACGAGCTTCCCGCAGACGAATGCGCTGACGTCGCCCACAGCGACTGCGATGAAGAGCGCAAGCACAATCATCCGCCATCGCTCGTCAACCGTGAGCATCGAGAGGTACGCGGGCCCAGCGCCGGTGACGAGCAACCCGACGACGCCGAGCGATACACGTTGCAGATAGCCCTGTGGCTGGTCGCGCACAACGCAACCGATCGCTATCAGGACGGCCCCGAGCATCGGAATCGCGGTGAACATCGCAAACCAGTTGTCCGCGGCGGCGAACGCGAGGGCGAGCAAGCACACGCCAACGATCGCCGTCACGATCGGCTCGCGGAACACGCCTGTGGCCCGGGCAAATTCGCGGTAGCACAGCACTGAGACGGCGAATACGACAACGATGAGCGTCGCCGCTCCGGCAACGACCGAGGCAACGAGACCCAGTGCGATGACGCTCCACGTGAGCCACCGGACCACGAGCTCGCGCCGGAGGGCCTCGGGGGCTTTCTTGGAAAGCACCAAAGCCGCGATGATGACCCCCGACAGCACCAGTATGGCTCCGCCGATGCCGCTGAGCCATGCGACCTCCGGTCGATCGAACGCGGCCTGCCAGCCAAAGAGCCGCTCGATGGCGGTCTGGGTCATGCGGCGCTCGCCTCCAGTTCACTGGCGATGAACACAGTGCGCCGCCATGCGGTGACGAGGCTGCCCAGAGTGATCACAGCAAGAGTGAGTGCTGGGATTCCACCGATCAAGGGCGTCTCGAATCGCCAACCCGTCGGCGTGACCGCCAGCACAAGTGCGATGCCGGCACAGACGTGCATGCGCTGAGGCTTGGCCATCGGTCCATCGAAGCGAGCGGAAGCGCCCAGCCGATGGCCCAACTCACGCAAGTACGCGGTCAGAATGGCCGCCGCAGTCGCGGCCAGGCCGAGTCCCGGGTCACCTCCAACCGCGTAACCCAAGCCGATGAGGATCATCGCATCACTGACCCGGTCTGGGGCTTCGTTGAAGAGCCCGCCGAGTGGGGACGCCTTTCCGCCCTCCACCGCGATAAGGCCGTCGAGGAGGTTCGCGATAAGGCGAAACTCGATGGCGATCGCGCCAAGGAGCCATAAGCCACGCTCGAGGAATGAACCGGGTTGGACCTTCGTCGTAGCGGCAAGCATTCCGCCTGCCGTCGCCGCGAAGACCATGCTTGAGGTCGACACGGCATTGGCACTCACGCCGCGTTCGGCGAGCCACGCCGCGAAGCCGCGAACTGCGCCGAGGCTCCGCGCAGCGATCGGGCGACGGGCGTCTGAGCCTGCGTCGCCCTGAGGCATCGGTCAACCCTTCGCCGCCGCGCCGACAGTCATCTTCACCGGCACGTACGTCGGCTTCACCCGAGCCTCGAACTCCTCGGGGTACTTGTTCATGATCGTGCGGACCGCCCAGTTGTTGCCGTCGGCGAGGCCGCAGATGGTCGTGCCGGGCATCGATCCCATGCTCGTCGCAACTTCGAGCGCCAGGTCGAGGTCCTTGGTGCGGGCATCTCCGGATTCGATGCGGGTGAGCAACTGGTAGAGCCAGCCCGAGCCCTCGCGACAGGGGGTGCACTGGCCGCAGCTCTCGTGCTTGAAGAAGCGGGAGATGTTGCGGGCGACCGCGACCATGTCGGTGTCTTCGTCGAAGACGGTCGGGCACGCGGTGCCCAGGCCCAGGACGTTGTACTTGCGGCCGATGTCAAAATCGAGTTCGGCCTCGTACTGATCCGGGCCCAGGATCCCCATGCTGACGCCGCCGGCGATGGCGCCCTTGAACTTCTTGCCGTCGCGCATCCCGTTGCAGAAGACCTCGACGAGCGTGCGAAGCGGGATACCGAGCTCGCACTCGTAGACGCCCGGGCGGTTGACGTGCCCGCTGACGCCCATGAGCTTGGTGCCGAAGCTGGGCGGCCCGCCGATCGAGCTCTCGACGCCCTGTTCCTTAAAGAAGTCCGCGCCGTGGATCATGATGTCCGGAAGGTGGGCGAGCGTCTCAACGTTGTTGATGATCGTCGGCTTGCCGAACAGGCCCTTGAGCGCCGGGAACGGGGGCTTGATCCGGGGCCAGCCCCGCTTGCCCTCAAGAGCCTCAAGCAGGCCGGTCTCCTCGCCACAGATGTACGCCCCGGCGCCGCGGTGCACGTAGCAGTCGACGCGGAAGCGAGGGCCCCCGGTGTTCGCGTCCGAGCCGACCATGCCCTTGTCGCCGAAGATCCCGTTGGCATAGGCCTCCTTGAGGGCCTGCTCGAGCACGTGGGCCTGGTGGTGGTACTCGCCGCGGATGAAGATGTACGCCTTGCTCAGCTTGCACGCGTAGCAGCAGATCGCGATGCCTTCGAGCATCAGGTGCGGGTCAAAGTCCATCAGCAGCCGGTCCTTGAAGGTCCCGGGCTCCGACTCGTCGGCGTTGATCGCGAGGTACCGCTCCTTCACGTCCGCGTCGCGGCCTGCGAAGTCGTCGTTGATCTCGGCCCCGTCGTCCGTCTTGGCGGGCGGCAGGAAGCCCCACTTCACGCCGGTCGGGAAGCCGGCGCCGCCGCGGCCGCGGAGCACCGAGTCCTTCACGATCTGCGTGACCTCGTCGGGCTTCATCGCCAGCGCCTTGCGGAGGCCGTCGTAGCCGCCGTTGCCGACGTACTCGTCGTAGCTGACGACGTGACGGTCCTCGACGTTGCCGTAGGGCGGGGTCGGGATGTTCTTGAGCAGCCAGTGCTGCGTCAGCGTGTTCTCGTAGGTCTTCTTGGGCATCCTCGAACTCCCGACCCGGTCGTGCGGGCCCCTCATCGCATCTATCGCGCACAGATTCGCGTCCGGCAGGACTTCGCCCGCCGAAAGGCCGCCGATTCTACCGGCTGACGAGGACCTCGATCAGAGGCTCACGGCGTCCCGAAATTGACATTCGGACGGGGGATGTCGTCGGTCAGGCCCCGTTGGTGGGGGTCCGGGGGAGCGATACGGTCATTGGGGTCAGTCGTGTCGTACCGGGCGAGCTGGAGCTGACCCGCTTCGCCGCGAACCGCGATGGTGTAGGGGCCGGGCGGGGTCAGCTCGGCGGTGTAGGGAACACCCTGAGCTTCGCCGGCCGGCCTCACCCGGATCGCGACCCTCGGCGACGTGACGCCAGGGTGTTCGAGGGTCACCCCGTCGCTGGCGTTGGGGGCCAGCGTGCGATCAGTCGACTCGTCGGGCACCTCGCCCTCGACGACCCACGCGTTGTACCGGATCTCTGTGCGGGATTCGTTCAGAATACTGACGCGGCTGATCTGGGCGCTCTCGCACCCGACAAGGCCGGCGCCGATCGTCACGAGCCCCAGGGTCAGTGCTGTTCGTCTCATGGTTCGATCTCCACTTCGTCGATGGTCGTCCGCCTGAGCACGATCTTGCGGCCCGCATCATCGCGGGTTTCGACCTGCTGGGTGGCCCGGTCGACCTCGACCGTCCGCTTCGGCTTCGAGAGCGACTTCATCGTGGCCCCGACCGCGCGGCCCAGCGCGAACCCGAGCTTTGCCCCCAGGCCCTTCGATTGGCCTTGGGGCTGCCGGGGTGTTTGGCTTCGGTCGTCAGGAGCGGTCATACTTGCATTCTGGAAATCGGGCATCCGGGCCGAGGAACAAGAGGATCATGCAACTCCAACCTGGCGAAGTCGAGCGTTTCCGCGAAGTTCAGCCCATGCACCGCAACATCTTGATCCGGGTGCTCATGCCCAGTGAGGCGGTCGTGATGTCGGGGATCATGCTGCCGCTCGCGTTCGGGCAGGGTGGATCGGCCCGCGACACGCTGCTGCTGGTCTGGTTCGGGTCCGCGATCGTTCTGCCTCTTCTCATCGCGTTCGGCCTCCGGCTCACCACCGTCGTGACCGACCGACGGGTGCTCGCGCGCTTCGTGCCGTTCTCGCGCAAGTCGATCGACCTCGGCGCCGTCGAATCGGCCGAGGCGATCAAATACAGCCCCATCGCCGATGCCGGCGGATGGGGCGTGAAGTTCTCAAAGAGATTCGGGACGGTGCTCAACGTCTCGGGCGAGCACGGAGTCTTTGTGAACTACACGAAGGACGGAAAGCCCAAGAAGTTGCTCCTAGGCAGCGAGCGATCGGGCGACCTCGCCGAAGCGATCGGCGTTCCGCCGGCTAGCTGAGGCAGCCTCCGCATCCCTCGAAGAATGCGAGGATCGCGGCACCTCCGAGCGCCACCGGGGCGAACACGGACGTCAAGACAACAAAGATCATTTCGGCCGTAAACAAGACCGCCTCGGTAGCGGCGGCGAAGGCAACCCAGAGCGTGCTGCTCCCAGAATCGTGTCGGCGCTGGCGCCGCGCATCGCGCCGCTCCCTCGCTCGCGTCATTCTCTTACTGAAACGACCTTGCTCGGGCATTGCCACCTCCGGTGGTTAGTGCCCCGAGCCTCCTGCATCCAGGTCCTTGCTCACCTCGTCGAGGATCTCGACGATCCGCTGGGGCGTAATGGTTTCGTGGAGCGTCTCGCCCACGAGCGCCGCTGGCGCCGTCCCGCAGCTGCCCAGGCACTCGAGTTCGATCAGCGTGAATTTGCCGTCGTCGGTCGTCTCTCCGACTTCCACGCCCAGCCTTTCACGGCACGCATCGGTGATGGCCTGCTGGCCGCAGAACTCGCACGCGATCGAGCGGCACACCGAGACCACGACCTTGCCCTTGGGCTTGAGCCAATATTCCTCGTAGAAGGTGGCTGTGTCGAACACGTCCGAGGGCTGGATCTCGAGGTGCGCGGCGATCTCGAGCATCGCCTGGTGGGGGATCCACCCGTACTCGTGCTGGATGAGGTGCAGGGCCGGCAGCAGGGCGGCCATCGTCGTCTCGTACCGGGGCAGGTAGTCCTCGGTCAGCGTGGTCCGCATCGCTTCGGTCAGATAGGGCTCGTCGCGCTTGTCGACCTTCTGCGTTGCTGAGGGCTTCGTGATCCAGGCCATAGGGGCACCTCCGGGGCATCCTCCGGGCGTTCGAACGCCCTGGGGGGTCGATGCTAGCGTCCTAAGCCGACCGGTGGCCCAACTCGGCTCCCAACGCAACTTCCGGATCGGCTCCCGCACCGGACCGCAGATCGGCTCGCGGCTGCGTCTTCAAACGGGCCCGTCCACCCCCAACAAAGGGCACCGCTGGTCTCAGAGCGGCCGATCACCGATGATGTGGCGTATGAACCCCGACCCCGGTTCCCCAAGCTCGGCCCGGATCGCCCTCGTCCTCGCGGTTGTTCTGACCGCTGTCGCCGTGGGCCTCCAGAA
Source organism: Planctomycetota bacterium (assembly GCA_038748775.1). Classification (GTDB taxonomy): domain Bacteria; phylum Planctomycetota; class Phycisphaerae; order Phycisphaerales; family UBA1924; genus DAIQNV01. Next base: position 218,457 of record JBCDIT010000002.1, read on the forward strand.
CATCCCGCCCCTGATCGATCTGGTTGGACGTTTCACCGGGGGCGCCCCGACAGGACCAACGGAAACCGAGTCTCCGGTTGAGTCCGACGCGGTTCTCCCGCCCGACTTCAGCCGTCCGTTCGACATCATGAGCAAGCTGTACGTGAAGCTCGACGACGCGGTCAGGGGAGACCCGTCGGCGATGCCCACGCTCGACCAGTTCGCTCTCGATGATGCAGACCGAATCCGCGCCGCGGTCGTCGCCGCCGAGATCCTCGGCCCCGAGGAGGCGATCACCCGGCTCGACACCATCATCCCCGATCTCGCCGATGCTCCGCTCCTGCTGGCCGACGCCAAGGTCTTCAAACGGATCTTCGCCGGAGAACCGCCCGAAGAGGCCGACCCATCGCGGCAGGCTCTCGTCAATCACCATGGGTTCTTCGCCGAAGTCGCGCTGACCTTCGAGTTGCCCGACGACCACCCCCTCCGCGTCGACCTGGTCCGAGGTGGCGTTCTGCTCGCAGGCGTTCTCCTCGCGGCCGGCGCTGTCGTGACGCTCGCGTTCGTGGCCGGGTGTGTTCTTCTTGTCGTCTGGATAGTGATGATGTTCTCGGGCAAGACCAAGGCCACCTTCAAGCCGCCTGCCCCGGGCGGGAGCGTGATGCTCGAGGTGTTCTGCTGGTTCGTCGGTGGGTTCTTGATCGTCAGCCTGGGGTCCGATGTCATCGCCCGAGCGGTGTACTCGTCTGATCCGACGGCGACGTGGCCAGGGATGATCCCGCTGGTGGCCCAGTGGCTCCTGCTCCTGGCCCCGCTCTGGCCCCTGCTCCGTGGTGTGTCCAAGGCTGACCTCGCCAAGCTCATGGGTTGGAACACAGGTAAGGGGCTCTTCAGGGAAATCGGGTTCGGGGTCCTGGCGTACCTCGCTGGTTTGCCGGTCTTCTTCGCGGCCGTGGTCGCGACGCTGGGCCTGATCACGATCGTCGACATGCTGGCAGGCGGGGCCCAAGGGGCGCCCCCGAGCCCGGTTATCGACCTTGTCGCCGGGGGCAGTCCTCTCGCGCTCGTCCTCGTCTTCGTCCTCGCGACGATCTGGGCACCGCTCTGCGAAGAACTCGTCTTCCGCGGTGCGCTCCAGAGGCACGTTCGCGCCCGATGGGCCGGACCGCTCGCCATCGTGATCACCGCGACGGTCTTTGGTTTCATGCACGGCTACGGTCCGTTGCTGGTGCTCCCGTTGATCGCTCTTGGGTCAGTGTTCGGGGCGATCCGAGAACTACGGGGCAGCATCGTGCCGAGCATTACGGCGCATTTTTTACACAACGCCACCGTGCTGACGCTCGTGATCACCGTCGTGACGCTCGTCGGCTGACGCAACGCGTCGTCTGAAGATGCGACGTGACGTTCGATTGAGTTGCGGGAACGTCGACGTCGAAAAAGGCCGACGGCCGCCCTTTCAGGCGGCCGCTGGCCGAGACGAGCACAGAGAGAGAGATTCGTCGGCTCGGCAACCCGATCGATTCGCCGAGCCTTGAAGGCTTTGCCGCGCCGTTTCCGGCGCAGCGAAGCCGAGACGAGCACAGAGAGAGAGAATCGCGCGACTCGGCTTTCACCGCAGCGTCGTTCGATGTTCGATCCAACGCGAGTCGCGTTCTTTCGAACGGGGCTCGCCTCCCTTACTCCTCCACCGCAGCAACCTCATATGAGGCGTATCGGGGGAAACTCGTTACCGCGGCGGGAAGCCGCGAAACATGGGCAGACCGACACCCCTCGAACAGCACCGCGAACACGCGGCGATGAACAGCCAAGCCACAAATCAACGTGGATGGGGTGATGCGAACATCAAGCGTCAGCTTGAAGGCACGGTCCATCGTGCTTCGCATCGATCTCTCAATTGTGGGGGGAGTTTGCCCTCGCTCTGAACGGCCGGGCTGGCTCCCTTTCTTCTCCTGACGACATGAAGATAGCCGCACTCAAAGCGCTACACAACCCCTGTCTTCGACATTTTCTGCAGATTTGGTGGCCGCCTCAGAAACGCCCAAACCGAGCCGATCGCATCGCCGCATCTTCTGATCGGTAGCATCTCCCTCCAATGCCTCGCCTGCTCCGAACACTCCTGAGCTTCGGTCCCATGAACCCGATCGCGGTGCGCCTTGTGCAAAGCGCGTCGCGTCGCGACTCCCACGACACGCTGCGCTGGGCGTACCTGGCGCTGCTGATGCTCACGCTTCTTGTGCTCTTGTTGTTCAACGCCGGGAGCGGAACCGTGAGCTACCGCGAGTTGGCCGAAGCGGGCGCCTCCAGCTTCGTTGTCATCGCGTATCTGCAGATCGCGATCATCTGTGTTCTCGCGCCGGTGCTCATGGCCGGCGCGATCGCGCAGGAAGCCAATCCCCGCACGTGGGACATCCTGCTCACGACCCCTCTGTCGCCGGCGCAGGTTGTCTTGGGCAACCTTCTCGGACGTTTGTTCTTCACGATCGCGCTCGTCATCGCGGCCCTCCCGCTCTTCGCGATCACGCAGTACTTCGGCGGTGTCCCGGCCAGCGCGATCTTCGCCAGCTCGCTCATCGCTGTCGCCGCCGCGCTCGTCGTCGGCGCCTCGGCCATCGCCTTGTCGGTATCGAGGCTCGTCGGCCGGCGTGCCGTCTTCGCGTTCTACGTCGCCGTGGTCTCGATCCTCGCGGCGACCGCGGCCGGTGACGTGCTCATCCAGCAGGCGACGAGTTCGGGCGTGACCTACTTCACGTCGCTCAATCCCTTCCTCGCGCTCCGTTCGCTGCTCAACCCCTCGACCTACCCCAGGGCCGAGCCGGACATCGACGCGCCGCTGGCGTTTCTGCTTGTTCACCCGGTGGCGTCGTGGGTCCTCCTGAGCACGACGCTCAGCGTCGTGATGCTCGCGGCCAGCACGCTCACCGTCCGCGCCGGGGGGCTTACCGTCGTTGCGAGGGGAAGACGCTCCTCGAAGAAGGAAGACGCGGACGGGGCCGTTCACCGAGCGCCGCGCACCGTTGGGAACAACCCGGTTGCGTGGCGCGAAGCCGCGGCCCGCAACGCGACCTTCTGGCGCATCGTCGCCCGTTGGACGTTCGTCGCGGCGGGCGGCATCTTCGGGCTCGGGCTCATCATCGCATACCACGTGGGCGCGTTGAACCCCGAGCAGTTCCGCACCCTGCTGCTCGTTACCACCTGGACCGAGTCGGGCGTGATCGCCCTTATCGCGATCAACGCCAGCGCGACCGCGGTCTCTCGCGAGCGTGAGGACGGGACGCTCGATCTTCTGCTCACGACGCCGATCACGCCCGGGGCCTATCTCTCGGGCAAGCTCAAGGGGCTCATCGCTTACCTCCTGCCTTTGCTCGCCGTGCCGATCGGCACCGCCTCGGCAGCCGGGTTGTACGTCTTCGCCGGCGCGCTCGGGAACCCTCAGGGCGCGACGGTGACGGCGATGGTCGCCGACCCGATCAATCCGCAGAGCGGAACCGTCGCGAGCGAGATTCCGGTCGTGCTGCCCGAAGCGGGGCTGATCGTCGCGTTGACGCTGCTCCCGTTTGTCGCCTTCTGCGTCATGCTGGGGCTGAAGAGTTCACTCCAGTTCAAGGGCACCATCGGTTCGGTGGCCGCGACGGTGGGGTTCGTCGGCGTGATCTCTGGGATCATCGGTTTCTGCGGTTGGAAATCGGGGCAGACCATCGACAACCTCGGTCCGGGCATCTCGGCGCTGAGCCCGGCCAGCGCGATCTTCGCCGCCTTCATCCCCTACCAGGCCCTCGACCGAACGGTGACATCGGGCCCGACCGGGCTCGACCAAGCGAGGGCCGTGCTCTTGGTGGGGTCGATCGCCTCGGGGTTGCTCTACGCAGGCGTGGTCTGGGTGCTCCAAGCCAGCATGGTTCGTACGTTCGACATGACCGTTCGCCGACTCGCCGGAACGAGTTGACCTTCCTGAGCTCTTGTTCCTGGGTTCGAGCGTCTTCGCCGAGGTTGTTGAGCCACGCGTTCGGTTTCCGCGATCGGAAGCCCGCCGGATTGACTCCGGCGCGCGTTTCGCAAGCGAGTGTGCGGCCGGAGGCCGCTACGGAGCGATCAAACCTGCTCTAGCCGACCCGCTTGACAACGACCACCGTCCGGTCATCGGAAGCAACGCCCGGGGCGAAGCGCTCGACGTGTTCGCCCAAGATCCGAGCCACCGTGTCCGCGTCCTCGGCTCGGTGGTCCGCGATCAGGCGACCCATGCGTTCGGTCCCGAATTGCTCGCCGGTGTCGTCCGCGGCCTCGATGAGCCCGTCGCTGACCACAACGAACAGATCGCCGACACCCATCGAGATCCGTCTCGGACCCTCGCCGATTTCGTCAGAGATCCCGAGCGGGAGCCCATCGGCAGCGCTCACCGCGACTTCGCCTTCGCCCGAAACGCTGAACAGCGGGCCCTGGCCTGCGGAATAGCTCTCGAGCCAGCCGGCGTCGAGGTCGAGCCTCGCGAGCCATGCGGTGATGAACCGACCTTCGGGAAGCGTTCCGCTCAAGCGTTCGCTGACGAGACTCACAACGTCCATCAGCGACGATCGGGTGCGCCACGCGATGCGGACCATCGCCTGGAGCTGCGTGACCGCCAGCGCCGGGCCGACACCGTGGCCCGTCGCGTCCGCGAGGACGAGGGCGACGCCTTTCTCCGAGCTTCGCTCCTCGAGTCCGTACCCGTCCTGGCCGTCCTGGCCTTGCACAAGCCCCACCACGTCAAAGCTATCACCGCCCGTTTCTTCCGCCGGTTTGCACCAGCCTGAGATCTGCCATCCCTCCGGCCTGGGCCAGCGCGCCGGGAGGGTGCTTTGCTGGATCCGACGCGCGGTTTCTAGGTTGGCGTGGAGTTGTCTATTGAGCGCCTCGTGCACCCCGTCGTAGCGTCGGAGCAGGAACGTCAGCCCGCCCCCGGTGATCCCCAGCATCACCACGACCGTGATGCACGCGATCGCCGCGATGAAGCCGGTGTTGGCCTCGCCGACGCTCACGATCTCGTCGACGGGCTGGTGGATCAGCAGCCGGAGCCCGGTGTTCCCGAGTTCGGTCGTGGCGAGGTAGTGGTAGTTGCCGGCGCCAAAGTCGGTCACCCCGCTCGCTACGGTGCCGGCGCTGCCGGCTTCGGTGACCTGTTGGCTTTCCTCCGAGTCGAGGGCGGGCAGCAGCTCGTACCCCTCAAAGCTGAAGTTGCGGAGCCCTCGGTTCTCTCGGATCTCCGGGTGGCACAGAAGCTGGCCATCGCCCTCGATCAGACAAGCGAACCCGCCAGCCGGGAGCATCGCGAGAGCGTCGTTCTCGATGATCGCCTGCAGCTCTTCCCACTCCGGCGAGCCGAATTCGATATCGAGCTCGCCCATCTGACTCGCGGCCTTGCGCTCGATTTGCTCTTCGAACAGTGCCGCGAGCGTCTGGCCGAATTCCTCGTTCTGGGCGATGACCTGTTCTTGGATCACCCTCGCGAACGCCTTCTGCACGACGCGGAACGTGACAAACCACCCGACGGTGAGCACCAGGCCCTGCCCGACCAGGGCCAGCACGACGAGCGCGTGCCGGCTCCTGACCTTGAACAAACCCCGACGAGCTCTATCACGACCTTGCATCGCTGCCCCTTGCGCCGCGAAACGTGCGCACCGCCTCAACGCCGGACGCGCCGGCTCTGTTCCCGGCCAGGGTCGCACCCGACGGTTCGCCGAAGCGTCGAACCGCAAGGTGACTCGCGGTAAACCCGGGGGCGCACCCGGATGTACAAAATGTACCGGTCCTGCGCGAACAGTCGGGAAGATTGTCGAATCCACGACGGATTACCGCACCGAGAGACAAGTGTCGTTCGTCCCGAGGGGGTTTGGGACGATCCAGTCACCGTTCCGTTTCCAGAAAGAGATCTGAAGAATGAACATCGTTCTGTCCACGGCCGCCGTCGCGGCTACCGCTGTCGTCGCGCACGCGAGCAACGTCACCGTCACCTTTGAGAACGTCCAGGCCCCGGGGAGCTTCAGCTTCACCCCGCTCTGGTTTGCTCTCCACGACGGCGGATTCGACTCGTACGACGGCGGCGCGCCCGCCTCGGACTTCCCGGGCATCACCGAACTCGCTGAAGACGGCGTCACCGGACCGATCTCGGACGCCTTCTCCGCCAGCTCGGCCGGCGTCAACGGCGGCGTGCAGAACGTCCTGGCCGACGTCACGGGCGCCCCGGTCTTCTCGGGCGGCGATTCGAACTCGATCACCATCGACGCCGGCGATACCACCGTCAACCGCTACTTCTCGTACGCCTCGATGGTCGTCCCCTCGAACGACCTCTTCGTCGCCAATGGGGACCCCTTCGCTTACGAGATCTTCGACAACGCCGGCAACTTCACCGGCCCGGTCGAGATCCTGATCTTCGGCCGCGAAGTCAACGACAACGGCACCGAAGTCAACAACGCCACCGGCGGCGCCGCCTTCAGCGCCCTGGGCGGCGACCGCGCCGACGAGAACGCCGTGATCACCAACTTCTTCGACAACAGCGGCGCCGCCGACTACCTGCTCAGCTTCGTCGGCACCGACACCGTTGACGGCGGCACCATCACCCAGGCCTTTAGCGCCGACCAGCTCATCGGCCGCATCACCATCGTCCCGACCCCGGGCGCCTTCGCGGCCTTCGGCCTCGCCGGCCTCGCGACCATGCGTCGCCGCCGCTGAGCGCCACCAGACTCCCGCTGATTCGCGTGCCGCGGCTTCAACAGGCCGCGGCGCGTCTTTCATCAGGCCGTCAAAACGCGTTGTCGATCAAGACCGCGCCCGATGTCGACTCGATCGCGTCGTCGGTGCGCAGCGCCGAGCAGTTGCGCACCAGCCCGTCGTCGCCGTCGAGCTGAAAGCCGATCTCGACTCCCGAGACCACACAGTCGACTAAGTGGCTGTTTTCGGCCCGGATGCCGATACCCGATTCCTCGTCCGTAACGACGAGCGAGCCGGTGACCAGGGCCCGCTGGACATCGATCCCGATCTGGTCTGTGTCGAGCATCGTGACCACACACTCGCGCACGGCGCCGTCGATCGCGTCGATGCCGATTGCGTTGTTTGCGTTGGGACCGAGCGAAACGGCGCAGCCCGAGACGTTGCCGCCAGACGCCCAGATGCCGACGCCGGAGTCGTCCGCGATCTCGATTACGCACCCTGTGACGTTGCTGAACGGCGCCGAAACGCCCAGCAGGTCGGCGGCGATCGTGCAGTCCTTGACCGAAGAGGCGACGCGGAGCTCGACGCCGCGCTCGACGTTGGTGATGCGGAGCGATTCGACGCGTGCGTTGCGTACCGCGGAGAACGCCGACGACTCGGGCGCCGCTTCACGCAGCAAGTCGACGGCGGTCTCGAGATCGCTGATCGATCCGTTCCGAACGAGAACGTTCCGGAACTCGACCTCGCCGTCCTCTCGATCCTGCGGGCCGATGCCCACGCTCCACGGATCGTCGACGCCCGCTCCGAAGATCGTAAAGCCCTGCAAATCGATGGTGACGTTGTCCGAAGCGATCTCGATGCCCGTTTGTCCGGAGGGAACGCGGAGGTTCCCGCTGAGCACGTAGCTCCCCGGCGCCGTGATGCGAAACACCGAGTCGGCATCGCCCGGGGTGGCCCGTGCGCTCAACGTTACGGACGACGCGAAACGGTCCGATGGTTTCACCGGGCCAGTCGGCGGAACAAGCGTCGGCTGGGCTGCCGTGCTCGACGCGGCAAGGCCGACAGTCATCAGGGCGAGGGTCGCATTCATCGTGGCGCTCCGTTCGGGTTCGGGAACCATGTTCCCAAACTAACGCCACACCTGATCACGTCCTACATCCGAGTTGAAAGAAAGAGCCGGCGCTACTCGGTCGCCGCGGCGACGTTCGTGCTGTCCGGCGCGTCGAGCGTGGTGGGGACCGCGTCGGTCTGAGGCATCGTCGGCTTCTGCACGAAGAAGACGAAGACCCACAAGCACGTCGCGAGGAAGCACGTATACACGCCGATCCAGCCGACGGCGCTGCGCAGCTTGGGGTCGAGTTTCTCCAGCGGCTTGTGCGCCGCTTCGAGCACCTTGATCGTGGTCGGGCGCGCCGCCTCCCAAGCTTTCTTCGCGAGCCTCTTGGTGTGGTGCCACGTCCACCCAGCGATGGGGGGGATGAGCCACAGCGCGTGCCGCTTCGCAATGGTCAGCGCTTTGGCTTTGCCCTTTGCCTCGGGCCAGTCGGGCTTGGGCGGAAAGCTTGGCCAGCGTCCGTAGGTCACCGGGCCGGCGGTCTTTGACGCGGCGTTCTGATCGGTCGCGGCCGCGGCGAGTTCCTCGGCCGGCGCCGAGGCGGTCTCGACGACCGGCGGCTCGGCTGCTGGCTCGGCGCCGCCCCTCGCCGCCGCCGGCGGGGGCAGGGTGTCGTCGTCGTCATCATCGACGCCGACCACGGCCCCTTCGGGTGAGTCGGTGTCGCCCTCCCAAGGGTCGGCCGCGAGAGCCTCGACGGTGCCTTCGGCTTCGGAGGCGAGTTCGGCATCGAGATCCGCGATCTCATCGGAAGGCGCCGACGTCGAGTCCGAATCCGAGGGTTCGGGGTTCACGTCCGGTGGGGCGGGCGCCTCGGGAACTTCGACCGGCGCGACCTCTCCGACCGACGCCAACTCGTCTTCGAGTGAAGCGCTCGGCTCTTCGATGGGAGGCGGGTCGGGCAGGGGCGGGGGGCCTTTGGCGATCTCCGCGTCGGCCTCGGCCCGGATCTCATCGATCGCGCCAGAGATCTCGGCGCGGAGCGCATCGAGATCAACCGGGGGCGTGCTTTCCTCAGCGTCGGGCCCACCGGCCTCGTCCGCGGACGCTGGTTCAGTGGGCTCGGCTTCGTCTGGTCCAGTCTCAGACCCTGTTTCGACGTCGGCTGTGTCAGGTTCGACGGCCTCAGGTTCGACCGCCTCGGGCTCATCAGCCTCGGGCTCGACGGCGTGGGGCTCAATGGTCTCGGGCTCGGCAGGCTCGGCTGCTGACTCGGGGATCTCGATGATGCCCTCGGGCTCGATGTTGTCGCGTGCGTTCGCGAACGGGTCTTCGTCGGACAGGTCTTCGTTGGCCGGGTCTTCGTTTGTCGGCGCCTGGATTGTCGGGGCTTCGGGCGTCTCGTCGATGGCCGCTGTCTCAGCCGCCGCGACTTCGTCGCCCGTCGCTTCGGTCGCGTCCAACTTGGGCGGCGGTTCGGGGAGCTCGATCGGAGGTGACACGCCTTCCGGCGTCGCCGCCGAAGGATCGACCCCGTCCGAGGTTCCGGCTTCGAGGGCCGCGGCAAGGTCGGCCGCGAGCGTGTCGTTATCGTTCAGCGTCTCGCTGGCTGCCCATTCGTCCTCGGGCCACTCGTCTTCTGCCTCAGCGTCGACAGCCTCTCCGGCGGGATCTTCCCCGGAGTCGCTCGGTGCAGCATCGGGAGTTGGGTTCGCTTCGTCTTGCAGGGCTTCGTCGATCGCGTCGGCCACCGCGTCGACCGCGTCCTCGGCCTCGTGCCGCCCGGTCACGCGTTCAGCAAAGGGATCGTCATCCAGCTTGTTGGACCCACCCGGGCCCCGTTGAGCGGCCCGCTCATTTCGAATCGCCCGTTGCTCCGCCTTGTTCACCGATGTATCGATGTCGGCGAGCAACGCCTCGAGCTTCGCGTCGAGTGAGCCGCCAGACTGTGAGGGAAAGGCGCCGGCCTCGTCCATACGGTCCGATCATCGACCGGGCCAGGGTGCCACTCAAGCTTCTCGGGCGTGAAGCAACAATCATGGGTTGTTAAGCCCAATTTGAGGGGAAAGCAATACCGAAATGTGGGGAGTATTAGGCGTCAAGTACCCACCCTGCATGGCAGAGATGTAACGATGAATCCCTTGTATCAGGCATGGTTTATGAGAATTGAAGGCGAGCGCAATGCACCATGTTCTGGTCGGCCCTGAACACTGGTCGGGTGAGCCAGGGATCTTAGCGATCGAAGGCGAGGAGGCCCGCCACGCGATCCGTGTCAAACGCCTGAAGCAGGGTGAGCGGGTCGGCGTGCTCGACGGCGCCGGTCGTCGCGGCGTCGGCGCCGTGTCGGTGATCGCCGGCAACCGTCGGTCGTTCGAACTCGACGTCGACCAGGTCACGATTGAGCCGCCGGTCGAGCCGCGACTCGAGATCTGGGCCGCGGCTCCGAAGGGGGACCGCCTTGAGACGATGGTCGACCACCTGAGCCAGGCGGGAGCGACGGCATGGGTGCCCATCACGAGCGATTTGACCGAGCGAGAGCTGACTGAGAAACGCGCTGAGCGTCTCGAACGCGTGGCCGACGAGAGTCTGAAGCAGTGCGGGCGGGCGTGGAAGCTCGAGATCGCGTCGCCCAGACCGGCGTCCGAGGCGTGGGCAGATCAAGGCGCGCTGGTGCTCGTGGCCGACGCGACGGGCGGGGCGATGCCGGAGTGTCCGGCGGCCGGCACCGTCCGAGTCGTGGTCGGGCCGGAGGGCGGATGGACCGCTTCGGAACTCGAAGCAGCCAGCGCCGCCGGTGCGACGCGTGTGGGCCTGGGTCCGCACGTGATGCGCATCGGCACCGCGGCGGTCGTCGCGGCTGGTGTTGTACGGGCCGCGTCGGTCGGGTGATGGTGCTCGGGCTGCTGGTGGTTCGGCTCCGGTGGCTTCGCTCGGGTCCATCCGTGGGGGCGATTTCGGGCGGGGGCGCGCGAATGATGGCGTTATGCCCTCACTCCGCGCCGTTGTCGTGATCGTCCTGTTCGTCGCGGCGCCCGGTGCGCTCGCGATCGATGCCGAGTCGCGCGCCCTCGGCCGTCAGACGGTCGATCGCGCTGTCGAGTTTCTGCGTACGCAGCAGGGCGTCAACGGCGGGTGGTCGCACAACCCCAGCGGGCCCAACCTGCCGGCGATCAGCGGGCTCGTCCTGACCGGGATGCTGCTCGATCCGCGGATCGATGAGTACGACCCGAGCGTGGCGCGCGGGGTCGACTACGTCCTCGGTTTCGTCCAGTCCGACGGGGGCATCTACGACGGGATCTTGCCCTCGTACAACACGGCGATCAACATCACCATGCTCACGATGGTGAACCGTCCCGAAGCCGGCGCCGCCATCCAGGGCGGGCTGGGCATTCTTCGGCGGGCGCAGTGGGGGGCGGTCGATCATTCGAGCGTGACGATGCCCGAGAACCCCGGCTGGACCGAGCCCGTCGGCGAAGATCATCCGTTCTATGGGGGCGTCGGGTACGGGCGCAACGGGCGTCCTGATATGTCGAACACCCAGTTCTTCTTGCAGGCGCTCAAAGACGCCGGCGTGAGCAGCGAGGACGAAGCGGTGCAACGTGCGATGGTCTTCCTGCGTCGGACGCAGATGGACGATCGCGTCAACGAGCGCGAATACGCCCAGGGGTCGCGCCAGGGCGGGTTCATCTATGCGACGGTGCCCAACTCGGAGAGCATCGACGACTTCGCCGGCCAGAGCCAGGCGGGCGAGATCGTCGAGACCCTGACCGATGGGACTGACGCCGTGCGTCTGAGGGCGTACGGGAGCATCACCTACGCCGGCTTTAAGAGCCTGATCTTCGCCGACCTGCCCCCCGACGACGTGCGAGTGGTGTCGGCGTTGGGGTGGATCCGCGAGCACTTCACGCTTGAGGAGAACCCGGGTCTGGGCGACCAGGGGCTGTACTACGGGTATCTCGCGATGTCGCGGGCGCTCGACGCGTGGGGCGAGCCGGAGATCGAGTTGGTCGCGGCTCCCGGTGAATCGAGATCGGTCCGCTGGGCGGAGGCGATGATCGCCCGCTTTGCCGAGTTGCAACGCCCGGACGGGTCGTTCGAGGTGAGGCACGCCCGCTGGATGGAAGACAACCCGGTCTTGATCACGGCATACGGTCTGATCGCGCTCCAGCACGCTTTGAACTGATCGGTGAACCAACGAGGAGATGTCAACATGACCCATTCCGAACCGACGCTGTCCGAGCCGATCCGCGCCCTGCGTGACCACCTCGCGAGCGTGCAGACCTTCGAGAGCATCGGGCAGCTCGTGTCGTGGGACCAAGAGACCTACATGCCCTCGAAGGCGGCGGGGTTCCGCGCTGAAGAGATGTCGGCGCTCAGCTCGCTCATCCACGAGCGTAAGACCAGCGGGAAGGCCAAGGAACTGATCGACGAGGCCGAGGGTTCGGCGCAGGCGAAAGAAGACAGCCAGGTCGGCGCGATGGTACGCGAAGCCAAACGCGACTATGAGAAAGCCAGCAAGCTGCCCGGTGCGTTAGTGGCAGAGCTTGCCGAGGTCGGGAGCCGTGCGCAGGAGGCGTGGAAGACCGCCCGCAAGAACAACGACTTCCCCGCCTTCCAGCCCTGGCTCGAGAAGATGATCGCCCTGACGGTGCGCAAGGCGGAGTGCTACGGAGTGCCCGACGGCGGCGAGATCTACGACGCACTGCTCGATGAGTACGAGCCCAACGCGCGGGCCGCGGAGATCGAGGCGGTCTTCGCCCCGCTGGCCGACAAGCTCAGCGGTCTTGTGGCCGACCTGCTCGACCACGGGACCCGTCCCGACGACGCCCCGGTCCGCACGCTCGCGACCGAAGCGGTGCAGCACAAGCTGGGCCTCAAGGTCATCGAGGCGCTGGGCTTCGATACCGAGGCGGGCCGGCTCGACGTCACGACACACCCGTTCTGCTCGGGTTTCGCGCCGGGCGACACGCGCCTGACAACCCGCTACCGCGAAGAGAGCTTTACCGATGCGCTCTACGGCACCATGCACGAGTGCGGTCACGGCCTCTACGAGCAGGGTCTTCCGAAGATGGGTTCCGACGGCGAGCGTTCGGCGTGGTTCGGCACGCCCCTGACCGAGGCGGTCAGCCTGGGCATCCACGAGAGCCAGAGCCGGATGTGGGAGAACCAGCTCGGGCGAAGCCGTGCGTTCTGGAGCTGGGCGAAGCCGGTCCTGAGTTCGATCTTCGGCGGCGCGTTCAACGAGTTCGATGCTGAGACGTTCTATAAGGCAGTGAACACCGTCGAGCGGAGCTACATCCGCGTCGAGGCCGACGAGGCAACGTACAACCTTCACGTGATGCTTCGCTTCGGCATCGAGCGGGCGATGGTGAAGGGTGATCTGAAGGTTGCCGACCTCCCTGGTGTATGGAACGAGCGCTTCGAGAAGCTCTTGGGCGAGAAGGTCCCCGACGACACCCGAGGCTGCTTGCAAGACGTGCACTGGAGCTTTGGCCTGATCGGGTACTTCCCGACGTACACGCTGGGCAACCTCTACTCGGCGCAGTTCTGGGAGAAGATCAACGAAGAGCACCCCGACCTTGAAGACAAGATCGCGGCGGGTGACTTCTCGCAGGTCTTGGCGTGGAACCGCGAGCACATCCACCAGCATGGGCGCCGGTACTCGGCGGGCGAGCTGTGCGAGCGGGCGACTGGGAAAGCGTTGAGCCCAGAGCCTTTGTTGAGGCACTTGGAAGGGAAGCTGAGGCCGATCTACGGGGTGTGAGGCAACTCGGTTCTCCGTTGCGCCCCTCGACGCGGTCGACCTCGACGGGTTCATCATCACCCTCCTCGCGGGATGCACCTACGCACGCCGCTCGAGTTGTACGGTCAAGATTCGTTTCTCGCGCTTGTAAAATTCGGATACGTTGGTAGTCTGATGTTCTGTGTGGGAGAACGTGACGCTTTCGAACACGTGAACTTGGTTCGACGACCGGCTCATTCCCGGGAAAATCCATGGAAGCGCCCGGGGGTGCTCTCAGCGCCGTCATTCGCCGAGAGCGAAAATCTGATCGGAGGCATGCGATGAAACGAGGAGCGATGGTGGTGTGCGGGCTCGCGGCGGGCGTGTCGGCCCAGTCGGTCGTCGACGCGGTCCGCGTGTTCAAACGCGGCGACACGGTGCCACTGACGAGTCCGGATGACGGTGTGTACCAGTCGACGATCAGCGCAAGCATGAACCCGGCAGGCGATTACCTCGCGTACCTCCGGGTGTGCCCTGGGGCCTTCTCGGTTCGAGACGAGTTCATCTACACCTTCGTCGATGGAGAGGTCACACGGCTCGTCCGCGAACAGGAATCGCCCGTCCCGAACTCCACGTTCATCGAGAAAATCTACAATGCCTGGATCGATAAGAACGGGGATGCGCTTGTCATGGTCGAGTTCGCACTCGAGCAGCAGGTCACGACGCTGATCTATCGCGACGGCGAGCTCCTTTCGGCGCTTCGCCAGGGTGATCCGGTTCCTGAGTTCGGTGGCCTTCCTTTCGGCGGGTCGTATCCTGACCGATCGACCCTCCCCTTTTCGGTGTCCCACTTCGTCAGCAGGTTCGAGCTCGACGGCACCGACGGCGACGTGAACAACGCGAACAAGTATTTTGTGGGTGAGGTGATCGATGGGCAGATGAGGGGTTTGGCTCGTTCCAACACCCGGGCACCTGGGATCGAGCCGGTGCGGTTCGCCCAGCAGGCGTTTACCAGTTCATCGCTCAGCCCCGAAGGCGTTGTGTATCTTTCGGCGTCGCTGCACACGTCGGGCGCGAACGCGTCCCCGCTCGATCGCGACCAGGTCATTTACCGCTACGACGATGGTGTACCGACACTGCTCCTCCGTGAGGGTGATCTCTACCCCGGAGACAGCGGGATCGTGTTCGAAGGGCCGGCAGAGGTGATCGGGCTGTCGGGCGGCGCCTATCTGGTCTGCAATAAGACAGCGCCGAACGCGACGTTGGCGCTGGTGGAGGGGCATGAGACGACGTTTCTGATTCACGCGAGCGTGGACACGTCTGGCTTGGTTGGTGGCCGGATCACCGATCTGGTCGAGGTCTTTCCCACCGAGGATGGACGCGTCATCGCGCTCGAAGCGTACGTGAGTGGTTTCGATCGGTCATCAATCGTGTTCAACGATGGGGTTCCCCGACGCTTGTTTTCCGAGGGGGAGCCGGCACCGGGGCTCGATGGCTTCACGATCGACGAGGTTGTCGTCCGCGCCCCGAACGCGCACGGCGACTTTCTCGTCGGCGCCAAGATCGGGCGATCGAACTACTCATGGTGGGTTTGGGACGCATCGATGTCGAGGCTCGCCCCGGTGCTCGCGACGCAGGTCGACGCGGCCCCCCCAGGCGTTGGCGGATTCGGCGCACCTCTTGACGAGCTCTTCGCGTATCCGCAACTCAGCGATCAGTCGACGCTGGTGTTCTCGGATGGCCCATTCACCGAAACCGGCCAGCGAGACTTGTATATCGCGCAGGTTGAGTTGCCCTGCTCTTCCGCGGATGTCGCTTTGCCGCTCGGATTTATCGATCTCGCGGATGTTGATGCATTTATCGCCGCGTTCCTTGCTGAGGAACCGTTGGCGGATGTCGCGATTCCTCTTGGGTTGATTGATCTCGCGGACATCGACGCGTTCATTGTCGCGTTCGTGGCGGGATGTTCGTAAACACACGCCCCGACCCAGGGAGCGCAGAGCGAGACCTGTACCGCTCGGTTCCCATATTCTGGGTTGTACCGCCTTTCAGAGCGTGACCAGAGGAGCCCCGTCGACGCTACCCCCAGCGTGCCTTTCACTTTGCCCCCGAATCGGGCCGAAGGGCGGGTACGCTGAGGCATCGCGAAGGGGCGTAGATGGCCGAGGGTGAGTCCGACATGTTTGGAAGAGGTGACGGCGCTGAACCCGGCGCGCGAACACCCCGCACGCCGGAGCTCACCCGAGGCCACCGATCGGAGCACGTTGACCCCGAGGCGTTGATGGCCGAGGCCGAGAAGGCGGTCAAGGGCAAGTACCGCATCGAGCATCTTGCGGGCACCGGCGGGATGTCGCGCGTGTTCAGCGCCCGACAAGCGGAGACCGGGCGGCACGTCGCGGTCAAGCTGCTCCGCGTCCGCGACCCCTCGCCCCAACTCGACCCGACGCTCCGGTTGCACCACCGGCTGGTGAACGAAGCGCGGTCGATGTCGCGCCTCGACCATCCGAACCTCTGCAAGGTGCTCGAGGTTTCGATCCAGGGCGATATCCCGTTCCTCGTGATGGAGTGGGCCGACGGGGTCGATCTCGAGGTCGCCTGGGCCAAGCACGACCGCCGGCAGA
Source organism: Planctomycetota bacterium (assembly GCA_038748775.1). Taxonomy (GTDB): domain Bacteria; phylum Planctomycetota; class Phycisphaerae; order Phycisphaerales; family UBA1924; genus DAIQNV01. The sequence continues at coordinate 234,514 of JBCDIT010000002.1, forward strand.
GGCTCTCGCTCTTTCTCAAGATCGTCGACGCGATCGCCGCGGCTCACGCCGGCGGGGTCGTTCACGGCGACCTGAAGCCCGACAACATCTTGGTCGATCGCCGCGGCGAGCCGACGATCGTGGACTTCGGGCTTGCACGCTCCGAGCGCGACGGGCCGATGGGTCTGGCGACGAGCGGGGGCACGCCCGGGTACGCGCCGCCCGAGTGCTTTGAGGGTCAGGCCGAAGTCACGCCGGCGTCCGACGTGTTCAGCCTGGGCGTGATGCTCTTCCGGCTGCTGACCGACCACACGCCCTGGCCCGATGACATGGCGCCGGCCCTGCTGGTCGAGCAGATGCGTCGGAGCGACCCGCCCCTGCCCGAGCAGTTCGTCCCCGATACCCCGCCCGACTTGCAGCGCATCTGCCTCGCGGCGCTCGAGCGCAAGTCGGAGAACCGCTACGCCAGCGCCGAGCAGATGGCGGCAGATCTGCGCAGGTCGCTCCGTCGCGAAACGGTGACCGCTCGGCCGACGATGCTGGTCAGACGGTTCGATGCGCAGGTGCGCCGCACCATCGACTCGACGCGCGAATGGCTCCGGCTCGGTCTCGTCACGCCCGAGTCCGCTGGCGCGATGCTCGCCAGGCTCAATAGCATGGCCCGAGCCGATACGCCTTGGGTCGCCGATGCGCGGCGGGTTTCGTGGAGCCAGGCAACGCTCCAAGCCGGCGGGGCGGTCACGGTGGTCGCGGTCTTCGTCGGCGTTGTGCTGTCCGGAACAACAGGTTCAGCGCTCGCGGTCCGGCTTGCCGCCTTCGGGCTTGTCTTGGCGCTCACGGTGCTGGGCGTCTGGCTGGCGAGGGCGGGCCAGGCCCGGATCGCGGCGGGCATGCTCTGGGCCGCGTTCCTCGCGGCGCCGGCGACGGCCTGGCTCGTCGTCGATCGCCTTGTGACGCTCGGCGGCACGCACGTCGTGCCCGAGTCGATCTTGGGCCCCATCGGGGCGTTCCTCGGATCAACCTTGACCGGCCCGACCGATGCGCAGATGACGGTCATCGCTGGAGTGGCGACGCTCTGGGCCGTGCTTGGACGATGGGCGGCGCGCACGAGCGCGTTCACGCTGGCCGCGTTTGTATCCGTGTTTGCGACGTGGGTCAGCTTGGGCAGCGTGATGAACGCGGCCCCACTCCCGATCATGACGCTGCTGTTCGGCGCCGGGTCGCTCGCGCTCGGGCTCAGCCTCGACTGGGACGAGCAGCGCACCGAGCGAGAGTCGGGCGCGGTGCGGGGCCGGGCCCGCGATGCGCGCGCCGTGCTCGGGGCTGCGAGTTTGTGCGTGTCAATCGGAGCCGCGTCGGGTGCGTTGCTGATGCCCGGCGCGATCTGGGGCGTAGCGAGCGGCCCGGGTGCGATGGAGTCTGGTTGGGGCGCCGGGTTGCTCGTCGGCGCCGCGATCCCGGCCTTCCTGGCGTACGTCGTGGCCCAGCGGGTGACGCCCATGCGCGCGCTCGTCGGCGCGGTCGCCCGGGGGCAGACCGCGCTCCAGGCTCTGGCGGGTGTGGCGCTGCTCGAGTACGGCGCCGTCTTGGGAACGCCGATCGGACCGGGGCCGATGTGGTTCTGGGCGTTGCTCCTGGGCGCGTTGCTCGCCGGGTTCATCGGGGTGCGGATGAAGTGGCGCGTTGTTCTCTTCGTGGGGCACGCGTCGCTCGCGCTGTGGACCGTGAGGCTGCTCGCGGAGGCGCCGACGCCCACGGCAGCCCTTGTGCGGGCCGGGATCGCGGTCGGCGGGGGCCTGGTGCTGATGCTCCTCGCGTGGCGCCTCCCGATCTGGCGTGAAAGGCGCCGCCTGCGGCGCTGGGCCAAGCGTCGGCGGTTGCACAATGGAGAACCGCCCTCGGCAAGCTGGGGCTGACCAACCCAACCCACCGAGGGCAGTCCGGGGTGTCCGGGGCTCCTCCGCCCGAGACCTCAGCGGTCGCGACCGTTTGAGCGTCTTCACTCAGGGTGTAGCGTCGAGCGTTGAGTTCGCGCCACGGGAAGCCCGCCGGATTCACTCCGGCACGGCTTCCCCAAGCGAGTGTGCGGCCGGAGGCCGCTACGGAGCGATCAAAACTGCTCTAGTTGATCGACGTGACGAATCCACCATCGACACGTAGGTTGGCGCCGTTGATGTAGTTCGCCCTCGGGCTCGCGAGGAAGGCGACCGCGTCGGCGATCTCTTCGGGCTCGCCGACACGCTTGACCGTCAGGTGGGGCATCGCCGCTTCGATCACGTTCGGGGCGTACTCCTCGAACGTGCCTTCGAGGCCCATCGCCTTGGCAAAGTTCCCGAAGTACTCCTCGAGCGCCGGCGTGCGGATCGGGCCCGGGCTCACGGTGTTCGACGTCACGCCGGTACCGGCGAGTTCCTTAGACAGGCTGACCGTCATCGTCGCGTTCGCGGCCTTGGTCGCCGAGTAGTCGGGCGATCCGGCGAACGGGTTGGCGTAGATCCCGCTCGAGATCTGAATGTACCGGCCCCAGCCGCGTTCGCGGAGGTGGGGGAGCGACTGGCGGATCACGCGGGCCATCCCGATGACGTTGTGGTCGTAGATCTTCGCCCACTGCTCGCTGGGCGTGTTCTCCCAATCGGTGGCTTCGAAGCCGCCGGCGTTGTTGACGATGATGTCGAGCCCGCCGAAGGCCGCGATGGCCGACTCGACCGCGGCCGCTGCGCCCTCGTCGCTCGAGAGGTCGCCGAGCGCGACCTTGGCCGTTCCGCCGGCGTCGCGGATCTTCGCAGCGACTTTCTCGGCGCGTTCAGCGTTGCGGCCGTGGATGATGACCTGGGCGCCCTCGGCCCCGAGTCGCGAGGCGATGGCGGCGCCGATGCCGGCGCTGCTCCCGGTGACGAGCGCGGTCTTGCCGTTGAGTTCAAGGTCCATGGTCGTGCTCCTTCGCCCTGGGCCCGCAAATGAGCGGGCGGTGTTCGGATGTCCGGACGCCTTCGGGCGTCCCTGCGAGTCCATAAACCGCCGATTGGTCGTACGTATTTCGCATCGTTCAAAGAACATTGGATAATGCGACGATTTGTCGTCAGAGGCCGTTGGTCGCCGAATAGTGGTGACGGGGGCCCGGTTGCCCGCCCCAGAGAAACACAATGCCGACGATCCACCACCCCGAACTCGACACCGTTCCCCTCTCCGCGGTCCTCGCGGCTCTGAGCGATCCCACGCGCTTGGAGATCGTCAAGCGGCTCGACGAGTCGGGCTCGGTGGGGTGCGTGTGCGCCGATATCGGGGTCGACGCGAGCAAGTCGGCGCTGAGCCATCACTTCAAGGTGCTCCGCCAGGCGGGGGTGATCCACCAAGAGCCCCAGGGCACGGCTCGGATTACGACGCTGCGACGCGAGGAACTCGACGGGCGGTTCCCGGGGCTGCTCGTGTCGGTGTTGAGCGCTGAGGGACCGGTGTAAGCCAGACCCGGTTGGGTTGCCTGACCTATGCCGCGGCGGATACACCTTCTCCTAGATTCACCCAGGAGACCCGCTCATGGCTGCTCACTCCATCGATGTCCGTATCGTCACGCTCGTGTTCGCAGTTGTTTGCGGGAGTTGGCTCGCCGGCTGCGGCGGCGCGACCCAGACGCGTTTGTACGAAGTCGGCCCAACGCTCCGCGATCGGGCGTACGACCGTGTGCATATCCGGCACGCGGCGACCGATGATGGCGTTGCGCCGGAAACACGGGCCGCGTTCGAGGCCGAGCTGGCCGACGAGTTGATCGAGCGTGATTTTGAGGTGTCTGATTCACCGGGCGGTGCGCTCGAGATCGTCTATCGCGCCGTCTCGTACAACGCGGGCAGCACGAGCGCGCGGATCGCGACCGCGATCGCTGGTTCGGTGTCGCCGGTCGGTGTCTTCGGCGAGGTCGGATCGGGCGAGGTCGCGATCAAGGTCGACTTCTTCGACCCCGACGGCTCGCGCGTGGCCGACACCGTCGTTCAGCAGCAGATCTCGGGGGCGACGAGCCACGTCGAGCTCACGGTGCGGGCGCTCGCGGGGACGGTCGCGAAGTTCGCCGCGGCTCGCTTCGGCGCCGGTGTTGCCGAACCACTTCGTCCTGACGAAGAATGGACCGGTGGCTTGCCTCTCTACCGAGCGCTCGAGGGCGAGTGGCGCTTTACGGCGCAGAGCGCCGCCGGCGAAACGCTCGCGACAGGCGAATTGGACATTGATCTGCACCATAACGGGCGCGTCGTGATCAGCTCCGCGAGGGTCGACGATGTCGAAGAGCAGCCGGCCGATGCGGTCTCGGCCCTGTTCCAGCTCCGCACCGGGCGGGTCATTCGGTGGTGGCTGGATCCGTCGAGTGGAGAGTGGCGCGAGACACCCATCCGGCTCGCGGCGCGTTCCGATGGGTTTGTGTATCGCAGCGAAACCGGCGACGTCACGATGGAGGGCTACGTGCGTGCCGAGCGCGGTGCACCGACGGCCCAGATCAGTGTGTCGCGGATCGAGGGGCGCTCCGCGCCGAGGGTTGTCGAAGTGATGCTCGAGCGGCGTTGACTTGCGTCGCGATCGCGATCCGGACGCTGCTCGACGGGGGAGAGACCTCGCGCCCTTGGGGAGGCGCTCGGTTGATCCGACGGGCCTGCGTGCCAGAGGCACACGGCGCCCGGACCGCGAACGCTCGCCCTCTTGAGTGGTCCGTCTCCGGGTCGTTTACCGCTGGAACCGATAAACGGGCCCCAGCTCGAGGATCGATGTCAGCTCGTCGAGCGCTGCCCGCGATTCGTCGAGCAGATTCGGATCGGCGAGATCAGAAGGGTTGAGTTCATCGCGGTAGTGCGTGCTGGCCCACGACGCGAGCTCGCGGTGCAGGCGATCGTCGAGCCTCGTCCGCCCTCCCAGCGCCTCGCGCTCTTCGCCGGTGAGCGCGACGCGGAGCCTCAAGCACGCCGGCCCACCCCCGTTGCGCATCGATTCGCGGACGTCGACAAACTCCACAGTGTCAACCTCCGGAGCCTCTGCGACCAAGCGGTCCGCCGCGGCTTTCGCCGCCGGGTTCTGCTCGACCTCGAGCGGCGCGATGAGGACCATGCGCCCGAGCCCGTCGCGGCCCGGGATGGTGATGATCTGCGAGTTGAAGAGGTAGCTCGACACGAGGTCGTCGAGGCCGAGCTCCGCCTCGGTGATGACAACGGATCGGAGCTCGCCGTGCATCGCTTCGTTGAGATCGGCGACGACCGAGGCGGCGTCTTCGTACGCGGCTTCGTGCAGAAAGAGCACGTCCTCGTTGCCGACGCAGATCACGTCGTTGTGGAACACCCCGGCGTCGATCGCCCTCTGGTTCTGCCTGACAAACCGGGCACGCCCGCCGGTCACACCATGCCGGCGGGCGATCGCCCGGCTTGCCTCTTCGCCCTGCCTCGGCGGGTGGCGCATCGCCCCGCAGTCGAGCGCGTGACGCGCGCTGCTGGGGCAGCCGAAGCAGAACAATTCGATGCCAGGCTCGGAGTGCCTGGTCGTGATCCGCGAGTGGTTCGCGGCGCCCTCGTCGAACAGCTTCGGTGTCGAGGGCAGCGCGTCGTGCACCTTGAAGCGCGACGGGTCGGCGAACACCGAGCGGAGCACGCGCGTCATCGCCGGCGCTTCGAGCGCTCGGTGGTGGTTGAACGCGAGGTTCGCCGGTGTGAAATGGACAAAAGAGTCGGCGGTGTCAGCGCTCGGGCTCACAGTGGCGGCGTTCGCCGCCCACATGGCACTCGCACTGGACACCGCCGACAGGAGGGACGGTGCTTCCGAGGCCGCGGCCTTGATGATCTCTGCGTCCGAACCGGTGAACCCGAGCGCGCGGAGCGAGCAGGGATCGGGACGGTCGAGCGGGGGCAGCACGTGCTGCTCGACGCCCATATCCGCGAGCCGCTTGGCCTTCGCAAGCCCCTGCAACGCGGCGCGGCGAGGGCTGGAGACCGCGCCGCGGTTGCGTTCACTCGCAAGGTTGCCCGGAGCCAGACCGGCATAGTTATGCGTCGGCCCGACCAGGCCGTCGAAGTTGGCTTCGACCGTGGTCATGAACTGACGCTAACGAGGTGTTCAAGAACCACAAAGGCTGTGAATCGCTTACATGCTCAGGAATATTGATGAAAGCGCACACATGCGTTGGATCGTGTTCACACTGGGTGAGCTGCGCGCAGTCGCCACCCACAATCAGGTGCCGAGCGAGAGCGGAAGTCGCTTACTTAGACGCGTCAATCAACGTCCCGGCGTTCGCCAGTTTCGACCGCATCATCACCGTGAAGGCCGCAGATACGCCGAATCCAGCTTCCTCCGCCGCCGTCTCGCCACGGTGACCAGGCCGACAATTACGAAAATCCCCGACCCGGTCGGCGTCGGAACAATTGAGACAGTGAATCCACTGATCCGCCCGGTCGTCACGACGTCATCACCGAATACAGTGCGAAGTTCAAACTCACTTTGAAGAAGCTGGCTCTCGTCGACCGGAACCCCGTACTCAAGCGTGCGGGGAGCAATTGTCGCGAACCCAGCAAAGTCAAATACGCGCGTAGTTCCATCCGCTGTCACGATGCTCGACAGCAGATTAAAATCGACTGGATCCCGCGGGAACGGTTGAAAACCGCCTAAACCACTGTTGTCGTTGCCGGCGCTTCCATTCGGATTGGTTGATAGGAACCCGATTGCAACAAGAGAGCCCGGATCCTGGATACGAAGCCCCGCAAACGAGCCGATGTAGGGCGACTCGACGAAATACGTGTCACCGAACACTCGATTTCCGAAGCCCCGTAACGACCACTCCAAACCTTCGCCGCCGAGATCCGCAACAAGATCTCGGCTAGCTTGCGTGTCATCCAACACGCCCGACACCTCGAACGTGATGTACTCGGGCAACTGCGCAACAGAGCTAGTCGCAAAGGCGGCGATCAACGAGACGACGAAGAATACACCCATCTGTTTCATGTTTGGTAAGTATGGGCGTCATCGACGAAAAGGCACGCGAGTCGGACAACAAACATCGCGGTCTAGAGCGCACCAGACAACGGGCAACATACTCTGTATGAACTAGACATCTGTGGTGCTCAGGTGATCACCAGATGTTCCGGCTTGCCCACGGCGCCGCGAGTTTGCCGATCCACACGGCGATCGCGCTCTTCACGAACATGCCCGGGAGGAACACGACCATCCCGTAGTACCACGCGTTGGCCCAGGTGATCTCGTTGCCCGGGTCGGTCGATCGGATAAACCAAAGCCAGGGCACGCCCAAGAAGAAGACGACGAGGTGACCGGTGACAACGCCGGTGATCATCGCGCCCCAGCCGCGGATGGTCCCGTCGCGTCGTTTGATGATGCTGGTAATCACCGGGACACACACGATGAAGCCCAAGAGGTATCCACCGGTCTGTCCCAGGATGACCTGCCAGCCCGCTTCGCCCTCGGCGAAAAGCGGGACACCGATAACGCCCATCAGCGCGTAAAGGGCCATCGCGGAGGCGCCGAGTTTGGGCCCGAGGCAGAGCGCACTCAAGACGACGGCCAGCGTTTGGAGGGTCATCGGGATGCCGTAGGGCGGCAAGGGGATGGCCACCTGCGCGCCGAGGGCCACGAAGAGAGGGAACAGCCCGACGCCGGTGACGCGGAGCAGCAGCTTGGTCTGTTCGGACGAAGCTGTCGCCTCGACGGCGTCTTCCTGTATGGCAAGGTTTCGTTCGGGCATCGCGTGCTGGTCCATACGAAAACGCGAGACGATAGCGGTTTGTGTTGCAGCGCGTGAGTGGTGTCGGGCGTTGTCGCTCTGGATGCGGGTGGAAACGAACGAGGGGCCGAAAGGCCCCGCAAGCGCCGCCCCCGTCGAGGTCGATGCGTGTGGTCGGTCCCCGGTCTTGGGCTGGGCGGGGACCGATGGCAGCCGCGGCGGAGAGGCGCAGCCTGGCCGGTGACCCGACCTGCTCTCTCGTGGGGGACAGGTCGGGCACCGGCCGCGGCGCTTTTTCTGAGCGCTCCGTTCGGCCCTTCGGGCCGACACTCGCTTTGGTACGCCGCGCCGGAGTGGAACGTCGGCCTGGTGTTGGGTGCGCCTGGTGCAGGTGGAATCGCGATCATGCGGGTATGACCACACCCGACGTTTGGCGCGATCGTGTTCCGCAAGGCGCTCCTGCGAGGTTCGTTCCGCACACGCACGCCTTCGAGTTTGTGCACGCCGCGCCTCGCGAGCGGGTGTGGGCGTGGCTGAACGATCCCGGGACGTTCACGCGCCAGGTGTGGCCTTACCGCGTGGAGTTCGTCGCCGGCGGTTTCGATGAGGGTGCGCTGAACGTTCATCACGGACCGTTTTTGAACGTTGCCGGGATGATGACGGAGGTCGACGCCGGCGACGACGGGAAGGGGCGGCGCCGCGAGCTTCGGTACTTCTACGGCTCGAACGTGATCTCGCTTCGTTTCATCCGGCCGACGGCTCTTGTCTTCGAGGTTGAAGATGCGGATGCGAATGGAAGCCCCGCGACGCGTATCCGGGGCCAACTCGACAGCCTGGTCTCCCCGATGATGAAGGGACCCTGGTCGCTGATACAGAAGACGTTCTGGCCCTCGTTCCGTTTCTGGATTCGGCGCGAGGTCAAGGCATAGGAGCGTCGGAAGCGATCCGCGCCTTCGCTTCTCTCGGGCCCAACGTCATTCGGCCCGACGCGGCTATTTGAGGCGGAATCCGAGTTCGTTGAGGTCGACGATGATCGGTTCGGTGCGGTCGGCGCCGGAGATGCTGACCGGGTCGATCGCGGCTGGGGAGATCGCGTTGCCCTCGCCGTCGACGCTCGGTCCCCCGGGGTCGATCGACAGTCCGTTGATGCCGACGAGCACGAGGCTGCCCGGATCGACTTCGCCCGGGTCGACGGTCAGCGTGAACACGCCGTCGTTCGGGCCTTGCATTACGGAGACCGACGTCTCGCGCCCGTTATGAAACCCGAGCGAGGGCCGGCGCGTTGCGGGTAAGCCCGGGTCGATGATCGTGAAGGTGATTCCGCCTGGCCAGAGCGCCGGATCGATCGGTTCACCCGAGCGCAGCGCTCTGTTGGTCCGCTGGATCTCGTCGGGGTCGTTGCCGGCGAGCAGTTCCCCGATCGCGTTCGCACCGCCGGTGTCCGAGGCGCCCTGGCCCCTCGCGCCCGCGTCCATCGCAGGCCCGGCGCTGAGCGACGTGAAGATCCACCAGATGATGAACGAGACCGCCGCGAGCGGCGAGAGGATCAGCAGCGTGATCGCGAGGTTCTTGGGGAGTCCCCGGGCTTGCATAAGCGGGGCGCCGGCGTGGGGCGCCGGCTCCCGGTTGGTCTTTGGGTCCGTGGACGTCGCTTCGCTCCGTCGACGGCACCCGACGCGGTTGAGTTACGCCTTCGCCGCGGCGTAGAGCTCGGCAACCTTGCCCCAGTTCACCACGTTCCAGAACGCGCTGATGTAGTCGGGGCGGCGATTCTGGTAGTTGAGGTAGTACGCGTGCTCCCAGACATCGAGGCCGAGAATGGGGGTGTGGCCGGGGGTCGTGCCGCCGAAGGCCTCTGGCATGATCGGGTTGTCTTGGTTGGCGGTCGAGCTGACATGAACGGCGCCGTCGGCTGTGGCGGTGAGCCAGGCCCAGCCAGACCCGAACCGGGTCGCGCCGGCCGCGGCGAACTTCTCCTTGAAGCCGTCGAACGACCCGAACGCGGCGCTGATCGCGGCGTCGAGCTCGCCGGTTGGGTGCTTCTCCGCATTTGGGGCCAGGATCTGCCAAAACAGCGAATGGTTGGCGTGGCCCCCGGCGTTGTTCCGCACGGCGGCCTGCTTGTCGGCCGGGAGGTCGCCGAGGCTTCGGATGACGTCCTCGACGGGCTTGCCCTCGAAGGGGGTCCCGGCCAGGGCGTCGTTGGCCTTGGAGACGTAGGCCGCGTGGTGCTTGCCGTGATGGATCTCCATCGTTTTGGCATCGATGTGGGGGGCGAGGGCGTCGTGGGCGTACGGCAGGTCGGGCAGGTTGAAGGCCACGTTGGTGCTCCTTTCGGCGTGGGCTGAACAGCGGGCGTACTCGACCGGTTATGCGGCCTCGGCGCCCGTTATGCGGACGGTAGGACAGGCAAATCGTGCGGTTCCGGGGGCGGGACAGCTTGCCGGAAACGGGGTGTCGTGGTAGTAATACCGACTAGCCAGTTTGGGTGATAGTGACGACAAACTTTGAAATGAGTCCAAGAAATGGAGAACGCACCTAGTCGTTTTCCGTATGTATGAGGCTGTCTCGAGCGAGACAGCGACGGGCAACGGGGCGGCGCCTCGTAGCAAAGGGAGGCCGCCCAGGAGGTTCCTGGGGCCCCAGGTGGACGGATGGCGGACGGAACGCCGATCTGTGCACAATTGGTGGATTGGTGTCGAGACTGGACACGCGACGGCCCGTCTGGAATAATCGAGGTTCCCCAAGAGTCGGTTGGCATGCCGGGGTGGTGGTGCCCGGCTCGCGGGGAACGGTGTCAGCAAAATGGAATGACTCGCCTGGCGGAGGTGTCTCCGGCGGGCGGTGCTGGGCGAAGGACAGGTTATGTCACAGGCGAACCAACGCAGCCCGGGCCCGCTTGAGCAGGCCCGCCGCAGGCACCGGACGGGTGTCACGCGGATATCGCGCGCTGGCTCGGCGTCACGGCGGCGGCTGAGCCACAGTGATGAGCGTTTGCTCAACCAGATCCTCCAGAAGCCTCAGGATTACATCGATAGCGAGGCGTTCTACGAGGAACAGGCGGAGAACCAGATCTACGCCGAAGCTCCGGATATCCAAAAGCCGGACACGACGTGGTACCACCCGGTCATGGACGACCTGAGCGGGACTCGGACGCGGAGCGTCAAGTCGAGCCAGCAGGTCATCCTGACGGGCGCTGAAGAGAAAGTTCTCTTCCACCAGTTCAACTACGCGCGTCACCGCGTCCGCCAACTCCAGGACGACATCTGGGCCAACGCGGACCGCAAGCCCGACGCGGACCAGGCCGACGAGATCCTCCGTTGGCACAGGCTCGCCGAGCGCATCCGTGAGCAGATCGCGGAGACCAACCTCGCGCTGGTCCTCGCGATGGCGAAGCGCACGCGCATGAGCGAGGTGGACTTTGCGGACCTTGTCTCCGAGGGCAACATGGCGCTGCTCCGCGCGGTCGACAAGTTCGACGCCGGTCGTGGCTACAAGTTCTCGACCTACGCGTGCCGCGCGATCTTGAAGGCCTTCAGCCGTCAGGGCATGAAGCTGAGCAAGTACCGCCAGCGCTTCCCGACCGACTTCGACCCCAAGCTCGAGAAGTCCAACTACCTCGAGACCAAGCGGGCGACGTTCGAGAAGGACGCGGCCGAAGAGGTCCGGCAGATCGTCATGGACAACCGTGCCGACCTAACGGACGTCGAGCGAACCGTGATCGAGCACCGCTTCGGGCTTGAGACCGGCGCCCAAGAGAAGCCCATGACCCTTGAGCAGGTCGGGCAGATCATCGGCGTGACCAAGGAACGCGTGAGGCAGATCCAGAACAAGGCCATGGAGAAGATCCGCGGCGAGCTGGAAGCCAAGTTCCTCGGCGAGCCCGAGAAGAAGGAAGCCGAAGCGGTCGCGAACTGACGCGGTCCGAGTTCGACTCCTGATCCCCCTCGAACGCCCCGGACGACCGGGGCGTTTTCATTTGGCGAGAACCGGGCCCTAGGACGGCTCTGCCGTTGCTTTCGGGTGCGATGCTGTCGTCGCCATCTGTCGCGGGTCTTGGAACGCGGCTGTGATGTCGTTCCCCGGTGGCGCGCGTGAACGTAGAGGCTTTGGGGACAACAGGTTTCGAGGGTTTCGTCCCGAAATTCTTTCCACGCAACAACATGCCTTCAACAGGGTGAAAAACGGTGGAGAACCGCGTTCACCCATCTAACCTGCGGTCGCGTCGGGACGTTGGGACGTCGGTCCTGGGGCGCGTGGTGGAACACGTCGAGGAGAAGCGAGTGATGAAGAACGTGATTCTGGCGGTGGTTGCGGGTCTTGTCGGCGGTGCGACCGGCGCGACGACCCTCGTGAGCGAGTCGGACCAGGGGTCGGTGAACGCCAAGACGATCACGGCGTTCGACTTCGCGTCGCACTCGATCGGTGACATTTACGACCTCAAGAACGCCCAGTTTGGCGGCAACGACGGCATCAACAAGGTCGGGACGGGGATCGACCAGTCCGATCTGATGGGCGACAAGGTCAACGTCTTCTTCGCCGACACGACCGAGGGCCTGGCGTTCTTCTTCGTGTTCGATAACGGGATCGCCGGCGACGACAGCAATGTCGCTTCGACCTCATCGAACGTGAGCGCGAACGGCGCCACCGGCGACGTGATCTTCAGCCCGGCGGGCAACCAGTACATCGCGACCCAAGACGACGTGGGCGACAGCATCCAGGCGACGAACGGCACCGACCCGTTCAGCTTCGACCTGCGTTGGGCCAAGGGCTTCACCGACGGCATCGCCGGCTCGTTCGGCCCGCCGAACGTCAACGGGTTCCGCGATATCACGCTGGCTCTTGAGGACGTGCTCAACCTGGCCGGCCTCGACAGCGTCAACGGCTTCAATCTGATCAGCGCCGATGGCAGCACCTACACCGGGACGTTCGATGACCTCGGCGGTGCCTCGGAACTCGGCGGTTACGCCAACTGGCTTTCGCTGACTGTCATCCCGCTGCCGCACCCGGCGGCAATGGCCGGCTTCGCTCTCTTCGGGCTGGGTATGGGCGCCCGCCGCCGCTGAACCCGAACGCGTTTGGACTCCAGCGACCGGCCCGTTTCGGGCCGGTCTTTTTGTTTGCGATGGAAGGCCCAGGGCATGCCATCCGGTGGGAGTGAGAATATGGGTAGTTCAAGGGATTGAGGCGCCTGGGCGATATCCCGTATCGGTGTCGGAACTGTTCAAATATGTGTAAAGTCACTTCGTCCAACTTCCAAGGCCGCTAGGCGGTCTCTAGTATCCAAGCGGAGAGCGCCGTGGGGTTCGGCGCAGGTGAGAACGCGAGGGTTTCTGCCTCTCGAGGAGAAGTGAGTGATGAAGAGTGTGATCTTCGCGCTGAGCGCGGTTGTGGGTTGTGCCTCCGCGGCGACGACCCTTCTGAGTGAGTCGGACCAGGGCTCGGCGAACGCCAAGACCATCACGGCGTTCGACTTCTCGGCCCTGTCGATCGGTCAGGTGTACGACAACGCCGACTTCCAGTTCGGCGGCAACGACGGCCTCAACAAATCCGGCACCGGCCTCGGCCAGGACCAGTTGATGGGCGACAAGATCAACGTCTTCTTCGCCGACACCAACGAAGGCCTCGCGTTCTTCTTCGTGTTCGATAACGGCGACGCCGACGACGACAGCAACGTTGCCTCGACCAGCTCGAACGTCAGCGCCAACGGTGCCGTCGGCGACGTCTTCTTTGACCCGTCAGGCAACCAGTACATCGCCGCCCAGGACGACGTGGGTGACAGCATCACCGCCACCAACGGCGCCGACCCGTTCAGCTTCGACCTGAACTGGGCCAAGGGATTTACCGACGGGCTCGCCGGCTCGTTTGGCCCGCCGAACGTCGCTGGCTTCCGCGACATCACCCTCGCGCTCGAGAACGTGCTCAACCTCGCCGGCATCGACAGCGTCAACGGGTTCAACCTCATCAGCGCCGATGGCAGCACCTTCACCGGCACGTTCAACGACGCCGGCGGTGCTCAGGAACTCAGCGGGTACGAGAACTGGCTCTCGCTGACCGTCATCCCGCTGCCCCACCCGGCCTTGATGGCCGGCTTCGGTCTGGTTGCCTTCGGCGCCGTCCGCCGCGGCCGCTGAGTCCTTCGCAGACGTTGATCTCTCAAGACCGGCCTTCTGGCCGGTCTTTTTTTGCGCGCGGTTCCGGATGGGGGGCTATCGGTCCGGGGATGCCTTCGTGCTCCGCGTCGGTTTGTCATCATCGCTTTCGTTATCGCTCGCAGCGCGGTTGGGCTGGACAGTCTGTCGCGTCTCGCTCGGGCGAGAAGCCCACCGGCGCGGCCAAACCAACACCCCGGTGTTGTTCAGGGGGGCTTCGTGCTGCATCTTGATGCCGCACGCGAGCCGCGGAAGATCGGGCAGGGGCCCCTTCAGCACGGTCAGCGTCAACTCAACCGAGCGGTAGAGGAGAGAGAGATGACCAAGACTGTGACCCTCGCGGCGCTTGCCCTTTCGACCGGTGCGGCCCTTGCTGGCTCGACCCTCGTGACCACGTCGGACCAGGGCTCGACCCACGGCAAGACCATCCACGCGTTCGATTTCTCAGGCCTTTCGATTTCCGAGGTCTACGAGCACCACAACTACCAGTTTGGTGGCAACAACGGCTCGAACGAGAGCGGCACGAGCATCAGCCAGAGCGACCTCGCCGGCGACAAGATCAACGTCTTCTTCGCCGACACGACAGACGGGCTCGGCTTCTTCTTCGTGTTCGATAACGGGATCGCCTCGGCCGACCGCAACACCGGCAGCGGGACCAAAGCCAACGGAGCCCAGGGCGACATCATCTTCGCCCCGTCGGGCAACCAGCGGATCGCGGTGCAGGATGACATCGGTGACAAGATCGAGTCGACCAACGGCACCGATCCGTTCAGCTTTGGCCTCCGCTGGGCCGTCGGCTTCACCGATGGCATCGCTGGCACCTTCAACGGCCCCAACGTCGACGGTCAGCGTTCGATGACCCTCGCCCTGACCAGCGTTCTGAACCACTACGGCCTCACCAGTGTCGACGGGTTCAACGTCCTCAGTGCCGATGGCTCGACCTACACCGGCCTCTTCAACGATGCTGGCGGTGCCGGCGAGATGAACGGGTACTCGGACTACCTCACCATGACCGCGGTCCCGCTGCCCCACCCGGCGGCCCTCGCCGGCTTCGGCATCGTGGGCGTCGCGGCGGTCCGTCGTCGCCGGTAAGACTTCCTGGACCAACTGCTCTCTTTCCGCGCTGGCCGACGTTCGTCGGCCAGCGTTTTTTTGTGTTGACCCACGCTCGCCTTGTCTCGCCAAGTGATGCTTGGGCAAAGATTTGTATTTGGTCTGGGTGTTGGATGTTGTCGGTGTTTTGCCGCGGCGGGAATTCCGGGGGGGAGTTGAGGCCTTCTTGGGTGGTATCCGTATGAGACCGCACATGGGACGCCGCGGCCCCCTGGAGGGGGCTCCAAGGCCACGTGCCGGGGCCGCGCCGAGACAACCAAGTTTGACTTGTTGATGTCCACGGCCGCGTCTGGGGTTTTACTGCGATCAGGGAGTAACTACTGTGACGACTATGGACACCGAACCGCACCATTCCGCAGCAGAGCACACCGGCCACGTCGTGATGGCGAAACCGGACGACAAGGACCCGCACGCGACCCGTTGGGGGGATTTCCTCAAGGCGTGTATCCGGTTCAAGGGTTCTGACCTGATCCTGAAGACTGATCAGCCGCCGAGCATCCGCCTGAAAGGCGCGCTCAAGAAGCTCGACACGGCGCCGATCACGCTCGAAGAGTTTCTCAACATCTGCGACCACATTCTGACCGAGGAGCAGAAGTCCGACTTGCACAAGTTCGGCTCGGTCGACTTCGCGTACGACTACAGCGATCGCGAGCGCTTCCGCGTGAACCTGTTCCAGGCGAGGGGCAAGCTCTCGGTCGCGGCCCGCTTAATCACGAGCAAGATCCTTCCCTTCGAGGGGTTGTACCTCCCGCCGGTCATGGCCGACATCGCGATGCAGCCTCAGGGCATCGTTCTTCTTTGCGGCGTGACGGGCTCGGGCAAGTCGACGACGATCGCGTCGATGCTCGACTACGTGAACGAACGCAAGCCGGTGCACATCCTGACGATCGAAGATCCGATCGAGTACATCTTCGAGGACAAGAAAGCGACCATTAACCAGCGTGAGATCGGGATCGACTGCCTGGACTTCAAGGTCGCTCTGCGTGCGCTCGTGCGTGAAAACCCGGACGTCGTGCTCGTGGGCGAGATGCGTGACCAGGAGACGTTCGAGGCGGCGCTGCACGCCGCGGAAACGGGCCACTTGGTGTACGGGACGATCCACGCGTCGAGCACGACGCAGACGTTCAGCCGTATTTATGGCCTGTTCGAGCAGGAAGAGGTTGAGCAGGTGCGCAAGATCCTGGCGTACCAGATGCGTTCGTTCGTCTACCAGAAGCTGCTTCCGACGCTCCACGAGGACATCTTCCGTATCCCTGCGGTTGAGATCTTGATCAACAACGGCGTGGTCCAGAAGTACATCCTCGACGGCAAGGAAGGCGAGCTGCGCTCGGTGCTCAACTCCATCGAGGCCAAGCAGATCGGGATGATGGACTTCAACGACGCGCTGGTGAAGCTCGTGGAAGACGAGTACATCCATATGCGGGTGGCCCAGGAGTCGAGCCCGAACGTCGACGAACTGATGATGAAGCTCAAAAAGCTTGCCTGAGCCCGGGCTTTGCGGGCTTCCCCAGGGGGCCGGCGACCTTGCCGCCGTGCGAGGGGGCTCGCGGAGGGCTCGCCACAGGTCGCTCGCTCAAGTGGCTATGCTGGCGACCCGCCGCGCAAGGCCCCAGGACCGCCCTGGCGGCCCCGTTGCGGCCCAGACAGACCCCTTGCAGGCGACGCCGGCTTGTGGTTTCCCCTTGCGTGAGGGAGCGGTGTAGATGGACGTGACGCATTCCGTGTCGGGCGGCTTTGGCGGCGTCGCATGGCTGGGCGAGGCCCTCATCCTTGTGTCGTGGTGGAAGCCGATGTTCGTGCTTCCGTTCTTCCTTGGATGGGCGTGGCTCGTTTCCAACGTGTTCGACAAGCACGCGGGTCGGTTCTACCTCAACCGCGAGGGCTGGAACGCGATGCACGTGACGATGGGACTCGTTGGGGTCCTCGCGGCGTTGCTGATGCCGATCCCCGAGGCGTGGGGGTTCGTGGTCGGCCTCGCGGCCTTGCTCATCTTCTTGGGAGCGGACATCGGCATCTTCGTGCTGGTGACCAACGCCAACGAGAAGGTCCCGGACCAGCACAAGCTCAAGCTCGATTTGAGCAGTCTGGCCGCGGCCAAGCAGGCGAAGGCCGACGCGAAGCTCGCCGCGACGGTGACGCTCCGGATCAACAACGCGAGCGGCGTGACGATGCAGCCGCCGGCGAAAGAGACGCCCGAGTTCGAGGTCAGAGCGGTGGCGGAGACCATCTTCACCCGAGCCCAGGTCGCTCGGGCGTACCAGGCAGAGCTGGTGCCGGTCAAGAAGGAGGCGTATCAACTGCGTTTCCTCGTCGACGGCGTCAAGCAGCCGGTCGAAGAGGTGCCCGCTGGCAACGCGATAGCGATCATGGACTTCTGGAAGTCGTGCACCGAACTCGATCTTAAGGATCGCCGACGGAAGCTGAGCGGCAAGTGCGAAGTCGTCGCGGACGAGACCAAGGTTGAGGTCAAGGTCGAGTCGGCCGGCACGCAGGCGGGGATGAAGCTCACGCTGACGTTCGACCCGAGCAACGCGCTCGATCGCAAGCCCGAAGATCTCGGACTCCTTGAGTCCCAGATGGAGGCGCTCAAGGAGATGGTCAACGGCACCGGCGTGGTGCTGCTGGCGGCCCCGGCCCTCAACGGTCGCACGACGAGCATGTACGCGATCTCGCAGATGCACGACGCGTACACGTCGAACGTGCAGACGCTGGAGTTCGAGCAAGAGGCGACGCTCGAAGGCATCCGCCAGACGGTGTTCAGCCAGGCCGACGGCGTCGAGTTCTCGACCACGCTCCGGTCGATCTTGCGTCGCGACCCCGACGTGGTCGCGGTCGCTGAGCTTCCGGATACGGACAGCGCGCTCGAATCGGCCAAGGGCGACAACGACCGCGCCCGCGTGTATGTCTCGTTGAAGACCGACAGCGCGCTGGCCGCGGTTCAGGTGTACACCAAGGCGGCGGGCGACCCGGAGGTGGTTTCCAAGGCGCTGAGCGGTGTTGTGGCCCAGAAGCTGGTGAGGCGGCTTTGCACGAACTGCCGCGTCCCTTACCAGCCGCCGCCGGAACTGCTCAAGAAGCTGGGACTCCCGCCTGGCAAGATCAAGCAGCTCTACAAGAAGGGCGGCCAGGTCTTGATCCGCAACAAGCCCGAGGTCTGCCCGGTGTGCGGCGGCGTCGGGTACACCGGCCAGGTCGGTGTGTTCGAGGTGTATCCGTTCGGCCCCGATGAGAAGGTCCTGATCAAGGATCAGAACTGGGCGGGGCTCCGGGCCGCGATGCGTAAGCAGGGCGTTCCGACGATTCAGCAGGCGGCGCTGCGCCGCGTGATCGAGGGCGTGACGAGTGTCGAGGAAGTGACGCGGATCACCGCTCCGCCTCGCAAGCCCGGGTCGAGCGGTGCACGCAAGCCGGCGAAACCAGCCTGATCAGGAGGTCGACCGATGATCATGAATTTCTTCGCCCTCGGGCTCCTGCTGCTGATGACGTACCTTTGGATGGCCAGGGGGCTCTGGAGCGCTCTGATCCACTTCGTTTGCACCCTGATTGCTGGCGCGGTTGCGTTCGGACTGTGGGAAGTCGTTGCGTACTTCTTCCTGTCGATCTCGCCCGATCGGGGCTTCCTGAGCTTCCTTGAGGGTATTGCGTGGGGTGCTGGCCTGCTCTTGCCCTTCGTCGTGACGCTGGGTGTGACCCGGGTCATCGCCGATAGCGCGGTGCCCGGGAACGTGAAGAACGCCAAGCCTCTCGAGTACGCCGGTGGGATCATCTGCGGGGCGGGATCATCGGCGATTACCGTCGGCATTCTGGTTATCGCGATCGGTTACACGCGTGTTGGCTCCAGCTTTATGGGCTTTCGTCCGGTCGACTACACCGAGCAGCGGGCGGCCGGCGTCGGCAGCCTCGAGCGCTCGGGCGGCCTCTGGATCCCGGTCGATTCGCTGGTGGCCGGCTTGTACGGGCACACGAGCGAGACCTCGCTTCGTACCGGAACGCCCCTGGCACAATGGTACCCGAACGTCGATGTTGCGGGGTACGCGAACAAGATCAGCTACGGGAGCGGCAAGAGCCGCAACGCGATGAAGCCCGACGATTTCCAGGTGCTTGGCGCCTGGGCGGTCGGCGAGAACACCAGCGTCCGCGACCTGCTGGCGTTCCAGAGCGAGGACGGCGTGCTCAACCAGGGCTACGTCGATCTCTCGGGCCGGACGGTGTCGTCGGGTAGCCTGGTTGGGTACACGATCCGCTTCGATGCCGGCGCTCGGGAGAGCTCGGGCCAGGTCATCTTCGGCAATGGGCAGATCCGCCTGCTGCTCTGGGATGCCAACGGCAACGCCGTGGACGCGTTCCCGGTCGCTCTGGTGAGCCAGGGCGACGCGGCGGACGCGGCGGTGTTCGGGCGGTGGCGATTCGAGGGCAACGAGACGTTCATCGCCTCGGTCGGCGGCGCGACGACCGTTGAGATGGGTTTCGAGTTTGTCGTGCCCGCCGGCTACCAGCCCAAGGCGCTGTACGTGAAGAACACACGCGTGATGGTCGACAACATCGAGGCCAGGCGTTTCCCGACGCCTGCGGTGCGTGACGGCTCGATCGCGTCGGGTGCGTTGCTGGGCGGTGGGTTCGACGTTGCCGACCTCGATCTCTCGAACTCGGCTGACCTCAGCGGAGACGCGATCGGCTCGACGATGGGGCGCGGCGGCGCGGTGATCGCCCAGAGCGCATCGCTCGGCGTCCGTTTCCAGACGACGCAGAAGCGCGGGCTGACCCTCGACGACGACAACCGCGTGACGGGCGGCGACGCCAAGCACGCCCCGGAAGAACTCGCCGGTCGAGGCGCGATCCCGCGTGATCTGATCGTCGACAAGTTTGCTCCGGGCGACGACACGGCGATCGTGCAGATCGACGTCGGCCCCAACTCGACGGCGAGCCTGCTCGGGCGTGTCGGGCGTTCGGTGAGTTCGGACGCGCCGCCTCAGATCATCGACACCGACGGCACGGCCTACCAGGCCCTTGGGTTTATCTACAGCGACAACTCCATCAACGACATCCGGTTCACGCCGGCGACGCCGATCAGCGGTCTCGGAGATCTGCCGACGATCAGCGGTGCCCGGACCGACCAGAGCCTCTACCTGGTCTTCCGCGTGAGTGTTGGTGTGCAGATGCAGTACTACGCGTTGGGCACGAGCGTTGTGTTCGAGCTCACGCCGCCGGTTGAGGTCGTGCGTCGCTGATTCGGCGTCGCCGGCCTCCTGTTCGACGTTGACGAATGAGAAAGACCCCTCGGAGCTTCGGGCTCCGAGGGGTCTCTTGCTTACGCGGTTGATGTCGTTCGAGAGTCTCAGGCCTCGGCGGGTTCGGGCTGCGTCTCTTCGGCCGGGGCGTCTACGGCCTTCGCCTTGGGCTTCTTCTCGATGAGGTTGCCCTCGTTGTCGAACTCCATCTCTTCGCGGTCGTCCTCTTCGATGTGACGGTCGGCCGCGACCCAGACCTGGATGTGGGCCTCGAGGTCGGTGTCGAACTTGATGAGCACGTCGTAGTGGTCGATGCGCTTGATCGTGTGGCTCAGGCGGACCTCGCGACCGCGGACCGAGTAGCCCAATTCGGTGAGGGCGTTGGCGATGTCTTGCTGGGTGACCGAGCCGTAGAGCTGGCCCTGGTCGTTGCAGCTGCGCTCGAGCGTGATCTCGAGGCCGTTGATCTTGGCGATGAGCTCCTCGCGGCTGGAGCGGAGCGCCTTCTGCTGGGCCTCGGCGTCCTTGCGCTTCGCGGCGAGCGAGGCGATGATGTCCTCGCTCGGGACGGTCGCGAGGTTGCGGGGCAGCAGGAAGTTGCGGGCGTAGCCCAGACGGACATTGACGACGTCCCCGACGATTCCGAGGTTGTCGACGTTCTCGGTGAGCAGCAGACGGATGGACTTGGCCATGGTCGCTGTCCTTTCCCCCGGGGCGGGTCCCGGGCGGGCCCGCGCCTGCGGGCTTGGAAAGTTCAGGAGTCCCGAATCTCGCCGACTCCGGCGGGTAGGGCCCCAACGATCGAGCGGAACAATAGACAAGCTCGTCACAAGGTCCAGCCGACAGGCGAGGTGTTGTCATGACCTGCTATGAAGAAAGGGTTTAGGAGGAGTTGTGCTGCGATACGAACCGGCCAATCTTGAGAATTGATCGTATGATGTTTGGGCAAATCGCCTCTTGGAGAAACCGCGTGCGCTAGAGTGAATTGCTCCGAGATCCGCAGAACCCAGGAGGTTGCTTCGATGACTCAGACCGCCACCAGCCCGGCCGGCGCCCCGACAACCGAGGGCCGCCCGTTTGTCTACGTCAACGGCGAGATCGTGCCCAAGAGCCAGGCGACGGTGAACGTCTACGACCACGGCCTCCTGTACGGCGACGGGATCTTCGAGGGCATCCGGGTGTACCGCGGCAAGATCTTCAAGTCGAAGCAGCACGTCGAGCGGCTCTGGCGGTCGGCCGAGGCGATCCGGCTCGAGATCCCGGTGTCGCGCGAAGAGATGGTCGACATCCAGCGCCGCGTGATCCAGGCGAACGATCTGGTGGACGGGTACATCCGCCTGGTCGTGACGAGGGGCATGGGCACGCTGGGGCTGAACCCGTTCCAGTGCCCGACGCCCGGGGTGATCTGTGTCGCCGACCAGATCGCGCTGTACCCCCAAGAGATGTACGAGCAGGGGATGACGGTGGTGATCGCGGAGCGTCCTCGGATCCCGATCAAGTGTCTCGACCCGAAGGTCAAGAGCCTGAACTATCTCAACAACATCATGGCCAAGTGCGAGGCGATCGACCGGGGCCTGCTCGAAGCCATCATGCTCAACACCGACGGCTTCGTGAGCGAGTGCACCGGCGACAACATCTTCGCGATCAAGGACGGGACGATCTACACTCCCAGCCCTGAGGCGGGCATGCTGATGGGCATCACGCGTGAGTTCGTGATGGACACAGTCGCCCCGGCGTGCGGCTACACCGTCGAGGAGCGCATGCTCCGCCCCGAGGAATTGTTCTCCGCCGACGAGATCTTCCTGACGGGCACGGCGGCCGAGATGATCGCCGTGACGGGGATCATCACGAAGGACGTGAGCGGCGCCGACGACGAACGGGTGATCGGTTCTGACAAATCGGTGAAGGCTGAGGGGCCGATTACGAAACAGCTCCGGGCGAAGTTCCGGGAGATCGTGACGAGCGACAACGTTCCCGAGGAGTAGTGTCTGCGAGATCGCTCGGTTGCAACGCGCGAAGGCGGAGTCAACGCGTGCGTCGCGATCTTGACGGGCGTTGTTGTTTGAGAGGGTGGCGAGGTCTGAGTGTTGATCATGGGGCGCACGAGCACGCGCTGGGGTGAAGCACGATGAACGAGCATCTCAGACGGCTAGCGACGAGCAGCATGGTGTTCCGAGGGATTGGGTATGTCCTCGGATCGATCGCCATTGGCGGAGCCATCGGTACGACCTTCGTCGCCTTTTTCAGCGTCGTGAGCCGGGGGTCGGCGCTTTTGGCCGCGATGATCGCATTTATTGTCGGCGCTGCCAACGGGCTGCTCTGCGGCGTGTTCACGGTGGGATTCGTGGTGAATCGACCGTTGACCAAGGTTTTCGCGTGGATCGGCGGGTTGTGCTTTCCGTTCGCGGTTGTCCTCGGACTGTCCGGCGGTTTGGTGAATGGCGAGAGTGCGCTGATCGGCGTGTACGTGTCGACGACCCTTGCGTTCTTCGTCGCGATAGCGGTGTCGAGGACGAGGCTGCGCCGCGTGGGCGTCGAGGGTTGCTGCGCCGCGTGCGGCTACTCTCTCGTGGGCCTCGCGGGTTTGGTTTGCCCGGAGTGTGGTGGCAACGTTCGTCCTTCGGCCACCCCTTCTGGAGAGGCTACTGCAGCTTCCCAAGCGGCTCTCGGTTGACCGCGCGGATCGGGCCGAGCAGGACCTCGCCGGCGCCGCGGACGGATACGACCGGGGTGATGCCGCGATTGAGGATCGCTTCTGACGTCGACTCGGTGATCCAGGCTTCGGCGCAGGGAAGCATCGACCCGTCGCTCAGTGCGCGGACGGGGATATCGTCGACGCGAGCGGAGCCCACCACGGCGCCCGACCAACCATCGCGTGTGAACGCCTTCCCGAACGCTTCAGCGACGAGGATGGAACTGGGCGTCCACGCATGGTGCTCGTGCGGCGCGTCGTCGCCGAGTTCCTCAAACGGGAACGCGTCGATCTCGTCGGTCTTCGCTCCGTAAGGCAGCCGGGCGAGATGCCTTGGACCGATGAGGCAGAGCGAATCGGCGCTCGCGTTGGTCCTCAACGCGGCCCATGCCTCGGCGCCGTCGCCCAACGGCTCGGGCGACCAATCACGCGCGTCGGGGGTCTTCGTGATCGAGCCGGTACCAAGCAGGCGGTCGTGGGCACCGGCGACCACGATGCACCCGGTCCGCTGTCCGACGGCGGCCAGCGCTGCCATGGTCTTCACCGACGGAGCCGATGCGTCGAACCGCGCAAGGACGACGGCAAGGGTGACCTTGGCTTCGCCACGCGCGGGTCCGTCGAGGAGAGCGTCGATGCCCCGGGCGCCGTTCTCCGCGTCGGCCGCGAGGTCGGCGAGGGTGACATCGGCCGCGTGGCACGTCAACTCTTCGCTGAGTTCAAGCTGTGTGACCAGGCGGCGGAGCCCGAGCCAGCACGACTCTGTGTGCGACCAGACACCGTCGTGCAAAATGGTGCGCATCTGGGCGCCGATCGCGGTGTCGACGGCCGCGATGAGTTCATCCTTGCGAGGGTCGGCCGCCGGTAAGACGTGGGGGGCCATCGCGGAGCGGAGGAGCGCGTCGATGGTGGGCGATGATGGGGTGCCCGCCTGGCCGAACCCGGACTCAAGGAGTGAGCTGAAGTCGTCGGCTTTGGATTGCGAGGCTTGAGGGGGAACGCCTGGTTCACCGGTCATCTCTGCGACCTGTTTGGCCGCGGCGTTGAAGCTCGACGGATCGTTCAGTTTCTTGCGCAGGTCACGCAGGGCGGCGAAGACCGGGACGCGTCGGTAGAGCTCGTCGGGATGGAAGTTGTCGAGATCTTCGGGCGCGATCTCGATGCCGCCGGCTGTATGGATGTTGGTGTTGAGGTCTCCGGGCAGCTCGTCGATCGTGTCGAGGTCGGCGAGTTTCCTCGGGCGAGAGGCGGGGTCGGTGGGTCCGTCGCGGCTGCTCCGGCCCGAGAAATCGCCGAGGACCAATATGCGGAACAGGGTTCCGGGTTCGGGGCGTTCGCGAGGGATGCCCTGGGGACCGAGGTCGAACGAGAAATTGAGTGACACGACGGGAGCCCTCCGGGTCGAGCGGTACCCTCTGAGTGTACCGAGGGGTGTCGGCGGTACAGTGTGGACATGATGCGCGGAGCGATGATCATCGGGTTGGGTGCGGCGATGGCCGGGTGCACACAGTTCGGGCCGGGGGTCGTGCGAGGCGGCCGGGTGCTCTACAACCAGGCGATCGCAGAGACCTCGAACGAACAGCTCTTGCTGAACATCGTCCGGCTTCAGTACCGCGACGTGCCGGTGTTTCTCGAGGTGACGAGTGTTTCGACGAGCGTGACGTTCGGCGCTGGACTCGAGCCGGAGGTGAGCATCTTCGAGGGCCCGGGCAACGACGGGATCGATGGCACGATCGGATCACTGAGCTACGAAGAGCAGCCGACGATCACGTACCTGCCCCTGCAAGGTGAGCGGTTTGTCAGGCAGCTTCTGACCCCGATCAGTGCCGACCAGATCGAGCTCTTGTACTACTCGGGTTGGTCGGTCGACCGGATCTTGCGTGTGTGTGTGCAGCGGATGGGCAGGTTTCAGAATGCCCCGAGCGCGAGCGGTCCGACGCCTGTCAACGCGCCGACATTTCGCGAGTTTCGCGAGCTGACGGCGCTGCTCCGGGAGTTCCAGATCGCCGGTGCGCTCAGTGTGGGGCAGCTCGCCCTCGGCAGCGGCGCAGGCGCCGACGCACGAGCGGCACTCGTGATCGAGATCGACCGGTCCGCGCTCTCGCCCGAGCAGGACGAGGCGTTGCTGAGCATGGTTGATCTCGACGTCGAGGTCCCGGACGTGGTGCAGATCGTCCTGACCGAGGGCGTGATCGACCACGATGCCGCGACGGTCACGATGGTCACTCGGTCGCTGATGGCCGCGATGTTTTACTTGGCTCAGGGCGTTGACGTGCCCGACCGTGATCGCGAGATCGGTCGTGTCACTGTGACCCGCGAGGCCGACGGTACCCCGTTCGATTGGGGCAACCTGCTCGACGGGCTGTTCGAGGTGCACGAGTCGAAGGACCGACCACAGAACGCGTACGCGTCGGTGTGGTACCGGGATCGGTGGTTCTACATCGACGACTCTGATCGACGGACGAAGAGCACGTTCAGCCTCCTGAACCAGTTGCTCGCGTTACAGGCAGGCGAGTTTGAATCGAAAGGCCCTATCCTCACTCTTCCGGTTGGCAATTAGCGCTGGTCTGATCGCGTCGCAGCGGCCTCCGGCCGCACACTCGCTTGGGCAAGCCGCACCGGAGTGAACCCGGCGACCTCCCCGTTGCGCAGACCTCACGCCCGACGCTCTTGCCGTCCCAGCGCGGGCTTACTTCTCCACCTTCACGCCTCGCCAGAAGGCGACGCGGTTCTTGAGTTCCGCCGCGGCTTCCTTTGGTTCGGGGTAGTACCACGCCGCGTAATCCGCGGTCTGGTCACCGACAACGACATCGAAGTACGACGCATCGCCCTTCCACGGGCAATGCGTCTTCACGTCGGTGTTCTCTTTGAAGAAGTTCTTGTCGAGCGCGTCGATCGGGAAGTACGCGTTGCTCTCGACTTCGACGATGTCGTCGCTCTCGGCAACGACCTGACCGTGAAAGACTGCTTTGGCCATGCTGGTGCTCCCTCCGGCGCTGCTTGTGCGCCGGAGGGAGGTTATCCAATCGAGATCACGTCGTATTCCCTGGCTGGGGATGGGCCTGTGACGGGCGTCGGGCTTATGCGTGCCGCGCGAAACGGCGTTCGAGGACGCGTTCGAGTTTGGTCGCCGCATCACGGACGGCGTTGTAGATATCGCCGGCGTACGCCTCGGTCACAACCGGTGGGAGTCCCTTGGGGCGGGCTTCCATCATGCAACGCTTGTCGTTCTCTCCGGGCTTGTGCCCGTTGATATCGCCGACGTGGACTTCGACTCGGGTGATCCTCGTGTCGTAGCGGCTCAGGTGCTGCTCGACCGACCCAGAGATGTGCTCGTTGAGGGCATCGGATTTGGACAGGTCCCGGTAGCTGATTTCGATGTGCACAGTGCCTCCTTTCGTACGACGGGCGGGCTTCGGTACCCGCCAATGACCAGCCTACGTTCGGCCGGTGATTTGGTTCTCGGAAATCGACCGAATCGGTTTCCTGGCATCATGCCCGATACGGAGTACGGTGAAGTTCGCACGAACGCGACGCAAAATCGGAGGGCCGAGAACGATGTCGGAAAATCACCAGCGCACCCGCCTCCACACAAACGGGGCATGGGGTTCCCGGGCCGTTTGGGCGGTCTTCCTGGCTGGCCCCGTGGGGATCGCGGCCGCCGATACCTACCTCGCCCTGGGTGACTCTCTGGCGTTCGGCTACTCCACGTTCTTTGATACTCCTCAAAATTTCGGCGACAACGGCTACGTCAGTCGGTTCGCAGACCATCTCGCCGGTGTTCGAGGCACACGACCCGAGGTAGTCAACTTCGCCGTGCCGGGCGAATCGGTCGAGGAATTCTTCGCCGGTTCCGGATTTGGCTATCTCTACAACCGGAACTACTTTGATCTCGCGGCTCCTCTCGATGGTCCGCTGACGACACAGGCGGAGCTTCTGGCGGGCGTGCTGGCCGAGCACGAGTCGGGGGCGCGCACGATCACGAACGTGACGGTCCAAATCGGCGTGAACGATCTGTTCCAGTTGGCCGACACGCCCGGGTTTTTCGATCAGTCGCTGGGCAGCCAACTCGCGGCGGTGAACGCGGCGCTCGTCGACATCGTCGGCGGCGTGGATGCGATGCTCTCGGATATCCGTGCGTCGGCTCCGGGGGCTGACGTGCGTGTGGTCGGGTACTACAACCCCTTCGCGATCCTCCCGTCGGATCCGTTGTCGCCGCTCGCCGATCTGGCGACGTCACCGTTGAACGACAGCCTTCGGGCGACGGCGCTCGCCAACGGCGCTTCGTTCGTAGACGTCTTCGACTTGTTCGCCGGGCGTGAGTCCGAGCTGACGCGCATCTTGACCATCGATGCGCTGGGTGATGCGAACATCCATCCGACTGAAGCCGGGTACGACGTTCTCGCAGACGCGATCATCGCTGTCCCGGCGCCTTCGGCGATGGTGATCTTCGGATTGGGGGTCGCGTGCTCGACGAGGCGTCGTCGCTAGGGCAGGTTTGAGCGACCTCCGGCCGCACACTCGCTTGCGGAAACCGCGCCGGAGTCAATCCGGCGGGCTTCCGTTCGAGAAAGCTGAACTCATGGCGCTACACGTTCAGTGAAGACGCCCTAGGTATGGTCGGCGATGATCTCGAGGAACGCGTCGCCGAACGCTTCGACCTTGGCAGGTCCGACGCCCTTGACGTCGAGCATGGCGCCGCGGGATCGTGGCATCGTCTTGCACAGTTCGCGGAGCGTCGCGTCGGAGAAGACGACGTAAGGCGGGACGCCCCGGTCCTCGGCAAGTGAGCGCCTCAGGGCACGCATCGCCTCGAAGAGCTCGCGCTCGCCCGCTTCGAGTGGGCGCGCCGGTGTCTGGCGGCGCCGGTCGCGCACGCGGCCGTTCGGCCTCGCGAGCGAGACGTCTTCTTCGCCCTTCATCACGGCCATCCCCGTCGGGCCGAAGGCGAGTGTGTCGTAGTCGCCCCCGCTCGTGACGAGAGCGCCCGACGCGACGAGCTGGTCGAGCGCCGCGAGGACCTCGGGCTTTGAGCGGTCTTCGAGCAGGCCGAACACGCTGAGCTCGTCGTGACCCTGCTTCCTGACTTTCTCGTTGGCCTTGCCTCGCACGATGTCGGTGACGTGACCGGCGCCCCATCGCTGCCCGGTGCGGGCGACGGCGCTCATGAGGATCTGGGCCGTGCGGACCGAGCTCTCGTCGATCGTCGTCTCCCCGAGGCAGACGTCGCACGCGTTGCACGAGGGCTGGTCGTAGCTCTGTCCGAAGTGTTCGCTGAGCAGCTTGTGGCGGCACGCCCCGCTCGAGGCGAACCGGCGCATCTGCCTGACGAGTTCGAGCTGGGCGTCGAGCGCTTCTCGGTGTGTGCCCATCTCGTCGGCCGATCGCCTGAGCAGCCTCTCCCAGCGACCGGTGTCCGACGTGGAGTAGAGCAGGACGCACTCGGCCTCGAGCCCGTCGCGGCCCGCCCGCCCGGTCTCCTGTTGGTACGCCTCGATCGACTTGGGCATGGTCGCGTGGACGACGAGTCGCACGTTGCTTCGATCAATGCCCATCCCGAACGCGACGGTGGCGCAGACGATGTCGAGCCGTTCGTTGCTGAAGGCTTGTTCAACGTCGTGACGCTTCTCGCTCGCCATCCCGGCGTGGTACGCCTTGGCGTCGAGTCCCTGTTCGGACAGCGCGCCGGCGGTTTCTTCGGTCTCGCGCCGGCTGAGGCAGTACACGATGACGCCGCTCTGGCCGTGCCGTTCTTTGGTCGATTCGATGAGTCGGGCGATCTGCTCAGCGGGGCGTTGCCTCGGGACGACGCGGTAGGTGAGGTTCGGGCGGTCGAAGATACCGACAAGGACCTCCGGTTCGACGAGCCCGAGCTGTCTCGCGATGTCCTCGCGCACCTTTGGCGTCGCGGTCGCGGTGAACGCCTGCATGCCCACCCCCGGGCACACCTCGCGCAGTTCGCGCAGTCGGCGGTACTCGGGACGGAAGTCGTGGCCCCAGTGGCTGATGCAATGGGCTTCATCAACCGCGATCGCGCCGAGGCGCCCGGCATCGTGAAGCTGGGCCAAAAGGCGCAAGAAGCTGGGTGTCACCGCGCGTTCGGGTGCAGTGAGGACGATGTTGATATCGCCTTCGATCAGCTTGCGTTCGATCGTGTTCGCGTCTGCGAAATCAACGCCCGAGTGCAACGCCGCCGCTTCGATCCCGTTGAGTTCAAGGCCGCGGACCTGGTCGCGCATGAGCGCGATGAGCGGGCTGAGCACGACCGTTGCCCGATTGGTCACCAGCGGCGGTATCTGATAGCACAGGCTCTTTCCGCCACCGGTCGGCAGGACGGTCAACGCGTCGCGCGACTCGATCCCGGCCTCGATGGCCTGGGCTTGCAGGGGTCGAAACGCATCGAACCCGAAGACACGCTTCGCGACTTCTTTGGCATCGTCGTGGGCTGAACGGGACACGTCCGGAGCCTACCGGTGCGTCGCCCGGCAAACATGAATCGAAACCCTCAAATATGCGTATCGGACCAACGGACTTTCGCGATCCGAGGGGCGCACCTGTGTACAGTGGGCCCCTCCCGGCCAAGTGGATAGCGCCGAGCCAGTGGCGCTGCTCACACTGGTCTCAAAAAGTCACGCGCCGATGCCACCACGTCCCGACAAACGCCGGAACATGCTCAATGCGGCCTACACGCTGTTGCTGCGTGACGGGCCGACCGGATTGTCGATGGATGCGCTGGCCGATCTGGCGAGTGTTTCAAAGCCGACTATCTACACCCACTTTGGAAGCAAGGCCGAGTTGTGCCGCGCACTGGTGGAAGACCTCGCGAGCGAGCTTGTCACGGGTGTTGCGGAGTGCGAGTTCGCGGGCGCTTCGGGGTCAGAAAGAGTCAAACGCATCGCGAGGGCGTGTTTAGCGGTGATGGCGGATTCCCGTTGCATCGCGTTGTACCGCGTGCTCGTCGCCGAAGGACCACGGGATCCAACCCTGCGCGAGATCCTCGTCAACGCGGCGCTCGCCCCGACCGAACGGTTGGTCATGCTGGCGTTCGACGACATGATCGCCCAGGGCATGCTCCGCGTTCCGTCGAGCGAGCTGGCGGTTCATGCGTTCTTTGGGCTGATCAAGGGCCGGTGGCTGGTGCCGGTGCTGACCGGTGTGCGCCCCCCCCTGACCGGCGAAGAGGTCGAGCAGATCGCGGCGCTGACGGCGAGCGTCTTGGCGTTCGACGCCGAGCGGACGTGAGCGAACTGCGTTCGAGCCTGGGCCGTCGAGGCGGGTACGCTTCGGGCTGAGGGCGGGTAGCTCAGTTGGCCAGAGCGCTCGTTTTACACGCGAGGGGTCCGGGGTTCGAGTCCCCGCCCGCCCATTGGTCCGCTCGAACGGCCCAGAGCCCGAATAGCCCAGAGAGGTTCCGCTCCGCTCCTTCTCCCTAGGTGGGAGAAGGTGGCCCGAAGGGCCGGATGAGGGGCTCGGTCATCTCCATGCCTCCTCTCTCAGAGAACTCAAGGCAAGAAGAAGGCGCTCCGCTTCAACAACCCCCTCTCCCGAGCCCGCTCCCCCTCGGGCAGCGCGAGCCGGAGGCAATCCCATGCCTCACTCGCTCAGGAGTTGCTTCATCCGGCCCGCGCGAGCCTGCGTCTCCGCATGCCCGATCTCGGCGTAGTAGTCGACTTGCGCTTGGAGCAAGGGGCGGGCCTCGTCGCGTTGGCCGGCGCTGGCGAGCAGCACGCCCATGTTCCATCGCGTCGTCGCGGCTTGGGTACTTGCGCCGATCTTGTCGTAGATCTCGATCGCCTCCGCCCACATCGCCATTGCGTCCTCGCCTCGCCCTTCCGAGTAGTGGACATTCCCGATGGTGGTCAGCGTGTTCCCCTGGCCAACGGGATCTCCGATCTCGCGCATGACCCGGAGGCCTTCTTCGGCGAACTCAATCGCGCGACGGGTGTCTCCGAGTTCGCCGTAGGCGGTTCCGAGTCTAACGAGTGCGGTTCCCTCAGCCCTTCGGTCTCCAAGCTCTCGGCTGATGACGAGGGCCTCTTGGTAGCGCTCGATTTCGCGTCGTGGTTCTCTAAGGAGTCCGTACGCCAGACCGAGATTTCCGAGGGCGATGCTCTCCCCTCTTCGGTCTCGGATCTCGCGTGAGACTTTGAGATGTTGAGCAAAGAGTTGAATGGCGTGATGGATGTCTCCGAGATCAGCGTGGGCAAGTCCGAGGTTTCCCAGTGCTCCCCCCCTCCGCTTGTCGATCCCCGATCGCGCGTGCCGCGTCGCGTTGAACCGACATCCACTCGATGCGTTGCTGGCGCGACTGTCGGAGGTCCATCACGAGCGCACCCGTGTTCGCGATTGCGATCACCGAAACATGGTCGGCATCCACCTTGGCAAACTCGAACGCGGCGCCGATGTTTGCAGATTCGTGGTCGTAGAACCGGAGACCTTCGACTGGTTTCCCCTCCAGGTAGAGATGGTTCGCGAACGCAAGGAGCTGTGTGAAGTGCCGAATGAAGCGGCGTTGGATTGTCCTTCGCTCACCGTTCGTCGTTGCGAGGCGCTGGCGCGCCCAGTCATGCACTAGGTCGTGCATCACGAAGCGGTGTGAGCCGTTTGTCGATGTACCGTTTTCATCCTCAAGCAGAAGGCCCGCTCGGCGCAGCATCCCGAGCGACGTCTTCGCGATGTGAACCACATCATCGTCGAGCTCCTCGTTCCACTCCGCCGCGGCGGCGACCGCGTCGAAGTCGCATGGAAACACCGAGATTTCGAGGAACCGCTCGCGCGACGCATCATCAGGCAGGGCGTCGTAGCTCCAGCCGATCGATGTGTTCAACGCGACCGGCGTGCTCTGCGCGTCTACGTCGCCTTCCGCCGCCGCCTTCAGGTCTGCGAAGGTCTTAAGCCGGCGTTGTCTCAGATCCGCGAACACTTCGTCAACGGTGAACGCGTCGAGCTGGATGGCAAGCCCCGAGGCCGCGATCTCGATCGCGAGGGGCAGGCTCGCGCACAGTTCGACTGCGAGCGTCTTCGCCTGAGCGTCGGTCAGCGCCTTGCAGTGCTTCTGGGCGAGGGCGATCGCATCGGCTTCATCGAGCAGCCCGACCTCCCGGAACTCGACCCCGACGCGCGTCATGCTGAACTTCTTGCGCGTCGTGACGATCGCCGCAGAGCCCGAGCGGGGGAGCAGGGGCTCGACCTGGCCGGCGTGGGCCGCGTTGTCGAGGAGCAAGAGGATGGGTGCGTTTGCGAGGGTGTGCTGGTAGAGCTGCGACAGTTGGGCTGTATCGTCGGGCAGCCTCTGGTGGGGCGCGTACCAGACCAGGATCGCGCGCATCGCGGCTTCGGGCGACACCGGGCCGGCGCCGTCGCCCGACACGCCTCGGAGGTTGATCTCGCACCGGCGCGAGAAGGTGCCTTCGAGATGCGTCGCGACCTCGCGTGCGAGTGCGGTCTTGCCGATACCCCCCATGCCTTGGAGCCCGTGCAGCATGAGGCTCGCAGAGTTCATCGCCTTGAGGGCGTGGTCGACGTCCTCGTCACGGCCTGTGAACGTGCTCGGCGGAGCGAGGAGGTCGACCGCGGTCGCGGCTGCCGAACTGTGCCGTGCGTAAGGGTTGTCGACGACGGTCGCCGGTTGTGGGTCCGATCCAGGCGGGTCGCCTCGCAGGGCCGCGATCAACTCGCCCAGGGCGGTGGCGTAGCGGTCTGCGTCGGTGAAGTCGACGTGTTGCAGGTTCTTGAGGAACCCAAACTTCGTCGACTTCGGCTCGAGAAGAACCGGGACGATCCGGAAGCTCGAACCAGGGGTGTTGTGGCGGCGCTTGAAACTGTCGTACTCGTCGCGGACCCAGTTGGACTCCGTCGCGTCGGGCGTGAGCACGATCACCGCAGCCCGGCTCCGAGCGGTGGCGTCTTCGAGCGACAGAACGAACCGGTCACCGCCGGAGATGTGCCACGTATCGAAAAACACAGCGACGCCATTCTCGACGAGATTCCGGGCGAGCGCCTCGGTCCAGGTCTTGTTCTTGCTGCTGTGACTGAGAAAGACGTGGTCCGATGTCACCGGCTCAACTCCCGCTCTCGCCGACGCTGGGCTGGGCGAAGACATCATGAGAATACGAAATAACTTCGGAATCGTCAGCAACGACCACGCGCAAACGCAATCGCGGCTAAGCCACACATCTGTGGATTCGCTCGGCGCCGCGCCGGCGTGGACGCGATAGTGTGCCCGTTATGTCCGACGCTCTCGTGAGCCGCACCCCGTGAACCCCCTCGACCCCGCCTACGCCATCATCGGCGCCCTCACCGCCCCCGTCTGGGCCCGAAAGGCTCGCGGCGGTTGGTCCGAGCGCATGGGCCGCGTCGCGCCGGGGACGGTCGCGCCCAAGGCCCGTCCCCGCGTTCTCCTCCACGCGGTGTCCGTCGGCGAAGCGTCGGCGCTCCGCACCCTCGTTCCGCTGCTCGCGGAATCGACGGACGTCATCGTCAGCGCGACGACCGACACCGGCATCGCCCGCGCCCGTGCGCTGTACTCAGACATCGCCACCGTCGTCCGCTACCCGCTCGACTTCTCCGGCTCGGTTCGGAAGTTTCTCGACACTGTCCAGCCCGATGCGGTCGCGCTCACTGAGCTCGAGCTTTGGCCCAACTTCCTCGGCGCCTGCACCAAGCGGAACATTCCCGTCGGCGTCATCAACGGACGCCTCAGTGCCCGGAGCTTTGCGAACTATCGGCGCTTCAGGCCGCTGGTCGGTCCGATGTTCCGCAAGCTGGCCTTCGCGGCCGTGCAGGACGGGGCGTACGCCCAGCGATTCCGTGAGATGGGTGTGCCCGACGATCGGTGCACGATCACCGGCTCGATGAAGTGGGACAACGCGCGGGTGACCGACGAGGTCGATGGCGCGGATGAACTCGCCGCGGCTTTGGGGCTTGATCGGTCGCGGCCGATCGTCGTCGCAGGGAGCACCGGCCCGGGCGAGGAAGCGTTGTTGTACGAACGGTTCACAGCCGAGCGGCCCGACGTGCAGCTCGTGTGCGCGCCGCGCAAGCCCGAGCGGTTTGACGAAGCCGCGGCGGCGTTGCCAGGGTGCGTGAGGCGGAGCGAGACCAAGGGCGCTCCGGCGGGTGCGTCGCTGTTCCTGCTCGATTCGATCGGCGAGCTCTCGACGCTTTATGCGGTCGCGGACGTCGTGGTCATCGGGCGGAGCTTTTTCGATCTGTACGGGTCGGACCCGACCGAGCCGATCGGGCTGGGGAAGGCCACGGTCATCGGGCCTGCGGTGGGCGACTTCGAGTCGATCGTCGGGGCGTTCGAGGCGGGCGGCGGGATCGTCCGCGCAACGCGCGATGACGTCGGCGAGGTGATCGGTGGGTTGCTCGCCGATCCGGACCGAAGGGCCGAGATCGCTGGTCTGGGTCGGGAGGTGATCCGGGGTCATCAGGGGGCGAGCGAGCGGCACGCGGAGATCCTGATGCGACTGGTGGCCCCCGGTGCCCACTCTGGGGCGGTCTAGCGCTACGCTTGACGCGAGGGCGTAGCTCAGTTGGTTAGAGCAGCGGACTTTTAATCCGCGGGTCCGGGGTTCGAGTCCCCGCGCCCTTATTCCGTTTCGGGCGAGAGAGTTGCGGAGGCCGGTCAAACGGACCTCCGGCAACTTGATCGGCCCTCGGGGGTGTCCACAAACGAGGCTGGGGCGTACGCTCTCCCTTCGGACTTTGCCCGTCGGGCGGTGTGTTGGTGCGCTCGGGACCGGGCAAGTGGAGGGATGGGTTTGAGCCTGATCGGTTCAGCGGCGAGTGAGAGCAGCCTGGTCGCGTCGGGTGTCCTCGTGATCCACGCGGTCCACGCCGGCGGGCGCGTTTGGCTCTGGGGTGAGTCGGGCAACGCGTTCACCGAGTCGGGGGGCGCGGTCGGCGCGGGCGAGAGCACGTTCCCACACCCGTTCGCCGCGGCGAGCGATGACCTCAAAGCGGGCCTCTCGGCGCTCGGGCTGGAACTTGTCGATCCGATCACGACCCGCATCGAGGTGGCACTGCCCTCGGTCGACGGGCGTGTGTTCGCGAGTTCGCCGCTGTCCCACGTGCTCGGTCGGGAGGCGTATTTCGGAGATAGCGAGGTGGCTGCCGGTCGCTTCGAGGTGCCTGCGATCGGCCTCGAGCCCGGGCGATGGGCGGCGTTCTTTGAGCGTCTCGCCGACGTCGACGAGACCGGGGGCGTTCTGCTCGGACCCGGGGTGCGGTACTTCGAGTTGCTCACCGCCGTCGGCTTGCACCTGATGAGCCAGCAGCGTTTTGTGCCCATGCTCCGCCAGGACGGGGGCGGGGCGTTGACGGCCGCGTGGTCGCCCTGGATGAACGACGAGGCGACGGCGGAGAAGATGAGCGCCGTGCTTCGGGTGATGCCCGGTGCGGCGCGGTCGGGCGTTGACGATCTTGAGCACGACGCGTGGGCGATCACCGAGTCGTACCTCAACGCGCTGGTCGATGCGGAGTGTCGTCGCGTTCTCGACGAAGAGGACATGTTCGACACCGTCGAAGGGCGCGACGCGGTTGCGGACCCGCAAGTCGCGTGGATGCAAGGTCTTCTGGGGCCCGAAGGCGTCGTGCCCAGCCCGCCCTCGCAGCGGACCGAGGTCGCCCGACGGGTGCGGCGTTGGATCGGGTCCCTCGAAGATCGGGGTCAGAGCAGCGACTGGCGTTTGCTGTTCCGTCTCAACGAGCCGCTGAACGAGAACCTCGAAGACAACATCGACGAGCCCGACGACAGCCTGCTCTGGAGCGTCAGTTTCCACCTGCAGAGCCAGGAGCGGAGCGACGTGGTCGTCGATGCCGCGGACGTTTGGCTCATGAGCGCCGACGCGGCGACGGTCGAGGGCCTTGCGCTCGAGACCCCGCAGGAACTCATGCTGGGCGAATTGGGACGCTCGAGCCGGCTCTACAAGCCGTTCGAGGGTGTGCTCAACGAGACCGAGCCGATCGAGATCAACCTTCCGACAAAGAAGGCGTACGAGTTCCTTCGCGAGGTGCGCCCGATCTTGGTCGAGTCGGGCTTCGGGGTCGAAGCGCCCAACTGGTGGGAGAGCCCGACGGGTCGGCTCGGTGCGAGGCTCAAGATCGACGCGGATCCGCTCGAGCAGTTGGTCGATTCGGGCCCCGGTTCGGCCGGGAGCGTCGGTCCTCAGCTCGGGCTTACCGCGCTTGTGGGCTACCACTGGGAGATCGCGATCGGCGACGCGACGCTCACGCTCAACGAGTTCGAGCAGCTTGCGCAGAAGAACTCGCCGCTGATCCGCGTCAACGGGCGTTGGGTCGAGGTCAGGCCCGAGGACGTGCAGGCCGCGATCGAGTTCATCCGCGAGAACCCGGGCGGGGAGATGAAGCTCGCCGAGGCGATGCGACTCGCATACGCGAGCGATGCGAGGCAGACGGGCGTGCCGATCCTCGGGCTCGACGCGTCGGGCTGGGTCGATCAGCTTCTGGGCGGCGGCGGCGAGGGCATGGACGACAGCTCGGCCGAGTTGGTGCCCATTCTCGAGACGCCCGAGCGGTTCAAGGGCACGCTCCGGCCCTATCAGATCCGGGGGCTGAGCTGGCTGGCGTTCCTAGAGCGCTTCGGATTCGGGGCCTGCCTCGCGGACGACATGGGTCTCGGAAAGACCGTTCAGCTCCTGGCGTTGATGAGCCACGAGCGCGAGGCCGCGGCGAAGGCTGGCTTGGTGGGCGTGCTGCCGACGCTTTTGGTTGTGCCGATGTCGGTCGTTGGGAACTGGGTCCGCGAGGCGGAGCGGTTCACCCCGCACATCAACGTCTTGGTCCACCACGGCGTGGAGCGCAAGGTCGGCGATGAACTCATCGACGCGGCCTCGTCGAGCGACATGGTCGTGACGACGTACGCGCTCGCGAACCGCGATCGCGACACCCTCGAGAAGGTGGCATGGGGCCGGATCGTTTTGGACGAGGCGCAGTTCATCAAGAACCCATCGGCGAAGCAGTCGATGGCGGTGCGGAGCTTGCAGGCCGACAAACGGATCGCGCTGACCGGAACTCCGGTGGAGAACCGGCTGAGCGAACTCTGGTCGATCATGGATTTCTTAAACCCGGGGTACCTCGGGCCCAGCGGGACGTTCCGAAAGAAGTTCAGTGTGCCGATCGAGCGGTACCGCGATGCGCACAAGGGCGAGCAGCTCCGGGGTTTGGTGCGCCCGTTCATCCTGCGGCGGGTGAAGACCGACCCGACGGTGGTCGCCGATCTGCCCGAGAAGCTCGAGACGCGCGAGTGGACGCACCTGACGAGCGAGCAGGCGGCGCTCTACGAGAGCTGCGTGAAGCGCATGCTGACCGAGGTCGAGCAGACCGACGGGATTCATCGGCGGGGCTTGGTGCTCGCGGCGCTTATTCGCCTGAAGCAGATCTGCAACCACCCGTCGCAGGTGCTCAAGGACGTCGATGCTCAGTCGAGCCGCCCGGCCGACCCGAGCCGGTCGGGCAAGTGCACGCGTCTGATGGAGATGGTCGACGAGGTGCTCGCCGAGGGTGAGCGGTGTCTTATCTTCACCCAGTTCCGCCAGATGGGCCATTTGCTGGCGGGCATGCTGAGGCATGAGATGGGGCGCGACGTGTTGTTCTTGCACGGCGGCACGCCCCAGGGGCAGCGCCAGAAGATGATCGACACGTTCCAGGATCCGGACAGTAACAAGCCGATCCTGATCCTCAGCTTGAAGGCGGGCGGCGTGGGTTTGAACCTCACGGCGGCGACGCACGTGTTCCACTTCGACCGGTGGTGGAACCCGGCGGTGGAGAACCAGGCGACGGACCGCGCGTACCGCATCGGGCAGACCCGGACGGTCCACGTGCACAAATTCGTTGTGCGGGGCACGCTCGAGGAGCGGGTCGACGAGATGATCGAAGCGAAGACCGAGCTGGCGGAGCGGATCATCGGCGCCGGTGAGCGTTGGCTGACCGAACTCGACACCAGCGAACTCCGCAACATCCTGACGTTGCGGGCCGATGCGATCGGGGATGAAGAGGCGTGAGCGGGGACCAGCCAGCCAGACCGTCGAGCACCCCGAAGCCGCCAAAGCTGACGGGCGAGCGTCAGCGAGGCCGAGGCGGGCCCGCCGGCGGGTATCGCCCGGAAAAGAAGGTTGCGCTGAAGCCCAAGCGCGTTCGCGGCGGCGTCAAGCTGAAGACGGCTGAGGGCGAAGCGATCGGCAACTGGGTCAGCCAGCGCATCATGCGCGTGATCGAGGCGGCCGCGGACGGTGAGGTCTTGCGTGAGGGCCTTGAGTACGCCCGCCTCGGACAGACCAAGAAGCTCGACATCACCGAAGACGGGATCGAGGCCTCGGTCCAAGGGCGGATGACGCGTCCGTACACGGTCACGGTCAAGCTCAAGAAGTTCGACAACGCCGGCGTCGAACGCGTGATCAACGCGATGGGCGAGCAGGCGCGGTACGCGGCGAAGCTGCTGAGCGGGGAGTTGCCCAGGGATATCGAGGACCTGTTCGCGCCGCTCGGCTTGCGTTTGCTGCCGACCGAAGCGGACGAGTTTGAGATCACCTGCACGTGCCGCGAAGAGAACAAGCCCTGGTGCAAGCACGCGGTCTGCGCCGCGGCGTTGCTGGCCGAGCGGCTGGCGACCGAGCCGCTCGTGGTGTTCGGGCTCCGTGGGCTTCCGGTGAGCGAACTCGTCGAGCGCCTGCGCGAGAATCGGGCGCTTGCCGGTCATGGTTCGGGCCCTGCGGCGATCTACGCGCCGCGTGTCCCCGGCGCCAGCGACCAGCCAGCGACGGCGCTCACCGACGTGGTGGACCGGTTCTGGGATGACCCG
The DNA here is from genome assembly GCA_038748775.1 of Planctomycetota bacterium. Classification (GTDB taxonomy): domain Bacteria; phylum Planctomycetota; class Phycisphaerae; order Phycisphaerales; family UBA1924; genus DAIQNV01. The sequence continues at coordinate 273,191 of JBCDIT010000002.1, forward strand.
TCCGATCAGGCGCCGGCGCTGCCCCGCTCGCTTCCGGAGATCGACAAGCCTCTGCTTCGAAGGCTCGGGGCGAGCCCGTTTGAGGCGAGGTTTCCGCTTGTCGGTTTGCTGGCCACGTGTTACGAGCTCATCGCGCAGTCTGCTTCGCGGGACGCGGACCACGACGAGGGTGAGCATGACGTCGCCGCGAACGACGGCTGAGGTCTACACAGAACCGGGTAGATCATCCAGGGTGAGCAAAAACATCGTCTGTAAGCGATGTCAGTGCTTCATGGTCCTTGTGAAGCTGGAGTGACCTGGGTACTTTTCTGATGTCGGACGGCGAGGTCGCCCGGCGGGAGATTGAGAATCCGGTCGCGGGTGGAGGAGCCCACGGCAGCGCGGAAGAGAGATCAGGCGTCCGGGGTGAGAGCCGGACGCCGAGGGGTCGAGCATGAGATTGACAGAAATCACCCCGCTCCGGGCGTGGTGTGCCTGCGCGGCAATATTTGCCGCTGGGCCGACGTCCGGCCAGGCCGACCTCCACGAGTGGTCGTGGGCGGACGCGCTGGTCAGCGAAACGCAGCCCGTTGATCTCGCGGCTGCCCTCGCGACTCCGCAGCTCCCGGCTCTCGCGAACGCGGCGACCGCGTGGGTTGTCACCCCGACATCTGGGATCCCGTCGAGTGTCGCGTCGCCGGCGAGCACGGTCGTTCCGACGCCCGGCGCTGGGCTTCTTGTCCTCCTGGGGGCGGGCCTGACGATGCAGCGAGTGAGCTTCGGGGGCCGGCGTCAGGTTCCTGGTGCACCGTCCGGAGGCTTGGCCGGGCAGGCGGTGGGGGCGACCGTCGCCGGTTGATCGGAATCTGACGGTTTGTCCTTGGTCCGGTCGGCCGCGGTGTGGTTGACCGGGGCGGGGTCTGGTCTAGAGTTGAGACCTGGGGCCTGCGGGTCACAGGCGATGGAGCCGTCGGCGACGGATCACCGGTTCTGGCCTTGGTTTGGTCAGTTGCCGAGTGTGAGGCGCCGGCAGGGGCACTCCGCTTGGAACGCGCTGCGATGCAGCGGTGTGGGTTCCGCGGCGGCGGGGGGTCCAGCTCTGGGTTCGGCGGTGCGCGTCGCGTTCCGGCGGATCATCGTGCCGCGGTTGCCGTCCCGGACGCCCGGGCGTAGACCGCGAATCTGGCGGTTGTGTTTGGGCGAGCGGCGTTGCGTGCCGCGAAACGGAGACGCGCTGAGCCGGGGTTCCCGGCGTATCAAAGAGTGAAGCGACGATCCTTTGGCTCTGAATGGGCCGGGGTCGGATGCATTGCCCGGTGGTGTAATTGGCAGCACAAGTGGTTTTGGTCCATTTAGTCCAGGTTCGAGTCCTGGCCGGGTAGTTTCGGGAATGGTGTTGACGGGAGTTCGCGATGACTGACGGCGGCAACCAGCGTGGGCTTTCGGCGGTGATCCTTGCGGCGGGCAAGGGCACGCGGATGAAGAGCGACCTTCCCAAGGTCGTGCATCCTGTCGGTGGTCGTCCGATGGTGTGCGCCGTGGTGGATGCGTGCTTCGCTGCTGGGTGCGACCGTGTGGTGGTGGTCGTTGGGTATCAGCACGAGAAGGTGCGCGACGCGGTGCTTGGTGGGAACCCCTCGGGGCCGGTCGAGTTCGCGATGCAGGAAGAGCAGTTGGGCACAGGTCACGCGGTGAAGTGCGCCGCGGACGCATACGTCGGGCGTGACGAGGACCTGTTCGTTCTTTGCGGAGACGGCCCGTTGATTCGCGCCGAGACGCTCGGTGTTCTCCTTGCGAGGCATCGTTCGACCGGCTCGTCGGCGACGCTGGCGACGGCGGTGCTCGATGACCCGAGCGGGTACGGGCGTGTTGTGCGTTCGGAGTCGGGCGGATTCGAGCGCATCGTCGAGCAGAAGAACGCGACGCAGGCGGAGCTGGGGATCAAAGAGGTGAACCCGAGCTACTACTGCTTCGGGTCGTCGAAGCTCTTCTCGGCGCTCGAGCGTGTGAAGAAGAACGAACTGACGGGTGAGTACTACGTGACCGACGTCCCGGCGTTCATCCTCGCGGACGGCGATCGCGTCGAGGTCATCGATGCGGTTCCGCCTGAAGACATCCTGAGCATCAACACGCCCGAGCATCTCGCGGTTGTCGATGAGGTGTACCGGTCGCGGTTGGCGGGGAACGTCATGGAAGGCGGTGCTTCGTGAGCGAGTTCGCCGAAAGACTTGGCGAGATGAAAATCTTCGCTGGTCGGAACAGCAAACTCCTCGCGGCGCGTGTTTGCGAGCGCGTCGGGATGCCCCTGGGCGACGCGAAGACGCACGTGTTCCCCGACGGTGAGATCCTCGTCAAGATGGAAGAGGACGTGCGCGGCCGCGATTGCTTCGTGATCCTCAGCACGTGCGCTCCGGTCAACGACAACCTGATGGAGCTGCTGATCTTTGTCGACTGCCTCCGTCGCGCTTCGGCTCGCCGGGTGACGCTGGTGGTTCCGTACTACGGGTACGCCCGTCAGGACCGCAAGAGCGAGGGGCGGACGCCGATTACCGCCAAGCTTGTCGCGAACATGATGACCGCGAGCCGCGCCGACCGCGTGCTGGCTGTCGATCTCCACGCGGCTCAGATCCAGGGGTTCTTCGATCTTCCGTTGGATCACCTCTCGGCGACACCGGTGTTCTTCGAGTACTTCGAGAGCATCCGCGAGGAGTTGGGTGATTTCTGCTTTGTGAGCCCGGACGTCGGGAACCTGAAGGTGGCCGAGGGGATGGCCAACCTGCTGGGTGTCGAGACGGCGGTGATCACGAAGCGTCGGCGGAGCGGGACCGAGGTCGAAGTGGGTCACCTGATGGGCTCGGTGAAGGGTAAGACGGTGCTCATGTTTGACGACATGATCTCGACGGGCGGGACGGTGATCGAGGCGGCGAACTTCGTGATGAACGAGGGCGCCCGCGAAGTGATCGTCGCGGCGACGCACCCGGTGATGGCGGGCCCGGCGGCCGAGAGGCTGGCGACGGGCCCGGTGAGCAGGGTGGTCGTGACCGACACGATCCCGATCTCAGATGACAAGAGGACGAAGCTGGCGGACAAGCTGGTGGAGGTGACGGTGAGTTCGCTCTTGGGCGACGCGATCCGGAACATCCACGAGGACCGTTCGATCAGTGCGCTGTTCAGGAAGGTCGCGATGCGGCGATGAGCCCGCTTCGCTCGAGGGACCCGGCTTCTCGATTTAGGGAATCGAGGGGCGGGCCGGAGGTTTGATTCGATGCATGAGAACGCACCGGTGTTGAAGGGCAAGGTCCGCGAACGAACCGGCTCGCGCTACGCGCGCCGGGCGAGGGCCGCCGGCGGCCTTCCGGCCGTGGTTTACGGGCACAAGGAAGAGCCGGTCTCGGTGACGCTTGAAGCGCACGAGGCCATTTTGCACTTCCACAAGGGCGAGCGGGTGTTCCAGCTCGAGCTCGAGGGCCAGGCGGACTCGGAAACGGTCCTGCTCCGCGACCTCCAGTTCGACCACCTGGGCACGAACATTGTTCACGCCGACCTCGCTCGCGTTGACCTGAACGAGCGTGTGAACGTCACCGTTCCGGTTCAGTTGGTCGGCGTCGGGGAGTGCAAGGGCCTGAAGTCTTCGGGCGCGACGCTGATGCACCCGGTGACGACGCTCGACCTCGAGTGCGCCGTGACCCGTCTGCCCGAGCACGTCGATGTCGACATCCGCGACCTGGACATGGGCGGCACCATCCACGTCAAGGACGTGACGCTGCCCTTCGACACGATGAAGATGCTGAGCGATCCGGACGGGGTCGTCGCGCACATCGTGTCCACCGGTGCGGGCGACGCCGACGATGAGGCCGCGACGGTTGATGGCGGCGCCGGACCCGAGGTTCTGACGGAGAAGAAGCCGGGCTGATCGGCTTTCCGGATCGATTCGGAGATCGGACGTTGAAGTTGATCGTCGGCCTGGGCAATCCTGGCGTGCAGTACGAGCAGACCCGGCACAACGCTGGGTTCATGGTCGTGGACGAGCTCGCGGCTCGTCACGCGTCGGGCTCGATCGCGCGTGCGCGGTTCCAAGCGGCGACGCTCGACGCCCATCTCGGCGGGGAGAAGTGCCTGCTGATGAAGCCGACCACGTTCATGAACCTGAGCGGTCGGAGCGTGGGCGAGGCGATCCGGTTCTTCAAGCTCGAGCCGGCCGAGGACCTTCTGGTACTGACCGACGACATCGCGTTGCCGGTCGGGTCGATCCGTCTTCGGGCCAAGGGCGGGAGCGGGGGCCACAACGGGCTCTCGGACATCGACCGTGCTCTCGGCGGGGCGCCTTACGCGAGGTGCCGCATCGGGATCGGGGCGACGCCCAAGCAGATGGTGCAGGCCGATTGGGTGCTGAGTCGGTTTACCGAGGGCGAGGTCGGCGATGTGAAGCGGTCGATCACCGACTCGGTCGAGGCGGTTGCGTGCTGGGCCGGCGAAGGCATCGAGAAGGCGATGAACACGTTCAATAAGAGGCTCGCGCCGGACGCCAATAAAAAGGGCGACCACCCGGCTCAGGCCAAGGGTGAAGCGGGCGAGCCCGTTCAAGACAAATAGGGAGCGTCGGGGCAGGAAGGGCTGACCCCGAGGAGGTTACGAATGGCAACGAAGACCATTGAAAAGATCGACCAGGGCACCGCCACCGGCGAACGCCTGTACGAAGCGATGTTCCTGCTGAGCCAGGGCGTCGCGGCCGACTTGCACGGCGCGATCGAGCACATCGACGAGCTGTTCAGCCGCGCCAACGCGAAGGTCGTCGCGATGCGCAAGTGGGACGAGCGTCGCCTCGCCTACGAGATCGACAAGCAGAAGCGCGGCGTGTTCATCCTCGCGTTCTTTGTCGGCGGCTCGGAGGCGGTCAGCCACCTCGAGCGTGACTGCAACCTCTCGGAACAGGTCATGCGTGTGCTGGTGACCCGCGCCGACCACATGACCGTTCAGGAAGCCGAAGCGGCCAATGATCGTGAGGGTCTCGCGGCCGAGGCCCGCATGCGGTCGGACAAGGCGGCCAGCGCCGACCAAGAGAAGCGCTCGGGCGTCCGCGTCGGCAAGCCCGAGGAAGAGATCGCTCGCGAGAAGGCCGCGGCCGCTGCCGAGGGCGGCGGCGCCGGCGAGGGCGATGCCCCGGCCCCGGCTCCTGAGGCCGAAGCGCCGGCCGACACTCCGGCCGAGTAAGGCCGCCGTCGGTCGCGAGGGGCGTCTGTTCGGCGCCGTGACCCCCAGGAACGGGAATCGTTAGGATGGTGCTCCGCGGCGTCTCTCTGGCCGCGGGGCGTATCGCGTTGGCCACTCGATGGTCACCCCCGTTGATCGCGCGTGTTGGTCACGCCCGTTGGTCATTCGGGGCAGCGGAAAGGACTCGGCGATGGCGGGCAGCTTCAACAAAGTCTTCTTGATGGGCAACCTCACGCGCGACGTGGAGGTTCGCCACACCTCGGGCAACACGGCGGTCGCGAACCTCGGGCTGGCTGTGAATCGGAAGTTCCGCACGCAGTCGGGTGAGAATCGCGAGGAGGTCACCTTCGTCGACTGCGAGGCGTGGGGCCGCACCGCTGAGGTGATGAGCCAGTACCTCTCGAAGGGCCGTCCGGTGTTCATCGAGGGGCGTCTGAAGCTCGACACCTGGGAGGGCCGCGACGGAAACAAGCAGAGCAAGCTGCGCGTCGTGGTCGAGAACTTCCAGTTCGTCGACTCCGGCGGAGGCGGAGGCGGAGGCGGCGGTGGCGGCGGAGGTGGTCGCTCGGGTGGGGGTGGCGGTTCGTACGGCGGCGGCGGTGGTGGCGGGGGCTACCAGGACGCTGGCGGCGGCGGCGGCTACGAGGCGCCGGCGGACGACGACATCCCGTTCTAGAGCAACCATGTTTGGTTCGTAGCGTCCACTTGGGATCATGGTTGGTTTGGTCTCAAGCGACGAACGACGAGCCCGCGGCGCGAGCAAGGGACCTCCCGAGCGGGGCGTTCTTCCTGGCCTCGCGGCCCTTCGTTGCTCGATTGCGCACGAAAAACCAAGGGGCCAGAGAAACGGAGGCGGAGGAGATCCCTTGCTCGCGCTGCGGGCTCGTTGACATCGCCATGCACTCAGACACGCTACGTCACCGCTACGAGTTCGCTTCGGCTGCTCTAACGCAGGTTTGATCGCTCCGTAGCGGCCTGCGGCCGCACACTCGCTTGGGGAATCCACGCAGGAGTCAATCCGGCGGGATTCCGGTCGAGAAAGCCGAACTCGTGGTGCTTCACGTTCAGTGAAGACGCTTGAGCTCACGACCAGGTGCTCGTCAGGAGCGGATCTCGGCGCCGAGGCGTTCTTTCGCGTTGGCGACGACGGTCTCGATTTGCGGGTCGACCTCTTCGTGCCTGAGCGTGCGTTCGGCGTCGCGGAACGCGAGCCGGAGCGTAACCGACTTCTTGCCCTCGCCGACCTGCTTGCCCCGGTACACCCCGACGAAGCTGGTGCCTTCGAGCCTTTCGAGATCGAGCCCGCCGACCATCGATTCGATGTCGGCCCAGCGGACCGACTCGGGCAGGACCAGCGAGAGGTCGCGCTCGATGCCCGGGAACGCCGGCAGGGCGTGGGCCAGCGACTTGGGCGGGAAGGAAGACACGAGCGCCGGCAGATCGAGTTCGGCGGCGACCTGAGGCAGGTCGATCTCGAATGCCTTCTGAGCTTCGGAAGAAACGAGGCCGACCGATCCGATCGCGAGCGACTCGCGCCCAGGGGCGTTGAGCGTGACGCCGGCGTGCGTCATCTTCTCGTAGCCCTTGTGCACAGGGTCGGACGGGGTGATCGTGATGGTCGCCTCGGGGCCGTGCATGGCGCGGGCGATCGCATCGAGCACACCCCGCATGACGCGGAGGCCAGTCTGCTTGTCGTCGTGCGAGCGTTTGAAGCTGTCGGGCGAGCCCGGGACATCGGCGAGCAGGGCGAGGCGTCGGTGCTCGACGGTCTTGGTGTTCGCACCTTCTCCCGTTTGGCCGAACGACTCGGCGAGTTCGAAAAGGCGGATCGACCCGGGCGGGGCGGAGCGGGCGTCTTGGTTCGCGCGGCGGCACTGGAGCAGGCCGGAGAGCACGGTGGGTCGGAGCGTGGGTTCGCCGCCCCGGCGCTCATCGTCGACGGCGACGGTGTCGACGCCGGTGGGCTTGAGCAACTCGCCCAGCTTGGGCGTTGTGAAGCTGAAGGTGACGGTCTCGTCGAACCCGAGCCCGTTGAGCACGCTGCCCAGCTCGCGCAGGGCACGGCGTTCGGGCTGGGGCGTGCGCACCGCAACCGAGACCTTCTCGCCGATGGGGATCTCGTGGTAGCCGACGCCGCGAGCGATCTCTTCGATAATGTCGATCTCGCGAGTGAGGTCTCGCGAGCGGTGCGGCGGGACGGTGCACCGGAGTTCGTCATCGCCCGACGGCTCGACGTCGATCTCGAGATCGCTGAGCAGACGGACGATTCGGTCGGCGGGAACGTCGATGCCCATGATGAGCCTGGCGCGGCTCGGGCGGACGGGGATGACGGTTGGGCTGGGGAGTGGGGCGCCCTCTGCGAGCACGCCTTCTGCGAGGGTTCCGCCGGTGAGTTCACAGATGAGAGCGACGGCGCGGCGGGCGGCGAAGTCGATCGTCCGGGGGTCGACGCCTCGCTGGAATCGGTACCCGGCATCGGTGTTGATCGCGAGTCGGCGGGCCTGGGTGCGGACCGTGACCGGGTCCCACGTGGCCATCTCGAAGACGATATCGGTGGTGGCGTCGTCGACCTCGGAGTCGGCGCCGCCCATGACGCCGGCGAGGCTGGTGGCCCGTTCGCCGTCGGCGACGACCAGGTCGGTCTCTGCGAGCTTGTGCTCTTTGCCGTCGAGCGTTCGCAGGGGCTCACCGGGCTTGGCGGTGCGGATGATGAGCTTGGAGCCGGCGAGCTTCTTGAGGTCGAAGACGTGGCAGGGGTTGCCCAACTCCATGGTGATGAAGTTGGTGATATCGACGGCGTTGTTGATCGCCCGTTGGCCGATGGCTTCGAGCCGTTCGACGAGCCAGGCGGGGCTGGGGCCGATCTTGGCGCCGGTGATGACCCTGGCGGTGAAGAGCGGGCAGAGGGTGTGGTCGGTGTTCTCGAGCGTGAGCAGGTCAGAGACGCTGCCCGAGGTGGAGGGGGACGCCGGCTCGGGATAGGCGAGGGTGCGTTTCTCGGTCGAGGCAGGACCGCTTGTGCTGAGGGCGGCGACTTCGCGTGCGCAGCCGACGTGGCTGAGGCAGTCGGCGCGGTTGGAGGTGACCTCGACGTCGAGGACGACGTCTCCGTTGTCGAGCGTGGTACGCTCCTCGATCGGGAGGCCGGCCTGCGTCAGCAGATCGTCGGCCTCGTCAGCGCTGACGTTCCCGGGCGAGAGGTACTGGTTGAGCCAAGCGAGACTGATATCCATGAGGGCCAAGGATAGCGGTCGAGAGGGCCCGCTTCGGTGGTTCTCTCGGGCGGTTCTGGGCGGTGTTCTGGCGAGCGGAGTCGGCGGGTGCGCGTTCCCGACGGTGCCCGCTGAGCGTCCGGACGATTTCTCGCTGGCGATCACGGTCTTCCGGCCCGAGGTGGTCCCGATCGAGGAGCCGATCGAGACCCGCGACGCGCGGTTCATCATCGAAGCGGACGGGGCGCTGCGTGCCGAGTTTGGGCCCAGGGCCCGAGAGATGGCGTTCCCAAGGCGGGTGCGGAGGCTCCGGCCCGAGCAACTCGACGCCGTGTGGGCGAGGGTGGTCGAGGCCGATCTGCTGGGCCTCTCCCCGGAGGGACGGATCCCGGGGCCCGAGGTGTTCTCGCCCGATCCGGCCTCGGGTACGCAGATCGTCGTCGAGACGATGGCGGATGGTCGGCGGCGGACGGTCGTGCGGACGCTGGAGGGGGAAGAGGAGCGGGTGCTGCTCGACGATCTGGGCAACTTTGTGTGGGTGCGGGGGTTGGCCGACGGGTGACGTCGGTCGGTTAGAACAGGTTTCCACGAAAATCTGAGAACGTCGCGATGGCTGGAGCCGCGGTTCTCGCGGTCCTGGTAGCGGTCTGTTTACGGGACCTCTGGCAGACGTCGGAGCCGAGACGCGTGTTGATTGATCTGGTGGACGGCCCTCGTGAGGGGTCTTGTCTGCGTTGCTCTTGAGCGATCCCGTTGTGGTGGCCGAGCCTCGAAAGGGGGTCGGCCGTCGTGAGGGTGTCCGTCCCTCGGTCGTCTTGTTGCCGACATCGACGGGGTTGTGCTGGCGGCCAAAGGACGTAAGACGGTCGGCGCCAGTGCGCGCCGCGGCGCTTTTGATGATCACTCTCCCAGCAACGCGCGCAGCGCCGCACCCGGGTCGTCCTGCCTCATCAGGTGCTCGCCCACCAGCGCGATTCGCACGCCGTGCTCGGCGAGGCGGTCGAGGTCGGCCTTGGTGCGGATCCCGCTCTCCGACACGAGCACGCCCGGGTCGTCGACGAGGTCGACGAGCCGGAGGGTGTGGTTTACGTCGGTCGTCATGGTCGTCAGGTCGCGGTTGTTGATGCCCAGCAGGCAGTATGTCGGGTGAGGGAAGCCGACGTGGGGGCGCACGCGGAGCAGGTGCTCGGTCGAGTGGGCCTCGATGAGCACCGTGAGTTGGAGCTGCTGGGCCAGGATCAGCGAGTCCACGATCTCGCGTTCATTCAAGCACTCGGCAATCAGCAGCACCGCGTCCGCTCCGGCCGCCCTCGTCTCCCAGAGCTGGATCGGGTCGACGATGAAGTCCTTGCGGAGCACCGGTAGCGGGCAGGCGCCCTTCACACGCTCGATGAAGCTCAGGTGACCGCCGAAGAACTTCTCGTCGGTCAAGCAACTGATCGCCGCGGCTCCTGCCTCGTGGTAGGCCCTGGCGGCCACCGTGGGGTCGAAGCCGTCACCGGCGTATTCTTGGCGGATCAGCCCCGCCGACGGGCTCTGACGCTTGATCTCGGCGATGATCGACGTCTCGTGGTGCCCTTCGGCCGGTTGGCCCGAATCGTCGCGGCGGGTGACCGCGCGAAAGAAGTTCCGCGGCGGCTCGGCCTGAGCGACCGCGGCCTCCAACTCGGGAAGCGAAACGCGTCGTTTGAGTTCTTCGACCTCGCCACGCTTGTGCTCGACGATCTCCGCCAAGACGGGCGGGGGTGTCGCGCGTTTCGAGGCCGGATCGCGTCCGTCGGGTGGGGTCGGGGTGTCTTCGGTCATCACCGCGATTGTTGCGGTCGGGCTGCTCGGGACCACCCAGGCCCTCGCCTCGGATGTCGCCCCGCCGACCCCCGCCCTCGACCCCATGACCGCCTGGGCTCTGCTCGGGTCGGGCGTCGCCGCGGTGATCACGCTCGCGATCGCGTCGCGCATGGGCCTGTTCGACCGCGATGCACTCGACCGAGGCCGGTCGAAGGCCGTTCGGGCTCTGCCTTCTCCGTTCTGGCTCGTCGCGTGGTTCGGGCCGCCCCTGGCCCAGGGCCTCGCGGTCGCAGGGGCCGGGGCGATGGGCCTTGCCGGCGATCCTGACTCGTTCGAGGCGACGGCGCAGATCGCCGTGCTGGGGGGGCTTGTCGGATCGACCGTCGCGATCACCCTCGCGCTGCTCGCGAACAAACGGGCCCCGGGGGCGGGTCTCGCGCCGGGCTGGGGCGATATGCCCAGGGGCCTCATCGGTTTCGGCCTGCTCATCCCGACCATTGCGTTCGTCTCGATCGCCGCGGCCGAGGCGGGCACGATGATCGTTGGCCCCAGCGACGGCGCCGCCCACGACACGCTCCGGGTCATCGTCGATGAGCGGGCCAACCCCTGGGCCTGGGGCCTTATCGCCGCGGCGGTCATCGGGGCCCCGGTCATCGAAGAGATCGCCTACCGGGGCTTTATGCAGTCGGCCCTGCTCGCGGCGACCAGGCGGCCGTGGGTCAGCATCCTCGTCACGGCCTTTGTCTTCGCCCTCATGCACTGGACCGCTCTTCCCGCCGACGGCAAGCACGCCATTGTGCCCCTGTTCTGTCTGGGCGTCGGGCTGGGCTTCGCGGTCGAGCGGACCAAGCGCGTCTGGCCGGCGATCGTGATCCACGCGCTGTTCAACGCGGCCAACGTCGGGCTGGCGCTCGCGGTCGGGTGATCTACACTCGCTCGCAATGAACGCCACACCCGACAGCTCTTCCGCCCGTCCCCGCATCCTGACCGGTGACACGCCCACCGGCCGCCTGCACCTGGGCCACTGGGTGGGCAGCCTCGAGAACCGCGTGAAGCTGCAGGACAAGTACGAGTGCTACTTCCTGATCGCGAACATGCACGCGTTCACGACCCGCGCCGACAAGCCGGCGGAGATCCGCGAGAGCACCATCGAGATCGTCAAAGACTGGATCAGCGTGGGCATGGACCCCGAGCGGTCCACGTTCGTCCTGCAGACCGAGACGCCCGCCATCGCCGAACTCACGTGGTTCCTGGCGATGCTGCTCCCGTTTAACCGGGTGCTCCGGAACCCGACGCTCAAGACCGAGATCGAAGAGAAGGGCCTGGGCGAGACCTATTCGTTCGGGTTCCCGATGTACGCCGTCGGCCAGTGCGCCGACATCCTCGCGTTCCGTCCCGAACTCGTTCCGGTCGGTGAAGACCAGGTCGCGCACATCGAGCCCTGCCGTGAGGTGGCCCGTCGGTTCAACCAGATCTACTGCGGCGTTGATCCCCAGACCGAGGACGACGACTACCCGGCGCAGGGCGGGCTGTTCCCGATCCCTAAGGCAGAGATCGGGCGCGTGGGCAGGCTCCCGGGCGTCGACGGACGCAAGATGTCCAAGAGTCTGAACAACGCGATCTTCCTGAGCGATACGCCCAAGCAGGTGAAGAAGAAGATCGGAAGCATCTTCACCGGCCGCCAAGAGATGGACGAGCCGGGCGACACGTCAAACCTCTTGTTTGATTACGTCCGCGCGTTTATCCACGACCAAGACCTCGTCGCCGATCTTGAGAAGCGGTACTCCGAGGGCGACAACATCGGCGACGGGCACGTCAAGAAGGACGTCATCGACGCGATCGAGGGGATGGTGGCTCCGATGCGCGAACGCCGCGCCGAGTTCGAGACGCCGGCCGGCGAAGAGAAGGTGTTGGCGACGCTCCGCGAGGGCACGCGGCGGGCGAACGAGGTGGCCGAGGAGACGCTCTACCTTGCGAAGCAGGCGATGGGGCTGGACTTCGGCGCGAGAGCGATTGAGTTCAAATGACTGAGCCCGGCGTATCGTCGCGTGGTGCAGGTTGGCCTGGCGCAAGGCAATGGTTGTTGCTATCGCTAGAGCATCGAAGTGAACTCGTCGTGGGTGACGTACCGAGTCTGAGAAGGTCCCGATATCAACGAGCCCGCAGCGCGAGCAAGGGCCCTCCCGAGCGGAGCGTTCTTCCTGGCCTCAAGATCCTTCGTTGCTCGCTTGCGCACAAGAAATGAAGGGGCCAGAGAAACGAAGCTGGAGGAGGTCCCTTGCTCGCGCTGCGGGCTCGTTGTTCGTCGGCTGAGACCAAGCGAACCAGAATCCCAAATGGACTCTACGAAACAAATATGGGTGCTCTAATCCTCGGACTCTACCTTACAAAGCGGTCGTCGCACGACGGTGCCCGGCCGCGTAGCGCCCAAGCGAGTGTGCGGCCCGAGGCCGCTACGGAGCGATCAAACTTGCTCTATGCCTTGAACCGCCTTGCGATCACCGGCGCCGCCTTGTACCGACCCGCCAGGATCTCGCGCGACTTCCCGTTGCCCATCCAGTCTTCCAGGATGCCGGCGTAGACCGTCCGGAAGTCGACGGTGAACTTCAGATCGCCGTCGTCGAGATCGCGCATCGACGGGTGCGCGTTGAGCACGCCCGAGGCGACCATCGGGCCGAAGAGCATGACCGGCGCCGCCGTTCCGTGGTCGGTGCCTCCGCTGGCGTTCTGGCCGACGCGTCGTCCGAACTCGCTGAAGCACATGGTGAGCACGCGCCCGTCGTTGCCCTGGGCTTGCAGGTCGCGGTAGAACGCGCGGACCGAGTCTCCGAGCTGGCGCATCAGGTTGGCGTGGCGCCCGTTCGCGCCGCCTTGGCCGGCGTGGGTGTCGAATCCGCCCAGCGTCACGAAGTACACGCGGGTCTTCATGCCGGCGCGCACCATCCCGCTGACCATCTGCAGCTGACGCGCGAGGTCCGAACCCGGGTAGCGGACCAGGGGCTCGGCGCTGACGGCGCGCCGGATCGTGTCGCTCGACACGCGTGCGTCGAGGCTGGTTCGCATGAGGAAGGCCGCGTTGGAGTCGGGGGCGACATCGTCGGTCTGTCCTGCGCCGACGATCTTCTCGTAGGGATCGACCAGCGCCGGGTGGATGTCTTCGCCGGTCCACTTGAAGAGGTCTGCCGATTCGAAGCTGATCGGCTTCACGCCCGGTCCGATCATCGCGAGCGGCGCTGTTCGTCCGATCGCGACGGGCGCCGGCATCCGCCCGCCGCCGCGTTCACCGCCGTTGCTCTCGGCGGTTCCGCTTTCGCCCTTGCCGTACCCGCAGCACTCCGAGTCGACGTAGCGCCCGATCCAGCCGTCTCCGGTGCCCGACGTATCGGCGGTGTGCCAGATGTCCATGCTCTTGAAGTGCGAGCGATTGGGGTTGGGGTAGCCGACGCCCTGGACGATGGACGCGAGACCGTCGTCGTAGAGCTCCTTGACGCCCTCGAGCGCCGGGTGCAGCCCGATCGCCTGGTTGGAGCGTCCGAGGCCCAGCGCCTGGTCGCCCCGGATGCGGATCTGCGGGCGGGCGTTGTGGTACTCGTCGAACCCATGCGGGATCACGGTGTTCAGCCCGTCGTTGCCGCCGCCGAGCTGCAGGATGACGAGGATGCGCTCTTCGGGAACGCCCGGCACCGAGCCCATGCCCATCGCCGGCTGCTCGATGCCCATCGCGCTGCGTTGGACGAAGGCGGGGACGGTCAGCGCCGCCGACGAGAACACGAGCGACCTTTCGAGGAACGCCCGACGTGTCCACGCGCTCGCTTTGCTCGGATCAAGATGCAGGTCGCTCATCGCCCAACTCCATTCAAGGGCCGAAGCCCCAACATGCTACTTCTTCTGTCGACCCTCGCCGATGGCCGATCACCGATCCTCAGTCCCAGAGCCCCGGTCACCGTTTCATCACGTCAGTTGATACTCCGGCATCGCAGAGATCAACACCAGCATGCCGGTCACCATCGAAGAGTTGACGTCGCCGCCGTTGGCGATGCAGAACGACGTCAGCTCGTCGATCCGATGGCTGTCGGCCCGTCCGAGCGTCAGGCTCAGCAGATAGCTCGACACGCGCTCGGGATCGGTCGCGCCCGCCGGGTCCATGGTTGCGAGCGGTTCGAGCAGGGGCATCGGGTCGTACCCGGTTGCCCGTTCGCCCCGCCTGCCCTCGGGCAGTTGACCGGTGAGCAGGTAGTTCATCGTGTTCTGGCGTGTGAAGAGCGTGGCCGTGTTGATCCACGTCCGCCCGCCGTCCCAGCCCTTCACGCTGGGCGGGAACATGACCTCCTGGCCCATCAACTCAAGCGCATCGATCAGCACCTGCATGTCGCGTACCGGTGTGTTCAGGCTCCGCACGGCGCTAATGACGAGCTCGACCGGGCTCTTGATGCGCTGCGCCGCGACGCGCGGGTGGTAGAAGTGCTCGCTGAGGAACAGCTTGCGGAGCGTTGGCCTGATCTCGTACCGGTTCGTGCGTAGCTCGCGCCCGAGTTCCCTTACGGTGCCTCGCACCGCCCGCTCATCGTCGTGCGCCCCGTTGAGCACGTGCAGGCAGAACTGGTCGTACAGCTTGAACGCGATGAACTCGCCGCACGCCGATTCGGCGAGAATCGCGTTGACGAAGCCCTCGCCGTCGAGCGAGCCGCGGGCGCCGAGGATCTGCTTGTACCCGTTGTCGTGGTCGCGATCGCGGAAGGCGAACTCGTCGTCTTCGAACGTGTACCCGGTGAGAGCGCGGGCGCCTTCTTTGATGTCGCGCTCGGTGTAGTTGCCCACGCCCATGCTGAACAGCTCGAGCAGCTCTCGCGCGAGGTTCTCGTTGGGCTGGTTCTTCCGGCTGTTGTCGTTGTCGAGGTAGGCGATCATCGCCGGGTCTTTGATGATCTGGTGCAGCAGGTAGCCGAAGTTGCCGAGCCCATGCGCTCGGAACAGTTGGTTCTGCTGGAACATGTGGTAGCTGTTCTCGATCGTGCGATAGCTCGTCGCGAAGTGGTCGTGCCAGAAGAGCGTCATCTTCTCTTCGAGCGGGCGGGGCGTCTCGATCATCCGCTCGATCCACCAGCGTTGCATCTGGCGCACCTGCCGGCGGTCGCGCCCCTGTGCCTGCTGGCGCCGCTCGCGGAACGCGGCCAAGGCGTTCTCGTCGCGCGTGCGCCTCGCCTGGCGGTAGGCGGCCTGCTCCTCTTCGGTCGGCGGACGCATGATGTCTTTGTCGAAGTCGGCCGCGTTCACGTCGCGGAACGGGACGTCGTCGACGTTGAGCAGGTAGTCGACCGCACCGCGGGCGCCCATCGACGCGAGCCCCTGGATCTGCGCTGGCGTGCCGCCGAAACCGGCGCGGAGCAGCAGGTGCCTCGCCTCGTCGAACCCGAAGTCCTCGTCGCGGATCGGGTCCAGGCCGGTCGGCAGCTTTGCGGGAAGAGAGGTCCGTCGAGTCTGCATCGCGTTCTCCGTTGTGAGGTCACAACGCAGGCCAAAGCACGGCATTGCCCCCAGCGACACCGATCCGTTCCAGATAAGGCCAGAATCCAGTATCGGGCCAAGCCACCGAGAACGCCAGAGCCTTCTCAGGCATCGCGTTCAGAATGTTCGGTTGTTGATTGAGTCAGCCCGCTTCCGCGGGTGTCTGTGCGGTGTCGTTCGCGATCTTGCTGACCTGCGCCGCCCGAACCGTCGCGAGAACGACCAGGCCGAGCAGGACGGCGCCGAGGGTCTGATGGAACGTGGTCGCAAAGGCCTCGCCGGCCGCGATCGGGGCCGCGGTGGCGAGTTCGTCGGCGGTCGGGATCGGCCTATCCGAACCGCTGTTTCCGACGGCGAGCAGTGCCGCGAAGCCCAGCGCGATCTGGAGAGACACGACCACCATGATCGACTTGCCAAGCGTGCGCAGCTTCGATCCGGTCTCGCTGAGTTGATCGGCCGACGCGAGCAGCACCGCGACGATGAACACAGTCATCGCGACGACGACCGACCAGCCGACATGGCTCCACAGCGCGTGCGGCGCGCCGGTGTGCCGACTCAGCGCGCCGAAGACGAGTTGAATCGCGAGGGCCACGATCGCGAACCCGCCGATGGTCTTGGCACGCCGCGCGAACGTCATCGTTCGCCCGGGCAACGACGACTCTGTGATGGTGGCGCTGCCGGATATTGCCGCGGCGGTCCAGACGGCGAACGCGAACACGCCCTGGCCCTTGATGCCGTGCAGTGTTGCCCAGTACGCCTCGGGGATCGCGCTCAACCCGGGCCATCCGCGGACAATCTCGCTGACGCGAGCGATCCCGAGCAACCCCTGCACGATCACGAGCGCGAGCAGCACGATCGACATCACGCGGTATCGCATCGGCGCCCTGGTAAAGAAGGTCTGGAAGACGAGCAAGATCGCCGCGGCGCCGATGAGCGTGCCGAAGAGGCGATGGGTGTGCTCGAGAAAGATCCGTGGCTCGGCCATTAGGCTGATCGGAAAGAGGAACGAAACAGCGTCATACGACGTCACCGCGTCGGGCACGGCCATGCCCGACTCGGTGCTGGTGACCGACCCGCCGACCGCGAGCAGCGGAACAAAGCCGATCGCGAGGATCGTGGCGTACCGCGCGAGCCAGCGACGCGGCTCCAAGCGTTCGCTCGCGCCGCCCAGGGCGCGACCGGCGAGCCCCGCGATCACCCCGCAGACCGCGCTGGCCCCGAAGAAACTCATCACGATGAGCGGCGCTTCCGAGCGGAACGTGTTGGCGGCGCTGGCCATCTCGCTGGTGGTCTCCGCCTGCTCGCCCAGCAGGCTCCCGAGGATCAGCAGGTTCAGCGTCGCAGCAACCGCGGCCCCGCCCAGGCCGACCCAGACCGCCGCTGGGCGTCCCGCCTTCGACGATTGCCAGGTCAGGATGAGAAGGTTCGTCGCGATAAGGGTCACGAGAGTGACCGGTGCCGCGGCACTCACGGCCGGCAGGTGGGTGATCCACCAGACGATCCACATCGCGACCGTGGTCGCGACGCCGACGGTGACGCAGGGGCCGACCAGGGCCGCGACCCGCGCTGAGGATCCGGGAGTGATGTTTGTTGTTTGATTGGGCACGGCGGCGATGGTGGACATGGCTAGGTTCGCCTCCAATGGGTGAGCTGGACCGCGCGGGGGTTGCCAGTGTGGTGTGGTGGAGCCGAGCGCAGGTCTGAGACTCAGTCTCAATTACGGTCTTACAGGCACCGTTTGGCGGTATCGTCCGGTCGGACGCGGGTTTTTGCGGTCTGGCAGCAACACGTCCGATTGAAGGATGTGTAGGCTCCCGATCTCGGGTCCGGTGCGCCCGATGACTGAATTGACCTCCAGCAGGGGTGAGCCCCTGCGCTAGATGGGCGGAGGTTCTGCGTGTCAGAGCTTTTCCCGAAGTGGATGAACGCGTTGCCGACATTGGGTGCGATCGCCGGTGGCGGCGCCTTCGTGTCGGTCGTGACCGGAACCTGGTACTGGGCTACTCCCGATTTTTGGGAGGTTGGGTACATGCCCGAGCAGCCCGGGGCGGGGTTTAACCACCAGCTCCATGCGGGCGAGCTCGGCATCGATTGCCGATACTGCCACACGCACGTCGAGGAGAGCGCGCACAGCAACGTGCCGAGCGTCGCGACGTGTATGGGCTGTCACAGCGAGAACAAGCTCGCCGGCTGGGAGCAGCACGACGTCAACTGGGTGCGCACCGCGTACGCAGAAGACTCGAGCATCGAATGGCGTCGGGTGCACCTCGTGCCCGACTACGCCCACTTCCCGCACCACGTGCACGTGGCGGCGGGCGTGAGCTGCTATTCGTGCCACGGCCAGATCCAGGGCATGCCGGTCGTGTACCAGGCCGAGAGCCTGAGCATGGGCTGGTGCCTTGATTGTCACCGCAACCCAGAAGAGAACCTCGTTCCGCCGGATCAGGTCACCAACCTGATCTGGGTTGAGCAGGAGTGGTTCTCGAAGGACGTGAAGGACCGCGAGCACGCCGGGCTCACGCCAGAGGCGCTGGTCGACAGCTTGCGGTACGACCCGCCTGAGCACTGCGCGGCGTGTCACTACTGAGCGGTTGTAGGCCGCTGGGCATCGGGGACCGGATAGGGCGAGTGGACGGGGAAGCGACTTCCCTCGGAATCGAGAAGACCTATGAGCACGATTGATCAATGCCCTTCGACGCTTTCGGGTGACAAGAAGCGGGAGATCCCCGCAGATGCTCCTGAGCTGAACACGATCGGGGGGCGCAAAGCATGGCGAAGCCTCGAAGAGTTCAGCGGTGACGCCTCGTTCCGTCCCTTCGTCGAGCGTGAGTTCCCTGCCGGTGCGAGTGAGATGCTTGGTGGTGAGGAGACGCGTCGCACCTTCCTCAAGTTAATGGGTGCGAGCGCGGCGCTCGCCGGAGCTGCGACGCTTCCGGGCTGCCGGAGACCGGATCACAAGATTCTCGCGTACTCGGCCGATGAACCTGAGTCGGTGATCCCTGGAAAGCCCCTCTACTTCGCGACGAGCATGCCGACCGGATCGGGCAACGGCGGGTTCGGGGTCGAAGGTCTTCTCATCGAGACCCACTCGGGGCGGCCAACAAAGATCGAGGGCAACCCGCTTCACCCGACGAGCCGGGGCAAAATAAGCGTCCACTCCCAGTCGGAGATTTTGCGACTTTACGACCCAGATCGCCTCAAGAATCCGGTGTACAAGAACCCGGCGCGTGGTTCCCTCCAAGCCACGTGGGAAGACTTCAAGGCGTGGTGGGGCGACGAGTCGGGTCGGCACGCCGCGGACGGCGGTGCGGGTCTGGCCTTTATTGTCGACCGCGTTGCGAGTCCGACGATGGACGCGGTCCGAGAGCGTGTGCTGGCGACTTATCCCCGGGCGACCTGGGTTTGGTGGGACGCGTTCGACTCGGAGCGTTCGGCGATCGAAGGCTCCGAGATCGCCTTCGGTCGAGCGCAGCGGCCCGTCTACCGGCTCGATCGCGCGAAGTGCGTTCTGAGTCTCGACAGCAACTTCATAAGTGATGGTCAGGATCACCTTCGAAACGCGCGCGAGTTCTCGACGACGCGGCGTGTGGAGAAGAAGGATGATTCGATGAGCCGGCTGTACGTCGCCGAGTCGACGCCTACGGGTACCGGCTCGATGGCTGATCACCGGATCGCCCTTTCTCCCGGGCGGATCACGTCGCTCGCGATGCTGGTGGCGCGGGAGATACTCGCTCTTGTTCCCGGCGGGAGCCCCGTCTTGAGGGCAGCGATTGAAGACGTTGCCGTCGACACGGGCGATATCGAAGCCGATACCCAATTGCGACGCACGGCCAAGATCATCGCTGATGACCTCGTTGCATCCCCGGATCAAGACGGTGGTCCGACCGGGTCATCGGTCGTGATCGCCGGCGTCCGTCAGCCGCCTGTTGTTCACGCGCTCGCGGCGGCGATGAACGAGGCGCTCGGTGCTGTCGGCGAGACTGTGGAATACATGGACTGGGATCCGGTTCTCACAGAGAACCCGGCCGAGCGGCTGGCTTCTGTTGCGGAGCGAATCGGATCGGGTGGTATCTCGACAGTTGTCTGTGTCGATACCAACCCGGCCTACGACGCCCCGGGGTGGATGCAGATGGGCGCGGCGCTGAAGCGAGCGGAGTCGGTGATCACGCTGGGCGTTGGGCCAACGGAGACCGGGACCGAAAGCACGTGGCAACTGAACGGTGCGCATTTCCTTGAGGCTTGGGGCGATACTCGGTCGGCCGACGGCACAATCGCTCCGATTCAGCCGGTCATTGCGCCGCTGTTCGAGCCCGCGATGAGCGGTATCGAGTTTCTTAGCTTTCTCGCCGGCGAGGACCGGCCCGATGGATACGCCATCGTGAAGGATGCCTGGGGGAGCGGACCTCTGAAAGGCATGAGCGAAGCGCGCTCATCCAAAGCGTTCCGGCGTGCTTTGCATGACGGCGTGCTCGAAGGCACGCTCGTGAGACCACGCCGAGCGTCGGTTGCGAGCGGTGGCATCGCCGCGGCGGTCCGCGAAATGCCCCAACCGACGGTCGCACGTCTCGAGCGGCTCGACGTCGTATTTACGCCCGGGCGCCTGGGCGATGGGCGCTACGCCAACGTCGGTTGGCTCCAGGAGTTGCCCCAGATGGGCACGTCGGTGACGTGGGATAACCCTGTCATCGTGAGCCCGCGAACGGCGGACAATCTGGAGTTGCTCCCGCTCGGGGTCGGCAACGCAGAGGGGAACCTCGACGGGATGTACACCAGTCGACAGATGCCGCAGGCGCGCATCGCGACGTTGAGTGTGCAGGGTCCAGACGGCGAGACGCGCACCGCCGAGGTCCCGGTGTGGATTTTGCCCGGCATGCCCGACAACGTCGTGCATATCCAGGGCGGGTACGGCCGCTCGACCGCCGGCCTTGTCGGTGGGAACGTTGGGTTCGACGCCTTCGCGCTTATCGCTTCGAACGGGTTCGCCGGCGGTGCTTCGCTCGTTCGGTCGCGCGGCACCGAGACGATCGCGAGCACGCAGAACCATTGGTCGCTCGAGGGGCGCGACTCGCTTGTCCGTGCGATCGATAAGAAGTACTGGGAGAAACACGCCGGCAAGCGCAAGGACAAGCCCGACAAGATTTACGGCACCGAGCGGAAGAATGCACCGCTGACCGTTGCCGAGCAGATGGGCGAGCTTGCGCACACACCCGACAACGTCTCTGCGTACGACAACCCGCTCAACGAGAGCGACGCCGACGCCGCCGCGGGATCGCGGTACAGCAAGGGTCCGCAGTGGGGCATGACCATCGACCTCGCGACCTGCGACGGGTGCGGTGTTTGCCAGATCGCGTGTCAGGCTGAGAACAATATCCCGATCGTCGGTCGCGCCGAGGTGGCGAAGGGCCGTGAGATGTCGTGGATCCGGGTTGATCGTTATTTCACGGGTGACGACCTCAATAACCCGAAGGAAATGCTCGCGCAACCCGTCTCGTGCGTGCACTGCGAGAATGCGCCGTGCGAGGTCGTTTGTCCTGTGAACGCGACGGTGCATGGGCCCGAGGGGACGAACAATATGGCGTACAACAGGTGCATCGGCACCCGTTACTGCGCGAACAACTGCCCCTACAAGGTTCGGCGTTTCAACTTCTTCGACTACGCCGTGACGAAGTACAACGGCGCATTCGACTTTGACGAGCTGAACGATCTCGTCGAACTCCCTGACCAGGCGGACTTCAACAAGAACTTTATTCCGCCGCGCCTCCGCGAGAAGCTTGACGAGATCAGCCACATGCGAATGAACCCCAACGTTACCGTTCGTTCGAGGGGGGTCATGGAGAAATGCACCTACTGCATCCAGCGGATCAACGCGGCGAGGCAAGAGGTTAAGGTTCGTGGGCTCTGGACGAGCGACGACCAGGTTGGTCCCATCCCCGATGGCTTCATGCTCTCGGCGTGTCAACAAGCGTGCCCGAGCGAGTGCATCGTTTTCGGTGACATTCTCGACCCCGAATCAAAGGTCGCCAAGAGCCGCGATTCGGACCGCAACTATCTCTTGCTCGGCTACCTCAACACACGCCCGAGGACGAGCTATCTCATGCGGGTGCGCAACCCGAACCCGCGGCTTGGTGTGTACGACGAGCACGACCCGCTCGACCATGGCGGCGGATCTGACAAGGGTCACGGTTCCTACGACGACCAGGGCGGTGAATCGCATGGAAGGCTGCCGAGCTTTGTTGATCCGATCAAGAAGTTCGGCGACGACGGATACGCCATGAGCCTCACGGTGCTGAGCTGATACGAGACCGATTCGAACCCCTCATAAGGGCGGAAGCATGAGTTCGATCCATCCAGATCAACTGACAGCCGAGCGGCTCGCGGGACTCCGCGACGGCGCTGTGGTGCCCGGTCGCGACGTCGACACAGGCTTGGGCGACGGCTCGCTCGTCGAGGATCCAGCGGTCGAGAACCCCTTGGTCCTCGGCAAGCGATCGCTCGGCGACGTCACGAACATCGTGTGCGGCTACGCGGAGAACCCGGCGCCGCTCTGGTGGTGGCTGGCGTTCCTCGCCGTTTCCCCGATCGCCGGCATCGGCACGCTTCTGATCCTGTACCTCATTGTGACCGGCATCGGCACCTGGGGTCTGAACAACCAGGTCGACTGGGCGTGGGACATCACGAACTTCGTGTTCTGGATCGGTATCGGTCACGCCGGGACGCTGATTTCCGCGATCCTCTGCTTGCTCAAGCAGAAGTGGCGGACAGCGGTGAACCGGTCGGCGGAGGCGATGACGATCTTCGCCGTGATCTGCGCCGGCATCTTCCCGGGCATCCACGTTGGCCGCGTCTGGTTCGCTTGGTTCCTCTTCCCCATCCCCAACTACAACTACATCTGGCCCAACTTCCGCAGCCCCTTGCTCTGGGACGTGTTCGCGGTCTCGACGTACGCGACGGTGTCAACGCTCTTCTGGTTCATGGGCATGATCCCCGATCTCGCGACGCTCCGTGACCGGGCCGACGCGAGGCTGAGGGCGGGGGTGTCCAAGCCCTTCGCGATCGCTCTTCCTGGCAACAAGGCCCTGGTCTTCCCGTTCCTCAAGCCGGACGTGATCAGGGCGTATGTCTACGGGGCCGCGAGCCTCGGCTGGCGGTTCTCGAGCCGCCACTGGCACCGGTACGAGGCCGCGTATCTCATCTTGGCGGGCATCTCGACGCCGCTGGTTCTCTCGGTGCACTCGATCGTTTCGTTCGACTTCGCAACGTCGATCCTTCCCGGCTGGCACACGACGATCTTCCCGCCCTACTTCGTCGCCGGTGCGATCTTCGGCGGGTTCGCGATGGTGCTGTTCCTGCTGATCCCGCTCCGCGAGATCTTGCCCAACTTCAAGGATCTTCTGACCCTTCGCCACCTGGAGAACATGGCCAAGATCCTGCTCCTGACGGGCATGATGGTCGGCTTCGCCTACGGGATGGAGTTCTTCATCGCCTGGTACGGCGGCAACGCCTTTGAGTGGGAAGTCTTCATCAACAACCGTGCCCACCCGGGCAAGGCGCCGTATTGGTGGGCCTATTGGGCGATGATCTCCTGCAACGTGATCAGCCCCCAGGTCTTCTGGTTCCGGGCGATGCGTCAGAGCCCGCTGGTGATCTGGATCGTCGCGCTGTTCGTCACCATCGGGATGTGGTTCGAGCGGTTCGTGATCATCGTGACCAGTCTCCACCGGGCCTTCTTGCCCGGTGAGTGGCACATGTTCTTCCCGACGTGGGTCGATATCGGGATCTTCGTTGGCTCGATCGGCATCTTCCTCACGCTGTTCCTGCTGTTCGTGAAGTTCCTGCCGGTCTTCGCGATGGCCGAACTCAAGGCGGTGATGCCCCAGGGCGACCCGCACGGCCACGACGACCATTCGGGCGACCACTCTGACGGGAAGGAGGGGCACTGATGTCCGTGCTCTCAACCGTTGCTGATTACTTCCCGCTCCTGCCCAAGCCCAGGCCCAAGTTCGTCACCGAGACGGGCAAGCGCGTCTTCGGCATGATCGCGATCTTCGACGAGACCCCGAAGGTGTACCACGCGGCCGAGAAGGTCCGCGACGCCGGTTACACCAAGTGGGACGTCAACTCGCCCTTCCCCATCCACGGCATGGAAGAAGCGATGGGCGTCAGGAAGACCATCCTGCCCTACATCGTCTTCGGTGCCGGCCTGGGCGGTGCGATCGTTGTCGGTGGCGGCATGCAATGGTGGATGACCTGGATCGACTACCCGATCATCGTGCAGGGCAAACCCTATGAAGCGTGGGAGCCGTTCATCCCGATCATCTTCGAGATGGGCGTCTTGCACGCCGCCTTCGCGGCCCTCATCGGGATGCTGGCCCTGAACGGGCTGCCCCGGTTCAGCCACCCGCTGTTCAGCAGCGCCGGATTTCTAAAGACCAGCGATGACCGCTTCGTCATCGGGATCGAGGCCGAAGACAAGAATTTCGACCCCGACGCGACCAAGAAGCTGCTCGAGGACATCGGCGGCAAAGACATCGAACTGATCGAGGAGGACGCGTGATGGCCCCGACCGTCAACACGCTGGGGAGCAAACTCGCGGCCGCGCTCCTTGTCGGCCTCGCCGGCGCCGTGACCGTCGGCGGTCTGGCCGGCTGCCGGGGCGACCGCTCGGACTCGACGCCCCGCCGGTTCTTCCCGGACATGGACGATCAGCAGAAGTGGGACCCTCAGGAAGAGACCGAGTTCTTCGCCGATGGTCGCACCGCGAGGCCCCAGCCGGCGAACACGGTCGCGTTCTCGGCTCTCAAGTTCGATCCTGAAGCGTCCGCCAACGAGCCTTGGGCCTCCGAGTTCCTGGTCGAGCGATCGATGCTGCTGGCCGAAGACGACGCAACCTTCACCGGTGGCGTGGGCCCGATGAACGACGAGTCCCGATGGGTCGCGTACTCGCCGGTCGCGATCACCTCCGAGATGGTGCTCGAGGGCCAGAAGCAGTTCAACATCTATTGCGCCGCGTGCCACGGTTATCTCGCCGATGCCAAGGGGATGGTCGGGCAGCGTTGGAGCTACCCGCCGGCCAATTTGTTGGGCGGGGCCTACACCGACCGCACGCAGAAGCAGGGCACCGACGGGTGGCTGTACCACGTCATCCGCGAGGGCGTGTGGGCCACCGACGGGGCGAACCGCATGCCCGGGTACAAGCACGCGGTCGACCCGATGGAAGCGTGGTCGATCGTCGGCTACCTGCGGGCTTTGCAGCGAAGCCAAAACGCGACCCCGGCCGACCTGACCCCGGCCGAGCGCGACCAGCTCGCCGCCAGCCTTCCGGCGTCGCCCGACACCATCGCCCAAACCGCGAACGATGGGGGTGATTCGTGACCCAGATCCAAAGCGATTTCTCCGGCGTTGTCACCGAGCAGCCCCAGCCGGCCGCCCACGGTGAAGGCCCGGTGATGACCGACGACGCGTACGCCAAGTACCTCGACGGTCTGGGCAAGCACCCGCTGCTCCAGGGCGACAACGTCCGGCTGCCCGACGGCGCCGTCTCGGCGATGAGCAAGGGCCTCTTGCTCCTGGGCGTGCTGCTCGTCGCGGGAACCCTGCTCATCGGCAGCTTCGCCGTGAATCTCGGTCACGCGCTGGCGGCGTACAAGGTCGGCGTGTTCACCGCCCTGGCGTGCTGCTTGGGTGCTTGGTTCTTGGTCATGGTGCTCCACGCGACCAACTCGTACTGGGCCACGACCATCCGTCGCCAGCTCGAGCACGTCATGGCGCTCACGTGGTTGCCGACGCTCATGATCGCGCCGATCGTCATCATCGAGCTCGCCGCCGGCGGCGTGCTCATGACCTGGATGCTCGACTCGAAGGCCGGCAGCTTCCTGATCGAGCACAAGATCGGCTACCTCAACGACGGGTTCTTCCTTCTCCGATACCTCATCTGCGCCGCCATCTGGGTGCCCATCACGCGCCAGCTCGCGAGCTTCAGCGCACAGCAAGACATCACCGGCGATCGTTTCCTCAGCGCCAAGATGCGGCGCCTAAGCAGCATCGGCCTCCTGCTCTTCACCGCAAGCGTCCCCTTCGCGGCCTTCGACCACCTCATGTCGATGGACTACCGCTTCTTCAGCACCATGTGGGGCGTGTACTACTTCGCCGGCGCCATCATGTCGGGCGTCGCGTTGAGCGCCATTGTGCTGGCGGCGCTCCGGTTCTTCGGCCGTCTCAACGGGGTCGTCACGAAGGAACACTTCCACGACCACGGAAAGCTGCTCTTCGCCTTCATGGTGTTCTGGGCGTACATCGGGTTTAGCCAGTACTTCTTGATCTGGTACAGCAACATCCCGGAAGAGACCGCGTTCTATGTTCACCGAGAACAGGGCGGCTGGCAGTACCTGTGGTACACCCTCATCGGGCTCCACTTCATCGCTCCGTTCCCGATCCTGATCAGCCGACACGTCAAGAAGAGCACCGTGGGCCTCGGAGTGTTCGGAGCGCTGTTGCTGCTCACGCAGGTGCTCGACATGGTCTGGATCATCCGTCCGATGGTGTACCTCGATACCCCCTGGGCGGAGGCCCGCGGCGAGCCCGGGCTCTTCGGCATCGTCCTCGACATCGTCGCGGTCACCGGCGTGCTTGCGCTCTTCGGCGGCATGCTGGTGAACAAGATCGGCGCGGGTCCGCTGATCCCAATGAAGGATCCACGCCTCGGGAAAGCCCTGAAACACAAGAATTACGTGTAAGCAGGGGGGCCAGATACCACCGGATATGGCCCTAAATAGAAGTTTGTACGGATCGACCCCGTGTTTTGTGGAAGTAGAATAGTTCCCGTCTGACAAGATTCCGGCATCCGTCGGGCCGACTCGACTCGAACCGAATCGCAAGGTCAACCATGAGCGACGCACACGGACACGACGACTGGTTCAGGCACTCTGGCGACGAGGCTCTCCCACAAGTGGAGCACGCCGGTCACGTTAGCACCAAAGCGCTCGGGATCTCGCTGGTCCTGATCGTCTTCGGTGTCTTGTTCGTCTTGCTCCTCCTCACGGCGTACTTCAACAGCTACGTCACCCAGAAGAAGGCCGACCTTGAAGAGAGCACGACCGCCGCGGCTGGGTACATGCAGTACCGGTCGGAGTCGACCGGCCACCTGAACGAAACCGGCTGGATCGACCGGGACAACGAGAAGCTCCACATCCCGCTCGATCGTGCGATCGAGTTCGTCGTCGAGGACTACCGGGCCGCGGCACCGGTTTCGGGGCAGACCGACTTCGCGTCAACCGACTGAGCGCGAGCGATCGCAGAGGAAATGGTTTGTTGCAGATCCGTCCGATCGTGAGCACCCTCCGCCGCGGCCTCGCCGCGGCGTTGTGCGTTCTCGCGTTCGGCGGTTTGAGCGGCGTCGCGACCGGCCAGATTCTCCTGAGCGAGCGCCCGGAAGAGATCCAGAACCTCGACGTCACCGAGCGGCTGGGTGAGAGGCTTCCCCGGGGGTTGACCTTCACCGATCACAAGGGCGAGCGTGTCGCGCTCGACGACGTGATCGCCCGAGGCAAGCCGATCATCTTCGCGTTCGTCTACTTCGATTGCCCGATCGTGTGCACCGTTGTGCTCGACCGCACGCACAAGGGTCTCCGCCAACTCGACTACACCATCGGCGAAGATTTCACGCTGCTGGTGATCAGCTTCGACCACACCGAGGGAGCGTCGGAGGCCGAGTCGCGTCGCATCCTCGACGTGACCGGGTACGACCGTTCGAGCGAACCGGGCGTATCCGATGGTTTTGTGTATCTCACCGGGGCCGCCGGAGACCTCCGGGCGCTCAGCGAGGCGACGGGGTTTCCTTTCCGTCGCCTGAGCAACGGTGAGTACTCGCACCCGGTGGGCATCATGGTGCTCAGCCCCGAGGGCCGCCTGAGCCGGTACCTCTATGGGTTCGAGTATCCCCCCAAGGAGCTCAAGCTCAGCCTGCTCGATGCGAGCGACGGCAAAGTCGCCAAGAGCCTTGGCGATGCGTTGCTCCACTTTTGTTATCGGTACGACCCGACCGCGGGGGCGTACAACGTCGAGGCGATGGCGGTGATGCGAATCGCCGGTGCGTTGACGGTTGTGCTGCTCGCGGGGTTCCTGATCTTCATGTTTGCCTCTGAACGGTTCCGCCGGCGTACATCGGCCGAGCCGGACGCGGCGAACACCACGGCGCCGGCCGGCTTGGCTCGGGGGACGCACGCATGATCCAGTCGCTGATGACAACACTGCTACCGGCCGCGACGCTGGCGGAGGTTCCCCCGCTCAAGCTGGTCGACGAGACCGGGAACATGACCAGCGGGTTCTGGGAAGAGCTCTTCTTCCGGGGCGGCGCGACGACGCCGGTGGCCCAGGCCACCGATGGTCTGTTCATGCTGATCTTCTGGTTCGGTGTGTTCTGGTTCGTGCTTCTCTCGATACTGTGGATCTACTGGGTCATCAAGTACCGCCGTCGCCCGGGCGTCGCGGCGGAGCCGAGCGCCTCGCACAACACGCTTCTCGAGATCATCTGGACCGTTGTTCCCAGTTCGGCGCTCATCGTGCTCTTCCTGCTCGGGTTCTGGGTCTATATGGACAAGCAGATCGCTCCTTCGGACGCGATCGAACTCCGCGTTTCGGGTTGGAAGTGGGGCTGGAAAGTTGTTTATCCCGACGGCGAAGAGAGCTCTTGGCAGCTTCCGCTCGACGAAGGCAACACGTACAACGGTGGTGCTGGCGTCCCGGTGTTTGTCGTTCCCGAAGATACGCCGATCTCACTGCGCATGAGCAGCCAGGACGTCCTGCACAGCTTCTGGATCCCCGATTTCCGCACCAAAATGGATCTGTTCCCGAACCGCTACACCGGATACACGTTCCGGACGCCCAAGCTCCTGACCGGCCAGGACTACCAAGACCACTGGATCTTCTGCGCCGAGTACTGCGGCGACTTCCATGCCGAGATGGCCGCCATTCTTCGCATCGTGCCCAAGGGCGAGTACGTGAGGATACTGGGAGATGAGTTTGGTGCGGACCTTTCACCGGTCGACTTGGGCAAGAAGGTGCACGCCCAGGCGTGTGCTTCCTGCCACTCCGTCGACGGGAGCGCCGGGACCGGCCCAACGTGGCAGAACATCTACCTGTACGAGCGCAAATTTACGGACAACACGTCGGCGATTGGAGACGAGGACTACCTCCGTGAGTCCATTCTCGTTCCTGGCGCCAAGGTTGTTTCGGGTTATCCGAACCAGATGGCCAGCTTCCAAGGCCTGCTGAGCGAGAAACAGCTCGAAGGTGTCATCGCCTACATCCGAACGCTGAGCGATCGGTACACGCCACCGCCGAAGATCGAGGGCGAGGGCGAAGAGGGCGGTGAAGACGGCGCTGCTGAAGAAGGCGCCGAGGCCGACCCGCAAACCGACCCGCAAACCGACCCGCAAACCGACGCCCAGACCAGTGCAGACCCAGTTCAAGACGAGTCCGAGACCGCCACAGGCTGAAGCCAGAACCCTTTGCGAGACGAACGAGGCCGACCATGACCACGATCGACCGCCCAGCTGACCTGCCCACCCACGACCATCACGATGAGGGCAGCTACCTCACGCCCCGAGGTGGGATGTGGGCCACCATCTGGCAATGGGCCAGCACCGTCGACCACAAGAAGATCGGCGTGATGTATCTCTTCGCCGTGCTCTTCATGTTCTTCCTGGGCGGTGTCGCGGCCCTCGCGGTCCGCATGGAACTGCTCGAGCCGGTCCGCCAGATCTCGAACACGCTCGCCGACGGCACCGTCGAAACGGTCGTGACCGGGCAGTTGTTCACCTACGACCCCGAAAACATCGCCGCCGGCAACAACGTCTACAACCGCTTGTTCAGCCTTCACGGCATCATCATGACGTTCATGTTCATCGTTCCCAGCATCCCTGCGAGCCTGGGCAACTTCTTCTTGCCGCTCCTGCTCGGGGCCAAGGACGTCGCCTTCCCCAGGCTCAACCTGCTCAGTTGGTACATCTACGTCGTGGGCTCGCTCT
The DNA here is from genome assembly GCA_038748775.1 of Planctomycetota bacterium. Taxonomy (GTDB): domain Bacteria; phylum Planctomycetota; class Phycisphaerae; order Phycisphaerales; family UBA1924; genus DAIQNV01. The sequence continues at coordinate 302,910 of JBCDIT010000002.1, forward strand.
TCGGAGTCGCGGCGATCGTAGTGGGCGGTGCCGATACCGGGTGGACGTTCTACACGCCCTATTCAACGACGACAGACGCGGAACACTGGAGGGTGTTCTTCATTGTCCTAGCGGCGTTCGTGCTGGGGTTCAGCTCGATCCTGACCGGCCTGAACTTCATCGTGACGACGCACAAACTCAGAGCACCGGGCATGGGCTGGTTCGACATGCCCCTGCTGGTGTGGGCGCTCTATTCGACGAGCATCATCCAGGTGCTCGCGACGCCGGTCATCGGTGTCACGCTCCTGCTGCTCATGATCGAGCGTCTGCTGCACATCGGCATCTTCGACCCGGGCATGGGCGGGGACCCGCTGCTCTACCAGCACTTCTTCTGGTTCTACAGCCACCCGGTGGTCTACGTGATGATCCTCCCGGGCATGGGCCTGATCTCCGAGATGCTCGCGGTCCACGCCCGCAAGCACATCTTCGGGTACCGCGCCATCGCGTTCAGCTCGATCGGCATCGCGGCCGTGAGCTTCATGGTGTGGGGTCACCACATGTTCACCTCGATGGGTGAACTCGCCGCGACGCTGTTCAGCGCCCTGACGTTCCTCGTCGCGATCCCGACGGCCGTGAAGGTGTTCAACTGGACCGCGACGCTCTACAAGGGCTCGATCGCCCTGAACACACCGATGCTCTACACGCTCGGGTTCCTCTTCACGTTCTCGATCGGCGGCCTGACGGGCCTGCCCCTCGGTGCTCTCGCGACCGACCTGCACCTGCACGACTCGTACTTTGTTGTCGCCCACTTCCACTACGTGATGATGGGCGGAACCGTGATCGCGTTCATCGGTGGCATCCACCACTACTGGCCCAAGATGTTCGGGCGGATGTACTCCGAGAAGTGGGCGATCATCGGCTTCGTGCTCGTCTTTGTCGGCTTCAACGTCACGTTCTTCACCCAGTTCTTCCTGGGCACGCAGGGCATGCCGCGCCGCTACGCGACGTACGTCGACGAGTTCACGCTGCTCCACCAGATCTCGACGTACGGGTCGTGGATCTTGGCCGCCGGCTTGTTCTTGCACCTGTTCGTCTTCGTGCACTCGCTGGTCGCCGGCCGCCCGGCGCCGCCCAACCCCTGGGGCGGCCTGACGCTCGAGTGGGAGGCCGAGAGCCCGCCGATCGAGCACAACTTCCATAAAGAACCCGTCGTGAGGCACGGCCCGTACGAGTTCGACAAGGTCGTTCCGCCTCACTGCTCAGAAGAAGACTTCCCGTTGCCCGAGCAGGCGCCCCCGCCGCCGGCACCCAAGGTCGTCAAGTAGCCCACACGCCGCCCGGGCCGACGCCCGGGCGGTGCCTTGTCAGAAACGAATCGGGGCGAGGGGGGAAGACCCGCGCCGCGAAGATCCGACCCGGAGCAACGCATGACCGCGATCGATGCCAACCAGCCGCCGCCCGCCGACCTCGACGGTGGCGAGAACAAGGCCCGCTGGGAGATCTACGCCCACGGCCACCACTGGCGGAATGCTGAGGACGAGTTCGAGTCGGCCAAGTTTGGCATGTGGCTCTTCCTGTCGACCGAAGTCCTGCTCTTCGCCGGCATCTTCGTCGGCTACGCCCTGCTCCGGCTCAAGTACCCCGAGGCGTTTATCAACGGGTCGGCCTACCTCGACGTGAAGTGGGGCCTCACGAACACCATCGTGCTGCTTCTCTCCAGCTTCACCGTCGCGATGGCGGTCCGCAACGCCCAGCTCAACCAGCAGCTCTGGCTGAAGATCAACCTCGTCATCACCCTCATCTGCGCCGCGGCCTTCTTCTGCATCAAGATCTTCATGGAGTACATCCCGAAGTGGACCGAGGGCAAGCGCCCGGGTGTCCTCTTCGATTATCCCTACGCGTCTGATCCGCACGAGCCGCTCTGGTGGGGCCTGTACTACGTCGGCACCGGGATCCACGCCTTGCACGTCATCATCGGCGGCGGGTTGCTCCTCTGGGTGCTCGTCCGTTCGTACAAGGGCATCTACGGGCCCAAGAACTACGCGATGGTCGAGACCTCGGGCCTCTACTGGCACCTGGTCGACCTCGTCTGGATCTTCCTGTTCCCCCTTCTGTACCTGATCCACTAACCCCGGACTGGAGCCACTGACATGAGCCACAACACCGGCGACGCTCCGACCAAGCCCGAGGGCTACGACTGGGACGACCCGCACGGCTTCCACGAGGGCACGCCCATCGACGATGAGGGGCACCACCACGAGGAGCACCACGTCTCGAGCTGGCAGCTCAACGTGGTCATCCTCTTCGCCCTTCTCTTCTTCACGCTGCTCACCGTCATCGTCGCCAAGGGCGAGGTCTTCCTGACCACCTACACCGACATCCCGATCACCCAGCTCTGGAACGTCATCATCGCGATGGCGATCGCGACGGTGAAGGCGATGCTCGTGTGCATGTACTTCATGCACCTGCGCCACGACAAGCCCCTGAACACGATGATTATGCTGTTCACCTTTGCGACGATGGGCATGTTTATGACGATGCCCGCCATCGACGTGGGCAGCAGGGGCGCGATCAAGGACTACGCCGTCGGGGAAGTCGTCGAAGGCGGCTCCGGTGTCGGCATGTCCCGCTGGAACGGCGAAGATATCTCCGGCTCCGTCGTCGTCCAGTCGCGCGAAAAGAAGATCGCAGAGGTCGGCGAAGAGAAGTTCTGGGAAACCTTCTACAAGAAAAAGGCCGACTACAAGCACCACGTCCATCGCCACCCCGCCGACAAGAAGGACTACTTCGCCAAGTGGGTCGCCAAGGGCTCGCAGAGCTACAAGGACTACAAGGCCGACGTCGTCGCGGAGATCCCCGAGCCCGAGCGCTCCTCGGCCAACCGTCAGGTCATCCGCACCGGGCTCACCCCTGGGCTCTTCGATGCCGAGGCGCCCAAGCCCAAGGCCGCCCATGACGACGACCATTCCGATGACGGTCACTCGGACGACGACAACTCCGGGGACGATCACGCTGAGGACCACGACGACTCGGGCGAAAGCCACGACGACGATCACGCCACTGACCACGCGTCTGAGGACGAAGACTGAACGAACCCGGAGGCATGATGCCCTCGAACACCGGCTCGAGTTCAGCGCCGCCAGCGAGCCCGACCGCCCGCCCCCCCGCTCGATCGGGCGGCCGCTCGATCGCCTGGTCCGTCGCCGCGATATCGCTTGTCGGCATGCTCTTCAGCGGGTACGCGCTCGCGCAACGCATCCGGGACTACCACGCCGATCACCAACGCGACCTCTTCTACTTCATCCGCACCGACCGCAACGAGTTCGCCTACGAAGACCGCTTGATCACCTTCACGCCCGAGCTTGATGAGCAAGGCGAGGGCACCGTCACGCTGACGTCGGCCAGCACCGAAGACCCGAGTGACACGACCTCGCTCGTGATGCCGGTCCAGGTGCCCACCCCGATCAACTTCCCCAATCTCGAGCGGTTCGCCGACTGGATGGGCGTCTTCTTCTTCGCGCACAACCAGGATCGTCTCCGCCTCGACGAGTTCCGGGCGCTCACCAAGTCGGGCGATATCCCGGTCCGCTGCGTCATCGTCGTCCGCGTCCCCGACGCAGGCGTTTCGGACGAAGGGCGATTCAATCTCGAGGTCGATCCGGAATCGTGGGGCTTCGGCGAGGTCATGCGCCACCGCTGGACCTTCCGCTTCCACGAGCTCAAGCCCGACGGAGCCATCGAGACCTCCGAGCGACGCATGCCCGAATCGGGCGCGAGGTTCTATCGCAGGCAGGTCGCCGCGTACAAGGCGGGTGAAGAGCAGCCCCAGCGCGCCGAAGACGAACTCAAAGAGGGCACGTGGCGCTGGGACGCGGCGCTCCACATCATGCCTAGAGCGCCCGCAATCACCAAAGAGAACCAGGCGTTGCTCTCCGCCGGGTGGACGTTGCCGGCGTCGAGCAGCTTCACGCTGGCGCTGCTCCTCAGCATCGCGTTCGCGTGTGCGCCCGAGCGGCGGACCGAGGCCGCAGAATCCTGAACGATCAGCGTGTCGTCATCGTCACCGAGAGCTTTGAAGAAGGGGCGATGCGGAGGTCCGAGAGCGATGCTCGTTGGCCGCGAGGGCTGACGTAGCCGATCGACATCGCCTCGACGTTCATGATCTCGAGGGTCGACGAAGACGCCCCCGGGGGCAGCACGACCCGGCCGCTGGCAACCTCGAGTTCGGAACCCCAAGCGACGCCTTCGACGACGATCGGAACCAACCAACGGGGCGTCCCGAGTCGAACCGGATACCCGTATAGCGACGCGCCGACGTCTTTGAGTATCGAGCGGTCGCTCGTATCGACGGGCGTGCCCTGCGTTGTCTCGCCGATCTCGTGTGCCACCCCGATGGGGCCGTTGGGCGCGTAAGGCGTCCCTACGACGAACTCCGCCGGCGCGACGCGGATGGGCCCATCCGAGTCGCTCGACGCCGCGGCGTCGAACACGAAGCCCGCCAGTCCCCACGTGTCGGCGCCGTCGAGTCGGACGGTGACCGACCATTCAATCGTGTCACCCATGAGACCGGGAACAACCGCCGTGCCGAGCCGGACCGTCAACTCCGCGTCGATGGGCGTCGGGTCCCCGATCTGCCAGAGGCCCGAGATTTCTGAGAGCATCGCGTCGGACGCAGACGTCCGAGCTTGAAAGATGGCCGCCCGCTGCTCGGCGTGCGTCGCCTCAAGATCGAGCAATCCCGCATCAACCAGATCGCGTTCCAGCACGCGTGTCTCGCCCATCATGCTCCAACTGACGAGTTGCCCGGTGAAGCCGTCGATCACGCCGATCGCGTCCCGCCGAAAGGGCACGCCGTCTTCGGTCAGACGTCTGAGGCCCGCGATGCGCACGACAGCTGCGGCCGAGCCCGACAAGTGTCCCGCTCCGCTCAGGCGCCCCTTCTGAACGAGGACGAACTCCGCGTCGGCGTAGGCGCTCGCGCGCGAGCGCGACGCCGGATTCCCCGTCCACGACGACATCGAGTACTCAAGGATCGACGCAACATCGGTGGGGCTAGGCCGGCCGTCTCCGTTCACGCCCATCCGGAAGAAGCCGCTACTCGTCCTTGCCGGGTTCCCCCGTTGCTGGACGAAGGTCGGATCTGTCGCGATCACGAGCGAAGATTCAGGCGCCCAGGACGGGGCAGGGACAACCTGGAACACCGTCCCATCAACGACAACGCTCGTGCCGGTCTCAACCTCCGACTTGGGCGCGAGAATCCCGAGGGCGATCGCGACGAAAGGCGTAAGCAAGGCGGTGCTCCGATCCCACGAGCGTCCAACCATCCCTACAACACGATTCGTCGAGTGTACCAGACGGGCGGGGCCCGGAGCGACGCCTGTCGGTTACTTCACCGGGTCAAACCCGCTCGACCGCACCGGCGTCGACTCACCGCCACCGGCGTCCATGTCGCTCGTGTCGTCGCCACCGCTGACCGGGCCCGCCTCGTCGCGCTCTGAGGCACCGCTCAGGTAAATTTCGACCCGCCGATTCTCCGGCGTGTTCCCGCTCGGGGTGTTGGGCACCACCGGCCTGAACTCGCCCCAGCCCGCCGAGTACATGCGATCCGGCGCTACGCCCAGGCGCTGCAGCTCGCGCCGGACAGAGATCGCGCGGTGCACGCTGAGGTGCATGTTGGTCGGGTGACGGCGCTGGGTCGCGGCGCTGGGCTTGGCCGAGTCGGTGTGGCCCACGATCCGGATGTCGTAGATAAGCGCTTCGCGCGAGGTCAGCACCTCCGCCAGCGCTTCAAGGCTCTCCTTCACGCTGTCCTTCACCACGTCCTGGCCCGAGTCGAAGGTCACGTCGCTCGCGAGGCGGATGAGCCCTCGGTCCGGGTCGTACTGGAGCAGCGTCGGGAACCGCGCAGCGAGGCGGGTGAGCGCCAGGTCGGTCGCAGGGTCGATCTCGCGGAGCGCGATCCCGTCGAGGCGGTCCTCAAGATCGAGAATCGTCCCACGGCTTTGGTTGAGCTGCTGGCGGAGCATCGCGTTGGTGCGCTCCAGGTCGCTAAACGCGGCCCGGGTCCCGCTGGTGTTCTGCTGGAGACCGTCGTTGAGCTGCTCGAGTTCCCGCACGCGGCCCTGGAGCTCCACGTTGCGGCTCGTCAGCGTGCGGTTCTCGCTGATCAGGTCGTCGTAGGCGGTCTGGCTGACGCACCCGCCCATGAGGCTCGCGGCGGTGCCGACCACGCTCACGAGGGCCATCGCCAGTCTGCGGGTTCCGATTCCGATTCCGCTCTGCATCCGTAGACTCCTCGGGCCTCAGGCGTTGCGGCCCACTCCGCTGGCCGGGCCCCGTCGCGTCCTCGCGCAGGCCCACGCCGATACGGGCGACCTGTGCCGCCCTTGCCCAGGATATCGGCCCCCCCGCGTCCGGACCATGAACACCCCTGGATCACCCAACTCGGTATCACCCAACCCGGCACCGACCATTCTGCGGCTCCACGCCGCCGCGGCGGCCGACCACGAGCGCGAATGGCCCCATCCGGTCACCCTCGTGTTCGAGCTGACCAGCGCCGGCGATCACGCCCCGGTCCGGGCCCGCTCGGCTCGCCTGCTCAGCATCGGGCACCGCGCGTTGTTCCCTGCTGAACCCGCTCCAGGCGAGACCGACCTCGATCTCGGCGACACCGCCCTCATTCCGGGTCTTGTTAACGCCCACGCCCATCTCGACCTCACCCACGTCGGCCCGCAGCCCCACGACCCCGCCGACGGGTTCATGGCCTGGGCCCAGCGCATCATCAAGGCAAGAGCGACCGAGCCGGAAGCCGTCGAAGCGTCGGTGCGATCGGGCGTCGCGAAGTCGATCGCCGGCGGCACCGTGGCGCTGGGCGACATCGACGGGTCTCAGGGCGAGGCAACGGCGCACCGCGCTGACCTTCCGGGTGTGAGCTACCTCGAGTGTTTCGGTTTCCAGGAACTGCCGACCGCGCCTCCCAAGCCTCCCTCGAACGGTGGGCCGGATGTTGTCGGTGGTCTCTCGCCCCACGCGCCGTATTCGGTATCGATGACGCAGTACGGGGCGATCGCCGGTTCTGGCGGCATGGATGGTCCGTTGCTCTGCACCCATTTGGCCGAGTCTCCGGAAGAACGCGAGTTCATCCTGCACGCGCGTGGGCCGATGCGTGGGTTCCTCGAGCGCATCGGGAAGTGGTACGACCGGGCGACCTTGGAACTGCAACAAGGCAAGCCGCCGCTGATCTGGGCGCAGCCGATTCTCGCGGCGGGGCCGGCCGGCCCTGGGAAAGGCCGTTGGTTGGTCGCCCACGTCAACGACTGCCCCGAAGGAGGCATCGAGGTACTCCGCAGAAACTCCGTCCATGTCGCGTACTGCCCGCGCGCTTCGGAGTACTTCGGCGCCCAAGAGCACTTCGGGCCGCACCGCTACCGCGACATGCTCGATGCGGGTGTCAACGTGTGCCTGGGCACCGACTCGATCGTGAACCTCGACACGCCCGACCGGATCTCCGTATTGGACGAGATGAGGCTGCTTCACCGTCGCGACGGCGCCGAGGGGCGGGCCGACCCGGAACGCCTCTTCGCGATGGGTACCGTCAACGGCGCCGAGGCCCTATGGCTCGACCCGGACGGCTTCCGATTCAAGGTCGGCGCCGCGCTCGCCGGAGTCATCGGTGTTCCCCTCGGTGAATCGACTCGGGAGTCCGAAATCGCGGGTGTTCGAGAGCGCGTTCTCGACTCGCAAGCCGCGCCGATACCGGTGCTTTTGGCGCCGCCAACACACGAGGAACGACCTACGGTGCCGCGTCGTCCGGGCCCGCCCGGACGAACCAACTCCGGGGCACGAACGACATGAGCCGCAAGTGGCAACAGTCCAAACGCTGGGACGCCGAGCACCTGTCTTCGCCGGCGTTGCGCCCGGTGCGCTGGGTGCTTCACGCGTTCAGTTCGATCACGCTCGCGGTGGTGCTGCTCACTATCGTCGCGATCTATGGGGTGCTCGCCAGCGTGCCCATCGGCATGCTCGCCCTCGCGCCGACGTGGCTGGTCTACGGACTCACGCTCGTCGTTCCCGCCGGTCTGTCGGCGGTGGGGGCGTTCGCGGTGGTGCGCATGGTCGTGCCCGAGAACCGCGCCGTGCTCCGCTTGGGCGGTTCGATCGTTGCGTCCATCGTCGCCTTCAGCGCCGCGAGCATTCTCTGGTACGGCGCCGTCTGGCCGGCGGTCCACTTCGATCCGGTCGACGGTTCGGGGCTCCGCTTCTTCGCCGACTTCGTCAAGGCCAAAGAGGCGATCACGCTCCGCCGGTTGCCCGGGTTCGAGATGACCGAACTCGAATTCTACAGCTGGTGGCCCCTGCACTTGGTGTTGATCGCGTTCGTCGTCAACATGGTCGTCGCGACGGTGCGCCGCATCGAGTTCACGTTCAAGAACCTCGGTGTGCTCACGGTGCACACTGGGATCGTGATCATCGCGCTCGGCAGCGTGTACTACCAGGGCCTGAAGAAGGAAGGCGACACGATCGTTTTCGCCGGAACGCCCGGGCCCGACGGGGCGCCGGCGGTCGGCACGACCCAGACCGGGTTCTACGACAACACCTACATCGCCCTTTGGATCGCTCAGCGATCCGCGTGGACGGGCGGGCCCGACTGGGAACAGCGGTCGCTCCGTGGGCTCCCGAGGTACAACGACTACGGACTCGACGCGGCGAGCAACGCCTCTGCGACGCGGCTCGGCGAACTGGTCACCAACGAGACACCGGCGACCGACAGCAGCGGCCTCACGCTCGACCTGCCTGTGCCCGATGGCGGCGGGCAACGCGTTGATCCGGACATCGGGTTCCGCATCGTCGGGTACGCGACGTACGCGGAGCCGCGCGAAGACTGGGAGCTCTCCCCGGCGCCGATGTCGGGCGAGGCCCGCCCGGTGCGGCTCGTTGAGTTGCTCAGTCGCCTTCCGGTCGAAGGCTCGGACGAACCCAGAGAAGTCGGTGAACCCCAGTTCCGCTTCCCGTTGCACCCGACGGTCCCGTCGCATCGCTTGACCGAGAACAACACGTTTGTCATCGAGCATGTCATCGGCGCCGATCCGCAGCGGATCGGAGACCTGCTGACCCCGGTGCCTCCCCAGAGCGCCCACGCGCTGATCCTCGAGGTGCCCGTGGAGGGCGGGCAGGTCGCTCGGACCGTGGTCGCCGCGAGCGTCGGCGAGGAGTACGTGATCGGTGACACCGGATGGCGGGTCGGCGTAAAGCAGCTCTTGCCCCAGCCGCCGTTCCCGATCATCACCGAGGGATACGAAGACGCCAACACGCCGACCGCGGTCGTGCGCGTGACGCCCCCCGAAAGACACCCCGACGGCGTCGGCTACGACCGGTACGTCTACGAGCGGTTCCCGGAACTGAACCAAGACATCTTCGACACCCCGCAGGCCGACGGACGTCCCAACCGGCGCGACGCCGACCCGAGCATCCGCGTCGCATATCTCGAGTTCACGCGCCTTCGCGTCCTGCTCGACGAAGACCCAGCGACCGGGCTTATCCGCACGATTGTCCGCGAACCGGGCGGGGGGATCCGTGTCATCGAACCGACCGGGTACGGCGAGGTCATCCCCAACATGGTCGAGCTGATCGACCTGCGGGTCACCGACGCGTGGGACCACGCCGAACGCGTCGAGTTCCCCGTCCAGGTTCCCGAGCCCGACCGCGAGAAACGGTTCGTCGGCACCCACGACTTCGCGATGGCCGCGGTTGAGGTCAGCGTCCCCCAGAGCTCTGGGGACGTGTGGACCGACGTGGTGTGGCTTCCATTCGTGCGCTATCTCGAGACCTCGCCCGATTTGACGAGGCAAGTCAGGCTCCCCGACGGTCGTGAGATCACTCTCGCGTTCGGGCGCCGGCGTCACCCCTTCCCGGGCTTCGGGATCCGTCTGATCGACTTCGAGATGATCGCGTACGACCACCGCGGCGCGCCCCGCGATTACCAGAGCTTGATCCGCGTTGTTCCGCAGGCCGGCCCCAACGGAGGCAGCCCGCTCGGCGAGCCTTACGAGCACGTCGCGAAGCTCAACGCGCCGCTGCGAGCGCCGTTCGTCTGGGACGACTCAAGGTCGGCGGTCTCCAATGCCGCGATCATGGTCACAAGGGGCCTCAACCCCAATCAGTTCAAGCTCAGCCAAGCGGGGTGGGACCAGCAGGGGTGGCAACAGACCCAGTCGCTGGCTGACACCGGTGCGCTGCCCAGGCCCTTCGCGCGGTTCACGATCCTCCAGGTCGGCAACAATCCGGGCATCCACGTCATCGCGTTCGGTGGCGTCCTGATGTCGATCGGCATCCCTTGGGCGTTCTACGTGAAGCCCTGGCTGGTGCGCCGTGAGAAAGCCAAGCTCGCCGCGGCTCACGCCAAAAAACCGGCGGCACCGCCGGCGCCCGAAGCCGCCCAAGAGCGAGAGTCGCCCCGAGGGCCCGGAACGCCCCAAGAGCCCGGAACGCCCCAAGAGCCCGAGACGCCCCAAGAGAAAGAGACGGTGCCGGCATGAGTCGTGTGCTGCTGTCGATCGTTGCGTTCGTGAGCGTGTTCGCAGGCCCCGCGGCCGGTCAGGCGGGGTCGGGCGCACCCGATGCGAGCGCCGCCAAGCCCACCGAAGTCGGCCCCGCTGGCAACGCGCACCCCGAGGACCAACTCGTTACCGAGACCGATCTGCGGGCCAACCCCTTCGGCGAGGCGACCGTGGAGGATCGCGCGACGGTCGCCCAGAAAATCGAACTCGCCCGGGGCGTTGAGCTGGGCCCGCTCCGCGACCTTGCTGTATTCCACAATGGGCGCGTGAAGATCGTGGACACGCTCGCTCGCGAAACGGTGGAGTATCTCACCGGACGCCACGCGCTCGCTTTGCCGGTGCCTCAAGACCAGCGTGACGTGGTCGGCGGCCCGAAGGCCGATTTCGATCCGCTGTTCACGATGCTCGATCTCGCGATCGACCCTGCGTTCTACGTCGACAAGCCGCTGATCGCGATCGGCTACCTCCCGCTCCGCGAGGCGTACCTCGAACTCGCGTTCCGAGGCGACAAGACGCAGGTCGACCGGTGGAAGAAGTTCGCGCGCGTCACCCCGTTGATGGTCGACGGGATGTCGCAGCCGATCTTCGACGCCCACGCCGGCGAGACCCCGTTCCGCGAGGGGATCACCAGGGCCGAGGGAAGGCTCAACCTCTTCAAGCAGTCGATCGCGAACTACATGCTCATCGCGCCGAACAGCGGCGACGATGTTTGGCACCACGTCGCAGAATGGCCCGAAGCCAGCCCGGTCCGCGTGGCGACCGCTAAGCTGGGCGAGGCGTGGAGGGCCGGCGACGCGGCCGGCGTGAACGCGGCGGTGAGCGACCTGGCCTCGTTCCTGCCGACGATCAACGAGCAGACGTACCCCGCCGGGCGTCGTTCACTCGAGTTGACCTACAACCGGGCCAATCTCTTCGAGTGGGGCTACTGGGCGTACCTCTTCGCGCTGCTCGCGCTCACGATCGCGTTCGGGACGGGCCGGCGATGGCTGGGCGTCACCGGTCAAGGCCTGCTCATCCTCGCGGTCGCCCTGCACGCGATCGGCTTTACCGCGAGGTGCGTCATCGCAGAGCGGTTCGCGATCCAGAATCAGTTCGAATCGATGACCGGGCTGAGCCTCTTCGCGTCGGTCGTGGGCATGGTGATCATGTTCGCCCGGCGGCAGTGGCTCTTCGGGGCCGCGAGCGCCGCCACCGGGTTCTTGGTGCTCATCGCGGCGACGGAGACCGCCATCCCCGGGAAGAGCATCGAGCGGGAGGCCGCGATTCTGAACACGTCGGTGCTGCTCAAGTACCACGTCACGACGGTGCTCACCAGCTACGGGTTCATCACCCTGGGCATGATCATCAGCCTGTTCTACCTGGGCACGCACTACGCCAAGAAGTTCATGGGCCAAACCGAGTTCGAAGGCGCCGCCGCGGCGTCGCTCACCGCGATGGGAAGCGGCGATCGAGGCGGAAGCGGTGGTGGCGGTGGCCCCGATGAGGCAGCCCGACGCCCGACAACCGCGCGCACGCTGGCCGACCTCGACACGGCGCAGATGATCATCTTGCAGCTCGCGTTCTGGACGCTGGGCGTGGGTATCTTGCTGGGCGCGTGGTGGGCCGATCACTCATGGGGACGCTGGTGGGCGTTCGATCCGAAGGAAACCTGGGCGTTGATCACCTGGATTGTCTATCTCATCGTGATCCACGTGCGCTTGGTCACCGGCGGCAACAAAGCGCTGGTCACCGCGTGGCTGAGCTTTATCGGCTTCATCGTCATGCTCTGGACGTACTTCGGGGTGAACCTGCTGCTGCCGGGGCTTCACGCCTACGCGTGAGCCGCGTTGTCGTTACGCAACGGCCGCCTTATCGCGGAAATGCCGAAGGATCCCGAAGATCACGTCGCCCGGACCCGACTCGAGCATCGCGGCGATCGCGCTACAAGGACGCTCCGCGTCAGCCGTTTGCTCTTGATCGGAATCCGAGGTTGGCTCCGGGATGGCGAGATGGCCCATGCCCCAGGAATCGAAGAGGCGTACCGACGTCGGCTCGTCGATGACCGTGAGAATGTTGAAGTGGCGTGGGTCTTCGTTGATCGTTCGCATGACGGCGCGCACGTTGTCTTTCGGCCCTTCGAGCAACTGCATGAACTGGCCGCGGCCGTAAATCAACACTCCGGTGACATCGAGCAGCCGGTTCTTTGCCGATGAACGTTCTGCGAGGCGGGCGACGGACGGTTCATCGAACCGGTGAGCAGCGGTGCTGACGTAAAGCACTCGGTGGAGCATCAATATGACCTTCCGATCGTCAAATCTGACATCCGCATCGGTTCATCAGTTCGGTCACCTGCCCCCTCGTGCAAAATCAGAGCAACTGCGGGCGGTGGCCCTACCCCGACCGAGGGCCTTATTGCATAACGCGAGCGCTTCCTACCCCGAAGTGGTCAATTTCGACCGACGTGCTCGCCGACGCCGCGTCGCGTAGGCTTCGATGGCTCGAGCGGTTTCACCGAAGATGGAGCGCCACGCATTCGGTTTCCTCGACCGGAAGCCCGCCGGATCGACTCCGACGCGGCTTCCCCAAGCGAGTGTGCGGCCGGAGGCCTCTACGGAACGAGCAAACCTGTTCTATGCCTCGATTGACACGACCCGACTTCACCCTCGACCCAGTGACCCTCGCCAAGTCACTCCTGGGCGTCCGCCTTGTCCGCAAACTCGGAGGCGAACGACTCGTTGGGCGCATCGTCGAGACCGAGGCCTACTGCGGACCCGATGATAAGGCGGCCCACTCGGTGGGCTGGAGGCGCACCAATCGCACCGAGCCGATGTACGCCAAGGCGGGGACGAGCTATGTCTTTCTGACGTACGGCATGCACCATTGCTTCAACGTCGTCTGCGGCGACAAAAACGAGGGGCTGGATCAGCCGGTCGCCATCCTCATCCGCGCGTTGGAGCCGCTGGAGGGGATTGAGACCATGCGCCGGCTTCGCGCAGCCCCGGCGTCGAAGAACGCCCGAGTTCGAGACCCGAAGTCGATCCGTGATCGGGATTTGTGCAGCGGCCCTGCGAAACTCTGCCAGGCGATGTCCATAGATCGTGGGGTCAACGCGGTCGACCTGGTATCCCACAGATCGGTGTGGCTCGAGCGTATCGGGGAAACCCCTGAGCCGGTCCGGGTCATCAACGCGCCGCGCGTCGGTGTGGACTACGCTGAAGAATGGGCGAAGCGCCCTCTGCGTTGGTTTGTAGAACAAAGCGCCCACGTGAGCGTGAGGCACCCGAACAGCGGCGGACTTCACCCAAAGGTCGAAATGAGGCGAATTGGGGTGTAAGAGAAGGCGTCTTAGGGGGCTCAGGCAACGAATATCGTGGGGACAGACGTCCGATCTCATAGTGGAGAGCTCGGGCAACCGATGAGACGGGTTGGAGCAACGCCCGACTCGCAGTAGCATGTTTCCGCCAGCCGCGATGGGTGTGCAAGAAGGCATTCGTCGGGCCACGCGATAGGCAAAGGGCATCGAGGGACCAAACGTGACCCAGGTCATCGATCTCAAGGCGATTCTCGATCAAGCCGGTGGGTACAGCCCCCGGGCCTATGAGTTCCTGCGCGATGGACTCGCTCATGCGGTTCGGAACGTGCACGGCGATGAGGTCGCGATGCGTGGCCCATCGGAGGACGACGACTCGCGGCATGTCTCCGGTCAGGACCTGTGCCTGGCACTCCGCGACTACGCCATCGAGCGGTACGGTTTGCTCGCCCGCACCGTCCTCAGTCGCTGGAACATTCATCGCACCGACGACTTCGGGAACATCGTCTTCGCGATGGTCGACGCCGGCCTGATGAGGAAGACCGACGACGATACGCCGGATGACTTCCGGGGCGTCTTCGACTTCGATGAGGAATTCGGCCACTCGCTCGCCGACACCATCGGATCTGAGTGAGCCCCAGCCCGGCTCCCCAGCCTTCTACCGATTCCAAGCTACGGATTCCCCGACGTGATTCGCTCGCTTCGCTCGGTCTTCGTACGCTGGGCAGATGGCAGATCAAATGAGCGAAGCCGGACCGGACTCCCCATCGCGTTCGGGTCCGGGCGAATGGGCCAGGCTCCATCTCTGGCAGATCCAGCCACTCCGCGATGTCGGCGTGGTGCTGGTGCTGCTCGGGTTGCTCTGGCTCGGCTCGGTCATCAGCGTCGTTTCTGTGCCCCTGCTCCTCGCGATCCTGCTCGCGTATCTCGTTGAGCCGGTCGTCAAGCTGATGGTGCGCAAAACGTTTCTTGAGAGACGCGGCGCCGTCCTCGTGATGATGGTCGGCATCGGCGGCGCCGTCGTCATCCCCGTCGGCCTCGGGCTCGCGTACGGCGCGACCGAAGCGGTTCATTTCTCCCGAGAGATCGGCGATGACGTCCGCGCACTGCGTGCGAGCCTCGCCGAACCGGACAACGAACGCCTGGAACGCCTCGTACCCGACGGCGTCTGGTCCGGAGTCCGTGAGGGTGTTCTCTGGATGCGCACACGCGCCGAGGAGCAAGCCGCCGCCGAGCGGGACGCGAGGGCCGAGGCCGCCGGCCAGGCCGATCAAGCCGAGAACCCCGAAGCGACACCGGACGACTCAGCATCGTCCGACGATTCGCTCGCGGCCCCACCTGGCGACGAGGATGAGCCGGAACCGACATCGCCGAGCGATCCCGTCGAAGCGGCCCCCGATGGCGCACAAGACGATGGCGCATCACCGGCCGCGTCGGTTGAACCCCGAGACTCCGCTGCCGACGCTGCGCTGAAGTGGATCGAAGACAACGCCGGTGCGATCGCCCGCAACGTGTTCCGCACCGGGGGTAACGCGCTCTCAGCGCTGATCGGCCTCGTGGGCGCGCTGACATCGCTCGCGATCATGCTGTTCTTGACGGTGTTCTTCTTCTTCTTTGTGAGCACCGGGTGGGCCAAGGTGCTCGACTTCCTCCGCGGTCTCGTGCCCGAGGCCCATCGCGATCGCTCGATCGAGCTTTCGAGCAAGCTCGACCGCGTCGTCTCCGGGTTTGTCCGGGGACGTCTGATCATCGCGCTCATCCTCGGGGCTTGGTTTAGCGTCGGGTGGTGGGCGGTGGGGGTCCCGCTCGCGCCGCTCGTGGGGATGGCCACCGGTCTGCTTGCCGCGTTCCCGTACGCCGCGCTGGCTGGGTTACCCGTCGCGATCATCCTCCTCGCGCTCGAGAACCACCTGGGTTTCCGGGGCACGTGGTGGTGGACGCTCGCGGGTCCACTGCTGATCTACCAGGCGGGTCAGCTCGCCGACGACTACCTGCTCACGCCGGCCATCCAGGGCAAGGAGACCGACCTGGATGTCCCCTCGATCATGTTCGCTGTTTTCGCTGGGGGTGCGTTGTTCGGTGTGTACGGGCTGCTCATCGCGATCCCCTTCGCGGCGTGCCTGAAGGTCGTGCTCCGCGAGGTGCTCTGGCCGCGGTACCGCGCCTGGGTGAGCGGCGAGCGGCCCGACGCGCTGCCGCTCGATCTCGGATCGACGAATTCGCAGAGTTGAACCGGATTTTGGTTGTGCGCCGGCCACAGTGGATTAGGTTCGGGTATGTCGAACCCGCCTCCGTCTATGTGCGTTCTCGTTGCGGCTATCTGGTGCCTGTTTGCGCCTGTCTACGCCCAGTCGGTGTCTGTTCCGACCCAGGGTGAGGCTCGGGGGTTCCTTGACCCGCTCGCGCCGATCAATCCGGTCTTGGGTGTTGGGCCGGAGCGTGAAGACGCCGAAAGCAGTATTCTTACAAAGAACGAACTTTTTGTTGATTTCGATGCCCCCACTGACGGCGACGGCACCGAAGCGTCGCCCTGGAATACGCTGATTGGCAAGCGCATCGCCGGCGGGGATGACGTTACTCTCTGGCTCGAGGGCGAGGCAAACCACGTTCTCGACCTGCCTCACCCGATCGTTGGCGGCGCCGGCTCGGGCGTGGACACCCTGCGGATCAAAAGCCGGCATCTCGTCGATGAGACCGCCGCACCGGCGCACGTTACGCGGGGGCTCCGCGTCTCGAAGCTTGAGGTCGCCGAACTCGGCGAGGGCATCTACTTCGTGCAGTACCCGGTCCAGACCGGCGTGATCCTTGGCGTGACAAGGGGCTTCGAGGTCCCGTCGCACACGCCCATACCGCCCGAGGGCCTGCGCGAGGGCCTTGCATTCGACCTGGAGTATGTCGAGACGTTCCGCGTCCGTGGCTCGACCAACGTTGCCCTGCGTCGGGCAGCATCGCTCGAAGACCTCGAGGGCATGACCTCCGGCTATGTCCCCTTCACCGGGTCGCTCTACGTCAAGACGCCAACCGGCGACGCCCCCGGCACCGGTACTGAGCCGGAGTACCGCGTGATCACCCAGCCCGACGAGAACGAACTGATGCAGATCAACTCGTTCGGGCCCGACACCTTTGAGATGGTCGAGGTTGCCGGTCTCACTTTCTCGCTTAACGTCAAGGGGTCACGGCAACGCACGCTCGCGATCAACCCGGCCTTCAACGTGGTTGTTCGCGATAACCTCTTCGTAGCGTGCAACGACGACGACAACATCGCACTGGTCAACGGCGGCGGCCCGGGCCAGACGCTTATCTCGCAGCGCAACCAGCACATCGGCGTCGGCCGCGACGGGGGGCCTTTCGTCGCCAGCAACCAGCCCAGCTCTACCGAGCGCTATGAATACGCGGTTGTCGAAGACCAGGTCGTCCACTCTGGCTGGCGGCTCAACCACCTCGACGGAAGCGACGCGGACCTCGCGTGGTCGCCCCTGTTCAACGTCGCCGCCTTCCACGGACGCAAGGTCGTCCGCGCCGACGTCCGCCGGTGCATCGCTCTGTCGTACAACCTCGACGAGGCGATGCCCTGGCAGTTGCCCGCCGATGCGAGCCAGATCCCCGAAGACCCCTTCGACGCCGACGCGTACCCGTACCAGGTCGCGGATATCTATGTCGAGTCGGCGCGGCGTCTGCTCGCGGCCAACTCGCTGGGCGTCCACGCGACGCGCGTGTACCTTGGTCCGACGCTCGACGAGCAAAGCGCGTACTTCAACGAGCTCCCGGCCGCGCTGTTCTCCTCTTGCGTGTTTGACGTCAACGTGCTCCACCACGCCCTCGGCGCGACGCACGTCTACGACACCGCCTTCGTGAACTGCACGATCCGAGCCAGAGGCCACTCGGCGATGTCGATCATCGGTGTCGGATTCAACTCGGGCCGTGTGTTCCTCCGCGAGAACACCTTCGAACGCATCGGGGGCCAAGGAATGCGGTTCGCCAGCGCGATGCTGGGCTACGGCGCCCCCGCCGCGCGGTCCGACGCGATTCTGGGCCCGGGCGGCACCACCGACCTGGGCATTCAGTGGTTCGGCGAAGGGACCCTTGAAGTCGATCCGCTGGGCACGCAGTCACCCGTCGCGCCGCTCGGCGGCGTCTCGCTCGATGAATTCAAGGCCACGTACGGCCAGGGCCTGCGGTTCGGCCCGACCGGCGCCGAGAAACTTCCGCTCTGGGCCCCTGTCTCCGACGTCGCGTCGGCCTACCAGGGCGATCTCGCGGGGCCGCTCTCGGAGTTCGTCGACGGACCCGCGGGGGTCAACCTCAACGCGTTCTCTGGCCGCATCGGGGCGTTCCAGACCGGGCACCCCGACGCGTGCTCGATGGCCGACATCGCTTTCCCCTACGGCGTTCTCGACCTCAGCGATGTCGACGCCTTTATCGCAAGCTTCCTCTCCGGTGGTGCCGATGCCGACCTCGCAGCACCCGCAGGCATCATCGACCTGACCGACGTCGATCGGTTCATCGCGACCTTCCTGCCCGGGTGCTCCGAAGACTGGTGATCAGCGGCGCTTCTTTTTGCGTTGCTTCACGCCGCGGCGTTTGGCCTGCGTCGAGCCCTTGGTCCGCAGCCCGCCCAGCCCGGGCATCCCCGGCATCGCCCCGAGCCCCTTGACCGCGTCGACCTTGCCGGCGGCGCTGAGGCCCGACATGGTTTTGGTCAGCTTGTTGATCGTGTCGAACTGCTTGACGAGCTGGCCCACCGCCTGCTGATCGGCCCCGCTCCCGGTGGCGATCCGCCGGCGCCGCGAGGCTGAAATCACGGAGGGCTTCGAGCGTTCCTCGCGTGTCATCGACTGGATCATCGCCTCGACCTTGGTGAGCTGGCCGTCGTCGATCTCCGCGTCCTTGAGCGCCGATCCGAGCCCGGGCAGCAGGCCCAGGATCTGCTTCATCGGGCCCATCCGCCTGAGCGTGCGGAGCTGGCCCAAGAAGTCTTCCATCGTCATCTCGCCCTTGGCCATCTTGGCCTGCAGGCGCTCGGCTTCCTCTTCGGTCACTTCCTGCTGGGCCTTCTCGACGAGGCTGACCACGTCGCCCATGCCCAAGATCCGCCCCGCCATCCGCTCGGGGTGGAACGGCTCGATCGCGTCGAGCTTCTCGCCCACGCCGATGTAGCGGATCGGCGCGCCGGTCACCGTCTTCACCGACAGCGCGGCGCCGCCTCGCGTGTCCGAGTCAAACTTCGTCAGGACGATCCCGTCGACAGTGAGCCGATCGTGGAACGCCTTGGCGCTGTTCACCGCGTCCTGCCCGGTCATCGCGTCGACGACCAAGAAGATGTGGTGCGGCGGGACCGCCTTCTGCACCATGTGCAGCTCGCCCATCAGCTCGTCGTTGACGTGCAAACGCCCGGCGGTGTCGAGGATCAGAACGTCGACGCCCGCCTTCTGCGCTTCCTGGTGCGCCCGCCGGCACACCTGCACAGCCACGTTGACAGCCTTGCCATACTCCGCCGCCTTGTCGTGCTCTCCATAGAAGCCGATCGAGGGCCCGCTCGACACAAGCTCGTCGGCGCCCTTCGAAACCGTCTCGAGCTGCTCGATCGCCGCCGGCCTCTGCAGGTCCGCGGCGCAGACCATCACCGAACGCCCCTGGCGCTTCAGGTGGGCTGCGAGCTTGCCGCAGGTGGTGGTCTTCCCCGAACCTTGGAGCCCGCACATCATGATGACGGTGGGGCCCGGGCTGACCTTCATGATCCCCGGGTGGGTGTCTTCGCCGATCCCGCCCTCGGCGTCCGGGTCGCCCCCCAGCAGCTCGATGAGCCGCCGGTGCACGATCCCGATCATTTCCTGCCCGGGCTTCAGGCTCTTGGTGACCTCCTGGCCCAGGGCGTCGTCCACGACGGTCTGGGTGAAGTCCTTGACGACGTCGAGGTGCACGTCGGCCTCAAGCAGGGCGTTGCGAACATCGGCCATCGCCTCGCGGACGTTGTCCTCGGAGATGGTTCCCTTGCCGGAGAGCTTCTTGAAGACGGAGTTGAAGCCGTCGGAGAGTCGGTCGAACATGTTGGGATTCTAGGATTGTTCCTCGCCGAGGTGGAAACGGGTATGGGTCGATCGACACGAAAACTAGACGAGTGGAGCCTTTGTTGTGCTCTTTGTGACGCTATCGGTTGGCCGCTTGAACCGATCTCTGTCGATGTTCCCGAGGCAACGGGAGATGCGATTATCTCAGCCGTGGACCAACCGATCGTGTTGCAACTCACGCGCTACATCGCGAGGAGTCATCAGCAGCAGCGGCAAGATTCGGTCGGGCGGTTTAGGGATCAACTTGCGGATGCCGCTTCGCGATGGCCTGGGCCTCCATGGTTGGAAGTACTACTCAATCACTCGACTGATGGAAACGGAGCCCCGAAGGTACCGCCGGCGCGTCGCTGTCCTGAGGTTATTTCGGAGCTCGAAGAGTTGGTGTTTTTCTTGGGTCAAGCCGGCGGAGGCGAGTGCCACTTCGTCGATCTTGAGTCCAACCAACGCATCGTTCGCGATGACGTGGGAGTTGTAGCCACGTACTGGGCGTCACGAACATCCTTCTTGCACGCGTCCGAGTATTTCGGTGGCGTGATGGTCGAGAGCCGCAACTGGCTTGAGGAGCACTACACGCCTCAGGTCGACTCGGCGACTCTGTATGCTGACGTTGGCTTCGCGCGTGATCGGATCAAGAAAAAGTTCGAGCGGTTAGAACAGTATCGCCGCGGCACCGATGATCCGATCTGGTTGGTGTTGCATGCAGATGGGACATCCGTTCACAATCGTATTGTCGCCGATACATCACGAGACATTGTCACCGCGGTGCGCCAAGAGGTTCAGGTGCAAGCCGATCGCGTCGGAGACTCGTTTGAGCGAGTTCTATTTTTCCAGAACGCTCTGACTCGGAATTCCGTGGTTCACATGATCGACCAGTGATCTCCCACGCGATCACTCCGTCGCATCTTTGTCAAACCCAATCCCGTTCCACAGCCCGTTGTCACCCCGGTCCACCGTCACGAACTGTCCACGCTCGGTCCGGTTCTCGACCACGTACCCGAGTTCTTCGAGAGAACGCGCATCGGCGTGCCCGTCAAGCCACGCGACGTTGGCCTTGCCGCCGTGCCGAGCGTCGGCCGGGCTCGGCTCTTCTTCCTGGGCAAAGCCCGTCGCCCCTGTGTGCTCGGGATCGAGCCGGGGTGGGTCCATCGTGTACGCGTGCTCACGCAATCCCTCGTTGATCACGAGCGACTGGTTCCCACGGCTATCCGCGAACCCGACCGTTCCGTAGGGCCTCAAGATCGAGTGGTCGCGCACCGGCCAGTTCGCGTAGGTTCCGCCCGGGCCTTGGGTCCGGGTGTTGCCTAGGTAGAGGTAGTTGTACCCGTAGCTCCCGTTGCGAAGAGCCATGAGATCGCCCGTCTTCTTCGAACGCCAATCCTCGGGCGTGTGGCTCGGGTCGCGGAACACGTCGTTGTCGAGCCTGCGCACGTCGTCCGACGCGTTGTCGATGTCCCCGCCCCCGGTGAACTCGTTGTACTCCTGCTCGCCTCGGGGCGTGAAGGGCTGGCCCAGGTAGTCACCCATCGCGAAAGGCCAGCGGGCCCTGGGCCGACCGGTCGTCGCGTGCACCTCGCCCCTCGGAAGACGCAGCGCGGGGAAGACACCATGGTCGTTTGTGTAGTAACCGAGCCCGCCGGCGAGTTGTCGGATGTTGGAAAGGTCGACGGTGGACCACGCCTGCTTGCGGGCCGCGTGTAGCGCAGGAAGCAGGATCGCGACCAGAACCGCGATGATCGCGATCACGACAAGGAGCTCAAGAAGCGTGAAGGCAGTCCGCGCGGCCTTCGAACGTAGACGCATGGCTTCGTGAACGGTCACCGCTTGCTCCTCAGCCACTTGTGCAGCTTCGTCTTGCTCCACGCATTGACGCACAGGTCTTTCGTCAACCATCCCCGTCGTCCGGTCATCACGCCAAACTTCAGGTTGCTGAAGTCGCTCATCGCGTGCACGTCGCAGTCGATCGCGATCTTCACGCCCGCCTCAACCGCGGCTCGCACGTGCGTGTCGCGCAGGTCGAGCCTAAGCCAGTGCGCGTTGATCTCGAGCGCCACGTCGTGCTCCTTGGCCGACGCGATGATCTCGTCCATCGCGAGCGGGAGCCCCGGACGACGCGAGAGAATCCGCCCCGTCGGGTGACCGATCACGTGCACGAACGGGTTCGCAATGGCCTTGAGCATCCGCTCGGTCGCCTTCACCGGGTCCTGATCGAGCGACGCGTGGGGGCTGGCAACGACGACGTCGAGCTTCGCGAGCGTCTCGTCGTCAAAGTCGAGCGAGCCGTCGGCAAGGATGTCAACCTCCGAACCCTTCATGACGGTGATATCGCCGAACATCTCGTTCGCCTGGTCGATCATCTCCGCCTGCTCTTCAAGACGCTGCTCGTTCAAGCCGCCCGCCTGGGCGCTGCTCTTCGAGTGGTCGGTCACCGCGATCGTGTGGAACCCACGATCGATCGCGCCCTGCACCAGCTCTTCAAGCTCCATCTTGCCGTCCGAAGCGGTCGTGTGGGCGTGCAGTTCCGCCTTGATGTCCTTGACTTCGATCGGCTCGGGAACATCGCTGCCCAGTTCGCCGCGATCCTCGCGCATCTCGGGCGGCACCCATTTCAGATCGAGGGCCCTGAAGACGTCTTTCTCGGTCCCGCTGGCCACCGGCTCGATCCCGCGGCTCTGGGGCGATCCGGCCTTCGGGTCGTCGTCGGGGAAGAGCCCATACTCATTCAGCGTGAGACCCTTGGCCAACGCTCTCTCACGCATCTTGACGTTGTGCTCTTTGGATCCTGTGAAGTACATCAGCGCAGCGCCCCAGCTCTCCTTGGGAACGGTGCGCAGGTCGACCTGCACGGTAATGCCCCCGTCGGCCTCGAAGCCCTTCCAGCGTCCGTAGGCCTCGGTCGCCGCGAGCCGTACCGAGCTCTTGGTCTCCCCCGACGCGATGACGTCGACGACGCCCTCCATCCCACGAAACGCCTCGTGCGCCGCCTTCGGGTCTTTCGCGACACAGAGCACGTCCACGTCGCCGATTGTCTCCTTGCCGCGGCGAAGGCTGCCGGCGTGCTCGACCCTGGTCACGCCTTCTACCGACGCCATGAACTCGACGACTTTCTCCGCGACCGGTAGCGCGACGCCCACGTGCAGGCGCGTCCCGGTCGACTCCAGGAACTTCAAGCTCGTCCGGATCTTCTCGACCGCCTTGGCGCCCATCCGGGGCAGGCTCGCGAGCTCGCCCGAGTCGATGACGCGGCTAAGCCCGTCGAGGTCGGTGACGTCGAGGTCTTTCCACATCGCTCGGACCGTCTTGGGCCCAAGACCCTGCACACCCATGACGTCGAGCAACCCGGGCGGGATCTCCGCGAGCAGTGACTCGTGGTCTTCGAGCGTCCCGGTGCGTTTGAACTCGCCGATCTTCTCGGCCATGCCCTTGCCGATCCCGTCGAGGGCGGTCAGCGCCTTGGCGTCTTCGGCGATCGGCTCAAGATCGGTCGTCGAATCGCGGATGGTCCGCGCCGCCTTCGCGTGCGCATTCACGCGGAACCGATCCCCGCCCGAAAGCTCGAGCAGGGTCGCCATCTCGGCAAGGACTTCCGACAGTCGCTCGTTGAACGTCATGCCCCGATGGTAGTGAGCGTGTAGCGCCCACTCTTCCCTTGGGAGAGAGGATCGGGTGCCGTGGTCTGAGCGAAGCGAAGCCCACGAACGCACGCCGCCGAAGTCATCGGGTGTTCATCACCCGACGATCGTCCGAAGCCGTTCCAGCAGCGTGTACCGACTCAGGTCGGTCAGCTCACCGGCATCGAAGAAGACCCCGCCGCACACGGTGCACACTTCGTATTCGATGTGCGGCTGGCGAGGGTCGCGCATCGAGACCAGCCTGGCTCCGTCGCGTGGGCACTTCCACTCGTGGGGCGGGTTCGGGCTGGGTTGTCTTTGCACCCGTCGCTCGGGCCGATCGAGCAGCGTGATCAGGGGCGGCGCGTCGGGTGCCCGGTCGAGCAGCGCACGGAGTTCGCCCAGATCGAGCCAGATCCCCCCGCACTCCGGGCACCGGTCGACCATGATGCCGTCGGCGTCGAAACGCTCCATCGTCATTCCGTCTTTCGGGCAGATCAGGGCTGGATCGATGTCGGTCGGGCTGGCCGGCTTCAGGCTCATGGCGCGGTTCTCCTGGGAACCTCAGCTTACCCGCCGCTGGGGTTGGGGTTTCGAGCGACGAATTCGCCCCCAGGTCCTCAGCCCCCGCCCTGCGTCGAAGTCGGCGTTGCGCTTGGGGAACTCCGGTCGCAAGGCCGGTGGACATCGGTTAGGGGCCGTCGTCGTCTGCCGGGTCGTCGGCCGGATCGTCTGCCGGATCGTCTGCCGGATCGATGGTCGCATCAGTCGCCGGCTCGGTGCTGACCGGGCCCGGTTCGATACCCAGCGACTCGTCGATCACACGTCCGAATTCGTCCGAGAGGTCGATCAGCGCCGGCTCTTCGGGGACCGCGTACTCGTCGGCCACACGCTTGGCGTTCGCGATCACTTGCTGGAGCTGATCGTCGGTCACCCCAGCCTTCTCATTGAGGATGAAGTTCCCGTTGTCGTCGTTGCTCCCGATCGGCGCCGCGACGTTTTTAAGCTCTTCGAAGCTGATCATGCCCTCGTGTATGCCCTGGGCGAAACGACGCAGTTGTTTCTGTCCCTCAGCCTTCTCTTCGTCGGTCAGCGTGCTGTCTTGTACGTACCCGGTGTCGATGGTGTAGACCATGCCCACCCAGAAGATGCTGTCGCTGAACAGGTCTTCGCCCAGCGTCCCGAACTGCTCGAACGAAATCGAACCATCGGCGAGACCGTCGGCGACGCGGTTCACGTGCCCGATCATGTCGGGCTTCTCGTCAGCGGGAAGGTCCGATTCGGTGATCGCCGCCTCGCCGAGCGCGCGGAACGCCTCGCCGGTGGCGCCCCGGAGCAGGCCAGGGATCCGAGGGCCCAGGATTACGACGGCGATGATCGCCAAAACCGCGACCACACCGAAGGCAGCGAGGCAGCCCACAAGCAGGTTCCCGGGGCGTGACCCGCCCGATCGCGGAAGCACTCGACCCGAGGCGTCCGCGTGGACTCGACGGGCGGGCGCGGGGGGGACGGGTCGGATCTGGAGCGCGTGCGTCTTCATGCCGTGGTTCCTTGGAATTCACCCGAACTGGTTTCGGGAAGACCTCTCGGAAACAGGATACCGAGCCTTGCCGAGCCGGCCGCGCGTCAGGGCCCTGCGGGCTCGCCGACGACTTCGTCCGTAGCCGGCTCGTCAGGACCGCTTACGTACCCGGTGTTCAGGCCGAAGAACGTATCGAGCTCTTCACCGAAGGCATCAGAGAGATCGAACACTTCGAGGTCCGGCGCGAGATCGTCTTCGTCGCACGCCTCTTTCATGTTCGCGATTATCTCGCGGAGATCGTCGTCGCTCACGTCCGCACGGCTCTTGAGCTTCGGAGAATCCGAGTACCCGGTGTTGTCGAGCACGGCGCTCGCCGCGTCGAGCAGATCGGTCCGACCGAGGTACCAGTCTCGCAGGCCGTGGGCAAAGCGGACGAGCTGTTGGTGCCCGTCCGCCCGCTCTTCGTCCGAGAGCCCGCTGGTCTGCACGTACTTCTCATCGATGAGGAACACCGTGCCGACCCAGAGCAACTGACTTTCGAGCACGACGTCCTCGGAGAGCGCTCCGAAGA
Organism: Planctomycetota bacterium; assembly: GCA_038748775.1. Lineage (GTDB taxonomy): Bacteria > Planctomycetota > Phycisphaerae > Phycisphaerales > UBA1924 > DAIQNV01. Next base: position 328,503 of record JBCDIT010000002.1, read on the forward strand.
GAATGAAGTTGATGGTCCCGTCTTCCATCCCGTCGGCGACACGGTTGACATGCTCGATCATGTCGGGCTTTTCGGATTCGGGCACCGCCGCCTCATCAATCGCGGACGCACCGAGATCTCGGAACTCAGTGGCGACCGCCTCGCGAACGAGCCCGGGGCCAAAGAGCAGCGCCGCCCCGATCAACACAAGGCCGATGACCGTGAACGCACCAACGACGGCGAGGCAGCCGAGGATGATGTTCCCGCCCCGTCGGGGGCTACTCCATCGCCCGGGAGTCGTGCGAACGCTGTCGATCGGACCACTGGTCTGGGCAACGGTCTGGGCAGCAGGCGTGAGCATGAGTCGGTCCTCGGAAACGTTGCCGGGTGCGCGGCCCCACCCAGGACCCCACGCTCCCAGCGAAGCTTAACCAAGAAGAACGCGGAGCCGCTCACGAAACGTGTATTCGGTTAGGTCCGCGAGCTCGCCGGCGTCGAAGAAGCAACCCCCGCTCGCCGGGCACACCTCGAACTCGACGTGCCGCTGCTCGGGGTCGTTCACCACCATCATGACGGCGCCCGTCCGAGGGCTCTTGAGCGGGCCTCGCCGCGCCGCCCTCGCCGGGGCGTCGGTGTTCGGCTTATCGAGCTTCTTAAGAAGCCCCTTGTGCTGCGCGTCGAGCAGGGCAAGCTGGGCGAGCTCCCCACGGTCTAGCCAGATGGCACCCGTCGTCGGGCAGCGGTCGATCTTGACGTCGCCGATCTGGAGCTTGTCCATCGGTTCGCCGTTGATCGGATTGATCACCACCGGATCGTCGTCCGTCGCGTCCACCCGCTGAATCTCGACCTTTTCGCTCATCGCCAAAGTCTATCCCGACCGGGACACTTCTCGAAGGTACCCTCGCGCCATGTCTTCTTTCCCCACCGACGCTCGGTTCTTCGACGCCCACCTCGATCTTGCGTACCTCGCAGAATTGGGTCGTGACCTTCACGCGCCGCTCGATTCGTGCAGGGGCAAGCTCCAGCCCCCGGCGGTCACCCTCCCGTCACTCAAGGACGCCGGGGTCCGGGCCTGTCTCGCCACAGTCTTCACCGAGCCCATCCCCGCCGAGGGGACATCGCTCGGAGATGAGGCGTTCGCCGAAGCCGCGGCGTACCCAGAAGGCGACGCGCTCGCCGCGAGGGCCGCCGGCTTGCGGCAGCTCAAGCTCTACCAGAGCTGGGTGCGAGCCGGCGCCGTGGGCTCACTTGCGGGCGCCCCCGACGACTCCAAGATCCGCTTGGGCGTGCTCATCGAGAACGCCGACCCGATCGAGACACCCCATGCGTTCGATGAGGAGTGGGTCAACGACGATGCTCCGATCGTCGCAGTCGGGCTCACCTGGGCCAAGCCCGGCCGGTACGCCCATGGAAACGGGGTTTCCGACGACCTCGGGCTGACCGACCTCGGGCGTGCGCTCGTTGAAAGGCTCGACGAGCGGAGCGTCGTACACGACCTGAGCCACCTCAACCGACGCAGCGCCAGCGAGTTGCTCGATCGTGCCTCGGGGCGCGTCGTCGCGACCCACTCCAACTGCGCGGCGCTGCTCGATCCCGAGAATCACCGTCACCTCACCGATGAGCAGATACGAGCGATCGAGCAGCGAGGAGGCATCATCGGGCTCAACCTCTACGACGGGTTTCTCACCACCGAACGCCGGCGGGCGACGATCGCCGACGCCGTGAGTCACGTCGAACATGTTTGCGAAGTCGTCGGGCACAGACGCGCGGTCGGGCTCGGGACCGACATGGACGGAGGCTTCAGCGCCAAGAAGCTGCCCGAAGACCTTGACCGCCCCGAGCACCTGCCGCGACTACTCGAAGCGCTCCGCGACGCCGGATGGAACGACGAAGACGGCGCCGGTTTCGCGCACGACAACTGGGCAAGGTTCTTCGCAGGGCCTCGCGCGTGAGCTCGATGCCCAACGATCACCTTGGCAAGAGCCGATCAGTCCGCTGACGCTATCGCCCGAGCTTGGCACACCCCGCACCAGTGCGGCGCATCGTCAACGCTGACCTGGATCCACCCGATCCGATCGAGCATCCGCTCCTGGAACCGAGCCGCGAAGAACCCGTTCGCGGTCGACGCAACATCGGAGTAGTCGGCCTTGAGCGATTCATCGATCCGACGGATCCGGGTTTCGGGATAGGGGTGCGTCGAGAGGAACTCCCACTCGCGGTTGTCGCCGCTCGCTTTCGCGAGGATCTCCATCACCTGACGCTGACCCCGGGGGTTGTAGCCCACGTTGTTCATATAGCGCATGCCCAGCGCGTCGGACTCGATCTCTTGCGAGCGACCATACGCCAGGATCGTGGACTGACCCCCGAATCCATACAAGGTCTGGCCGACCTGTTGGAGCGCCTCGTTCTGCCCGTTGAGCAGAGCGTCGAGCAGAGCTTGGCCCCCGTTCGCGACCGTCGCCTGCACCATCCGGTCGTTCACGTGCCGCGCCGTGACGTGCCCGATCTCGTGGCCCAGAACCGCGGCGAGCTGAGCCTCGTTCCGCATCCGGCTCGCGAGTCCCCTCGAGATGAAGACCTTGCCCCCGGGCAACGCGAAGGCGTTGATCACGTCGCTGTCGAGCAGTGTGAACTCCCAGGGCAGGTCCGGGTAGTCCGCTTCGGTTGTCGCCGCGAGCTTCTCGCCGATCTCGCGGACGTACTCCGAGGCCACCGTGTCGGCGGACGCCCCGCCGTACTCGGCCGTGAGCTGCGGCGCAAGGTCGGTGCCGGTCTGGATCGCCTGCTCGCGGCTCAGCAGCTGGATCTGCCACCGGCCGGTCGCCGCGTTTTTGGCGCATCCCGCCGGGACAGCGCTCGCGAAGGCCAGCCCCAGCGTCAAGGCCACGATCGTTCCAAACCAACGCCTTCTCATGGCATCGCCCTCCGCTACCGTTGCGAACCAATGACTCTATCCGAGGAATCCCGCTTTGCCCTCCGCGACCACGCATCCTGATACCCCCGATCAATCCCGCGTCCATCGAGCGGAAGGCGGTCGCGTGTGGTCCGAGCCGGACCTGACCGATCCCCACGCGAGGGAAGACAAGGCCGAGCGGGTCGAGAAGATGTTCAGCGCCATCGCAGGCGCGTACGACCTCAACAACCGCGTCCACTCCCTCTGGCTCGACCAGCTCTGGCGCCGCGCCGCCGTCCGCGCCGCTGGCCTGGAAGAGGGGCAGGTCGCCGCCGATGTCGCGTGCGGCACCGGTGACCTCACCGAACTGCTCGCGAAGACCCCGGCGCGCCGGGTCATCGGCCTCGATTTCACACATGCGATGCTCGACTACGCCCGCGTGAAGAGGGGACGCTGCCCGGGGCGCCAGGCGGGCAAGATCGAGTATCTCTGGGCCGACGCTCATCGCCTGCCGCTGCGCGACGCGTCGATCGACGCGCTGACCATCGCCTACGGAATCCGGAACGTGCAACGCCCTGGCGACGCCCTCGCAGAGTTCGCTCGCGTGCTCAAACCCGGGGGAAGGCTGGTCATCCTTGAGTTTGACCGCCCCGCCAACCCCTTGGTTCGACTGGGCCACGAGTTCTACACCCACCGAGTCATGCCGCTCACGGCGACCTTGCTCTCAGGCGATCGATCCGGGGCATATCGCTACCTGCCCAAGTCGGTCGAGACTTTTCTGGGCCGCGACAAGCTCGGCGGTCTGATCCAAGAGGCCGGCTTGGGCCGTATCACTATCCAAACGCTCACGCTGGGCGTGTGCGCGTGCTACCGAGCGGTGAAGAACTGAACGCGCGGGTCTTGCCGTCCCAGAACATAGCGCTGGTCTTGCGCCCGTCTTGAACGTCCAATAAACACCGATCGATCACGCCTGCGTCCGGGAACCGAGGCGAGCCGGTAGGGTTTGGCAGGGTCAGACCATCATTTCTTGCGCACTCGGACCCCGCCCGTGCGCACGCCCTCGCAATTTCTCGTCGAAAGCCCGTCGGACACGATTCCTTCACCCGCCGGCCGCGAGGGTCTCTGCCTTTGGAGGGCGGGACGCAGCCGGTGGCGGCCAGGAAGGCCGTCCGAAAGTCAATCCAAGGAGGGTCGGGCCGGTGGAGCCGCGCCGCGATCGACGTGCACGAGGCGCGGATCATCATGTCATACGAAGCGTTGGTGGAGGAATTCTTCGAGGCCCTGATCGAAGGAGATCGGGCCCTTTCGAGGGGCATCGTCGAGCGTGAACTCGCAAACGGGTTCGGGCCCGAGCGGATGCACGAGGAGCTGTTCTGGCCGGTCTACGAACTGGTCGACCGGCTCTTCCGCAACGACCAGCTCAGCCAGCTCAGCTACAACACCGCGACCCGCCTGCTCCGCATGCTGGTCGACCAGGCCTCACCCAGGCTCGGGCTCGACGGCACCGGCGTCGGCGAAGGCAAGAGCATCGCGGCGTTCTGTGGGCCGAACGAAGCAGAAGAACTCGGCGCCCAGATCGCCATCGATCTGCTCGAGTCCCACGGATTCAGCGTCACCTTCGCGGGCGGAGGCATCGCATCCGACGAGATCCAGGCGCACGTCCAGAACGCCAGGCCCGACGTTCTACTCATGTTCTGCTCAGCGGCCGCGGATCTCCCGGGTATCCGGGGCCTGATCGACACGCTCCGCGACGTGAACGCGTGTCCGGAAACCCAGATCGTGGTCGGCGGCGGTGTCTTCAACCGTGCCGAGGGTCTCGCCGAAGAGATCGGCGCCGATCTCTGGGCCTCCACCCCGCTCGATCTCGTGGAATCGATCGTCCACGATCCGGACCAGCGGGCGACGCCGGAGCAGCGCACCGTCGGCCGAATCCGTCGGAAGGCCGCCTGACGAAGGTGCCGAGTGGCATCGAGGAAGCTCTCTCTCGGGCGGTCGTGGAGCGGCCGCCCGACTTCTTTTTGGGCCGGTGATCGGGTATCGCGATGGAAGAGGTCCGAAGTTGCGCACCTCGGTGCAACCGGCTTCGAACGGATCGGTAGATATCGTAGTGAACGATTCCTCGGCCTCTCGGCCCCGGTTCGGGTACCTCTCGTGGACCGCCAAAGTGAAAGATCGCTGATCCGGTCGGCCGCTGCTGGCGACCGTGCCGCCGCGGCGCAGCTCATCGGGCATCACCAGAGGTCGCTCTACGCGTACATCCTTCGGATGTGCGGGAAGCCTGAAACGGCCGAGGACGTTGTTCAGGAGGCCTTTGTCCGCGTGCTGACGAACCTGCACAAGTTTGACGAGCGGTTCCGCTTCAGCACGTGGCTGTTCACGATTGGTCGGCGCGTGTACCTCAACCAAGCCCAGAAAATGAAGCCCACCTACGACACCGACGTGGTCGGGTCGGCCAGAGGCGGTCTGGGCGAGCCGGTCGCCGATGTCGAACGCGACGAGGTCCAGGCAGTTTCAAAGGATGCGCTCGCGAAAGCCCTGCTGTGTCTCGGGGCAGAGCAGCGCGAAGCCGTGGTGCTCTTCCACCAGCACAACTGGCCCATAGCCATCATCGCACAGCACATGGGCCTGCCCGAGGGCACCGTCAAGAGCCACTTGCACCGCGGACGCCGTCGCCTTCGCGCCGCCCTGCTCGATGGCGAAACCGCCTCCCCTGATCGGCTCGAAGCCATTGGTGGTCCGTCTGTTGTCCAAGCCCAGCCAACGGCCAACGCCCAGGATGGCGAACGCCGAGTCCAACACCGCTCCCGTCCGCGGGGAGGTCACCCATGACAACCCCTCATCATCACGATCAAAGCACCTCCGACACCCTCGACGATCCGATCCTGCAAGATCCGGTCTTGTCGTCGGCACTCAAGCAGCTCTCGGAGTTGCCAGACGCGCCAGACGTCAGCTCCCCGGTGCTGCTCGCCGTCGACAGTCGCCGCCGGTTCATGAAGCGTCGCCGCCGCGACCGTGTCCGTCGCGTTCGGTATTCGATCGCGGCCGGGGTGGTTGTCCTGGTCGGCATGGGTGCTCTGCTGCACCGAATCGCTCCCAACGCGGTCGGGCTTCAAGCGATGGAGGCCCCGGTCAACGACGTGGCTGAGGCGATCGGCGCCGACACGCTCGCTGGGCGCGAGCGCCTCGCAGAGGTCGCCACCGGTTTCGGCGATGTCGCGACCGCGTTCATCGGTGGCGGCTCGCTGGGCCTCTCGACGGGCCCCCTCGACGACCGTCTGGGTGTCCCACAACTCGATATCACGCTTCTCACCGCGTCCGGCGAGGTTGTGCAGTTCGCGTCGTTGGACGCGATCGAGGCCGATGCCGGCGCCGCCTCCGAAGCATTCGCCGAGCAGGTGTCAACGCTTATCGAGCAGCCGCTCGCCGCCTCGCAGAGCCCGACGGCCGCCGCCGATGACTCGGCACTGCAGTCGCTCATCGACGGCGTGCTCCCCTCGAACATTCCCGACCCGTCGGTGTCTGACTTCCCGGCGATCGACCTGGACAGCATCATTTCCACTGAGCCGACGCCCGGTCCGTCGCAGGCGCCCTGATCGGGGTCACAATGCCGTCTTGCCGCCCATTCGCTGCCGTCGTTCTTCTCGCGGCGGTGGCCCTGGGCTGCCGCGCCGAGGGGTTGCTCGACGGCTCGAGGCTCGACGCGCTCTCGGCGGCGCCGTGGCAAGCCCGGTTCGTCATGGTCGCCGATGATCTCGCTTCCGAAGCCAAGCGCCCCGAAGCGGAGACCCTCATCGAGCAACTCGAAGGCACCGGGATGCTCGCGAAGACCCCGCTCGCGTGGGCCGAGTTCGCCGAGCGGTTGGGCCTCCCGGCCAGCGAAGCGTTCAGCCGCGTCTTCAGAGGCCGCGTCATGTTCGCCTGGTCCCCCGCCGATGACCCGGGTGACCGCGACCGGTGGCTCTTGGTCGCGCAACTCGACGCCGCTACGGCCCGCCGCATGCTCGTTCGGCTCGACACCTCGCCGCGAGACACCGTCGCAGGCGTCACCACGCTCGCGGTCGAATCGGGCTCGCTCTCACTCGCTCTCGTCCCGATGCCATCGGCCGATGGGTCGACCCCGAAGGCGCTCGTCCTCGCGCCCAACGGTGCCGAGGCCGATCTCCGCGCCGCGGTGCGAACGCTCCGCGCGGACATCAAGTCGTTCATGCCCGCGCCCAAGCACGCCAGAGAACGAGGCGGCGTCGCGATGCTCTACAGATCAGCATCCGGAGACGCGATCCGCTCGGAGGTTCTGCCCGTCGAACGCGGCTGGCGCGCGAAGTTCATCGCCGATGATCCCGCGACCGGGGTCGTCCAACCGCCGCTGCTACCCGACATCACGCCCGACGTGCGCTTGGCGGACGCGATGGGCACGTTCGACGGGTTGATCGCCTGCATGCGCCGCGCCGAGTGCAACCCGTTGCCGCTCCTGGGCGGCGCCGAGTTGCTCGTCTACATCCGCTAGCGCAGCTTTGATCGCTCCGGAGCGGGCGCCGGCCGCATACTCGCTCGGGGAGGCCTCGCGCCCGACGCTACGACCCCAGTGACGACGCTCGAACGCCTCAATCGGCGCCGAGCACCCGCACGTACCGCTCCCACATCGCGTCGAGGGATCCCGGGATCACCCTCGTCTGCCCCACGGTCGTGATGAAGTTCACGTCGCCCCCCCAGCGAGGCACGAGATGGGCGTGCAGGTGGATCGGGATCCCGGCGCCGGCGGCCCGCCCCTGGTTGATCCCGGTATTGATCCCCTGGGGGGCGAGCGCCCGCTCCATGAGGTCCGTTGCCCGGTCGACGAGCCCCCAGAACGCGCCGCGCTGCTCCGGGGAATAGTCGAGCAAACGAGGCCGGGCCTTACCGAGCGCGACAAGCAAATGCCCGTTCGCGTACGGGTACTTGTTGAGCAGCACCATCCCATCGTCCGTGCGGACCACAACGTGGTGCTCAGCGTCGCGTTCCGGATGGGCCCAATACGTCTCGAAGAAGCTCGCCGGTTCAGCGGGCTTCGCGGCCGCTGCACCCGGCGGACCACCCGACGCGTCCGGGGCCGGCTCGACGTTGATCTCCCGGTTGTGTTCGTCGTCCGCGAATGACTCGAGGTATTGCAGCCGCCAAGGCGCCCACACGTTGTCGGGGCCCCCGGGGTTCGGGTTGTCTATCGGATCGGTCACGTTCCAAGCGTAGTGGGCCGCCCTGCGCCGCATCGGCCCGGCCCGGGGCTGGTGTACCCTGATCCCGGCGGACCAACCACGGCCAGGGCGTCCGAAAGCGACGCGCCCCCCGAAGTCACCCGAGGACACGACATGACCTGGGACACCGGCGAACGCGCCAAGCCCGACCCCAAACCCAAGCCCGCCGGCTCGTCATGGGGCGATCGCGACCACGTCAAGTCCGCTCGTAAACGGCGAGGGCTCGTCGCCATCGTCCTGGGTTCGCTCGCCGGGGTCGTCGTGCTCCTCGCGCTCGTGGCCCCGATGGTCGCCGGCGCCATGGCGCCGGGCATGGTCGCAGATGCCGCGTCCGCTTCGATCGCCGGCCGCGTCGAAGTCGATCGGATCCACCTCGGCTGGTTCAGCGCCCAAAGTGCCGAGAACGTGAGGCTCTTCGACCCGGACGGCGATCGCGTCGCGTCGATCGACGCCAAGCTCGACAAAGGGCTCCTCGGGGTCATCTTCGGGGGCCTCGATATCGGGACTGTCGAACTCAGCGGACGGGCCGACATCGTCCGAGGCGAGGACGGACAGACCAACCTCGAACGCGCGATCGCCGCGACGTCTACCGCCCCCGCCGACGGAGGCCCAACGGGTCCGCCCGGGCCCGCCGAACCGCTGGCCGTTCCTTCGTCGCTCCGCGCCGTACTCGATATCACCGGACTCAACCTGACCTACGAAGACGCGGCCCTCCGCGAGGCGAGCGGAGGCGCCATCGGCGTTGTGAAGGTCGCCGACCTCGTCGGCAACGCGCGCATCGCTCCGGGCGAGAAGCTCTCGCTGAGGCTCAAGGCAGCGCTCCGCTCCGCGCCCGATGCCAACGCCGATGGCACCGACGCGGCCGGAGCGATCGCGATCCGCGTCTCCGCCGATGGCGTGGTCGACAACGACGGCGTCATCACCGCCGCGTCCGGAGACCCGAAAGCGTTCAATGGGATCGACATCGACGCCGACATCGAGCTCAGCGAGGTTTCCACCGCGCTGCTCGACGCCTTCGCCGGCCAGCAGGGCCGGCTCGTGGCTTCGCTCGGGCCTTCGCTCTCGCTCACGCTCGGCGCCAAGGGGCCGTCTGACAGCGTCGAGACCACGCTCGTCGTCGAGTCCGAGGCGTTCGACATCGAGGGCACGCTCATCATCGATGGCGTGGACGGGCGCGTCCGTGGCTCAAGCCCGTTTGTCGTCAATGCCCAGACCGCCCGCCTCGCGGCGCTCGCCCCCGACATCATCGAAACGCTCGAGCGCGACCAACGCGTCCAGGTCGTCGATTGGCCCTCGCTCGTCCTCACGCTCCGCGATCTCGACGTGAGCCTCCCGCTGGACGGCACCCCCGACCTCCGAGGCAGCGGGGCGGTCGTTTCGCTCCAGGTGGGCCCAGCGTCTGCTCGGGTGCCATCCCCCGCCGACCCCGACGTCCCTTGGTCGGTGGTCACCGAGCCGCTGACCGTCGAGCTCAACGCACGAGACCTCGCCTCGTCGGTTTCGCTGCTCGTGCAAACGGCCGCCAGCGTCGACGGACGCGACGCCGGTCGGCTCGGCGCCACGTTCGACGTCGCCGATCTGCTCGACGGCGCCGGCGCGATCCGCACCGACGCGATGCCGACGGTTTCGGGTTCGGTGTCCGCGACCAACGTCGCCCTCGGGCTGCTCGAGCCGATGCTCGCCTCGACCGGCCTGCGCCTCACGAGCGACATCGGCCAAACGATCACGCTCACCGCCAACGCGGCCCCGTCTCCCGTCGGCGGACAACGCATCGGCTTCGAGGCCAGGGCGACCAACTTTGTCGCCAAGGCGGGCGTGGATGTTTCGCCGGGCGGAGAACGCGTCTCGCTGGCCGAAGGCGGCGCGAGCGTCGAGCTCAAGTCCGCCGCCCCGATGCTCACGAGGGTTGCCGGCGACGCCGGCGTCGAGGTCGTCAGCACCCAGCCGTTCGTCGTCAAACTCAGCCGCTTCGACGCCAACATCGCGTCGCTCACCGCTGGCGATCTCCGCAACGTCAGCGTTCAGGGCGAACTGACCGTCGGCGACACCACCGCGTGGGTCCGCACGCCCTCGACCGGTCCGGGCGAACGCCGGCACGTCACCCTCTCGGGCGTCAACGCCAAGCTCAACGCCAAGACGCTTGCAGACGGGCTCCGCGTCACGATGGGCGGGTCGGCCAAGGTCGATAACCGTTCCGCCGGCGGGCTCAGCGGAGACGTCTTCGCGAGCGGCTTCCTCGACGAACAGGGCGCAGTCTCCGGTGGCATCCCGTCACGCATCAACGGCGAGATCGCCCTTACGCAGGTCGGCACCGACGTGCTCCAGCCGCTCGTCGCCGACGCCGGCCTCGTGCTCGCAGAAGACCTGGGCCAGTCCGTCGACGTCCGCATCCGGGCCAACGCCGGCGCCGTCGTCGCCGACGGAACCACCGACGTGGTGCTCACCGTCGAGGCCGATCGCGCCAGCGCCCGCGCCGAGATCATCGCCAACGAAGAAATCATCAGGCTCGCCCGAAGCGGGCTCGTCGTCGAGCACACAGGCACCGGCCGCACCGCCGCTCGGGTCGCCGGCCTGCTCGCCGGCGGCGACGTGCGCGTCGTCGACGCCGGCTCGCTCCGGCTCGAAGTCCCCAAGTTCCGTCTGCCGATCGATCGGGCCACCCGGGCGCCCAAGCTCGACGAACTCGACGCTGAGTACGACCTCACGCTCGACAACGTCGCCATCCAGCGCCCCGCCACCGAGTCGACGCCACTGGCCGGGCTCAGGCTCCATCGTCTGGTCATCAACGGGAACGCGGCCCCGGGCAAGGGACTCAAGGCCGATCTCGACGCCGGACTCCAGAGCGCCGGCAGGCCCTTCTCGATCGCCGGCGACTTCACGCTCCCGAGCCTTGAATCCGATCCGATCTCGTCCGCCCGAGGGTCGATCAGCCTCAACGACGCGCCGGTCTTCGCCGCCGACGTGTTCGCCCCGCCCGTCGCCGGCCCCGATGGACAGACGACCACCGTGGGCGGCCTGCTCGAGAGTTTCTTGGGAGCCGCGTTCTCGGTCACCTTGTCGACCGAGCCCGAGGCGGGCGACACGCGGACAGCGAGGGCGGAGATCCGAGGCGATCGGGTGCAACTCGTGTCCAACGGGCGCGTCGCGGTCCCGCCCGAGGGCGATCTCCGCGTCACGTCGTTTACCACCGACGGCTCGGTCGAGGTCACCCCGACGGCGTTTACCCGAGCGCTCATGCTCGCCGGTATCGACCCCCGAGGCCCGCTCGACGACACGCCCGCAGAACCCCAACGCGGCGCCGCCAGAGGCCCCGCTTCCAACGCAGGCCCCTCCGCCCCCCTCCGCCTTGATGAGCCGATCGCCGTGCGCGTTCGGGGGGGTCTGGACGGCCAAGACCGGCTCGATATCACCGTCAGCGCCGACCGCGTCGCGCTGAGCGGGCTCGAGGCGTTCGCCAAGACACCCAGGCCCGTCGGGCCCGTCCTCGCGGCGCTCCAACTCGAAGCGAGCGCCCCCGCATCGTTCTCGAGCAACGCGGCCGGTCCGAGCGGGGCGATCGAGGCCAACTTCAAAGGGTCGGTCCAGTCGAGGGCCGGAGATCCGCTCGTTTCGATCACCGCCAACGCGACCGTCCCGCTCGTCGGCGCCGCGCCCAGAGGGCGGTCGGTGGCGAAGGTCACCATCGACCGGCTCGACGCGGCGTTCGCCGACCGCGTGCTCGACACCGGTGGCCTGATCGCCCAGGGCTTGGGCGGGAACGTCTCGGTGCGTATGGATGCTGAGGCCCAACTCCGCAACGGGGCGGTCACCTCTGCCGACGCGACGGTCACACCGACCGCCCGGCGGCTCCGGGCCCGCACGCCCCTCCGCCTCGCGCTGCGCGATGACACGCTCTCACTCGCAGAACCGTTCGATCTCGAGTGGTCGATGACCCCGGAGTTCGCGACCCAACTGCTCACCCCCGAGCCCGCTGAAGACGCAGGCGAACGCGGCGACACGCCGACGCCGCCGCTCCGCGTGGTCTCTGAGACGTCGTGGAGGCTCAAGGGCGATGTGCTTCGCCTCCCGCTCGCGGATGCCGCCGCCGAGCCCCCGGTCGTGGGCGTTTCGGTCGCCGGTGGGGCGGTTCGGGTGCGTTTGCCCAGCGGGCAAGACCTGCTCTACTCGTCGACCTCTCTCTCGGCGCGGACCAACCCCGACAACCCGAACGTGGTCAACCTCGACGCCGAGATCACCGGCGGTCCCACAGAGCGGGCCGCGTACTTCACCGGTCGCCTGTTCGACCCGGGCTCCGACGACCCAGCGATCACCGGCAACGGAGAGCTCACCGGCCTCACCACCGCGCTCGTTGACGCCCTCGCAGGTGCGAACGGAGCGATCTCGACGCTGCTCGGCGAGACGGTTTCAGGCCGGCTTAACGTTCGCGATTTCCCGAGGAACCAGGGGACGGTCACGCTCAAGGGCTCGAGCCCAAACGCGAGCCTCAGCTATTCGGGGGTCGTCACCGAGCCCTCGGGGCGTCCGAAGCGTCTCACCGCGACCACCCCGCCCGAACTCCGCCTCGAACGCGTCGACGCCGCGTCGGGCGCGATGCTCAGGAGCTTCGTTCCCGCCTACGGATCGGTTCGCAAGGAACGCGGCAAGCACCAGCCTGCGGTCATCAACTTCAGCCGCTTGATCGTTCCGTTCGACGGGGAAATCAAGAGCATCGACGCGCTCGCCACCGTTGATCCGGGCGAGTTCATGTTCGACGTCGACGGGGCCCTCGGCTCGCTCCTCAAGCTCGCCGGCGGGAACACCGAGGGCAACGCGCTCGAGCGGTTCGATCGTGTCGTCGTGGCGATGAAGAACGGGGTCGCGACCTACGACCAGTTCCGCCTGCCCATCGGTGAGTTCGCGTTCGAGAGTTCGGGCATCTTCGATCTCAACGAGAACACCGAGCAGGTCACGCTCTGGGCCCCGTTCGCGTCGCTCGCCGCCGAGGGGCTCAACCTGCCGACCGCCAACGCGACGCAGGTCATCAACCCCGACGCCCTGATCCCGCTCCGGCGCGAGGGCGACATCGGCGCCAAGAACCCCTGGAAGATCGACCTCGGGGGAACGAGGGGCAACCTCTTCTCACCGAGAGGCGTGGGCAACACGCTCCGAGACATCTTCGGAGGCGGCTAGGGCAGCCGACGTGAACTCGTAGCGGGTGAAGTGCCGTGCTTGAGAGCGTTGCGATGTCAACGAGCATGCCGCGCGAGCAAGGGACCTCCTCCGCCTCCGTTTCTCTGGTCCCTTCGTTTCCCGCGCGCAATCGAGCAACGAAGGGCCGCGAGGCAAGCAAGAACGCTTCGCTCGGGAGTTCCCTTGCTCGCGCGGCGGGCTCGTCGTTCGTCGCTTGGGACCAGACGAACCACCACCCCAAGCGGACGCTACGGAACAAACACGGTTCCCCGGACAGAGCCGCGAGCATGAGCTCGCGGTTCAGACGTGCCACCGTTCCAGAATCGAATCCGAAGCGTCGTTCCGCGCAGCGCCGGCGCCTGCGGTCACCAGCGGCCACGGAATAGACTGACCGCATGCCCGATCCCTTTCACCTCGCCTTCCCGGTTTCCGATCTGGAGTCCGCCCGCGCGTTCTATGGGACCCTGCTCGGGTGCCCGGAAGGGCGGAGCAGCGACCACTGGATCGACTTCGATTTCTTCGGGCACCAGGTCGTCGCCCACCTCTCGCCGAACGCCGGCGATCGTGCCGCGAACAGCGTCGACGGGCACGACGTGCCGATCCCGCACTTCGGCGTCGTGCTCGACATGGACGCGTGGAAATCGCTCGCCGCTCGCGTCCGTGAGGCGGGCGTCGAGTTCATCATCGAGCCGTACATCCGCTTCGAGGGCGAGCCGGGCGAGCAAGCAACGATGTTCTTCCGAGACCCATCCGGGAACGCCCTCGAGTTCAAGGCGTTCGCCGATCGGTCACGGATCTTTGCGAAGTAGATCCAGGGGCGGTTTGCGCATCCGGTGTGTCAATCGCTCGCCGACATCAGCCGGAGTGAACTCGGAGCGCATGATGTACCGTGTCCGACAGCGTCGCGCTTTCAACGAGCCCGCAGCGCGAGCGAGGGCCCTCCCGAGCGGAGCGTTCTTCCTGGCCTCAAGCCCCTTCGTTGCTCAGTTACGCAAGAGAAATGAAGGGGCCAGAGAAACGACGACGGAGGAGATCCCTTGCTCGCGCGGCGGGCTCATCGTTCGTCGGCGAGACCAAGCGAACCAGGATCCCAAATGGACGCTACGAAGCAAACGTGGTTGCTCTAGAGCGACCGCGTGACCGACACCGCCCGATACAACCCAGCGACCCGTTCGCGCTCAACGGTTCTCGGCGCGTAGCGGTTGTTCATCGGTTGCAGGCGGATCAACTCCTCGCCGTGGTCACCCACCTCGAAGTACACCCGCTTGAACGTGCTCTCATGATCGGGTTCGAGCCTCGCGAAGCAGTCGCACCCGTCGTTGATGTCTCGGGCCGGACTGAAAACCACGATGTCTCCCTCGCGGTACTCGGGCTCCATGCTGTCGCCGACGACACGCGCCGCGAACGCGTCGGGGTCGGCGAGGTCGGGCACGCGGACGTACTCGTCGGCCATGCGCGCCGGGTAACCCAGATCGGTGAAGTCGGCGGGGTACCCGGCGGCGACCTTGTTGATCAAAGGCACTTCAACCGGAAGGGCCTCGGACACCCGGTGCCCGAGCGTGCCGCCGATCGCGTGCCCGTTTGTCCGGCCCGAATCGGGTTGTAGCCGGTCGACCAGCGTCCGCAGTTCGCCCGAACGGTGGGCGTCGTCGAGCCGGCCCGATGACAGGATCGCCGCGAGTTGGCGTGAGGCCGATTCGGTTGCGGTGTGTTTCGCACGGAGCTTGACCACGTCGGCACGCACCTTGGCCGGGGTCTTCTCCCACTCCGCACGGCTCTGGAGCGACCCCGGTGCCAGATCGAGTGCCGACTCCAATCGCTCGATGAGGTTCCGCGACGGCGCGCCGCGGCGGCCGTTCTCGATCGCGCTGAGGTAACTCCGCGCGCAGCCCACGCGTTCTGCGAGCACCGCCAGCGTCAGGCCGCGCTCATGGCGTCGGGCTTTGAGCGCCGTGCCGAGGCCGTTGGGGTGGTCCGCCAAAGTCGAGCCCTCGCGAAGCCCGGACCGCGATCCGAGGGGCCGGTCAGCGGGGGAAGTCCGGGGAAAGCCTGTGTTCTCGAGACGTCGGGCGCGTCCGTGCGCCGAAGTGAAAATATACCGTACACAAGCCTTGAATACCAGCATCTGATTGGTAGATTTTTGGAGACGTGTTCACAACAGAGTGGACACCACCGGATCGAGAAACACTGTCGAAAGCGAGGCAAGCGTTGGCGATCGCGGATGAACGAGCGCGGGGCGACGGAGGGGCGGGGCGAGCCGGTCGTTCGTTAGGGCCCGGTCCCCGGGCTCCGAAGCGGGCGAGGGTCTTCGACGGGATGGACACCGGCCGTCGCATCGATCGCCGGCGCGATGCCGAGCGGCTGGTCCAGCGGGCGGCCTGGCTCCGGCCCGACGAACGGGCACTCATCGAGGCGGTCTTCGGTGAAGGACGTTCGTGTACCGATCTGGCCAAGCTGATGGGCGCAACGCCAGACGTGGTCCGGCGCCGCGTCCGCCGCGCCGCCAAGCGGGCCGGGTCGGACCTCTTCGGGTTCGTTGCTTCTCGGCGCGACACCTGGCCAGGCGAACTCAGCCGCGTCGCGACAAAGTGCGCGCTGGAGGGCGCCACCCTGCGCGGCGCCGCGGCCGACCTCGGCGTCTCGCTCCACGTCGTGCGCCGGCACTGGGACGCGGTGCGGGCGATGTGCGCCGCCGAGGGAGGCACACCATGAACGCGTCCGACGTTGCCCTGCGATCGGTCGCGGCCCTAGGTCTGACGTTGGACGCAGGGCCCGGATCGGGTCGCCCCGCCGACGCCCAAGCGTCTAACGCCCTTGGGGAGACCGGCGCCGGTGAGGTCACGCTGGTCACCGGTCCGAGCGGTTCGGGCAAGTCGAGTCTGCTCCAGGCGTTCGTCGCAGCGCACGCGACTCGGATCGCGACGCCGTCCGAGCGGTGGGGCGATCGATGGCCGACCGATGTTGTTGCCAGCGCCGGCGCGCACGAGCCCTGGCCGTTGCTCGCCGCGTGCGGGCTCGCCGAAGCGGGCGTGGTCCTGCGATCGGCGCGCACGCTCAGCGAGGGCGAGCGTGCCCGACTCGGCGCCGCGACCGCGCTCGCGAGAGCTGCGCGGCTGGCTCAGAGAATGGGATCCGCGCGGGTCGTGCTCGATGAGTTCTGCAGCGTGCTCGATCGTGTCACCGCCGCCGGCGTCGCCGCGACGGTGCGGCGCTGGATCCATCGCTTCGGCAAGCGGCTCGGCATCGGCCTCATCGCGGCGACCGCCCACGAGGACATGGCTCGACTTTTGGGCCCCAACCGCGTTGTACGTCTCGCGCTCGATGGCAAGGCGACTGTAAACCCCGGGCCCGCTCGCTGGCGTCCGGCGCTCACCGTCGCGATCGAGCGCGGCTCGATCGAGGACTTCGACGCGTTGTCGAAGTATCACTATCGCTCGACCCGCCCCGCGACGTGGACGAGGGTGCTCCGCGCGGTCGGCGCCGGGGGCGAACTCGCCGGGGTTCAGGTCGTGAGCTATCCGGTGCTCAACGCGGCCTGGCGGAACACGGCGTGGCCCGGGCGCTACTCGACACGCTGGCGGCGCCGCGACGCGCGCCGCGTGAACCGCGAACTCCGGTGCCTGAGCCGCGCCGTGGTCGAGCCGAGGTACCGGGGCCTGGGCATCGCGCGCCGGTTGGTCGAGGCGGCGCTGGCGACCTCCGAGACCCCGGCGGTCGAGGGGGTCGCGGCGATGGGCCCGATCAGCCCGTTTCTGGAAAGGGCGGGGATGACGCCCGTCCCGATCGTTCGCCGCCCCGTCGATTGGCGGCTGCTCGACGCTCTCGATGCATCGGGCTTGGTCCCCGGCGACACACCTTGGCGCCTCGCCGATCCGACGGTCCAGAGGGCGATGGTCGAAGACCCGTTCTTGCGCTGCGAACTCGAGTCTTGGGCGAGGGTTGTGGGCGCCGCCGGGCGGCGCGCCAAGAGGCCCGGCGACGAAGCGTCGCTCGCGAAAGCCGCGGCGTCGAGGTTGATGTCGGAGCAGACAGCGTACGTGTGGGCGAGGGGGTCTTAATGGCCAAGGGCGTACCGGAGCCGAAGCGACTGACGAGCTACGAGTTGGCCCGACAGGCGAGGGCGCTCACGTTCTTCCTCACAGTTGAAGAGCGCGAACGCGTACTGAAACGGCTCAAGCGGGTTCACGCCGATCGGCGGGTCGCGCTCTTACGGGCGCTTGGGATCGCCGGGGACTGACGGGGGGATACACATGACATCGGAAGACTGCGGCGTGCGCCCGAGCACGCCGGGGGCGTTGCACGCGTGGATCGCGGAGTGGCTCGACATCCGCGTGCCGACGACGCCGCTCTCGCCGGGCCACTCGGCGCCGTTCGACTACGTCAAGCACGCCTTCTTCGATGGGGGCGTGCCCAGCGAGGGAGACGGTCTGCCTGTGGTCGACCCGAAAGGCCCGGACTGCGTCGTGTGGGCCAACCGGGGCGGGGGCAAGACGTTCCTCGCGGCGGTCGCAACGCTCCTCGACCTGGTATTTAAACCGGGCATCGAGGTGCGCGTGCTCGGCGGTTCGCTCGAACAGGCCAAGCGCATGCACGAGCACCTGCGCATGCTGATCGAGACGAGCGACGTGCGGGCGATGGTCGAAGGACGCGTGACCGACAAACGCGTCCGCCTCACGAATGGGTCTCGCGCCGAGGTCTTAGCCCAGAGCCAGACCAGTGTTCGAGGCACGCGCGTCCAGAAGCTCCGATGCGACGAGGTCGAACTGTT
Source organism: Planctomycetota bacterium (assembly GCA_038748775.1). Lineage (GTDB taxonomy): Bacteria > Planctomycetota > Phycisphaerae > Phycisphaerales > UBA1924 > DAIQNV01. The sequence goes on from JBCDIT010000002.1 coordinate 346,540, forward strand.
CGACCCGAAGGTGTGGGAGGCGGCACAACTCGTGACGCGGAGCAAACGCTGCGGGGACGTCTGGGTCCCGGGGACCATCGAATGCCTGAGCACGATGCACCGGGCCCACGGGTTGATGTGGCGGTTGATCCAAGACGGCTGTTCCAACGCCGATGGCACGTCGGGTGTAAGGCAGGTCTTCAAGTGGGGCGTGGTCGACGTCCTCGACGCGTGCGGGCCTGAACACGACTGCGCCTCGTGCGCGCTGCACGAGGAGTGCGGCGGCCGGGCGAAGGCCCGTGACGCCCAGGGTGAAACGCCTGGGTACGTCGGTGTGGACGACGCCGTGCGGCTCAAGGGCCGTGTGAGCGAGGAGACATGGCGCTCGGAGATGCTCTGCGAGCGACCGGTACGCACGGATTTAGTGCTCCCCGAGTTCGAGCGATCGATCCACGTGGTGCCCGACGCGGCGCGGCCGATCGGGGAAGCGCTGTGCGTCTGCGGGATGGACTTCGGGATTCGGGCGCCGACGGTCGTGCTCTGGGGATGGTTGAGCGCCGACGCCACGTTGACACTCTTTGCCGAGCGCGTTGTCGCGGGCGAGGTGTTGGGCACACATATCCGTGCGATACAGCGCGGCGACGGCAGCGGGGGAGTCGTGCCGGCGTGGATCGGAATCGATCCGGCGGGCGGTCAACGCAACATGCAGACGGGTCTGAGCGACGCGGCGCAGCTCCGCCGCGCCGGCCTGAGCGTGCGCGACCGAAGATTGCCGACCCACGCCGGACTCGAACTCGTTCGGGCGAGGCTCCGACCCGCGTCCGGATCCTCGCGTTTGTTCGTGTCAGCGCGTTGCGCGAAGTTGATCGAGAGTCTTGAGTCGTACAGCTACCCGAGCGACCGGCCCGAGGCGACCGATCCGGTGAAGGACGGCTCCGATCACGCGGTCGATGCGCTGCGGTATCTGATTCAGAACGTGGACGCAGGTTACTCGAGCGGCGTGAGCAACTACCTTTGAGACAAGACGTTCAAAGCAGGCCGGGCAGTGCAAACCGTACGAGCAGGAGCGCGAGGACGTAGAGCCCGACGATGCCGATCAGGATCTGTAGAGCGAACAGAAGCGTTTGCTTCCAGTAGACGGTGAGGTCTGGGATCCGGACCGCTTTGTACGCGATGGCGATCAGGATCGCCAGAGGCGGCAGGAGGAGATACCAGACGCCGTGGAGGTCAAGCGGATCGATAAAGGGCGTGTAGGCGAGCATTACGCGACGGTCTCCGCTTCGGGGTGGACCTTGTCGTCGGCTTGTTCTTCGCGGCGTTGGGCCGCGGCTCGGGCCCGCTTGTTGCGCTCGTCGTGGCCCGGCGCTCTGGTCGGGATGAGAGCGTCGAGGATGGCGATGAGGTTCATCATGCCGGCGCACAGGGCGTAGAGCGTGCCGATCTCGTTGACTTTGGCGACTGATTTGCGGTTGGGCGGTCCCTCGCCCTCGCCCGCCGGTACGGCGTACGGCAGATCGATGACGGCATCGGTCTTCCGCCCGTCTTGCTCCCAGTTGCGGACGGTCACGGGGCCAACGATGCGTTTCTCGTCGGGGCGTGCGGTGCGGAACCGCGCCGGCATCTCGCGGGCTTCGATGATCGGGTTCGACGTAGCGGTGGCCCCGACGTCGTAGAGCTTGTAGTGGTTCTGGTGGACCCAGTCGGTGCCCAGGGCGATCGGGCCGACGAAGGCCTGGCCGAGGAACCACCATTTGTCTTCCTTGGCGTCGACAACGTCGATCCCGCCGATGAAGACGCCGCCGAAGAAGAGCCCGAGGACGCCGACGGCGGCGAGGACCGCCCGTTTGGTCTGCCCAAGGTAGAAATGTCCGAGCCCGGGCAGCAGGGCCGCGAGGACACCGGCGACGATGTTCACTCGTCCAACAGACGCTTCGGATTGGGCCTTCTTGGCTTTGTCGGGCATGTCGGTAACGCGGCACGCCCCACGGCGCGTGGGCGAGTCTAGCGAGGTTTGGCGGCTTCGACGCGCCGGACCCGCGGAGACCTATTGACAAGGTCGCTCGGGCGCGTACCCTGCCGGCGCGTCGATGCTCGGGCGGGTGCCCGGGCTCGGGCGGCTTCAGGGCCGGAGGGCTTGTGATGCAGGTGGCTGAAATCTACGGCGTGGGGGCTCTGGTCGATTTCGACGGGCTGAACGGTCTGCGCCGCCAGGCGGGTGACCGCCCTTGGTTTGGTGGTGGGACGGGCGGCGGCATCGCTGTCGCCGGCCTGGACGACGACAAGGACGAGGACGAGGCGTACTTCGAGGGCGACGATGAGGTCGACGACGAAGACGACGAGTTTGACGAGTTCGACGAGTTCGACGACGACGACGACGACGAAGTGAGCGACGACTCGGACGACGACGAAGACGAAGACCTCTAACGCCGATGGGGCGCCGAAGCCGGGTACTGAACCCGGAGGAGGCACCCCCATGGCTGACACCGGGTCCGATCACAACGCGCGTGGCAAGTTCGACCCCGCTCTCGAGGGGACCGTCGCCGATCGGCGTATCGGTCTCGAACGCGGCCGCGGCGCCGGACGTCGACGGAGCGATTCCCTCCGCTCGGCCGAAGAGGGCGAACTGTCCACCGAGCAATTCCTCTTTCTCGCGGCGATCAATGAGTTCAAGAAGGCCAACGGGGTGAGCTTCCCCCGCTGGACCGACGTGCTCGAGGTGATCCGACTCCTGGGCTACCGCAAGGTGCAGGCGAGCGAGATCGACCTCCGCAACGCCGACGACTGGCGCGAACGTCCGGATACTCCGGCGAACGTGAGGCCCGAGGGGTTCGAGCGGCGGTTCGAGGATGGTGACGCCGAACGCGACGCGGCGTGATCGCTCATCCGTCGGCGAAGTGGTCGACGTTCAGCTGGATGTGGCGTGTCCTCGTCACTGAAGATCGCGCCGACTGGGCAGTCGGGGGTGCACGGATACCGACCGGCCCGCGTTGCCGGTCATCCGCTCACTTGTCCGCGTAGTAGTCGATGTTGAGCTGGACGTAGTTGTTCCACTCGCTAGGTAGGTCTTCGTCTTGGAAAATGGCTTGAACCGGGCACTCGTCGACGCAGAGGCCGCAGTCGATGCACGTGTCGGGGTCGATGAAGAGCTGTTTGGCGGTGTCGAAGTCGGGGTCGTCCTTGGTCGGGTGGATGCAGTCGACGGGGCAGGCGTCGACGCAGCTGGTGTCCTTGGTCGCGATGCAGGGCTCAGCGATGATGTGGGGCATGGCGTGTGCCTCCCTTGGGTCAAGCGACGTCCGGGTCCTTTGTTAGAACGGTTCCAAGGTCGGACGGTTGATCGTTGGCGCCTTGGGTCGTCGGGGCGACCTCTGAATCGGCCGGAGTCAGCGTGAGTACGTCGCGCTGCAACCGGGCGCTTCGGTCACGCGGGCGCTGGCGATCCGGGCGTTAGGTGAGAGGTGAGGGTCGAGCTTGGCGGCCATCGCCTCGGCGACGTGCTGGGCGATGTTCTCGGCCGTGGGGTTGGTCTCGTCGAACGGTCGGGTGATATTCAGGTCGGCGTTCTCGAAGGGGTCGCAGACCGCGACGAGGGTGTTCATGGCGGAATGGAAGTCACAGACGAGCCCGTCGCTGTCGAGGGTCTCGGCTTCGAGCGTGACGGAGACGTGGAAGTTGTGGCCGTGCATGGGTTCGCGGACGCCGGCGATGGTCAGGGCGTGGGCGGCACAGAACTCGTGGTTGATTTCGAGGGTGTACATGGGTGGGTAGGGTATCGCCCGCAAGGCCGGCGGAGCGCCAGCGAGATTGAGTGCCATCAGACTGAGGGATTGCGTGATGACGAAGAGCGATGCGCCGTTGATCGTTGGGGTATCAGGACTTCGGGGGATCGTGGGGGAGAGCCTGACACCGGAAGTGGCGGTGCGGTTCGCGGGGGCGTTCGGTGGGTGGTTGAGGGAAACGCGCGGCTATGCGCGCGTTGTCGTCGGGCATGATGGCCGAGCCGGTGGGGAGGTCATCTATTCGGCGGCGAAGTCGGCGTTGATGTGGTCGGGGATCGAGGTTGTCGAAGCGGGTCGTTGCACGACGCCAGGGTTGGCGACCGCAGTGGACTCTACCGACGCCGACGGTGGACTCATGGTGACCGCGAGCCACAACCCGCAGCCATGGAACGGGCTGAAGCTCATGACCAACGAACCGTATGAAGAACGCGGGGGTGCGTGCGCGCCTCCGAAGCGTATTGCTGATGAGATCATCGCTCGGTTCGCGGAGGGTGAGACCGCGTGGGTTGCGTGGCACGAGCTTGGTGAAGCGACGATCGTGGACGACGTGAATGAGTCTCACGCGCGTTCGGTGTGGTACGCGACCGACCCGTCGATCGATGATGGCGACTCGGAGGATCGGCCGCAGCACCACGTGATGCTCGACAGTGTCAACTGTGGCGGCGGGGAATCGGCGGGAGCGATGCTCCGCATGCTGGGACATCGGGCGACGCAGTTGTTCGGTGATGACTCCGGCAGGTTCCCGCACACCCCTGAGCCGACCGCCGAGAACTTGTCGGGCGAGGGGGGGCTGTGCGACGCGGTACCTGGCTTGAAGGCGGACGTCGGGTTCGCGCAGGACCCGGACGCGGATCGGCTCGCGATCGTCGATGAGAATGGGCGATACATCGGGGAGGAGTACACGCTGGTGATCGCGGCCGAGGCGTTGTTGAGTGCCCGGGAGCGGAGCGACGAGAAACCGGTGATGGTCGTGAACCTATCGACTTCGCGGATGATCGAGGACGTTGCGGCGAAGCATGGGGCTGAAGTTGTGCGGACGCCGGTGGGCGAGGCGAACGTTGTCGAGCGCATGAAGGCGCTGATGGAGGAGGGCCGGGAGGTCATCCTCGGCGGTGAGGGGAACGGCGGTGTGATCTGGCCCGAGGTGTGCTTCGTGCGGGATTCGCTTTCGGCAATGGCGTTGACGTTGAGCTCGATGGCGCGCACAGGGAAGACGGTGAGCGAGATCGTGGCGTTGATCGACTCCTACTCCGAAGGCGGCAAGGGCTACGCGATCGTGAAGCGCAAGACCGAGATTGCCAGCAAGGCCGACGCGAAGCCGGCGTGCGACAAGGTCGAGAAGGCTTATGCGTCAGAACGTGTGGACACACAGGACGGCGTGCGCGTCGATTTCTCCGGCGCGAGGGCGGGGTGCTGGGTGCACGTGCGTGCGAGCAACACCGAGCCCATTATGCGGCTCATCTGCGAGGCGCCGACCGAGGGACTGGCCAACGAGATTTTGGCCGAGGTCGAGGGCGTGATCGCCGGGGGCTGACGCGTGTCGACCGTTGCGTTCGGTTCGCTGGCTGAGATTCAGATCGAACGCGCACCGGAAGCGGTGATCGCGGCCTTCGTCGATCCGAAGCAGATGCGACGGTTCTGGTATCGGCGCTCGGACCAAGGGCTGTCCCAAGGGGCGTCGAGTGTTTGGAGCATCTGCGATACCCCGTCGGAGCACGACTTCGTCGTTCGCGTTGTCCTGCTTCGACCGAAGCGCGAACTCGTGGTCGAATGGGGCGAGTCGGTTCTGTATCGGCGTACGAGGTGGTACGCCGAGTCGATCGGCGAAGGCGTGTCGATACTCCGGATCGAAATGACCGGCGAGCACAACAACAAGTCGGACGCGCATCGGGCGTCGCTGTTCGATACGGCGGAGCTCAACCAACTCGCCGTCCGGGCCAAGGTGTGGCTCGAGCAACGCATCGCGGTCAAGCCCTGATGCGACCTTGTCAAACCCACGGTCGCCCGACAGCAGTCCTACGGCCATCGACCCGATGAGCAGGAAAACCGGGCCCGAGAACACCGCTTCGCGCACGAGGCTGACAACTCCGTGCTCGGTTGCGGGTGCGTCTGGGTCGTGCTTGGCCGCTCGCCTGTGCAGCATGACCGCAACGACGACCGCAACGACGACCGCGGCGCAGGCGGCCGAGTCGTGCCTGTTGAACCGCAGTTTGAGGAGGGGGTAGACCCAGGGGGGCGTAAGGGCGGCGAGGGCGATCGCTGCGACCATGGGCCCGAGTACCTCGACCGACCACCCTGCTTCGGCGAGTTTGACGCCCCCTTTGTACCCGATGGCCCAGAGCAGGTAGAGGCTGAAGAGCCTTGGGATGGGATGTGGGATCTCATAGGTCGGAACGGAGCAGGACCGCGAAGATCCCGACCAGGAAGAAGAGGACCGGTGGGCTGAGGAGGTTGTCGAGGGCGAGTTGGAGGGCCGAAAGGGCAGGGTAGCGGGGGGAGGGGAACAAAGGGCAATGGGCAATAGGCAACGGGCAATGGGGGAGAGGGCCTCGCTTCGCTTCAGCGGGGCTGGCGTGTCGGGCTATGCCTCACCTGCCACAATCCGGCCCATTGCCCATTGCCTTCTACCCGTTGCCCCACTCACTGCGGGATGGCGTTCGCCATCCACAGGTAGAGCGGGATGCCCAGGGCGATATTGAACGGGAAGGTCACGCCCAGCGCCATCGGGAGGTACAGACTCGGGTTCGCCTTCGGTATGGCCAACGGAACAGTCGCCGGGACCGCGATGTAGCTCGCGCTCGCGGCCAGGATCATGATCAAGAACGCATCGCCCGGTTGCAGGCGAAGGACATAGCAGAGCATCCAGGTTGCCGCCGCGTTGGCCAAGGGGATGGCGATCGACATGCTCACGGCGAACTTGCCGACTTCTTTGAGCCCTTGGAGCCCTCTTGCCGCGGTCATGCCCGCTTCAAGTAGGAAGAGGACGAGCATTCCGTAGAAGACATCCTCGGTGAAGGGTTTCAGTTTGTCGAAGCCTCGGTCACCGGCGAGAAGCCCGACGATCATAGAGCCGATCAGCAAAAACACCGGTCCGGAGAGCATCGCTTCCCGGAACAGCTGCATAACACTCTGCCGACCGAGGTTGTCGGCCGCTTCGGGATCGAAACGTGCCGCGCGCCGGTGGAGGATCACGGCGACCACGAGCGCCGGCACCTCCATGAGCGCGAGTGCGGCGACAAGATGACCTCCGTACGTGATGCCCTGGGTGTTCAGAAAGTTGGCCGCGGTGATAAACGTGACCACGCTGACCGAGCCGAAGGCTGCGGCGCAGGCGGCCGAGTCGTGCCTGTTGAACCGCAGCTTGAGCAGCGGGTAGACCCACAGGGGCGTGAGGGCGGCGAGGGCGATCGCGGCGACCATGGGCCCGAGCACCTCGACCGACCACCCCGCTTCGGCGAGCTTGACCCCGCCCTTGTAGCCGATGGCCCAGAGCAGATACAGGCTGAAAAGGCGGGGGATCGGGTCTGGGATCTTGAGATCTGAGCGGAGGAGGACCGCGGCGATCCCGACGAGGAAGAAGAGGACGGGCGGGCTGAGGAGGTTGTCGAGTGCGAGTTGGAGGGGCAAGGGGGGCAGGGTAGCAGGAGGAGAGGGGGAACGGGCACCGGGAGCCGGGTGCCGGGCACCGGCAAAGCCCTCGATGCGGCGCAAGTCCCGAATCCGGAGGCCCGGTGCCTGGTGCCCTGTGCCTGGTGCCTGGCTCCCGGTGCCCCCTCGGTGCCCCTTCCCCCTCTACACTCCCCTTCCATGCACCACTTCGACTTCGAGATCGGCCAGCGTGTTCGCATCGTGCAGCAGATCCCCCGCCAGAGCGGGACGGGGACGATCAACGTCGAGGGCGAGGTGGTCGCGTTCGGTCAGAGCAAGACCGGGTCGTGGTTCGCCCACGCGAAGGACAAGAAGCTCTGGCTCGACCGCGTCGAGCTCCGCAAAGACGACGGCGAGATCGTGGTGTGCAACCTCGATCAGTACACGCACGTCGAGGGCGCGGTCGGGGCATAGCCGCGCTGTTGGTGTTCGTTCGCACGGCGGACACGGCCGTGGCACACAACGTGGTCGATGGGCATGATTACGGTTGGTGTTTCGGTGCTTGCGTTCGTGGGTGGAGCTTCGCTCCAACCACGGCACCCGGCGACACCCGCCTTGCTTGTGAAGCGTCTTCGGCGCCCTCAGGCCCCTCCCAGTCTGTTCGCTCGCGTATCGCCGCTCGACCCACCGGGCATCAGAGGCAGCCGGAAAGGAACAGCTGAATAAAGAGGTCAACGTCAGATAGGTCGATGATGCCTGCTGGCGCAGCAATGTCGGCGATCGGGTCGCCAGAAGTGAACGCGGCGATGAAGTCGTCGACGTCGGTGAGGTCGAGGACATCGAGGGGAGCCTGAAAGTCAGCGAGGCAATCGAAGTTGATCACGCGGAGGACGACTTCGTCGGAGCGTCTGACGAGGCGGAGGGCGACGTCGTCATTGATGAAGACCGAGGCGACGTTGTTGGAATCAAAGTTCCCGGTGATAGCGCCGCCTTGTTCGATGATATCGAGTTCCTGGCCCAGGACGTAGTTGCCGGTGGGGTCGACGTTGACGGTGAGATCACCCGCGAGATGAACCGGGGCATCGTTGCTGGGGCGATTGATCTGGTCGAAGACGACGCCGGAGGAGACGTCGAAAGCAAGGGTGGCGTCGGTTGTGAGTTCAATCCCGGCGCCGCGGGCGTCGATACGCCCGATGACGCTCCCGGAGGTTGCGCCGCCATCCGGCGAAAGCGTGCCACCAAAGATGAAGGCGCCGGTCATGTCGCCGGAGCCGGTGATGGTTTGTCCGGAACCGATGCCGCCGGTTTCGCTTTCTGCAACGGTGATCTGCGCGTCGTTGATACCGCCTCCGAGGTCGATGGTTCCGGTGCCGTCGAGGAGTGTGCTCGTCGCGAAATGAACCAAGCTGTTCGTTGAGAAGCCGGTGTTGTTGACCAGGATCGTTCCGTTGTTGGTGAGCCCATCGCCGCCGACGGCGATCGTCCCGCCGGGCTGCACGTCGATGGTGACGTTCGAGGTCACTCCCGCGAGTGTCGTCGTTCCGGGGAAGCGGGTGTAGATCCCACCGTTGGTATCGTTGAGTGTCGCGCCGACAATGGTCGAGGCTTCACCGGAGGCAAACTGAACGGCGCCGCTGTCGGTGTCGATCACACCGTCTTCGATCGTGATGTCCCGGATCTCGAGCACAGCGTTCGCGCCTGAGCGGATCTCGGCGGCGGGCCCGATGTTCGTGATCGTCTGCTCGTTGAGCTGCAGGACGTTGCCGAGGCCGGTGTTCTCGGCTCGGATGTTTCCGAAGTTGTCGATCCGAGCGTTGATGGTGCCGCTACCCCGGATCGTGTGCGTCGCGGCGTGGGTGAGGACCGCGTTGTTATCTGCGTTCGTGTTGATTTGTGAGTCGTTGGTGCCTCCGCCGAGGAGAATCTCGCCGGTGCCATTGAGACTGTGGACGCCCGGAATATCGATGACGCCGTTGGAGCTGAAGCCGGTGAGGTTCACGGTCATCACGCCATTGTTCGTCGTGGAGGCGCCTTCAAGAACGATCGTGCCGCCCGGAACGATGTCGATATCGGCGTTGATTGTGGTGTCGACGAGCGTCGTGGTCCCAGTCTGACGTGTGACGTCGCCCCCGAGCGAGGCGTTGATCCGCCCGCCATCGATCGTGTTGACGTTGGTGAGATTGACGTCACCGTCCCGAGCGTCGATGACGCCGCCCGTGCCTTGGGTGAGGTTGATGCCTTCGATCTGCAGAACCGCACTGGTGCCCGAGGCGAACGTGCCGGAGTTGGTCTTGTCTTGGCCTTGGATCTCAAGAACGTTGCCGAGCCCGGTATTGGCAGCTTCGACGGTGCCGTTATTGATCAGCGCGGCGTTCAGCTCGCCGGCCCCTCGGATGGTGTGGCTGTTGTCCTGGGTGACGGTGATGCCCGGCTCCGTGTTGAGCTGTGCATCGTTCTCACCCCCGGAGAGAAGGACGACACCCGGCCCGGTCACAAGGGCATCGACGTCGAAGCGGAGGATGCCGTTCGATGAGAATCCGGTGGGGTTGAGCGTGAGCGTCGCGTTGTTGACGAAAAGGTCTCCGAGCGAGCGGATGGTTCCTCCGGGGTCGACGGTTAGATCAGTGTCGATGATCGTGTTATCGAGGCTGAGTGTTCCGGACTGACGGGTGACGGTGCCACCGGCGGTGGCGGCGATGGTCCCGCCCAGAATGGTGGTGTTGGTGCCGGCGGCGAAGATGACCGAGCCGTCGGCGGCGTCGATGAGCCCGCCCCCGGATTGATCGATGGTGACGCCTTCGAACTGAAGGACGGCGTTGCTCGATGACGCGAACGTGGCGTTGTTGATCTTGTCGTTGTTCTCGATCTCGAGGATGTTACCGAGACCGGTGTTGCTCGCTTGGACGAGCCCGTTGTTCACAAGGTCGGCGTTCAGTTGGCCCGACCCACGGATCGTGTGGCTCGCGCCGTTGGTGAGGACGACGCCGGTGGTGGTTGTGTTGAGCTGCGCGTCGTTGCTTCCGCCGACGAGTTCGATGGCTCCGGCGCCGGTGATGGTGGTTGTCGCGTTGGCGGACATGACGCCGTTGGACGAGAAGCCCGTCGGGTTGAGACGGAAGACGCCGTCGTTGTTCAGGGCATCGAAGATGATCGTTGAGCCAGGGTTGACAACGAGCGTGGTGTCGGGGTTCCCGAGGTCGAGGAGATCGAGGCGGCGGATGACAGCGGTCGAAAGCGTGACGGTGTACGTGCCCGGAAGGTCGATGACAGCGGACTCACCGAACACGTTCGGGAACCCCGTCAGGTCCCAGTTGCCGTCGACGTTCCAGTTGCCGCTCACGGCGTTGGCCCACGTGAACGTCTGGGCGGTGGCTCCCGATGCGATGGTGAGACCAAAGAGGGCGGCGTGAATGGCAGTCGGTTTCATGTCTACTTCCTCTTGAGGGCGCCGTGAACACGTTGGAACGTGGATCGCGGGGCGCAGTCTTCGCACAGTATCGTGTTGGTGTGCTGTGGTGAACAACTGTCTTCGCGTTCAAGTTCGGGAGTTGCGTCGCGGGTCAAACTGGGCGAACTCGTACTGTGTATGCCCTAGGCAATAGTGCGTGAAAGCAACTTCTCGGACGTGTTGACCGGCGCGTGACACCGTGTGGTGAACGCCCGACTGACGACCCGAATGAAGACGGATTCGTGGCAGCGCTGTCGTGCGGCGAACCGTTGGGTCACCTTGGTCGGCTGGCCGCGGTTCTGGACTGCGAAGCAACCTCGTTTCCGACGGGGTGCGGGGGCGTTGCCCCCGCCGGTGCGATCGTGATGCGCGAGGCCACCACCGAGTTGACTGCAATGGCACGACGTATCGGGTGACCGATCAGGCGGGCACGAGCGGTGGTCGATCGACGAGAGTCGCGCAAGTCTGTGTCGTCATCACTCAACGCTCAGGGCGACTGCGCACGTCTTTGCGGCTCACGGCTGTGATTCGCCGAGACGACGACGAATTTTCTTCTCTTGATCTCGACGCGACTTACGAGGCTGTCGGTCGACATGGCGACCAAGGCGTGCGCGCTGCGGAGCCCCCCTTCCCGGTCTTCCCGAGAGCCCGGCCGGTTGTCGGCGGGCGGGGTTGAAGGGCCCGGCGCCAGTGGATGGGCGGCGCGGGGCGAGGGGGCTCGCCGATGGCTGACCGGTTTGAAGCGATCGCGGAGACAGGGCTCAGCGAGCGACTGCTGGAGACGATGCTCGCCGAACATCGGCGGGAGCGGCTGCCGCGGCTCGAAACACTGTGGCGGTACTTCCGCAATCCGCTCGAAGCGGTCGGCCGCGGCGGGGTCCCGAGCGGGCCAACTGGTGGGCCTCGGTTTCGGTCGGCCCAGGAAGACGGGCTGCCCTCGCGGATCACGGGGCGCAAGGCCGACGGTTCGTTTGGGACGCGGCGCGAGGTGGTCGTTGAGAACGACATCGCATGGCGTTTGCAGACGATGGTGGACTTCTTGGTCGGCGACCCGGTGCGGATCGTGAGCACGGCTGGTGATGACGCGACGCGAGGCGTTGTCGAACGCGTGCTCGACGCGGTGTGGGAGGCGTCGGGCGGGCTTGCGATGCTGCAAGACGCGGTGCTGCTCGGGCACGTGCATGGGTATGTCGACTTCGTCGTTCGGATCGACGAAGAGGCGATGCTCCGGCGGGCCGAAGTGCTGCGGGCGCAAGCGGGTCGCGGGGACTTCGGCGAGATCGCGTCGCTCGTGCGGATCGAGCCGGTGGAGCCCAGGCGTGGGACGCCGGTGGTTTCGGATGCGGACTACCGGGAACTCGAGGCGTACTGCGTGTGCTTCGAGCGGGTGATGAACGAGGTTGGCGAGGCGCGAACGCCTAGCCGCGAGTCGCGGGTGGCGAAGCTGTTTGGTCGAGGCAGGAAGGATGGGGTTGCGAGGGACGAGCCGTTCTCCGGGGCTGGCGCTGCGGCCGGTTCGGCGTCGTATCGGCTCGGGGGGAGAGGGGTTGGGAGGCGTCGAACCGTCGAGGTGGTTGAGGTCTTTGGGAAGGGCGTGCGGGCTCGGTACGAAGACGGTGCGCTGATTGAGCTTGAGCGGAGCGTGCTGTTGCCGGACGCGGTGCCGGTGGTTCACGTTCAGAATCTGAGCCAGCCGTTCCGGTACGAAGGGCTCGGCGAAGTCGAGCCGTTGATCCCGCTGCAGGACGAGTTGAACACGAGGCTGAGCGATCGGGCCAACCGGGTGACGCTGCAGAGCTTCCGGATGTACCTCGCCAAGCGGCTCGACAAGATCGGCGATATCGGCGTCGGTCCCGGGCAGGTGTGGACGACCGACGACCCCGACGCGGACATCAAGGCGTTCGGCGGTGACGCGGCCAGCCCGAGCGAATCGGAGCACATCGAGCAGATCCGCGAGGCGATGGACAAGGCGAGCGCCGTGCCTCCGTTGGCGAGCGGGGTCGTGCGTGGCCGCATCGGCAACCTGAGCAGCGGGAACGCGCTGCGGATCACGCTGTTGAGTCTGCTGAGCAAGACGTCGCGGAAGCGCGTGACGTACGGCGCCGGCATCGAGCGGGTGTCGCGCCTCGTGCTCGGGGCGCTCGACGCGGCGGGGGTGGTGCCGACGCGGCCGGACGAGCGGGGCCTTCGGGTCGTGTGGCCCGAGGCGCAGGCGCTGGACACCGAAGCGGAAGTGCGGGTGGCGGAGATGAAGGCTGGGCTCGGCGTTCCCCGCGAGCGGGTGCTCGCGGAGCTGGGGTACGGCGTTGGCGAGTCGGACATCGACACGGGTGTCGAGTAAGGAGCATGCGATGGAGCTTGGATCGGTGGGCACGCCGGGGGGCGGCGAGTTGGACGGGGGCGCCGTGAACGAGGCGCCCGAGACGGAACGCCCGCTGTTGAGCGAGGCGGTGATCGACGAGGCTGAAGACGAACCGGGCGAAGATGAGCACGGAGGCGTTGAGCACGAGGAGGCGCACGCGGATTTGGCGCGACGGATCGCCGAGTTAGAAGCCGACCTGGCGCGGGCCGAAGCGCGGCTCGCGGCGCAGGCGCAGCGGACCGCGGTCGAGCGCGAGCTGGCGGCGGCGGGGGTGGTCGATCTCGAGACCGGGCTCGCGCTCGCCGAGCGGTTGTTCGAAGGCGGCGACGAAGACGACCCGGTGCGGGCGGTGGCGCGGATCCGGGCGCGGAAACCGTTTCTCTTCGAGACGCGGCGGGAGCGTGCGTCGGCGATGAGCGGGGAGGCGCCGGGCACACCCGGGGCCTTATCGGCCGAGTTGGACGAGATCGCGAGTTCGGCGCGCGCCACCGGCGACCGCAAGGAGTTGCTGCGGTACCTGCGGGCGCGGCGGGGTGGTTGAAGCGCGGGCACAAGGGCACTGATGGGCAACGAAGGCACGAAGCGGCCTTAGAAGGGATGACATATGGCGTTTACGGGGAAAGCGACGTACGGGGCGGGGGCGGACCTGCCGGAGCTGGCCGAGGACGTGAGCGAGATCGTGGGGATCGTGAGTCCGCACGAGACGCCTTTGCTGGACCATCTCGGCGACGCGCCGCGTCCGGCGATGGGCACGGTGCACGAGTGGATCGAAGATGCGCTCCTGGCCAACACCGGCACGATCGACGACGCGGCGATACAGGGATCGGCGACGAGCTTCGGGGTCGACGCGGCGAGTTCGTTCCGCGTGGGCGATCTGGTCCGCCCGGGCGACGCGGCGGAGGTGGTGCTCGTCACGGCGGTGGATGAGGGCGCGGGCGCGATAACGGTGGTGCGAGGGTACGGGGCGACGACCCCGGTCGGGCTCATCGACGAGATGGCGTTGACGATCATCGGCAACGCGGCGCTTGAAGGGGCCGATGCGCCGACGGCGCGGTTCACCGATCGCGTGCGTCGGTCGAACTTCACGCAGATTTTCACGGCGGGCGTTGAGGTGTCGGGCTCGCTGCAGGCGGCCCGGGCGTACGGCGTTGCCGATGAGGTCGACTACCAGAAGCAGGAGCGCATGCGCGAGTTGCTGCGCGACCTGGAGAACACGGTGATCAACGGGGTCGCGTCGTCGTCGTCTCCGCAAGGCACGTCGACGACGCGGCGGTCGATGAACGGTATCAGGCACTCGATTACGACGAACGAGTTCATGCCCGGGGTCGGCGGGATCCCGGACGGCGACGGTGGCGGGACCGACGAACTCAACGAGGCGGTGCTGAACGCGGCGCTGCGCGGGATCTGGGAACAGAGCTCCGGCAACGTCGACACGATCGTGTGCGGCGGCGCGCAGAAGCGACGGATCAATGGGTTCGCGACCGGGACGAGGGCGTACCTGCCCGAGGACACGGTGTACCGCGATCTGGTGAGCGTGTACGAGTCGGACTTTGGGGTGTGCCGCGTGATTATGAGCCGGTGGGTTCCGGCGGATACGGTGCTGCTGCTCGACTCGAGCCGCATCAGCGTGATGCCGCTGCAGGGCCGGTCGTTCTCGTTCAAGCCGCTCGCGGCGACGGGCGACAGCGTGAGCGGGCAGGTGATCGGTGAGTACACGCTGGAGTTCAAGAACGAGAACGCGCACGGCGTGATCTCGGGGCTGGGGGTCTGACCTGTCCGCGTTGTTGCTTCGGGGGTTCGGAAGTTCGGGGGTTCCGGGGCTTCGGGGTTTGCGGGTTCTGGGGTTCGGGGGGCGGTGGGCCGGTTCGGGGAGGCCCGGGCCGGCCTGTTTGGAAGGGGGCTTGCATGTTCGCGACGGATCGGGATCTGCTGGTGCTGGAGCCGGGGTTATTCGGAGAGGTGGCGTGGTTCGGTCAGCGGCTCGTCAGCGGGCAAGGCGGTGTTGCGGGGGCGGCGCTCGCGATGACGTCGCAGGACGTCGGGTTTGACAGTGCGGGCGTGGGCGCCGGGAACGTCGTGCTCGTGGCGAGGACGCCCTACGAGGTGGTGTCGCGGGTGAGCGGATCGGTTCTTGAGATCAGCCGTTTGCGCGAGTCGGCGGGCGGTGCGACAATCCCGCCGGCGTCGGTGGGCACCGCGAAGGTCGAGGTGTTCACGTTCGCGCCGCAGATCGGGTTGGCGCACGCTCGGACGCTGGGTCGTCTCGGTGTCGACGGGGCGTCGTCTGTTGTAAACGCGAGTGACTTTGTGACGTACGAGTCGCTCGCGGCGCTGCACCTGGTCTTCGCGGGCGCGAGCGTTGGGTCGGGGCCTCGGAGCGTGGCGGGGCAGCGGGCCGAGTGGTACCGCGAGCGCGCGGAGGCGGAGTGGCGACGACTGGTGGCGGAGGTGGACGAGGACGGCGACGGTGAGCCGGACCGTGTGCGGCGGCTCGGCGTCGGTCGGATGGTACGGGAATGAGCCTTGGTTGCGAAGGGGAGATCGATGCTGGTGCTGAACCCGGATCGGGTGACGTTCGATGGGCAGGACTGGGAAGGGGTTTCGAGCGTCGAGGTGAACCGGTTTGGGGAGCGGGTGGTTGTGGAGTACGCCGACGCGGGGCCGCACGCGGTCTTTGCGGACGTGCCCGAGCAGAAGGTGACGGTGAGGGTGGTCCAGGACTTGGCGGGCGATGATCTGGATGGTCCGGTGCCGGGGGCGATGGGCGAACTCGCGTTTGAGGTCGGGGCGAACGCGAGCGGTGCGAGGCGGCTCGAGGGGTTGGTGACGGGTGTGGTCACGAGCGTGAAGTACAGCGTGGCGGCGCGGGGCGCGGCGCAGCGGACGGTGTGGCTGGCGGCGGTTTCAAGCGACGGGGTGTCGGACCCCGTCGAGGTGAGCTAGTGCCTTGAACTGGCGTTGCGGGGGGCGGTGATGAGCTCGTATCGGGAGATTGACTTGTTTGGATCGGGGCCGCACCGCACGGAGGTGCTGCGTCGCGGGATTGAGACGATCCGGCTCGGGGACCTCTCGACCGGGAGCCCCGGGACGGTACCGATCGGTGATCTGGAGCTGATCGTCGTGATCCGGGGGCGGCTGGTTGCTTCGGATGAGCCGGGGCTTTGGGCGCTTCGTGAGGCGATCGCTGCTGAGACGGAAGTCTCGAAGGGCGCGGGGGTGCTGGTCGACACGCGCGGGCGGTCGTTCGAGGACCTGTGGTTCGTGCGGTACGAGGAATCGGGTGCGGTCGACCGGGGTCGGGCGTGGACGATGGGGTATGAGGCGTCGTTCCGTCGGCTGTCGGTGTGAACCGCGTAGACTCGCGGCCATGGTGCGGCTCGGGCTGATTGCGGTTGTTGGTTTCGCGATGCTCTTCGGGTGCGATTCGACGCGCGGTGGTGCGTTACCGTCCGATGGGTCTGGCGTGCTCGGTCCGGACGATGTCGATCGGCTCGAGCTGCTCGGGCCGTTTGCCCCGGAGTCGATGCGTGTGTTCCCGCTGACGCACGCGGAGGTGACGCCGGAGGGCGGGGCCCAGGTTGTGCTCCACCTTGAGCTGCGCGATCGGTGGGGCGACACGGTCAAGGGCACCGGGCAGGTGAAGGTGCGGCTGTACCGTGGATCGGCGAACTCGGGCGGCCTGCTCGGTTCGGCTCGCCAGCGCCAGGAGCTGACCTGGGACGTTGATCTGACCGATCTCGGGCTGAACGCGGTGCTCTATGACCCGAGCACGCGGACATACCGGATTGTCTTGGGCGAGCTTCCGGAGTGGGCTGCGGGCCTGGCGACCGGCGGCGGGAACCAAGCGGTGACTCTGGTGGTGGTGTGGATCGGTCGCGACTCGGAGGGCGATGTGATTTCGCTTCGGGACGTGTATCGGCTGGGGGGTTGAGACGCTTCGAGTCGCGGTCCTGCTTGTTCTTTGTGGTCTGCTGGTGGGCTGTGGTCGGGCGTATCGCGTCTATGACCAGGTGTTCGAGTTGCGTGATGGGGTCACAGGTGAACCGATCACGAATCAGAGGGTCCGGGTCTCGGGTGTGCTGCCTCGTTCGTGCCTCGTGATCGATGCGGGTCGTTTCGATGATCACTGGTTGAATGATGACAGATGGGACCGGGGTGAGTTCGTGACGGATGCGGCTGGGCGGATCGAGCTGCGGACGCGCACCGGGAACCCGTTGTACTTCTGCATCGACGATGGGGGCGGTGGGTTGTGTGGTGCGGTGGATATCCCGTCGAGGGCGCAGCGCGATCCGGGGTTGGTGGCTGTCACGCTGAGTCCGACTGAGGCGTGGTGAGAGCGGGGCGAGAAGATCGCCCCCGTTGCCGTAGTCGGTTTGTTTCCGAGCGAGGTTGGACTACTCGTTGATGAGGCCGAGTTGGCGGTACTTCTCGCGGTACTTGTCGGCGAGGGCTCTTTGCTTGTTGGTCAGATCGATACCGCGTCCGTCGATGAAGGCGTGCAGGACGTACGAGCGGACTTCGAGGGGGTCGTGGGTGGAGATGATGAGGGTGGCGGACTTGCCTTCTTCGAGGCTTCCGTAGTCTTCGTCGACCCCGAAGATCTGCGCTGGTGCGAGGGTGACGGCGCGGAGGGCTTCTGATTTGGGGAGTCCGAAGCGGGCGGCCATTCCGGCCTCAAACGGGAGGTTGCGTACGTTGCCGTCGCGGTCGGCGGTCCCGAGCGCGAAGTCGATGCCTGATTCGTAGAGCCGCTTGGGGAGCGTGTAGGCGTGGTCGTGGGGCTGGTCGGCCCGTTTGGGGAAGACGTGGGTCCCGCTGATGATGACGGGGACGTCGTGCTCGAGTAGGAGATCGGCGGCGAGGTCGGCGTCCTGGCCTCCGTTGATGATGACGTCGTAGCCGCGGCTCTTTGCCCACGTGACTGACGTGACGATTTGGTCGTAGTCGTTGGCGGCGATGATGAGGGGTGACTCGCCTTCGATGACCGGGATCATGGCGTCGAAGCGGATGTCCTGCGGGTGGGTGTCGTCGGCTTCGCGGGCGTTCATGTACGCCTCGGCGTCGTCCCAGACCTGGTCGATGGCTTTGACGGCGTTGTCGATGTTCCTTTGCTGCTCGCTGGCGGGGGTGTCGTTCCACCAGGCGGTGTTGGGTCGCATGCTGGGCCAGTCGAGGATGAGGCCGGCGGTGCCTTGGGGGCCGCCGGCGTCGACGGTCATGTCTTCGGTGGTCCATCCGTCGAGCCGGACGACGTTGACGCGGCCCGGGACGCGTCCGCCTGATGGGAAGACGCCGGCGAGCAGGATGCCGCCGGAGCGTGCGACGGGGAGGAGCGTGGTGTCTGGGTTGATGGCGGAGTTGGCTCGGACTTCGGGGGTGATGCCGCCGACTTCGTTGAAGTCGCGGGTGGCGCGGACGGCGTTGACCTCGACGAGCCCTATGCGGGTGTCGGCGGCGAAGAAGCCCGGTGCGACGTGCATGCCGGTTGCGTCGATGCGTCGGGTGTCGGGGCGTGGCCGGGGCGCCCTGCTTTCGGGGCCGACGTAGGTGATGCGGCCTTCATCGAAGTGGATGGTTCCGTTCTCGTAGGTGGGGCCGCCGGCGGTGTGGACGGTGGCGCCGGTGATGATGATCGGCTGGGCTTGGGGCGCGGCCTTGTGGACGAGGTCTTGCGCGAGGCCGGTTGGCGTCAAGAGGCTGAGTGTTGCGGCGATGAAGAGTCGGGGGGCGATTCGCTTGGGGGAGCCCCTCTCCCCGGCCCTCTCGCCCTTGGGGAGAGGGAGGGTGGCGAGTGCTTTGTCGTTGGGCGTGTTGGGTGTGTCGGTCATCTTGGTTTGTCTTTCGGGTGCCCCGTCTGCGTCGCCTTGGGCGAGGGTCGGAGGATGGGTTTATTCGTGCATGTTCCGGTAGTAGATGGCGTGGTTGATGATGTTGCAGCCGCAGTCGCCTTGCCTGAGGAAGTCGGGGTGCGGGCCTGAGGTCATGTAGTTGGCGAGGATGCGTCGGCGGCCCGGGGTGTCGGGTTCGGAGTCGCTTTCGGATTCCGATTCCGATTCTGATTCAGCGTCGTTGTCTGACTTGCTGGGGTCTTCGAGGATCTTCTGGACGAGGCGTTGGCGTTCGGCGCGGATCTGTTCGCGGAACTCGGCGTCTCGTTCGAGGCTGAAGTACTCGCGTCCGTCGACGAAGGTGTGTTCCGCGACGGCGTAGACGGAAAGCGGGTCGGCGGACCAGACGACGAAGTCGGCGTCTTTTCCTTCTTCGAGGCTCCCGACGCGGTCGCTGATGCCCATCTGGATCGCGGGGTTGATGGTGACGAAGTTGAGCGCTTCTTGGGGACCGACGGCGGGGTCGTCCTTGTCGAAGCCGAAGGCATAGCGCTGGGCCTTGGCGGCTTCGAGGTTCATGCGGCGGCTGAGTTCGTCCGAGTCGGAGTTGTAGCTGGTGAGGACGCCGGCTTCGGTCTGGAGGGGACCGGCGTAGGGGATCGCGTCGACGACTTCGTACTTGTAGGCCCACCAGTCGCTGAAGATGCTGGCGCCGAGCGAGTGGTTCTGGACGGTCTCGGCGACTTTGTAGACCTCGAGGCCGTGGGTGAAGCTGCCGATGGTGAAGCCGAAGTCTTCGGCGATGCGGCAGAGCATCAGGATTTCGTCTTGGCGGTAGGAGTGGCAGTGGATGAGGCGTTCGCCGGTGAGGATTTCGGCGAGCGCTTCGAGTTCGAGGTCGCGGCGGACGGGCGGCTTGCCGGTGACGGCGCTGTAGGCCCGGGCGCCGAGGCCTTCTTGTGCTTTTATCGCCTGGGCGTATTCCTGGGCGGCGATGAAGCGGTCACGCATGATCGTTTCGACGCCCATGCGTGTTTGCGGGTAGCGGGTGGTGTATTCGTCGCCCCAATTGGACTGCTTGACGTTCTCTCCCAGGGCGAACTTGATGCCCGGCCTGGCGTCTTGCATCCGCATGTCGCGCGGGTGGTGAACGCCCCAGCGGACCTTGTGGGTTTGCGATTGCCCGCCGATGGGGTTGGCGGAGCCGTGGAGGCTGAGGACGGTGGTGACGCCCATTGCGAGTTGTCGGTACCAGTTGATGGCGGAGGGGTCGAGCGAGTCGGCGATGCGGACCTCGGCGGTTACGGCTTGGCCGGCTTCGTTGACGCCCATTCGGAAGAGGCTTGTGTGTGAGTGTGCGTCGAGCAGGCCCGGGGTGACGTGCTTGCCTTCGGCGTCGATGACGGTGGCGCCTCGGGGGCGGGGCGCGCCGGCGGCGGGTCCGGCGTATCGGATTGTCCCGCTGCTGACGACGAGGGTTCCGTTCTCGATGATGCCCTCGGGTCCGGATGTCCAGAGGTTGGCGTTGGTGATGACGATCGCCTGTTGCTCAGGGGGTTCGGCGGCGGCGTAGGGGCCGAAGGGGTAGCCGGGGTGGTCGGGTCTGCCGGTCGGGTCTTCGGGCTCGGTGTTGTCTTTGTCTTCGTTGTCTTGTGGCGTGGTGTCGGTTCGAACGGCGGTCCACTGGTAGGGCGTTGAGTCGGGATCGATGAGTGTCCCGATGATCGTGGTGCCCTGGCCTGTGTTGGTGAAGGCGCCGGACATGACGTAGACGCCGGTTCCATCGTCTTCATCGTCGATGAGGAAGCTGATGCGGTTCCCGTTCAGGCTCACCATGCGGGCCTTGTCCGTCACGGCGTCATCGCCCTCGCCTTCGGTGAGGGTGATTGTGGGTGAGCCTTCGGTGGAGCCCTCGATGGTGAATGTCATCGTGAAGGCGGGGTTGTCGAGGGCTCCGATCAGGAGGCGCCATTCGCCGTCGTAGTCCTCGCCCTGGCGGTCGTTGAGGCGGTGTCGGTGGCCGTCGATGAAGAGGTCGTAGAGGGTGGGGTGGTCGCCTTGGTGGGTGAACAACTCGTCGGACGTGACGAGGATGTTGGCGATCTTGCCTTCCTCGAGGGTGCCCAGCTTGCTGGTGACGCCCAGGATGTTGGCGGGGCCGGTCGTCAGCATCCGGTGGGCGTCGATGGGGCGGAGGCCGTGATCGATCGCCTTCTGGAGGTTGTCGAAGAACTTCTGGCCCTTTGGGAGCTTGGAGGTGGTGAAGGCGAGGTTCATGCCCAGCTCGGCGAGGTGGGCGGCGTTGGCGGGGGCGTGTTCCCACTCGAGCATGGTTGTCAGCTCGGTGCTGTGCGCCTTGCCGACGGTGGAGACGTCTGGTTTCTTGGGGAAGCGAAGGGGGAGCACAACGGAGAAGAACTCCATCTCGCGGCGCTCGCGGGCGAGGCCGGAGAGCCACTTGAACTCCATTCCGTTTCCGACGAGGATGAGTTCGCCTCTGAGTTGCTCGTTGAAGATGTCGAGCGCGAGGAAGTGCTCGAGTTCCATGTCGATGTCGAAGAGGTATGGGATCGCGTCGTCGGCGAGGACGGCGATGGAGCTGTTGGCGTCGCGGTCGTGCTCGGTGACCCATTGGGCGTCGGAGAGGGTCTGACGCATGAGGGCGACGGCGCCGGGGTGTGATGTGGGGTAGCCGCCTCGGCCGAAGCCGGCGGTTTCGAAATCGATGGCGTGGAACGCCTGGGGGAGGTACGCGGCGGGCTTGCGCTTGGAGCCGTCGTCGGCGGGGTCGGAGGTGGCGACGACGGCGCCGAGGCCGGCGAAGATTCCGCTTTCGGGGGCGATAGCCGCGGCGGCGAAGCCTTGGTCGCGGAGCGTTTCGCGTTGGGTGGCGGTGAGACCTTCGAAGTTGAGGACGTCGCGGTTGGGAACGACCTTGGCGTTCCAGTGGCGTCCGTCGGCCTTGTCGCTGGGGGCGGGGGTTTCGACTTCGATCCAGGGGTCGATGAACGCGGCGTAGACGTGCTCGCCGGTGAGGTCGTGGGCTTGGGCTCCGGCGGGCGGGATGAAGATGCGCTTGCCGATGGGGCCGGCGTCGATGATGACTCCGTCTTTGATCTCGACGAAGCCCGGGGCCCAGATGGCGCCGGGGGCCGGGTGGACGGTGGCGTTGTAGAGGACGTGGTGGGTCGACTCGGCGGAGCGGGGCCCGTTTGGCCTATCGGCGAGGGGTGAGTCCGAGGTTGGCTGGGCGGCGAGGGGTGTCGCGGCGATCGCGATCGTGAGCGCTTGTGTGAGCATGCGCCGAGCGTATCGGAGCGGCGGGTTGGTGTGCGCACCAAGGGATTGCAGGGGGCGTGGGTGAGGGTGCTATCGAGGGGTTTCTCGATTCGACTCTGTCCGGCCGTGAAGACCCACCCCGGAAGTTGTTCCGGGGCGAGCCTGTCCTCTCTGCGACTCGGGGGGTCGAGCCAGAGGTCGAGCCGCGAGAGTGAGGAGATTGGCGTGTCGAGCTGGGGATGACGCCTGGGACGGGCAGCGCGCACGCGAACGCGCTCGCCGCCCGTCCACACGCGGCGTCCAACAGGGAGATTGAGGGTCACTCTCTAATGTCCTCGTCCCAGCGGAAGGAATATAGCAATAAGCCGCGAAGCGATTGATAGATCGATCAAAGTTGAGGCGTCTTTTTGGCATCTGAACAGAATCTCGGTTGCGATTCTGAGTGGATCACCGTCAATTTTGAGGGTTCATCGCTATCTCTTGAGTCTTGGGGGCGTTGTGGCCCCGGAACTGGCAGGTTTGGGGGCTCTGAATTGGGTGTTGAGCTCCAGTTGTCCGGCGGTGTTCTCACATAGAGTTGATTGCCGGATCGCGATGTAGGTTGGATCGTGGTCCGCGTGGATAGCGAAAGCGGTTTCTTTGGTTTGGGTGTTGGCCTGAGGCGTGCTGGCGCCGTGGGTGGCGGGCCGACGGACGCGTTGGGCTCTATCCTCGGGCTCACGAACAGGAGGATGGCGACATGGCAGAGCGGTTGATCGAGGGGAACGCGGTGATCGGGCAGTCGGGTGGGCCGACGGCGGTGATCAACTGCTCGTTGGTGGGCGTGATCGAGGGGCTGAAGTCTGCTGGTGCGGGGCAGCCGGGCAACCCGATCAAGCGGGTCTTGGGTATGCGTCATGCTGTTCGGGGTTTGACAGAGGATCGCCTCGTCGACTTGACGGACAAGGACCAGGGCTTTCTTGATGCGCTCGCGATGACTCCGAGCGCTGGGCTCGGGTCGACGCGGGACAAGCCGGACGCGGCGTATTGCGAGCGGATCTTCAAGGCGTGCGAGAAGCACGACATCCGCTACTTCTTCTACATCGGCGGCAACGACTCGAGCGACACGTGCCGCATCGTGAACGAGCTTGCGGATCAGCACGGGTATGAGCTTCGGTGTTTCCACGTTCCGAAGACGGTTGACAACGACTTGATGGCGAACGACCACACTCCCGGGTATCCCTCGGCGGCGCGATTCGTCGCGAAGGCGTTCATGGCCGACAGCCTGGACAACGCGAGCATTCCGGGCGTGAAGATCAACGTGGTGATGGGGCGTCACGCTGGGTTCTTGACCGCGGCGGCCGGGTTGGCCCGGACGCACGAGGACGATGGTCCTCACTTGATCTACCTGCCCGAGAAGGCGTTCGACACCGAGGACTTTGTTCAGCAGGTGGCGAACGTGTACGACCGTTTGGGTCGGTGCCAGATCGCGGTGAGCGAGGGCGTGCAGGACAAGGACGGTGTGGCGATCACGACGAAGCTCTTCGAGGGCGAGACGGATGCGCACGGGAACGTTCAGTTGAGTGGGACGGGCGCGCTGGGCGACGCGCTGAGCAAGCTGATCAAGGACAACCTGAAGACTGCCGGCGGGAAGGCGCCTCGGGTGCGTGCGGATACGTTCGGCTACTTGCAGCGGTGCTACCCGGACGCGAGCCCGGTGGACCAGGACGAGGCGCGTCGGGCGGGTCGCTACGCGGCGATGATCGCGAGCGGGGGCGACATGGACGGCTCGGTGGCGATCCTGCGGACCGGCAAGGGGTACGACGGGGACGAGTACAAGACCGAGCTCGATCGGATCGACCTGACGCAGGTCGCGGCGAAGACGCGGCACATGGATCCGGAGTTCATGCACGGCGATCACGACGTGAGCGAGGCGTTCTTGAAGTACGCGCGTCCGCTGGTGGGTGAGATCCCGGCATTCGCGCGGGTGTGATCTCGGTGGACGGGTTCGCGGAGCGGTTGGTCGAGCTTCGTGACGGGGCCAGGCTTTCGTTGCGAGGGCTTCGGTCCTCGGACGCGGATGCGCTGCGCGAGCACATGGTTCGCGGTTCGGCGACGACCGATCAGATCTTGACGACCCCTGGGGATGTCATGAGCGCGGCCGGGCTGCGCGGCGAGTTGGAGCGTGCTTTCGACAGTGGGCGTGGGCTCATGGTCGCGGCGTGCGAGCCTTCTGACCGGTGGACGATTGTTGGGCACGCGGGGATCGTCGCTCGTGATAAAGCCAAGGTCGGTCATGTCGCGACGCTTGGGATGATGATCGACGAGCCTTGGCGTGGGCGGGGTCTTGGGCGGGTGTTGATGGACGCGATGCTCGGGTGGGCGCGGGCTCATCCGCGGGTGCTGCGCGTTGAGCTTGATGTTCTTGAGACGAACGACGTGGGTTTGGCGTTGTACCGGCGTTGCGGGTTTGAGGAAGAGGGGCGGAAGAGGCGGGCGTTCTTGCAGCCCGATGGCTCGTTCGTGGACTTGATCTTGATGGGCCTTTGGATCGGTGACGACGTCAGTTCTGGGCGATGAGGGCGACTGTGTAGGGGCGGAGGTCCCAGATGAACAGCCCGCCCTTGATGCCAGGGTCGGCCTCGGCGAGTGCGCGTGCTTCTTGTTCATCGGCGGCGCGGAGCGCGATGAGTCCGACGGGCTCGGCGTCCTGGGTTCGCCCTGCGTAGATGAGATGGCCTTGCTCGAGCAGTGACTTTGTGTACTCGAAGTGCGCTCCGGCGAGTTGGGCTTCGGCCTCGGTTAACGAGTCGATGGTCCCGGGCGGGCGGAGATGGAGGGTGATGAGGAACTGGGGGCGGTCGTCGTTCATTGTGTTGCTCTTGAAGCGCCGGCGTCTCTGTGTGAGGCGCGGGCGCGGTTGTTCAGCGGCGGTACTCGATGACGCCGGTCTTCATCATTTCCCCGGTCATGGGGTTGGGCTCGTAGAACTCGAGGTCGTAGCCGCCCGGTTGCATGGTGTAGACGTTCTTGAGTTGGCTCGGTCCCATGGGGCTGGCGTTCTGGCCGATGACGACGAGCTTGCCGTCCTTGATATCGCCGGTTTGCACGGTCATGTTGGTGTTCATCGTGTCGATCCAGATGGTCTGGTATTCGCGGAGCGGGCGGCTGTAGCCCATGACCGCCTTGCCCGCCATCGGGACGTCCATGCCTCCGAAGCGGAGGGTCATGTCGACATCGCAGACGAGGTAGCGTCCGTCCATGATGAGCTCGGACGAGCACGTGCCCTTTGAGACTTCGGGCTCGGCGTCGGGGTCCATCCAGAACTTGGCGGTCATCTCGTAGTCGCCGGCGAGCTTGGCGAGGAACTCGTGCTCGTCGCCTGGCATCGACGCCTCCATCATCATCTGCATGACTTTGGAGGGGTCCATCTGCATCATCTCTTCCATGGACATGGCGCCGTCTTCGGGCTGTCCGCTGGCGATGATGGGGACGGAGATGGCGACGCCCAGGGCGACGCCGGCGGCGAGGGTGGCGATGGTCGAGGTTTTCTTGGTGGGCATGTGTGGCTCCTTCGGAAAGTCCCTAGGGGGTCCGAATAGAGTGCCCGAAATCGCGGCCTGAGTAAAGCGGCCCGGCACAATGTCAACCACGTTTCGTTCGGCGTTAGTGGCCGTCGAGCGGGATCGTCTCGACGATCTCGAGTCCGAACGCATCGAGCGCTGGCATCGCCTTGGGCTGGTTAGTGAGCAGTTTGAGTTTACGGAGCCCCAACTGTCGGAGGATCTGGCCTCCGATTCCGTAGCGGCGGAGGGCGGTGGGCACCTCGGCGGCTTGGGTGAGGTCGGGGGTGTCGGCTCCGGCTTCGGGGGCGGGTCGTCGGATCTGGCTGAGGCGTGCGCTGAGCGAGGTGGCGCCGGTCGCGCCCTCGGGGCGGAGGTAGACGATCGCGCCGCGGCCTGTGTCTTGGATGGCCTTCATCGAGGCGCGGAGCAGGCCTCCGGTGGAGGTTGTTTCGCCTGGGGCGGAGTCGAGGTCGGCGAAGATGTCGCCCAGCAGGTCGCGCCGGTGCATCCGGACGAGGGTGGGCTCGCTCGACTCGATGGGTTCGGCGTTCGCGTCGAGGTCTCCGACGCCTCCGACGGTCAGGGCGAGGTGGGGGAAGGGGTCGACAACGGACTCGAACGCGATGAGGTTGAACTCGCCCTCGGGCGTGCGGATGGGCGTTCCTTTGATCGGGTCGAGGCGCCGGATCAGCGATTGGCGGCCGAGTCGGTGCTCGATGATCTGGGCGACCGAGCACATCTTGAGGTCGTGCTGCTCGGCGATCTTGGCGAGGTCTGGGACGCGGGCCATCTCTCCGTCGTCGCGCATGATCTCGATGATGATCGCGGCGGGGGTGAGGCCGGCGAGGCGGCAGAGGTCGATCGAGCCTTCGGTCTGGCCTGTGCGGACGAGGACGCCCCCGTCGCGCGATCGGAGGGGGTTGATGTGGCCCGGGCGGACAAAGTCGTCGGGCCCGAGGGTTGGGTCGATGAGCATCTTGATGGCTTTGGCGCGTTCGGCGGCGGAGACGCCGGTGGTGAAGCCGTGCTTTGGGTGGCCATCGATGGAGACGGTGAAGGGGGTGCCTCGGGCCGAGGTGTTCACGGCGGCCTGGGGGTGGAGGTCGAGCCGGTCGCAGTCGGCTTCGGGGAGGCTGACGCACATATAGCCCCGCGCGACCGAGAGCATGAAGGTGACCGCCTCGGGCGTGACAAACTCGACGGGGAGAACGATGTCGCCTTCGTTCTCGCGGTCTTCGTCATCGGTGAGGATGACCATTTTGCCTGCGCGGAGGTCGTCGAGGACGGCGTCGATGGGAGAGAAAGGGGGCTCGGTCATCGGGGCATTGTTGCGCCGAGACAGGGAAGGGCAAACGCGGCGGGCGCTGGTGTGCACCCCGCCGCGCTAGGAGGGGTCTGTGATGCCCGATTAGGGGCAGCCGGCGACGAAAGCGGCGATGAAGGCGTCGATGTCGCTCAGGTCGATGGTGTCGAATGGCGGAGCGAGGTCCGCGATGGTGTCGCCAGCGGTGAAGGCGCCGACGAAGGCGTCGATGTCACCTCCGTCAAGCACGCCGAAGGGTGCGACGATGTCGGCGGGTGTGCAGGCGTTGGCGCCTCCGGGCAGTACGACGACATCCAGGTCGGGGACGTAAACACCCCCTCTTGGGAGCAGGTTGTCGCCCCCGATGAGCGAATCCGGGCCCATATCGACAAGCGAGCCGTCGACATCGATGTAGGCGCCGTCGACGAGATCGGGGTCGGAGCTGTGGAAGACGGCGGGGGTGTTGATGAGGGTGATGCCTTCGAGCGTTGTCTCGTAGCTGCTCCCGAGCGGGTCTTTCCACATGTGAACGGCGCCGGGAGAGACGTTCATGAACGTGACGTTGGTGAGGTTGGCGTGGTTTCCGTAGCCGGTGGATTGGAGGTGGAGGCCCCCGGCGGGGTGCTTGCGGTTTCCGAGGTTCTGTGGTTCGCGCCCGAGGGTGTTGTCGGAGCGCTGGTTGAAGACGACGTCTTCGATGTTGGATCGGAACGCGATGAAGCCACCGGATGAATCGGTCAGCACGGCATCGAGGAGGGTGTGGCGCTCGTCTTCGATCCACACACCCAAGACGGAGTTTCGATAGGTTCGGAAGCCCTCGAAGATGCCCTCAAACGACGCGTTGTAGTCGCCGACCATGAGGCCGTGGCCTCGGGTTTTGGGTCCGTAGGTCGGGATGCCTCCTCCGGCGACGCCTTCGCGGTAGTTGGAGTGGGCGAGGTTGTCTTCGAACACAAAGGTTTCTGTTGTTGCGTGCTCGCGTTGGATGAGCCGTTTCATGTCGTAGCTCATAACGCGGCTGTCGATGTGGAACCCGCTGCCTTCGAGCGAGCCGGCGGCGTGGTTGCCGACCATCGGATTGAACGGGTTGCGGCCCCAGAAGCCTGCTGGGCGGTGCTCGGCTTGGTCGGACTCGGTGTGGTCATCGCGTGGGAACGCGAACTCGTCGCTGTCCTTTCGTTTGACGAGCATCGAGAGGTTGTTGGTGAAGGTGTTGCCCTTCTCGATCCCGTCTTCGCTGAAGACGTAGGCGTGGTCCCAGACGTCGAAGACGACGTTCTCGGCGACCTCTATGTCGTTGACCCCATGGACGACGATGCCTCGCTGGCCGGAGGTGTGGATCGAGCAGCTTCGGATCCAATCGCCTTGGCGGCTTGGGGCTTCGATTTGGTAGCCCCTCGACCCGAACTGGACGTCGAGGGAGGGGTCGCGGTGCCAGTGGATGGGGTAGCGGCCTTGCCTGGCGATCTGCCCTCCGCCTTGAAGCTCGACCCCGCTGAGGTTGATGGGGCCTGAGGTGGGCATGAACATGCCGTGGAAGCCCAGCTTGGGATCCGCGTCATCGGGTGGGTCTTGGATGGTGATGTTGCGGCTGAGCAGCGCGACCTCGGCGCGCATGTCGATGTCTTTGCCGGCGTAGGTGAAGACGCGCCCGAGGTGGGTGTGGGCGAGGGGAGGTTCGAAGGTGATGGTGAGCCCGTCGGCGGAAACGGACGTGACGGTGAGGCGTTCGGCGTGGCGCGGGTCTTCGCCCGAGGGGGCGAGGACGATCTCGTCGCCCGCCTTCCAGCCGGCGGCGACGGCGGTGGTGAGCGTGGTGTCGCCCGGCGCGACGTCGGCGGTGATCTGGGTCCACGTTGTCTTGGCGGCGCTCGCGCCGTGGAGCTGGAGTGATGCGCCGTCGCGCGTTCCGAGGACGCGGTAGCCCATCATCGGCTGGGTCGAGGGATCGCCGATGGTCTCTGTGAGCGTGATGGTGAGGTCGTGGGTGAATGGGTCGCTCGGGGTACCGGCGCGGATGAGGGCGCCGTCTCCGGTGACCATGATGCGTTGGGCGGTGAGGGTCTTGTCTTGGTCGTCGCCGAACGTGAGCTGGCCCATGACGACGAGTTCGCCGACGGTGGCGTCCGCGACATCGAAGATCACGGACTGATCGGCGGCGATCGTGACGTCTTGGCCCGGGGAGACCCCGAGCGAACTCCAAGTGATATCGGAGGCGAGGGCGGCCGGCGCACCGACGACCGCCACGATGAGCATCGTGCTCTGCATGGACTTCCCTTCCCGCGGCCTTGGCCGGCTGCACCCGCTCCGGATTCAGGACCGGATCGACCGCTGTCGGTGAGACTACCCGGGACGAGGTCGGGAACAAAGCGGGAAGTCGCGAGTGTGTATCGTTCTGCATGCAGCTCTTGACCCGAATCGTCGCGATCGCGGTGCTCGCCGTGGTTGCCCTGCCCGTTCGTGCGACCTCGGTGGTGCTCCAGCCGATCTTGATCGAGTTGGTGACCCCGGGCGGTCCGCTCCCGGTGAACGCGAGCCTGTACGTTCCGGGGCCCGGCCTTTCGAGCACGGGACTGAGCGGTCGGATTCCGACCGAGCCGGTGCTCCAACTTGTGAACGGCGAAGAGACTCTGCGACCCGATTCATTGCGTGTGCGGAGCTACGCGATCCCCGGTGGGCGTCGCGAGGTGCTCGAGGCAGAGTTTGGTGACAACGTGGTGCGCTGGGAGGTCACGAACCAGAACGGCGAACGGTTTGGGATCGGCGAGTACGTGGTGCAACGGCGCGAGTCGGTGCACACGATGCCTCTGACCGTCCGGACGTTGCACGAGGACAAGCGGTTTGACGTGGTGTCGACGCCCCCCGGGCATCTCAAAGACGCGCGTCGGTTCGGCGGGCGATGGGACGTGGACTTTGAGAGCGATGACAACCCGTCGGTCGGCGTGTTCGAGGTCGACGAGCGCACCGGGCGTGCGACCGGGACGTTTTTGAACGCGACGGGTGACTATCGGTTTCTCGAGGGGCGCGTCGATGGGCGGGCGATGCGATTGAGCGCGTTCGATGGCCAGCACGCGTTCTTGTTCAACGCGACGCTGGAGGGGGACCGGCTGACCGGGAACTTCTGGTCGGGGAACTGGTGGCACGAGACGTGGACGGCGCAGCGCAACGCGAACGCGGCGGATCCTGATGGGTTCGATCAGACCGTTGCGACGGTGGACTACTTGACGCCCGTCATGCTCCGCGAGATGGACTTTGCGGTGGCGCGATCGGGGCGCAACGGCGCGAGCACGGTGTTCGATGCGTTGGTCCCGGGCGAGCCCCGCTTGCTTTACATCTTTGGGACGTGGTGCCCGAACTGTCGCGACGCGACCGAGACGGTGCGGGAGTTCGACGACCGGTATGGGGATCGGCTGAAGGTCGCGGCGTTTGCGTTCGAGAACGATCCCGAGCGGGGTGTGCCTCTTGCGAGGGCGTACGCGGAGAGGAACGCCTTGGAGTTCCCTGTGTTCGCGGCTGGGTTCAGCGATAAGGCTTTGGCGAGCGAGAAGGTGCCCTTCCTCGACAAGATCCGGAGCTTCCCGACGCTGGTGTTCATCGGTCGGGACGGCAAGATCGAGGCGGTGCACTCGGGGTGGTCGGGGCCGGCGACGGGGCGGGCGTACCGCGATCAGAACGCGGCGATCGAGACGGCGGTGAGGCGGATTGTGCGGTGAGTGGAGTTGGTTCGTTGAGCGGGGGTATGAGTGACGGTCTTCTTGTCAGGCGCACCCTTGTGAAGTTCGCGGCACAGAGACAATTTGCCGTCGCCCTCGGGAAGGATTAGATAGCCTGTGCGCGATGTCCTTGCGCGTCGGGGCACTTAGCCCGAGGAGTCCGATCAAGTCGTCGATGTAGCAACATACCGCGGTCGCAGTGTTGATGCTGCTCGCCAGGTGTCATTCTTCTTTGGCGCCCGGGTTTGCTCAGCAAACGACTGTTCAGCAGCGAACCACTGACGAGTCATGAACCGGGATGCATGGAATCGTCTACCGATCGTCCGGAGCGAACTCAAGTTGCTTCCCGGATAGTGAGCTACTTCGATTTCTCGTTGTTCGGCTTCGAACCAGCTGTCTGAGCTTTATCGAGGCGATCGCCTTGCTCGTCAACGAGGTGCCTGAGGATCGCGAGCGCCTCGGTGTGTCCACCGCGACGATCTTGCGGCACCATGCGAGCAATGGCGTCGATGTTCGCTTCAACAGCGGTTGTCCGGTCCATGTTAAGCTCCTTCGCAGTCTGTGCTGCCACAGATTGCTCTGATTGCTACCGAGTCTACGTCGAATCGGCACTGGATCTTGAGAGCCCTTCGCAAAAGTGCAGAGAATGAGGGGCTCGATGGCCAGAATGGGCTGAAAATGAAGTGGTTAGGCGTTAAGAACATGACTACTGGACCGTTGGATCCGTTCTCGGACTATGGCCGAGAGCTGCAGCGACATCAATGTTAGGCCTCGGTTCCTTAAGCTGCGTCACGGATGCCAAGCGAAGTGATGTGCCGATTCCATCGTCGTCTCTTCCGTCCAAGGTGTATTCCTTGTTGTGTGACGGGTACATCGTGAGCAATAGCCCAGAACTCGACGATTCCAATTCCAGTTCTATCGGAGCCTCACCGGGCTCGCGCCAAAGCGCGACGATGCGAGAAGGGTGTTGAATTCGATCGCGTAATCGACTCCGCTCGACCATGCCCAAGCTTGAGAGCGTAAGAACGCTGCTGCCTGGATCATCCGCGAGCACGGTGGCGTATCGCCCACTCCATCGTGATGCGAGTTGTGGTCCATCCATCAATAAGCAGATTACAAAGTTTGGTCCGATCGCGCGGATCGCGTCGGCAACAGGATCGGGTCGTGCGAGATCTTCGCAGACGAGGACCGAGTAAGCCGCCATTGCGTCGAGTGAGAAGAAGTTAAGACTTCTCCTAGGTAGTTCGATGCCTTCCCACCAGGTTTGCGTTGGTTTGAGTACGGAGGCAAGTCCGTACATCTTGACCTGGGCCGGATCGAGGGCCCATCTATGATGCTTCTCCTGAACCGTGAATGCAAAGCCCTTTCCGTCCTTTGCTCTTGTCCGCACGATTGTGTAGTTCTTTGCAAGGCCACCGGCTTGTGGACTGGGTTCGTAAACACCACAGGCCACGACCTCAAGGTCGGTATGATTCTTCTCGTTGAATACTTGCTCAAAGTCTTCGCGCGTTAATGCCATCTCTGGCAAGACGATGCCGTGCACGTAGCCGACACGCCGCTTGGCTTCTGTGATGAGCTCTTTGATAAATCCGTTGATATCGTTTGAGATCCCGGAGAGCGGGGAATACTCAAACAGCCCGTGCCCTGGTGGTGGTCGATGTCCGAGGTCGTTTCGGGGGCAGGCGATGGGTGAGAACTGGGAATCTATAATATGGAATGGCCATGGAAGCAATATAAAATTGTAAGGTCCAGATGCCTCAATTAGATCAGATACCCGTACCGACGTCGTCTCACTGTTTTTGATTCCGCTGGGGCACGACTGCGACGGGAGAACGAGTTGGTCCGGCTGGTGCCAGTGGGGTTCGAGATCACTGCCGGTCAGGAGTGCTAGATATAATGAGAGGGATCGGATCGTCGCGCCTCGCTGAGACGTCCGCATCTTTGGCAAGACAACGGCTCTTGCTTTATCGATACGCTTGCAGAGTGTGGAGGGGGCGAACTGGGCTAGATTGCCGCCGGGTTTCGTGAACTCCTGCATTTGCTCAACAAGGGCCGTCATAGACATACTAAGAAATATGTTATCGTTGTTGTCACTAGAGTCGTCCTTGAATGGTAGCGGTGTGTTTCCGACGCCTCGGCAGGCCTGATCCGAGATACACATGAGTTTGACGAATGGTATCCAATGAATATTATTTTTGTCAGGTATCGTAAGTACGGTCAGGTCGCGATCTGCCATCTCGGCGATTTTGTCGAGGAGCTGGCATACGTATTCGGGCGGTGTTGCGTCGTGCCGGTCGACATTGATTTGGCGCCATTCTTCCGAAACTTGTTTTGATTTTAGTCGCCATGTGTCGAGATCAAACTCGATTGCACTGTAGTCGCGGGGGCGAGTGCACTGGATATAGGCGCCGCTATCTTTGAGAATGCAAGCTGTTGCAGCGAAGAGATCGGGTGGCCAGCGAAAGAGCGTATGGTCGACGTTTCCGGAGTCGTCGATCCAATCGGACAACCCTAGTTCGTTTAGATATGACCGGATTGTTGGCATGGCATTTCCTCTTGAAGTGGTCAAGGAAAAGTATAGAGAAAATGCTGTCGGCGTGCTGTCAACATTGGTGTGTGGAGAATGCACAATAATGGGGCAATGATGACTTGTGTTTCCGCTTGGCTCCACGCGTCTTTGTGGTCTCGACGCTCTAAGAGTCCTGGGTTCCGACTCGCCGAGTCTCCGGGTGCCGGAAGACGATATGGAATATGTTAGGATAAAGCGTGTTAGTTGGTTCGTCCCGGGCGTTTGCGGTCTTGGGCAGTGCAAAGCTCGGGACGATTGATGGAATCGTTGCTGCAAGGACTGTCGTGATATCCAAAGAGATGGTGTTGGGCCGTTCTTGGGTAGAGCCTGGAGTTGCGGTTCATCGAGACGGTGTTGAGACGGATCGCGCGGTCAGTGGTGTTGGTTGACGAGAGCACCGTCGGGCGAGGTACCAGTGGTAATTCGCGCGTCATTGTGGTGTTTAGGGGTGTGTGTACATGGGCTTCGCTTCGCTCAGACCACGGCACCCGGCTTCCCATTGAACTGAGTTTACACCGTCGATCGAAAGCCGCAACGTCTTCCGGTCGTCCATGCCTATCGGGTGTCGTGCACCGAGACGGGATTATCAACGTTCCAGCCGGCGCCGCACTCGGGGCAGGTTACCGAGCGTCTGCCATCATTCTTCGTGCCCGAGAGCTCGTACGTGCACACCGGGCAAGAGTACCAGCGTCCACGCAATACGGCGTTTACGTACCTGAGCTTCGATAGGTCGCGAGCGCGGCGTCGACGCGGGGACGCGAGCGGCGACAGTTCAAATGCGATGAGGCCCGCAGCGAATAGCGTCAGCGCGATCGGCGTCCCCACTGAATGAAGCCAGCTCTCGAGAAGCCAACCGGACCGAACGAGGTACGCCGCTGTTGCCAACGCGAGTGTGACAGTGCCCACGATGAAGGTTTGGTGCACCAGACGCGGTCCCCGCTTGGTCG
This sequence comes from Planctomycetota bacterium, assembly GCA_038748775.1. Taxonomy (GTDB): domain Bacteria; phylum Planctomycetota; class Phycisphaerae; order Phycisphaerales; family UBA1924; genus DAIQNV01. Next base: position 380,880 of record JBCDIT010000002.1, read on the forward strand.
CCCTGCGATAATGCCACCGGGCCCGTTGTCGGAGAAGGTCGCGCTCTGCGCGACAGATCAGTAGCGAGGGTGGCGCTGATTCGTTGACGACTCTGACACTGTACGCGGCGCCGAGGTCGTCGCGGATGCGCTTGCCGCGCACCGTCTTGTATCTGCGTGGCTTGATCGCTCGCGAGAGATCGCGGACGCCCTCGACGAAGTCGAGTGCGATCGACTTCATGCCCCTACGGGCGCCGCGAGGTTGAGCATCCGATCAAGCGCCTTGACGGCTGGAGCGGTGACCTCGGGGTGGACGCTGATGACGTTGCGTGCGACGGGGTCGGTCTCGATGGGGTAGGGCGCGTCTTTGGCGGTTCCGTCGGGCTTGAGGCCCAGGAGCCCGTCGAGGATCCAGAGCAGGTGTGGCTCGTCGATGCGGTACATCGTGGTGCAGAGGCACTGGCAGTCGGAGAGGATGCGTACCTCGATGCCTCGCGTGGCCATGAGGTTGCTCATGCGGTTGACGAGGTTGTGCTCGGTGCCGACGGCCCAGCGGCTGCCCTCGGGCGCTGCTTCGAGTGTCTTGATGATGAACTCGGTCGAGCCGGCGAGGTCGGCCTTGTCGACGACCTCTTTGGAGCACTCGGGGTGCACGAGGATCTGCATGGGCTGCTGGCCCGGGGCGAGGTTCTCGTTGTTGGCGCGGATCTGGTCGCAGTGCTCCGGGCGGAAGAGCTTGTGGACCGAGCAGTGGCCTGCCCAGAGGATGGCGTCGGCGTTGGCGACTTGCTCGCTGGTGGGTCCGCCGAACGGTTCGCCTTTGCTCGCGAGTTTGGGGTCGTAGACGACGCTTCGGTTGGCGACATCGATCCCGAACTTGTGGGCGGTGTTGCGACCGAGGTGTTGGTCTGGCAGGAAGAGGATCTTGATTTCTTCGGCTTGTCCGTCGGGGCCTGTGGCCTTTGGCGTTTCGCCTCCGTTCATCGCCCATTCGAAGACGCGGTCGGCATTGGAGCTGGTGCAGCAGACGCCGCCGTGTTCGCCGACGAAGGCTTTGATCGCGGCGGATGAGTTGACGTACGTGATGGGGATGACGCGCCCGTTCCAGTTGCCTCCGGCCTCGATGCGGAGGGCTTCGTGGATGCGTTCCCAGGCGTCGACGGTGTCGTCGTAGTCGGCCATGTCGGCCATGGAGCAGCCGGCGGAGAGGTCCGGAAGGATGACCTTGACGTGGTCGGGGGTGAGCATGTCGGCGGTTTCGGCCATGAAGTGGACGCCGCAGAAGATGACGTGCTCGACGTCGCGCTCGCTCGCGATCTTCGCGGCGATCTGGCTGAGCTTGAGGCTGTCGCCGGTGGTGTCGGCGTGGCGGATGACTGCGTCGACTTGGTAGTGGTGGCCCAGGATGAAGACGCGCTCGCCGAGCTGGCGACGGCGTTCGGTGATGAGCGCGGCGAGTTCACCGGACGGGGTCCGGGTGTAGCGATCTGGGATTGAGGGTTGCCAGAGCATGCGGGTCCTTCCAGCGTGGATAGCCAGCGAATCTTCTGGCATTGGGACGCCCTCGGCATGGGCATGAAAGGAAATAGTTGTTATTAATTTGTTAGTGTACTGAAGAGAATTACGTTTCCCAATGAACTGATGTCGCTATCACTTGATCGAAGTCTGCAGATTCAACAAACGAAAGTCAGATTCTCGGACGTTGCACACACTGACAAATACCAATCATATCCGACTTTTCGAGATTTTCAGCACGAACGACCTTATCAACCTTCGCATCGAAAGAGCGAACGGCCGACATCCACCAGGCTTAGCGCTTGGAGGTCGAAATGGAACCTGTGTTTTATGTCGTCGTTGGCGGTTTGGTGGTGAAGATCATCTGCATGACGCTGGATTGGGCGAGACAGCGTGTGATCTTCGGTATTCGTCGCGTTGGACGGATCGTGAACGTCCGTGTCGGGTGGCGGACGTCAGGTGAACGTGTCAGGCCGCCTGGGCCGACGCGTTCTCGACTGCCTGAGCGGCGGGGGCCTGGATCCGCGCGAAACGGACGGCGACCTCTTGGCGGTTCTCGTGAAGGGGCCGGGTCCGGACGACGCGGGCGGTGACCAGATCGCGGGTGCTCAGGAGTCCTGAGCCGCTCCAGGCGACGCCGATTTCGATGTCCTCGCCTTCGATGAGCGGTCGCGTGGTGTCGATTTCGAGGAGGGCGCCGCCGGCGGAGACGTCGGCGGTGCGGGCGGAGAGGTAGCGGGCAACGGCCGGCCTGAGGATCTTGCATCCCAGGGTGGTGTCGGCGCGGGCGTGGCTACGGCGGTTTTGTATCGCGGCGGTCATCGTGGGGTCCGTCCCATTGTGAGCCGCGGCATCTTGCCGCGGTCTGGGGCTATCGGTCTCCGCGGGCCGATGCTGAAGTTTTCGAGGCATTGATTCGGGTCGGGCGGGCCTGGCCCTGAGAACGGGGATGACCCTCTAGCAAGGTGTGCGCATGGACTGGACGGTGATCATCCCGACACGGGGACGGCCGACGAAGCTGGCCGCGTGTCTCCGTGCTTTGGGGAACCAGAAGGAGGCCCCGGGGTTTGAGGTGCTCGTTTCGGTAGACGGACCGGATGGAGGCGAGGGTGTTGTCGTCGATGACCTCGGCGCGGCGTGTGGGGCGCGTGTGATGTTCTCGGACGTTGCCCAGGGGCCGGCCTCGGCTCGGAATCGGGCGTTCGAGTCGGCGCGAGGACGGTGGACGCTTCTCTTGAATGATGACGTGGTGCCGGCGCCGGATCTGCTGGCGCGGCACGCGGCGGCGCGGGGCGAGGGCGTAGTGGGCGGGGACGACATGGTGCTGGGGTCGGCGCCGTTCAAGGTCGAGCCGCACGATCGGTTGTTCGACCGGCTGATTCGTGAGACATCGATGGTCTTCTTCTATGACCAGATGACCGACGATGATCCGTCGCGCGACTGGGGGTGGCGGCACGCGTGGACTTTGAACCTATCTCTGCGAACCGAGGCGGTGCGTGAGGTAGGTGGGTTTACCGATGCGTTGCCTGGCGCGGCGTTCGAGGACATCGAACTTGCGTGGAGGCTGCGCGAACGCTTTGGGTCGAGGGTGTTGTACCGGCCCGGGGCTGTGGTTGAGCACGACCATCGATACGAGCCGGCGGGGTATCTGAAGCGGGAGCGGATGCTTGGGCGCGACGCGTGGGCGCTCGCGGGGGCGAACGCGACGTGCGCGTTGGAGTTGTTCGGCCGCGACCTTCACGATCCCTCGGAGGTGGCGTATAGCGGGGCGTTCGTTGATCGCGAAGCTTCAACAGCAGCAAGAGCTGAGGCGGTGTTCTGTTCGTTGGCGGATCTGCCTTCGGGCGCGATCGATGGTCGCGTCGTGCCGGCGGTGTATCAGCAGCACTTGCTGCTGAAGCGGTGGTGGTGGCGGTTCGGGCTGCTCGAGGCGGCGGGTGCGGCGAGGGCACTGGGCGACGGGATGCCTGTGGGCGGGGCCTGACAGCGTGGGTTGGTTTCGGGGGTGTCCCCGGGGGGCTGGGGTTGTGTTGCCTTGTGTTTCGGACGGCGCCTGATCACCCTCGTGGGTTGTCGGGCACGGTGACGACCGAGGTGCGGGTGCGCACACTCGACGACTGAATCGCGACCGGCGTTCGTCTGTTGAGTCTGCTGCTGGTTGGATTGTGACGAGCTTGGCGGTATGTTGTATCTATGAAGATATCGTTTCTTATCTCGGTTTGTGCTCTTGGTGCGGTCGCGACTGGCTTCGAGGAACCGGGGCGGGCTGTCGCGGAGGGCTCGGGTTCGACGGTCGTTGTCCCGGCGGGGTACGAGGTCCCGAGTTCGGCGCCCGGCTATCTCTTGGGAGGTCCTGCGGTTGCGAGCGAGCTGCTTGCGCGATCGGCGTCTTGGCCTCTTGTTGAGCCGACGTTGCCCGACGGCCCGGTTCATCGCGCGAGGGCGATCGAGTTGTACGAGGTCGCGTTGCAGTCGACCGCGGGTGAGTATGGAGGTTGGCTTGACGGAGTAGAGCAAGCGCGTTGGTGGGCTGCTCTTGATCGGGGTGGGTGGTCGCACCCTTACGTCACGTCGATACTGCTCGGGTCCGTGCTCGAAGAACGTGCGGGTGGTTTGTCTTCGGCTGAGATTCGGCGTCGAGGGCGGGCGGCGGTTGACGCGCTGCTCGATGATCCAGAGTTCGCGCCGTTGCCGTCGTATCGCAAGGCGCTCGCGGCTCGCTCGCTGGGGGACGTTCTCGCTCGGGCCAACTCTCCCGAGGACGCGAGGGCCTATCGCGCGCGGGCGGACGAGCTCTTTCAAGAGGGGCTGCAGTCCGATCGCTCGGCGGCGGAACGCGCCTTCGTGTTGACAAAGCTCAGCATCCTGTTTGAACAGTCGTATTCCCATGACGAGCGGGTCGGGTTCGTGAACGGTCTCGCGTCAACGCCCAATGCTGATCCCTATGCGCTCGCGTTCTTGCGCGGTCTTATGCACCTCAAACGAGCCTGGGAACTTCGGGGGAACGGCTTTTCGGACACGGTGACGGACGAAGGCTGGCGCGGCTTTTTCGGAAACATGACCGAGGCCGATCGGTTGCTCCGGGAGGCGTACGCGATCGACGACGCGTTTTATCTGGCGCCTCAGCACCTGGTTCGGGTCGCGATGGCGCTGGAGGCGCGTGTCGGTGAGGACCCGAAGATTTGGCATGCAAGCACGCTCGCGTCGACCCCGACGGCCTGGGACTCTTGGGAGTACGTGATCACGGCCAAGAGCCCTCGGTGGAAGGGGTCGATCGGCGCGATGGTTGGTATTGTTCATGAGGCGGCTGAGCACGCTCGCCGGTATCCGCAAGTCGCGTGTCGACTCGACTGGTTGGTTGCCTACGTGGGTGATGAGTTCGGTTCCCGGGACCTTGCCTGGAGACTTCCGGGAGTGTGGCCGGCGGTGCGCAACGCGCTTGAATACGCTCTGGCTTCCGATGGCGAGGGAGCAAGGGCGTTGCACGGTTTCGAGCGGTATCGGATCTTGAGCACCCTCGTGATCGGGGCATGGTGCAACGGCGAGTTTGAGCTTGCGGAGCGGTACTACCAAGACAACAGTTGGGCGGTTTCGCGCGAGAGTACGGACAGGTACCGGCTCGACTGGTGGCAGATGAGTGAGGTGATGGTGGCGCTCGGGAGCACCGGTCGACCTCACGTGCTTGACGCGTTGGTGTTCGAGCAAGAGGGGCGATACGACGACGCGGTCGACGCCTGGGGGTGGGCGGTGCGTGCCGGCATCGGGCGGCCTGATTCGCGCGGATGTGAGGACGAACTCGTCATGCTTCACGCGAGGGCAACGACGCTGGCTGAGTATCACCGAGGAGAGTGGGCCGACCTGATGTACAGCGACATCGCGGAGTTGGGATTCGGCATCGGCTTCAGTCCCTTGCTCATACGGGGGGGATCGTTTCGTTTCGAGGGCGGCGATCTTGTTGCCCCGCGGCGTCCGCGATACAACGCGAGGCTTTTTCCTCGTATCCCGCTCGGGGATCGGTATGAGATCGAGGTGACGTTCGAACCGATCACGGAGAGCGGCAAGCCACCGGCGCCGATGGGGGGCGTTGGGCTCGCGGTGTTGGCGAGGTTCCCGCACGCTGAAACGGCGCACTGGACGATTGAACTCGAATCGGTTGCAGACGTTGTGAACTTCGGTTGGAGGTCAAGCGGCAGTGAAGGTTCGATGCCGATAGAGGCATCGGATCGGACCGCGCCGCTCACCCTCCGCTTTCGCCGAGAGGGTCGCGAGATCTCGGCTTGGGCCGGATCGACGTTGCTCCATGAGGGTCAACGCTCGCTCAACACTGAAATGGGTGACTATGCGGCGATCGTGACGCGGCCTCGGTTGGGTGACACGAGTGGGGCGCGGGTGACGTCGTTCCGGGTTCGACGGCTCGTTCCGCGTCCTGAGGTTGAGCGTCCGGATTTTTGACGCGATGGCCGGGTTTGCCTCTCCCGAGCGGATGCCCAGTCGCAACGTTTGATCGTGGACTCCGGAACGGCCCGGTGGCGTGAGCGTTGGGAGGACCCGCGCGGAGGAGGCGGCGCTTGCCCTGGCGAACGAACCGTCAATTGGAGATGGGGTGGCTTGGCACGCCCTTGCTGGCCGGTACGCGGCGCACGGGGGTGGCGACGGTGCGCGGTTGTTGGGGCGGTGGTCGCAGCGTCGCGCGGAGCTTCGTCTCGTCGCCTGTGTTTGTATTCACTAACTTTTTTCGTTTGCTGGGAATCCTGGGGCAAGGCACAGTGGTTCGTCCTGTCCCGCGGTGGCATACTCGCGACGCGGGGGCTCGGGCGGTGCCGCTCATGCACGATCGAAGGGGAAGGTTGCGCCAATGAAGAAAGTGCCGGTAGCGGTCTGGGATGACCTTGCGGTTGAGAAGCCGACGGGTGCGCTCGTGGCGAACGTGGATCTGGTCGTCGTGCGGTACACGCGCGGCGGGGTGGATCAGGCGAGCGTGCTGTACGGACGGTGCCTGCACCGCGGCGCGATGATGGCGGATGGTCACGTCGATGGTGACAACCTCATCTGCGGCGTTCACGGCTGGGACTACCGCTTCGACACCGGGGTGAGCGAGTACAACAACGCGGAACGTTTGCACAAGTTCACGTCATTTATCGAGCCTGACGACGGCGGTGTCGTCAAGGTTTGGGTGGATGAGGATGAGGTTCGGGCATGGGAGCAGGGCAACCCTCAGCCTTTCAACCGTGATGAATACCTCGGCCAGTATGCGGATACGCATCCGCCGATGGAGGAGCCTCACGTCGGGCTGATCCAGGCGCTCGCGCGGGACGGTCTGAGCAAGGTTGGCCATCATGGGCCGAGTGGGGCGATGGGCGTGCCCCGCGACGAGCTTCCGAAGTGGGACGACCTGCAGGTGGTGACGGCGCAGCTTGCGAGGAAGCCTCTGCTCGACGAGCACGAGGTGGACACGGAGTTGGTGATCGGTCCCGGGGCCAAGAAGCCTCTCGTGATGGACATCCCGCTCTTTGTGAGTGACATGAGCTTTGGTGCATTGAGCGCGGAGGCGAAGGTGGCGCTCTCGAAGGGCGCTGAGATGGCCGGCACTGGCATTTGCTCGGGCGAGGGGGGCATGCTCCCGGATGAGCAGAGCGCGAACTCGCGCTATCTCTATGAACTCGCGAGTGCGAAGTTCGGTTTCAGCCTCGACAAGGTGCAGAAGTGCCAGGCGTTCCACTTCAAAGCGGGGCAGGGGGCGAAGACGGGCACCGGCGGGCATCTCCCGGGCGAGAAGGTTGACGCGGTGATCGCGAGCGTGCGTGGGATCCCGGTGGGCACGACCGCGGTGAGTCCGGCGACGTTTCCCGACCTGAAGACAGCCTCGGATTTTAGGGCGCTTGCCGATGAGGTTCGGGACGCGACGGGTGGGATCCCGATCGGCTACAAGCTTTCGGCGCAGCATATTGAAGAAGACTTGGACTTTGCGCTCGGGGGCTCGGCGGATTACGTCATCCTTGACGGACGGGGTGGGGGCACCGGGAGCGCGCCGTTGATCTTTCGAGACCACATCAGCGTGCCGACGATCCCGGCGTTGGCGCGGGCGCGGAAGCACCTCGAATCGATCGGTCGTGGGCGTTTGAGTGAGAGCCCGGTGACGCTGATCGTGACCGGCGGGCTTCGGACCCCGGCGGACTTTGTGAAGGCGTTGGCGCTTGGGGCCGACGGGATCGCGGTGAGCAACGCGGCGATTCAGGCGATCGGTTGCCTCGGGATGCGAGCGTGCAACTCGAACAACTGCCCGGTGGGCATCGCGACGCAGCAGGACCACCTCCGGGCTCGGATCATCGTCGATGAGTCGGCGAAGCGTCTGAAGAACTTCTTCGAGGCGGCGACGGAGTTGATGACGGTGCTCGCGAGGGCGTGCGGGCGCGATCGGCTCACCGGGGTAGGTGGGTTCGACGAGTCCGATCTCACCAGTTGGAAGAAAGACATCGCGGATCTCGCCGGCGTGCGGTACGCCGGTGTGGGTGGCTAAGCCGCGGCGGACGGCGAAGTCAACGGAAGGTGCCAGGCGTCGCGGACGGCTTTCGTGCTTGACGTGTGAAGGCATGGGCCTGCGAAGGTGGTCGCGAACGGAACGCACGCGGAGCCCGTTGAGAGCTGAACTCCGTGCTTCGATCAATTCCGAATGGAGAACGGTGATGGCAGCGAGCGACCCTGGGGTCATCGAGCAACTCGTCGCCCCGGCGGTGATGATCCCCGCTTGTGGGCTGTTGCTGCTCAGTTCAACGGCCCGGATGAATACCGTGCTCGCACGGATTCGAGCGTTCCATCGGGAGCGACTCGATGTTTGGCGGAGCGATGCTGATGAGGGCAGCCGTGATGACCGGGTTCGGACGTTGCGGCTCGAAGGGTTGCAGAGGCAGACCGATCGGTTGCTCGTGCGCTCTGCGTTGCTCCGCGCCACGATGCTCCAGTTGTTCTGCGCCGTCACGTGTAACCTGTTGACGATGATTGGCCTCGGACTCCGCCAGTTGTTTGGATCGGAGCCGGGCGGCATTTATGTCGCGTCGGTGTGGGTCTTCATCGTTGGCGTTGTCTGCATGATCGGTGCGATGGTGACCAGTGTGCTTGAGGTTGCTCGCATCCTTGAGACGGTGCGGTACGAGCACGACCGGGTTGATCAGTTGTGCGGTGGCGATCCGCCGTCTCCCGACTCGTTGGATTCATCGGTGTCATCGGGGCGGGCGCACCCTGGTCTGGGTATGGGTGAAGGGATGGGGCTATGACCGCGACCGGACCGGCGGCTCTGCCGATCGACGTTGAGCGTGTGCCCGGCCACGTGGAGCACGACGCGTTTCATCGCGAGTTCGTTCCGATGGAGTTCTTGACGCCTGTCCTTGAGTGGACGGTGGCGGTGATCAACTTCTCGGGCACGATCATCTTGTGTTGGGGCGTGGTGGCGGGCCTGATCGCGTTCTTCAAGATGGAGTTTCGCAAGTGCGGGCGGGGCGAGCTGGACCGGCTCCGCTTTCGTCTGAGGCAGACGGTCGGGTTTTATCTTCTGACCGGGCTTGAGCTGTTGATCGCGGCGGACATCATCGAGACCATGATCGAGCCAACGATCGAGCGGCTCGGGATCCTCGCCGGTGTCGCTGGCATTCGGATCGTCACGAGCTTTGCGTTGGGCAAGGAACTCGAGCACGGCGCAAAGGCTCTGGGCATCGACATGAACGAATCGGACGAGGCTGATCAGGGAAGGACCGAAGCATGACACGCATCGACGCCGGCGCGCTCGACATCAGGCATGGGTTTAAGCGGTTCAGTGTGCAGAGCCTGATTCCCGCTTGGCGCGAGGCGCACTTTGCCGCCCAGGCCGCGGCTGAGCTTGGGAAGAGCTGGGGCGAGGAACAGGCGGACGACAGCCATTCGAGCTTTGCGTGGTTCCGGGGTGAGGACGGTCGAGGGCTGGAGGGCGTGCCTGCGGCCGGTGCCAAGCCTCACGTTGCGCGGCTGAAGTTTGAGGGCCTCGAACTGAGCGTGTTTGACGGGCATGGACGGACCATCGCTGACTTTGGACTGGCCGGTCACACGCTGACGGATGCGATGCAGTGGATCGATGGCGTGGCGACGCGCGAGCTGGGCCCGAGGAAGCAAGATGCGACGCCGGCGCCCGACCTGCCCGAGCACCCTGTCGGGAATGGCGCTGCTTTCACCGACGACCCGGACGGGTTCAACGACTTGGCGGACCTGTACGACGCGACGTATCTGTTGATCGAGAAGCTCCGCGATGGTGTACCGGCGTTCGATCATCCTCGCTGCTGGCCTCATCATTTCGACCTTGCGTCGCTCGCGGTGCTCGCGACCGACGACAGCGGGGCGATGGCGAAGACGGTCGGCGTGGGCATCACCCCGCCCGACTCGGTCAACGGGTCTGGGTATTGGTACGTCAGCCCTTGGGCGCGTGATGGTGTGGCCGGGTCGCCCTCGTACCCGGGGCTTGGGGTCGGGCGTTGGATCGATCGGGGGAGCGGCGTCTCGATGGCGGTGTTGCCGGTGACGGAGCTGTCGGGGGAGGGCGAGCGATCGGAGAAGCTCGCGGGATTCATCGCACAAGCCTTCAACGCCTGTACGGGGGCGCTCGATGTCTGATCAGACCAACGGATCGGCAAACGGTTCGGTCGAGAAGCTCGTCCAACTGACGTGGTACAAGGTTGCCGACAAAGACACGCTCCCCGAGGGCCGCGTGACGACGGTGACGGTGGACGGCGCCGGCACGAAGGCGAAGTCGATCGCGCTGACGCATTTTCAGGGCAAGTACGGCGCGCTCGACAACCACTGCCCCCACCAGGGCGGCCCGCTGGGCGAGGGCTCGATCGAGTGCGACGACTCTTCTGAACACGGCGGCGACTGCTACCTGCGGTGTCCATGGCACGGCTGGGACTACCACCCGATCACCGGCAAGAGCCCGGGCGGGTTCGACGACGGTGTCGAGACCTACCCGGTCGAGGAGCGCGACGACGGGATCTACGTCGGTCTCGAGGTCGAGCCGGAGCACGTCCGGACCGTGACCGACGTGATGGCGGAGACGATGGTCAACTGGGGCGTGACCAGCGTCTTCGGGATGGTGGGGCACTCGAACCTGGGCCTTGCCGACGCGATCCGTCGGCAGACGCTCAAGGGCAAGCTTCAGTACTTCGGGATTCGGCACGAGGGAGCCGCGGCGTTCGCGGCCAGCGCGTTCGGCAAGCTGACTGGTCGTGTGGCGGGCTGCCTGACGATCGCTGGCCCCGGCGCAACAAACTTGCTGACCGGTTGCTGGGACGCGAAGGTCGATCGGGCGCCGCTGCTCGCTCTCACTGGGCAGGTGACGCAGCAGGTCTTTGGGCCAGGTGCGTTCCAGGAACTTCCGTTGAAGGACGCGTTCAGCTCGGTCGCGCCGTTCAGCCACCTGAGCCTGCCCGGGTCGAACCACGCGGAGCTGATGAGCCTCGCGATCAAGCATGCGACGGTCGAGCGGCAGGTGAGCCACATCATTTTCCCCGACGACGTGCAGACGATGCGGGCGAAGGATGATGCTGAAGCCGGCTCGCCTGACGGACGCGTCGCGGCCCCGGAGATCCACCCGCCCAGGGACGCGCTCGGTCAGGCGCTCTCGATGCTCAAGGAAGCGAAGCGTCCGGTGATCATCGTCGGGCACGGCGCCCGCTTCGAGATGGCCGGTGTGATCGCGCTCGCCGAAGAACTCAAGTGCCCGGTGCTCACGACGTTCAAGGGCAAGGGGCTGATCGGGGACCACCCCGACCCGGACATGCCCTCGCGCGTGGGGCATCGGTTGGGCGGAGGCGTCTTGGGACGCTCGGGCACACCCATCGCGAGCTGGTTCATGAACGAGAGCGATCTGCTGCTCGTCTTCGGCGCCAGCTTCAGCAACCACACCGGGATCACGCCCAAGAAGCCGACGATCCAGGTCGACTACGACCGGATGAACCTGGGCAAGTTCCACGCCGTGGACGCGCCGGTGTGGGGCGAGGTGGGCGTGACCGCCCGGGCGATGCTCGACGCGGTCAAGGGCAACCACTCGAGCATCGACCACACCGACGAGATCGCGAAGCGCTGGGCGATCTGGCGCGAGGAAAAGAAGAGCCGGCTGAGCGACGACCGGGGTCAGGGCATCAACTCTGTGTCGATCTTCGATGCGATGAATCGGCTCGTGCCCGCCGACGCGATCATCGCGGTCGACGTCGGCAACAACACCTACAGCTTCGGTCGCTACTTTGAGGCGAGCGGGAAGCAGGCGGTCTTGATGTCGGGCTACCTGGGCTCGATCGGCTTCGGGTACCCGGCTGCGATGGGCGCGTGGGCCGCGACGAAGGCGCACGAGGTTTCGAGCGACGGGTTTTGGAACCAATTCAAAGACCGCCCCGTCGTGTGTGTGACCGGTGACGGAGGGTTCGGCCAGTACCCCTGGGAGGTGAACACCGCTGTCTTGCACGGCATGAACCTCACGCACGTGCTCCTGCACAACGATGAGCTCGGGAAGATCTCGAAGGAGCAGCGCGCCGGCGATTGGGACGTTTGGGCGACGAAGCTCACGAACCCGAACATCGCGGACTACGTGAACTCGTGCGGGGGGCTTGGGATCCGGGTGGAGAGCAAGGACGGGATCGGGGAGGCAATCGAGCGGGGGCTGGCGTATCCGGGGCCGGCGACGGTGGAGGTGATGACGGATGCGGAGTTGGTGTAAGAGGTGCGGAGCGGTCAGCGCCTCCTTCCGTGGCGGACAAGATCAGTCACGTTACGACCGATTCCGTTCTGCTTCGACTTGACGAAAGGCGGTGCCTTTGACATCGCTTTGCAACTCGCTCTCCCTTGGCTCGCGTTTTTGGCGGCATTCGCAACCTTCTTGCTCTTCGTAGTCTTCGCCGGCGGTTCGATTGTGGCTGTTGCCGCGATGCTCGTCTATTCGCTTGTTTTTGCGCTGTTTGGAATGCATGCGCTCGGCACGTGGAACCGCGTCCGCATCATGGATGACGGCGTAAGACTGACCCAGCGTCGGTTTATCTGGGTGTTTCGTCGGATCAACATCGAGCCCAGATCGATCGTCGCTGCCGTCGTGCCGTGTCGATTCTCGCATCCGCGCTATCGGCCTCGGTACAAGCGAAGGTGGAGCGCAGTGATCATCGCCGAGTCCGGGCTCGAAGCAGATCGCCACGTGGTTGTCGGCGTTCATCCAGACAAAGACACTGTGCTTGAGTGTGCTCGCGAGTCTGCGGCAGTTCTTGATGGAGAGTTCGGCCTGGAAGTTCAGCGCGTGCACGCGGACCGCCGCTTGTACGAGGGTCACGCATCAAGGCAGTTCGGTCTTCGCCGGGTGGCGTGGTCTGAGCGGAGCGAAGCCCACGAAAGGACGGTGTGAACGCGTTGTTCGGGTCGTTCGGCGTCTTGTGTTCGTGGCTGGAGCTGCGCTCCAACCACGGCACCCCATGTCTGGTGTCGGATTCACGCCATGGCAAGTTCTGAAGTGCTTTGACGAGTCGCGGGCGGGAACCCGGGGTGGGTGTCGGAGCGTGTGCGGGGTCGTGGTGAGCGGTCGGAGTCGCTCGGTGTTTCACCGAGGGCTGCCGCCCTCGGCTCGTTTGGAGGGGTGCTCGCGCGGTTTGAGACCGTCGATACGCGCAAGGTGATCGGGCACGCGAAGCGCCGGTCAGCGTTCACGCCGTCAAAGGCAGGATTCGCCAAGGCGGGCGGGGTGTGGACGGTTCGGTCGAGGTCGCTTCCCATTAATGATCGCGGGCATGCCAAGGCAGCGAGAGCGTACATCTCGAGGCATCGAACGCAGGGGTGCGCCGTCTATGTTCGCGCCGCCCAAAGCCCAGGGATGACATCCCTGGGCTTCGACCAATCACCCCATATCCGTGGTACCTTGACCGTCGATGCGGAAGTCGATGCTCATCATCGGGCCATTGGGTGCCCTCATCTTGGGCCTCGGTCTTGCTCGCGCCGGCTTTGCCCCCGACATCGCATGGACCGCCGGCATCACCCTGCTTACCGCTCTGTGGTGGATCTTCGAGCCGATCCCGATCCCGGTAACGTCGCTCGTTCCGCTGGCGCTCTTCCCGACGGTGGGTGTGCTCGACTACACGCAGGTCGGGGCGGCGTATGGGGACAAGCTGATCTTGCTCATGCTGGGCGGGTTCATGCTGTCGACCGCGATGGAGCGGAGCGGGGCGCACCGGCGGATTGCGCTCATGGCGGTGCGGACGCTGGGCGGGCAGAGCCCCAAGCGGCTCGTCATGGGCTTTATGGTGGCCGCGGCGACGCTGAGCATGTGGATCTCGAACGCGGCGACGACGCTCATGCTCTTGCCGATCGTGCTCGCGGTGGTGAGCAACGTCGGCGAAGGGCGGCTCAGGACGTCGCTCTTGCTGGGCGTCGCGTACGCGGCCAGCATCGGGGGGATCGCGACACCGATCGGGACGCCTCCGAACCTGGTGTTCATGGACCAGTACGGGAAGCTCGTGGGTGAAGAGCCGACGTTCCTTGAGTGGATGAGCTGGTCGCTCCCGATCGTGCTCATCATGCTTCCGATCGCGTGGCTCTGGCTGACGCGTGGGCTGAAGAGGGCCGAGGGGATCGAACTGCCCGAGGTCGGGACGTGGCGCACCGAAGAGGTGCGGACGTTGGCGGTGTTTGCCGTGACGGCTGTGCTCTGGATGACGAGGAAAGAGCCGTTCGGCGGGTGGACCGAACTGACGGGGCTGGTGAACACGCACGACAGCAGCGTGGCGCTCGCGGCGGTGGTCGCGATGTTTCTGATTCCCAATGGCAAGGGCGAGCGGCTGCTCGATTGGAAGTCGGCCTCGAAGATTCCATGGGATATCTTGCTGCTCTACGCCGCCGGGATCGCGATCGCTCGTGCGTTTACGAGCTCGGGGTTGAGCGACGCGATCGGGGGTTCGCTCGAGGGCGTGACGGTGCTGCCGATCATCGTGATGATGGGGCTGCTCTGCCTGGGCGTGACGCTCTTGACCGAGGTGACGAGCAACACCGCGACGGCGAACGTATTGATGCCGGTGTTGGTCGCGGCGGCGGTGGCGAGTGAGATCGAGCCGCGGCTGATCATGGTGCCTGCGACGATCAGTTGCAGCTTCGCGTTCATGCTGCCGGTGGCGACGCCTCCGAACGCGGTGGTGTTCGGGGCGGGCGGGATTCGTATCTCGACGATGGCTCGGGAAGGCGTGGTGTTGAACCTGATCGGCGTCGTGGTCGTGTCGGCGGTGTGCTATGCGATGTTCGGGCGGGGGTGATGAGCCATATTTCTGTGGGTTTCGGGGCACACCAACCGCATGAGTTTGCATTGTTTGTGGGGGGCAACCAAGGAAAATCGGGGGTCGCAACTTCGTCCGGGTCGAGGGGACTCAGGCCAGAATTGCACGCTCTTATGGGGTGATTCCTCTTGTATGAGGCTCGTGCCCCCCGGTAACGGTTCACCGAGAGCGAGGGGGAAGGCGGATGTCTGTTGGATCTCCGTAGATACCTGATGGAACTTACTTGATAGGTGAGTATCAATCCAAATTCAGATCTCCAAACACCCGTTCATACAGGTGTATGGGTGGAGACCAACGCCAGTTCGAACGCTTCGCGACGAAGGCGCCGGCGGACGTGATCGAGTTTGATGATGACCATGCCCCGAGAGTGTTGCGCGGGTGCACGGTGAGCGATCTGAGCCGTGGCGGGGTGTGCTTGACGGCGCCGACGCCGATCTACGTGGGTCGAAGCATGATCATCTCGCTCCGCACCGGGGATATCCGTCGGGTGTTCACCGGGGTCGCTCGGCACGCGACGTACAAGAGAGGGACCTACTTGATCGGAGTCGAGTTCTGTGCGCTCGCGCACGTGCGTGATGTCGAGGGCACGATGAAGGAACTCGGGATCAACCCATCTGCGCTTGCGGAGCAAGAGCAGCGCTGACTTCGTCGTGAATCTGCGGGCGCTCGACGGGTGTGCAGCGATACATCAGCTTTGATCTTTGGAAGCGGCACGTTGTTTGATCGTCGGGTTTGGGCTTCGCCGATCGGGAGCCACAAGCCGATGGCTCGAACGCGCTCGACGAGGATCTCACCCACTTCCGAAGCCGACCCGGGTTTCCGTTCTTGACGTAGAAATGTCGGCCCGGGCCGCTCGCCTGAGGCGATCAACTCCGCCGGCGGGTGGATCGTCCGTCTCGGCACCCCCGACTTCATCGCGACTGCGCCGCGGCTTGGTCGGCTTCGGACAAGCCGTATGTCTCACCGGCGACACGACCGGAAGGCCGTATCGAGGTAGGCTCCGGCCGGACCGTTCGAGGCCTTTCTGCGAGGAAACCGATGTCTGATGAGTCCTTCGGCAACGTGTTCGACCTTTCCGGTTCCGTCTGCGCTGTGATCGGGGCCACAGGCACCCTTGGCGGGGCGATCGCCCGGGGGCTCGCCGGCCACGGGGCAAGAGTGGCGGTCATCGGGCGTAGTGCCGATCGCGGAGAGGCCCGAGCATCGGAGATACGTTCGGCCGGTGGGCAGTGCGTCTTCGTGAAGGCCGACGCTGGCGATCGCGCCTCGCTCGAAGCTGCGGTGGCGACGCTCGAAGGCGAACTGGGCGAGTGCGACGTCCTCGTGAGCGCCGCCGGAGGGAACAGCCCCCGGGCGTCGGTGACCGAAGACCAGGTGATGTCCGAACTCCCGCTCGATGCGTGGCGCGATAACTTCGACACCAACCTCGTGTCGGGCGCCTTGCTCCCGGCGCAGGTCTTCGGGCACGCGATGGTCGAACGCGGCCGCGAAGGGCGCCCGGCGAGCATCATCAACATCGCGAGCGTCGCGAGCCATATCCCCGTCTCGCGGGGCGTCGCGTACTCGGCGGCGAAGGCGGCGGTTGTGAACCTCTCGATGTTCCTCGCCCGCGAGTGGGCGCCGTCGAACGTGCGTGTGAACACGATCACGCCGGGCTTCTTCCCTGCGGAGCAGAACAAGGCGTTGCTGTTCAACGAAGATGGAACACCGACGCCCCGGGCTCAGCAGATCTTGGGGCACACCCCGGCCGGGCGGTTCGGGGAGCCGGACGAACTTATCGGCGCGGCCGTGTTCCTCGCGAGCCATCGCGCGAGCCGGTTCGTGACGGGGACCGACCTTCGCGTCGACGGTGGTTTCTTGGCGACCACGATCTGACGGCTCTACGACCTGGCCTTCAGCCCCTCGATCACACCGAGCAAGTACGTCGCCCCGAGCGAGCGGTCGTAGAGCCCATACCCAGGGTTGCCTTCTTCGCCCCAGATCATGCGGCCGTGGTCGGGGCGCATCGGGCCACGAAAGCCGCCATCGATCAGCTCGCGGAGCACCGCTGGGAGATCAACCTGGCCGTAGCGGGTTGGGTGGGCGCTCTCGTGAAACGTCTTCTCGCTTGTGGTCTTCACGTTTCGGGCGTGGACGAAGGACACACGCTTCGCCAAATCTCTCGCGCCGGTCACAAGGTCGTTCTCCGGGTCGCACCCCAGCGAACCGGTGCAGTACGTCACCCCGTTCGCCGCGTCGTCGACGAGATCGCACACGCGGAGCATCGCGGCGGGGCTGGTGATGATCCGGGGCAGTCCCAGCACCGACCAGCAGGGGTCGTCGGGGTGGATACCGAGGCGTAACCCGAGCGACGATGCGACGGGTGTCACCCGTTCGAGGAACCGCCCCAGAGCCTCCCAAAGCCCCGACTCCCCGCGTTCGGTGTATCGGTCGCGGAGTTCGCTGAACCTCGAAAGGTCGAGGTGCTCCCACGCGCGGATGTTGCCGGCGCTGCCCGAGAGCAACTGCTGTTCGAACGCCGGGACTTCCGATTGCGCATACGCGAGCGTGGTCGATCCGTCGGCGAGTTCGAGCGCGAGGTCGGTCCTGATCCAGTCCGAGACGGGCATGAAATTATAACAAACGGTTTTGATGCCCTGCGACGCGACCGCCTCGAGCGACTCGCACCACGCGTCGAAGTGCGCTTCGGCGACGTCGTCGCCCAGCTTGATCTCTTCGGACACCGGGATCGACTCGATCACTTCGAGCCGAAGCCCGGCCACCTCGACCGAGTCCTTCAACGCGGCGACCTGTTCTGCCGCCCACGCCTGGCCCGCCGGAACGTCCGACACCGAACTGACGATGCCCTCGACTCCGGGCACTTGGGCAACATGCGCGAGAGCGACGGGGTCGTGGGGTCCGAACCATCGCATGCACATCGTGACGGGGTCGGCGATCGGGGGGGAGGGGTCGTGAGGCATGTTGAAATGGTACGACGACAGATTCAACGAACCGTTCGATACAAGACATCGCGATACGCCCGCATGGACCTCGGGTCCGTTGATCGTCCAAATCTGATTCGGCGCCTCTCGGCGCCGAATCAGTGAGTTGTCGTCTTGAAAGTCTGATCACCGGAGCGCCGGCGGCACCGTCGTCAGCCAGGTCTCGGCCGCGTCGAACTCGGTCGGCGTGTTCTCGGTGGCCGCGGTGCCGAAGAAGACCGGGACGAAGCCCATGTCGGCGACTTCATCGATGAAGGGGCGGGTGTCTTCGGGCGGGATGTTCGCGCCGCTCGGGAGACCCAGCTTGGTCTTGATGTGGCGCACTTCCATCTGGGCCCAGGTCTCGTGGCCCGGGAGCAGGAAGTCCATGATGGGCACGCCCTGGCTGAATCGGTAGAGCTGGCCAGTGGTCGAGCCCGGGCTCTTGGTCTGCTTCGCGTAGTTGGGCGCGAGGGTGTGCACGAAATCGCCGTGGAGCGATTCGGTGATGAACTTGATGCTCGGGTACGCGACACGGTTGTCGACGAGTGTCCAGTAGCTCTGCCACTGACCCGCCTTGGTGAAGGCGTCGAGGCCGACCTCGGTTGCCTCGACGTCGACGGCGCCGTTCAGTTCGTTGGCGCGGAACGCGACGTGGGTCGGGTTGCTCGGGTCGAAGAGCTCGAGCACCGGGTCGTCCCACGTGTCGGCAACCTGCATCGAGCGGCCCCACCACAGACCCAGCGTGCCCCCGGTTTCTTGGGCGTACGTCGCGAGGGGCTTGATGCTGTCGTTGTACCCGGGCAGGACGGCTGAGAGGATGCTGCCCCATTCGCTGGTGAACTGGGGGGGGAAGTTGTTGTTGGTGTTGGTCAGATAGAGGCCTGTTGGCTGCCAGACCATCATGCGCTCCCAGCCGGTCGCGGCTACGAGATCCCACTCCGCACGCCAGGGGCCGAAACCGAAGTGATCTGGGCGACGGGTCGACTGGTAGGTAAACCCGTAGGGGTTCGACGTGCTGAGCTGCGAAGCCTGCGAGAGGCTTTCTGCATTGACCTGCTCGGGCCGCCTCGTGTACTGGACCGGTCCGTAGTTGCCACGGAACCAGCGCCGGTAGGTCTGAAGCGTGTGCATCCACTCACCCTCGTGGGCGGTCTGGAAGTCGATCTGACGCACGCGGAGCGAAACAGTAAACGTGCGCGTCTCGCCGGGCTGGATGTTGGCGGCCGGGTCGTACGAGGTGGTATTGGGGTTGTCCGGATTCGGCAGTATGCTGATGAGGAAGCCACCGTTGCCGCCAAAGTCGGACTGATAGATGTAGACGTTCTGCTCGTACTCAAGAACCGGGTACTGCACCGACACGCCGACCGCGAGGTTTGAGGTGTGGTTCTCGACGACGGTTGCCGGCGCGTAGAGCGACCCCGGGTACCCGAGCATCGGGCCCGACCAGTTGTTCGAGCTGTTGTACCCGGGGGTGGACAGCTTGCCTCCGAACTTCATATCGCGGTAGAGCTTGCTGCCGGTGCGGTCGAGCACCGGTATTCGCACGCTTGAGGGGTGCATCGCGACCGAAGACGTGTTGGTGTAGGTCAGCGTGAGGTCTACGCCGTCGCTGAGCCAGGCCGCGTCGATAGTCGGCGCGAGCGGGGGCACGCCGGCCGGCGCCCAAAGCGACGCGTCGACGAGCGGACGATCACGGAAGACCTTGTCGCCGGCATCAAAGACGTCTCCGAGCGACGTGATCGGCCCGTTGGTCGGGGCGATGCCCATGCTGTCGACCAGCGACACACCCGGGGCCGCCGGAATCGCCGATTGGGTTTGCCCCCACGCATAGACGACCGTGAGCAGATCATCGATGTCGATGGTGTAGTTCCAGTCGGTGTCGCCCTGGGCCCGGGTCACCTGCCCGGAAGTGTTGTAGTTGTTGAGGATGATCGAGTAATCCGTGAGGTCGACGACGCCGTCGAGGTTGATGTCGCCCGGAAGCGGATCATCCGGGGTGGTGGTGGCGAACGCGCAGGGAGCGAAAGCTGTTCCGAGCGTAAGCGCGGCGATCCCGGCCGCGGCACGAGTCTTCATGACGCTTCTCCTTGAGGTGTGGTGGTGTGAGCACGTGCAGTGCGTTGATGCCAAAATAGACAAAGCGATACATAACTCCAACAACATGTCGCTCGATTCATATCGCCTTCATTTGGCATGCTGTGTCGTAAGACTCGTTCTTGAGTCGTTCGTTCTTGATGCTCATCAGTCCTGTGGGCCGCCGCGAAGATGCTCGCCGTGAGTTATCACTGGGCCGGAAGGCGCATCGCTCTGGTCTGGCGCGTTGGTCTTGGTGTCGGAACGCGGTAACGCTGGTCGCGGTAACGGAGACCGGCTTGGTCTGGTGCTCTTGGGTTCCCTGATTGTGGAGGCTGCTGTGATTGCTCACAAACGTGTGGAAAGCGTCGTCGGTGAGGCCGAAGCTTTGTTCGAAGCACGAGGCTCGGATAGGTACGCCGATGTCGTGAGGCAGCTTCAGCACGCGGTTCAGACGGCCGCGCACGCACGAATGAGGGGGGGGAGACGACGCGATGGTTGTCGCCTGCCTGCTTCATGCTATCGGGCATCTGTTGCACGACGATGCGCGCAAGGCGTATCAGGATGGTGTCGACGACACCCACGAAGACCTTGGTGGCGCGTGGCTCCGCGATCGGTTCCCCGCCGTGATCGTCGAGCCCGTCGCGATGCACGCCGCGAGCAAGCGGTACCTCTGCGCCACCGAGCCCAGATATTGGGCGGCGCTGTCGGACGGATCGCAGCGCACCCTCAAGGCGCAAGGCGGACCGATGCCCGCCGACGAATGCGCCGCGGTCGAGTCGCGCCCGCACTTCGAGCGTGCGGTCGAACTCCGCCGGTGCGACGACCTCGGGAAAGACCCCGAAGACCATCGCGAGTCGATCGATGACTACCGCGAGACGCTCACCCGAGTGCTCGAGGCGTTCGTTAAAGCCTGATCGACTCGTTGGCGAGGCGCGTCGGCGACGGAGTCGTAGACTGCGTGATGAACAAGCTCCCCTACATGATCCTGATCTTCGCGGCTGGGGTCTGCTGGCCCCTCCAGGCGGCGGTGAACGCCGAACTGAAGAACCGTTCGGGCCAACCGCTCGCGGCGGTCATGGTGAACGGCGGCGGGGCCGCGATTCTGGCGGGCATCGGGCTTGTGGTTCTGGGTTTGTGGTGGGGCAAACTTCACGTTCCGACGCTGGCGTCGATGCAGGCGGTCCCTTGGTGGGCCTACCTGGGCGGCGTGATCTCGGTCCTCGTGATCGTGGCGCAGTCAACGTCTGCCGTGCCGCTCGGGGCGGCGCTGCTGATCACGCTGTTCGTTGCTGGGCAAGGGTTGTCCAGTCTGGTGTTCGACCAGTTCGGCTTGCTTGGGTTCGTTCCAAGGTCGGCAACGCCGATGCGCGTCATGGGCGTTGGGTTGTTAATGGCTGGAGCGGTCGCGCTCGCGATCGATGGGCAACGAGGCGACAAGGCCCCGGCGCCCGCGTCATCGCTAGATGATCGCTGAGGCGGTCAGCGCACGCGGAGCGGGAGCGTGCTGGCCGAGGCGCCGCCGTTCCCGTCGAGAGCGTAGATCATCACCAGGTACTCGCCGGCCTTCGACGGCGCTTCGATCTGAACCGCGTTGGATTCACGAGAATCGAACGGGCCGGACACGGCCTTCGCCCGGTTGGGCTTCGAGTCGAGCACCCAGCCGGCGTAGGTCACTCGGTCCCCGTCGGCGTCGGTCGCGTCGAGGGTCACCCCGAAGCGTTCGCCCGCGGAGACGGTCAGTGCTGGTGTGCCTGCCTCGTATTTCAGGGAGGTGAGCACCGGCGCCCGGTTCCCGCCGATCGGCCGACCGGAGAATCGTTCGATCATCGCTTCTGCCTGAGGTGTAACGAGCATGTCCTCCGGGCCGGACGCGGTGCGTCCGTCGGGGTGCTCGTCGAGCAGCATGCTGAAGTAGGTGGGGCGGTTGACGCCGAAGTGGCCCCACACGAAGATCGTTGAACCGAGGCACAATTCAGATGCATCGATCGCGTCGTAGCACGAATGAACATCGGAGACCTTGCGATCGACCGGCTCGTCGAAGGCCTCGCCCCACTCTGTCTTCTTGAAGTTCCAGGGGCCCTTGCCGTTGAACTCGGAGACGTAGAACGGCTTGCGCCAGTGTGTCTCGGTGTTGCGGATCGCGCCGCGGACGGCGCCGACGCTGTAGCTCTGGATGCCCAGAACATCGAGATCCGGCGCGTACTTCTTGACCGCTTCGATCGCCTCGGGCTTCGCGTTGATCATTGTCAGGCTGGTGACATGGTGCGGGAAGCGTTCATGAACAGCCTTGGACATCTCGTTGACGGTGCGCAGGTAAGGCTCGTCGAGGTGTACCTCATTGCCAAGACCCCACATCAGCAGCGCCGGATGATCGCCGATTCCTTCGACCTTGTCGATGAACTTCGCGACCATGATCTCGCGACGTTTGTCGTAGTCGAAGCGATAGGTGCCGCCGCGCCGGTCTTTGTTCTCGCCGTGGTGAGGCATCCACTCGCTGACGACCATCTTCATCCCGAGTTCGTGCACCCGGTCGAGTGTCTTGGTCATCTCGCCGGGTGACGGGATGGTGTACCCGCGGACCGTGTTGACCCCGCCCTCGCTGAGCCGCTCGAGGTCGCGGACGCCGCAAACGCCTTTGATCTGGAAGGTCTCGAAGCGCTCGAAGCGGGCGGCTTGTTCCGGGCTCAGAGTGTCCGGCACGCGGAACTGACCGAAGGCGGATCCTGAAAGGGCGACGCAGAGCGTGCCGAGCCAGCGGGCGAAAGTCAGGGTCATCCGGGCCGCCATCCTTTTCTATACACGGATCGGCCGATCGCAGATACGTACGGCCTGCCTGCCCGTGTTTGTCTGTTGTTTGTATATTCTGCAGAAAACGTCCATGTTTTGCAGTCGTTTATCCTGTCCACAGTTGTGGGCGAGCTCTAGTATAGTTAAGCTCTTTACTAGACCGGCGCGGCTTTGTTCGCCGTAGTCCGAAAAGATGACGAGCAGAGAGACCAGGAGAGATCACGATGGCCCGCTTCGCCCTGACGTCCGCGTGCGTTGTCACACTCGCCGGCACCGCTGTAAACGCTGCCATGTTCAGCACCTACAACCCGGGTGACCTCGGGGCCACGCTGATCGACGAGGCGGCGCTTGGCGGAGCTGACCTCAACCTCAACGCCGGCAACGAGATCTTCGCCGGCTTCGAGGTGACCAACCTCTTCAACGCCGGCGACGAGGTCTCGATCACCGGGATCGCTCTCCCGCTGTGGTCGAACAACATGAACGCCAACAACAACACCGAGAACGGAACGTTCACCTTTACCTTCTACGGCCTCGGCGGCGGACCGAACGCCGACAAGTACGACGGCGAAGCCAACGAGACCCTCTTGGGTTCGGCGACCGTCGAGTTCGACAGTGAGGGCGACGGCGTCTTCATCTTCGGCGCCGAGTTCGATTCTTCGATCGACTTCACCGCCGATTCCAGCGGTTTCGTCTTCAGAATCGAGAGCACCGAGTCGATCCGCCTGAAGCGTGGCCCGAACTCGACGGGGCAACAGATCCGCATCGATAACGGCAACTACGCCGGTGGCGGCGGGCAGTTCGGCAGCTTCACCGTCGCGGGCTCGGTCGTTCCGGCCCCGATGACCGCTGGAGTTCTCTCGCTCGCGATGGCCGGGATGGCCCGTCGCCGGCGCTAACTTCCGGCCCCCGCCGGACTAGGAACCGACATGCACCGACGCAAGATGACTTGTGGGGCGGCGAGCGCACTGGCGCTCGCCGCCGGTTCTGCCTGCGCGCTCGCACAGCCCAACATCGTCTTCATCATCTCCGACGACGCCGGCTGGGCCGACTTCGGGTTCAATGACCAGGGCAACGGGGAGATCCCCACCCCGGCGCTCGATTCGATCGCGAACGATGGGCGTTGGTTCCGGGCCGCGTACACGGCGCCGGTGTGCAGCCCGAGCCGTGCTCGCACGTTCCTGGGTGTGCACAACCAGCGGACGGGGTACGACAACAACGCGCCCGATTCACAGGACGCCTCCGACAGCGTGGTTCAGGGCCTCCGGCTCGACGACACCACGATGTTCGAGCGGATGAGCGACCGGGGCTATCACGTCGGTTACTTCGGCAAGTGGCACCTGGGCACCGAGCGCGACGTGGTGAACGGGAACACGCTGATCACCCCGGGCAACCTCCCGCCCCGGCACGGCATCGACTACTTCTGGGGTATCACCAGCGGTTCACGCAGCTACTTCATCGGGAACGCGAGCGGGTACACCAAACTGCTCCGCGAGATGTCCCTCCCGAACCCGGCGCAGCCGGTGATCGACGCCGACATCGAGGGGAACTACGCCAACGGCGCGTACATGACCGACATCACCGCCGATGAGGTCGCCGACTACGTCACCGATCGGTCGACCCAGTCCGGCCCCTTCTTCGCGATCGCTTCGTTTACCGCTCCGCACGGCCCGCTCGAGGCCAAAGCCGCCGACCTCACCCGCGTCGACAACCTCGGGCTGGGGTACACCGGGAACCGTCGGACCTACGCGGCGATGATGTTGTCGTTCGACGACGGTGTCCAGACCATCCTCGATCGTCTCGACGACCCCAACAACGATGGGGACACCTCCGACAGCATCCGGGCCAACACGCTCGTGTGCTTCATGAACGATAACGGCGGCGAAACGGCCAACTCGGCGCGGAACTTCCCGCTTCGCGGCAAGAAGTCCGACACGTTCGACGGCGGGATCCGCGTGATGATGGCGATGTCCGGGCCGGGCATCCCCGCGACCGGCGCTTCGTTCGACTTCCCGGTCGATTCGGTCGATCTGACGCCGACGTTCCTGGCCGCGACGGGCACTCCCATCGCGCCCGACGACTTCACCGACGGCGTGAACCTGCTTCCGTACCTCGACGGAACCCTGACCGGGGCGCCGCGCGAGAACATGTTTGTCCGGGGCAACAACCCGATTGTTGCCGGCGCCCGCGACGGCGACTTCAAGCTGACCATCGAGAACATCGGTGGCCCGTTCCTTTACGACATCGTCGCGAACCCGGGCGAGAACAACGTCCGCAACGCAGACTTCCCCGAAGTCGTCGAGAGCATGACCGACATCATGAACTCGTTCGAGGCGGAGTACATGAAGCCCCGCTGGGGCCCGTCCGATGTCAACAGCTTCGATGGCTTCGTGTATCGGGGCGGTGCTGTGGGCTCCGGCGCGTGGAGCGGCGCAAACGCTTGGGCGTCGGAGTCCGGCTCGCCCGCAACCGCGACGCTTTTCGCACGCGACGGGTACGCGAACCTGAGCCTGCGTTTCCCCGCCGCGGCGTCGGGGTACACAGCCACCAATGATCTGAGCCGACCGAACGGGCTCACCTTCATCGCGAACTCGATCGTCTTCGACGGCGACTACACCGGCGTCGCGGACGCTGGCGTCGTCGTCGATGGTGCACCAGTCATGCTCGCCGATTCGCTCGATGGAGACGCCCCGACAATCGAAGCATCGACGACCTCAAGCGGTGGGGCGTACCCGTCCGAGCTCGACATCGAAATCCGCCTTTGGGACGACGTGCTGCTCTCCGGGACCGGCGATCAGACGCTCGTGCTTTCCGGATCCATGATCGAAGAGCGTGACGCCCGTTCGGCGACGAAAGTTTCGATCGGCGAACTCGAGATCTCGGGTTCGGTCGACCTCAACGGGGCGTTCATGCTCAGCGACGGGGCGACGAGTGTTGTTGGCTCGGGCACCGTCTCCGCCGAGCCGTTCCTCGTGGCGGACGGTGCGACGCTCACCATCGGTGACAACGCCGATCCCGACGTCCCCGACTACCTCGGGAACCGCAGCGCGTTTGCCGCGGCGACGCCGACGGTCGGCGGGCCCTCGGTCGCGCTGCTGTTCGAGGGCGCCGAGGTCGTTGGCTCGATCGAGATCGACGGCCAGCCGCTCGCGCAGGGCGCCTACGGCGCCGCGACGCACCCCGACATCTTCTCCGGGCCGGGAAGCCTCATTATCCGCGGCCCGCTCGATTGCTCGGGCGATCTCGACGACAACGGATTCGCGGAGATCTTTGACACGTTGCTCTACCTCCGTCGATACGACGCGGAGGACGGGTGCGGCGTCGGCGCCGTCCCCCTCGTCAGCGGGATCACGGTGAACTGCGACGCGAATCTTGATGCGCCGGGGGATTCGACGTGGGAGGTCACAGCGCCGGGGACCGACCTCGGGCGAGCGTGGACGTTCGGCGTGGCGTCCACTCCGGTCGCTACGGTCTCCGCACCCGTCTCGATCCCGGTGGCCTATGCCTTCCCCGGAGCGGCGGCTTCGGGACCCGACTACGAAGACCCGTCGCGATCGCCTTCCACGATCGAACTCTGGATCAACGCCGACGACTTCGCAGGCGATCAGATCATCTGGGAGGCCGGGGGTGGCGCACGTGGCGGCGCCATCTGGCTCTCTGGGAATGAACTTCGTCTCGACGTGCAGAACGGGATTGCTTCGCCCGTCCGCGCAAGCACGACTCTGACCGCCGGCTGGCATCAGGTCGTCGCGGTGATCGATATCAACAACGCCGTGTCGCGGCTGTACGTTGATGGAGCGCTCCGAGATACCGCGAGCATCGGCACGGATCGCTGGGCGGGCGGCAACCCGGCGGGCCTCGGACAAGTGACGAGTTCCGCAGTCGGTAACATCACGCCCCCGAACTTCCGAGGACAGATCGGGATCTATCGCGCGTACAACAGCCGTGCACTGAACGACGGCGAGGTGTCCGACTCGTACCAGGCGGTCATCACGGCGGTCGAGCCTTGCTCCGACGCGGCGGATCTCGACGGAGACGGCGTCCTGACCGCTGGGGATATCGTGACCCATCTTCAGCAGTTCGGCGGGTGCAACTGATCTCCGAGTGTGCGCCAAGGTCCGGTTGAACGCCTGTGACTTCGGCGAGCCCACTGCGCGGGTGCGAGACGTGCCGGGCGACGCGTTCTCGACGTGCCGATTCAGTCCTTCGTCCATCGAATGCAAGTGAGCGATGGAGGTGTTCGGGGGCATCGGGGCGTCATGAGATGCTTCGCTTGAGCGTCGGGTTTGTGGCGGATCGGCGTCGATCGGCTTGAGCGGGCACCGTCGGGGTGGAGTGCTCGTTGACGTCGCTCCGGTACCTCAGCGCACGAAAGAGCCCCGGCGTCGCACGCGACGCCGGGGCCTGATTCGGTTCGATTCTGACGGCTTACTCCGAAGCGTCGTTCATCTTGAGCACGTCGAGCACGTCGAAGAAGTTCGACGAGCCGTCGGTGTTGATGTCGCCGCGGCCGTTGATCACGTTCTGGCTCGAGCCGGCCGCGAAGTTGGCCGCGATGTCGGCCGGGAGCGGCTGGGCCTGGTTGAGGCGGAACGGGCCGACCATCCCGTTGAACGGCGTGAAGTCACCGGTGACGAGGCCGAAGGGCACCGCCGCTGAGCCCTGGATCTGAGCGAGACCGGCCTGGTTGCCGCCGATGAAGTTCGAGTTGCCGGTGCCGGCAGGGGAGAAGTTGTTGATGTCGTCCGCGGTGCCGAACTCGCCGTCCAGACCCGGCTCGTCGTTGATCGCGTCGATCAGCACGCCGTCAACGTACATCTCGAAGCCCTGCCCGAGGCCACCACCGGCGAAGCGGCGGATGACGAGTTCGAACTTGTGCCAGCCGGTGGTCAGGAAGCCGGCGCCGCTGGTGAGCGTTGCGACGTCGAGCCCGTCGTTGGCGCTCGTATTGACGAAGGCGGCGACCTCGTCGTCGCGTGAGATGATCGAGAAGCCAACACCCGATCCACCGGCTTCGAAGAGGCAGTGCGTGCCGACGAGATCGTCGACGTGGAGCCAGAACTCGACATGTCCCGAGCTCGTGTCGTCGGCCTGCTCGAACTTCGGACCGCGGAAGCCCGCTGAGCCGTCGAGGACCCAGGCGCGACGGATGTTCGGGATCGAGGTGTCGTTGATCGGCATCGGCTCGAACGTGCCAGCACTGAGTTGGAAGCTCGGCTCCTGCGAGGTCGGGTTGAACCCGTCGTCGCGGTCCCAGGTGAAGTCGCCGTCGTAGGTCTCGTCGAGGAAGGGGTCGTTGGTCTGAACGCCGCCGCCGGTCGCGTGCGGGAACGCGAAGTTGAACGGCGTGATCGCCGAGGTGTCGCTGTCGCCGGCGAGCATGAGGAAGCCCAGCACGTCGTCAGCGTCGGCGAGCGCGTCGCCGTTGAAATCGGCGCGACGGTCGGCCGCGGCGGCGTCGGTCAGCGCGTCATAGTTGGCCGCGACTTCGCTCCCGAACAGGTCGATGTTGTAGAAACGGATCGTCGAGATGTACCCCTCGAAGTCGGTGACGTTCGCGACGGGCACCGAGTCACCGGCGATGCCGGCGGTCGGGAACAGCGGGTCGCTGCCGACCTGGCCCAGACCGGCGGGGTTGCCGCTCGCCCAGCGGTAGGTGGCCGACCCTGCGAACCCACCCTGCGAGTTCACGCCCTGGCCGTTTAGGAACGAGTTCACCTGGAACCCGAAGAAGTCAACGGTGATGACCGCCTGGTGCCAGCCGGTGCCGGTGAGCGTTTCGCGGTGCTCGTAATCGATGACGTTGCCGCCGGCTCCGTCGGTCGCGAAGACCGAGTAGACGAGTTCGTCGTCTTCGAGGGCGAACGCGACGCCCTTGTTGGTGGCGCCCATCTCCCAGATGACGTGCGTGCCGACGAGGTCATCGGGCTTGAACCAGACCTCGAACGTGCCGCCGGTGCCCGGCTGAGCCTGGCTTTCCCACGCGGCCGCCGTGCGGTTCACGGCGCGGGCCTCCGGGAAGCGGAAGGCGCCGGTGATGCCCGGGACCGACGAGTCGAAGATCGGGACGATCGCCGGCGGGATCGGATCCATGTTGCCGTCGAGGTTCTGCCAGTCCCAGGTCAGCCCGTTGGCCCAACCATTTCCGGGGCGGTCAGGATGCCAGTCGCTGCGGCCCGGCGCGGTGGTGCCCGCGTTCCACGTCTGCAGAAGGAACCCGTTCACGACGGTAATACCCGGGAGGGTGGGCTGAGCAGAGGCCGCCGCACCGCAGGCGGCGAGCACGGTCCCGATGATGCTTCGAGTATTCACTTCATCCCTCGCATCGATGCACCAGCGATGACGCGACCTCCCATCGGTACGCAAAATCGCGGGTAGTTAAACCATTGACTTGATCCACCGTACTCCGGTGTGCTCTGAACTGCAAGCGTATTCAGCCCGCAATTCCGGAAGTTCGGTAGACCCAAACAAAAAACGATTCAGACGACGCTGATTTTGGAATCCGATCCAGTCGAACGTTCGCAATAAGAAGAGGTAAACGGTTAATCGTTGCATACGGTATAGATGTGTTCGGTGTCTTGTCTTGTTTCCAGGGAAAACCCTACATCTTGCGGTTCTCGATCCAAATTGAAAGCGTTCCCTTGAGTGACGACCGAAAATCCACTAAGGTGTTAAACGCATAACCTGACTCGTTCGTTTCCCGTGCCAATTCAAGGGAGGCCTGAACAATGCGACTCGCGACCGGTTCTCGGAACAGCGCCGCCAAGGCATTCACTCTCATCGAACTTCTCGTGGTGATCGCGATCATCGCGCTGCTCATCGGCATTCTGCTCCCAGCGCTTGGCAAGGCCCGCGAGACCGCCCGCAGGGTCGTGAACTCAACGAACCAGCGTTCGACGATGCAGTCGATGATGACCTTTGCCCAAGACAGCCGCGGAGACTTCCCGGGAGTGAAGCGGGCCGCCAGCAACTTCAACGACTCGTTCACCGACGCGGCGGACGTGGATGACTGGACCATCAGCGGTGCCAGCGCCGGACGGCACGTCCCGGTTCGCTTCCTTCTCCTCGTCCAGGGTGAGTACACCGACGCAGAGGCATTGATCAGCCCGGCCGAGCCGCGGCGTAACCTCGTCGACTATCGCGTCGCTGAGAACCTTTCGGACGACCCCCGTGCGGCTGGCCCGTTCTGGGTTGACCACCGCGAGGGCGGCTTCGTTCGCAGCAACGGGATCGCGTACGACTTCAATCTTCAGTCGGTCTTCTACTCCTACGCGATGCTCGACCTTTTCAACCAGGACGTGCCCACGGTCTTCCAGCCGCTCTTGCGTGCCTGGTCGGACGAGTCGGACAGCAAGTCGGTCCTGATGGGTGACCGCCTGCTCTTCCGCACCGAATACCAGCACGACCAGCACAAGGCGGCAACGACCGCTGAGGCTCGCGATCAACTCCGCCAGAGCCTCTGGGAGCGCGGCACCGGCGGCTGGAAAGGCAACCTCGCCTTCGGCGACGGCCACGTCGAATGGGCCAATTCTTCGATCGTGAACGTGACCAGCTACGGCGGGTACTTCACCGAGGGCAACAACAACGCCAACAACAACTCGGGCGGTGGGAACATCGACCGTTCGGGTGACGATATCTTCTCGATCAACACCGGTTACGGACGTCAGACCCGAGACTGTGGCCTGGTCGTCGGGTGGGGAAGCCAGACCTTCCGCCACGGCAGCGATGCCAACCAAACCCGCTAACAAGGGTTCTGATCTCGATCGAATCCGGGGGGGTATCCGGGCGAAGCCCGGCTACATGACGGAGATGCGGATGAGAGCTATGTCTTCCGGGCCTGCCATCAGGGCCTTGGCGATCGCGGCGACGCTGGCGTGCACCCAAGTGCACGCCAGTGATCACAACGTCGGGCGTTACCGTTTCGCGACGGGCACACCGCCGACACCCGATTCGAACGGCCAGATGAACGAGGTCGCCTCGTTCGCGGTCGACGGGAAGGTCGGGCCGGAGAACCACTGGGTGCCGCGTGCTGGCGGTCGTCCTCGGTTCAACGTCTTCTTCGACCGTCCGACCGAGATCGGCAGCCTTCACGTCTATTCGGGAGGCGAACGTGACGGGCCGGTTGGTTCGTTCACTGTGCAATATCTCACAGGCGACGGCTTTCTCACCGACGTACCGGGTGCTTCGGTGTCCGGAAACACGAGTTCGTTCGTCGCTCTGACGCTCCCGACGCCCGTTACGACGACTCAACTCCAACTGACGATGACCCAGCCGTCGGTGACCATCCAAGAAGTCGCGGTCTTCGAACCCTTCGCGACACCGGCGCCGATCGGATCGGGTGTGAACGTCAACATGGCGCGCCAGCACCGGCTCCCGATCGTTTCGGCCAGCGCCACTGCGGCTGGGACCACGCGGCGTTCGGTTGTCGACGGCTTCGTCAACGACGCCGATTTTTGGCGGGGCGGCGCGGGCGGGAATCACACGATCACGCTCGATCTGCGAGACCCGGACGAGACCGACCCGGTTTCGGTTCGCACGACGACCACGCCGGTCACGATCGGATCGGTGCATCTGTACTCGGGGCTCGAAAGCGGCGAGTCGGCCGTGTCGAGGGGGCGTTTCCAGACCCTCGACGAAGGCTCGGGTCTCTGGGTCGATGTCCCGGGCGGGACGTTCAACAACAACACCGACCGCGAACTCGTGGTCACCTTCGACGCCCCGATCGAGACCCCGACGCTTCGGTTGGTGATTCAGGACACGGCGAAGGCGATCCGTGAGATCGTCCCGCTCGCTCCGAACGATGTCGGCGGCTGGCCTATCGGCACGAGCGTGATCGTGGACGAGGCGACCGACGCGCTGACGTACGGCGACGCGTACTACACGCTGGGTCTCGATGGCACCTCGCTCTCGCTGACCTCGGGCGCGAGCGGCCTTGAAGTCGATACCGCTGGCAACGTGATCTCGCAGCATTACCAGGTGCTGCTCAACGTCGGCACCGACACCTACCGTATCCGGAGCCGCGTCACCGGGCTTTGCCTTGAGCCGGAGAACGCCTCGCTCGCATCGGGCGCGTCGGTGGTTGAGGCCGAGTTCTACGGATTCCCCTCGCAGCTCTGGCGGATGGAGACCGTCGCCGGCGGCGTTCGTTTCGTGAACAACGCGTCGGGCTTGACGCTCACCGCCTCGACACCGGCCGCGAACGCCGGCTTGGTGCAGGTTGCCGACGGCGCCGCCAACCAGGCGTGGGTGCTCGAAGAGCGCATGCACGCCCCGAAGAAGGGCAACGGGGGCTTCGCTCAAGAGGCGGAGACCTTCGGGATCGACTGGGCGTACAACTGGGGCCCGGACGACGACAACAACCCGTTCCCAACGCAGGTTGACTACTGGCCGATGCAGTGGGGGAGCTTCAACTGGTCGGAGCGCCCTTCGCGCGTCCCCGATTGGCGTCGCAACCCCGAGCCGATCGTGCTCATGGGGTACAACGAGCCCGATCGAGAGGACCAGGCCAACATGCCGGCGACGACCGGCGCCGCGATGTGGCCGAGGCTCGAGATCCTCGGGATGCCCTTGCTGGGCCCGGCGGTCGCCGGTCACCCGGCGACGTCGCAGTGGATCCAGGACTTCATGGCGCTCGCGCAGGCCGACGAGATGCGCGTCGATTACGTCGGCATGCATCACTACGCAGGCACCAGCGCCGACGGGTTCATCAACAAGATCACCGACGCGTGGCTTGAGTGGGACCGCGAGGTCGTTGTCAGCGAGTTCTCCGTCGTCGATTGGCAAGACACCAACAGTTGGACCGACGAGCCGGTGTACAACTGGTTCGCCGAGGTCCTCTGGCGGATGGAAGACCTCCCCTACCTCCATCGGTACGCCGTGTTCGTGTTCACCGATGATCCCGCGAACCCGATCTCCGACAACCGCGGCGAGATGCTCGAGGCCGACGGCTCGCTGACGCCCGAGGGCAAGCTGTTTAGCGCGTGGGATGGCGACACCCAGCTCCGCACCGATACGCCTTACCACCTCCACAACGAGGGAACGTACGCACGCATCGGTGCGGTCTCGGGTACGAGCGACGTTCAGATTGGCGGACGGCCCGATGACGGCGCCGAGTATCGCTGGCGTCTGATCCCGGGCGACACGCCCGGGATGTTCAAGATTGAGTCGGTGAGCGAGGGTGGGGTTCTCACGTACTCGTCGCGAGGGCTCGAGGTGCAAGCACCCGATACGCAGGCGTCGATCCGTGAGTACAACCTCGTTGAGACCGAGCACGGCTGGTTCGCGATTGAAGAACCGCTCCTCGACCGCCGGCTCCGCAGCAACGGCGGGCAAGGTGGCGCGGTGGAGTTGGCAAACCCCGGAACCAATTCCACCGACGTCCGTTGGCGATTCGCCCCGGTCTTCCAGGGTGTGCCCGGTCCGCCGAGGGATGGCGTCGCCGACGATCTCGGCGCGGGCCAGGTCAGCTTGGCCTGGGCCCCGCACGGTTTCCGCGATCTCATCGGCTTCAACGTGTACCGCGTCGGTCCGGGTGGTGGAGACCCGGTCTTGGTTGCCGAAGGGCTCACCGGCGAAGCTTGGATCGACCAAGCGCCGACCCCCGGTACCTATGAGTACACAGTGACCGCCGTCGGTGACACCGGCGAGTCGACCCCCGCCTCGCTCGGCACCGTGACCCTCGCGACCTGCCCGGGCGACTTCAACGGAGACTTCGTCAAGGACACCGCCGACGTCATCGCGGCCATCGCGTCGATCGAAGGCGGGATGGACTACGACGGAGTTCCCGGTGTGAACTTCTTCGACACGCTCGCGTTTCTCGCCGACTTCGATGCGAACTGCGGGAGCTGAACGGGGCGCGGGCGACCCGACGGGGGCGATTACAGTATCCGCGTTGCGGTGACCGCGGTCGCGGGACATCGAGCCAGGACGCCCGCGTCGAGGTACGCGGCGCCCGATCTTGCGGTTCTCGTCACTTGCCGTGCATTGTCGATTCTTCGCGTGATTCCGCGCGACGGCTATGCGGTTTCACTTTCTGTGGACTCGGCATCAGCGCCGCGGGACCCGATGGCGTACCAGGGTGCGGAGACCCACGATGCCGCACGCCACCACAGACGAGACGCTCATGGGGCAGGTCGTTGAAGGTGATGAGCGAGCCCTCGAGACGCTGATACGCCGGCACGCCGCGTCGCTGCTCTCGTACCTCGCTCGCATGCACGCCGATCGATCCCGGGCGGAAGATGCCTTCCAAGAAGTTTGGCTTTCTGTGTGGACCCGACGGAGGAGCTTCGACTCCGGGCGCCGCTTCAAGCCCTGGCTGTTCCGAATCGCGAAGAACCGAGCTGTATCGGCAACTCGGAGGCGCCGCGTCGGTGTCATCAACTCCGACCCCGACTGCAGCGCCGGCCCCTCGGAGGCGGACGGGCTCGAACAGGATGAGGCACTGCGCGTCGCCGGCGCCGCGATCCACCGCTTGCCCCCGTCCCAGCGAGAAGTCGTGTGCCTTCGTTTGTACGCGGCGTTGTCCTACGTGGAGGTCGCGACCGTGCTTGAGATCACCGAGTCGACGGCCCGTTCGCAGATGAGCCTTGCGCTCCGCGCGCTGCGAGCAAGCCTGTGCGGCTGGGTCGATGCACCGGTCGGCGCACAAGAGGAGTCACCCGATGACCGATCCGAAGCACGAGGATAATGCCCTCGCGAGTGTCGATCAGTACGTCCACGGTCTGCTCCGCGGCGCGGACCGGCGTTACGTAGAGCGGCGCATCGACGAGAGTGAGGTCTGGGCCGCGGCTCACCGCGAGGCGCTGCGCCGCAAGGATCTGCTTGAGGGCGTCCCGGCGCACGAGCCGAGCGAGGCCCTGATCGCGTCAACGCTCGGGCGTGTCGCCGTCGTCGGCCCACGTCGTGATCGGCGTCGCAAGAGATTCATCGTTGGATCGTTCGCGTCGATCGCTGCGCTGGTTGCCGTGTTCTTGGGCGTCGAGGCCTACTTCCGGCTGCTCGCCCCGTCACCGTACGATCTTCAGATCATGGGCCAGCGCACGCTCGCGTCGGGCTCGGCCGCTTCGATCCGCGTGCGTCTCGCGTCGGTCGACCCCGATCGAGACGTGAGCGGGCGCGACGTGTGGATCGAGTTGCGCGACGAGGAACGCGGCCACCGCGTCGAACTCGCGCGGTTCGCCACCGACGCAGAGGGCAGCGGGTCACCCCGCTTCACGATGCCCGAGTGGCCGTCGGGCACCTACTCGCTCTCGGTATCCGCGCGGACGCCGTCCGGTACGGAGTCGATCGTACGAGAGGTAGCGCTTGAAAGATCGGCGCGCGTCATTCTGAGCACCGACAAGCCGGTCTATCAGCCGGGTCAGAACATCCGTGTGAGGGTGTACGCGATCGATCGTGGCTCGCGCCGTCCGCTCGCCGGTGAGGCCGTCAAGTTCGAGCTTACCGACCCGAAAGGGAACCTCATCTTCCGGGAGCGCACGATCGCGAGCGCGTTCGGCATCGCTTCGACCGAGTGCCGTCTCGCGGCGCTGCTCAACGAGGGCGACTACACCCTCCGATGCACCGTGGGCGATTCCACCTCGGAACGCGCGGTCCGAGTCGAACGGTACACGCTGCCCAAGTTCAAGGTCTCCACCGAACTCGACCGGGCGTTCTACCTCCCGTTCGATGTGGTGAGAGGGACGGTCCACGCGGAGTATTTCTTCGGGGAGCCGGTCGCGCAAGGGGGCGTCTCGGTTGAGATGCACGCGGAAGTTGCGGGCGAGTCGCGGCGCGTCGGGACTGCCGGTGTGGTCCTGGACGGGCAGGGGCGAGCCGACTTCTCTATACCGATGCCGGATCGCCTCATCGGAACGGCGTCCGACGACGGCGACGCGCGGGTTGAGTTCCGCGTCCGCGTCGAAGACGCCGGCGGCCAATCGGTCGAGCGTTCGATCGAACGCATCGTCACGAGCCGCCCGCTCCGGATCCACGCCGTTGCTGAGGGAGGGACGCTCGTCGAGGGTGTCCCGAACACCGTCTACGTGTTCACGACCTCGGCGGACGGGTCACCTGTTGCGACGAGCGTCTCGGTCGAGGGGTTCGCCCGGACGTTCTGGACCGGCGAAGACGGCATCGCGTCGTTCGAGATCGACAGCGTCAGCGAAGGCGGTGTTGCCCTCGCGATACGGGCCGTCGATCGCGAAGGACGCGCCGCGCGGAGCACCGTCACACTCGACGGTGACTCGAATGACGGCGCGTTCGTGCTTCGCACCGATGCAACGAGCTACGAAGCCGGATCCACGATGACACTTTCCGCGTTCGGCGGCGGGAACGGACCTGTGTTCGTCGATCTGGTCCGTGACGGGCAAACGGTTCTCACCGACCGAATGACCGTGAGTGGAGGCAAGGGCACGCTCGCGATTGATCTGCCCGCCGACCTAACCGGACCGATGCGGCTGGCCGCGTACCGATTCGACGACCGTGGACGGCCGGTCCGGCGCGACCGAGTCATCGTGGTGAGGCCGTCCGGCGAGTTGAACGTCCAAGTGATCGGTGCCGAGGGGGCGCGCCGCCCCGGTGAAGGCGCGGAGCTTGAGTTCCGAGTGACGACCCCGGAGGGTGAACCGGCGCCGGGTGCCCTCAGCGTTTCGATCGTCGACGAGGCGGTCTTCGGCGTGCACGCCGCGGCGTCACCGATCACCGGGGCGATGGACGCGCTCGAAGCGGAGTTGCTCGAACCGATCTACGCGGTGTACCCCTGGGATCCGTTCGCCCCGAATCAGCAGACCGAGGATCAGCGGGGCGCGATCGGCGCGCTCGCGGCTGTGCCCTTCCGATCGAACCGCGACACGCTCATGCGGGAACTGCTCGACGAGGGGTTCATTGCCGAAGAGATGCTCGACGTTCTTGAGAGCGAGCGGTTCGACGAGGTGCTCGGCTTCCTGAGCGACAGCATCTCGCCGGAGGTCCTCGCCGTCCTGCGCGGCGAATCTGACCTTGTGTTCACGCTTCGGGAAACGACGTACATCGACAAACTCCACGAGGTTGAACGGGCGAAGGGCGACTGGCGTCGTATTCGTTCCGCCATCCTTGGATTCGCGGCGTTCGTCCTCGGCGTCAGCGTATTCGTCCTCTTCGTCGTTCTGATCGCCAAACTGTGCGGGAGTACGAACGTCGGGCAACCCGTTGCGTCGACGATCATCAGCGTGGTCATCATCGCGCTGCTCATCGGGATCATGCTGCCGGCTCTTGGCACGGCGCGCCGGTCGTCACGCCAGCTCAAGGACTCGACGACGATCCGTGGTTTGGCCCAAGGCCTCGAGGTCAGCGGCCTCGCGTTAGACCCCAGGGGCGAGCCGACGAGCGCCCAGAGTGCTGTCCGTGTCCGCGAGTGGTTCCCCGAATCGCTGCTCTGGAGACCTGAACTGATCACCGACGACCGGGGCGTCGCGTCGCTCGATCTCACGCTCGCGGATTCGATCACCAACTGGCGGGTGAGCGCGAGCGCGATCACGGCCGACGGGCGCCTCGGCGGAACGAACACCGATCTGACAGTGTTCCAGCCGTTCTTCGTCGACATCGATGCACCGGTGGCGTTGACGAGGGGTGACGTCGTCGCGATGCCGGTCGTCGTGTACAACTATCTTGAGGAGGAACAGACGGTCGAGCTCGCCGCCGAACGCGCCGACTGGTTCGAGCTCTTGGATCAGCCTTCGAAGGTTATGACGCTCGGTCCGGGCGAGGTCCGCGGTGAGGTGTACCGCGTACGAGCTATGGAACTGGGCACGCATGCACTGCGCGTCGACGCCTCCGGAGTCTCACGCTCGGGAGTGGTAACGCGGGACGCTCTGCGTCGAGACATCGTAGTCGATGCGGAGGGGATCCGCGTTGAGCGGGCGTTTAACGGGACGCTCCGGAGCCCGGAGTCGCTCGATGCATCGTTCCCGACGGCGTCCGTCAAGGGCAGCCACCAGGTTACCCTCAAGCTCTACCCTTCGGCGTTCAGCCAGGTGCTCGAAGGCCTCGACGGGATCTTCCAGCGTCCGTACGGTTGCTTCGAGCAGACCAGTTCCACGACCTACCCGAACATCCTTGCGCTCGACTACATGCTCCGAACCGGCGTCGATGCCCCGGAGGCGGAGGCCAGGGCGCTCCAGTACATCCATCTGGGATACCAGCGTCTGCTCTCTTTCGAGGTCGATGGCGGCGGGTTCGACTGGTTCGGGAACCCACCGGCGAACAGGACGCTCACCGCCTACGGACTCATGGAGTTCGAGGACATGGCACGAGTCCGTGATGTCGACCCGGACCTGATCGCGCGGACGAGGGACTGGCTGCTCGATGAACAGAACGCCGACGGTTCGTGGACGCCCGAGTCGTACGCGATGCACGACGATCCCACGGCGAGCGATGAGAACTGGGCAAGACTGTTGACGACCGCGTACATCGCGTGGGCCGCGTTTGCCCACGCCGGTGACTCCAGCGCGGCGACCGCTGCGCGGCGGTTCCTGCTCCGCACTCCAGTTGCGCAGCTCGACGACCCGTACACCATCGCGATGGTGTCGCTCGCGCTGATGAGCACCGGCGGACGCGACGCCGCGGGGCCCTACCTCGGCAAGCTTTCCGCGCTCGCCGAAGGCGACACGGCGGACTCCGTATCGTGGCAGCGCCGCCCCGGGAACCGCACGATGTTTTACGGCGCCGGTCGGTACGCGGACGTAGAGGCCACGAGCCTCGCGGTCCTGGCCTTGGTCGAGTCGGGGCATGACCCGATGCTCGCAAGGGCCGGGCTGTCCTGGCTCGTCGCCCAGCGCGACGCGTGGGGTACTTGGGGGACCACGCAGGCGACGGTGCTCTCACTCAAGGCCCTCGTCGCCGCGGCGGACGCGCCGCTTGATAACGGCCGGGCCCGCCGCGTCACGATTGCGCAGGGTGGCACGGTGTTGCACACGGTCGAGGTCTCGCCCGATCAGTCCGACGTGATGCAGCTCATTGATCTGAGTTCGACACCCGGCTTCGTCGAAGGCGAGCCGATCGAGCTTGTCGATGCGACCGGGACCGCGACCGCGTACCAGCTCGCCCTCTCCCACCACGAGTTGGCACCGGAGCCCTCGGTCAGTTCGGGGCTCGACATCGCGGTCTCGTACGACCGCGCCGCGCTGCGAGTGGGGGAGGTGCTGCACGCCGCGGCGCTTACGAGGAACACGGGCGCGTCCGCGCTCCCGATGGTGATGCTCGACCTGCCTGTTCCCCCGGGCTTCGAGCCGCTCACCGCCGACTTTACAGAAATGGTTGAACGCGGCACAATCGCTCGCTTCGAGACGAACGCCCGATCGGTCGTCGTCTACCTGACCGCGCTCAACTCGGCGTCTGAACTCGAGTTGAAGTACCGCCTCCGGGCCACGATGCCGGTCGAAGTACAGACCGGGGCCCCCAGGGCATATGAGTACTACGACCCGGACGTGCAGGCAATCGACGAGCCCGTCCGGCTGAGAGTGACGGCTTCGTGATCTCTACCGGGACAGACCGGTCGACGACTCGCGGCAAGGCGCGACTCCGGAACGCCGATCTGGGGCAGCCCGACGCGAACAGCGAGAGGGCGCGTATACATCGCTGAGGTCGATCGTCCCGATCGGGGCCGCTGGGTCGGCCGACACGCCGCCCGACACGAACGCGTCGATGAATCAGCCCTTACCGCACGCGGCAGGTATAGAACAACTCGAACCGACCCAGCGTAGGGACGTCAGCCCAATCAAAAAGACCGTCGAGATCCTCGTCGCCAAGCACGACCGGGCGTTCCCTCAGAGCGTCACCGGCTGCCGACAGCTCAGACGCGGTGTATATACGGCTCAATCCAACTCTCTCACAGAACGGACCGAAGCCGTCAAGACCAACATAGGCCACGTGCGACCATTCCCCCACTCCGCCCACTTGAACATGATTAAAAACCACACCAGACACTCGCGATACGATTCCAATACTGTTGATACCAAAAGTCCACGACTCCCCTCGCGATGGAATTACGACAATCAGACCCCGATCATCACCAAGGGCAAATCGCTGGTACTCCTTTTCATCGCAATTTAGAGTACCAAAGCACGATTCGCTCAGATTCTCACCCGAGCCGATTGAGCCCCAACATCGAAACAACTTCGACATTCCCCAAGTCGCGCCAAGTGACGGCGAACGCCGAGATTCATCGCCGACTCGATTCGCCGCAACATCAATATCATAATAAATCGACCATACGCGGACCTCATCTGGAAGACCATCCGCATCTATATCTCGCAAATTCAGACCGCCGCGATCAGTCCTATTCGCACGCCTCCCCAACTCATCGGCAGGGACGACCGACCTCAACCCCAAACGCTCGGCGGAAGCCAACGTGTCGCTGCTATCACCGCGCATTTTCGTCGTACGCAGCCACTCGCCATCGGCCTGCAAGAATGACACATCTAACTTTGAAGATATCTGGGCATGAAAGATGGAGTTTCCCCAGGATATCTGATCTTCATACGAGCGAACACGCAATAATACTTCATTGCTTGGATGTGACAACAGAACTTGCCCGCCTCCATTCTTCCAGTCGATTGGTGTATCCACGAAGCAAACATGAGGAAGACCATCACGGGAAGTGCGGCCGACGCCGCCACTCTGTTCACACGCAGCCAGACCAAACGCAAAACACCCGATGAGCCACCCAAAGTGAGGTGGATCGATCCCCGATGATTTCTTCGGCCACCTGACCATCATGACTTTCAGCAAGATTGCGAAATGTTCCATCATCTGGCTCCTGCACGTACTGCACCGGCCATGTAAATGAATTTGGCAAACGGGCCATCTGAAACCACCGCCTCGCTAAGCATTTTAGTCGGCGCCGCAATTGTAGTAGCATCCAGCGGTCACAGCAGCAACACACGCGCATTGGGTAAAAAGCGCTTTGCTTGATTTTTGATGACCGCTGATTCGAAGCAGGCACCAACAGCGGTGCTGCCCACAAACTATACCCGTACCGGCGCACGTAGGCGATCGAAAGTAAGTGGAACACGAGCGTCGAGTGTCCAACTTGAAATACCAAGTATCATACAACGTTTGCACCAACAGGCTCCAGGCGCGATTCGCGTCATCTGGAGCCATCTCGCAATATCCTGAACAGTGGTAGGTTGAAGTCGCCGTCGGATTCAGCCGATCGAGCGGTGCGGGCTGGTGCACGCAGAGGCGGCACCGCTTTGGTAGAGCTTCTTCACTGAACGTGCAGCGCCACGAATTCAGTTGTCTCGATCGGAAGCTTGCCGGATTGACTCCGGCGCGGGTTCCGCAAGCGAGTGGGCGGCCGGGAGGCCGCTACCGAGCAACCAAATCTGCTCTAATCGCCGGCGACCTCGAGATCGAGGCACCAGGAGACCGTCGCTCTCGGTGCGAGCCAGTCGGTCTCGGGGACATCGGCCACCGACTCCACCGGCGTCGAAGTGGGTTCGATGGCGACATGGGTGAACCCGTCCCAGCCGCCTCGGTTGATCCAGAGGCCGAGACCGGTGATCGGCGTGCCGTTCCAGGCAACCCGGAGCGAAGCCCCGCGATCGACATCGCTGAGCGTGACGTCGCCGCAAGGGTCGGCGGAAGCGAAGAGCTTTGCGGCGGTGGCCCCGCTCGCACCAAGGTCGACGCGGCGCACCGGGGCGTCCTGCGATGCGATGGGCTTGGTGAGCGGCTGGACCTCGTGCGGCTCGAGCCCGATCGATGACTCGACTCGGAAGGCATCTCTGACGCCTTCGAACTCGAGCCTCGGGTTCTCGGGCATCACCATCAGAGGGTGCCAGCACCAAAGCCAGGGCGTCGCGGTCTCCGACCGGTTTTCGATCTGATACTCGAGTCGGAGCGTCGCGCCCTCGACCGACGCGGATCTCTGAATCGTGAGAGGCAGCGTCGCGAGTTCGCAACGGCACACGCATGCGTGCGCACTCTCGGTGTCGATCGCGTCCCACGCTCGCGGCCAGACCTCGCCGTGATCGGGGATGTCTCCTTGGGGCAGCGTCGCGGCGCCGACGGTCGGGAAGCACTCGTCGGCGCCCACGAGCGGAGAGGTCGCGAAGTCATCGCCGACGCGGTTGTCGACGAGCGGGCGATCGCTCGGCGGTCGATCCATCCATTCGTATTGGCGCTGCACGTCGCGGAGCGATGCGATGCGCGCGCCGCGGTCGAGCCAGATCTCGGCCTCGATCTGGTCTGAGCGAAGCCGATGGATCCGACCGATCGCTCCTTTGGAGCCAGACTGATCGGTGGTGCCGGTGCGCGTGTGGTGCATGAACTTCTCGAACGGGGCGTTCGGTACCTCCTTCGGAAGGTACCACGTCCGGGCTCTGGGTCAAGCGATCAACCTCCGTTCGTTTTGGTACTCTCACGGGTTACCGGGCCAGCGGGTGCTTCGGGCTGGTGCCGCCCTTTGAACCCTCGGCCTGCGGGCCACGATTCGGATTGAACGGGAGTCTGACGATGCTTCGTTCCGTAACCGTAACCGGTGTTCTTGCGTGTATCTCGGCGGGTTTCACTCCAGCCCAAGGCCAGCCAGACACTTGGCCCGCCGGGTGGCAGCCCCAGAAATGGACGGACACCGACGCTCCGGTCGATCAGAGCATCGCCTTCGCCCTCTACACGACCCATGAAGCGACGCTCAAGCTCACGGCTCAGTTGTACCCGCTCGCCGATGGTGTTGATCGCGACGTCGTGCTCATGGCGCGTCCGCGCGGAGCATCGTCTTGGCGGGAGGTCGGGCGTACGCCCGTCGACGAGACGTTCTACGGAGCGCCGCAAGCCGACGTGAAGCGTTGGCTCGCACACTTTCGGGTGGATGAATGGGACATGACCCGGGACCACGAGTTCCGCGTCGTCGCGGCGGGCGGTGCGGCGACGTTCGACGGGGTGATCCGTCGCGACCCGGTGGACAAGACCGAGATCGTTCTTGCTTCGCTGAGTTGCAACTCGAACGCGGACCGTGGGCCTCGTGCGGACATCGTGCGTAACCTGAGGCATCAAGACCCGGACGTGGTGTTCTTTGCCGGCGACCAGTCGTACGACCACAAGCTCCATTATGAGGCGTGGCTTCTCTTCGGGCGTCAGTTCCGCGACATCATGCGTGATCGTCCGACGATCACCATCCCGGACGACCACGATATCGGCCAGGGCAACCTCTGGGGCGAGGGCGGGATCAAGGCCGACGATTTGAACGGAGACAGCGGGGGGTATTTCTTCTCGGCTGAGTACGTGAACTCGGTGCAGGCGGCGCAGTGCTGGCACCTGCCCGATCCGTTCGACCCGACGCCGATCGCCCAGGACATCAGCGTCTACTACACCGATCTCGTGGTCGGTGGCGTTGGCTTCGCTGTCATCGAAGACCGCAAGTTCAAGACCGGGCCGAAAGGGCTCTTCGAGGGCTACACCAAGCGGGCGGATCACTTCAACTCACCGACGTTTGACCCGGACACGGTCAACATCGCAGAAGCGGAACTGCTGGGAGATCGGCAGATCGAGTTTCTGCGCACGTGGGCACGCGACTGGACCGGTCAAGAGATGAAAGCGGTGCTTTCGCAAACCGTGTTCGCCAACGCGGCCCATCGTCACGGCCCGGGTGTTTGGGGGGGGTCGACGAGGGTGGACCTGCGGCGCAAGCG
This sequence comes from Planctomycetota bacterium, assembly GCA_038748775.1. Classification (GTDB taxonomy): domain Bacteria; phylum Planctomycetota; class Phycisphaerae; order Phycisphaerales; family UBA1924; genus DAIQNV01. The sequence goes on from JBCDIT010000002.1 coordinate 424,158, forward strand.
TGGCGATCGGCTCGTCGCAGATCTCGATTCGAACGGCTGGCCCCAGCACGGGCGCGACAGCGCGCTCGTCGAGATCCGCAAGGCCTTTGCCACCATGATCGCCGGCGATCAGCACCTTGCAACGCTGATCCAGCATGGGGTCAACGAGTTTGGTGATTCGGGCATCTCTTTCGTTTCGCCCTCGATCGTCAATTACTACGTGAGGTGGTGGGACCCGATCGATCCGGCACAGAACAAGATCGATGGAGTGCTCCCCAACCTCGGCGACTACCGCGACGGGTTCGGTAACAAGATCACGATGCTTGGCTACGTGAACCCTGATCCGGATCGGCTCGTGATGACCAGCCCCGATGGGAACCACTGGGGGCCAAGGGCCGAGGGGTATTCGCTGATCCGTTTCGACAAGGATGCGCGGACGATGACCTACGAGGTCTGGCCCCGGATGCTCGACGTGACCGAGCCGGGGGCGAAGCCTTACAAGGGCTTCCCGGTGACGAAGACGCAGATGGATCAGTACGGGCGAACGCCCCGGGCGTACCTGCCGACGATCCGCGTCGAGGGTATGGACGAGCCGGTGTTCGAGGTCATCAACGAAGAAACAGGGGAGACGGTGTACACGCTGAGGATTCAAGGCAACAGCTTCCGCCCTCATGTCTTTGCACCTGGGACGTACAGCGTTCGCGTTTCGGGTCAGCCCGGGGGCGAGACGATGATGGAAGGTTTGACGACGACACCGGATGCGCAAAGCGACGCCGAGGTCGTCGTTCGGTTCTGAGCGCGGTCAGGGGTACCTGCGCTCTTGTTCGCGGGTTCGCACGTTCATGCGGTGCTTTCGGAGTTGGTTGCGTTCCCAGCGTTCGCCTTCACCCCAGCCCGGTTCCGCGAGCCCGGTCTCCCATTCGGAGAGCAACGCCAGCAGGTGGTCGACCCTTTCGGGGTATCGTTTCGCCAGGTCGATCGTCTCACTTGGGTCATCCGCGAGGTTGAAGAGCAGCGTTGGGTTGTCGACGACGCGGATGAGTTTCCAATCGCCTTCCCGCACGGCCGCCGCGACGCCTCGCCGCCAGAAGAGCGCGTCGTGCGGTGTCCCGCTCGCGTTGCCCTTTACAAAGGGGACGAGGTCGACCCCGTCGAGCGTGTCATCCGTTGCGCCCGCAGCGGCTCCGGCGGTTGCCGTGATGTCGAGCGTTGAGATCGGCTGGGTATAGACGCTTCCGGCCTCGATCTGCGCCGGCCAGCGCAGCGCGAAGGGGACGCGGATCCCGCCTTCCCATTTCGACCCTTTCATGCCTCGATAAGGTCCGTTGTCGCTCCCGTTGTTCGTAGCGCCCCCGTTGTCGTTGACGAAGAAGATCATCGTGTCGTCGGCCGAGCCGACTTCTTCGAGGGTCGCGAGCAGTTTGCCGATCGACCGGTCGAGCGCTCGGGTCATCGCCGCGTAGGTCTTGCGCCGCTTGGGCGTTTCGGCGCCGTACTTCTCTTCTGCCCAGGCGAGGTCGTCGTCGAGGGCGTGCATCGGCGTGTGCGGGGCGGTGTGGGCGACGTACATCATGAACGGCGAGGGATCGCCCGAAGCGGCGTGCCGGCGGACGTACTCGACCGCTCGGTCGCCGATCCAGTCGGTGACGTACAGATCATCCGGCTCCGGGATGGCCTCTCGACCGTCGCGGAGCCTCTGGTGCCCGCTCTCATCGATGGGAAAGTAGCTTCTTGAGCCTTGGAAGAGGCCGTGAAACTCGTCGAAGCCTTGGTCCAGGGGTTGGAGACCTACGGCGGCGCCGACGTGCCACTTTCCGAAGGCAGCGGTCGTGTAGCCCTGGTCGTTGAGCAGTTCCGCGATGGTCTGTTCGGAGCCGGGTGTCCCGAGCCCGTCGCGTTCGTGCTGGCCGTTCATGTTGAACTCGTGGCCGAAGCGTTGCTGGTATCTGCCGGTGAGCAAGCCGGCTCGCGAGGGGCTGCAGACTGAGGCGGTGACGTACCCGTCGGTGAACCGGACGCCCTCGTTGGCGATGCGATCGATCGAGGGTGTCGGGACGCTTCCGTCGCCCGAGAACCCGAAGTCGATGTACCCGGCATCATCGGTGATGATCACGATGACGTTGGGCTTGCTCGGAGCCTTGGACGCGCAGGCCGTGAGCAGCGTGGCGGCGATGAGGGAGAGCACGAGTTTCATGCGGGCAGCGTACCGGCTCGGCTTACCCGTTGGCGGCTCGGCTCGCTGTTTTGTCGGCCGGTTTGTCGGGCGGCTCATCGGCAGGTGCGTGCTGCCGCCAGGTCTCGGCGGTTTCCGCGTGCCCGGCACCGGGCTCGGCTTTGTCCCAGCTTTCGTGGAGTTCCACGCGGTTGGACCGAGCGAGTTCGACGAAGCGATTGTTTGGATCGAAGCGGGCTGAAAGGGCGCTGTAGGCGTCGAGGAGATCGGCCTCGCTCGCTTCGAACTTGCCGAGGTCCGTCCGAGCCCTTGCCCGTTCGATCTTGAACGCGGCGACGTGCCAGTGTCCATTCAGGGTTGCCTCGTTCCTGGTGACCAGTTCCTCGGTGAGAGGATCGGCTTGTTCGGCGTGCCCGATGGAAACGAGTTGACCGGTGACGTTCCGCATGGACGAGAGTGTTGCCCGGTGGTTCGGCCCGAGGCGGCGCATGGTCGACCGGTCACGAAGGCACGAAGGGCGCGATTGCCCCGGGCCAGCTCGCCGACTTCTCGATCCTCGATAGTGACTTCTTCGAGGTCGCGGATGACGACATCCAAACGCTTCGAGCGGAACTCACGGCGGTCGGTGGGGAGGTTGTGTTCGCGGAGGAGGGCTTCCGGCGATACGACGCCGGCCCGCTGCCTCCGGTCACCTCGACGTGGTCACCGGTAAGGGTCTACGGCGGCTACCAGCGAGATGCGGAGCGACGGACTCGGGGCCGCGTCGCGGACGAAGCGTGAAAGTCCAGCCAGTGATGGCTTTACGGCAGCCTCGCGAGTTGCGGATCTCCGAGGCTCCGGGTCGGGCTTCGACGGTGCGTTTCGTCGCAACGGTTGACGCGGTACCTTTGTTGCGGCGTTGCTTCGCGCGAGTCCGCCCGAACCACTGGAGAGTGCCGTGACGATCAATCGACGAGAGTTCATCTTGGCCGCCGGCGCCGCGTCGCTCGGCTTCGCGGGCATGCAGAGGCTCGTGATGGGCGGGGCGACGACTTCGCGGACCGGGTTCGGCCCGCTGGTTCCCGATCCCGATGGCTGGCTCGACCTCCCGAAGGGCTTCTCGTACAAGGTGATTGCGAAGGTCGGCGATCGGATGGCCGACGGGCTCTTGGTGCCCGGGCTCGCGGATGGGATGGCGGCGTTTGAAGGCCCGGAAGGCAAGACGATTCTGGTGGTGAATCACGAGCTCTCGCCCAGGGACCGCCGCCGATCGCCCTTCGGTGCCAATCTTGAGTATCGCGATCGGATGGCCGCGACAGATATCTATGACCCGGGGACTTCGGACAACGGTCCGGTCGCCGGCGGCACCTCGACGATTGTGTACGACACGCGGACCGGGAGCACCGAGTCGCACTTTATGTCGCTCGCTGGCACGGCGCGCAATTGCGCCGGGGGGCCGACGCCCTGGGGCTCGTGGCTGACGTGCGAGGAGACCGTCGACGTCGCCGGTGAGAACGGGTGTGTCCGCGACCACGGCTGCGTGTTCGAGGTCCCGGCGACCGCGACGCCCTCGCTCGCCAAGCCCCTGCCGATCCGCGATATGGGCCGGTTCAACCACGAAGCGGTGTGTGTCGATCCGGCCTCGGGCTGCGTGTACCTCACCGAAGACCGCGGTGACGGGCTGCTCTATCGCTACGTGCCCAACACACCAGGGGAGTTGCACCGGGGCGGGCGCCTCGAGGCGTTGGTCGTTCGCGGCCAGCGTTCGTGCGACACGCGGAACTGGGAGAGCGCAGCTTTCAAGGTCAACGAGGAGTACAACGTCGATTGGCGCCCGCTCGACGACGTCAACCCTCGAAAGGACAACCTGCGCTTCCGCGGTTTCGACGCCGGGGCCGCCCGGTTTGCGAGGGGCGAGGGCATCATCTGGGCCGACGACGCGGCGTACATCGTGTGCACGAACGGCGGCAAGCTTCGCAAGGGCCAGGTCTGGAAGTACGTCCCGTCGAAGGTCGAGGGCACCCCCAGCGATACGGGCCAGCCCGGGCGCCTGAGTCTGTTTGTCGAGTCGCATAATCCCAAGGCCCTCGACATGCCAGACAACATCGGCGTGGCGCCTTGGGGCGATCTTGTGCTTTGCGAGGACGGCGGGGGTGAGCAGTTTGTCGTGGGCGTGACACCCTCGGGCGAACTCTACAAGCTCGCCCGCAACGCGAAGGACGGGACCGAGTTTGCGGGCGGGTGTTTCTCGCCGGATGGCTCGACGCTGTTCATCAACATTCAGGTGCACGGCCTCACCGTCGCGATCACCGGGCCTTGGCGCGCGTGACGGCTCGGTAGAGATCGCAGGCAACGCGCCGATCGAGCCAATACGATGTACCGAATCGGTCATCGGTGGCGACCTTGGCTTTGTGCAGGAACGTGCAGGCGATGAAATTCGAAGTCTCGATGCTACCGCCGGTTCAAACTCGGTAGTCTGAGGCGCTCCGCTGTGATCGTTGTCGTTACGGATCTGCTCAGAGCTTTATCGAGGTGCTGCCGTGTCCGATTCTCAACCGCCGCGACCGGGCGATGTCTCACGTCGTTACTGGGTCGAGAACCTTCGGATCGTCGGGGCTTTGCTGGCTGTGTGGGCGGTCGTGAGCTTTGGCGGGGGGATCCTCTTCGTTGAGCCTTTGAATTCGTTCCGGATCGGCGAGACCAAACTCGGGTTTTGGATCGCGCAGCAAGGGTCGATCTATGTCTTCGTGGTCCTTATCGCGGTGTATGTCCTTCTTTTGAACCGCCTCGAGCGTCGGCTCGGGCTGAGGGAGGAGTGAGCGATGGAGGGCCTGGGTGTTCAGGGATGGACGTTCGTCCTCGTCGGTCTCAGCTTCGCGTTGTACATCGGCATCGCGATCTGGAGCCGCGCAGGGTCGACGAGCGAGTTTTATGTCGCCGGCAAGGGCGTGAACCCGCTTGCGAACGGGATGGCGACGGGGGCTGACTGGATGTCGGCCGCGAGCTTCATTGGGATGGCGGGCATCATCTCGTTCGCCGGATACTTTGGTTCGGTGTACCTGATGGGGTGGACGGGCGGGTACGTCCTGCTGGCGTTGCTGCTAGCGCCATACCTCAGGAAGTTTGGCAAGTTCACCGTCCCCGACTTTGTGGGTGATCGGTACGACTCGAGGACGGCGCGCGTGGTCGCGGTGCTCTGTGCGATCTTTGTGAGCTTTACCTACGTCGCCGGCCAGATGAGGGGCGTCGGCGTCGTGTTCAGCCGGTTCTTGGAAGTCGACATCACGCTGGGAGTGATCATCGGCACCGGGATCGTGTTCTTCTATGCGGTGCTCGGGGGGATGAAGGGCATCACGTACACGCAGGTGGCGCAGTACTGTGTCCTGATCTTTGCGTTTACCGTTCCCGCGGTGTTTATCAGCCTCCTGCTCACCGGGAACCTCGTTCCCCAACTCGGTTTCCTCGGGTCGCTCGACGGTGACGTGGGATCCGCGATCGCGGCCGGGGAATCGGTCGGTTTACTCGACAAGCTGGATCAACTCAACACCGATCTCGGATTCGCGGCGTATACCGCGGCGCCCGAGGCGATCATCGCGACGACCGGACCGAAGGGGTACACAGACGTCTTCGCGATCACGCTTGCGCTCATGGTGGGCACGGCCGGCCTGCCGCACGTGATTATCAGGTTCTACACCGTCCCGAGGGTCCGCGATGCGAGGGTCAGCGCGTTCTGGGCGTTGCTCTTTATCTCGTTGCTCTACACGGCGGCGCCGGCCGTGGGGGCGTTCGGTCGTGTGAACCTCATCGAGGCGACGCGCGACGCGTACTACAGCGCAGAGGCGGCGCCGTCAGAAGACGCGAAGGTGATCCCCGACTGGTTCCGCACGTGGGAGGACACCGGGCTGCTCGCCTGGGTCGACAAGAACGAGGACGGGCGCATCCAGTACCGGAACGGTGCAGCGTTCACGAGTGCGAACGGCAAGCCGATTTTCGAAGAGGCGGAGGACGGAGCACCGGTGAGGGGCGTGCACGGCCAGCGATTGCTCCGTGTCGATGATGAGAATGGCGTCGCGCTGACCGACACCGAGAACGAACTGTTCATCGATCGCGACATCATGGTGCTCGCGAACCCGGAGATCGCGCGTCTCCCGGCGTGGGTGATCGGTCTTGTGGCCGCTGGGGGGCTGGCCGCGGCGCTATCGACCGCGGCGGGGCTCTTGCTCGTGATCTCGACGGCGGTCAGCCACGACCTGGTGAAGCGGACGATCGCTCCTGGGGTGTCAGAGAAGAACGAACTCTGGATCGCGCGCGGGGCGGCTGGGATAGGAGTGATCGGCGCCGCGCTGCTGGGGATCTTCCCGCCCGGGTTTGTGGCGGAAGTGGTTGCGCTCGCGTTCGGCTTAGCTGCGTCGAGCTTCTTCCCGGTGATCGTTCTCGGGATCTTCTGGAAGCGGATGAACCGGCAGGGAGCGATCTCGGGCATGTTGGTCGGCATCGGTTTCACGGCCGCGTACATCGCATACTTCAAATTCATGGGCGGGTCACGCGAGCACTGGTTCCTGGGCATCAGTCCCGAGGGCATCGGTTCGATCGGGATGGTGTTGAACTTCGTCGTGGGTGTCACGGTCGCGAAGCTCACGGCTCCTCCATCCGAAGAGATCCAGAAGCTGGTCGACAACATCCGAGTTCCCGCCGGTGCCGGCGAGGCCCACGAGATGGAGGTCCCGCCCGCGACCAAGGGGGAATGAGTGATGACCGAACCGGCTGCGAGACGTGGGGCGGGACTCTTTGATCTGACCGGCCGGCGCGCCTTGGTGACGGGGTCGAGTCGTGGGCTGGGGCTCGCGATGGCGAAGGGCCTCGCCGAGGCGGGTGCTCACGTGATTTTGAACGGGCGCAGCGCCGATGATCTTGATGCGGTCGCGTCGGTGTTTGGCGATGATGGCTTCGGGGTATCGGCAGCGTCGTTTGACGTGAGCGATGAGGACGAGGTGCGGAACCGGGTGGGGGCGTTGCTTGCCGATGGTCCGATCGACATCTTGGTCAACAACGTCGGGGGCCACGCCCGGGCGCCGCTCGAGGAGATGAGCGGCGAGCAGTGGCGGGAGGTGCTCGACATCAATCTGACGAGTGCGTTCTACCTCTCCAGGTACATCGGCCCGTCGATGCTCGAACGGAGGCGAGGCAAGGTCATCAACACGTGCTCGCTCATGAGCGAAGCATGCCGGCCGACAACGGGGAATTACGCCGCGGCCAAGGGTGGGCTGAAGATGCTGACCAGGTCGTTGGCGACCGAATGGGCCGGGCGCAACGTGCAGGTCAACGGGATCGGGCCCGGGTACTTCGCGACCGAACTCACGCGACCGTTGGTCGAGGATGCGGCGTTTAACGAGTGGATCTGCAAACGCACGCCGGCGGGTCGTTGGGGTGATCCCGATGAGTTGATCGGAACGGTGGTGTTCTTGGCTTCCGACGCGTCGAACTATGTCAACGGGCAGATCGTCTACGTCGACGGCGGGCTGCTCGCGGCGATCTGATCCGGTCAATCGAAGCCGATCACGCCCTTGAGCAGTCTGGCGGACGGTTCAAGCCAGCTTTCGAACACTTCGGGCCATCGTGAGGCTTCGGCGCGATGGGTGATCCACTTCGAAGGATCGACACGCCCGGTTTCCATGTGCTCGATGATTTCTCGGAAGTCGCGCCCGACGGAGTTCCGGCTCGCGAGAAGCGTGAGCTCTTTGCGGTGGAACTCGGGGTCGTTGAAGGCGATCTCGCCCAGCACAAGGCCGATGAACGTGAGCGTGCCCCCGTTGGTTGGCAGCGAGAACGCGCTCTGCATCGACGCTCTCGACCCGGTCGCGTCGAAGACCTTTAGCGGGAGATCACCGATTGCGGCTCTCCATTGCTCGGCGATGGGGGCGTTTGGCATGAGGTCGAGCGTTTCGATGCCGAGCAGCGTCGTTGCCGTGGTGCGCCGTGATTCACTGAGATCAATGCCGACGACGCGTGCTCCGGCCAGTGTTGCGAACTGGGCCGCGGTGAGGCCGATCGGACCGAGGCCGATCACCGCGACGGTTTCGCCTTGCTGGACGTTGGCTCGATCAACCGCGTGCTTCCCGATCCCGAGCGTCTCGACGAGCGCGAGTGAATCGAGGGAGAGGTCGGTCGACGGGTGGACCTTGCTCGCGGGGAGGGTGATCAGCTCTCGCATGCCCCCGTCGCCGTGCACGCCCAAGCACGTGAGCGTCTCGCAGCAGTTGGTCCGTCCGAGCCGGCATGCTTGACACTTGCCGCAGTTGATGTAGGGCTCGACGGCGCATCGGTCACCCTGAGTGACATGGGTCACGCCCGGACCGACCGAAGCGATCTCGACGCCCAGCTCGTGTCCGAGGATCCGCGGATAGGTGAAGAAGGGTTGGTTGCCGCGATAGGCGTGGATGTCGGTCCCGCAAATGCCGACGCGGCGGACGCGGACCACCACTTCGCTCTTTCCCGGTGCCGGCGGCTCTGGCGTATCGGTCACGAGTAACCTACCGGGTTCTTCGAGGACGAGTGTCCGCATCGGGTTTTTTCTCGGTGAGGATCAGCGGCTAGAGACGGGTGAGACTCAGCCCGCCGTCGATCGTGAGCACCTGACCGGCGGCGTACGTGAGTTCGCCTCTCGCGAGCGTCGCGACCGCTCGGGCGACGTCGATCGGCTCGCCCCACCTCGGTTCGACGGTAAGCCCCTGGGCGAAGAGCTTGTCGTACTTCTCTGTGACGCCCGACGTCATGTCGGTCCGGATCACGCCCGGGCGGACTTCGTACACGCCGATGCCGCGCCCGGCGAGGTCTGCCGCGAAGAGTTGGGTGGCCATCGCGACGCCCGCCTTTGAGAGGCAGTACTCGCCACGGTTGGTGCTCACAACGGTCGCGCTGACACTGGAGACGTTGATGATCGAGAGCGGCCCGCTTTGCCTGGTCTCTCGCTGCTCAAGCATCCAGTTGGCGCAGGCCTGTGTCAGAAAGAACGGGCCCCGGAGGTTGATCGACATCACCCGGTCGAAGCTTTCGGGCGTGGTCTCGGTCAGCGGGAGACGGCTCTCGGGTGCGACGCCGGCGTTATTGACAAGGCAGTCGAGGCGCCCGAAGTGTTCACGGATCGTATCGAGCAGTAAGGCGTGCCCGTCGAGGTCGGATACGTCGGCTCTGAGGTAGAGCGCTCGGGCGCCGTTGGCCCGGATGCTCTCGAGGCTGTCGGTGATGTCGGCTTCGGGGCGGCGCCCGTTCACCGCGACGTCGAACCCGTCGGAGGCGAGCTTCTGAGCGATCGCAAGCCCGATTCCCCGGGTGCCCCCGGTCACGATGGCAACGGGTCGATCGGTCACGCCTGTATCTCCTGCGCGACGGGCACGCCACCGAAGAACGTGTAGTAGGCCTCGCTCTTTACCATGCGTTGGACGAGGAGGGCGAGTTCACGCAGGTGATAGTCGCCCCACATGCAGGACTCTCCGCAGGGGATCTTCTTACCCGCGGGCACGTGGTCCCAGCCGCCCGGGCGGTGGTACACGGCGTGCAACAGCAGGCCCTGGTGATCGGGGTCGGTCGAAAGGTAGGGCTCGGAGAGCAGCGTCTTCGTTGTGGTGAGGCCCGCGGCGCGGTACTTCTTCGCGTCCTCGGTTTCGCCCCTCGCGTCGAGCACCGAGGCGAGCCTGAGCAGGCCCTGAGCGGCGATGGCCGCGGCGGAACTGTCGACCGGCTCGTGGTCGTTGTACGGATCGGCGGGGTTGTCGGCCCATCCGGGCATCTGGGCGAGGCCAGGGGCGCCGTCGTCCCAGTACGGGACCCCGCAGCTCGGCGTGTGCTGGATATAGAAGTCGGCCGTGGCTTTCGCGGCCTTCATCATGAAGGCGTCGATGTCACCCCTACCCCCGAACGGCTCGAGTTCATTGTCGGCGCGCGTCGCAAGCCATTCGAGTTCCTCGGGGAACCCGCAGACCGCCCAGGCCTGGCCTCGTGTCCAGGTGCTGAACGGGCTGTAGCCTTGCTGGGTCGAGGGGGCGCGGTAGTCTCCGTTGTTGGTGTTGAAGAGCGCTTCGTGGCACGCCCGGCCCCGGACGTCGTACACGTCGCGCCCTTCGGCGTAGAAGAGGTTGTACGTCGCCGTTGCTCGCGCGTGATCGATGATGCGCCCGAGGAGGCTGATCGGCTCATCGCGTTCGCCCATGAGGGTGTGGCCCAGGCTGTGGGAGACGGCCAGTGAGCGGCACGACCGGATCGTGTCGACGAACAGCGACTGCGGTCCGTTGAACGAGTACATGTACCCGCCTCCGCCTCGGACGGGCGACCAGCGCGCGGCCTGAACGGCGCCGCTAGCCTTGAGCGCGAGTTCATAGAAATCGACCTCGTGGCCCGATGCATCGAAGGCGCCTTCTCTGGCGAGCCTGAGCAGGTTTCCGTAGGTCGAGACGTTGTTGAACCCATGGTCGTGCACGCCGACGTGGGTGACGTGGCTGGCCATCGAGTCGCTGGTCCGTTCTCGCCCCAGAGCCAAGAATTCGGCATCGCGGGTCGCGTCGAACTGCAGGATGGCCGCGCCGTGTTGGAAGCCTTCGGTCCACTCGGTCCAGCCCTGGGCCTGGTATCGGCCCTCAACGGTAAACACCGGTGTCGGGCTCCCTGGCTGAAAGACTTGTTCGATCGAGCGGATCTTGGGCGCCGAGGCCTCCCACGTCCGCTCGATGGCAGGCAAGAGATCGGAAGGCGTCAGCGTGTGGTCAATATCGATCATCGAGATGCTCCTTGGGCCCGCCGCATGGTAGCTGGTTTGTGATTATGGATGTCCACTTGGGCATATATGGGGGTCTATGATCTCGGGCCATGCCACCGTCGCGTGACTATCTGATCCGGGATATCGCCATCCACGTTCTGGCGACGCCGGAGCGTTTCGACGGGCTCAAGCACGACGATCTTCGCGACCCGTTGCGCATCGAACCGCATCATCACGACGGAACGCTACAGGTCGATCTCATACGTGGGTGCTCGGGCCAGGTCTTTGTCGATGACCGCTGGCTCGGATTCGAAGGGGAACTCGGGCTGATTACGTACCCGCGCGTCACACACGGGTACACCCTTGAGCCGAAGGACCCGCACGCGGCGGTGCTTCACTTCAAGATCCCCCTTGGTCCCGAGAGCGAGTTTGCCAAGCACCGTCCCCTTCCCTCGATTGCCCGGCTAGCGGGCCCGGATACAAGCCTGTTTCGTGTTGCGGAAGGGGCCCTGAAACATGTTCACAGCAGGAGTTTGCCGTCGGCTTCGGGTGTCCTGGAGTTGGCCAAGCTTCTCGCGGACTGGCCACATCGGGGGGGCGTTGAGGCGATCCGCGGGTCCAACGCCGACGTGCATCCATTGGTTGAGGACGCGGTCACGCTTATCGAGGATCATCTCGATGACCCGCCTTCGCTCGAAGACCTCGCAGCAAAGCTCGACGTTTCGGGCCGGCATCTCTCCAGGCTGTTCGTGGCATCGACGGGGTCGACGCCACACGCCTACGCGGCCAAGCGGCGGCTCGCGCTCGCGAAGTCGAGGTTGCTGAGCGAGAGCGTTCCGATTTCTGAGGTCGCGTTTGATCTGGGGTTCTCGGGCCCGGCAACGTTCACGCGTTGGTTCCGGCGCGAGACCGGATCGACGCCCAGCGACTTCCGCTCAGACCCCGCGGTGTTCTGATTGATGTGTCTACAACAGCACAGCGTCAGGTCTCGCATCGGGCAGGCTCAGTGGCTCAGCGAGGTATGCTGTCACTGCCATGAGATCCGCAGCTGACATCACCGCACGCCTCATCGAACGCGGCGCTGTTGCCGTCATTCGTACCAAGAACGCGGGGGCCGTCGATTGGATCGCGGACACGCTGATCGAGGCGGGCGTTTCGGCGCTCGAGGTCACGCTGACCGTCCCGGGTGCGATCGAACGCATCGGATCGCTTGTCAAGCGGCTCGGGGGTGACCACCTCGTCGGGGTCGGCTCGGTCGTGACCGCCGCCGACGCTGCGGCCGCGATCGATGCGGGGGCGGCGTATGTCGTGAGCCCGATCTTTGATCGCGAGGTTGTCGGCGTCGCGGTCGGCGAGGGCGTGCCTTCGATGCCCGGGTGTTTCACCCCTTCGGAGATCGCGCAGGCGATGAGCGCCGGGGCTTCGATTGCGAAGGTGTTTCCCGCGGATGTTGTCGGTATGCCATTTTTCAAAGCGGTGCTCGCGCCGATGCCCGACGCGCGGCTGATGCCGACCGGTGGCGTCACGCTCGACAACGCCGGCGATTGGCTTCGTGCCGGCGCCGTCGCGGTCGGCGTGGGGAGCGCCTTGGTTTCGAAATCTGCGGTGGAGTCGCGTGACGCGGCTGCTCTGACCGCCAACGCCGATCGCTTGCTCGCGTCGATCGCGTCCGCACGCCCCAAGGCTTGATTCACCGAGGAGATTTGTGATGGAAACCCGACGCATCGGCCTTGCCATGAACGGTGTCACCGGACGCATGGGCACCAACCAGCATCTCATCCGCTCGGTCCTCGCGATCATGGAGCAGGGCGGCGTGCGGGTCTCGCCCGAGCTGACGCTCATGCCCGATCCGATCCTCTTGGGCCGCAACGCGGACAAGCTCAAGGCGCTCGCCGTGGCGCACGGCCCTCGCGTCATCGGTGAGCCTCTCAGGTACTCGACGGATATCGAAGGCACGCTGAAGGACGACGGGATCCACGTGTTCTTCGATGCTTCGGGAACGCTTCAGCGCAAGCGTTTCGTCGAAGCCGCGGCGGAGGCCGGCAAGCACGTGTACTGCGAGAAGCCAACGGCGACGAACACCGCCGACGCGCTCGCGATCGCGGAGTTTGTCGAATCGCGTGGACTCAAGAACGGAGTCGTGCAAGACAAGCTCTGGCTCCCGGGCATCCGCAAGCTCAGGGCGTTGATCGACCAGGGGTTCTTCGGAGACATCCTTTCGGTCCGGGGTGACTTCGGCTACTGGGTCTTTTCCGGTGAGATCGCCGACCAGCCTGCTCAGCGCCCCAGCTGGAACTATCGCGAAGAAGACGGCGGGGGCATCATGGTCGACATGTTCTGCCACTGGCGATACGTGCTCGACCAGACGTTCGGCGACGTGTGTGGACCGGTCTCGAGGGTCTTGGCCCACGCGAACGTGGACCTGCCGGAACGCGTTGACGAACGGGGTGAGCGGTACAAGGCGACCGCCGACGACTCCGCCTATGCGATCTTCGTGCTGGGTGACCGGGTCACGGCACAGTTCAACAGCTCGTGGTGTACACGCGTCCGTCGCGACGATCTGCTCACGATCCAGGTAGACGGGACGAAGGGCTCGGCCGTGGCGGGCCTTCGTGAGTGCTGGGTGCAGCCTCTCGGGGCGACGCCAAAGCCGGTGTGGAACCCTGACATCGCACAGCCCATCAACTTCTACGAGGGCTGGCAGCGGGTGCCCAATGCGACCGAGTACGACAACGCCTTCAAGATCCAGTGGGAGTTGTTCCTCCGGCACGTCGCGTTGGACGAACCGTTCCCGTGGTCGCTCCGCGACGGTGCCAAGGGCGTCCAGCTTGCCGAACTTGGGATGAAGAGCTGGAAGGACCGCTGCTGGATCGACGTCCCGGCTGAGCCCAAGGCCCTGTAAGGCAACCCGATGACCCTAAACCCCGCCGATTGCGCGATCCACACGAGGACCAACCTCCCTTGGTCGCTCCGCGAATGCTGCGAGCGATACGCGGAAGCCGGTCTCGGGGGGGTTTCCGTTTGGCGCGATGCCTATGAACGCATCGGAATCGAAGAGGCGGCGCGGATCGTCAAGGGATCGGGCCTCCGGGTCCCTGCGTTGGTTCGGGGTGGGTTCTTCGTCGCGCTCTCGGAGGGCGATCGACGCATCGCGATCGACGAGAATCTCCGCGCCATCGACGAGGCTAGCGCACTCGGCGCTGAGATGGTCGTTTTGGTGGTGGGGGCCCGGCCGGGAGTCCCGCTGGCCGATGCACGCTCGATGGTCATCGCCGGTGTCGGCGCTATCGCAGAGCGTGCTCAAGAGACGGGCGTCCGCCTCGCGATCGAGCCGCTCCACCCGATGTACGCGGCCGACAAGAGTTGCGTCAGCACCTGCGCCGACGCGCGCCGTGTGTGCGAGCGTATCGGCAATCAAGCCATCGGTGTTGCGGTGGACGTGTACCACACGTGGTGGGACGCCGATCTCCCGACCGAGATCGCCCGATTGGGCGAGGCGGGCCGGCTCTTCGGCTTCCACGTGTGCGATTGGCGGGTGGAGACTCGGCACATGCTGACCGACCGGGGCCTTATGGGCGACGGGGTGATCGACATCCCCGCGATACGAGGCCTCATGTCCGACGCCGGTTTCTCTGGGATGATCGAGGTCGAGATATTCTCTGATCAATACTGGGCGATGGACCAGGCTGAGTATTTGTCGCTGATCCTCGATCGTCTCCGGACCCACACCTGACGACCCCTTGCGGAGATACCGCTATGACGCACCGTGTGCTCACCTTCGGCGAGATTATGCTCCGGCTCACACCGCCGGGTTACGAGCGGATCGTCCAGGCTAACAGCCTCGACATGACCTTCGGCGGTGGTGAGGCCAACGTTGCCGTGAGCCTCGCGAACTATGGGCTCAACGCCGCGTTTGTCTCGAGGCTTCCCGAGCACGAGGTCGGGCAAGCGGCGGTGAACCACCTGCGCCGCTTCGGGGTCGATACGTCGCTCATCGGTCGGGGCGGGGACCGGGTCGGCGTGTACTTCTGCGAGAACGGGGCGAGCCAACGCGGCAGCAACGTCGTCTACGACCGAGCGAACTCCTCGGTTGCGCTCATGACGCCCGAGCATCTCGATGTCGACGCGATGCTGAGCGGGGTGACGTGGTTCCATTGGACCGGGATCACCCCGGCGCTCGGGCAAGGGCCTGCGGAGTGCGTGCGTGTGCTGGGGCACGCGTGCAAGGAGCGAGGCGTTACGGTCTCGTGCGACCTCAACTTCCGCGCGAAGCTCTGGACGACCGAGCAGGCCCAACGCACGATGCGCCCGCTGATGGAGCACGTGGATGTCTGCATATGCAACGAAGAGGACGCACAGAAGTCGCTGGGGCTCGAGCCCGAGAACACCGACGTGGAGAAGGGTGAACTCGATATTGATGCCTACACGAAACTGGCCGGCCGGCTCAAGTCGGGCTTCGGGTTCTCGCACGTCGCGATCACGCTCCGCGAGAGTTTCAGCGCCAGCCGGAACGGTTGGTCGGCGCTCATGCTCGATGACGCCCAGTGCAGCCCGGCGCACCGCTCCGCGCGATACGACATCCAGATCGTGGACCGTGTCGGGGGCGGGGATGCGTTCGCCGGTGGGCTCATCGCCGGGTTGTTGTCCGAGAGCGATAGCACGAAGGCACTGGAGTTCGCCGTCGCCGCGTCGTGTTTGAAGCAGACGATCCCCGGCGACTTCAACCTCGTTTCAAGGAAGGATGTCGAAAAGGTGATCACCTCCGGCGGCTCCGGTCGGGTGCAGCGATGACGGCGGCGACCATCATGCCTGAATCCGGAAACGCGGTCGCGCCGATGAAGCTCGCGCTGCTGCCCCACGAGCCGGAGGGCGACGCCAGGGTCTGCCTCACCCCTCAAGACACGGCGGTGCTCACCGCCGATGGCCACCGGCTCGCTGTCCCGAACAACCCCTCGATTGATCCGGCGTTCTCGGTCAATGCGTTCACCGATGGCGGAGCATCGTTCACCGATGACGTAGCGACCGCCGCCGAGTGCCTGTTAACGCTCCATCCGCCCTCCGAAACGCTCATCGCGAGGCTCGATGCGCGGCACACACTCGTCGGATTTCTCGCGCCGTTTGAGCGGCCCGAGGTCATTGCATCGCTTGCCGAGAAGGGTCTCACCGCGGTTGCGCTCGAGCTCGTGCCCCGAACCACGATCGCCCAGTCGATGGACGCTCTGAGCTCGCAGGCCAGCCTCGCGGGGTACGCCGCGGTCATGCTCGCCGCCTCGCGCCTCGCCAAGGCGCTCCCCATGATGTCGACCGCGGCGGGCACGATCCGGCCGGCGAAGGTGCTCGTGCTCGGCGCCGGCGTCGCCGGCCTGCAGGCGATCGCGACCGCTCAGAGGCTCGGCGCGAGGGTTACAGCGTTCGATGTCCGGGCGACCGCGGCCGAGCAGGTCCGATCGCTCGGTGCCAAGTTCGCATCCCTGCCCGAAGCAGAAGACGCGGAAACGGCCGGCGGGTACGCGAAGGAGGCCAGCCAGGCCCAACTAGAGCGGCAACGCGAGCACCTCAAAGGCCTCTGTTCCGCGTCCGACATCGTGATCACCACCGCCCAAGTCTTCGGACGCCCGGCCCCGACGCTCGTGACCGAAGCGATGGTCGACGCGATGCAACCGGGGTCGATCATCGTCGACGCCGCGGCATCGACCGGCGGGAACGTTGAGATCGGGAGACCCGATGAGGACCTGGTACGCAACGGGGTCACAGTGATCTCCGACACCATCCTCGCGGCCCGCGTCGCGAGGGACGCGAGCCAGGTGCTCTCCGCCAACATCGTTGCGTTGCTCAAGCGGATCATCGATCCGACGACTGCTCGGGTGAAGGCGGAGGGTGAGGACGAGATCGCGGACGCGGTGACCGTCGTCCGCGACGGTCGTATCACCGATGAACGCGTTGCAGCCCAAATCAACCAGCAGGGATCTTCGACATGATGATGACCCTCGTCCTCTTGCTCGCCGCGGCGCTCGGGATCGAGCTCATCCGCCGAATCCCGTCGCAGCTCCACACGCCCCTGATGTCGGGTTCCAATGCGATATCGGGCATCACCATCGTCGCAGCGATCGCGGCGGCGAACGTCGATAGCTCGGGGGTCGCGACGGGGCTTGCCGCGCTTGCGATCACTGCCGCGAGCGCCAACGTGGTCGGCGGGTACCTCGTGACGGATCGCATGCTCGGCATGTTCAAAGCAGCGCCGAAGCCCACGGCGAGCGAGGGGGCCGCGTGACCGACGTTCTGCATGTTCTCGCCGCGATTCTCTTCGTTGCCGGGCTCAAGCTCATGGGCCGTCCCGAAACCGCCCGCGCCGGAAACGCGGTCTCCAGCATCGGAATGCTCGCGGCGGTCGTCGGCGCGTTCACCGATGTGGAACTGAGTTGGACCGTTGTCATCGCCGCGGTTGTCATCGGTGGGGCGGTTGGTGCGCTCGCATCGTTCAGGGTGAAGATGACGGGCATGCCCGAGCTCGTCGCGCTCTTCAATGGACTGGGCGGGCTCGCGTCCGCGTCGGTGGCGGGGGCCGAGTTGCTCGACGTCGCCGGTGACCAGACATCCCCGGAGCGCTGGGCCAGGCTCGCCGCCGCGGCGGCGCTCGTCGTCGGCGCGGTCGCGTTCTCGGGCAGCCTGATCGCTCTCGGGAAGCTCGCTGGTCGCGTTGTAAAGTCGGCGCCGACGACATTCCCGCTCCAGATCCCGATCACAGCCGCGGCGCTCGCCGCAACGATCGGCGTGTCGGCCGGTTTGGCGTTGTCCGATGGAGCAACACCCATCGCGTTGTTGTCGATCGCGATGACGCTGTCGATGATCGTCGGCGTCTTAGGCGTAGTTCGCATCGGTGGGGGCGACATGCCCGTCGTCGTGTCGTTGCTCAACAGCTACTCCGGTGTCGCCGCGGCGTTGGCGGGGCTGGCGATCGAGAGCCCGGTTCTGGTCGTCGCCGGCATGCTGGTCGGCGCGTCGGGCCTCATGCTGACCAACGTGATGTGCAAGGCGATGAACCGTTCGCTCGCGAACGTGCTCTTCGCCGGCTTCGGCGCCCCCGCTGGGGGAGGCGCCAAGCCGGGGCCGCAAGGTGAGGCTCGATCAATATCTGTGGGCGATACCTACTTCCTGCTCGAAGCGGCTCGATCGGTGCTCATCGTTCCGGGTTACGGAATGGCGGTCGCCCAGGCCCAGCACGCGGCTCAGGAACTCGCAGAGACGCTCGCGGAGAACGGCACGGACGTGCGGTTTGTCATCCACCCCGTCGCGGGGCGCATGCCCGGGCACATGAACGTCCTGCTTGCGGAGGCCGGAGTCGAGTACGAACTGCTCGCGGAGCCTCAAGACGTCAATCCATCCATCGACAGCGTCGACGCGGTGCTGGTCATCGGCGCGAACGACGTGGTCAACCCCGACGCGCGCGAGGACGCATCGAGCCCACTCTTCGGGATGCCGATCGTTGACGTGGATCGCGCGAGAAACGTCATCGTGCTGAAGCGTTCCATGAACCCTGGCTTCGCCGGCGTACAGAACGCGCTGTTTTTCACGCCGAACACCCGCATGCTCTTCGGCGATGCAAAGGCATCGCTCGTCGGGCTTGTGGCTGAGTTCAACTCCGACTGATCGACTGTTCCTTTGGAACGATCGCTCGCTCATAGTTACGCCGGAGCATCAGGTCGACCTCGTTGGTGATCTCGGCATCGGTCAGCGGACGCCCCGACTCTTCGATCGACCCGAAATGTTCGGAAAGCACGCCGGCGATGATGTCGCGCGAGTGAGACCACTTGTAGATCAGTTGCTCAAGCACGCGCGCGTCGGAGTGCTGAGGCACGAAGGTCGATCCGAGCAGCTCGAGCCGGAGCCTCGTGATCTGGGCGATCGACGTCGGGGTGTTCAAGAACCACCAGCAGCCGAACGGAACAATGTTCGGGAACTTGCGGGCCGCGACGCACAACTCGTGCTGGTTCTGATCGCTGAGCATCGTGACGAGCAGTTTGGTGGCGTGCGCGTCTTGGGCAAGGCCCCAAAGGTTCTTGACGTCGGCGATACCCGAGCCGTCGCCCGCCATCTGGAGTTCCGGGTTCACGCCTCGGGTCACGCCGATCATCAGGGCGAGCGGGAGACCGGTATCCCTGAGGGCGGGGAACAACGCCTCCTTGAAGACACGCTCGGACGGGCCGCCCCGGTAACGCCACGTCGGCGGCAGGCTCGCGGCGACGTACACAGCGCCGGTCCGTTCGATCCAATCTACGAGGAACCGCCGAACGTCCGCCATGTCCGAAACGTCGTGGCCAAGGGACGAGAGGTGGTCTGCTGCCGTCCGGGGATCGATGAGCAGCGGATCGATCCGCGCGACCGAGTCAAACCGGGGGTCGGACCGGAGCTCCGAGGCGTGCCCGAGCCAGAGGTCGACCTCGCGCCGGTCGAAGAGCTCGTTTGTCATCGTGATGCGCTCGACGCCGGCGAGGGCCATGACGCGGTCGACATGCGCGTCAGCGTCTCGCGCTGCGAACCAACTCCGATACCCGCCGAGTGTCGTCTCGTTTGGATCAAGGCCCAGCGCCATCAGGATGCTGAGGATACCTCGACACGATTCCGAGACCGGCACCCGATCAACGAACAACGCCCGCCACACCAGATCGGCCCGGTCCCTCGGGGCCATCGCGAAGTAGGCGTCGGGCGAGAGATCCGGATGGGCGCGGAAGAGCTCCGCGGAAAGGTAGTGGTAGTTCAGCAACTCGTCGATGCCCGAGAGCAGGAACCGTCCGTCATCGGCGATCCGGTCGAACACCGGCGCGAACAGGTGGGTGTGCATATCGACGACCGGGTGGTCGCGGACGATGGCACGGACGCGGTCGCGGATGCTCTGGGTCATTCGAGGTCGAGCTCAAAGGGCGTCGCCGGGAGGCCAGCCGAATTCACGAGGTTCACCTTCGGGTTGTCCGCCCAAGCGTACCGGACGCGTCTGGGGCGAGGGATCGAATCGACAACCGCGATCACCTGGTCGCCCGAGATGTAGGCCTCGGCCCACTTGAACACCCCGTCGTCACCGGCGAGGGCCACGCCCTCGACCCGGCGCGAACCATCCGACGTTGTCATCCCGTTCGCGTAGTCAAACTCGATCACGGCGCGGTTGCCGTGGCGCTCCGCATCGATGGGCATCGGTCCGGTTTTCGGGGGCATCGGCGTTTCGTACCGCTCTTCGAGGGCGATCCGAGCGAGCCTCTGCGCCACCGGGAGCTTGTTCGTGGGGTGGATGTCGCCCGGGTCGCCGATGTCGATCGTGATCGCCATCCCGGTGTTCTCGGTCTTGTCGAGTGTCAAACGCTGCGCTTCGCGGATCTCCGCCCAACTGCTCTCCCGCGGTTCGTCGCGCCGCTGACGGTAATTGGGAAGTTGCACGAAGTAGAACGGCAGCTCGTACCGCTCGTCGTCCCTTGCCTCCGACCAACGCTCGCGCCACGAGTTGATCATGTCCGGGAACAGCTCGCGGTACTCATCGCCACGGCCCGAGTTCGATTCGCCCTGATACCAGATCACACCAGCGACACCCAGGTCCGTCAGCGGGTAGACCATCGCGTTGTACAGCACCGCCGGCCTGCGGAACGGCCGACCGGTCGGCAACGCGTGCGAGGGCGGAGGCGGGAAGCCGCCGTTCTCACGACCGTTGAAACCGATCTTGGCCTTCCAAACGCCCATGAGCGGGGACGATCCGGCCGCGTGGACCAACTCAAACGGGTAGCTCTCACCAGGGATCACCCCGCCCGAACTCCGGGTATCCATGAGGCGGATCGCGATAACGTTCGGACCTTCGCGGAGCACCCCTGCTGGCACGTCGTACCGTCGCTGAGACCTCGACCTGCCTCCATCGACAAGACGCGTCGATCCGACGAGCGTTCCGTTGACGTACGTCTCGTCGTACTCATCGATGCGAGCGAGCCGAAGTTCGGCGGCGTTCGCTTCTACCGACGCAGGGAGGTCGAGGGTCTTGCGGAGCCAGATGATCCCGTTCACGTTGTACGTGACGCCCTCTGCCTTCGCGACCTGAGTATCCGCCCAGCCGGGCATGGTGACTTCCGGCCATTCTGAATCGTCGTGGTTGCGCTCGTGCCAGCCGGCGCTCTGTCCGATGCCTTCGCGCCACGCCCGAGCCGCGAAGTCCTGATGCTTCGTGAGTGCCTCAGCCGTCAGGCGTTCGATCTGCTCGTCTGTGAGGTCGTACTCCGCCAGCGACGCGAGCCTCGCCTTGTAAACATCTGGGCGAGCCTCGAGCGTCTCGATCGGCGTCCATGCTTCCGCAGGTGTTCCGCCCCAGGCCGTCTGGATCAGACCTATCGGCACGTCGGTCTGCTCGTTCAGGATGCGCCCAAAGTGAAACCCCACCGCAGAGAATCGGGCCGCCGTGGTCGGCGAGGGGATTCGCCATCCGATGGTGTCGGCCTGTTCGCGGGGCGTCCGATCCCACGTGCGGTTGATCTGGAGCAGCCGCACACGGTTGAACTCCGACGCGCGCTCGATGTACTCCGGACCCGAGTCGACGAGTTCCATCCGCCAATACATGTTCGACTGACCCGAGCAGACCCAGACGTCACCAAAGAGGACGTTCTGAATTGCGATCGACTCGTCACCCGACGAGACATCGATCGTGACCGGTCCGCCTGCGGGCCGTGCTGGGAGCGTGAGTTTCCAGGTGCCGTCGTCGTCCGCACGCGAACGCTCGGTGTGGGGAGGCAGGCTCACAGCCACGTCCGCACCCGGATCGGCTTTGCCCCATATCGTCACCGGCTGGTCGCGCTGCAAGACCATGTGGTTCCCGAAAAGTGGGTCGAGCGCAAGCTGCGCGTGAGAGATCGGCGCCAGCAATGACAGCATCGCCAGCGAGGTCCACGTCTCGAATCGGTTCATGCCTGTGCCTTTCGGCTCGTGATAGGCGCCAGTGGGTCAGGGGCAACCAGCGTCGACCAATGCCAGGTGCGCGAGCAAGTCGAATAGATCGGTCCCCGGAGCGCCATCGATGTCGGCGAGCGGGTCCGCCGCGGCGACCATCGCCACGAATGGAACGACGTCGGCCAGAGGAGTCAACTGACCGTCCCCGTCGAGATCGGCCGGGCAGCACGAGGACGGGTTCGCGTTGGCCACGATGTTGGTCGCCGCGGCTTCGTTACGGATCCGAAACTCGATCCGGTCCCAGGTCTCCGGGAACCGGACTTCGCCCTCGAAGGGCACGTTCTGAAGCCCGGGGACAGCGCGGTATTCGGTATCTCCATCGGTGAGGTTCAGGAAGAAGAGCGATCCTGCGCCCTCGCCCCCGTTGGCGGTGAAGTCGATCCGCAGTTCGATTCGGAACCACTCGCCTCTGCTGTACCATCCCGACGGGATCGACGCGAAGGTCTGGAGCACGCCCGAGAACTGCCCGCCACGGATGAGGAACTGAGAGGCGCTCATTCCGAACTGAATGCCATCGTTCCCGCTCGTGTTGTTCAGGATGAGGTACGCGTTTCCGGAGGAACCTCCCGAGATGCCAGCGCGGCCCTCGAAGCTGATGCTCGCTTCGGTCTGGGTTGCGCGATGCGGGACGAACCCGAACCCGCCGGTGTTCTGACGTGAGATCACGCTGTCGTACCCGTTCGTGCTCACCGCGGCAAGCACCGGGCCTGCGGGCGTCGGCTCCGTCTCAAGTCGGACGTTGTTGCCATCGGTTTCGGTGAAGTCGCGCTCGAACACCCAGTTGTCCTGGCCGATCAACGCGGCACCCTCGATACCGCCGAAGCTGAAGTCGTATGGCATCGAACCCGGGCAAGGCGGAGCGTCGGGCACGCCCGGCCCATCGTCGATGGGCTGTGCGAAACGCAGCGCCAGCTGCGCCTCATAGAGGTTCCGGGGGTTCGGCGCCGCGGCTCCGTACCCGGCCGATTCCAATATCGCCTCGGAATCTCCGTTCTCGGCGTCGATCGGGCTCGTGGGAGTCGTGGTGCGCACGCCGACGAGCGAGCCCATCGGCATGATGTCGGGCTGGGCGATGAGCAGGCTTCCGGTGTTGTTGGTCGTAACGTTCCAGTGCGCGTGGCGAGCACCCATCTCCGGGCCCGAGGCCGCGTTACCGCCGGCGCGACCGTTGTTCACGATATCGATCTCGGTGTACACGTTCGCGTAAGGCAATCGCCTGTGGTAATCGAACGTGCCCGCCTGCATTGTCGCGCGACTGAAGACGTTGTTGACGCTGAAATTTCCGACGTACAAGCCGTGCCGAGGCCGGGAGCGGATCTCGATCTCCTCCATTAGGCAGTCGGTCGAATTCGCGTACCCGACGCCGTGGTGGTGATATTCGCGATCCGCACCGGTCGCGTCGATGACCAAGCCGCTCACTGTGATATTCTTGCTCCGCTGGACGAAAACGCCTAGGGCGCCACAGTCGATGACGTGGACGTTGTCGACGAACCCGTTGATCGTGTCGTTGAAGTAGATTCCGTTGAACCCGGGTTCTTTGCCGTGCAGGTCGTCGGTGTACTCATAGTCGCGCAGGAACTGGATCGTCAGGTCGGCCACACCGACTTCGCGGCGCAGAACCGTCGGGCGACGGATTTCCGGATCCCACCCGGGCCTCGCGTCAAACCGAAGCGGCTCGCGGAGCGTAACCTGGTTCCCGTTGATCGCTTCGATCGTGTGGTACGCCCGGAAACTCGACGTGCCGGTGGACGAGAGCGATGGCGGCATGATGTTCCCGTCGCGGCTCGCGACAAACATGTAGTTGTTCGCCCAAGCCCCGTCACCGAGGAGATGCCTGAGCGTCGAGAGGTCGCCGGCGTTGTCGATCTCGACGACGATCTCGTCGCCGACCGAGTACCCAGAAGTGCTCGAGACGGTGAGAACACGATCGCCCAGCACACCTCCCGAGGTGATGTCGCGCGTGTTGGTCAGGCTCCACCCGCCCGTCGCGCTCGAGATCGTCGGCACGCCTGCATAGTCCGGATCACGGCTCGAATCGGTGAACCAGATCATGCCCCCGGTAAACGACCAAAGGCTGTCGCCCGGATCATCTCCCGGGTACACCGCATAGCTCGATTGGAGCGATTCGGCAAACAGCAGCACCGACGCGCCGGGCCCGTCGCCTCGGATGTCGACCCCGTCGCGGTAGACCAGCAACGGCCGGCTTAGTCGGTAGGTCCCTGCGGGGAAGTACAGAGTCGCTCTGGGCGTCGCGCTGATGCCAGCGATAATGAGTGCGCTGCGCACCGCGGCGGTATCGTCCGTCACCCCGTCGCCTACGGCGCCGAAATCAGCCACCGAAACGACCGTATTACCGACCCCATCGGGCAGGGGCACACCGCCCCCGGCGTATCCGGCGTAGCTCACGTTGGGGATATTGGGGTGCGCGTCGGGGTTGGCTGCGTAGCTCAGCCAAGATTCGGAGAGCTGGGCCGAAGCGGACCCGCCGCCCAGTGCAGCGCCGAGCGTGACGCTGCCCATGAGGAATCGACGGAACGCAGTCGAAACGTGCTTGGCTCTCATCGTGATCACCAGTTCCACATCGAGCCGTCCTCGCGCCGGTTCACCGGGAGGTAGGCTCTGGCGTACTCGTGCTTCGCAGCACGCTCTTCGTCGTAATCCACTCCCAGTCCCGGGCGATCGGGCAGGGTGACGAGCCCGTCGTTCAGCGTGAACTCGGCCCCGAAGATCTCCATCGTCTCTTCGGCCTGGAGCATGTATTCCTGAATCCCGAAGTTCGGCACCCACGTCCCAAAGTGCAGGCAAGCGGCCATCGCCACCGGAGAGATATCGGTCGGTCCGTGGCACCCGGTCCGCACCTGGTAGAGCTCAGCGAGCGCCGCGACCTTGCGGAGGTGAGTCAGGCCACCCGAATGGCTCACCGTCATCCGGATGTAGTCGCAGAGCTGCTCGGTGATGATCGTCTGCGCGTCATAGATCGTGTTGAACACCTCGCCGATCGCGATCGGAGTTGTGGTGTGCTGGCGGATCATCCGGAGCCCCTCCTGGTTCTCGCCGGGGGTCGGGTCTTCCATCCAGAACAACCCGAAAGGCTCAAGCCGCTTGCCGAGTTCCGCGGCCTCCTGGGGCGTCAGCCGGTGGTGCACGTCGTGGAGCAGCTCGATGTCGGGACCGACCAACTCGCGAGCACGCCCAAACAGCTCGGGGGCGAAGTTCAGGTACTTCCGAGTGTTCCATAGGTTCTCGGGAGGTAGCTTGCGGTCGGCGGGCTCGTAGAAGAACTTGCCTCGCCCGACGCCGTACGTCGAATCCAGCCCCGGGATCCCGCTCTGCACACGAATCGCCTTGTAGCCCTGCTCCTTGTACGCCGCGACGTTCTCCATCGCCTCGCTTATGTCAAGGCCCGAAGCGTGCCCGTATACCGTCACACCCTCTCGGCTCTTTCCGCCAAGCAGGTTGTACACAGGGGTGTTGAGCGCCTTGCCCTTGATATCCCAGAGCGCGACGTCGATCGCCCCGATCGCGGCCATCGTCACCGGGCCGCGGCGCCAGTACGCACCCTTGTAGAAATAGTTCCAGATGTCTTCGATCTCGAACGCGTCTCGCCCGATCATGCAGGGGATCAGGTGGTCTTCGAGATAGCTTTTGACCGACAGCTCGCGCCCGTTCAGGGTGCAATCGCCCAGACCGTAGATGCCTTCGTCGGTCTCGATCTTGAGTGTGACGAAGTTGCGTCCGGGGCTGGTAACAAAGACCTTGGCGTTCGAGATTTTCACGGATGTCTCTCCCCCGACACGCGCCGGGTGTGTTGGGGTCAGGGGTTCGCCGGTGAAGGCACCTCGACGCCGACGCGGCGTAGGCACGTGTTGATCGCATCGGCCGTTTCCGTTGCGGCCTGCTGCCTCGGCGTGAGTTTCCAGCGGGGGTTCGTCGGCTCGGCGGTGACCGGGCCGGTGTACCCGATCTCAACGAGCGTGCGCAGGAACGCGTCGATGTCGACACCACCGGTCGCCCCAGGAAGCTCGCGCTCCATCACCGTCTGCTCGGTCAGAGGACGGTCCGCGATAAGGTCGTTCACGTGAACCGCGACGATCTGCTCCGGCCGCAGCCGCCGCAGATCATCGGGCGTCTCACGGGCGCAAGCCCAGTGGAAGCAGTCGAGCATGACACCGGTGTTCGGCCTATCCACGCGATCGAGCAACGCCATGAGGTCGTTCAGAGTGCGCACGAACGGGTACTTGCCGTCGCGCCACCGAGTCTTCGGAGAAACGTACTCAAGCCCGAATGAGATCCCGAAGTCGGCCAAGATGTCCGCCGCTTCGCGTACTCGGCTTGCGTGCAAGTCCGCATTGGCCTCCGTGGCGAGATCGTCAGAGAACGGGACGACCACCGAAGTCGCCCGGGTGTAGCCGATCATCTGGGCAACCTTGGCTCGTCTTGGCAGGTCGGCGATCCCCGCTTCCCACTCCTCGCGGCTCACCCCGATCTTCTGAGCGGTCAGCGAGCAGTAGCCAACGCGAAGCCCCGCCGCGTCGATCGCGTCGGACAACGCCTCGACGCCGAGGCGTTCGATCTCCGTTGCGTACCGGTTGAGGCGAAGGTCGAGACCACCGAACCCGGCACGGGCCGCGATTTTCACCGCTTCCGCCGGGCCCGAGTCGATCGCGATGAGGTCTGGCATCAGGCTCGCGAACATGTCCGATCCTCCGTCAAACGATGGCCGCGAGTTGAGCGCGGCACCTATCGAGAACCGACACGTATTTCACAGCGCTGTCTGGGGTGACCAAGAGCGAGCGCCCCTCACGCACCGCGCCGAACACGTCGAGGTAGAGCATCGCGTACGTCTCAAGCGTGTCGAGCGGCTGCGACCATTCGTGCTCCGTCCAGTCGATCACTTCGTTCGGGTAAAGACGGTTTTCGGCAGGGCCGTTCGAAACCGTTCGCTCCGGCATCGCATCCCAGTCAACGGTTCTCCACCGCAGCTTGTCTGTCGTCCCGACGAGGCCGCCCGCCGTGCCCATCACGTGCCAACGGTCATGCTCGAAAATCGACGCGTTTGTGTACTCAAGATCGATGGTCGGCTTGCCCTCTGCCCGGAGCACGAGCTTCATGTGCTCGTCCGCGTCGCCTAGCGAGAGCCCACGCCGGATATCGAGGAAAATCTCGGGGTCGGCGTCCCCGAGCAGGGCGAGCGCCTGATCGAGCAGGTGCGTCCCGTTGTTAAACAGGGCACCGCCGCCGAATTCGCGCATCGCCTGCCAATCCCACCGACGGGTGAACCGGTGCCAGCACATACGCACCTGGAGCACCTCGCCCAAGCAGCCAGATTCCATCAGCTCGCGCACCTTGCAGTAGTGGGGCTCGTACCGGCGGTTCTGGAACGGAGCGAGGACCAACCCGGCCGATTCGGCCGCGTCGACCATCGTCCGGGCATCGTCCGCGTTGAGCGCGAAAGGCTTCTCGCATACAACGTGCTTGCCCGTATCGATCGCGGCCATCGTGTGGTCGGTGTGCAGGTGGCTCGGGCTCGCGACGATGACGACATCGACGTCTTCCGCGTCGACCAACGCCGCGTAGTTATCCGTCACGCGGCATCCGAGTTCGGTCTTCGCCTGCTCGCGCCGCGCCTCGTCGGGGTCCATCGCCGCGGTGATCCTGAACAACTGAGGCATCACGCGCAACGCACGGGCGTGGATATTCCACCCGCTCCGCCCGAGCCCGGCGATCGCGACGCGAAGCGGAGTCCGCGCAGTCCCGTTGAACCGGGCTGATATGAGCTGATCGACCTTGGCCTGCATCACAAATCCTTTCGGCGCAGCGTCAGCGGGTGCGGGGCGGGCTCGCCCACATGTCCAGACTCGGACCCATCTTGTCTTTGAGCGTCGCCGTGGCTCGGTCGAGCTCAGCGAGATCGGGCGCCGACAGCGAGAGTGTCGCCGCCGCCGCGTTCCGCTCGACCTGCGAGGGTTTGCTCGCCCCGCAGAGCACCGAAGCCACCGCCGGCTGGTGCAGAAGCCACGCTAACGAGACACGCCCCATCGGCTCGCCGATCCGATCGGCGACCCTGCGGATCCCGTCGAGCGCCGCGAACGTGTCGTCCTCGAAGCCCGGCTCGCCGTGCCGCGCCTCGGGGCGGGTGCCGGCGAAATGCCTGGTGCGAGCCTTGCCGCTGGGCACCGAATCCGCGTTCTCATACACCCCGGCGAGCAGCCCCTGGCCGAGAGGGCTGTAGCACAGAATGCCGATGCCTTTCTCGACGCACAACTCCTGGGTGCCAGATTCAGCGCCGCGCCCGATCATGCTGTACGCGATCTGGTTCGATGCGCACGAGGCGCTTTGGAGCCACTCGCTCAGATCGAGCGGTCCGAAGTTGCATACGCCCACGGCGCCGACCTTGCCCTGCTCGACGAGCCTCTCCATCGCCTTGGCTGTTTCTTCCAGAGCGACTTGGCGTCGCGGCCAGTGGATCTGGTACAGATCGATTCGCTCGATATTCAGATCCTTGAGGCTCTTCTCGCACTCCGAGGTGATCTCATGCTCCGAGAGGTCGCCCGCCTTGGGCTTGCTCGCGATCACGACCTCGTCTCGGAACCCGTTGATCGCCAGCCCGAGTTGCCTCTCACTCTCCCCGTCGGCGTAAGCGCGAGCGGTATCGAAGAAGTTGATGCCCAGCTCGAACGCCTTGCGCATCGTCGCAATGGCGTCGTCGTCCTGAACACCCGGGTACGTCTGGCTCCCGACGGTGCTCATGCAACCGAAGGCGACGCGGCTGACCTCGCGGTCAATGCCCTTGATCTTGGTGTACTGCACGCCGTCTCCTCTTTACTGCTCAAAGTCCGCTGGGAGGACGAGATCAACCCAGACGAGCCAGTTATCGTTTTCGGGTAACCGCTGCGCCGCCGCCTCGTACCTCGGTTCGTTGTATAGCTTCGAAGCCGACCGGAGCATCTGGTAGTACATGTGGTACTTGGGCGGAGAGATCTGCTTGTACGGGAAGTCCTTGTCACCAACGAAGTATGGGATCCCCCAGTCGATCGCGTCCTCGATGGTCGCGCCCTCCGCGTTCTCGTACTTCGCCATTTCTACGTCCAGGCGGGCCGCGTACTTGAAGAGGTCGAGATAGGCGCGAAGGTTAAAGTCGGTGTAGTCGAGCGCTCGCGTTCGCTCAAGCTCGTGGGGTTGGCTGCCGTCTGCCGCGAAGTGAGCGTTTATCCGCTCAGGCACGCCCTCCAAGATCTCGAGGGCGATTTCCGTGCGGCCCGAGTAAAGCGAATACTGAACGACCTGCGCGTCGAACCAAGTGCCGTGATTGTTCGAGCTGTTTCGCTCCGCGATCCCGAGGTCGCTCGTCATCAGCCACTCGGCGTACTCGCCAAACCACCGCTTCGTCTCGCGGGTGTCCTCACCGGTCCACGACGGAGACGCGGACAGGATAATGAGGCTGTCGGGCATCCATCGCAGCCGGTTGGTGTCGATAATCCCGACGCGGCGCCCCAGGCTCACCCCGGGGACGAACTGTGCAAACCGCATCGCCGGGTTCATGCGCGTCTCTGGTGTGACGAACCACGCGCGGACATGCTCGATCGCCCGCTCGGCATACGCCTCGTCCCCGGTGAACGCGTACGCGAACGCCAAGAGACGGACGGCTTTGCCAAAGTCACCGAGCTTCGGCGTGTCGTACTCGTGCCGCTCTGGATTGATCTCGCCGTCACGACGGATATACGGCTCTCCGCTCGGCACGCTCGGATCGGGCCACCAATAGGGGCTGAGCGATACATAGTCCTTCGGGTCCCCGCTCGGAGCAAGTCGTTTGCCGTCTTCCTTCCCCGACGTGACCGGGCGGACCGGTAAATCCATCGCGGCGTCGGCCTGAGCGAGCAGCGCGTCCCGAGAAGCCATCAAGGCGGGATCACCGGCCTCGATCATCGCCTTCGATCGCTCGATGTCGCTGCAATCGAGCAGGACGCCGCTCGCCCTCAACGAAGTACTACTGCAACCAGAAACAAAACCTATCAACATGATAGCGGCGGCTGAAAACGTGCTGCAGAGCGTTGTGCGAGACATTGTGATCCCGGATTGAATGTTCATTGCACATTGTACGCGTTGTGCAGGTCGACAAGCATGGCATGCCGATGAATCCCTGTCAAGAACGATGTTCAATGGCGATGCGCATGATTGTGTTGTGCAGAAAATTGACAGAAATGTGCTTGTTCATTTTTGTGCCTTCCTCTAGAATACGCTTTCACGCTCACCGTTTGGGCGGAAACGAGGCCATCTGATGTCGATCGTCGAAGTCGCCAAAGCCGCCGGGGTATCCCACTCGACGGTGTCGCGCGTGATCAACAACAGGCCAGGGGTTTCATCAGATGCCGTTCAGGCGGTCCACCGGGCGATGCAAACCGTTGGGTACACCCCGCCGGCGCGGCGGCGAGGCCCCAAGCCTCGCGATCGCCGGAGCATCTCGACCGGGGCCGTGGGCCTTCTGATGGTCGGGACTGACGCGATGCTCGTGCGGGCGCCCGTGACGGCTGCGGTACTCCACGGCGCTGAGCAGGCTCTGGCTGAGCAGGGCTTCAACATGATCGTCGGCCAGGTCGGCGCCGACGGCCGCATGCCTCCGAACGTGCAGCGGGGCAAGATCGACGGCCTTCTTCTTCACGGCTACGCCCCTCCCTTGAAGGTGCGAGAGTCGCTCTCGCGATTCCCGAGTGTCTGGTTGCTGTCGCAGAGGGCGAGCCGCGGCTACTGGGGTGACCGCGTCACGCCCGACAACGAGTCGATCGGGCGTCTGGCGGCCGAGCACCTGTTCTCGCGCGGACATCGCCGGATGGCGTACCTCTACTTCAGTGCCACCCACATGGGCTTCCGGGCCCGGTGCGAAGCGTTCGAGGAGACCGCGGAGGAGCTCGGCGCAACGGTCGCGGTGGTGGGGGATCAGATCCTCACGCCCAGACCCTTCGGGAAGAAAGAAGACTTCGGCGTTGAGGAGACCGACGCGGTCGTCGACACGCTGCTCGCGATGGACCCCATGCCCACCGGCGTGTTCGTTCCGCGCGATCGTCTCACGGTCAAGCTTTACCGAGCCCTGAGAGACCGCGGCGTCGAACCAGGGCGCGACCTCGAGGTCATGTCGTGCGACAATGAGCCGATCCTCGAAGCGCTCGATCCGCGCCCGACGTCGATCGATCTCCGGGCCGGTCTCATCGGTCGCCGCGCCGTGACGCAGTTGCTCTGGAGGCTTGAGCATCCCAATGAACCGGTGCGGACCGTGATCACCGTCGAGCCGACGGTGGTGCCGCCAACCGAAGGGCCGCTCGCCGGTCCAACGTTCAATGGGCTCGCCTCATCCGAATCACACCGTTCAGAACCGAAAGGAGGGGCGTGACCAGCCCATTCGGGCCCACGTCCCAAGGAGGGATGGCCCACCAGGCGTTCGCCCGGTCGGCCGAAACACGTTGAAGGGAGTTTTCGAGTGCGTTCCGAAACCAACCTAAAGGCCCGAACCGCGTTCGGCATCGCGTCGCTCATCGCCGCCGCCGGCGCGTTCGCTCAGCCGCAAGTATTGCTCTCCGATGGATTCGGGGACGGCGACCGTGATAACGATGCCACCCTGGACGGTGTCGCGACCGACCCGGGAGACACCGGCGCGGCCTGGTACTACGCCCGGTTCACCAGCAACGCGACAGTCGACATCGTCGACGATACCGGCTCCAGCGGGTTCGGCAGCGCTTTCAACGTTCAGACGGCGACGACGTTCACGCGCCCGTTCGCGGCCGCGTTCACGCCGACCACGCTGAACGACGGTGACAG
Source organism: Planctomycetota bacterium (assembly GCA_038748775.1). Classification (GTDB taxonomy): domain Bacteria; phylum Planctomycetota; class Phycisphaerae; order Phycisphaerales; family UBA1924; genus DAIQNV01. Next base: position 455,819 of record JBCDIT010000002.1, read on the forward strand.
CATCCGCTTCTCGTTCCTCGTCCGCATCACCGAGATGCCGATCGACGCGACCGACGCCGGTGCCCTCCCGACCGGCACCACCGACCGTCGTTTCCGCTTCGGTCTGTACAACGGGAACGGCACGCCCCTCCCGATGATGGACAACAGCGACTCGACCATCGTCGATAACGACACCGGCTACGTCTCGCAGATCGACGTCGGTTCCGCCGATGGCAACAGCTACTCGATGTTCGGCGACAAGGCCGACGGCATCCTGGGCGGCAGCTCGGTCGCGCTCGGTGCGACCGATGACAACGTCGACAACTTCATCGGCAACGACGCCCGCCGCGTCGAGATGATCCTCACCCGCAACGGCGACACGATGGACGTCGCCCTGCTCCTCGACGGTGAGCTCCGCCAGACGGGCATGGCCGCGGCCGCCGACATCGTGGCCGAGAACCTCCCCTTCACGTTCGAGTACGCCGCGTTCGGCACCTCGGGCGGCTCGTTCGATTACCTCGTCGACAACGTCCTCGTCGAGTACATCCCCGCCCCGACCGGCGTCGCGTCGACCGATGGCTTCGAGGATGGCGACTTCAATAACGACCTCGTCCCCGATGGCCCGGTCAACGATAACACCGACATCGGGTTCACCTGGTACAAGGCCACCGGCAACAGCAGCCTCGAGGTCGATGTCGAGGACGACTCGGCCGGCATCGGCACCGGCAACGCGATGAGCTTGCTCACGATCACGACCAGCTCGCGCAAGATGGCCGCGGCGATCGAAGAGGTTACCCTCGAGAACCCGGGCGACGAGGTCCGTTTCGCCTTCGATATGCGTGTCAACGGATTCGTGACGCCGAGCGACCGCGACTTCCGCTTCGGCATGCAGTTCGACAACGGAACCCCCCAGTCGTCGGACAACTCCGATGATTCGGACGACGACAGCGGGTACTTCATCTCGCTCGATACCGGGCCCAGCAGCACGAGCACCGCGGCCAGCTCGGGCGACCTCGCCAACGGGCTCATGGGCGGGACTGCCCGCGCCCTGGGCAGCACCGTTGACGATCCGTTCGGCGCGATCGAAGATGACTCGCCGCGTCGCCTCGAGATGCGCCTCCGCCGCGAGCTTCGCGACGAACCCGGGCCGGACGTCGTCATCGTCGAGTACTACCGCGACGGCGTCCTCGTCTCGACCGGCGTCGACGACGGCAACGACGGCAACGACCCGGTCCCGCCGTCACCGGCCGACCCGCTCCAGCCGCTCACCTATACCTTTAACCAGATCGCGCTGGGTACACACAGCGGTCTCGGCCCGTTCGACTACTTCGTCGACAACATCGAAGTGACCTCCTTCGTTGCCGGCCCGATGGGCTGCAACGCCGCCGACCTCGCGCCGCCGTTCGGCATCCTCGATCTCGACGACGTGGACACGTTCATCACCGCGTTCCTCTTCAGCGACCCGGTTGCGGACCTCGCTCCGCCCGTCGGCGTCGTGGACCTGTCCGACATCGACGCGTTTATCGCTGGGTTCCTCGGCGGCTGCCCGTAATCACCTGAACCTCCCAACGACCCGGCCCCGGGGTACAGCCCCGGGGCCGGGCTTTCAGAATCCGCAGGGGACCATGCCATGGAGGCTTTGCCCATGTCACGCCAGCGTCACGCGTTCACGCTTATCGAACTGCTCGTCGTCGTCGCGATCATCGCGCTGCTCATCGGCATCCTTCTTCCCGCGTTGGGCAAGGCCCGCGAGTCGGGGCGGACGACGGTGTGCCTGTCGAACATGCGCACGATGGCCCAGGGGCACGCCAACTGGGGCACCAGCAACGACGACGAGATCATTTGGCCCTACATCCCCGAGTGGGGCCAGCCGGTGCCCGAGCCCGGCGAGAACGTCCTTGGGAAGTTCTGGTGGCAGATCATGAACGAGGACATGCTCGGCAACGGGGATCGTGATGATCGAGTCGATGCGTTCCGATGCCCGTCCTGGAAGCCCCAGTACACGAGCGAAGACCTCCGCAACCCGGACGCCGATGACGACGCCGGCTTCGCTGAGCAGATCAGTTTCCGATCCGGCTACGGGATGAACCGTTTGCTGCTCGCTCCGAGGACGCGGACCCGCTACCACTACCCGGTGTCTCGCGCGAATGAACTGTTTGCGCCGTTTGCTCAGACCAACCCGGACTTCCTCATACAGGCCGCGATCTCGCCCAGCGGAGGCAACGTCGACGAGCCCAACAACGACAACTACGTATCTCCTCCCTGGCGGTACAGCAGTGTCCAGTTCCCCGCAATGCGGATCATCAACCTTGACAGCGGGAACGCCTGGGGCGACCCGAGCCGGAACGCCCCCTTCTGGAGCACGTCGGGCGATGGCGAAGGTGATCCTCAAGGCTCGGGCGACCCGCGCCGTCACAGCGGCGGCAAGTACCAGTCGGTATCGACCGGTGCCTTTGACTCGCGGATCGTGGACGAAGATATGTTGTCGGGCAAGGCCAACTACCTGTTCGTCGATGGCCACGCCAAGACGATGGAGTCGCTCGACGCGGTTCAGGCCATCATCGATCCGGCGAAGGAAGTGTACGACGTCCAGGACATCCTGAGCGGCAACTGATCGCGCACACTGCTGCCGGATTATTCCTCGCTGCTCGCTCCACTCGGGACCGCTTCAATGCCGACGACGACAACGTGGATCGAGTACGCGGTGATCGCAGGCTACCTCCTCGCGCTCATCGGCATGGGGATCGCGTTCAAGCGGTTCAATAGCGACGTCAGCGACTACTTCAGGTCGGGCTGCCGGGCTTCATGGTGGCTCGTCGGTTCTAGCGCGTTCATGCAGATGTTCAGCGCGTGGACGTTCACCGGTGCCGCCGGCGCCGCCTTCGAGGCGGGCTGGTCGGTCATGATCATTTTCTTCGCCAACGTCCTCGTCTTCTTCATGGTCTTCTTGTTCCTCGGGCCCTGGTTCCGCCAGCTTCGGGCGATCACAGCCCCCGAAGTCATCAGGCTCCGCTTCGGACCGGTGACACAGCAGCTCTACGCCTGGCTCCAAGGTCTCCTGGGTTTGCTCTACGCGGCTGTCTGGCTCTGGGGGCTCGCAACGTTCACCGCATCGGTCTTCAGCCTCGAGAACGCGGCCGACTTCGTCGGTTTGGGCGAGGTCCAGTTCGTCATCGTCCTCACCGGGCTCGTGGTGCTTGTCTATTCGGTGACCGGCGGGTCATGGGCGGTGATGGCCACGGACTTCGTCCAGAGCCTCATCCTTATCCCGCTGACCATCCTCGTCGCGTTTCTCTGCCTCCGAGAGGTCGGCGGGATCAGCGGGTTCTTTGAGGAGGTGCAGGCCAAGGAACTCAACGCCGAGTTTGCGCTCATCAAGCCCGACGACGCGTTTCCGCTTGGCAAGTACGGTCTCGCGTTCGCTGCCGCCGTGATTACCTACAAAGCCATTTCATACTCAACGCTGCTCACCGCCCAGAAGTATTTCGGCGTCAAGGACGGGAACGAAGCCCGCAAGGCGGGCCTGCTCGCGTGCCTCATGATGGCCTGCGGGATGTTCATCTGGTTTATCCCGCCGATGGTCGCTCGCCTCATCATGCCCGATGCCGTGAACGCGGTCGATCTTTCCAAGCCTGCCGAAGCGTCGTACGCCGTGATCGCGGTCGAGCTTCTCCCTGTCGGGCTCACCGGGCTCATGGTTGTCGCGATGCTCGCCGCGACGATGAGCTCGATGGACAGCGGGCTGAACAAGAACGCGGCAGTCTTCGTTCGCGACATCGAGCCATTGCTCCGCCGAATCGCCGGCTACCAAGAACCCAGCGAGCAGATGCAGTTCCGCGTCGGGCAGATCGTGTCGGTCCTTCTGGGCTGCACGATCATCGGCCTTGCTCTGTATTTCTCGGGTGTCGATGGCAAGGGCGTCTTCGAGTGGATGCTGAACATCGGCGCCCTCGTTGCCCTCCCGCTCTCGGTGCCCATGCTGCTCGCGTTGTTCGTCCGCAAGGCTCCGAGTTGGTCGGCGGCGGTCAGTGTCTGTGCAGCGCTCATTCCGTCGACCGCGAGCTTCTTTGCCGGCAAGCCCTTCCTCGCGGATCTGACCGAGGGCACCGTTCTCGCCGGCGTGCTCGGCTCGGAATGGTCGTACCAGTCCAAGATCTTCATCAACGCCTCCACCGGGGCGCTCGCCTTCGTCGCCACCATGCCCTTCTGGAAGAACGCGACCAAGGCGTACCGAGATCAGGTCGATACGTTCTTTACGCGGATGCATACGCCGGTCGACTTCGAGGCCGAGGTCGGCGGGGCGAACGACGGGGGACAACTCCGCGTCATCGGCGTGTTTTCGATGATCATCGGGGGGCTCATATTGTCCCTGTGCCTCATCCCGGACAACGATTGGATCGGGAGAGCCGCGATCGTCTTCGTCGGAGGCTTCGTCGGGCTCGTGGGCCTCGGGCTCTATCTCGTGGGGCGAAAGGCCGACAAGCCATCGTCGGGCGATTCAGGAGAGAAACAGTGATCCGTGCCGCTCAAACTGTGTTCCTGGCCGGCTTCGCCGCGTCGACGCTCGGCGCCGACATCTTCGTGTCGTCCGCGTCCGATATCGCGGCGTCGCTCGGGTCGCTCCAGCCAGGCGACACGCTGATCATGACCGATGGGGTCTGGACCGACCAGAACATCGAGTTCGAAGCGAACGGCACCGCGGCCCAGCCCATCACGCTCCGGGCACAGACACCGGGCGGCGTGATCCTCAACGGAGACTCAACCCTCGAGTTTGGAGGCCAGCACCTCATCGTCGATGGGCTCCGCTTCGAGGGTGGTGCGCTCACCGGTGGTCATGTCATCCAGTTTCGCGAAGGCTCGAATGAGTGCGCTGATTGTGTACTGCGCAATACAGCCATCATCGACTACAACCCGCCGAGCATCAGCACCAGGTATTTCTGGGTCTCGATGTATGGAACCGACAACGTCGTCGAGAACTGCCGCTTCGAGAACCACAACCACTCGGGTGTGACAGTTGTCGTCTGGGGAGACTGGCCGAACCGGCACGTCATCCGGAACAACTACTTCGTCGATCGCCCCCAGGGCCCGGAGAACGGCTGGGAGACCGTCCGCCTCGGCACGAGCGGGGTCACCGATCTCTCAAGCCAGACGCTCATCGAATCGAACCTCTTTGAGCGAACCAACGGTGAGATCGAGGTGATCTCCGATAAGACCGAGGACAATATCCATCGCCGAAACACGTTCCGCGAGATGTCGGCGACGCTCACGCTCAGGCACGCGACCGACGCGATCGTCGAAGGGAACTTCTTCTTGGGCGAAGGCGCGTCCGGCGCGGGCGGTGTCCGCGTCGTCGGTCCCGGGCACCGCATCTACAACAACTACTTCGAGGGCCTCTCCGGACGGACGCAGGGCATCATCGCGCTCGAAGCCGGCGAGCCCAACGCAGCGAACAGCGGGTATGAGCCCGTCAGCGATTGCATCATCGCGCACAACACGTTCGTTGATTGCAACGACCCTGCGATCATTCTCGACCGAAGCTTCGGGAACGCCGGACGAACGGTGCTCCCGGTCGGCGTCACGATCGCCGGCAACCTCATGAGCCTGCCCGGAGAGAGCGCCGTCATCGGTGTGGATAACGGTTTCACCTGGGCCGACAACCTCGCCTTCGCGAACGGTCTCGGGACCGCCTCGGGCACGACGCTGCTCGGGACCGATCCGCTCTCCACGTCGGCCGACGGGCTCCAGCGTCCGGCCGCCGGCGGGGTGGCCGATGACGCGACCTCGTCCTCATTCGCGTTCCTGACCGACGACATGGACGGTCAAGCGCGCGATTCGTCACCCGACACCGGCGCCGATGAGATCAGCGCCGGCTCGATCCTGTACGTCCCGCTGAACCCCGAGGACGTCGGCCCCGCCTGGTGGGGCGATGACATAGACCCGCCGGTGGGTGTCAACCCAGCGCTTGGCGCCGCGATCGAAGCCGAAGATGCCGACGCCATCCTTGACCCCGACAACGACGGATCGGTCTTCACCATCGTCGCAGACGCGGCCGCGTCGAACGCCAGTGCGATCGAATCGCCCTCCGGAGCGCGCACCGACATCCCGGGCGACACGCAGGAGACAGTCGCTACCTACACCATCGCGTTCCCGACATCAGGAAACTACACGGCGTACTACCGGGCGGTGGGTTTCAGTGGGAGCAGCGATAGTTTCTATACCCCTCCGGGGTTCTCCGCGGATCCTGGCGTGAATGAATCAACTTCGAGCAACGGGGCTTATCGCTGGGAAGAAGGCGACACGTTCGCCGTCGCGGCCGACAACCTCCAGCAAGAGTTCCGCATCAGCCGGCGAGAAGCCTCGACCCGGATCGATGTCATTGTCTTCTATCCCGAGGAGGGGCTCGCCGACAGCGAGCTCGACTTTCTAGCGGCCAACGCCGACGCGGTTCCCTGCGCCGCCGACCTCGACAAAGACGGGGAAGTGACTTTCTTCGATACACTCGAATTCCTGAGGCTCTTCGACGCCGAAGACCCAGCCGCCGACCTCAGCCCGGGGGGCGGGTTCAACGCCTTTGACCTCACCCTGCACCTGCTCGCGTCCCAGGCGGGCTGCCCCTGAGACGAGCGAACTTTAGATGACCAACCCAGCCGAAGCGTTCACGCCGGGCCCCGCCGGTGCCGATGCGTACCGCCATTTCCTCGACGCCGCCGACCGTCTCGTACGACCGCTCATCGCATTGATGGAAGAGGGGCAGTCGTCACTCCCGATCGCGGGGCGCGAAAGCAACCACGGCGATGCCGCCGACCGCCTCGAGGCCTTCGCTCGCCCGTTGCTCTTGCTCTCGCTCTGGCTCCGCGGGCGCCGCGTGCTGGGCCTCGCCGATGACACCGATGCCTTCGTCATTCGCTGGGCCCACGAGGCGATGAAGCGAGGCAGCACCCGGTCCGATCCGGCGTACTGGGGAACGCTGACCAACTACCACCAGCACGCGGTCGAGTTCGCGATCTTCACGATGGCCCTCGACGTTGCGCGCGAGGAGCTCTGGGATGGCCTCGACGATGGGACGCGGGACAGCGTGCTCCGGTTCATCGCTCAGATCAGAGGTCACGGAGGGCACCGCAACAACCACCTCTTTTTCGACGTCTTCGCGCTCGAGTTCTTGATGGCCAACGGTGCCGCCGAGCCGGGTGACGATGTCGCCGTGAGCCACCATCTCGATGAACTCGAGTGCATGCACCGCAAGGAAGGCTGGTTCATCGACGGGGCGAACGAGACCTACGACCACTACAACGCGTATGCGTTCCACGTCTATGGGCTGTGGTGGGCCCACAAGCAAGGCCGGCGCGATCCCGAACGGGCCGAGAGGTGGATCAAGCTCGCCACCGAGTTCCTCCCGAGCTACGCCGATCTCTATGCCTCAACCGGAGAGCCCGTCCCCCTGGGTCGAAGCTTGACGTACCGCTTCAACGGAGTCGGAGTCTTCCCGATGGCCGCGGCCAACGGGATCGACGTCGGGCCCTACGGCGCCGCGCGGCGCATCTGCCGTGCGTGCATCGACTTCTTCTCTCGTTTCCCCGTCGAGCAAAGCCAGGGCTGCCTCTCGCTGGGCTGGATCAACCCGTTCGAGAGGCTCGCCGAGAACTATTCGTGCGCCGGCTCGCCCTACTGGGCTGCAAAGGGCCTGCTTATGCTCGCGCTCGATCCCACGCACGCGTTCTTCACCGAGGCCGAACGCCCGATGCCCTCCGAGTCTGACGGAGAGCGACACGTTAAGGCGCCGGGCTGGGCCATCGTGCGCCGCAAGGGCGATTCGATGGTTGTGAACGCAGGCGGTGGGTCGTCGATGTCGATCCTTCAGCGCTTCGGGCCGTTCAAATGGGGCAAACTCGTCTACCGCACCAGCGTCGCAGGGCTCATGGCGGCAGGTCCCGAGGGTGACCCTTGCGACTGTGGCCTCGTCGCCAAACTCGAGGGCACCGAGCGATTCGTGGGCCGGCACAACCCGATCCCGATCGCCGTGGAGAGCGATCGAATCGTGTGTCAGTATCAACTGGGCATTCCATACGAGGAGATGAACGCTTCCGTGCGGACCCATCTGTGGTGGCGAGGCGACTGGTTCATCGCCTTGCATCTCGGGGTGAGCTACCAGCCCACCGTGTTCCGCGCCGGTGCGTTCGCGCTCGCCGATCCCACGTCGGCGAGCCAAGAGCGTGAAATCGCGACAGCCGCCAACGACCGCTGGCGCACTGAAACCAAGGCGTTGCTCGGATTCAACGTGACCGGTGTCAGCGAAGCGACCGGACGCCAGCACCTCTACTCTGACAAACACGCGTTGCCCTACGTCGAGTCGGGCGTGGTCGACGGGCGCTTCGCCCTGGCCCATGCCTGGTCGCTCGGCCCCACCGGTGTTCCGAGCGTGCTCGAGGCGGATCGCATCGCTGGCGGGACCCTCGAAATCAGGATCGACGGCAGCCCGATCGCGCTCACCGCCGAGCCCTGGGACGCCTGAGCGAGCCCGCCCCAGCCATCCAATCACACCACTCGTGACCAGCAACATCCGTCGACGCGCGTTCGTACGATGTCGGGCCGATGGAACAGTCCGAGCACACCTGGCGTATCGCCGTCGACGTCGGCGGCACCTTCACCGACTGCGTCGCGTTCGATCCATCCGGACGTCCTCGCACCGCGAAGGTCCTCAGCACCGGTGCGCTCCGGTTGACCATCGCCGAGCGGGATGGTGACCGAATCCGTCTCGACGCGGCGCCCAGCACACTCATCGCGATCGACGGTGGGACGATCTGCGAACCCGGAGGCGCCCCGGTCCGTGTCAGCCTGAACGAAGATAGCTCTATCACGATCGAATCAGATGTCCCTGATCGGTGGCAACCCGGGACCACCGTCGAACTCTCGACGGACGAGCCGGCACCGATTTTCGCCGCGAGGCTCATCACCGAAACACCCCGAGCCAGTCCGCTCCCGCCCTGTGAGTTCCGCCTCGCGACGACCCGGGCGACCAACGCTCTTCTGACACGCGAGTCGGCCCCTTGCGCTCTGTTCGTCACCGAGGGGTTTCGCGACATCCTGAAAATCGGCAACCAGCAACGACCCGATATATACGCAAGGTCCGTTGTCCTGCCCCGCCCCCTCACCGAATCGACGTACGGAATCCAAGGGCGAACCGACCCAACGCGAGCCATCATCGATCCGCTCGATGAAGACGCGCTGCGCGACGCCGCAGCCGACGCGAGGGCTCGCGGCATCGAAACCGCCGCAGTGTGCCTCATCGGAGCGTGGGCCAACCCGGCGCAGGAACGCCGCGCAGGCGAGGTTCTGCGAGAACAGGGCTTCGACGTCGTCGTGACCTCCGCGTCGCTCATCCCGAGGGTCGGGTTGCTCGACCGCGCGCGCGCCAGCGTGATCGAGGCATCGCTCGAACCGATCATCGGCGCGTACCTCCGGCAGGTCGGCGGACCGCTCCGCGTATCCCACGGTGAATCGTTCGACGTCCTCACCAGCGCCGGCGGCCTCCGTCCCGCCAAGGCGTACCGACCCATCGACTCGCTCCTCTCGGGTCCCGCCGGAGGGCTTGTCGGCGCTGGGGAGGTCGGCCGGCGAGAGGGCTTCGAACGTCTGATCGCCTTCGATATGGGAGGGACATCGACCGACGTCTCCAGGCTCGAAGGCGGCAGGGCCCTCACGCCCAAGCACACAGTGGGGGGCTTCGAGATTGCGAGGCCCGCCGTCGCGATCGAAACCGTCGCGGCCGGTGGCGGCTCGATCTGTACGCTGCGCGAGGGCCGGCTCGCCGTGGGCCCGGCCAGCGCCGGCGCCGACCCAGGGCCGGCGTGCTACGGCGGCGGCGGGCCACTCACGATCACCGACATCAACGTCCTCGCGGGCCGCGTCGACGCCTCGTGCTTCGGAATCCCGATCGATCCGTGCCTCGCCGACGAAGCCCTCGAAGGCATCCGGGTCGAGCTTTCCAAAGCCGGCGAACCGTTCGAGCGCGATGCACTTATCTCTGGCTTTCTCGAACTCGCCAACGAACGCATGGCCGAGGCCATCCGGGGCGTCTCGGTGCGCAAGGGGTACAACCCCAGCGACCACGCGCTGATTGCCTTCGGAGGCGCCGGTCCCCAGCACGCGTGCGAGGTCGCGGACCGCCTAGGCATCCCCACAGTCCTCGTCCCCGATCACGCGAGCGTCCTGAGCGCCGTCGGGCTGAGTGTCGCGGCGCCCGAGGTGATCATGGAACGCACCGTGATCGTCCCGCTCAAGGGCCGCGAGGCGGATATCGAGCTGTGGTTCGCCGATCTCGAACGCGATGCACTCCGCGACCTCGCGGCCGACGCAACCGTCCGCCGCGTCGCGAGTCTTCGTCTCCAAGGACAAGAAACCACACTCGACGTGGACGTGACGGACGCGTCAGCGTTACAAGGGAGTTTCGCACACGAGTATCAACGCGAGCACGCAACCTTCCCCGATCGTCCGATCGAGGTCGTCACACTCACCGTCATCGCAACCGCGAAGCGCAGGGAGCAGGCTCACTTCGAGAGGACGACTCCTCCACAAGCACGTGAAGTCTCGACGCGTTCTGTGCTCGATGCCGGAAGCCGCGTCGAAGCCACCATCTCTCATCGCGACGCATTGGGCCCGAGCGATAGTGTCCATGGGCCGGCGGTCATCACCGAGCCTCAGACGCAAACGTGGCTACCCGAGGGCTGGTCCTGCACGCGATCCGAAGCCGGAGCGCTGATACTCCGGGCCGCCGCGGCTCCCGCTGCCCACACCGATCGCCACGACGTCCTCTCGCGCGAGATCATCATCCATCGCCTCGCATCGATCGCCGAGCAGATGGGCGACGCTCTGGAACGAGCCGCAATCTCGGTCAACGTGAAAGACCGCCGTGATTACTCGTGCGCCGTCCACGACACGCAGGGTCGTGTCGTGAGCAGCGCCGACCATATGCCTGTGCATCTCGGGGCGCTCGGAGCGTGCGTTGCCCGCGTGCTTGAGGAGTTGGGCCCACTCTCCCCGGGCCAAGCGGCGCTCACCAACCACCCAGCGTTCGGTGGCTCGCACCTCCCCGACCTCACGGTCGTGCAGCCCGTCTTCGATGACCGCGAAACGCTCGCCGGCTACGTGTCCAGCCGAGCGCACCACGCCGAGATCGGGGGCGTGTCCCCGGGGTCCATGCCGCCCGACGCGGAGTGCCTCGCCCAAGAAGGAGTCCCCATCCGCCCGACGCTCGTCGCGAACGACGGTTTGCTGAACACCGATCTCGTGACCAAGCTCCTCGTCGAACACGATTTCCCCACGCGAGCGCTCGAGCACAACCTCGCCGATCTCGGCGCGGCCATCAGCGCCGGCACCCGCGCCGCGATGTCGGTCGCGGCTCTCATTTCCCGCGAGGGGCGCGAGTCTGTGCAGGGCGCCATGGCGTGGATCATCGATCACACCGCGTCTCTCGTCCGCAAAACGCTCGCTCGTCTCGACCTCTCCGGTCGAACCGTGATTGAGCATCTGGACGGCGGCGCCGAACTCCATATCGCTGTCGAAGGTGTCGAAGGAGGCGGGCTCAAGGTCGACTTCACCGGGACCTCTGGCGTTCAAAGGGGCAACCTCAACGCGCCGTTCGCAGTCACACGCAGCGCGATCGCCTACGTCGTCCGCCTCGTGCTCGATCGTCCCATCACGCTCAACGACGGTCTTCTTGATCCCATCCAGATCATCGCGCCCGAGGGGACCATGGTGAACCCGAAGTTCGCCTCAAACGATCGCGAATCGCCTCCAGTCGCCGGTGGAAACGTCGAAACCAGTCAACGCATCGTTGAGGCCCTCATCCGTGCGTTCGGCTTGCTCGCCGGCGGCGCCGGGACCATGAACAACCTGTTGATCGGCAACGATCGATTCAGCGTCTACGAAACGCTCGGGAGCGGATGCGGCGCCTCGCCAGAGGGGGGCGGGGCCGACAGCGTGCACCAGCACATGTCGAACACCGCGATCACCGACGCCGAGGTCCTCGAGACCCGTCACCCGCTCCGCGTGAGGAGGTTCGAGGTCAGGCGAGGCTCCGGGGGCGAGGGCGTCCACCGAGGCGGCGATGGCATGACCCGCGAGATCGAAACCCTCGAACCCGCCACGCTCACTCTGGTCACCCAACGCAGAACCGACGGCGCCCCGGGCCTCAGCGGTGGCGGCCCAGGCCAACCGGGCATCAACAGCGTGATCCGAACCGACGGGGCCGAGTCAATGCTCGCATGGGCCGACCGAGCCGATCTCGCCCCGGGCGACCGGGTCAGGATCGACTCACCGGGCGGAGGAGCGATCGGCCTACCACCGACCCCGACGAGCAACAGCGCCGCACGAAACGAATGAAGATCGATCGCCTTTCCGCGTTCGGCGTCTCAGCCACGTCCTGTCGTCACTCCACCCTCTCAAACTCGAACCGCTGTTCCTTCCCCGGCGCATTGACCGGGTCGGAGAGCACCACGACCAACCGCTCATCCGCGAGCCCGTACCAGAGCCGCGTCGGGAAATCCTTCTCGGTGTTCTCGTACAGCACGAAGTCGTGTCCGCGTTCGATCAATCCGAACGTCGCCGACATCTTGCCCTTGGGAAAGGGCGTCACCGAGGGCGCATCGCCGTTTCGGAACACCTCGAACTCATAGTGAGCAACCTCGCCCTCGCGGATCAACTCGCTGTACCCAACGACCATGTCACCGGTCGACATGTAGTCGGCGTTGAGCGTTCCGCCCCACGCCGAGCCGGACCACGACCCGGTCATCCAAGACATCGTGCCCGACGGCGACGAGCAAGCACCGGCGAACAGGACCAAACAACCCAGAGCCGCGGCAAAACCGCGGAGGGGCGTACCGACAGGCTGTGTTCGATTCATCATCGCCCGAGGGTACAAATCGATGGGGGTCAAGTATTGGACAAATCCGACACGTCGAAGGGTTTGGCGAACCCGTCCGCCCACGTCGTTTGCTCCCGCCGAAAACGCTCGGGCGTGGTGCCCGCAAGCAAACCGAAATCGCGGATGAGGTGCGGCTGGTCGCAGTAGCCGTGGGCCGCCGCGATCGACGCGGTACTCCGCGTCCGAGGGGCGTTCGTGAGTTCGGTCACGACACCGGCAAAGCGCAGCACGCGATGCATGAACTTCGGGCCCACTCCAACGGTTGCGAGGAAGCGCCTCTCAAGCGTGCGCGTGGAAACGCCAAGGCCCGATGAGATCGTCGAGATATCAACGTCGCCCACCGCATGCAATCGCTCCATCGTCGCGCCCACACTCGGGTGAGCGCGCCGTTGCGACCCAAGGAGCTTCATCAGTTCATCGATCGTGCGGTCCACCCGGCTCGTAGCGGCGTCACGCGCGGCCGCGTCGGACAGCCGAGCGTGCAGCCCAGGACTCAGATCCCCCAACGCGACATCGTGGTGGAGCAACTCTGCAGGTGGCACGCCGGTCAACGCGTGCAACCCCGCCGGCTCGAAACGGATCCCCAGCAGAGACGTGACTTCGCCCGGTTCGACCATCATCGGCCCGGTGAGCTGACCGACCGCGATCGCCGGTTCTTGCACACGATCGAGACCGTTGTCGATCCGCTTTGATCGATCTCCAAGATTGAAGATGAACTCTGGACAGCCGTCCGGAACGATTCGCTCAAGGGAACCGTCGCTGAGCCCCTTTATCGTCCAGATCGCCCGGACGAACGGGCGGAGTTCCGTCGGTGGCCTGACGTCGCGGTAGATCACGCGTGAGAGCCTACCCAGAACCAACGACAAACTACAGGTTCATTCTGGCCGAGGCGATCAGAGCACTTCTGCGATCTGAATCGCGTTGAGCGCCGCGCCCTTACGCAATTGATCCCCGCTGCACATCAAATCGAACCGCAAAGCCCGTCCCGATTCGTCCAGCGCGGCGCCCGCATCGGGCCGGACGCGACCCACGAGCACGTTATCCATGCCCGAGGCCCGCCGGGGTGTCGGAAAGTGGTTTCGTTCACGATCGTCGATCAGCTCGACGCCAGGCCCCTCACTGATCGCGCCCCGCAGCTCCGAAACACTCGCCGGCGTGTCGAGCGTGATGTTGATCGACTCGGTGTGCGCCCTGAGCACCGGAACGCGCACGCACGTCGCAGTGATCTCGACACCGTCATCCGCCCAGATCTTCCGCGTTTCGCGGATGAGCTTCTCTTCTTCGGTGTTCCGCCCTGTCTCCGGGTTGATCGGCGAGTCATGACTGAACACGTTGAACGCGCACACGTCGCTGAACACCGCCGGCTCGGGCGTCCGGTCGTCCAAGACCGCCCTGGTCTGATCGACCAGTTCATCCATCGCCGCGGCTCCCGCACCCGACACAGCCTGATACGTGCTGACCACGAGCCGCCCGCACCCGAAGCGTTCCCGGATGGGCGTCAGCGCCATCAGCATGATGATCGTCGAACAATTGGGGTTCGCGATAAGCCGCCCCGGGCCGGCGTCGATCGCGTCCGCGTTGATCTCCGGGACCACCAGTGGGACGCCCGGGTCCATTCGGAATGCAGAGGAGTTGTCCACGACATCGACGCCCTTGGCCCGGATGATCGGTGCCCACTCCCGCGCCGCGTCGGAACTCGCCGCGAGCAGCGCGACGCCGGCACCGTCGAAGGCGCCCTCGCCTACCTCGGTGACGCCGACCGAGCCCGCGCCGTAGGAGAGACGCCGCCCGGCCGACCTCGCCGAGGCCAGCGCCCGGATCCGCTCCGCCGGGACGCCTCGATCGTGCAAAATCGAGAGCATCTCGAGACCAACAGCCCCGGTCGCCCCGACGATCGCGATGTCTGTGCTGGCCAGATCCATCTCGTTTCCTATCCGATTCGTGCCCGCCCCGGTTCGATCCGGAGCCAGACCACATTATGATCCGCCACCTTGAATCGGCCCGTTATCGTGCCGAGGAAAGGCGCCCGGGCATCGCCAGGGCACACCGGGGACTTCAGATGAGCGATTGGACGGTCTATAAGTTCGGCGGGACCAGCGTGAAAGGCGCCGAACGCCTCCGCCGCGCCGCCGACTTGGTCCGGAAATCCCCCGGGCCGGTTGTTACCGTCGTTTCCGCGATGGGCGGCGTCACCAACCTCCTCGTTCGCGCTGTAGAACACAGCCGACAGGGCCTCGTCGACCACGACACGGTTCGTGCCATCCGAGACGCTCACCACGAAGTCGCCGGCACGTTCGGGATCAGTCTTGACCCGATCGACGCCGTCTTCGAGGAACTCGAAGCCCTGCTCACGGCCGCCGCGACCCTCCGCGGCGCCTCGCCACAGCTCCGAGACCGCGTCCTCGTCACCGGTGAGCGGCTTTCCGCCCGGCTGCTTGCCGCGATCCTCAACTCAGACGGTGCCGAAGCGACTGCCATCGACGCCGATACCTTCTTAGAAACCGACGACCATCACGGCGAAGCTTCTCCGTTGTTCGGAGTCTTTGAGGCTTCCGCCCACGCCGCTCTCTCGCCGCTCCTGGAAGAAGGTCAACTCCCGGTCGTCACCGGGTTCTGCGGCCGTGCGCCCTGCGGCTCGACTACCACCCTTGGTCGAGGCGGGAGCGATTACTCGGCCACGCTCATCGCGTCGGCGATCGATGCGCAGGAGGTCGTGATCTGGACCGACGTACCGGGCGTCTACTCCGCACACCCGGGCGTCGTGGCCGGAGCCCGTGTGGTTCCACAACTCAACTATCGTGAAGCGGGCGAACTGGCGTACTACGGCGCCAAGGTGCTCCACCCCCGCACGCTCCAGCCGCTCATCAAGCAGAGCATCCCCGCGACGATCAAGAGCACGTTCGACCCCGAAGCCCCGGGCACCCGGATCGATCGCACTGTGACGCCCGGTGCGCATCCCGTCAAGGGTGTCAGCGCCGTTGGTGGGCATGCCCTGATCAGTCTCGAGGGCACCGGCATGGCGGGCGTCCCGGGTATCGCCCAGCGCGTCTTCGCAACGATGTCCCAAGCGGGCATCAGCGTCACGATGATCAGCCAGTCAAGCTCCGAGTCGTCGGTCTGCATCGCCGTGCCGAGCGAACGGGCGACCGACGGCGTGCTCGCCCTCCGCGAGGCCTTCCGTCTCGACCTCGGCCGTGGTGATATCGAAGACATCCGCGTCGAGCCGGACGTATCGCTGGTCGCCGCTGTCGGGCTGGGTATGCACTACGCGACCGGCGTCGCCGGGCGCGTCTTCTCCAGCCTCGGCCGAGCCGGCGTGAACGTGCGTGCTATCGCCCAGGGCGCCTCCGAGCTCAATATCACGTTCACCGTTGACAACGCTCAGAGCGACGACGCCGTCCGTACGCTCCACGACGAGTTCGGCTTGCACAACGCCGACCCCAACGCACCGGTGTCCGGTCACGCCGATATCGTGCTCGTCGGTTTCGGTGGCGTCGGCAAAGCACTCGCAAGGCAGATCGAAGTGCAAGCCGGACCCGCAAGACTCGTCGCCGTCGTTGATCGTCGCGGCGCGATGCTCAACCCATCCGGTCTTTCATCCGAGCAACTCGAACGCATCCGCACCGTGAAGGCCGAAGGCGGCTCGGTCGCGAGCGTCGACGGGGGCGTCGAGACCTGTGATCCGGTTGAGTTCGTCCGCGCCGCGCCCGCCTCGGGCCTCCGCACACCGATCGTGGTGGACGTCGCCGATGGCGATACGTCCGCGCTCCACGTCGCGGCCCTCGAATCCGGCGCCGACGTCGTGACCGCGAACAAGGCGCCGCTCGCGAGCCCTCAGGCTCGCTATCGCCAACTCACCGATGCCGCGAGCGCCGCCGGCCGGCGCATCCGCGCCGAGGCAACGGTCGGCGCCGGCCTGCCCATCATCGACACCATCGAGCAACTCGTCGCCAGCGGAGACCGGATCCGTCGCCTCGAAGGCTGTCTCTCGGGAACGCTGACGTATGTCCTGGGCCGCGTTGGCGCCGGCGATACGCTCGCGACCGTCCTCCAAGACGCCAGCGACAACGGGTACCTCGAGCCCAACCCGCTCGTCGACCTCTCGGGCGAAGACGTGCTCCGCAAGGCGATCATCTTGAGCCGCACCGCAGGGCTCGATGTCGCCGACGACCAGATCGCCTGCGAAGGGCTCGTGGATCGCTCCGCCATCGATTGGGCGGCCCCCGCGCCAAGCTTCGACGAGATCATCGACCGCTGCGCCCCGCTCGTCGAGGGTGTGAACAACGCCCAGCGCGAGGGCGCCGTCCTCCGCTACGTCGCGGTTGTCGAACCCGGGACCGTCGTTGTCAAACCCCGAGCCGTCGATCCTGCCTCGCCCCTCGGTCGCCTCGACGGGACCGACAACATGCTCCTGATCCACTCCGATCGCTACGCCACAAGCCCCTTGGTGATCTCCGGACCGGGCGCCGGCGTCGAAGTCACGGCGATGGGTGTCCTCACCGACATCCTCCGCCTCATCGCGGAGCGTCACGCCCTATGAACGCCTTCACCGCTTCCGCACCGTCTTCGATCGGCAACGTCGGCCCCGGCTTCGACGTCCTGGGACTCGCAGTAGATGGGCCCGCCGACCGCGTCACCGCTTCCGCCGCCGACCACGCCGACATCCGCATCACGTCGATCATCGGCGCCGAAGGGCTTCCCACCGACCCGACAAAGAACACCGCAGGCATCGCCGCGGAGCACACCCGCCGCGCCGCCGGCCAGCCGAACGCCGGCATCGACCTCGTCATCGAAAAGGCGATACCCCTCGCCTCGGGCCTCGGTGGCTCGGCCTCGAGCGCCGCCGCCGCGGCCTTCGCCGTGAACCAACTCCTGGGATCGCCGCTCCGGACCGCCGAACTGATCGGTCCGTGCGTCGAGGCCGAGGCCAGCGTCGCAGGCCGGCACGCCGACAACGTCGCGCCCGCCTTGCTGGGCGGGCTCGTGCTCGTCCTCGACCTTGAAGGCCAGCCCCGCGTCCAGCGTCTGCCGGTGCCCCGCGATCTCGTGGTCGTCGTCGTGACCCCTCGCGTCGCACTCGCCACCAAATCGGCCCGTGATGTTCTCCCGAAACAGATCCCGCTCGCCGCACGCTCTCGAAACGCATCGAAAATCGCCGGATTCGTGAGCGCGTGCTACGCAGGCGACGTGGGCCAGCTCTCCGGATGTGTCGAAGACGACGTCGTCGAAACCGCCAGGCTCCCGCTTATCCCCGGGGGCCCGGGCGCCCTCGATGCCGCCCGCCGGGCGGGCGCCATCGGCGCATCGATCAGCGGCGCCGGTCCGTCCATCTTCGCGATGTGCCACTCGACCGTTGTCGCGAACACCGTCCGCGACCGCATGGTCGGAGCGTTCCGGGCCGAGGGCATCGAGTCCGACGCCATCGTGTCACCGGGCGCCTGCCCGGGTGCCAGCCTCGTGCGAGACGGAGGAGCCAGGCCGTGATCAAGGTCCGCCCCTGGAAGCTCCGGTGCGTCGACTGCGCCACCGAGTACGACGCGATGAAGGTCCGCTACCGCTGCGACTGCGGCGGCACCCTCGACGTCATCCACGATCGAGCGCCCGTATCGCTCGACACCTTCGAGCAACGCAAGCTCTCCCGCGCCTCGATCGACCGCTCCGGGGTCTGGCGATACCGCGAACTCGTCCTCCCCCTCCAAGACCACGAGATCGTTACCCGCTGCGAGGGCGATACCAACCTCTACCCCTCCGACATCATCGACCGGTACTGCGGAACCGAAGGCTTCTTGCTCAAGCACGAAGGCGAGAACCCCACCGGCTCGTTCAAAGACCGGGGGATGACCGTCGCCGTGTCCGTCGCCAAGACGATGGGCGCCAGCGCCATCGCCTGCGCGAGCACCGGCAACACCTCCGCGGCGCTCGCCTCCTACGCGGCGGTCTCCGGGCTCGGCTCGTTCGTATTTATCCCTGGCGGCAAGATCGCCTACGGGAAGCTCAGCCAGGCCCTCGCCTACGGCGCGACGACCATCCAGATCGACGGCAATTTCGACGATGCGATGCGACTCGTGCAGCAGGTCTGCGCCGAGCTGGGTGTCTATCTCGTGAACTCGATCAACCCCTACCGCATCGAGGGCCAGAAGGCCATCGGCTTCGAGTTGCTCGACCAACTCGGCTGGGACGTGCCTGACTGGATCGCCCTCCCGGGCGGCAACCTCGGGAACAGCTCCGCTATCGCCAAAGGGCTCGTTGAACTCCACGAGCTCGGTTTGCTCGATCGCCTGCCCAAGATCGCCATCGTCCAGGCCCGGGGCGCCAACCCGCTCTACCGCTCGTTCTCCACCGGTGACCCGATCCAGCCGATGCCCGAGGCCGAAACGATCGCGACCGCAATCCGCATCGGCGCCCCGGTGTCTTGGGCCAAGTGCCTCCGGGGCATCTCAAAGTGCGGGGGCGTCGTCACCGACGCCAGCGACAACGAGATCATGGACGCCAAGGCAGTCGTAGACGCGGCCGGCATCGGCGCCGAGCCGGCGTCCTGTGCCACAGTCGCCGGCGTCCGCAGGCTCGTATCCGAAGGCGTCATCAAGAAGCACGAGCGCGTCTGCGGGATTCTCACAGGCCACCTGCTCAAGGATCCCGACGTCGTCGTCAACTATCACACCCAAGGCATCGAGGGCATCGAGTCACGACATGCCAACGCGCCGGTGAAGGTCGGCGCGTCGCTCGAAGAAGTGCTCGACGTGATCCGAGCCGGGCTCGACAAGCAGGCGTAATAGACCCGTCACGTTGCCACAACGCCCGATCGAATCGCGCCGATGACCGCGCCGACCGCGTCGCCGACCTCAGCCGTCAACGCTTCCCCGCCAAGATCCGGTGTCCGAGGCCCTTCCACGATCACCCGATCGATCGCCGCATCGAGCAGGTCGGCTTCTCTAGGGAGCCCGAGCCCCAGCCGGAGCAGCATCGAGCACGAACTGATCGTCCCGATCGGGTTCGCGACACCCCGCCCAGCGATATCCGGTGCCGAGCCATGGATCGGCTCGAAGAGCCCAGGTCCGCTCGCGCCCATCGACGCCGAGCCCAGCATCCCGATCGACCCGCAAAGCACCGAAGACTCGTCCGAGATGATGTCCCCGAACATGTTCTCGGTCAGAATCACGTCGAACCGCGCCGGGTTCGTCAGCAAGTGCATCGCCGCCGCGTCGATGAGCACGTGCTCGAACTCGATCGAGGGGAACTCATCGGTCAGCACCCGCTCGACCGTCGCCCGCCAAAGCCGCGAGGTCGCGAGGACATTCGCCTTGTCGAGCGAAGCGATCCGCCCCTGGCGTTCGGTCGCGATCATCCCAGCCACCCGCGCAACCCGCTCGATCTCTTCGACGGTGTACTTTGTTTCGTCGATCGCGTACCCATCGCCGGTTTCCCGACGCCCGAAGTACACCCCGCCCGTCAGCTCACGCACCACGACCAGGTCGACCGCCCCCACAAGGTCCGCCCGGAGCGGGCTCCGCTCCGCAAGCGCCGCGTGCGCCTTCACCGGACGGATGTTCGAAAATACCCCGAGCTCACGGCGCAGATCGAGCAACCCTTGCTCCGGACGAACGGTCCCGCCGTCCCACTTCGGCCCGCCGACCGCCCCAAGAAGCACCGCGTCCGAGCCCTTGCACGCCCCAAGCGTCGCCTCCGGGAGCGCCTCGCCCGTCGCGTCGATCGCCGCCCCGCCGATCAACCGGTGGTCGAACGCGAACGCGTGCCCGAAGACCTCGCCGATCACTCGGAGCGCCTTCACTGCTTCGGCGCTCACTTCCGGCCCGACACCATCTCCGTCCAAGACAACAATCGTCGCTTTCACGATTCCGCCCCCGCGAGCCGTGCGTCACGCGCTGCGTCGAACGACTCAATCGCGCTGTAATGACCGAGCAAGAAGCCGAGATGGTCGGTCCCGTCGAGAAGGCATCGCCTCATGAACCCGTCGACCTCGAACGCGATCGGCTCCGACCCCTCGGGCCGGATCTCGCAAGCTTCGAGGTCGACCTCCATCGTCTCGAACCCGCACGCCATCAGCCGGCCGTGGCTCTCAACGTCGAGCACGATCGGCAGGATCCCGTTCCGCGACGCGTTCGCACGAAAGATGTCCGCGATCTCACTCGAAATCACCACCCGAACGCCGATGTCCCCGAGTGCCCACGCCGCGTGCTCACGCGAAGATCCACAGCCAAAGTTCCGTCCTGCGATCAAGATCTCCGCGCCGTGCGCCCGAGCATCGTTGAGAGCAAACGACTCGTCCGGAACACCCTCCGCGAGTCTCCTCGCATCATGAAACGCGTGCTTTCCGAGACCGTCGCTGGTCGTCGTGCTCAGGAACCGCGCCGGGATAATCCGGTCGGTGTCGATGTTCTCTTCAGGCAGCACCACCGCCACGCTTCGAACCGCTTTGAGAGGCTTCACGCGTCACCCACCCCCGCCCCAACGGGCGATCTCGTGAACTCGCGAGGATCGACGACCTCTCCCGCAACGGCGCACGCCGCCGCCGTCCTCGGGCTCGCCAGCATCGTTCTCGCGCCCGCTCCCTGCCGGCCCTCGAAGTTCCGGTTGGACGTGCTCACCGCAAGCTCGCCGGCACCGACCCGGTCCCCGTTCATCGCGATACACATCGAACACCCAGGCTCGCGCCACTCGGCGCCCGCTTTCACGAACACGTCCGCGAGCCCCTCGTTCTCAGCCTGCTGCTTCACCGGGCCCGACCCAGGAACGATGAGCGTCCGTACCCCAGACGCAACCGCTCTGCCTCGCATCACCTCCGCCGCCGCCCTGAGGTCCTCGATCCTCGAGTTTGTACAGCTCCCGATGAAGACAGTGTCGATCCCCTTGCCCGCCATCGCCTGACCAGGCTCAAAGCCCATGTACGCGAGCGCCTTCTCGTCGCTCCGGTCCGCAGGCTCGGGTACCACGCCAGACACCCGAACCGCGGCCCCCGGGTTCGTGCCCCAGGTGATCATCGGCTCGATCGAACACGCATCAACGCGCGCCGTGCGATCGAAGGCCGCGCCTTCGTCGGTCGGGAGCCGGCGCCACCGGTCCACCGCCCGCTCCCACGCCTCGCCGGCGGGCGCCATCGCCCGATCACGCAGATACTCGATCGTGACCGCGTCCGGCGCAATCATCCCCGCGCGAGCACCCGCCTCGATCGACATATTGCAGACCGTCATCCGCCCTTCCATGGAGAGCGACCGCACCGCCTCGCCCCGATACTCCAGCACGCACCCGGTACCACCACCGACGCCGAGCTCTGCGATGATCGCCAGGATCAAGTCCTTCGCATCAACGTCCGAGGGAAGCTCCCCATCTACGTCGACCGCCATCGCCTTCGCCTTGCGCTGAAGCAGGCATTGCGTCGCGAGCACCTGGGTCACCTCCGACGTCCCGATGCCGAAGGCGAGCGAGCCGAAAGCGCCGTGCGTGCTCGTATGGCTGTCCCCGCACACGATCGTCATCCCCGGCTGCGTCGCGCCGAGGTCCGGGCCCATCACGTGAACGATGCCGCGGTTCGGGCTGTCGTACCCATGCAACGTCACGCCAAACGCACGGCAGTTCTCCACCAACCGATCGATCTGCCGCCCCGCCTGCTCGTTGACCACCGGAAGCGAGCCGTCAGCACGCTTGGGGAGCGTGGGCGTCGAGTGGTCCATCGTCGCCAGCGTCCGATCGGGCCTCCGCACCGAAAGCCCACGCTCCCGAAGGGTGTCGAACGCCTGGGGAGACGTCACCTCGTGAACCAAGTGAAGATCGATCGCCAGCACCGCCGGGGCGTCGTCCGAAGCGGGTACAACAACGTGCTCATCCCAGAGCTTGTCGAGCAGAGTGCGAGGGCTTGCCATCGTCAGAACCCCGCTCCGACCGTCTCGGTGCTCATCTCGCGTCGACGGTCCTCGGTACGTTTCCAGATGTTCACCGCTTCGATCACCGCGAGCGCCGTCGCTTCCACGATGTCCGTGCTGAGCCCTCGCCCCCGCACGCTCCGACCCTCAAACTCAGCATCGATCCAGGCCTCACCCTGAGCATCTTCGCCCGAGGAAACGCTGTGCACCCTGAAGTCGCGGATCGTCATCGCAGTACCCGAAGCGCGTCCGATCGCCTTGAAAAGCGCGTCCACAGGCCCGTCGCCAACCGCCGCTTCGGCCACCTTGTGCCCGTCGACGTGCTCGAGCTCCACGCTCGCGGTCTGAAGGTGGTCGGTGCCGCCACTCGTCGAAAGCGCCACCAGCTTCCAGGGCCCCTCCGCCGCCGGGTCGTTCCCCAAGACCAGCGCCTCGAGGTCGGCGTCGAAGATTTCCTTCTTGCGGTCCGCCAAAGGCTTGAACCGAGCCATCACGTCCGCGAGTTGATCATCGTCGATCGTGTACCCGAGCGCCTCGATCCTGTTTCGGATCGCGTGCTTCCCCGAGTGCTTGCCCAGCACCAGGTTCGTCGCCCGATACCCGACGTCCTCGGGCTTCATGATCTCATATGTCGAGCGGTGCTGGAGCACGCCGTGCTGGTGGATCCCCGCCTCGTGGCTGAACGCGTTCTCACCGACGATCGCCTTGTTGCGCTGCACCAGCGACCCGGTGATCGTCGAAACCAACCGGCTCGTTGTGTACAGGTGCGTCGTGTCGACGCCGGTCCACGCACGCCCCTCGTCGAGGGTCGCATCGCCGCGCGTGTGGATCGCCATCACGATCTCTTCGAGGGCCGCGTTGCCTGCTCGCTCGCCGATCCCGTTGATCGTGCACTCCACCTGCCGCGCGCCGCCCCGCACCGCCGCCAGCGAGTTCGCGACCGCCATGCCCAGGTCATCGTGACAATGCACGCTGAGCACCACGCCTTCGATCCCCCTTACGTCCGACTTGAGCATCCGGAACACACGCTCAAACTCTCGGGGCGTTGTATACCCGACTGTGTCCGGGATGTTGACCGTCGTCGCGCCGGCTTCGATCACCGCCTCGACGACCTGCGCCAGGAAGTCGGGCTCGGTCCGCGCCGCGTCCTCGGGGCTGAACTCGACATCAGCGCACCGGTCCTTCGCCCGCTTCACACCCTCGACCGCGCGCCGCACGATCTCGTCGCGCGCCATGTTCAGCTTGTGCTCCCGATGGATCGCGCTGGTCGCGAGAAACACGTGGATCCGGGGCCGCGCCGCGTCGCACACCGCGTCCGCTGCACGATCGATGTCACCGGCTTGGCAGCGGGCCAGCCCGCAGATCGCCGGCCCCTCAACCGTCCGCGCGATCTCCCGCACGCTCTCGAAGTCGCCAGGGGAAGCAATCGGGAACCCCGCCTCGATCACGTCGACGCCGAGACGAGCCAGCGCGTGGGCCACGCGGAGCTTCTGCCTCGGGTCCATGCTGCACCCGGGCGACTGCTCGCCATCACGAAGTGTCGTGTCGAACACGATCACCCGCCCCGACACGTCACCAGACGCATCACCCGAAACACCGAGAACGCCATCACCTTTGTCCATCGATCCATCGATGCTCATCGCGATACTCCATAGGCCTCGTCGGGCCTCGCGTCCTCATCGATCGCCACCCGGAAACGGAACTCGTCGGGGCCCATCAGCCGGTGCTTTACGCCGTGCGTCACCAGCACGTCAAGAAACGCCGCCCGACGCGCCGCGTCTTCAAACTCGAACCCCATCATCGCGCTGCCCTCGGTCTCGCCGGTGCTCACGTAGTTGAAGTAGCAGATGCTCGCGACCTTCCCGACGCGGTGCATGAGCTCACGAAGCGCCCCGCCGCGATCCGGGAACGTCACCACCGCGAACACCGGGCTCCGCATCAAACCCGGGCGCAGCGGGATCACCCTGAACCCGACCGCTTGCTGCGAAGACACGTCCCTCGACTCGATCCCGAGCGTCATCGCCTCATCCGGGATCCGATCAAGCTCGCCCGGCGAAGCCTCGAAGCCGATCACCGGATCGGCCAGGCGTTCATCGGTCTTCCCGTACTGAAAGTCGACGATGTTGCACCCGTCCCCAAGCCGGTCAAGCAGCGACACCAACGACCCCGCCTCTTCGCGAATCCCAAACGCGTAGTACCGCCGCTCGCGGCGTCCGATGTGGCTCCGCTGAGCGATCCTGGGCAGCGTCATGAAGTCCAGGTTCGCCCCAGAAAGCACCGCCAGATCGCGGCTCGTCCCGTCCGCCTCGCGCACCGCCGCCGCGAACGCCAGCGCACCCGAAGGTTCTGGGATCGCTCTGAGCGTCTCCCATGCCAGTTCGATCGCGGCGCATACTTCGTCGTTGCTCACCGTCACCACGCGGTCGAGCGCTTCACGGCAGAACTCGAACGTCCGCTCGCCCACCTTGCGCACCGCCGTTCCGTCACAGAACGAGTCGACCGGGCCGATGTCGACCGGCTCACCCGCGTCGAGCGCCGCCTTCATCGAAGCCTGGCCTTCGGCCTCAACCCCAATCAACTCGACGCCCGGGATGGACGCACGCAAGACCGTCGCGACGCCGGCCGCGAGCCCCCCGCCCCCAACACACAGGTACACCCGATCGAGCTCGCTCGTCTCCTGCGCAATCTCATCGCCGATCACCCCCTGGCCAGCGATCACCGAAAGATCGTCGTACGCATGAACGATGCGGGCGCCGCGTTCGGTTGCGTACTGCGCCGCCGACGCCGCCGATTCGTCATAGCAGTCGCCCTCGAGCCGAACGTCGACGTGCGTCCCGCCAAGCCGGCGAACCTGCTGTTGTTTGATGCGAGGCGTCGAACGGGGCATGAAGATCGTCGCCCGCATACCGGCCGCCGCCGACGCGAGCGCGACACCCTGTGCGTGGTTCCCGGCCGACGCCGCGACGACTTCAGTGCAGCCCTCGTCCGCGAGCTCGCTGATGCGTACCGCCGCCCCACGCCACTTGAACGAGTGCACCGGGCCCAGGTCCTCGCGCTTCACGAGCAGCGTCGACCCACCCGGGAGTGACACCATCGTCATCGGTGTCGCCGGCGCAACCCGATACACCCGAGCCCGGGCGAGCATCACGCGCGAGAACATCGAGTTGTCACCCACCGTCGACATCGCGTGCCCGCCCCCGATTCAAGCCACGGCCGAAGCACGCACGCCCGACGGGTCGCCGGTCGTGACCGGCGGCGTGGGGGGTGTCGAGATGCTCACACGTGTGACGCCGATGATCCGATCGATCTGGCGCACCAAGACCTCGACGGGCCTTGCGCTCTCGATCGTCATCGAAACACCCAGCGAGCACTCGCCGAGCTCCTGTGCTTCGATCGTGCGCACCGCGAACCCGCGCCGACGCACCACGCCCAGCAACCGCAGCAGCGCCGTGTCGTCGGCTGTCATATCCACGCGCAAATCAGTCCGAGTCATGTCCAGATCTCCTCTTTTCCGCTCAGCCCACACGCGTCGGCTGAGCACCCTCGATCATGTCCGCGTTCGACTTTCCAGGCGGCACCAAAGGCCACACGTTTGCTTCCCGGTCGATCCTCGCGTGCATCACCACCGGGCCATCGGCTTTCAAGAACGCGTCGATCGCGTCCTCGGTCTCGTCCGCACGCTCGATCGAGATCGACTCCAGCCCGAACGCCCTCGCGAGCTGCGCGAAGTCCGGGTTGTCCGAAAGGTCGATCTCGCTCTCACGCCCAGCGAAGAACAGCTCCTGCCATTGCCTCACCATGCCGAGAGCCGTGTTGTCCAAGATCAGCAGCTTCACGCCAACTCCGTACCGGTTCAGCGTCGCCATCTCCTGGATGTTCATCATGATCGAGCCGTCGCCCGAGACGCAGATCACCGTTGCGTCCGGCTTCGACATCTTCACGCCCATCGCCGCCGGGAGCCCGAACCCCATCGTCCCGAGCCCCCCGCTCGTCAGGTGATGACGGGGCGTCGCAAACTTCCAGTGCTGAGCGACCCACATCTGATGCTGGCCCACGTCGCAGCACACGTACGAGTCACGCGGCGCCCGCTCGCACAGATCACGCAGAAGACGCGGCGCGTAGATCGACTCGAACGGGGCGTCGTACCGCCAGGCATGCTCGACCTTCAATCCGTCCACACGCCCGCGCCACGCCTCGCACGCCACCGGGGTCGCCACCGCGGCCATCGACCGCTTGATGCACCCGCGAAGCGCCGCCGACGGACGACGCAGCTTTCCGATCTCCGCGGCGTCCACGTCCATGTGCACCACGCTCGCGTGCGGTGCGAACGTGTCGAGCTTTCCCGTGACCCGATCGTCAAACCGGGCGCCGACCGCGATCAGCAGATCGCACTCGTGCACCGCCAGGTTCGCCGCTTTGTTGCCGTGCATGCCCAAGAAGCCGGCAAACTGAGGGTGGTCGCCCGGAACACCGCCCAGCCCCTGAAGAGTGTGTACGACCGGCGCGCCCGTCGTCTCGGCAAAAGCCCGCAACTCGTCCCACGCCGCCGCGATGCGCACGCCGCCGCCGGCATAGATCACCGGGCGCTGCGCTTCCTTAAGCAGCGCGATCGCCTTCGCGATCTCATCCGCGTCGATCTCTTCGGTGTCCTCATGGTCGAACCGCGACATCGGCTCCGCCTCGATCGCCGCGACCTGAACGTCTTTCGGAATGTCGATCAGCACCGGACCGGGCCGGCCCTCGGCGGCAACACGGAACGCTTCACGGACCATCTGTGGGATGTCCCGTGGATCACGCGGCATCCAAGAGTGCTTCACGATCGGAAGCGTCACCCCGATGACGTCGGTTTCCTGAAACGCATCGGTTCCCAAGACCGGGCTCGCGACCTGCCCCGTGATCGCGACCATGGGCACCGAGTCCATCATCGCGTCGGCGATACCCGTCACGAGGTTCGTCGCGCCGGGGCCCGAGGTCGCCATGCACACCCCGGGGCGGCCCGAGGTCCGGGCATAGCCCTGGGCCGCGAAGGCAGCCCCCTGCTCGTGACGCGTGAGGTAGTGGCGGATCGGTGAACCCAGCAAGGCGTCATACACAGGCATGATCGCCCCACCCGGGTACCCCCAGATCCGCTCCACGCCCTCCGCTTCGAGGCACTTGATCAGCAGTTCCGCGCCGTTCACGTCATGCCCCGATCGTTTGGCCGGCTTCCGTCGAAGCGGCGGCTTGGTCAGCCTGTTTCTGCTTCAGCCAAGCGAAGCCCGGTCGGAGCTGCTTGCCGATGCGCTCGACCGCACGGTCCGCGTCCTCGGCCTGCAGCCGCCGGTAGTTCTCGCCGCCCGCTTCGTGCTCCGCGATCCACTCCTTGGCAAACGTGCCGTTCTGGATCTCCTTGAGCACCTCCGCCATTCGAGCACGCGTCTCGGCGTTGATCACCCGCGGACCGCGCGTGTGGTCGCCGTATTGAGCCGTGTCGCTCACAAACTCATGCATCCGCTCGAACCCGCCCTCGTAGATCAGGTCCACGATCAGCTTGAGTTCGTGCAGACACTCGAAGTACGCAACCTCGGGCTTGTACCCAGCGTTCACCAGCGTGTCGAAGCCCGCCGCGATCAACTCGGTCACACCGCCGCAAAGCACCGCTTGCTCGCCGAAAAGGTCGGTCTCCGTCTCTTCGGTAAACGTCGTCTCGATCACACCCGCGCGCGTTCCGCCGATCGCGTGGGCGTACCCGAGCGCCCGGGCCTTCGCTTGCCCGCTCGCGTCCTGGTGGACCGCAACCAAGCAAGGCACCCCGCACCCAAGCTCGTACTGGTCACGCACCAGACGACCCGGACCCTTCGGCGCGATCATCGTCACGTCGATGTCCGCACCAGGCGTAATCAACCCGTACTGGATCGCGAGACCATGACTGAACATCAGCATCGAACCAGGCTTCAGGTTCGGCTCGATCTGTTCAGCCCAGAGGGCCTTCTGAGCCATGTCAGGAACAAGGATGTTGACAAGGTCGGCACCGCGCACCGCTTCGTCGATCGACTGGGGCGTCCAGCCTTCGCTCTCCGCCTGGGCCCACGTCTTCCCCCCCGGGCGAAGCCCGACAGTCACATCGACACCGCTGTCCCGCAGGTTCAGCGACTGGCCACGGCCCTGGCTGCCATAGCCAATAACCGCAACGCGACGCCCCTCAAGAGCCTTGGGGTCAACATCTTCAACTCGGTACATCTCGGTCATCTCGTATCTCCGGTGCGTTGACGGGCGTTGTCGCTCACGGTCGTGTTCAGTGGTTCGTGGTTTCTCTTGGCTTGACAGGCGGCAGGGGGCTCGTAGTTGCGCCCTCCGAGGCGCTCGTGACGGTCCTGGCGTACTTCGCCAAGACCCCGGTCGTCGCCTTCGGCGCCGGGGGCGTCCAGCCCTCGCGCCGCGCGTTCAGGTCGGCATCGACATCTAGGGTCCGAGCGCTCACGTTGATCCGGATCGTGTCACCCTGTTGGACGAGCCCGATCGGTCCGCCGACCGCAGATTCGGGCGAAACGTGCCCGATGACCAATCCGTGCGTCGCGCCGCTAAAGCGGCCGTCGGTCATCAGCGCGACCGACTTGCCGAGGCCAGCCCCGACGATCGCGGCGGTGACGCCCAGCATCTCCCGCATGCCAGGCCCGCCCACCGGCCCCTCGCCGCGGATGACGACGACGTCGCCGGCGACGATCTCGCCCTTCTGCACCGCCGCGAACGCGTCTTCTTCGCACTCGTACACCCGCGCCGTACCCTCGAACGTGTCCGGCGCCCCGGGCGAGAGCTTCATGACGCACCCGTCCGGAGCCAGGGAGCCGCGCAAAATGGCCAGGTGCCCGCTGGTCTGAACAGGCTCCGTGACCGGGCGGATGACTTTCTGGCCGGCGGTCTCCGACGCCTCAGCCGCGATCGTGTGCGTCGATCGCCCTTCGACAGTGGGGCAGTCGTGCAACACGCCGAGTTCGTGCAGCCGCGCAAATAGCAGCGGGATTCCGCCCGCCGCTTCCATGTCACCGGCGACGAACCGGCCCCCGGGCTTCATGTCCGCTAAAACCGGGATCGACCGGCTGAGCCGCTCGATATCGTCGATCCCGAACTCCACGCCCGCCTCGCGAGCGATCGCGATCAGGTGAAGCACCGCGTTGGTTGATCCGCCCGTTGCGATCACCGACGCCACCGCGTTCTCGAGCGACTCGAACGTGATGATGTCCCGTCCGGTCGTCCCCGCCTCGAGCAACGCGACCGCCCGCCGCCCGGCCTGGGCCGCCGCCGCGGCCTTGGCGTCGTTCTCCGCGAGCACACCGTTCGTCGTCGGAGCGATACCGAGCGCGACCGAGGCAACGCTCATCGTGTTCGCCGTGAACTGTCCACCACAGGCACCCGCCCCCGGACACGCGGCACACTCGATCGCGCGGAGTTCGGCATCATCCATCGTGCCCCTGGCGTGCGCACCCACCGCCTCGAAGACCGTTTGGATCGTGATGTCCTGGGTCTTGTGCTGACCAGGTGCGATCGAGCCTCCATAGAAGGCAAGGCCCGGCAGGTCGAGCCGGGCGAGCACCTGCGCCGCCGCGGCAACTGTCTTATCACAGCCGCACAAGACAATGACCGCATCGAAGTGATGCCCGTTGACCACCAGTTCGATCGTGTCTGAGATCGCCTCACGGCTCACAAGCGACGCCCGCATCCCGGGCGTGCCCATGGTGATTCCGTCCGAAACGACGATGGTGTTGAACTCGATCGGTGTCGCGCCCGCCTCGCGGACGCCCGCCTTGACGTGTTCGGCGAGGGCCCTGAGGTGGATGTTGCAGGGAGTGACCTCGCTCCAGGTGTTCGCAATCGCCACCAAGGGCTTCGCGAGCGCCTCGTCGTCGAGCCCGGTGGCCCGAAGCATCGATCGCGCCGGTGCTCGATCGGGTCCTGTCTTGATCGCGTCGCTCCGCATCGTCTCGCTTTGCTCCGAATCTTCCGCGACATGGGCCCGCCAGACACGACAAGACCCGCACCAGGGTGCGGGCCTCTTTGTGCTGCCGAGCGGTGTTTCGCTCTGCTACTCCGTGGTCCCGCACCCTTGCTTGCCGGGCTCAGCAATAAGAAGCACAACAACAAGAATGTCGACGAGGACAAGTCGATCGACACCGGCGACGCCACGGCCGAACCCAGCGCTCGCCCCAAGATCCAACTGAGTTAACCCAGCAGACGCCTCGCGACTGCGGCTGTGCTGCTCAGGATGGAAACGGTTGAGGCGCATGACGGCAGGCGGACACTATCGGCACGCCGAATGCGATGCAATGGTCCGTCATCGGTTTTGAACGAAATCGACTCGGAACGACCCGGTTATGGCGCCGAACGTGCGCGTTCGCGGCCGGCAAGGGATGAGATGTCGTCAGCCATGCCGGGCCGAAGCGTTTCGAAGTACTCGCTGTTCACCACAAGCTCAGCCGACGCACGACGCGAGGCCTCGCTCCCCTCTGATGCGAACGCCTCGGCGACGTTCAGCGTGAATGCAAGGCGATCAAGCACAGGGTCACCCGGTTCACACCGAGTCTTCCAGCCTTCGAGCGCGACCGTGAGGTGTTCGTGCGCCTCATCGGCCTCGCCGGCGTCAAGGAGCCAACTCCCAAGGGCGCTGCGCCAGAGCACCGCCTCAAGGCTGTCGGGACCGGCGATGTCTTCTGAAACCGCGAGGAAGTAGCGGCTGAACTCAATGCGATCGTCGATGGTTGTCGCGAGCACCTCGGCGTCGAGACGGAGGCCCTCATCGATCAGGTTGTGCGCGAGCGTCAGCATGACCACCCAAGGTCGACCTGCGGCCTCCGGCGCACGACTCCGTAGGAACCCCGCGATGATGTTTGTCATGTCGCGGATGCCGTTGGCGAGTTCCGCTTCCGCCTCGAGCAACTGCCGTTCCGACTCCGCTTGCGCCGCGCGGTGTTCAGCCTCGACGACACGAGTCTCCGCTTGATGCGCCGCGAACTGGTACGCGCCCGCACCGACGCCCACTATCGCAGTTGACATCGCGGCGATTGACGCCGCCAATGTCCCGGGTGAGCGACGGGCGTACAGCCACAGCCGGCGCCAAGGCATGGTCTTTTTCCACGTGATCGACCGGAAGTTGAGCCATGACCGCAGGTCGTCCGCCAACGCGGCAGCGTTCGCGTACCGCGTCTCGGGATTCCGCGAGAGCCCCCGCGCGAGGATGGCCGACAGGTCTTCGTCCACGTCGGCCCGGAAACGGCGGGCATCCGCACCCGGAAGCGAGACCGATCGGTCGAGGAGCCGCGTCTCGATCTCTTCGATGCTCTGTCCGTTCGGGATCACGCCCGTCAAGCACCAGAAGATGAGCCCGGCCAACCCGTACGCGTCCGCACGCATCGGTGAAGCATTGACGTCCCTGCTGAAAATCTCTGGCGCCATGAAGCCGAGTGACCCGAGCGGGCGCTCCGCCGGCCGCCACGCTTCGTAGGCCGCGATGCCCAGGCCGAAGTCGATCAGCGTCGCGTTCCCCGCTCTGTCGACGAGCACGTTCCGGGGGTGAAGGTCGAGGTGTGCCAACCCCATCTCATGAGCAGTCGCGAGCCCCTCGACGATCGGCAGCAGCATCGAAACCAACTCACGCCCGCCGAGCGGAGCCGGTAGGTCGTCAACCACCGAAGCGAGCGTACGCCCGTCGATGAACTCGAAAACGATAAAGCACTCATCGCCGGGCGCCTCGCCGACGTCGAGTACCCGGGCCACACTCGGGTGGTCCACCTGCTTTGCCCTGACGGCTTCGGCGAGCACCTCGT
Organism: Planctomycetota bacterium; assembly: GCA_038748775.1. Taxonomy (GTDB): domain Bacteria; phylum Planctomycetota; class Phycisphaerae; order Phycisphaerales; family UBA1924; genus DAIQNV01. The sequence continues at coordinate 488,392 of JBCDIT010000002.1, forward strand.
GGAAGTCCATCCCCGACCAGGAAGGCACGATCTTCACCGCGACCGGCGCCGGGTGGTCCGTGCTCGAAAGTGCGCGGTCGACACCCCGGTACACCGAGCCCCGGGTTCCGCTGGCGAGACGCTCGTAGAGCATGTATCGCGGCTGACCGTCTTGCCAAGCCAGGCCGTACTGACAGGGAAGGCTGCGTGCCGGCGGTTGAAGGGCCGGTTCATCGTCGGTGACATCGCCGAGCAACTCGCCGACGAGCAAGACCTCCTGAATCTGTTCCACAAACTCGGGGTACCGATTGGTCAAAGCGTCGGCCGTCGCGTCGCGACCGATACCCCGGGCAACGCCATTCTCAAACACCGCGGCAATCGCGGCCTGGATCGCCGAAGCACGCGAACGGATATCGGGGACCCCGTCGAGATACCGCGCAAGGTCGACGGAATGCCCCTCTTCCGCGGCCGACGCGGCGTCCGCCATAAGAAGGTCCCAGAGCTCATCGTCCGAGACGTGGGCCAAATCGACCATGGGCGGGAGCCGCCCTGGCTTTCCGTGGGCGCGCGGCCCAACATCAGATGGGTGACGGCCCGTCACGCGCCCGGCCTCGCGAGGCGATCCGCGAGTTTGGTCCTGATCCTGAGCCAACGCTGCCGAACAGCGTCCGGCTTGAGATCAAGACGCTCTGCGATGTCGCGGTGGTCGAGGCCGTGAAGCCACATAGAAAGGAGAGTCCGATCGGTCTCGTTCTCGAGCGCGGCCATCGCGTCGTCGAGCGTACCGTCTACGTCCTCGCCGCCATCACTACGAACTCGATCAAGGAAACCGTGGGCCCACTGCGAATCCGCGCCCTCGGTTGCTTCCAGCCGCTCGAGAAGGCGGTGTTTATCGACAATCGCATGCTTGACCATGCGTTGGAGCAACGCGAGAAGGTGCTGCTCGCTCTGGATGTCGACGCGGCCCCGGGCCAAAGCGTGGTCCAGGCGTCGGCTTACAGTTCCGAGAACATCACCCGTATCAAGAAGGCGGCGCAGCGAGCCACTGAGCTTGGTCCGGATGTAACGCCGGATGAGCGGGCCGTGTCGTCCAACCGCTTCGGCCATCGCGGCCCGATCGCCGCCACGAATGCGCTGGAGTAACTGCTCCGCCGACGAGGGAGCGACGACTTCAATTTTTTTCGCCAGCGTTGTCACAGACCCGGCCTCCCAAGCGTGGGCTTGTTGAAGAGCGGCACTCTTGCCCCTCACGAAATCAGAACAACGTCAGGAGCAGACATGGCCCCGCGTGTCACCAGTATAACTGCGCGTCTAGCTTGCATCACCCTTTGCGTGGGGGTGACTTCAACCCAAGCAAATGTTGAGACTGAGATCCCGGAACCCACAAGTATGGGTCGAGCCGCAGAGTTGACCCCATATGAGATCCTCTGGTGGGAGCTTCTTGAGGACGTAACCGCAGTTCTGTGTTACTACATCGGTGGCTGCGACGCGGCGCCGTGGCTGACCACGAACGCCAGCATCGAAGCCCGAATGCAGGCTCAGTACGACGAGTACGAAGCCAATGGCATCGGTTCGCTGACCACTCAGGAAGAAAGCGACCTCTACAACTCCGCGGTTGACGCCAAGAAGCACCTTCAGGACAACCCCGGTGGGGTCGACGCAGACCTCGAAGCTGATTACCTAAACATGCTGTCGGAGATCATCGAAGAACTCCAACCCTGAAGCGTGCTGGCAATGCTTGATCACGAACCAACAAACGGTAACGACGTACCTCAGCACGAACCGGTGCCGAAGAACGTCGATTCGAATTGGCTTCCGCTCACCGACGAGGAAATCTCGGCGGAGTTGCGAAGGCGACTCGAACAATACACGTTCGCCGATCTCGCGCGGCGCACGGGGTACCACGCGGAGACGATCCGTCGGTACCTCCAGGGCGGCGCGCGCATCCCGGCGGCGTTCGTGGCTCGCTGCGCCGGTGCTTTTGACCTCGAGCCGCGCGAACTCCTCTTTAGCACCGCGGAGCCGTACGTCTCTATCACAGTTCGCCGCGAGCGGATGGACATGTTCGAGCAAGCCATCGGAAAGTTCGTCCTGCAGTTCATGGCTGATGACGAAACCTCGCCTCAGGCGGGGGTTCCAAACGTCATCCGTGACTCGGCGACGAACGCTGATGACGGTATAGCGCTCGAAGAGTGAACCCCGGCGGCCTTCCACCGCTCGGGTCCGAGTCTTGGTTTCTATCCGACCGAGTTGTGAGATGTCTCGTCATCCCTGCCGAGCGCGACGCGCATCGCGGGGGTGTCGAGATCGTCGTATTGACCGCTTGTCACCGAGCGGATGAACAACGCGACGAACAGACCGGCCAGGATCAACGCCGCCGGCAGCATCAACACAATCACCGACATCGCAAACCTCCCTCAGGACTTTCCTTGGTTCGCCGGGCGGACGGCCAAGCGAACATCGCCATACGCGGACGCCAGCGTGACCACGGTGATCGAACTCAACGGCATGAGCACCGCCGCGAGCAGTGGGTCAAGAAGACCAGCGATCGCCGATCCAGCCGCGAGCCCGTTGTCACGTCACACTTTCCAGATCGCCTGATTCGTGATTGCAGGGTCATGCATGTTTCGGTGTATTTGGTATTTAGTAGGTCTATGAGATCACCGTATCGGGTTGAATTGCCAGACTGGGCGTCGTTGGCGGTGCGATGGGCAAAAAGCAAGACCGGACGCCTCTTGGGCGCCCGGTCTTCACACTCTGCTCCCATCGTTGTTGTTCTCTTCGCCGTCGGGCTGGGATGGTGCCCGGACCGAACGATGTCCGCCGGCGTCTCTGGCGTTGCAGGGGACTGCGAACTGGGCCAAAGGAAGCACGGCCGAGAGCTTGTGGGCCCCCGGCCGGCGAGTACGGTCTTGGACCGTTCCGTTCTCCTCAGCGGTGCCAATCAGCGCCGGCGGCGGGCCGCGGCGAGGCCCGCGGAGCCGAGCAGGGCGAGGGTGGCCGGGGTCGGAACCGGCTCGCCGAAGATGAAGTCGTCCATCACGACGAGGTCGGTGGTGCCGGTCTCGAGGCCGCCCAGCGCTTCGTTGCCCGAGTAGATGCGGACCGAGCCGACGATCGCGTCGGCGTACGAGACGCCGACGAACGAGAGCGAACCTTCGTCGGTCGGGCCGGCATCGGCGAAGACGCGGTCGAGGAGGTTGCCATCGGCGTCGAAGTACTCGATGAACGTCGAGTCGTCGTAGTCGACGTCGGTGAATACGGCACCGAAGCCGGTAGTGGTGGCCTTGGTATCGCTGCCGGCGACGAAGAACTGGACCTCGACGACGTTGCTGTCGAGCGCTGTGAACAGGCGCTCGGGGCTGAAGGTGCTGAACTTATCGGCGTACGCCGCGTTGATGTTGCTGAAGCGGACGCCTTGTCCGCTGGCTTCGGTTGCGGAAAGCTGGAAGCCGCTTCCGGGGGTGGTGAACTCGATGCCCCGGGCGCGGGGGTTGAAGTCGGCGTTGAAGAAATCGCCGGCGAATGCGTTGGGGGCCGAGACGGCGTCGGGGGCGGCGTCCCAGTTGATCTGGCGGCGACCCGAGCCGACGGAGCCTGGTTCGTTGGCGTTGAGTTGGCCCAAGTCGTTTCGGAACGTATCGACGATGCCGGAGAGGCCCGCCGCGTCGGCGGAGGCGCCGGTCCGAACGAGTTGCGCGTTGACAGCCCCGGCGCCGGCGGCGATGGCCGCGGCGCACACGATCGCGTGACGTTGCATTTTGTGTTTCCTTCCTAGGATCTCTCTTGCAACACTGTCTTTGGCCGGGGCGTGTGCACCGACCCACCGCGCCCAAGAACGGTATTGGACGTTGTGAGGCGCAATTCTCGTTGACATCTTTTTGAACAATGACCACCGACGCACACGATCTCACGCTTCTTCTGAACCAGGGCTCGGCGGGCGATCGGGCCGCGGCCGAGCGTGCGTTCGAGCACGTGTACGCGAAGCTCAAGGCGATGGCTGGTGGGCCCAGCGGGCCCGGCCGGTCGGGCGATACGTTGCACCCGACGGCGCTCGTTCACGAGGTGTACGGCAAGCTGTTTTCAGGCAGTCCGGGTTCGTGGAGCGATAGGAGGCATTTTTTCGCTGTCGCGGCCAAGGCGATGCGGAGCATCGTGGTCGATCACGCGAGGGCATCGCTGGCCCAGAAGCGGGGCGGCGGGTGGAGTCGGGTCGCTGGGATCGAGTTGGTCGAGGGATCGGCGAGCGGCGGGTCGGGGGCCTCGGGCCCCGGGTTGGACTCGATCACGCTGGTGATGCTCGACGACGCGATGGTTGAGCTGGCCGAGTTGAGCCCTCGCCAAGCGAGGGTTGTGGAATTGCGCTTCTTCGCCGGGCTTTCCGTTTCTGAGGTTGCGATGATCATCGGAAAGTCAGATCGGACCGTGGAACTGGACTGGCGGACCGCCAGGGCGTGGCTGCGTACAAGGCTCGGAGACGAGTCTTGATGATCCGCGAGCGATACGAGAAAGCGGCGGAGATCTTTCAGAAGGCTCTGGACGAGCCCGAGGGGAAGCGCGCCGGGTTCATCGAGATCGCGTGCGAGGGCGACGCAGACCTGCTCGCGGTCGTCCGGGGGCTGCTGCAGTCCGATTCCGAAGAGAGCTTCCTCGACGGCTCGCTGGGATTGCCGGCGCCGGCGTTCGATGACGATCTCGACCGTCCTGAGGAGATTGTCTCGATAGGCGACTACGAGATCTCGAAAGTCATCGCGAGGGGTTCGATGGGGATCGTGTTCCTCGCCCAGCAAGCGAATCCCAGACGCGACGTCGCGCTCAAGCTGCTCTCGATCGGCGAGGACACGCCCGGGTCGTTGCTCGCGGAAGCGACGCTGCTGGGACGGCTCCAGCACCCGGGTCTCGCGCGAATCTATGAAGCGGGGACCGCGATCGCGACGCTCCGCGATGGCGCAACGGCGGCCGCGTCGTTCATCGCGATGGAGCACATCGAGGCCGAGACACTGGCCGAGTCCATTTCGCGAGCCCCGATGAAGCGACTCGATGTTGCCCGCCTTCTCTTGGGCATCACCGAAGCGATCGAGCACGCTCACCAACGCGGCGTGATCCACCGTGATCTCAAGCCCAGCAACATTTTGGTCGACGCGGACGGGCGACCGCACGTGATCGACTTCGGGGTGGGGCTGCTCCGCGACGGGCATGAATCGGCGCCCGGAACGAGGGGCATCGCCGGCACGATCGCGTACATGGCGCCCGAGCAGCTCGTCGGGCGGATGGACCAGGTCGACACCCGCGTCGATATCTACTCGATCGGCGTCATCGCGTACGAGTTGTTGACCGGGAACGCTCCGCACGGCGCCGCCGACTCGATCGACGAGGCGCTGCTCGACCGGATCCGTTCGTCTGAGGTCGACACGAAGCGGGCGTTGACCAAGTCGGCCGGGCGTGAGTTCGCCGGTGTTGTCGCGAAGGCGATGAGTCGGGACAGGGACGATCGGTACGCGTCGGCGGGGGCGCTCGCGGACGATCTTCGGTGCGTGATCGCCGGACGCCCGACGGCGTCCGACGACGGCTCTGCGTTCCGCTCGCTTTGGCGGTACGCGCTCGGTCATCGCGTCACGGCGTCGCTGCTCGCGGGCGCGTTCGCGTTGTGCCTCGCGGCGATCCTGGGGCTCGCGCTCGCATCGGCCGAGGCGGGACGCTCCGCAGAAAGGGCCGATCGTGCGTTGGAGTCTGCAAGGACCGAAGCGCTGCACGCCGAGAGGATCGCGGAGTTTCTGAAGGCCGCGTTCTTGGGCGTCGACCCAGAAGAGCAAGGGTCTTCGGTCACGCTTCTCGACGCGATCGATTACGCGTCGGGGCGGATCCATCGTGATCTCGCCGACGTCCCTGCGGTTGAGGCCGACGTGCGTTCGGCGATCGGTTTCGTGTACCGCCGCCAGGGGCGCTTCGCCGAGGCCTTCGAACAAACCCGGATCGCGCACCGGTTGCACCGCCAGTTTCACGGCCCCGACGACGAACGGACAAAGGGCGCCGCCGAGGAACTGGCGTACCTGACGTGGATCTACGAGGGCGACGCCGCGGCGTCGCTCGCGGGGCTCGAGGAGCTCTTGAAGGACCCCGATTCGGAGACCCCTGCGCACGTCGGCTGGGTGAGCATGAAGGCGGGTCTTGTCGCGCTGGCGATGGACGATCTCCCGAGGGCCGAGGCTCACTTGATTGTGGCGGGGCCCAAGCTCGTCGAGGCGTACGGTGAGGTCTTCGGTGCGCGCGCGATGAGGCACTTGTCGCTCGTCCGTCTCTACTCCGGCGACCATTCCGAAGCGGAACGCCTGGCGCGCGAAGCCGTTGCGGCGTGCCTCGGAGCGGCCGAGCAGGAGTACATCGTCGCGAGGTGCCTGGTCACCCTGGGCCAGGTGCTCGTCGAACGCGGGAGGTACGACGAAGCGCTCGCGGTGTTGGGCGAGGCGGAGGTGCGGATGACGGCGCTCATCGGCCCGTCTGGTCCCGACGTCGCCGACCTGCACGCCACGATCGCGAAGGCGGAGTACAACGCAGGGAGGCCGGCCGCGGCGGTCGAGCGGGCTGACCGCGCCGTCGAGATTCTGCGATCGACCGTTTCGCTCAGCCATCCCGATCTCGCGTCAACCGAGGCGTTTCGGATGGTCTACGCGGCGACGGGTGACGCGGAGCGTCGCGATCGGCTGGCCGCGGCGTACCGCACGCTCGACCATGCCTTTGGTCCCGATCACAGGCTGTCGATCGAGATGCTCCGGCTCTCGCTGGAACACGCGAGAGCGATGAACGAAGACCACGCGGTCCGGCGTCTCGGGTCGACCCTTGAGATCCTGAACGAGCGCCGTCTGGCGCGCCTGGCCAACGGGGCGGGCTGATCAGGCGTCGTAGCAGACCCGGAACTTCGTGAAGGGATAGGGGTAGGTCGCGCGGAACCAATTGCGCAGGCCCGGGCGGGCGAGGCGGAGGTCGGTCGCCCAGGAGCCGCCGACGACCGCGTAGTGTTTGCCGTCGAAGAAGTCTTTCGAGTATCCGGGGTACGAGTCGATGTAGTTGTTGAATCCTGGGTACGGCGCGAAGACGGTCGACGTCCATTCCCATCCGTTGCCGACGAGTTCGCGGACGCCCAGGTGATGCCCGGTGTCCGGCTGGCAGCCCACAGGCATCGGCGAGCCGACACGGAAGTCGAGGGCCGCGCTCTTTGAAATGTCATCGATACCCGGATGACAGGGGGCGCCCCCGTTGCGAATCAGCCGGAGTTCGTTCTCGGTCGGCAGGCGCCCGCCTTTCCACGCGGCGTACGCGTGCGCTTCGACCTGCGACACGCATACCGGCCAGCCCTCGACGCTGTCGATCGGATGTGTTTCGAGCATGGAGCGGACTTTCAGCCCGCGGTTCGAGTCGGTCCAGTCTTTCGGGCGGGTGATCGCGTTACGTTCCCGCCACTCCCAGCCCTCGGTCGTCCACCAGCGGCGGTCTCTGTATCCACCGGAATCGATGAACACGCGATAGTCCTGGATGGTCACCGGCGTCGTATCGATCGAAAACGATGGCACGCCGACGCTGTGCGGGCCGAGTTCATTGTCCCAAACGAAATCATCGGTCGATTCGAGATCGACGCCCAGGTGAAGGGCCGAGGCTGGCACCAGCACACGCTCGTTCTGGACGAGTCGGGGCCCGGGCTTGGCCCTCGAAACCAACCCTGGGCGTTTGAACTCGACCGGGAGTTCGTGCATCAGGTAGAGCAGTGTTTCGTGGTGCATCACCTCGTGTTCGAGCACCATCCACGCCGTTCGCCCGTCGCGCGACATGATGTCGTCGGTCTCGACGGCGTCGATGGCGTCGGCGTTTTTGAGCAGGGCCGATCTGACCCCTTGCCGATACGCGCAGATCTCATCGAACCCGGGGAGTGTGAGCGACTCGGGGGTTCCCTCGGTTTCGTCCGGGTCGATCCCGAAGGCGAAGAGGTGATCGAGCCGCTCGTCGGGGGCGCCGTATCCGAGGAGGCCCTGGAAGAGCATGTTGGACGCGAAGGCGCTGAGATGCCCGACGTAGAACGCCAGCGGGTGGCGGAGTTGGACGGGCCTCTCATAGAGACGATCGGGCTCGACGCACTCGAAGAGCGCGTCAGACCGATCCCAGGTGGCCTGAAGGGCCTGCCAGTGCGACCGGGTCGTTGTGATGTTCGGAGTCATCCTGACCCCAGCGTACACCGGTCGGTCGGGCGTCGCGAGTTCTCCCGCGCGCTGCCGCGTCGACGAACGCTTCGTGACAATGGGGGCGTCACGTTGCTCATCGATGGTGCGATGCCGACGTTCCCCGCACGGCAGATCGTGGGTGGTGGCTTTGTCTCCAGATTGCTCAACGCGAGAATCGAGCGGGGTCAGCCGCCGGCGATCGCCCTTCGTACGTTGAGCATCGAAACCGACATCTTCACGCGGGCGGGGACTTCGACGTGATTGATATCGAACCTGCGTTGTCGAGGTTGTGGCCGGGTGCCCATAACCCAAGAATCGATATGGCGTTGGCGCGTCCGGGGGTGACGGGTATCCTGCCCTCGTATCGGGATGCGCTCCGCATGAACACACCATCGGATCCAACCGAACCGTTGACTCTGCTGCTCAACAACGCGGCCCGGGGCGACACGGACGCTCGAGATCGAGCCCTCGCGATCGTTCACCGTCGTTTGCGCGATCTCGCAGAGGCAGAGATGGCAGGCGAGCGGCGCGGTGTGACGCTCCAACCAACGGTGCTCATTAACGAGGCGTACCTCAAGATGTTTGGGGACGGCGCCGCACCGGAGAGCGGGTGGAGCGGGCGCGACGAATTCCTCGCGTTGGCGTCGGTGGCGATGCGTCGCATCGCGATCGACTATGCCCGCAAGAGGCTCGCGAAGAAGCGGGGGGGCGACAAGGCTGGCAAGCCGCTCGACGACGCGGACGCGATCGGGATCGATATTGACGCCGACAGCCTGCTCGACCTCGACAACGCCCTCCGCGAACTCGAACGCCTCAACGAGCGTCACTCGCGCATCGTCGAACTGAAGTTCTTCGGAGGGCTCACCGACGAAGAGGTCGCGAGCGTCATCGGCGTCGCCAGGCGCACCGTTCAACTCGATTGGGCCGCGGCTCGCGCCTGGCTCCGCACGCGGATGGGCGAGGCGTGACCCCCGAGCAGTACGAGCGCGTGTGCGACGCTTTCCAGCGGGCCGGCGAACTCCCCAGGTCGGAGCGCGACGCCCTGCTCATCGAAGTGTGCGCCGGCGACGACGTGGTCCTTGAGGCCGCGAGGGCGATGCTCGCCAACGCGACTGTCGAATCCGATCCGCTCGATATTGCGTCGAGGGCGGTGCGTCGTGCGGTCGATGCGGTCGACTTGGCCGACGGCGGGCCGGCGGCTCCGACGATCCCGGGCTTCGACGTCTGCGACGCGATCGGGAGCGGGGGGATGGGTGTCGTGTACCGCGCCCGCCAGTTCGACCCGCCTCGAGACGTCGCGATCAAGGTGCTCAGGGCCGGCGTGGGGTTGGTTTCCGAAGAACGGCTGAAGCGCGAGTCTGAGTTGTTGGCTCGGCTCGATCACCCGGGTATCGCTTCGGTGTTCGCATCGGGGCGGGTCCGCCCGGATGGCTCCCCGGCGCGGAGCGACTTCGATGGGGCCGCGATCCGGTATCAGGTGATGGAACTGATCGACGGGGCTCCGATCACCGAGCGGTCGTCGTCGCTCGATATGCCCGGGCGGCTTCGATTGGTCGCTGACGTGTGCGACGCGGTTCACCACGCCCACCAGCGGGGCGTGATCCATCGTGACATCAAGGCGTCGAACGTGTTGGTCGACACGACGGGGCGTCCGCGCGTGCTTGACTTTGGGATCGCGCTCGATACCGAGGCGGAAACACCGTTGACCATCGGTCCTCGCGAGAGCCGGTCGCTCATGGGGACGGTGGGCACGATGAGCCCCGAACAGCTCGACCCGGGGGCGGTCGCGGACGTGCGCTCGGACGTGTACTCGCTCGGGCTTCTCGCGCACAACGTGCTCTCGGGTGACCCTGCGTTCGATCTCTCGAGCGAGACGCTCGCTCAGTCGATCTCGCTCCGCCAGCGAGAGGATCCGCCGAGTCTCCGAGGCCGGTTGCCCGCTGAGTACGCCGATGCGGCGTTGGTCGTTTCTCATGCGACCGAACGCGACCCGGGGCGGCGGTACCGGTCGGCCGATGCTTTGGCCGATGATTTGCGTCGCTGTGCGAGCGGGCATCCGGTCGAGGCGAGGGCGCCGACGAAGGTGTACATCCTGTCAAAGCTGATCCGGCGCAACCCCGTCACGTCTTGGGCGATCGCGGCGGCGGTGCTGGCGCTCGTGGGCGGCTTCGTTGCGTCGGCGGTCGGTTTCATCGATGCGGAGCGAGGCCGGCGCGAGGCGCTCGAAGAGCGGAAGAACGCGCTCGACGAGCGGCAGAACGCGCGCGACGAGCGGCAGAACGCGCTCGTTGAGCGGCAGAACGCGCTCGATGAGCGACAGAACGCACTGGCGATGGCAGGGTTCCTCGAGGCGGTCGTGTTTGCGCCCGATATGGAGCTCCTCGGAGCCGACCTGACGTTTCTCGACGCGATCGACTTCGCCTCGAGGCGGATCCGGGGCACGCTGATCGAACGCCCGGTGGTCGAGGCGGAGGCACGCGAGAAGATCGGCTTCGTGCTCATGCGTCAGGCCCGTTTCGAAGCCGCGTCGGATCAACTCAGGCAGGCGCTGCGTCTCCGGGAGACGTACCTCGGTCCTGATCACCCGAAGACGGCGACCTCGATGCGCGACGTCGCGGACCTTCTGTATGAGCGGGACGGACGGTATGACGAAGCGGTGGCGATGGTGCGCAACGCGCTCACGATCCTGGAATCCGAGCCGGACTTCGAGATCGAGCGAGCCTGGTCGACCGTGGCCCTCGGGTGGATGAGCTACGAGCGGGGGACGTTCAACGATTCGCGCGAGGCGTTCACCGAGGGACGCGAGTTGCTCCGATCGGCGTACACCCACGGTGGTGAGGTGTGTTTCCCAGCGCGAGCGACGCACGGCCTTGCTGAGGTTGCCCTCGCGGAAGGTGACCCCGAGGAAGCCCTGCGCTTGCTCGACCAGGCGATCGACAACATGTCGAAGTGCGCCGGCCAGGAGTATCCGATCTCGCTCGCACGCACGACCAAGGGACGTGTGCTCTTTGCGCTCGGGGAGCACGCGCGTGCGAGCGAAGAGTTCGACGCGATCGAGCCGAGCCTGGCCGGGCTGCTCGACGAGGGGCACCCGAAGCTCGCGAAGATCAGGTTCGAGCGGGCGAGGCTCGCGTTCGATGCCGATGAATTCAAACAAGCCGAGCTGTACGCCCGCGAAGCGCTCGCGATGCGCACCGAGCGGCTCGCCCCGGATCACCCGGCGATCGCCGAGGCCGACTGCGTCGCCAAGCTCGCGGTTCTCGGCGCAAACCGGTCGATCGAGGCGAACGACGAAGCCCTTCGGGCGTGCATGGCCGTCGAGCGCAAGCGGGGCATCGATCATCCGCTCGCCGTTTGGGTGTACAAGGCGAGGGCACGGCTCGTTCGAGGCGATCCACGGTTTGTGGTCGATCCGAGCACTTCCCGTCTAGATGAGATCGTCGAGCAGCGACGAGAGCCCTGAGCGACGTAGAGAATCAAGCTGGGTGAGCATCCACAAGCCCGATTGACCGTTCGTCATCGGATCTATAGGTGAGGAGACCTGCGGCGAGGACCGGTCGCGCGGTACATTCCGCGGATGAACGCTCACCGACTTCCGCTCGTTGCACTCCTTTGCTCCGCCCTCGTGTTCACCTCCGCGTGCTCGTCTGCGCCCAAGACGACCCAGCGGGTTCCCGACGGCTACGCCGCGCTCTTCGATGGTGAGACCCTGGACGGGTTCGACGTCATCTGGGGCGATCTCGGCGCATGGACGGTCGCGGAGGGCGAGATCCGCGTCGCCGACCCTGGCCGCGGCGGGTGGCTCCGCACCGAGAAGATGTACCGCGACTTCGAGCTCCAGCTTGAGTTCGTTATCCCGGAAGGGGGGAATTCGGGCGTCGGGCTTCGGTGCACGTCGGTGGGCGATCCGGCCTTCACCGGGTTCGAGGTGCAGATCTACGACTCGTACGGCAAGGCGCCGTCGATGAGCGATTGCGGAGCGGTGTACAACGCGATCGCGCCGCTCCGCCAAGCTGTGAAGCCGGCCGGGGAGTGGAACGAGTACACGATCCGCGTGCTCGGGGACACGCTCGACGTGTGGCTGAACGGGCAGCACGTCCAGCAGTCTCAAAGGCTCGACGATCGCGGGATCTTCCGCAACGCCGACCAGTCGCTCCCGCTCAACGAACGCGCGACGACCGGGTACATCGCGTTCCAAGACCACGGCGAAGGCGGGCTCCGGCTCCGCAACATCGCGGTCAAGGATCTCTCTCCTGATCCGGATCCGGGCGACTTCGTCGCCGGCTTCAACGGGACCGACACCTCGGGATGGACGCACCGGGGCAACGGTGAGTTTGTGATCGAGGACGGAACACTCGTGGCGCTCGACGGCGGGCCCGGTCACCTGTTCTCGAACACGATGCACACCGACATCGAGATCCGTACGCTCGTGCGCATCGCGGAGCCTGAAGAGACCGGCGCCTCGCGCACCGGCAACTCGGGCATCTACTTCCGGACGGTCCCTCGGCCCGAGAACCCGGACACGTGGCCCCTGGGCTACGAGGCTCAGCTCGACAACCACGACCCGGGCGAGACCAACTACACCGGGTGCATCTACGACGCGGCCCCCGCCCAGACCGGCGAGCCGATCACGACCGACGGCGCCTGGTTCGACTACCGCATCATGGCGGTGGGGGACCGCATCCGGACGTGGATCAACGGGGTGCCGATGGCGGACGCGACGCTCGACCTGCACGACGAAGGCATGATCGCGATCCAGACGCACCACCCGAAGAACCGCGTCGAGTTCCGCGACTTCCGCTGGCGTGTGCCCGGGCCCGGTGATATCGACTAAGGCGCACGTCAAACAAGCCCTGAGCGTCAGCGATGGGCCAGTTCGTGGACTGCGCCCGGAGTCGTTGAGACCTCCGTACGACCGGCCCATCGCTGACGCTCAGGGTTCGTGTCGTCCTCAATCGGTCCAGTCAACCCATGTCGACCCGGCGCCGGCGCTCTCGACGCACAACTCGATGAAGCGGACGCCGCGGCGGCCGGCCTCGGCGCCCGGCGCGAGCGTTGCGAGCGGAGATTCGACGCCTCGCACCAAGTCCGCGGCGCCGCGGTACACGTTGGCGAAAGCCTCGATGAAGCCCTCCGGGTGGCCGACCGGGATGCGGGTCGCGGTCGGCTGGGCGTCGCCCGGTCCGCCTCGGACGACGGTTGACGTCGGCCCATCGAGGCTGAGCAGCTCGAGTTGCTCGGGCGATTGCTGGCGCCAGCGGAGCCCGCCCTTGTCGCCGTAGACGCGGACCGAGAGCCCGTTGCCCTCGCCGGCGCAGATCTGGCTGGCGGTGAGCACGCCCTTTGAGCCACCGGCGAAGCGGAGAAGGACCGACGCATCGTCGTCGAGTTGTCGACCTTCGACGAAGCTCGAGAGGTCGGCGCAGAGCGATTCGATCGTGAGCCCGGTCATGAAGCTGACGATGTTCTCCGCGTGGCTGCCGATATCGCCCAGCGCCCCGCCTAGGCCGGCGCGGGTCGGGTCGGTGCGCCATTCTGCTTGGACGACGCCGGCGGCTTCGGCCTTGGTCGAGAGCCAGCCTTGGTGGTACTCGACGAACACCTTGCGGAGGGTCCCGAGTTCTCCGGAGGCGATGCGTGCGCGCGCTTCGCGGACCATCGGATAGCCGGTGTAGTTGTACATCACGACGCACGCGAGGCCTTTGGACTGGGCGACGTCACGCAGCTCGGCGGCTTCGATGCTGGTCATCGTCATTGGCTTCTCGACCAAGACATGGAAGCCGGCTTCGAGGCATGCCTTGGCGATCGCGTGGTGCGTGAAGTTGGGTGTCACGATGGAGACCAACTCGACACCGTCATCGCGCGATGTCTCGCCAGCGATGAAGTCGTCGAGCGTGGTATAGGCGCGGCTCGGATCGAGCCCGTACACCTCGCCCGATTGCTTGGCGATCTCTGCGTCGCGGCTCAGCACGCCGGCGACGAGGGCGTGGCGTCCGTCGAGAGCCGCGGCCATCCGGTGGACGCTGCCGATGAACGCGTCGGTTCCGCCGCCGATCATGCCCATGCGCACGGGTTGGTTCATATCAGTCTTTCTTTTCAAAGGCCGCGTCGAACGCGACGTCGCTGGTGGGGAAGTCGATCGAGCGCACGAACTCGCATGCTTCGGCGGCGCCGAAGAACCGGTCCATCGCGGAGTCTTCCCACTCGATGCTGAGCGGGCCGGTGTATCGGGCGCGGTTGAGCGCACGGATGATTTCTTCGAAGTCGACCTCGCCTCGCCCGGGTGAGCGGAAGTCCCAGCCGCGGCGTGGGTCTCCGAAGCTCAGGTGACTCGCGAGTATGGAGTTGGTTCCGTCGAGGGTGCGGGCGGCGTCCTTGACGTGGGCGTGGTAGATGCGCTCGGCGAAGCGATCGATGAACCGTGCCGGGTCGACGCCTTGCCAGACGAGGTGTGACGGGTCGTAGTTGAACCCGAAGGCCTTGCGGTGGTCCAGGGCCTTCAGGGCGCGCTCTGCCGTGTAGATGTCGTAGGCGATTTCGGTGGGGTGGACTTCGAGCGCGAAGCGAACGTTCGCGGCGTCGAAGGCGTCGAGGATGGGGTTCCAGCGGGTCGCGAAGTCGGCGAAGCCTTCGTCGATTTCGGCTTGGGACGTCGGGGGGAAGAAGTAGAGCTTGTGCCAGACCCCAGAACCGGTGAAACCATTGACGACGTCAACGCCGAACGCTCGTGCCGCTTTGGCCGTCGCGGCCATCTCGTCGGCGGCGCGTTGGTTGACGCCCTCGGGGTTCCCATCGGCCCAGATGCGCTCTGGAACGATGGCCTTGTGGCGTTCGTCGATGGGGTCGCAGACGCATTGGCCGACGAGGTGGTTGGAGATGGCGAAGCACTTGAGGTCGTTGTCGGCGAGGAGTTGTTTCAGATTGTTGCAGTACGCGTCCTCGGACAGCGCTCGGTCGACTTCGAAGTGATCGCCCCAGCAGGCGAGTTCGAGCCCGTCAAATCCCATTTGCTTGGCGCGCGGCGCGAGTTCGGCGATGGGTATGTCAGCCCATTGTCCGGTGAACAGGGTGACGGGTCGTGTTGAGGGCGTGGTCACAGGCCTTCTCCTGAAAGCGATCTCTTGTATCTTGGTGGCCCGAATGTACCAAGCCGTCTCCGGGGCTCGGTCGGTGCTTGCCGGCGGAGCGCGAGGCTTGGAGGTTCATCCCAGGAGATCAGTCTCGTGGAGTCCAGGCCAACGTCTTCATTTGGTATCACCGCGCTGCTGAGCGCGATGATGTTCTTGCAGTTCTTCCTGTGGGGGGCGTGGTTCGTCACTCTGGGCCCGTTCATGGGCTCGATGGGGTTCGAGCCGTCGGACATCGGCAACGCGTACACCACGGCGCCGATCGCCGCCATCATTGCTCCGCTCTTTCTGGGCATGGTGGCCGACCGTTTCTTCTCAAGCGAGAAGGTGATGGGGGCGCTCCATCTGCTCGGCGGCGTGTTTTTACTCGCGGCGCC
Source organism: Planctomycetota bacterium (assembly GCA_038748775.1). Classification (GTDB taxonomy): domain Bacteria; phylum Planctomycetota; class Phycisphaerae; order Phycisphaerales; family UBA1924; genus DAIQNV01. The sequence continues at coordinate 504,085 of JBCDIT010000002.1, forward strand.
GGCGGCGGCCTCCAGCGGGAACGCCTGGCTGTTCATCGGCGTGCTGCTGGCGCACATGCTCTGCTACATGCCGACGCTCGGGCTGAGCAACACGATCGCGTTCCACGCGATCACGAACCCTGAGAAGCAGTTCCCTCTGATCCGCGTGTGGGGCACGATCGGCTGGATCGTCGCCGGTTTTGCGGTCGGGCTGCTCGCGGCCAACCTCGCGTCGACCGAAGGGTTGAGCGACACCGATGCGGAGTCTGCGAGGGCATCGGTCCCGGTGTTTTTCTACGTCGCTGGTGGTTCGGGTGTGGCGCTGGGCCTGCTGAGCTTCTTCTTGCCTCACACGCCGGCGCCCGCGAGGGGCAAGACGTTCAGCCTTGGCGTGGCTCTGGGCGCGGACGCGCTGAAGCTCATGAAGGACCGGAGCTTCGCGGTCTTCATCATCTGCTCGACGTTACTCTGCATCCCGCTCGCAGCGTATTACCAGCAGGCCGCGACGTTTGCGACGGACGCTGGTGTGGCCAACGTGCCCATCAAGATGACCTTCGGCCAGATGAGCGAGATCGCGTTCATGCTGGTGATGCCCCTGATGTTCGCCCGCTTGGGCGTGAAGTGGATGCTCACGATCGGCATGCTTGCCTGGGTGCTCCGATACGGCCTCTTCGCCGGTGCTTGGAGCGAGGTAGGTGAGCACGTCGTGTGGATGATCCTTGGGGGGATCATCCTTCACGGGATCTGTTACGACTTCTTCTTCGTCACAGGTCAGATCTACACCGAGCAGGCGGCTCCCAAGCACACCAGGGCGCAGGCGCAGGGGTTCTTGGTCCTCGTGACCCAGGGCATCGGGATGCTGATCGGCAACCAGGTGTTCGGCCGGCTGGTGGCCGGCTTTACCGACGAAGACGGGACGACGGCCTGGCAGCAGGTCTGGATCGCGCCGGCGGCCTTCGCGGCGTTGGTGCTCGTTGTGTTCTTCGTCTTGTTCCGTCGCCCGACGTCTGGTTCGGGTGTTCCCGCTACCCCGGCTGATGAGCCCCCGGTGATGTCTGCGAAGGCGTCACCGGACGAGGCATGATCAACTCACACCATCGGTTCAACGAGCCGCGTTCGTAGGAGTCTTGAGATGACCGACCAACCCCCGCAAGGCGACGCACGTCGCGACTTCCTGAAATCCGCGGCGCTGCTCGCCGGCGCCGGGCTTACGGCGACGGCGCTCGGTGCGTGCTCGACCGCTGGCGGCTCGCCCGGGGCGCTTGTTGGCTCGGATTCGGTCAAGCCCAAGGGGCTCGGGCAGGCTCCGAACCCGCCCCGCGATGGCGAGACGATCCGGCTCGCGGTCATCGGCACCGGCGGCATGGGGCGTGGGCACTGCTCGGCCTTCAGCGCCTTTGACCGTGACGGTAAGGAAAGCGTCGAGATCGTCGCCGTCTGCGACGTGAACGACCTGCACGCCCAGAAGGCGGTCGAGACCATCACCAACAACGGGCAGACCAAAACGCCCCGGATGTACCGCGACTACAAGGAACTGCTCGCCCGGGAAGATATCCACGGCGTGATCATCGGCACCCCCGAGCACCAGCACGCCCCGGTGGCGATCGACGCGGTCATCGCCGGCAAGGACGTGTATTGCGAGAAGCCGATGACGCTCCGCCTCGACGAGGCGCTCGCGGTGCAGAAGACGTGCCACGCCAACCCGGACGTGATCTTCGTCGTCGGTACGCAGAAGATGGTTCTGCCCAAGTACATCGAGGCGAAGAAGCTGATCCAGTCGGGCGCCATCGGCACCCCGGTGTTCAGCCAGACGAGCTACTGCCGCAACACGCCCGACGGTGAGTGGAACTACTACGGGATCGACGAGAAATGGAAGCCCGGAGAGAACGTCGACTGGGACGCGTGGCTCGGGCACATGCCCAAGCGTGCGTGGGACCCGAAGGTGTACATCCGCTGGCGCCGCTACCGCGATTTCTCGACGGGCATCATCGGTGACCTCCTTGTGCACGAGATCACGCCCCTCATCTTCGCGCTCGACAGCGTCGGCTGGCCCAAGCGGGTCGTCGCGACGGGTGGCCACTACGTCGACAAGGACATGGAGAACCACGACCTGGTGAACCTGAACATCACCTGGGAGAACGACCACTCGATGATCGTGGCGGGCGCAACGTGCAACGAGGTGGGGCTCGAGAACCTCATCCGCGGGCACGAGGCCAACATCTACCTCAACAGCCGCCACTGCGACCTCCGCCCGACACGCCCGTTCGTCGACGACATCGACCCGATGCGCATCGAGTGCCCGGACATCGGCAACGATCAGGACGTGATGCGCATGCAATGGCTCACGGCGATCCGCGACCGCAAACAGCCCGATTCGACGGTCGACTTCGCGACCAAGGTCATGGTCGTCGTCGATCTGGCGACCCGTTCGCTCTGGGACGGTCACTCGTACGAGTTCGACCGGGAGACGATGCGCGTCAAGCGCGTCTGATCGATGCGGACGACGCGGCTCGCGACGCACGCGATGGGGTGCCGGTTCGAGCTGCTGCTCGGCGGTGACGACGCGCCGTCGCTCCGCGCCGCCGGCGAGGAGGCGATCGAAGAGATCGAGGCGGCCCATCGGAGGTTGACCGCTTTCGAATCCGACTCGGTCGTTTCACGCATCAACGCTGGGGCGGGGGTATCCGCGCAGCGCGTCGATGACGAACTCCTCGAACTCTTCTGCACGTGCGAACAGGTTCGGATCGCGAGCGACGGGGCGTTCGACGTGACGGTCGGTCGTGTGATGGAGATGCACGGCTATAAGAGATCGTCTGGAACCGATTCGACGCCGAGCGAAGCGGCGCGGACCGGTCCGCTCGTGATCGATGGGTCGTCGGGGACGGTTGGGTTGAGTGATCCGAACTCGTCGGTCGACCTCGGTGGGGTCGGGAAGGGCTTCGCGCTCGATATCGCGGCACAAACACTGCGCGAGAGCGCGGTCGGCTCCGCCTTTGTTCACGCGGGTACGAGTTCGGTGACGTCGATCGGGCGCCGCCCCGATGGTGCTCTCTGGCGGGTCTCGCTTCCGCACGATCGTGAAGGCGGCGCGGTGTCGATCGAACTCGGGGGCGTGTCGCTCTCGGTTTCGGGAACCGAAGAGCAGGGCGGGCACGTAGTCGATCCGCGCGAGGGTGTTCCCTCGGAGAACCGGCGGGCAGTCGCGGTGATTGGGCCTTCGGCCGCGGCGTGCGACGCGTGGTCGACGGCGTGTTTCGTCTTGGGGGGGCGTGCCCCCGGGATGCCCGACGAGTATCTTTGCTGGGTGCAGACTGAGGAGAGCTGGGCGGTACGTTCGCCGAGCACGTGATTCAGAAAGTGATCTGTGATGACTGACTTCGATTCGGGTTCGGACATCGACCGTCGGGGCTTCTTGGCGCAGGCGGCGGGGTTGGCCGCGACGGCGGCCATCGTTCCCCAGTTGTCCGCGGCTTTGGGTCGCCTCTCGGCCCCGGTCCGCGTGGGCATCGTCGGGTGCGGGCGCCAGGGGCGTGCGATCATCGCCGAACTCGGTTCGTTGCCCGAAGTCGAGATCGGTGCCATCGCGGATGTTGAGCCCAGGCGTCTGCGCTCTGGAGCCAGGCGTGCTCGGGGAGCGAAGACGTACGACTCGCACCAGGCGATGCTTGAGTCGGAGACGCTCGACGCGGTGTTCATCGCGACGCCGACGCACCTGCACCTCGAGCCGGCGCGGGACGCGTTGCAGGCGGGGGTGCACGTGTATTGCGAAGCACCCCTCGCGCACACACCCGAGGACGCCCGGGCGATCGCGGCGGCGGCTCGGAGCTCGAGCAAAATCTTCCAGGCGGGCTTCCTCGCCAGGGCCAATCCGGTCTATCAGCTCGCGAGGACCTTCTTCGTGTCCGATGCGGTTCGCACGCTCGCGACGATGGAGGCCATCCGCGCCAGGAAGACGTCCTGGCGCACGCCGGCCGACAGGGGTGACCAGGATCGGCGTTTGAACTGGCGCTTGTACCCCGATCTGACGACGGGCCTGGCTGGCGAGTGGGGCAGCCATCAGTTCGACGTGTTCCACTGGTACACCGGTCGCTACCCGGAGGCCATCATGGGGCGGGGCAGCATCAGGCTCTTCGATGATGGGCGCGAGGTCGCGGACACTGTCAACCTGATGCTGGGCTTCCCGGGCGGTTCGACGCTGGGGTACACGGCGACGCTCGCGAATAGCTACGAGAGCATGCACGAGATTTTGCGGGGCGAGAACGCGGCCATCAAGCTCGCGTGGTCGCACGGCTGGATGTTCAAGGAGGCCGACGCCCCGACGCAGGGCTGGGAGGTCTACGCCAACCGGCAGCAGTTCCACAACGACGAGGGCATCACGCTCATCGCGGGCGCGACGCAGCTCGCCGAGCAGGGCAAGCTGAAAGAAGGCGTCGGCCTGCCCCACACGCCGCTGTGGTACGGGCTCGAGGCGTTCTTGAAATCGGTCACTGAAGGCGCGGCCGTGACGTGTTCGGCCGACGAGGGCGTGCGGGCGACGATCGTCGGCATCCGCGCCAACGAGGCGGTTGTGAGTGGGAACACCGTCACCATCGACCCGAGTGAGCTGAGCTGATGGCCGACGCCCCTCGCACGCTGAGACTCCGTGACCTCGGTGTGTTCGCGAGGCTGGGCGTTGCCGGTCTTGTCTTCACGGCGATCGGCGGCGCGGCGGTGTCGGGGTGGTACCTCTCGATGCACCACGACAGCCGTGACGGGCGCGAAGGCCTCACCGTCGACGACATCGTCGCGCACTACCACGGCATCGTCTCTCCGGCTCCGCTGATCGAGAGCCTCGAAGCTGGCCACCCCGAGACGCTCGCCGATCGCGAGCGGACGATCTTGCTCGACTGGCTCAACGGAGACCCGGCCAAGCTGAGCCAGGAGTTCGACAACCTCGATCTCGGCGATGATGCGCCGGCGGAGATCATGGTTGTCGCGTGCCTCGACTGTCACTCGAGGACGAGCGAGGGTGAGGGTACGTACCCACAGGTTCCGCTCGAGTATTGGGACGATGTCGAGGCGATCGCGATCAGCCAGGACGTGCAGCCGGTGCCGACCGAGATCTTGGCGCTGAGCACGCACACGCACGCGCTCGGGATGGCGGCGATCGGCGGCGTGATCGCGGTCCTCGCATTGATGACGAGCTGGCCCCGTCGGCTGATCGGCGTCGTCGTCGCGGCGACGGGGGTCGGGTTGCTTGCCGACATCGGCGGATGGTGGCTGACGTCGGTCGAGCCGCTGTTTGCGTACTTGGTGGTCGTCGGCGGGTTTGGGTTTAGCGGCGGGATGAGCTTGCTCGGGGCAGCGATTGTGCTGGACCTGTGTTTGCCGGCGAAGAAGCCCGAATAGCTCACACCCGGTCGGGTACCGTCATCGAACGAGCGTCTTCGCGTCTTGCCTTCGTGGGCTTCGCTTCGCTCAGACCACGGCACCCGCATCCCCGTATCGGGCTTTGGCTACGCCTTGTCTTCGCGTTGCTCGAACGCGTGCTGCTATGCGATCATCTTGTTCCGCACCCGCTCGAGCAGGCGCTTGGTCGCCAGAACGCCTTCGTGTTCGCTGATGTCTCCGCCTTCCCATTCGATGCCGACGTAGCCGTGGTAGCCGGCGTTGGTGACGATGCGGAGCATGCGGAAGTAGTCGGTGCGGACTTCATCGCCTTCGACGTTGAACTCGTGCGACTTGGCGCTGACCGCCTTGGCGTAGGGCATGAGTTCTTCGACGCCCTTGTACCGGTCGTACCACGCGTCGGGGTCGTCTTGGCGTGACCAGTCCATGCAGAAGTTTCCGAAGTCGGGGAGCGTTCCGCAGCGGGGGTGGTCGACCATCTGCATCACGCCGGCGAGCCAGGCGCCGTTGGAGCTGAGGCCGCCGTGGTTTTCGACGAGGACGTTGAGTTCGCGTTCGGCGCCGAGTTCGGTCAGGCGGCGGAGGCCGTCGGCCGCGAGTTTTTGTTGTTCACCGAAGCTGCCCGAGCTTGCGGCGTTCACGCGGATCGAATGACACCCGAGGCGGTTGGCGGCTTCGAGCCAGGGGACGTGGCCCTCGACGGCTCGGGTCCGGGCCGCGTCGTCGGGGTCGCCAAGGTTCCCGATCCCGTCGCACATGATGAGCAGGCACTCGACGCCCTCTGCGTCGGCGCGACCTTTCAGGTCGGAGAGGTATGCGTAGTCGTTCGCCTTGTCTTTGAAGAAGCTGTTGACGAACTCGCACGCCCCGAGCTGGTACCGGGTGCGGGTGATCGTCGGGAAGTCGAGGTTGTCGATCTCACCGGCGTACAGCTCGCGGTGGAGCGACCACTGGGCAAGCGAGATCTCGAAGCCCTTGATTTCGTTCGCCGACTTGTGCGTCGACGCGCAGCCGAAGGCGAGACCGGCGACGGTGCCGGCGGTGATCTTGAGGGCGGAACGGCGTGAGAGCTGGTCGGGCATCGGGACCTCCTTGAGGGCCCAGTATGCCGTGCGGCGCGGATCGGTGACGCCTACGGGTCGGTCGCGAACTGTTTGATGTACTCCGCCGCGATCCGGATGTCTCCGGCCCGATCGTCGCCGGCTTCGCGTTCGATCGCGAGGGGGGTGTCCGGGCAGTCTCGGTCGAGGATCTCGAAAAACATGGGCCAGTCGACGGTGCCGGTGCCGACGGGGACCTCTTCGCCCCATGCGCCGGCGGTGTCGGAGGGTGCTGCGTCCTTGATATGGACCTGCATCACGTGCGGCGCGAGTCGTTCGAGCGCCTCGATGGGGTCGCCCGACCCGTACAGGATCATGTTGGCGGGGTCGAAGTTCACGCCGAGCCTTGGGTGGTTGAGTTCTTTGAGGACTGCGTCGAGGGTTTCTGCGGTTTCTTGTCCGGTCTCGAGCCCGAGCCGGACGCCTTGTTGGCCGAACGCGTCGGCGACGATCGCGAGCCGGTCCATGAACGTGGCTCGCTCGGGGTCGGTCGGGCTTTCAGGGATGAACCCGGCATGCAGGGTGACCAGATCGAGCCCGAGGGCGTGCGCGAGGGCTGCGTTGCGGTGTGCCGCGGCGAGGTTTGCGTCCCAGTGTTCGTCGGGTCTCAGGCCGCCTGTCATACGAATGGATTCGATGGTTGTGTAGTCCTCGCCGATCGTGGTCATCATGCCCGACGAGATCGCGAGGCCCTGGGCGGCCAAGGCGGGCCCGGGAGCCTCGGTGTTGTTGAACGGGTCGAGGTGGAGTTGGAGCGATCCGAGCCCGATCGCGTTCATCTTCCGGCCGAGGTCGACCGGGTCTTCGCTCTGAAGCGACCAAGAGCACACGCTTATGTTCCGCGGAGTCGTCATCTCGGGGAACACGGTAGTGTGTCGGGCGTCCGCAGGGAGACCGGCGATGCCCAAGACGGATCCCCAGCAGGTTGTGCCTCGTCTTGCCGCCGGTCCGGCGTCGGGCGACCTCTTCGTCCGGGCGTCTTGCCTTCGGGCCTTCCTCGTTGTCATCGCTGTCGCGGCTCTCCTGTTTCCAGGCGCGATGGTCGTGTTCACCGTGCCCGAGAACCCGGCTCCGGCCTGGGCGGAGAACCTCTACCGCCGGACCGACGCGATGCTCGTTTCGAGTGAAGGTGAGCCGAGGCTTGTTGTGGTCGGGGGGTCGGGGGTGCTCTTTGGCGTGCGGTCGGACATCCTCGAAGCGGCGACCGGGCTCCGGACGGTCAACCGGGGGAGCCATGCCGGGCTGTCGTCGAGGGTGATCGCGGCGCGCGCGAAGCGGCACCTTCGATCGGGCGACAAGCTTATCGTTTCGATGGAGTACCCCGCCTACGACCTTGATCCGCCGCGCGCCGTGCCGGATATGGCTTGGCAGCAGGCCGCGTACTACGACCTGCGGATGCTGGGCGGGTGGGGCGTGCGATCCGCGGCGTCGTCGCTGGTGCGAGCGAACATCGATCCCGGACGGGCGCTTGCGGAGCTGGGTTCACGCTTTGCAACGCTCGGTCCGGGCCGGGAGCGGTACGCGCTCGGTGGGCTCTCGCGACATGGAGACGGTCTTTGGATCCCAGCGCGGTTCGAGGTCATCCCGCCCGTCGGGTTCGATACGCCTTCGCAACCGGACCGTCGCGTGTGGGGTGCGTCGATAAGAGAGCTTCTCGACTGGGCGGCGATAGAAGGCATCGATACCGCGATCGTCCCGCCTGCGATCCTCAGGCCGGAGGGAGACCTTCCGGCGTACACGGCGCTGGGGCCGGCGCTCGAGCGTGTCGCCAAACGTCATGGCGCTGTGGTGTTGGGCGCACCTGCGCGTCACTTCTTTGATGACTGGCAGATGGCCGATACCCACTACCACCTCACACCGGGCGCCGCGATCGAAAACACGTGGCGGCTGATCGAATCGTTGGAGCAGGTCGGTTGGGCGAGGCTCCCGGAGCCGGCCGGGCGTGTGGTGCTGGGAGCGTCGTCCGATTCGGCGTTGTGTGCATCGTTGCTGTCGAGTGGGGTGCGACCGGTGTTTACGCACCAAGGCATTGAACTCGAACCGGGCGATCTCACCGACGACGCGTCGGTGCTGGCCGGCGCAATAGCGGGAGGGCTCAAGGCCGAGATCGTTTCGTACGATGAGACCGCGACGGTGGTGATTCCTGACGACACGGTTATCGCGTTTGGGTCTGTGCAAGACGTGGATCTCGGTGCGGTCCGAGCGTGGTTGCCCGATGTGATCGCTGGGAAGACCGATCGCGGCGGCGGGATCGTTGGGATCGGTCGATACGCGGATCTGCATTCGAGTCGTGACGAAGACGGGGCGGTGTCGGCGAGTTTGTCGGCGTTGACGGCGGCGGGCGGCGCACTCCGGCATGAGCTTGCCGTTACAGCGTCTGCGAGGGGGGTGTCGATCATCGTCAATGGCATGCAGATGGTCCGGGCGAATCGGCGATCCGGATTTCATGCTGTTGTCTTTGATCCATCGTTGGGTGTTGTCACGTCGACGCTCAGGTTCGGCCCGGATGGGGCGCCGGTGCGGCCAGCGCTCTGGAGGCTGAGCGAAGGCGGGGCGGGCGTCGTTCGCCGCGATCTTGGGCTTGATCGTCTCGGCGCAAGAGGCGTTCGGCCCCCGGATATTGACCCGGTAGAAGGTGGCGTGCGTGTTCTCTCGGCGGGTCTTCGGTCGTTTGCCGCGGTTCGGTTTGACGCATCGGAGCTCGCACTGGGTTGGCACTGGGTTGAGTTCGTCGTCGACGCGCCGGCAGACGCGGCGATCGACGCGTGCGTGTTTACCCCTGGGGGTGGTCACTTGGTGCGGGCGCCGTGGTCTGCTCGGGTGCCGACCCTTGGAGGGGAGACGCGGTTTGTGGTCCCGATCGATGTCGGCGGTGATGGCCGGAGCCCGATTCAGGCCGGTTTTTGCATGGATCTCAAGGGGATGGGCGTGACGGTCCGGAGCATCACGCTCGTTTCGCCGGTACGCCCCGGTGACGCACCGCTGTAATCATGCTCTTTAGCAGCTTCCAGTTCATCTTCGTCTTTCTCCCGATCGTGTGGGCCCTGTATGCGCTGTCGCGGCGTGCCGGGTCGGCGCGGATCGCGTTCGCGGTGCTGACCGTCGGCTCGCTGGTGTTTTACGGATACCAAGACTGGCGGTACCTGGGCCTGCTGATCCCGAGCATCGGCGCGAATTACGCGCTCGGGCATGTCATCGCGGCGCGTGTTCGAGCTGGCGGATCCGCTCGATGGGTGCTCGCGCTCGGTGTTGTGCTCAATCTCGCTCTGATCGGCGTGTTCAAGTACGCCGACTTTGTGCTCGGGTCACTGGCGTCGATCGGAGGGCCGGCGATTGGTCCCTTGGGCATCGTGTTGCCACTCGGGATCAGTTTTTTTACGTTCCAGCAGATCGCATACCTAGTGGACTGTTCGCGGGACGGTGCATCGGAGCAGGGTGTTGTTCCGTACGCGTTCTTTGTCAGCTTCTTTCCGCAGCTCATCGCCGGGCCGATCGTTCACCACAAGCAGGTGCTGCCGCAGCTCCGCGATCAGCTCGAGGGCGGGCGCGGCGGGGTGCTTCCGGCTGACGTTGTCACCGGGCTGACGTGGTTCTCCTTCGGGTTGTTCAAGAAGGTCGTTCTCGCGGATACGCTGAGTCCGTGGGTCGCCCAGGCGTTCGATGGCGAGGGCGCGATCTCGGTTTCGGGCGCGTGGGCGGGGACGCTCGCATACACGCTGCAGATCTACTTCGATTTCTCGGGCTACTCGGACATGGCCATCGGCCTTGGATTGCTCTTCGGGCTTCGGCTTCCCTTGAACTTCGACTCGCCATACAAGGCGACCTCGGTCGTAGATTTTTGGCGACGGTGGCACATGACGCTGTCCGCGTTTCTCCGCGACTACGTGTACATCCCGCTCGGGGGGAACCGGTTGGGCCCGGCGCGTCGGTACGTGAACCTGATGGCGACGATGCTGATCGGTGGGCTCTGGCACGGCGCCTCATGGACGTTTGTCGCTTGGGGTGGGCTGCACGGCCTCGGGCTGTGCATCGCCCACGGCGCTCAGCGCGTTCGCATTCGGGTCCCGCGTGCGGCCGGTTGGGTGCTCACCATGGCCCTTGTCGTCGGTTCGTGGATCTTGTTCCGGGCCGAGAGCTTTGAAGGGGCTCGCGAGATGCTCGCCGCGTGCGTTGGGTTGGGTGCCGAGGCCGGAGACTCTCGCTTTGACCCGGGCATCGCGGCGTGGGCCACGATCGCCGTTCTTCTCGGGTTTTGTGTGCTCGCCCCGAACACGCAGGCGTTCATGACCAAGCGGGATCACGGCCCGGTCTCCGGTGTGATCGCCGGCGTTGCGCTGGTCGTCGCGTTGCTGTTCTTGCGTGAGACCCTGACCAGCGGCGGCCGGCTCACCGAGTTCATCTACTTCCGGTTCTGATGGTTTGGGCGAGAAAGCGTGGGGCCCGGTTTCCCGGGCTCCACGTGGTGTTCCTTCGCTCCGCTTCGCGGATGGCCTCGAAGAGTTCGACGATGTCCACCACGTCGATGGCGCCGCCGGCGTTGAGGTCGGCTTCGGCGTTGCCGAGCGCGAAGTTCTCCATGAAGTCGGCGAGCGACGGGGCGACGCGGTTCGACGCGAGCAATGTCCCGATCTGCGTTGCACCAGGGTTGAAAGGGGCGGATGGCTTTGCGTTAGGCGGTGTTGATTGGGCGCAGTGGGCGATCACCACCGAGGACAACGAGAACTTTACGTTCCCCACCACTGGGTCTTTTGTGAACTGGGTCCAACTCGGCGTTCACGGCACTCCGAACATGCGTCTCCCGCGGAGCGGGGTTCTCGTGAGCCCGAGAACGTTGCTTGAGATCGGTGGACCTCAACTCAGCAACCTTGTCTCGTTCGAGGGGAGCGACGAAGACAACGGTGTCGCCAGAGAATCGCTTCTGGGCATCTTGCAGCACACCGGCATCGTTGCCCTTGAGGCGATCTCATCTGGACTCGAGTTCCTCAGCCAACTCGATATCGTTGATGCTCCGATCTTTCAGGTGCTTGATCTTGGCGATCGCTTAGCCCTCCACGCGCTCGTGGCCCACCTACCGGTGCAAGCGGCTCTCGATAAGGGGCTCCAGAAGCTTGCATCGGAATCCGCCCTTGATCGCGCTCGGTCGGTACTGGCGTTTGCTGACCCGGAGGCAATCCGGCGGGCTCCCGGTCGAGAAAGCTGAACTTCGTGGCGCTACACGTTCAGTGAAGATGCTCGAGCACTCGCGGGACGCAGCGGATACGTGTCGGCGACCGGTTCGGGCGAGTCGGCGGAGATTCCGACCGGCTCACGCCAGGGCTGATTGCCCGAGCAATTGCTCCATAGTCATCGCACCAGCGTCGCGCAGCTCCTGTTCACTCTTCTGGAACTCGCCTGAACCATCCGACCGAATGACGAGTTCATCGAGCGGGGTGTGGCCCCAGCGGTCGGGCCAGGAAAGCAGGTAGCCGAGCCGCTCTTCCCCGTGCTCACGTCGTTCGTCCACGGCCCGGAAATAGCGGATGAAGAACTCAACGACGCGGTGGGCGCCCTCAGCACACGCGAGGTGCAGCGGCGTCCGGTCGTCGTAATCGGCGACGAGAACTCGGGCGCCGCACGCGGCGTGTCGGCGGATATGGCTTTGGAAATCCATGGATGCAGCCAGGATCAATTCGACGTCTTCAAGGACGTTCGAGCGATGGGGGCGCTCCCGTTCCAAGAAGAGCTGGCGAAGCCGTTCGACTTCGGCTCCGTCGACACATGGCCTTGTGTTGGCCCCGGGCTGAGCGCCCGCGTCTCTTAAGAAGCCGACGACATCGTCTTGGCAGAGCCGCATGGCGTCATCGAGGGGCGTCGATCCCCAACGGTCCTCGGGCGAGACGTTGATCCCTTCGCCGATGAGGTACTTCGTGAGTTCGCGGTGCCCCTCACAGGCGGCCAGGTGGAGGGGCGTGCGATTGTCATAGTCGCTCTGCTCGAGCAACTGTGTGTAACTGGCACGGTCGACCGACAGGTTCTCGAAACGCTTGAACGCGGTCACGTCGCCGAGTTCGGCCGCGGCCATGATCTTGTGCATCGGCCCCGCGACGCACCGAACAGCGGGCTCGGTCGGGTCGCTTGTGTTGGCCGTGATCGACCCGCTGGCGTCGAGCATGTGGAGCGCGTAGGTATCGAGCAGTTTCTCGATAAACCGCAGCCCTCGGAGCGAGTTGCCGATGCGGTCGAGCCTTGGGCTAAACGTGCAGACACCCATCACTCCAGGGACGATGAGCATGATCGCGCCGCCGACACCGCTCTTGGCGGGCAGCCCGGTGATACGTCCAAAGCGGCCAGAGGAGTCGTACATCCCGCAGTGCAGCATCGACGCGAGGGTGTCCCGCACCGTGTCGGGGTGGAACACGCGAGCGCCGGTGATCGGGCAGATCCCCCGGTTCGCGAGCGTGGCCGCGGCGACAGACATCTCCTCCGCGTTCATCATGAGCGCACAGCAGTGGAAGTAGAAGTCGAGCACGCTCTCGACTTGTTCGTCCGAGCGCACAAAGGCGGGGAACGCCTCGTTCGCGAGCATCTTGTACGCCAGCGAGCGGTTGTTGGAGCCGGTGCGATCTTCGCCCTTTGCCGTCTTCGTGTCTGGCATGGGCATCTCCGACAATCCGGCCAGATCGGCCCAGGCTCTCTGGACCTGCTCGAGCTCGATGTCGGTTGGACCCGCTTTCGAAACGAGGGCGCTGCACATCACGGCGCCCGCGTTGATCATTGGGTTGTAGGGCATCCGGAGGTGGTTGAAGCTGAACTCGTTGAAGGCGTCTCCGCTCGGTTCGGCGCCGATGAAGTCGTGAACACCCAGCGAGCGTTCCATCTCTTCAAAGTGATCGAACCGGTTGATCTTCCGCGATTCACCTCGCTCGCGTAGGCGGTGCAGCTTCGCGTCGGCGGTCTCGTGCCCGCCCGGGTTGGGTCTCTTGCCGGTCGAGATGGCGTTGAAAGTCTCGAGAGCCTGGGCGTAGTTCACCGGCTTGCAGCACGATTGGATCGAGAACCGCCGATCGGAGTCACCGAGTCCCACGCGCTGCCCGTCAACGGTGCACACCGCCGCTCCCCAAGCGTCGATCGCGGTCGAGAGGGCCGGGATGTAGTCCGCGTTGCGCGCTTCGGGATAGCTCGCGTCGAACACCGCCAGCGAAGGCGGATCGCGAGGCGGCGCTTCGGGCGCCCCGACCGGATCGGTCGCCGAGATCGCATCGAAGATGTCGCAGAGCTGGCGCTTGAAACTGGCAAAGCTCGGGACCGCGAGTTCACCCCGGAGGGCGCTCATCGCGAGCAAGCCGCCGTCACCGCTCATGAGGTCGCAGAACTCGGCAAGGTCGAGCGAAGGATCAGATTCGGCCGCCCGGAGCGCCTCGTCGAGGCCCGCGAGGCGTCGGTCAGACTCAATCCGTAACCCGGTGCGCGAGATCGCCTCGCGGACATCGAGCGATGTAAGCCCGCCGGAAGCGCACGCGATCAGGGACAGATGGGCGTCTCGGAAGCTCGCGGCCTGCACTCGAATCTCCTTCCGGCGGGGCCTGGGTGAAGCGCCATCCGTGAGCGGTCCTCGGGACAGGTCAATCTACACCCCGCCACAAAAATCGGGTATATCGCCGCCTTTCCTTACCGGATGTCGCCGAAAATCAACGTCTCCGACTTCAGGCGGCCGGTTTGCCTGCCTGACCGTCCCCAGCTAGGCTCAGGCCAGATGGTGCTACACCCGTTGGGGTGTGGTGAAAAGGGAAGTGTGGTGAGAACCCACCGCGGACGCGCCGCCGTGAAGGGTGCCGACGCGAGGCACAACCGGATAGCCGGGGCCACTGACGCCCGAGTCTGAGTCCGCTCTGGACCACGACCCGAGCCCGTTGGGAAGGCCTGCCTCGTCGAGCCCGAAGCCGGAAGACCTGCCATCGACGTTCGTGTCGGCCCTCGCGATTCAGGGTCCGGCGGATATCGGTGCGCCCCTCCCCGCCCGGCTTCCTCCGGAACACACCTGCGCGTTGGCCCGAAGTCGCCCGGGAGGCCGTCCGCGCGAGCCGGACGCGACGTGTGCCGGCCCGATGTCGGCGGAGACAGGATGAGACAAAAAGTGTGTGCAGGCTTGGGCGCGGCGGTGGCCTTCGGGAGTGCCGCGTCGGCCCAGTCGATCAACGACTATTCCCTCGCCCGGACGTTCGACCTGCCGCCGAGTTGGAATGGAACCGCCGACTTTGACAACACGGTGCTGTTCGACGCGTTGCCCGACGGCCGGCTCCTGATCGTCAACGGGCCGACCGTCTCGGTGGAGACCGGGGTCGGGACGGGCGTGTTCAGCAGCATCGGTGACTACACGCCGACGGCGCCGGCGTTCGGCCCTGGCTTTATCCGTGTTTCGCCGGATGGCGCTCGCGTCGCCATCGGATCGAGCGGCGGCGGCTCGGTCTCTTTGGCCAGCACCACGGCGCCGACCCCCGGAACAACCGAGGTCTTCGCCGCGTCCGACTTTGCCGGGGCGTGGATCGACGACACGAGCCTTGCGCTCAGCAACGTCAACGGCGTCGACGTCCTCAACACCTCGTCGGGCGCGGTGAGCAACATCGTGACCAACGTCGGGGGCGCTTCGGCTGGGATCGCGTTCGATGCCGGAGGCAACCTCTACACCGGCAACGGGTTTGACTTCGTGCCCGGTGGTAGCGACACCGGCGCGATCAAGGCTTTCGAAGCGTCGGCATGGCAGTCAGCGCTCGCCGGCGGCTCTGTGATCGATTTCGAGAACTCGGGTGTCGAAGTCGCCGACGTGCTCTCGGCTGGCACGCTCGGCTTTGACTCATCCGGCAACTTCTTCGTCGGCGGGGCCGATTTCTTCAGCGGGTCCGGTGACTTCGGGTACGCGGCACTCACCGACGCCGACGCGGTCGCCGCGCGGTTGGACGATCCCGTCGGTGTAGCGCTGATCGATGCGGGTTCCGATCCGAGCATCCTGCGGATGTTCGACTCGCCCCAGGCGTTCATCGACGCGCAATCGCCCCCGGCGTGGACCTACAACGAAGTGACGGGTGAGCTCTACCTCAGCTTCTTCGGTCAGAGCGAGGTCTTCGTGTACCAGGCTTCAGATGCTTGGGCGGACCGCGTGGTCAGCTACGACCAGGGCATCGGCGCGGCCTCGGGATTCACCGACCCCTCAACAGCGCTCGGCGAGCCGACCCGGATCACCAGCCCTTCCTCTTCGTTCGGCGGAGCCACAACGCCCTTCCAGGGCGCTTTCGGAACGTCGGAACTCGTCTCGATCGGGGAGGGCGGCCATCTCACCGTCGAGTTCGATGAACCCGTCCGCGATGAACTCGGGAACCCCTTCGGGGTCGACTTGCTCGTCTTCGGGAACGCGTTCTACCTCGACACGGACTTCCCGAACGGCGTCGCCGGTGGCCTATTCGCTGAGGGCGGCGCGATCTCCGTGAGCGCCGACGGCATCACCTTCTTCGACGTTCCCAACGCGATCGCGGATGGCGCGTTCCCGACCAACGGTTTCCTCGACCCCACCGGACCCTTGACGACGGGCGGGCAACAGGTCACCGGCACTATCGAGAGTGACTTTACGCTCCCGGTCGATCCGAGCTTTAACCCCACCGGGCTTCCGTTCGCGGATCTGCTCGCCGGGTACGACGGCTCGGGCGGCGGCGTCGGGATCGACATCGGCGAGCTAGGCCTCTCCGAGATCTCGTTCGTCCGCATCGACAACCCCGTCGGCGCCGGCGGTTCGCCCGAGATCGACGGGCTGTCCGACGTCGCCGCGCGTCCTTGCAGCGTCGCCGATCTTGCGTTCCCCCTTGGCATCGTCGACCTCACCGATGTCGACGCGTTCATCGCCGCGTTCGTGGCAGGCGATCCTGCGGCGGACGTCGCGTTCCCGTTCGATGTTGTCGACCTGTCCGACGTCGACGCGTTCATCGCCGCGTTCTTGGCCGGCTGCCCATAACGGCGGACCTCGACGACACAGCCTCTACGCCCGGTGCGCGAACGCTCGCGTGCCGGGTCTTCTGAAAGGAGCCCTGTCATGGAGCGACATCGCTTCCTCATCATCGCGGGCGCCGCCTCCGCCGCGGTTGGGCTCTGCAACCGTGGTGCGTCCGCGCTGCACCCAACCCTCGGGGGCGACGGCACCCGGTCGTCGATCTCACTCGGCTCGCAGAACCCCGGGCCCAGCGACCTTTCCATCGCGGAATGGGTCTTCCCCGCGTCGGACCTCGCCGTGACCGAGGACATCCGGTGGGTGGGCGATTCCGGGCCGGTGGTGGTCGACCGCCTGGTCTTTGCGGTGTCGCGGCCCAACAACCAGGGCTCGGTCGCCAAGCTCTGGGCGATCGACCGTGCCGAGGGCACGCTTGTCTGGTCGAAGGACGTACCTTCGCAAATCAATGACTCGTGGTCAACGCCCACGATCGATCGAGGGAACGCCACGCTCATCTATGGGACAGGCTCTCAAGGCTTCGATCAATCGGGACGGGTCCAGGCGCGTTCGCTTCTGAGCGGGGATCTCCTGTGGGAGGCCGAGCTCGAGAAAGACATCGTGAACGCGACGCCTCTGGTCACCACCGATCGCGGCTCCGCGGACCGTGCTTTCATCACCGACTTCGAAGGGTTCTACGCCGGAGGCCAGGGCGGTGTGCTCTATTGCATCAACGTTGATCCGTTCGACGCGGCGACGAACCCGTACGAGCCGGGCGACATCGTGTGGCGAGCCCCCCTGTTCGACGGCGCCAGCGGCGCCACGCCGGCCTACGACGGTGAACGGGTCTACGTTGCCACCGCCGGCGACTTCGGTCCGCCGGCGGTGGGGGGGCAGGTGATCGCGTTCGACCCTGCCGCGATCGATGCGACCGGCGCGGAGTTGTGGCGGACCCCGATCGGTGGGAACGACGGTTTCTTCGGCGGCGTCAGCGTCGCCGGGGGCTATGTCTACGGTGCGACCTACGACTTCTTTGGGACGACGACGTCCGCCCGCCTCCTGAAGCTCAACGCGGAGACCGGCTCGATCGTCTGGGAGACCGCGTCGAACCGGACCGACTCGATCCCCGTTGCGCTAGACGACGGGCGCATCGCGCTCTCCACCGGCATCCCCGGCTTCGGAAGCCTGCCAGCGCTTCAGCTCTTCGACGACCTCGGCACCTCCGCGTCGCTCCTCGACGACACCTCGGTCGCCACCTGGCAGGACGACGGCGACGGGCTGATCGAACTCGGCGAGTTCGAGATCATCGGTGGGTGGACACACCAGCCGCACGTCGTGCTCGACCACCCCTTCACACAAGGACCGGTGGTGTTCGTGGGGAGCATCGCGGTTCCGGCCGCCGGTCAGTTCTTCAGCGGATACACGCGCTTGAGCATGGTCGACCTCGCCGCGCCGTTCGGTTCCCCGGGCTCTGTGCTGTCGGTGTACGAAGGCGCTGGCAGCTCGCCTGCGGTTTCGGGCCCGAACCTGTACACGATCGGCGAAACAGGCGTGGTCGGCATCGGCGCCTACTGCCCGGGCGACGTCGATCTTTCGGGTCAGACCGATTTCTTCGACGTGATCACCTACCTCAAGATCAAGGACGCAGGCAGCCCGGAGGCCGACGTCACGCTCGACGGCACCGTGAGTTCCGAAGACGTCGTCGAGGCGATCCAACGCGTGGAGGACGGCTGCGAATGAAGCGGGCCTTCACACTCATCGAGCTCCTCGTCGTCATCGCGGTCATCGCGCTGCTGATCGGCATCCTCCTGCCGACGCTCGGTGCCGCGCGTGACACGGCCCGCCAGGTGAAGTGCCTCTCCAACCTCAGGCAACTCGGCACCGCCTGGATGACGTACGCCAACGACCACGACGGACTCGCGATGCCCCTGGCCTTCTTCGAGCTCGCCGACGTCGGCGCCGGGGACGCCCTGTACTGGTTCGGCTCCGACGGACGGGTCTCGGGCGAAGTCGATTATCAACGGGGGCTCATCACGCCCTACCTCACCGCCCCGCAGGGCGAGCTCTCCGTCTACGAATGCCCGAGCCAGCCTTGGGGCACCTACGCGCCGCAAACCGGCACCGGGCAGATCACCACGACGTACGGCTACAACGGGTACTACCTGTGCCCGCCCAAAACACCCGGCTGGGGCGGATCCTTCGGCGCGATCGGGCGCCGCCCTTGGCAGAGGCTCTCCTCGATCGATCGCCCCACAAAGCTCATGGTCTTCGCCGACACACTGCTCCCCGTCGGCCGAACCGGACGAAGCACGGCGTTGCTCGATCCGCCCATGCTCTACGACGGTCTTGGCGGCTGGTACCAAAACACCACGCCGACGACCAGCTTTCGGCACAACGAGCAAGCCAACTCGTTCCACGCCGATGGTTCAGCTCGCGCACACCCGCCGGCGACGGGTGCTGTCTTCAGCAAGGTGCATCAGGTTGGGTCTGCTTCTGAAGAGAATGGGCCGCTGTACGTTCCGGACTGGAAGCGTTGGTAGTTCTGGGCCGCGGATTTGAGCGATAATCGCACAGCGTGGTCCGTCTTCGACCGAAACGTCGAGTAGGACAAGCCCGGGCGATCTTCGCTCTGAACCGAGCAGCCACAACAGTGTGATATATTAACATAGACCTGCAAAAACGGGCGGTGACAGTTCTTCTCCGACGCTCGCCCGCGAGGGTGAGCAGAGACGTTAGTATTTAGGCTGAAAGATCAATTCTCAATATCGGAGTTTCTGTCCATGATCACAAGAGAGAGCAACGTCATTTTTGCCAAGTGGCCTGAATTCAGGAGCGCCGTAGATCAACTTGTCGGAAATGGACGTTACAAGGCACTCGTTGATATCCACGCCGATATGGTCATGTTTCCCGACGGCCTGCGACACGGTCGACACCGCATGCACGGAGCGATGGCGGGCGTGGCCGGCTATCGGCGGTTCTTGCCTTGGCACCGTGCTTATTTAATCGCATTCGAGCGCGAGTTGAGGAGCATCGACAGCACTCTCTCCATTCCGTACTGGGACTGGGACGCCGATGGTGGACGGTTAGTAGGGATCAGTGGGATCCTTGGGCTGTCATCGGGTCGTGATCTTGGACTTCTCGCGGGGCAACTTCCGACTCCCGCGAACCAGAAGCGTTGGTTCAGTGATCCAGCAAGGGTCCAGTCCATGGAGCAATTCGGAGGCGATTACTATCGTTGGTCGCGGGAACTCGAGGGCCCCCTTCACGGAGGGGGGCACAACTGGATTGGAGGCGACATGGCCAATCCCATGATCTCCCCCAACGATCCAGTCTTCTGGTGCCACCACGCACAGATTGATCGAATCTGGTCAGTTTGGCAGGCGAACAACCCTGGAGAAAAAGCTACTCTCTCCGGAGATGATGCGCTCCTCGACCCTTGGGATGCCGAGTTCAACAACGACAACATTCAGGACATTAGCGCGATAGGAGCGGAGTCCTACAGCTACGGGCCAACACAGCCAGTCTTCAACCCAACGCCTTAGCTTGCAGCGCTGTGCGGGTCATGGCACTCGCAGTGCTCGCCTTCCTTCGGCGTTGCTCCAGCGCTCGCGTATCTGCAGTGGTTGTCGTGACCAGTGTACGACAAAGCCTCGACAATCGATCTTATGTGAAAGGGACACTTGTTCATGAACACCCCGCCAGGAACGACCCAATAAACGCATCCACGTCGCTCAGATCCACAATCCCGAACGGGAACGCGAGATCCGCGAGTGTGCCCGACACCAAGAACGCCGCGATGAAGGCGTCGACGTCCGACAGATCGAGGAAGCCGAACGGGAACGCGAGATCCGCCGGGCAGGGCGGGGCCTCGGCGAAGAACACGCGGATCGACGTGTCGCCGGCGTAGCCGAGCACGAGGTCATCGCGTCCGTCGTTGTTTAGGTCGCCCAGTGCGAGAGCCGTGCCCGCTTGCGGCGCGTCGTAGGTCCACGACGGGGCGACATCGAGTTGACCGGCGTTGTTCTGATACACGTGGGCGCGTCCGTCGGAGAAGTGGATCTCGACGAGGTCCGCGTCACCGTCGCCATCGACGTCGAAGAAGCCGAAGTCCTGCGGCCCGTTGAACGGTGGGGTGCCCGTCCAGGTCTGGGAAAGCCCGTCGGGCCCGTTGCTCCAGAGGGTCGGCGCGTCGTCTTCGCCGACCGCGAAGTCAACGAATCCGTTGCCGTCGACATCGGCGAACGAGGACCCTCGATCGGTACCGGTGCTCCCGACGCCGAACAGTGGGGTGGTCTCGTCGGGCGTGCCCTCGACGTTTTCGATCACACCGCTCGCGAAGTTTGCCCAGCGCGAGACACCGATGTCGAGGTCACCATCGCCGTCGAGATCACCGACCGACGCGCCGCCCTGGATGCTCTGCTCGGCCGAGATCCAATCCGGAGCCGGTGAGAAGCCCGTTCCGGTGTTCCGGTAGAGCGTCATCGGCTTGAAGGGCACCGGGTCGAGGCCCTGGTTGGTGACGAAGAAGTCGAGGTGCTCATCGCCATCGATGTCGAAGAGCACGCCCGACGTCCCCCAGCCGCGGGCCGCGAACGACGAGACGAATGCCTCGTTCGTCGAGGGCGGCCCGTCGGCGCCCAGGTAGACGCGCACGTGGTCTGAACGGATGCCCCCCCCGTTCACAACCACGGCGTCGTCGACCCCATCCCCGTTGATATCACCAACCTGCACGTCGCCCGAGTGCGTCTGCGTCGACGCGACCCAACTCGGGGTCATCTCGATCCCGGCGCCGTTTCCGAAGTAGATCTGGTCGCGCCAATCGTCGTACGGCGGGAAGCTGTTGGAGATGTAGCAGACCGCGACGACATCGTTGAACCCGTCGTTGTTGAGATCGGCGACTTTCAGGCCACCGATCTGCCGGCGGAGTTGGACAACCTGATCGGGCTGCGTCCCAAACGGGACGGTGCCGTTCTCCGCACGCCATCCCATCGCCCGCGCCGGTGAAGCGGGCAGTTCGGCCCGAAGACGACCGTCTTCGCTGACCTCGATTGCGACCGGCTCGTTGGCGGTCGCCGCGAGCGCGACTCCAGCAGCGCCCAGCACCGCTCCGACTGAATCCGAACGCATCGAGGCCCCTTCCAACTGAGCGAGCTGCAGTATCCGATCAGACAGCCTACCGAGCGTCCTGCCCAAATCGAAGCGCCGAACTCCGGTTACGGACAGGAATCAACATCAACGCCGCGGTCGGTCCGAACGCCGCGCCGGGTTGATTGCAGGTCTTTCCCACGCGGTACTCCTGGGCGCGACGACCACGATCGAGCTCGGGGCGGCGTCCAACGGTTTGTTCCTGGGCAGCCGCGTGTCGTGATCGCCACGGTCATCCGAGGTTCCTGAACCGTTCAGATTCGTCTTGGAAGACTGGGCGTCCCCGGATATTCTCGGAAACGCGTGAGACAATTCGCGTTTCACGGAGAAAGAAGGGAACAGACCATGCGCATCAACCTCGTGGGCGCCGCAGTTGTCGTGTGCGCCCTCCCGGCCGCCGCTCTCGCGTCCGACGTCATCATTTCCAACCTGAACACCGGCACCGGCCCGGGCACCGCGTTTGGTGGTGGCTTCACCACGCAGTTCAAGGCCGCCGGCTTTACCGCGGCCGACGCGTACTTCCTTGATGGCGTCACCATCGATGTCACCGCGGCTGACATCGGCGGCACCGCCGATGTCGAGATCTGGACCGGCAACGGCTCGCCAGGCAGCTTCCTCGCGCAGCTCAGCGGCGACGCTTTCGATGCCGCGAGCGGTCAGTTCACGTTCACGGCCGACGCCCCCCTCGTGCTCGAGCAGGGCGAGACGTACTGGATCTACGTCAACAACGCGGCACAAGACCCTGCGTTCACGTGGGTCAGCTCCGACGTGAACCCGTCGGGCTCGGGAGCCGCGTTTGTGGGGTACAACTTCAACGGCAGCCCCAGTTCGTTCATGAACATGTTTGAGGTCACCGGGACCCTCGTCCCGGCCCCTGGTGTCGCCACCATCGGACTTGTGGGCGTTCTTGCCGCCGGTCGCCGCCGCCGCTGATCGGGATCGGTCGCGGCCCGACGCCAGGTCGGGTAGGGTGGCAGGAGTCACGCCAGGAACGGCCCGCCCTCGAGGCGGGCCGTTTGTCGTTCGAGCGTCTTCACTGAATATGTAGCGCCACGAATTCAGCTTTCTCGACCGGATTTCTCGACCGGAAGCCCGCCGGATTGACTCCGGCGCGGGTTCCGCACGCGAGCGTGCGGTCGGAGGCCGCGACAAGGCGATCAAACCAGTTCTCGGTGGAAAAGCGACAACGGCCCGCTCCATAGGAAGCGGGCCGTCGGTCATTGTTCTTGACAAGTGATCGGTTGGGTCCATCTTTCACCGACTGTCGCCAGTCGGCTATCCGCAGTCTGCTTCTCATGAGAAAGCAGGCGTACACGGACGAGCGTGCACTCACTAGCTCGGCGGACATCACTGTCCGACCGGGAGGGTTGCCCGGCCTGATCTCAACGTGAGACAGGACGGATCCCGACACGACCGAGTCTAAGGAAATCCCTTAGAAAGGAGGTGATCCAGCCGCAGGTTCTCCTACGGCTACCTTGTTACGACTTCGTCCCAGTCACCGATCTCGCCGTAGGCACCCCTGAAACGAGGTGACTTCGGGCGCTCCCGGCTCCCATGACGTGACGGGCGGTGTGTACAAGGCTCAGGAACATATTCACCGCGCCGTAGCTGATGCGCGATTACTAGCGATTCCGGCTTCATGCAGGCGAATTTCAGCCTGCAATCCGAACTGGGGCATGGTTTTTGCGATTTGCTCCGCCTCGCGGCCTCGCGTCGCTCTGTCCATACCATTGTAGCACGTTTGCAACCCTGGGCGTAAGGGCCATGAGGACTTGACGTCATCCCC